>CAVVOZ010000037.1:0-492288 GCA_963749975.1 uncultured Candidatus Rokubacteria bacterium | reverse complement strand
CATCCAGGACCCCTCCCTCCTCGTCGTCCTCTCCGCCTACCGCGATCGCGAGCACTGCGCCGCCATGCGACCCGACTGGCGCAACGGCGGCCCGATCGTACAGGGAGGCATGCAGCCGCTTCTGACCGGCGAGGTGGAGTCCATCCATCTGCGGCCGACCGCCAGGTCGCTGATTCGCTACCACGGTGACGGCGCGCCCTAGGAACCGGTGACGCGGAGCGACCCGCCGTCGGGCAGGAAGCCCGAGCCGACCACGAGGCGCCGGGCGCCCGCGCTCTCCCCCTCGAGATGGCCCGTGACGAGGATCCGCTCGCCCGCCTCCGCGGCGCTCGAGTACAGGCCCTCGAAGGCCACGATCTCCTCGAGGGGCCCCGGTTCCCCCTCGTGCCAGCGCACCTCTCCGATCCGGTACACGGCCGGGAGGAACATGGCTTCGCCCGCATCGGTCACGCGCGCCTCCACGACCGCGCGCCCGAGGGGCGCGTAGCGGCGGTCGCCGTAGGCTTCGCGGATCTCGTGGTCCGCGCGCGTCGGATGGAGGGAGACGTAGCGCCCGCGGAAGAGCCGGTAGTGCCAGCGCCGCGCCTCGAGGTCTGCCGCCCACGCCGGGTCGAGCCCGAAGCGGGCCGCCGTGTCGGCGCGCCACTGCGCCCGCCGGTCGTCGGGAAGGCGCACCAGCCCCTCACGTCCGAGGCCATCGATCACCGCACGGAGCCGCCGGGCGTTCTCGGCTCCGTACACCAGGAGATCGATGTCCGAGAACTCCGGGTTGTGGAGGCCGAGGAGGATGGATCCCGAGACTCCGAAGGCCTCGAGGGGCAGGCCGGCCGCCCCGGCCAGGAGCGTCGCCAGATCACGGGTCTCGCGCTCGAGCGCATCCGCGGGATCGGCCACGATCTCCGCCAGCCGGCGCTGGGGGACGTAGTAGCGGGCGACGGCGTCCACGGGGACGTGGGAAAACCGGAGCCCCGTGGCCGGGTCGGTCCAGAGGTACCGCGGGTGCTCGGCCTCGAGCCATTCCAGCGTCCGGCGGACGTGGCGGACGTGGTAATAGGGCAGCGCACGCCGGTAGGCGACGTGCGCCGCGCGCCCACTTCCCGGCGCTGGCGGGCGTGTACTTGAGGTAGGCGGCATAGCGGCCGGGCGGATGAACGTAGCCCACCACGCAGAAGAAGAGCCCGTCGGTCGTCTCGACGAAGTCGCGGTCCTTGGGCGGCCTCACGCTCGCGATGCTACCGCCCCCGCGGAACGGTTGTCACGTGCCGGCCGTCGAGGCCGTTCCGCCCGGTGCCTCGTCGTGAGCGACGGGCGGCAGGCTGCGGGCGCGGTGACCTTCATGGCTCGTGGAGCGCTTTGCGCTACACTCTGCCCCGGTGCGTGTGACGTCGTCCGGCCGATGTTCCCTCCGTGGTGCCGCAGCGATCGGGCATCGCGATGGCTGATCCGGTCACGGCCGCCGCCGCCCGGACCGCCGACGCGGCTCGAGCCAGTCGAGGCCTCGGCTTCGCGCTCGCTCTCAGCGCGACGGCCTTCTGGAGCCTGGCCGGAATCCTGATTCGCCTCATCGGGGAGGCGACGAGCTGGCACATCATCCTCTATCGCTCGCTCGGGGCGACGATCATGGTGGGGAGCATGCTCGCCATCGTCCACCGCGGGCGCGTCGCTCAGGCGATCCGCCACGCCGGCTGGCCCGCGGTCCTGGCGGGCGTCTGCTCGAGCGCGTCCTCGGTCCTGTTCATCCTGGCGCTCGGCCGCGTCACGGTGGCGAACGCGACCTTCATGGGCGGCATCACCCCCTTCCTCACCGCGATCGGCGCCCAGGCATTCCTGGGCGAGCGCGTCCCCCGCCGAGCCTGGGGCGCGATGGCCCTGGCCACCATCGGGGTCGCCCTCATGCTGGGAGGCGGCCTGGCCCTCGGCCGGCTCTCCGGAAACCTCCTCGCGCTGGGCTCCGCCGTGGCCTTCGCGGGCCACGCCCTCTTCCTGCGATTCAACCGGCAGAGCGACATGCTGCCGGCGGTGCTCTACGCGGGGCTGTTCGGCATGCTCTTCGGTCTCCTGGCGCTGGGCGTCGTGGGCGTGTCGCCTCGCATTCCGCCCCGAGATCTCGGGCTCGCGCTCACGATGGGCGTGGTCCAGCTCGGCGGCGGCCTGGTGCTCTACACGCGTGCCTCGCGCCACCTTCCGGCCGCCGAGCTCCAGCTCGTCGCCACGGCCGAGCTGGTCCTCGCCCCCCTCTGGGTCTGGATCGGCGTGGGCGAGGCGCCCGGCGCGGCGACGCTCGTGGGCGGTGGCCTCGTCATCCTGGCGATCCTGGCGCAGGCGCTCGGCGCCCGGGAGCGGCTCTCCGCGCGCTGAGCGCCGAGGGCAGCGGCGCGCGCCGCCGGCGCGGGCGCCGCGCTCTTGACAGGGTCCGATCCGACCGCGCACCATCGCCGTATGACGACGACCACCGACGCCGCGAGATACATGGAGCTTCGCTCGAGCGTCGCCGCGATGCTGACCGTGCCGGTGCGCTTCAACTTCGTCACCGACACGTTCGAGAAGTGGTCCTCGGACCGCCTCTGCATGCGCTGGATCGACGATTCCGGCGGGGACCGGAAGATCTCCTGGAAGGAGATGTCCGACCGCGCAAACCGCGTGGTCAACGTCCTTCGCGCCGGCGGAGTGAAGAAGGGCGATCGCGTCTTCATCCAGGTGGGTCGCCTCCCGGAGTGGTGGGAGACGATGCTCGCCTGCCTCAAGATGGGCGCGATCGCCATGCCGGGCACGGTCATGCTCACGCCGAAGGACATCGCCTATCGCATGGAGCTGTCGGAGCCCGCGGCCGTGGTGACCGACGCGTCGATCGCGCCGAGGTTCGACGAGGCGCGCGGCAAGTCGAGCTCGGTCAAGGCCTATCTCGCGATCGGCGGCAAGCCGGACGGGTGGCTGGACTTCCGCGGGGAGCGCGACAGGGCGCCGGCGGAGGCGCAGGCGGAGCCGACCCTCGCCACCGATCCGGCGATCCTCTACTTCACCTCGGGCACCACCGGCTTCGCCAAGATGGTGCTCCACACGCAGGCGTCCTACGGGATCGGTCACGTCGCGACCACCAGGTACTGGCTCGACCTCGCGCCGGAGGACCTTCACTGGAACATCTCCGACACCGGCTGGGCGAAGGCCGCGTGGAGCTCCTTCTTCTCGCCGTTCATCGCGGGGGCGGCGCAGCTCGTCCACAACCCGACCGGCGCGTTCAGCGGCAAGCGGGTGCTCGACATCCTCGCGCAGTATCCGATCACGAGCATGTGCGGCGCGCCGACGATCTTCCGGGCGGTCGTGCTCGAGGATCTCCGGCGGTGGACCTTCCGGAGCCTCCGGAGCTGCGTCGCGGCCGGGGAGCCGCTCAACCCCGAGGTGATCGCGACCTGGAAGGCCGCCACCGGGCTCGAGATCCGCGACGGCTACGGGCAGACCGAGACGTGCTGCCTGGTCGGCAACTACAAGGGGCTCACGGTCAAGCCCGGATCGATGGGCAAGCCCTCGCCGGGCTACGACATCGCCATCATCGGCGACGACGCGAGGCCGGTGGCCGCGGGCAAGGAGGGCGACATCGGCGTGCGGATCAAGCCGGCGCGGCCGGTCGGCCTCTTCCGCGAGTACTGGAAGAACGACCAGGCGAACCGGAGCTCCGTGCGCGGCGACTACTACATCACCGGCGACCGCGGCGTGATGGACGAGGACGGGTACGTCTGGTTCGTGGGCCGGGCCGACGACGTCATCCTCAGCGCCGGCTACCGCATCGGCCCGTTCGAGGTGGAAAGCGCGCTCCTCGAGCACGCGTCGGTCGCCGAGTCCGCCGTCGTCTCGAGCCCGGACGACATCCGCGGGGAGATCGTGAAGGCCTTCGTCGTCCTCAAGGCCGGCTTCACGGCCTCGGACGCGCTCGCGGCCGAGCTCCAGGAGCACTGCAAGAAGGTGACCGCCGCGTACAAGTACCCGCGGAAGATCGACTTCGTGACGGCGCTGCCGAAGACGGTCAGCGGGAAGATCCGCCGCATCGAGCTCCGGAACCGCGAGTGGGGGCGGCCGATCCCGGCGAGCAACGAGCGCGAGTAGCACCCGCCGCGGCGAGCCGTCGAGTGGGC
This sequence comes from uncultured Candidatus Rokubacteria bacterium, assembly GCA_963749975.1. GTDB lineage: Bacteria > Methylomirabilota > Methylomirabilia > Rokubacteriales > DASRDR01 > DASRDR01. The sequence goes on along the minus strand of CAVVOZ010000037.1, from coordinate 488,161 downwards.
CCGGAAAACGTGCGACCTGAGTCTCGCCACGCGCTCGAGCGCGACGGCCATGCCTAGGGAACCCCTCTCCGTTCGCTCCGTCCGCTTTCCGGCTGAGTACGGCGCGCCGGGAGGACCGGACAGCCTTCTCCCCTGGAGCCACGCCGAGGAGCGTCTTCGGGCCGCGTCGAACTACTGGATCACCACCGTCGGTCCAAGCAGGCGGCCGCACGCGCGGCCCGTCGATGGCGTTTGGGTCGACGGCGTGCTCTGCTTCGGCGGATCGCCGGAGACGCGCTGGGTGCGCAATCTGATGGCGAACCCCTCGATCTCCGTCCATCTCTCGAGCGAAGCCGAGGCGATCATCCTCGAAGGCACCGCCGAGCTCGTCACGGATCCTTCACATCCCCTCGCCGCACCATGCATGGCCGCGTCGAAGGAGAAGTACCCGCAGTACTACTCCGGAGATGAGTCGCCATTCCGGCCGTTCTGGGCGCTCCGGCCCACCACGGCCCTTGCGTGGACCCTCGAGGGCTTCCCGCGAGGCGCTACTCGCTGGCGCTTCGAGACCGAAGCCTGACCAAGGATCCGGCCGTCGGCCCCGCCCTTGCCACCTGAGTCAGAGTATTGGCCACTCGCCGGACCATCTGGTTGCCATGCGGACGGATCGGCGCGGCGGTCAGCGCGGCCGGCTCTCCGGCGACGCCGCGCCCCAGTAGGTCGGCGAGGCCGGGAAGACGGGTTGACAGCGAATCGCCTCGGTCGGCCCGTCGAGCGTGTCGGCCACCGCGCGCCAGACGGCGTAGTGGGGCGTGGCCCGGTGGGCTTCCAGCGCCGCGGGTCCCGTGTAGACCTCGTAGAAGTAGTAGACGTTCTCGTCGTGCTCGTCCTGGAGCACGTTGAACCTGAGGCAGCCCGGCTCGTCACGCTCCGAGCCCAGCGCGTCCACCTCGATCGCGTCCAGGAACCGCTGCCGGAGCTCGGGCTTGATCCGCACTTTCACCCAGATGGCAAGCATGCGCCCCCTCGTATCGTCAGGTTCGGTGTCAATCGATCCAGTGAATGGCCGCGCCCAGGCGGCGGGCCAGCCCCGAGCATAGCCCAGTCGGATTCAGCGCGCCTGGTATGATCCTCGAACGATCCCGCGTCCAGAGTCGCTCCGGCCACCGAGCGGCCGCCGAGAGCGGTCTGGGCAGCTCGTGCGCCACCCGGGGCAGTGCCACGCCCACGCTGACCCCGAGCGCGAGCCCCAGGATCGGGACCAGCACGCGGATCCTGCCCCGCCCCTTCATGACCGCGATCCACCCGCACGGTACGAGGCGGGTCCGCATCCCACAAGCCGGGTCAGACCTGACACTGTCGGCGTCCGTCAGGACACCGGCACGCGGCGACCGGCGGAGCGTGGGAAGTCGGTCGGCGCTAGCGTGGCGGAGCCGGCTGCCCCGAGCACACGCGCGCGAGGAACAGCTCCAGGAACCGGTCGGCGTGGACGGTCATCGCGACGCGGCAGTTGGGCGGGGCCTTCTCGCGGGCCGGGATGCTCCGCCGGTCGGCCACCGAGGCGCCTCGCGTCACGCGCCCCTCGTCCTCGACGTCGACGTGGAACGGCTCGAGCTCGACCAGCGACGGATCCAGCGCCACCCCGACGGCGAGCGGGTCGTGGAGCGCAAATCCTTCCTCGCCCCGCTGGTCGCCGAACGTGAAGAGGTGGTTCGTGAAGTCGTCGATGAACCGGGCGATCGACGCCCGGCCGCGCACGAGCGCCGCGGCCAGATCGGCGCGACGGAGCGTCACCTGCTGGGTGGCGTCGAGCGGCACCAGCTCGAGCGGAAGCCCCGATCGGAAGACGGCCGCCGCGGCCTCGGGGTCGACGTGGAAGTTGAACTCGGCCGACGGGGTGACGTTGCCCGGCACCGCGACCGCTCCGCCCATGATCACGACCCTGGCGACCCGGGACAGGCGGCGCCGGTCGCGCTCGAGGGCGACGGCCAGATTCGTCAGGGGCCCGAGCGCCACGACCACCAGCTCCCCGGGGAACCGGTCGGCCATCTCGAGGATCAGGTCGGGCCCGTCGACGTCCCCGGGAGCGCCCGGGGTCCTCGTGACGGCCGACGTCGCCTCCGCCGGGTAGAGGAGCTGCCCGCTCGGGCCTCTGAGCGCGCTGATGCCTCCGAGGCCGTCGTCGCCGTGGAACTCGGTGGCGGTGACCAGCGGACCGCGGAGCGGGGCGGCGGCGCCGCGGGCGACGCGAAGCCGTGCAGCCGGCGCCCCGACCGCGAGGATGCGGTGGACGTTGGCGGTCGTGAAGTCCACCGGCACGTTGCCGGCAACCGAGGTGACGGCCTCGACCGACACCTCGGGGGAGGCGAGCGCCAGGAGCAGCGCCAGCGCGTCATCGATCCCCGGATCGGTGTCGATCAGCCACGGCACGGGCACGGCAGTCCCCTCTCGGCGCCAGTCAGCGCGGCAGGTCGTCCGGGGCGGCGGGCGTCCACCCTACGCGAACACGAAGGCGCGCCGGGGGTTGTCCACCAGGAGCGTCTGGACGGTCTTGTCGTCGGCGCCCTTGTGGCGAAGGCGGGGCACCACGCTGACGAGCAGATGGTGGTAGCCGAAGCCGCCCCACCGGGTGAGGCAGTGCTTGTACGCGATGTCGTGGGACATGAGGATCTGCTGAAGGTGGCCGCGCTCGATGAGGAACAGGATCTGGCGCATGCGCTCGCCGTCGTTGGGCATGTCGAAGGCCGGGTTGTAGGGATAGTAGGAGGTCTCCAGGCCGAAGAGGTCGTACTCGAGGTAGACGCCGGTGGCCGCCAGCTCGAGCAGCACGGCCGGGTCGACGATGGTGCGCTCGATGTGGCACATGATGGTCCGGCCGAGGTCCGCGCCCTCCCGGCGGATGAAGTCCACGATCTCGAGCGGCAGCCGCTCGTGCCGCCCCGGGTGGATCATCAGCGGGGCGCCGGTCTCCCGCTGGGCCAGCACCGCCGCCCGGACCACCTTCCGCTCGTTGGCCGTCCACGGCCAGGTCGTGCCGATCTCGCCGACGAAGCCCGCGCGGACCCCGGTGTCGCCGACGCCCAGGGTGAGCTCCGCCACGATCTCGCGCGCGACGCCGTCCACGGTCTTCGCGTCCACGTCCGGCGGGTGCGACGCCGCCACGTAGTAGCCCGAGCCCATGATGATGTTGAGCCCGGTGGCCCGGGCCACGCGCGCCAGCGCGAGCGGATCGCGGGAGAGCCCGCGGTTCGTGGGATCGACGAGGGTCCGGCCGCCGGCCGCCCGGTAGAGCAGGAGCTCGTCACGGGCGACCTGCTCGTCGAGGAGCCGGAGGTTGTCGAGATTCGAGCTGAAGTTCCGCCGTACCCAGCCGAGGTTGTCGAGCCGCACCGGCTGGCGGGCGAGCTCCCGGTCCGGCTCGCTCTCGGGCTCCTTGAACATGACCGTGAAGTCGATGAGGAGATGCTCGTGGGGCAGGGTGATGCCCATGTCCTCCGCGGCGATCGGGCCCAGGACGGTCTGGGCTCGTCCGGCGATCGGCGAGCGCGTCATCTCGACCCCTCCCCTGCCTCTCTGCCTTCCGCGCGCGCGTGCGGTCCGCCGCGGAGCGTGCGATCGGGAGGAATATGGGCGACGCTCCGGCGTCCGTCAAGGCAGCCGGCCGCCCCGGCGTCCAACGGAGCCTGGCCCGAGTCTCCTGACCGATCGGCAGGCGGCCGTCAGCCGCGCGCGGTCACCTCGAAGACGTGGTGACCCCGGACCGGGAGGTCCAGGTAGAGGCCCTGTCGCGCGAGACCGCTGCCGTCCTGCCCGTACCTCGCCGGGCACGCGGTCGGTCGGAGCGGCGCGGCTCAGCTCGGGCGCCGGAGGTAGGGCAGCCAGCGGACCAGGACGTCGGTCAGGGTGCCGTCCCGCTTCCACGTGCCGAGGATCTCGTTGGCCTGTGCCAGGAGCTGCGCGTCGTCACGCCGGACGCCCCAGGCCAGGTTCTCGCGGTTGAGGGGCTGCCAGATGCCGGCGAGGTCGGCCTCGTTCGCGGACACGAGCCAGGCGATGGAGGGCCCGTCGTGCACGAACACGTCGATCGTGCGACGGCGGAGCGCCAGCGCCCCATCGCTCGCGATCGAGAGGGCCACCCGCCGAGCGTTGGGGAAGCTCTGCTGCACGAAGACGTCGCCGGTCGTCCGCTCGACGACGCCCACCGTTGCCGACGTCCGGAGCAGCGCCTCGCGCGACCCGTACTGGCGGGCGTCCTCGGTGCGCACCGCGGCCATCAGACCGCCCTCGAGATACGGCTCGGTGAAGGCGATCCGGACCGCCCGCGCGTCCGTCACCGACATCCCGGACATGATGATGTCGGTCTTCCCGGCCATCAGGGACTCGATCTGCTGGTCCCAGATGACCTCGACGAAAAACACGGGCCGGCCCAGGCGGGTTCCCAGGAGCCGCGCGAGATCCGCCTCGACGCCCGCGATCTGGCCGCCCTGCCTGAAGATGATGGGCGGGTAGGTCGACGTGACGCCCACTCGCAGGGCATTGGACGGTACCTCGGCGGGCGCGCGGGCTGGCGCGATAGTAGTCCTCGGCGCAACCGGCCCAGAGCATGACGGCCGCGAGGAGTACAGCGAGCCGAAGGGGCGGACGGGTCATTCGAGACCCCTCTCCCGGCGCCGATGCCGGTGTGATCCGATCGTTGTGACGATGGCGGCCGTCCGGTCTATCATGCGGATCGACCGCGCTGCGGAGACGAGACGAACCGATGACCCTGACACTCGCCGCCTTGCTGTTGCTTCTCCCGCTTGCCCTGCCCGCACGGGCCCAGACTGCGCCTCAGTGCCGCGAAGCGACCGACCAGGCCATCGCCGCGTTCAAGTCCACCCTGCCGAAGATGCCGGAGCGCGACCGCGAGGGGGCGCAGACCCTCATCGCCCAGCTGGAACGCCTGGTCAAGGACGGCCGGGCCAGCGGCATGGACGAGTGCGCCATCTGGCAGGAGATCGCCAGGCGAGTGTCCAACTCATAGCGCCCGGCGGCGCCGAGCACCACGGCGTCGCGAGTCAGACTCATGGACCCTCCTGTTCGGCAGTGCACGGAGCTCGAGCCCGCCTCGTAACATACCACCGCATCACGGGGCGGGGCTCGCTCGCCCGTCCCCTCATTTCCCGCGTCGCGCCGCACTCGGTGGTGCCCGCGGCCGCGAGATCCGCGCCGGGCACGTTGCGGACCCGTCCCCTCGCCCGTACCATGTGTCCGCCGCGACGTGATCGTCCCGAGCGAAGTCACCCCGGCGACCGACACGAGCTCCGGATCGCGCCCAGCGGGCGTCGCGTTGCCGTGACGAGGCGGCGCCGGGGCGAGGGGCCGCCGATCTCGTTCCCAGGAGGAACGCGCGAACGATGGTGTCCAGGAGAGGCGTTCCGTCCGAGATGCTGGTGGAGTCCGCCTACGCGTGGCGGCGTCTCGCGGCATCGCTGGCGCTCAGCACGATCGGGGGAGTCGGCCTCTGGTCCGTCGTCGTCGTGCTGCCGGCGGTGCAGGCCGAGTTCGGCGTCGCGCGCGGGAGCGCGTCCCTCCCCTACACGGCGACGATGCTGGGCTTCGCGCTCGGCGGGATCCTCATGGGCCGCCTGGCCGACCGCTTCGGCATCGTCGTGCCGCTCGTCGTCTCGTCGGGCGCCCTCAGCCTCGGCTACCTCCTGACGGCGTGGTCGCCCGGCCTCGCGCAGTTCGCGCTGGTCCAGGGGCTGGTCATCGGGCTCCTCGGCAGCTCCGTCACGTTCGCCCCGCTGGTGGCGGACGTCTCCCACTGGTTCACGCGCCGCCGGGGCATGGCGGTCTCGATCTGCGCCAGCGGCAACTACCTGGCCGGCACCGTCTGGCCCCCGATCCTTCAGCACTTCACCGCGACCCGCGGATGGCGACCGACGATGGTCGGCGTCGGTGTCTTCTGCGCCCTGACCATGCTGCCGCTCACCCTCACGCTTCGACGCCGCTCGCCGGTCGGGCACGGGCCGGCGCCGGCGGCGACCGCCGCGGCCGGCGCCGGCCGCGCGCGCCTCTCGCCCGGGCGCCTGCAGGCGCTCCTCATGGTCGCGGGCCTGGGGTGCTGCGTCGCCATGTCGATGCCGCAGGTCCACATCGTCGCCTACGCGAGCGACCTCGGTTACGGCGTCACGCACGGCGCCCGGATGCTCTCCGTGATGCTGGGCCTGGGCGTCGTCAGCCGCCTGGCCTCCGGCTGGATCGCCGACCGGATCGGCGGGGTGCGCACGCTGCTCCTGGGATCGGCGCTCCAGTGCCTGACGCTGGCGCTCTACCTGCCGTTCGACGGCCTCGCCGCGCTCTACGTCGTGGCCGCGCTGTTCGGTCTGTCGCAGGGCGGCATCGTGCCCAGCTACGCCATGATCGTGCGGGAGTCCTTCGCCCCCCGGGAAGCCGGGGCGCGAATCGGCGCCGTGGTCATGGCGACGATCGTCGGCATGGCGCTCGGCGGCTGGATGTCGGGAGCGATCTTCGACCTGACCGGCTCGTATCACGCCGCCTTCCTGAACGGCATCATCTGGAACCTGCTGAACCTCGGGATCGCGCTCTGGCTGCTCGGTCAGCCGCGCCGGATCCCGGCGATCGCGTGAGACGCCCGGGCGAAAGGCATCCCTGGTGCCCATGAGCCTTGCAGCCTGGTCAGGGCCGTATCACGATGGACGGCGCCGCCGGTGGCCACGACCCAATGAGGAGCACGCCTAGGGTGCATGGCCAAGCGCCCCCCTGGCAGCGAATGCCCAGTTCACGGCGCGGAGACGAGAGACGCACGTGACCAGCCCCGCGTTCCTCCACCCCGAGATCGAGACCGCCGCGCCCGGGGCGCTCCTGTCCTTGCAGGAGCGCTCGTGGCGAGCGCAGTGGGACTACGTGCGGGCCCACTCGCCCTTCTACCGGCGCCGGTTCGGCAAGGCGACCGGTCACGCGGTCACGCTCGACGGGCTCCGTGACCTGCCACTCACCGACAAGGAGGAGATCCGCGCCGCCCAGGAGGCTTGGCCGCCCTACGGCGACTACCTGGCCTGTGCGCCCGAGCAGGTGGTGCGCATCCACCGCACGTCGGGCACCACTGGTCGCTCGCTCAACATCGGCTTCTCGCAGAGGGACGTCGAGCAGGTCACGCGGCTCGGCGGGCGGGCGATGTTCAGCGCCGGCGCGCGCCCGGGCCTCCGCATCGTGCACTGCCTCAACTATCAGCTGTGGACCGGCGGCGTCACCGACCACATGATCATCGAGGCGAGCGGGGCGACGACGGTGCCATTCGGTGTCGGCAATACCCGGAAGCTGCTGGAGACGATCACCGAGCTCGGGGTCACCGGCATCCACTGCACGCCGTCCTATCCGGCTCTGCTCGAGAAGGTGCTGCGCGAGGAGATGGGCCGGGAGCCCCGCTCGCTGGGCCTCAGGCTCGGCCTCTTCGGCGGTGAGGGCGGGCTCGACAACCGCGCCTTCCGCGACCGGCTGGAGGAGATCTGGGGGTTCAAGGTCCGCAACGCAAATTTCGGGCTTTCCGAGGTCATGTCGATCCTCGGTAGCCAGTGCGAGCACACGAGCGATCTGCATTTCCACGCGGGTGACGGCGTGTTCGTCGAGCTGCTCGATCCCGCATCGGGCGAGCGCCTGCCGATCCGCGAGGGCACGACGGGCGAGCTGGTCTGCACCCACCTCGCCAAGGAATGCCAGCCGCTGATGCGCTACCGGACGCGCGACGTGCTCACCGTCACCGGCACCGGACCCTGTGCGTGCGGGCGTACGGCCTGGCGCTTCCGCGTTACCGGCCGCACCGACGACATGTTCAACGTGCGCGGCGTCAACGTGTTTCCGACCGCGGTGCAGCGCGTGGTGGCGGAGGCGGGACACATCGCGTCCGGCCAGTTCCGCATCGTTCTCGCCGGCCCCGGGCCCTACGACCGCATCGTGCTGCGAGTGGAAGCCGCGCAGGGCATGCCGCCCGAGCGCTGGCCGGGTGCGGCCGCCGAGCTCGAGCGCCGGATGCGCGCCGCCATCGGCGCGACCGCGGAGGTGACCATGCTCCCCTTCGAGACCCTGCCCCGCACCGAGGGCAAGACGCGGCTGGTGGAAAGGACGTCATCATGACCTTCGTGACCCTCGAGCGCCGGGGCCCGATTGGCATCGTGACCCTCAGCCGCCCGGAGCGGCTCAATGCCATGAGCCGGGCGCTGACGCGCGATGCCGAGGCCGCCTTCCGCCAGGCCAACGCCGATCCGGAGATCGCGGTCATCGTGTTCACCGGGGCGGGGCGTGCCTTCTGCGCGGGCGACGATCTGAAGGAGTTCGGCGAGCAGTCGGCGAGTCCCGCGGCGATCCGCGACCATATCGGGGGCATCCAGGCGGTCACCCGGGCGATGATGCTCTCCGACAAGGTGGTCGTCGGCGCGATCCATGGCTATGCGGTCGGCGGCGGCTTCGAATGGCTGTGCAATTGCGACATGGTGGTCGCCGCCGACGATCTCGTCGCGTTCTTCCCCGAGATGGACTGGGGCCAGTTCGTGACCGGCGCCGTCACCCACCTGCTGCCGCAGGCGATCGGATATCAGCGCGCCATGCGGCTGATGGTGCTCGGAGAGCACCATTCGGCACGGGATCTCGAGGCACTGGGCCTGGTCGGCTGGGTGCTGCCGAGGGAGGCGATGCTGCCGAAGGCCATGGAGGTCGCGGGCAAGGTCGCCGGCAAGTCGCGCTATTCGGTCGGCAAGCTGAAGCGGCTCCTGTCACAGGGCCTGGACGACCGGCTGGAGCGAGCGCTGCGGCTCGAAGGCGAGATCACGGAGGAGGCATTCGGGCGCAGCGAAGCGGCCGAGCGGGTGCGGAAGTTCACCGAGCGGAAGTGATACCAGGAGGCGACCCAGGGGCAGCCACCGCGCTGCCGCGCTCGGCTTGACCCCTGCCCTCCCACAGCTTGATCGGGCCCAGCGAGTGACGCGGACGCGGCCGGGTGCTGCAACGGGCGACCAGCGGGTGGCACGGCTCGCGAGACCGCGGCCGCTACTTCGTCGCCGCGCCGACGAGCACCTCGCCCGGAAACGCCACGCCCGAGGGCGTCTCGAATGCGCGATACGCGCGCTCGATCCCCGCCCAGGCGTCGGCGCGCGTCGCGTCGTCCAGGTGCGCCATGGCACGGGCGAGCGGGCGGCGAGTCGTGCTGGGCGGCGATCGCCTCGGCCACCGACGCGTGCCGCCGCGATGCGGGGACCGGTTCGACGACGACGTCGCGAAACCCCGCGGCCGCGAGCGCTTGCGCCAGCACGCCGGGCGCGCTGAGCGAGAGGGCCCGCACGAGCTCGGCGTCGGGCGGCGCCGGGCGCCCCAGCGCGCGCAGCACGGCCAGCGGGGTCGCGTGGAACGGGTTCCGCTCGGCCGTCGACCACACGATCGCGGCGAGGCGCCCCCCGGCGCGCAGCACGCGGCGCGCGCCGGAGAGGGCGGCCGCGAGGTCGGGCGTGAACATCAGCCCGAGGCGCGAGATGACGGCGTCCCACTGATCGGGCTCGAGGTCGATCGCCGCGACGTCGAGCACGCGCGTGGCGACGTTGCCGAGCCCTGCCCGCGCGGCGCCCGCGGCCGCCTCGGCGACCATCTGAGCCGAGATGTCCGTCGCGAGGACGTGTCCCTGCGGGCCGACACGCCGCGCGGCGGCGAACGCCTGGTCGCCAGTGCCGGTGCCGAGGTCCAGCACGCGAGCCCCCGGGCGCACCCCGGCAAGGTCGAGCATGCGTTCGGTCGCCGCCGCGAGCGTCGCGTTGCGCGCGGCGCTCGACCGCTGCCACGCCTCGACCGCGTCTCGCGAGCTCCATGCACCGAGGTCTTGTTCGTCTCCGGCTCGTTCCATGGTGTCCTCCTTGAGACGGAAGGCGTTCAGCGGACGATCCGCCAGGGTACGGTCCGCAGATCGAGCCGCCACTCGCGCGCGAAGAACGGCCGGCCGCCGAGCGAGACGTCGGCCCGGAGCGCCGTCTCCTCGAACGTCTGCCACATCGCGAGAGACACCTCGATCGGAGCCGGCCCGTCCACGACGCGCCAGACCTGGCGCGACTCCATCCGCAGGGCCTCGGGGCGATCGCGCTCGACGCCGATCCTCGCGTCGAGCTCCCACATGAGCTCGGCACCGCCGTCGAGCCGGAAGCGCGACTTCCGGTGCAGCTCGTAACGCCGCCGATCGATCGTCCAGCGCCCGCCGGACCGAGTGCTCGCTGCGCGCCTCGAGCTGAGCGGCTGGGCGCTCTGACACCGGGGGCCCGAATGTCGGCACCGGGCCGCGCGGCGCGTCCTCGGGCTCGACCGGGAGGCGCAGGCGTGTCCCGCCTCGCCCCGACCGGGCAACCCTGAAGGTGCCGCCGTCGGGAGCGGGGACGAGGGCGGGAAAGTGTGAGCCGGCGACCGCCAGCCTCAGCCGGTGGCCGGCGGGGAGTCGATACGAGGTCGGGTTGAGCGGGACCCGGATCTCGTACGAGCGCGCCGGGTCGAGCGGACCGCCCACCAGGTGGGCCGGCCGGACCCAGCCCTGGGAGATGAGCGTGGAGAACCCGCCGGGCGCGACGTCGGCGAGCCAGGCGCGGAGAGGGACGTCGGGGCGGTCGGAGCGGAGGACGACGGCCACCTCGGGCAGCCCCGTGATCCGCAGCCCGTCGGCCTGCGGCTCGCTGGTCCAGGCGAGCGCCCGGTGGTCATCCGGGGAGATGTCCGGCGGCGCGGCCGGGGTGGGCGTGGTCCAGTCCCACGGCAGCGCGGCCAGGCCCACCGTCGGATCGACTCGGTAGACATCCTCGCCCTCCAGGGCCGGATGGGTCGACAACGTGCCATCCGCTCCCGCGAAGAGCTCACGGGTCACGGCGGTCGCGGGCGGCCAGCGCTCGGCGGTGCGCCAGCCGTCGCCGAGCTGCTCGAAGAAGGTCACGGCCGGCCCGCCCGCGCCGGCGGCGTCGGCGGCATCTGGGCGCCCCTTCAGCCAGCGGTCGAACCACCCGGCCATCGTCTCGAAGAACCCGATCGGCTCGTGGACGGCGAGGTCCGGCAGCTCGTGCTTCCAGGGTCCCAGGAGCAGGCGCCTGGGGCTCTGCAGGCGGTCGTGGTACGCGACGGTCTCGCGCGGGTACGAGTCGTGCCAGGCGGAGACCGCGAAGGTCGGCGCCTCGATCGCCTCGATGTCGGTCGCCCAGGCCGCCCAGGTCTCGGGGGGAATCGTGTGCCAGTGGAAGGTGAACGGCTGGTCGATCGCCTCGAGCCGGGCCCGCCAGCGGGCCGTCCAGTCCTTGCCGAAGCGGAGCGGCGGCAGAAGCTGGATGCCGGCGACCCGAAATCCCCAGTCGATCTCGCCGACGAGCGCCCCGCGGCAGCCGTGGGGCCAGGCCGCGCCGGTGTACTCGTTGTCGATCGCGTGGATCGCCACGATCGCGCCCAGCGAGGGGGGCTTCGTCGAGGCGATCGAGAGCGCCGTGTTGCCGCCGTACGAGATGCCCCAGATGCCCGTCCGGCCGGTGCACCAGGGCTGGCCCGCGATCCACGCCAGCGCGTCGTGGCCGTCGAGCTTCTCGGCGGGCGCGAACGGCGGCGCCGGGACGCCCTCCGACTCGCCGTAGCCACGGAAGTCGAGGCTGAGACACGCGTACCCGCGGCGCGCCAGGGCGATCTGGCCGACCTCGACCGAGCCCCGCCCGCCCATTCCATCCTTGAGATAGGGCGTGTACTGGAGGAGCGCCGGGTAGCGGCCGGGGGCCTCCGGCAGGTAGAGGTTCGCCGCCAGGTGGATCCCGTCGCGCATGGGGATCCTGAGGTCGCGCTCGATCCGAACGTCCGCCATCGCCCCTGAGGACATTCCCGCAATTATGCTGGTCGTCGGGTGCGCGTCACAATGCCCGGCGCCGGCATCGGAGGATCTGGAGAGGATCGCGGGATTTGCCGTGGGCAGCGTCGATTCGCTGACGCCGACGCTGTGCTGGCCACCCGTGGCGACGACACCGTCCGAGACCTCCCGCGTGACCTGCGAGCTCCGGGTGTGGCGGAGGTACCCGGTGAAGCTCGTCTACGCCCAGGATGGACTGCCGGAGCCGCATCACACGTTGACGGATCCGCTACAACCGGCCACCGAGCATGCCTGGGCAGCCGCGCGCGGCTGGAGTCGACGGTCAGGTCCGCCTGACCGACTGGTGGGCCGCGTACGGGACGCGGTTCGGGGTGCTTCCTCACCCCCTGGACCCTCGCTTTCGGACGCCTCCCGGCTAGCGTCCGAAACGCCGATCGCGGGCCGGCCCACGCGCCCGGTCGATCTCCGCGATCACCTGCGCACCGACGAGCAGGACAACCGACGCCGCCTCCAGCGTGAGCAGCACGACGATGGCGGCGGCCATCGACCCGTAGATCAGGTTCACCATCGACAGCCGCGCGAAGTACCACACCAGCACCCGGCGGGCCACCTCCCAGAGCAGGGTCGCCGTGACGCCGCCGACGAGGGCGTGGCCGAACCGAACGTGGCCGACCGGGAGCACCACGTAGAGGGCGGTCAGTAGCAGCGCGAGACCGACGACGCCGAGGACGTAGAGCACGGCGCCAGGCAAGCCCACCGGGGGCCACGTGTATCCGAGCACGAGCACGGGCCGTACCGCATGGAGCGCCCCGCTGATCACCGTGATCAGGAACAGGCCGGCGCCGATCAGCATCATGAACATGTACGGGAGGAGCGCCGAGACGAAGAAATGGCGGTGCCGTGTCCTCGCGCGATGGTGAAAGATGACCGCCATGGCGCTCTCAGCCACGGTGAAGGCCGCCGAGCTGAAGAACAGGAGCGCCACGAGCCCGACGATCCCGACAGTGTCGCGGTGGGCGAGGAAGCTCTCCACCTGGCCGACGATCACGGCACTCTGTCCGGGGATCACCAGCTCGAGATTCCAGGCCACCGTCTCGAGCAGCTGCCGCTCGTCGACGAGATGGGACAGGCCGACCAGCAGCACCATGAAGAGGGGGACGATCGACAGCAGGGTGTAGTAGGCGACGGCCCCGGACAGGAGAAGTCCCTGGTTGCGCCGGAAGCCCGATCCGACGCGTCGCACGAAGTGGAGAAGGGATCTCGTCACGCGCATCGTTCTGATCCGGGCGGGGTTCCGTCGATCGCGACCGGAGGTGCTCCAGCAGGATTCGAACCCGTGCTTCCGGCTGCCACCGGCGTCATCACGGCACGGCGTGTCCGGCCAGGACGCCGGTGCAACGCTCGCGGTCGACGGCCAGCTGGCCGTTGACCACGACGAACGGGATTCCGGTCGGGTAGCGGCGCGGGTCGTCGTAGGTCGCGTTGTCGATGATGCGCTCGGCGTCGAAGACGACGAGGTCGGCGAAGTAGCCGCGCGCGACGCGACCCCGCCGGGGGAGGCCGAACCGCCGGGCCGGCGCGTCGGTCATCCGCTGGACCATCGCCTCGAGCGTGAGCCCGCCGAACTCGCGGCGCAGCCGGCCGAGGAAGCGCGGGAAGGCGCCGAAGGAGCGCGGGTGCGCGAAGCTGCCGGCCGGCGTCATGTCGCTGCACACCATGTAGTCCGGCCGGGCGAGCAGCGTCATGCAGTCGCGGCTCACCTGCTGCCAGAGGGCGAGGCTCTGCGGCGGGGCGCCGAGGTGGCCGATCTTCAGCTCCTCCTCGAGCAGGAGCCGGCAGAGGACCTCGCCCATCCCCTGTCCCTCACGCCGGGCCACGTCCGCGAGGCTCATGCCCTCGAGGTGCCGGTTCCGCGGCAGGTACGAGAACACGCACCTCCGCCATGGGCAGCGTCCCGTGGCGGTCGAGGTACTCCGCGATGCGGCGGCGCTCGCCAGGATCCCGCAGGCGGTCGAGGATGGCGTCGGGTCCTCCCTCCTGCGCCTCGCTCGGGAGCAGGCTGACGGGGATCGAGCTGCCGGTGGGGTACGGGTAGACGTCGAACGTGACGTCCAGCCCGTCGGCCCGGGCCGGGTCGATGAACTCCATGAGCCGCGCCACCTGTCCAGCGGTCGCCGGCGCGGTCCGGTAGTGCGCGAAGTGCAGGCGGACGCCGGTCCGGCGCGCGACCTCCACCGCTTCCTTCACACCGTGCCCGCCGTGGGCCCGCTCGAGGTTCGCGCTACGCGGCTCGCACATGTACACCGACCCCGCCTCGCGGACGACCCGGCACAGCTCGATCAGCTCCTGGGTGTCCGCCCACGGCCCGGGGTAGTACTTCGACCCGGTGGAGAAGCCCACCGCCCCCTGCTCCAGGCCCTCGCGGACGAGGCGGCGCGCCCGATCCAGCGCGTCGCCGCGCAGCGGCACGTCCCGGAAACCCAGGACCTCGAGGCGCACCGTGCCCTGCGGCACGAGATAGGCCGTGTTGACGGCGACCCGCCGGTGATAGTGGCGCCGAAACGCCGTGACGGAGCTCATGTCCAGGTCGTCCGGCGGGTCGCCCAGCAAGCCGCCCAGCCACCGGCGGAACGTCCGGTAGTTGCCGGGCGACAGCGGCGCGTACGACATGCCGTCGATCCCGAGGAACAGCGTGGTGATCCCCTGCCGCACGCCCATCGGGTTCTGGGGCTCGACGAGCAGGGCGCCCTCGGCGTGGGTGTGCGTGTCGATGAAGCCCGGCGCGACGGTCAGCCCGGCCGCCTCGATGACGTGGCCGGCCTCCGCCCTGGACAGGTCGCCGATGGCGGCGATCACCTCGCCGGTGACGCCGACGTCACCCCGGTAACCGGCGTCACCGGAGCCGTCGACGACCGTCCCTCCCCGGACCACGAGATCGAACATGCGGACTCCCTCAGCGCGATGCGACCCGCCGTTTCCCGGGGGTCGCCAGAGGATCGCGCAACCGCCGGCGGGAGCGATACTGCGTTGCCGGCCGCGGCGCCGTCAAGGCGCGGGCGCTGCTTCGCTCCGAGTGGTCGCCCGGTCGGCGACGCGCTTGACACCTTCCCGACTCCGATGCTACCGGTATTGTCTAGACAACTAGACCGATGGCGACGCACGCGACGGTCCTGATGGAGGCGCGGCTCGGGGGGCGGGTCCCCCGCTATCTCCAGATCGCGGACGCGCTCCGGCGGCGCCTGGCTGCCGGCGGGGTGGGCCGGGCCGCGCGGCTGCCGTCGGAGCCTGCCCTGGCCACCGAGTTCCGCGTGAGCCGGGAAACGCTGCGCGAGGCGCTGGCCCTCCTGCGGGACGAGGGGCTGATCTACTCGCTCGTCGGCCGGGGCACCTTCGCGAGCCCGGGCTACCGGCAGGTCGGGGTGCGCATCACCCAGCCGATCAACGAGCCCTACGTCGCGGGACGGCCCAGCGTCCTGAAGGTCCTCGAGCAGGGCTTCGCGGAAGCGCCGGCCGAGACGAGCCGGGCCCTGGGCCTGCCGGCGCGGACCCAGGTCTACTGCTATCGCTCGCTGCGGACGATCCGGGGCCGCCCGTTCCGCTACGGGCGCGTCTACCTGCCCCGCGAGATCGCCGAGCGGCTCGACCTCAGCCGGCCGCCGGAGCTCACCGTCTCCGAGCGGGTCGAGCACGAGGCGGGGATCCGGCTGATCCGTGCGCACCAGGTCGTGATGGCCGTGGCGGCGCCGGCCGAGGTCGCGCGACGCTTCGGGCTCGCGACCCGGAGTCCGGTGCTGATGTTCCGCCGGACCTACTACCAGGACACCGGGCGTCCGGCGGAGTTCGTCCTCGAGTACCAGAACTCGGCGCGGTTCCCGTACGAGGAAGCCCTCGTCCGGACGACGCGCTGACCGAATGGCGCAACCAGAGGAAAGGCTGGCAGAGGGCGGCTCGGACGGAGCGGCCGAACTCCAAGAGCAGATGGCTCAGCGATCCTGAGACGGGAGGCTTCCATGAGGCGACGGATCTCGCGGTGGGTGCTCGGGCTGGTGGCGAGCCTGGCGTGCGCGCTGGTGTCGGTTTCCGGGGCGAGCGCCCAGGATCAGCCGCGTCGAGGCGGCACGCTGACGGTGATCACGCCGTCGGACGTCTCCACCTTCGATCCACACCCGGCGGTCGGGTTCTCGGTCCGGGTGTTCGCGAACATCTACGAGCCGCTCTTCCGGAAGGACGAGAAAGGCGTGCTCCACGGGCACCTCGCCCAGTCGTGGCGCTTCCTCGACCCGACGAAGCTCCAGATCACGCTCCGGAAGGGCGTGAAGTTCCACAGCGGGAACGAGTTCACCGCCGAGGACGTGAAGTTCACGTACGAGCGGCAGCTGAACCCCGCCGACCTGGCGCGGGACGCGGCGGTCATCAAGATGCTCAAGACGCCGATCCAGGTCGTGGACCGCTACACGCTCGTCCTCGAGACGCGCGAGCCCAACGCGGCCCTCGTGGACACGCTCGCCCAGTCGCTGGCGACCCTGATCCCGGACTCCGCGGAGATCAAGAAGTGGGGCAAGGACTACGGGCTCCATCCCTCGGGAACCGGCCCGTTCAAGTTCGTCGAGTGGGTGCGCGGCCAGCACGTGAAGCTCGCCCGGAACGCGGACTACTGGAACGGCCCGCCCTACCTCGACTTCCTGGTGTTCAAGGTGGTTCCCGAGGAGGCGACGCGGGTGCTGGCCCTCGAGAGCGGCGAGGCGGACGTGCTCTTCGAGACGCCGCCGAGCGCGATCGCGACGCTCCGCAAGAACCCGAAGCTCCGGGTGAACCGGGTCCCGACCTACCGGGACGTCAACGTGCACTGGAACGCCATGAAGGCGCCGACGGACGACGTGCGGCTCCGGCGCGCGCTCTCGCAGGCGATCGACGTCAAGAGCATCGTCGAGGAGGTCATCACGGCCGACATCGGCCAGGTGGCGACCGGGATCTTCAACCCGAGCGTGTTCGGCGCGTGTGACGTCGGCTTTCCCGTCTACAACCTCGCCCGGGCCAAGCAGGGCTTCGCGGAGCTCGGCTACCGGCCGGGCAAGGACGGCATCCTCGAGAAGGACGGCCGGCCGCTCACGCTGACGCTGGTGGTGAACCCGCAGCGCGACCCGCGCAACGGGGAGGTGGCCGAGGCGATCCAGGCCCAGCTCCGGGCGGCCGGCGTCGACATGAAGGTCAACGCCAACGAGTTCGCCACGTACATGAAGATCCTGCAGAGCCCCGAAGGCGACTACAACATGATCTTCCACGGGTACGGCGTGGCGACGGCGGACGCCGACCTGAAGGCGACCTTCTTCCTCAGCATGAACCTCCCGCCGGCGGGGCAGAACAGCCCCCGGTTCGCGAGCCCCGAGCTCGACGGCGTGATCCTGGCCGCCCAGCGCGAATCGAACAAGGACAAGCGCAAGGAGCTCTACTGCAAGATGGGCCAGATCTACCGGGACCAGGCGCTCGGCTTGCCGCTCTACGCGTCGTTCCGGAACACGAGCGTCCAGGCCAACGTCAACGGCCTCGTCCTGCACCCGGACGAGTGGTACACGCAGACGTACACGCGCGCCTGGCTCGGGCCGAAGCCGTAGGACGGAATCGGCATGGGCGCCGCGGGCGCCACGGGTCTGGCCGGCTACCTCGTCAAGCGGCTGCTGGGGATGCTGCTGCTCCTGGCGGGGGTGACGTTCGTCGTGTTCGGCATGATGTACCTCGCCCCGGGCGATGTCACGGTCATGCTGGCGGCGAGCAGCCCCTCCCAGGAGCAGGTGGCCGCGATCCGGCGGGAGTTCGGTCTGGACCAGCCGCCCTGGGTCCAGTACGGCATGTTCCTCCGCCGGGTCGCGCAGGGGGACCTGGGTGACTCGTGGATCGACCGGCGGCCGGTGATGCCGCAGGTGCTGGACGCCTTCGCGTACACGATCCGGCTGGCCGCGGTGGCCCTTGCCCTGTCGGTGGCGCTCGGGACCGCCGGCGGCATCGTCTCGGCCGTCCGGCACCGCTCCGCGGCCGACGAATCGATCCTCACGGTGACGCTCCTCGGAATCTCGGTGCCGGTGTTCGTCACCGGGCTCCTGCTGATCTACACCTTCGCCTTCAAGCTCGGGTGGTTCCCCACCTCGGGCGCTGGGACGTGGCGCCATCTGGTCCTGCCGGCCTGCACGCTGGCGAGCTTCCTCACCGCCTACAACGTCCGGATGACGCGGGCGTGCATGCTCGAGGTGCTCGGCCAGGACTACGTGCGGACGGCCCGCGCGAAGGGCGTGCGGGAGCTCCTCGTCCTCGGGCGCCACGCCCTCCGGAACGCCCTCGTGCCGATGGTGACCGTGATCGGCCTCCAGGTGGGGCTCCTGCTGGGCGGCTCGGTGATCACCGAGACCGTGTTCGGCTATCCCGGGGTGGGCCAGCTGGTGGTATCGGCGATCTCGGCGCGCGACACGCCGCTGGTCCAGGCGTGCGTGCTGGTGACCGCGAGCGGGTTCATCCTGGTCAACCTGCTCGTCGACGTCAGCTACGTCCTGATCGATCCGCGGATCCGGCTGCCGTGACGCGACGGATGGCGGATCCGGCCGGCGCGCGCGCCAACGTTCGCAAATGATCGAGGCGGGAGAGACCGGATCGCGTCGAGCCTGGCGCGCCCTCCGCCGGCCTCGGGCGGCCGCCGGAGTCATCGTGCTGGCGGCGCTCCTGGCGGGGGCCCTCGGCGCGGGCTGGCTCGCTCCTCACGACCCGGCCCGGGCCGATCTCAAGCTCCGCCTGAAGCCGCCGAGCCGCGAGTACCCGCTCGGCACCGACTGGATCGGGCGGTGCCTCCTCAGCCGGCTGCTCTACGGCGTGCGCCTCACCCTCGCGGTCGGCGTGGTGACCGTCGCGGCCGGCGTGGCGGTGGGCGTGGCCCTCGGCCTCCTGGCCGGCTTCTACGGCGGCGTGCTGGAGGGGGTCATCATGCGGGCCACCGACCTCCTGCTCGCCTTTCCTTACTTCCTGCTCACGATCGTCTTCGTCGCCGTTCTCGGGCCGAGCCTCCTGAACGCGATGATCGCCATCGCCGCGTGGACGGCGCCGCACTACGTCCGGCTCGTCCGGTCGGTGGTCCTCTCGGTGAAGGGGCGGGAGTTCGTGGAGGCCGCGCGCGCGCTCGGACGGCCGGAATTCGGAATCCTGACCCGCCACATCCTGCCGGCCTGCGTGCCGACCCTCGTCGTGCAGGCGGCCATCTTCTGCGCCCAGAACATGCTGATGGGAGCGAGCCTGAGCTTCCTCGGGCTGGGCGCCCAGCCGCCGTCTCCCGAGCTCGGGGCGATGCTCGGCGCCGGACGCCAGTACCTGAGGGTCGCGCCCCAGGTGGTCGCGGTCCCCGCGCTGGGCATCTTCCTCGGCGTGCTCGCCTTCAACTTCCTCGGAGACGCATTGCGGGACCATCTCGACCCCACAGGAGGGCGGGCCGCGTGAAGAGGCCCGTCCCCGACCCGCGTCGCCACGGCCGGCCGGCCATTCCCTGACCGACAGGAGCCTCCATGCCCAGACTGCCGACCATCTACACCGCGCGCTCGGACGTCGAGACCGCCCACCTCGCCCGCGTCGAGGACTGGTACGCGCGCCGTCACGCCCCGGATCTGATCCGGGCGGGGTTCTACACCGCGCAGGTCTACTACTCGGAGGTCGGGACGCCCCGGATCTGCAACCTCTACGAGATCCCCGGGCCCGATCTGTTCGTCACCCAGGGCTACCGGGACGTGGCCGCCAAGGACACGGAAGGCCCGGCGGTGATCGCCCTCCTCACCAGCCGCTCGAACACGATCTACGACCAGGTGCTGACCGTGAACGTGCCAGCGGTGGACGTCGACTGGGCGGCGGGAGGACGGGCCGGCGGCGTCGTGGCCCCTGCCCTGTCCACGGTCCGGTTCGAGCTGCGCGGCGGCGGACGAGGGCGCGCTCCTCGAGTGGTACCGGTCGCGGGAGTTCCCGCGACTCCAGGCTCAGCAGGGCTTCCGCGCGGGGCGGCTCTGCCGGCAGGGTCCACCTCACCCGGTGGCCTCCTCGCGCGATCCCCGCTGGTTCGTCATCAACGAGTGGGAGGGTGTCATGGCGGCGATGGCCGATGGAACGACGAAGGAGGCCCTGGCGCGGCACGAAGCCGCGACTCCACGGGCCGCCTGAGCCGGTTCGCCTACAACGTGGGTCGCCGGCACTTCCAGCTCGCGCGGACGGCGGTCTAGGTGGCGCCGATGGATGGCCACCGCCCGGCGCTGTGCCCGCTCGGTGTCAATGGCGGCGAGTTCCCGCACTGGTCCGTCGGCCAGATCTGCGACCTGGCGGTGAAGATCCGGGCGGAGTTCGTGGAGCTGTCGGTGCGCCGCGTGACGGACGCGGGAGCCTCGGCCGTGGCGGAGGAGGTCCGGCGCCGGGGCCTCGGCGTCCACATCGGCGCCATGGTCTCGGAGCTGCCCCACGCCTTCGCGGCGGCGCGCGCCGTCGAAGCGCCCCTGATCGTGGCGGTCGACGACGCCATCGAGCGCGTCGATCAGAGTCGCCGGGAGAGCCTCACGGGCTTCGGGCGGCTGGCGGCCGAGCTCCTCGACCGCCCGGGGCACGCGGCGATCCGGCTCGCGATCGAGAACTCGGTCATTCGCATCACGCGCATGCCGGAGGATCTCCTCGCCGTGCTCGCCGCCGTCGGCCACCCGCGGTGTGGTCTCAACTTCGACGCGGACAACTTCTACAACGCCGGCATCGAGCCGTTCCCGTACGCCTACGAGCTCCTGCGCGGCCACATCTTCCAGGTGCACGTGAAGGACTCCGGGCGCTACGTCCCCACCGTCCACGGCGACGCGCGCCGCGTCCTCCACCGCGCCGGCGGGAACGTGGTGTGCCTTCCCGTGGGCACCGGCGCCGTCAACTGGACCGGGCTGATCGCGCGCTTCCAGCAGGACGGCTACCGCGGGCCGGTGTCCCTCGAGCCGCACCTCCTGCCGCACGAGATGGCGCCCGCCATGGAGGCGGACGCGGCGTTCCTGCGACGCGCGGGGTGGGTCCGCTGACAGGCGGCTGGGCCCGGGATCCCGTCACGCTGGCGATCACGCAACCCGACCGGAGAGAGGCGAGAGGATGACTGAGAAGAGCCGGATGAAGCTGGGGATGACGCTCCCGATCGGCGTCGGCGCGCTGGGCGACGGCAAGCCGGTGCCGTGGACGGCGCTGCGGGAGATCGCGAAGCGCGGCGAGGAGGTCGGATTCGACACGATCATGGCGCCGGACCACCTGATCTTCCGCCGGTCGCCGCCCGGAAACGTGCCGGCGATCGACATGCCGGAGGGCAAGAGCCGCGGCATCTGGGAGGTGTGGTCGGTGCTCAGCGCGGTGGCGGAGGCGACCCAGCGCATCCACCTCGGGACGCTCGTCGCCTGCACCGGCTTCCGCAACCCGGCGCTCCTCGCGAAGATGGCGGACACGCTGGACGAGATCAGCGGGGGGCGCGTCATGCTGGGCCTGGGCGCCGGCTGGCACCAGCCGGAGTACGAGGCCTTCGGCTACCCGTTCGATCACCGGGTGAGCCGCTTCGAGGAGGCGCTCCAGATCATCGTGCCGCTCTTGCGCCAGGGCCGCGTGGACTTCCAGGGCCAGTACTACCAGGCACGCCAGTGCGAGCTCCTGCCCCGCGGGCCCCGCCCGAGCGGGCTTCCGATCTTCATCGGGGCGCAGGGCCCCCGGATGCTCCGGCTGGTGGCGCGCTACGCCGACAGCTTCGACGCCGACTACCAGACCGGGCCGGCGCTCGTCCTCGAGCGGCTCGCCGGCCTGGAGGCGGCGTGCCGCGACGTCGGGCGCGATCCCGCCACCATCGGCCGCATGGCCGCGACGCGGGTGGCCCTCGCCGGCCCGGGCAGCGCTTCCGGCTTCCAGGTCGGTCCCGCGAAGGACGGCATCGCCCAGTTCGACCTCGCCGGCGTGCGATTCCCCGCCCGGCTCGGCTCCGTGGAGGAGGTCGCCGCCCACCTCCGGGCGTTCGAGGCCATCGGGATCGAGCACCTGACGGTCAACGTCGTCGACCCGCCCGGCGCGCGCGGCATCGAGCGCTTCGGGGCTGTCATCCAGGCGCTCCGCCGATAGCGGCCCTTCTCAGGCGACCGCGAGGCGTGAAACCACGCCGGTGAACGTGTCCGCGCCGATCGAGAGGTAGAGGTCGCGCTCGCTCACGGACAGGCTCCACGCCATGCGGCGCTCGAGACGCGCCGCCAGCGCGCCGATCAGCTGGCGGTCGACCGCGTAGAGCTCGAGCGCCTCGACGCGGTGAATCCGCTCACCGGCGAGGCTCGCGACCAGCTGCGCCGGATCCTTGTGCGTGTACACCACCACGCGCGGCACGGCAAGCGTTCCAGCAGGCACTGGACCTCGTTCCAACTTACCGAGACGCGGCGGTCGGATCCGCCTTCTCGCTGTTCGAGCTGGGGCGGTATCGAGAGGCACGGCCACGGCTAGAGCAATTGATCCAGGAGGGACGGGCGACCATGCTTCGGAAACCCGCGCCGGACCTGGAGGAAGTCCGGAACCGCTACGCTTGGTCGCTCTTCTACCTTGGAGAGTACGAGAAAGCGCGTGCGGAATTCGCCAGCGCCATCACCGTCCACCGCGAGTGGTACGGGCTCTACAATGGTATGGGATGGAGTTTGCTCCGCCTCGGCGATCGGGCCCGGGCCCGCGAAAGCTTCCAGCACGCCCTCGAGTTGCGGCCAAGCTATCCAGATGCCAAGGAGGGACTCGACCAAGCAGAGAAATAGTCGTGCCCACGCGCTAACGCCGGATCCAGAGTCGCTTGATCCGAACGCCGGGTGCTGACAAAGGACCTCGCCGGGCTTTCAGCCTACCGCGAGGCGCGACACCGGGCCGGTGAGCGTGTCCCCGCCGATCGACAGGTAGAGGTCGCGCTCGCTCACGAACAGGCTCCACGCCATGCGGCGCTCGAGACGCGCCGCCAGCGCGCCGATCAGCTGGCGGTCGACCGCGTAGAGCTCGAGCGCCTCGACGCGGTGGATCCGCTCGCCGGCGAGGCCTGCGATCAGCCGCGCCGGATCCTTGTGCGTGTACACCGCCACGCGCGGCACGGCCTTGGACGCCCGGTGCAGCCGTGCCGCGTCCGGCGTGCCCACGTCGATCCACGATCGGATCGCCCCGGTCAGATCGCGCACCGCGATCGCCGGCTCGTCCGGCTCGGCCAGCCCGCGGGAGAACTCGATGCCCTCGGTGAATTCCAGCGCGTAGGCGAGGGCGCGCGTCACGAGATAGTCCTCGGTCTCGGAGGGATGCCGGGCGACCCGGAGCGCCAGCGACTCGTAGACCTGCCGATCCGAGTCGGCTAGCTCGATGTCGAGGGTGTAGATCGTTGCGCTGAGTGCCACACGCCGTCCCCTAGAGATCCCTGATCGCGATCCAGCCGACGAAGGATCCGAGCACGCCGACCCACCGGAACCGGTTGGACACCCCGAAAAACTCTGTGAAGCGTGGGTGGCCCTGGCGCGGAGGCCGTCCGGAGGCTAGGGTCTCGCGTCGATCGTACGAATGGTCATTGGGGTCCTTCGCCGCCGGTGTCCTGGGTATGTCGATTCTAGCTGAGGACGACGTCGTGCTCGGATCCCGATGCATGGACGGGTTCGCCCGACCCGTGATGCGCTCGGAGGGTAGCACAGTGGCGTCCCGCCGACAAGCGCGAGAGCCGAACGGAGCTTGCGCCCCGGCAGGCGCCCGGACTACGCTGGCTCCGCCCCATGAGCGAGCCCGGCGCGGAGCTCGACCGGACCGGGACGGAGAACCGCGACGACGCTTCGCGTGGGCGTGGTCGGCGTCGGGCGGCGCGGCCGGGAATGGGTCCGGATCGTCCGCGAGACGTCCGGCTTCGAGCTGGCGGCGTGCGTCGACGCGGACGCGACCGCGCTGCGCCACGCGGCGACCGCGCTGGGTGTGCCGTCCGAGCGCTGTCACGACCGCCTCGAGGCTGCCCTGGACGCGGCGCGTCCCGACGCGCTCATCGTCGCCACCCCACTGGACCGGCACGTGGACCCGTGCCGAACTGCCCTCGAGCGCGGCCTGGCCGTGCTGGTGGAGAAACCGTTCGCGACGAGTCTCCGCGAAGCCCGGCAGCTCCAGGCGCTCGCGGACCAGACGCGGGCCCCGCTCCTCGTGGGACAGAACTACCGGTACACGCGCATGCCGCGCGCCGTCCGGCGGCTCGTGGGCGAAGGCGTGCTCGGCCGGGTCGGCATGGTCTCCTGTCAATCGTACCGGGGCCAGCAGGACCCGACAGGACCCGCCGTGAAGACGTTTCGCGACGGCCTCCTCTGGGAAACCGCGGTCCACCACCTCGACGCCTTGCGCTACATGCTGGGCCAGGAGGTGGTCCGCGTCATGGCCGAGAGCTTCTCCCTGCCCTGGAGCGCCTCGCCCCCGGGCGGCTCCGTCCAGATCCTGCTCGACTTCGACGGCGGCAGCCGGGCCTCGTACTGCGCCACCTACGACACGGTGGGCAACGAGTTCTTCGAGCGCGGAAATCGCTTCTACCTGCGGATGCTCGGCGAGCGCGGCACCCTGTCCGTGTGGCAGCGCTGGGCCTTCCTCTGCCTGCGCGGCCGGACTCCCCGACTGGTCCCGCGCGGACGCCGGGAGGTCCCGGAGGAGGTCGCGCTCCTCCGTCAGCTGGAGCGGGCCGTGGGATCGAAGGAAGAGCCCGAGTGCAGCGGGCGCGACAACCTCGGGACCGTGGCAGTGCTCGAGGCCTGCGCCCGGTCGGCAGCCGAGGGGCGGTGGATCGACCCGCGGGAGCTCTTGCGTGAGCCGATCTGACCGGCGGCCCGTGGTGGCCGTGGGGATCGACGCGGCGGAGCCGACACTGGTGCGGTCCCTGATGGCGCGGGGCGAGCTCCCCCACCTCCGGGCCATCATGGAACGCGGTGCGTGGGGGCGCGTCACGTCGCCGGCCGACATCGGGAGCGGCGCCGTGTGGCCGACCTTCATGACGGGCTCGGGTCCCCTGCACCACGGCATCTGCTATGACTGGCCGTGGGATCCCGACGGGATGCGCATCGCACACCTGACCACGAACCACCTGACGCCCTTCTGGAAGACCCTCGCCCTGGAAGGGCATACCGTCGGTGTCTTGGACGTCCCCTTCGCGCCCATCGCAGGCCTGCCGACAGGGATCGAGATCAGCGAGTGGGGCAGCCACGACTGGCTACTGGGGCGGCTGACGGTGTCCCCGGCGTCGCGGACCGACTGGGTGAGGACCCATGGCGGAGTCCATCCCTTCGCCGCGAGCCCCCTCGACACCTCGGGGCCCGGCGATGCGCAGGGCCTCCGCCGGGTGGCCGACGCCTGTCTAGCCGGCGCCCGGGCCCGGGGCGCGCTGGCCGTCCGGCTCCTCGCCGAGATGGAGCTCGACCTCCTGCTCGTGGTCTTCCCCGAGATCCACAAGAGCTCGCACCTTCTGTGGCACACCGTCGACCCGGCGCACCCGGCCCACGAGGCCACGCCGCTCGACGGCGACAAGCTCGTGGAGATCTTCCGGGAGGTGGACCGGCAGATCGGACGGCTCGCGGAGGCGGCGGGCTCCGAGGCCGCATTTCTCGTGTTCTCCCTCCACGGCATGCGCGCCCAGCAAGGCGTGCCGACGATTCTCGACCCCTTGCTGCGCACGCTCGGCTTTGCGGCCGCGCGCAGCTGGCGCGCGCGGCCGTGGCCGGAGCGCGCCCGGCACGCGTTCGTCGCCGGAAAGCGCCTCGCCCCGGCACCCGTCAAGCGGTTGTTTCACCATCTGGCTCCCCGCTCGGTGACCCAGCGGGTGGACCACCAGAGCCTGCAGGTCGACTACGACTGGTCGCGGACCGTTGCCTTTCCCCTGCCGACCGACCAGCACGGCTGGATCCGGCTCAACCTCGCCGGCCGTGAGAGTCAGGGCGTCCTCCAGCCCGAGCAGTACGCCGAGGTGTGCGCGCGTCTCGAGCGGCTGCTCAGAGGCCTGCGGGCCGCGGACGGGCGGCGCGTCGTCAAGGACGTCCGCTGTCTCGGCGGGAACGGAAGCGGCGACGGCGGCCCGCCCCGAACCCTCCCGGACCTCGTCGTTCACTGGGAGGATGCGGCCGACGCCGCTCCCCTCCGACTCGAGAGCCCCGCGGTGGAGGCCTACCCCATCGCCACCAAGGTCACGGGACACCACGCGCCCGACGGCTTCTTCGTCTGGCGGGGGCGCTCCGGAAGCCCGGCCGTCGCCGATGCCGTGGCGGCCCAGGACCTTCACCGGCTGCTCTTCGGGGCCCTGAGAGGCCAGCCCACAGGGTGACCGACACCCTTTCGCGCCGGCTGCGGGTCCTCGCGGTCATCGCCTCGTCGGACTTCGGGGGCGCCGAGCGTGCATTCGCTTCGGTCGTGAAGGGGCTCGATCCGGAACGCTTCCAGGTGTTCGTCGCCTGCCACGGCCAGGGCCCGATGGCCGACGAGTACCGGCGGCACGCGGCGGGCCTGTGGGCGCTGCCGCTGGCCAGCATCTTCGATGTCCGGAGCGTGGCGGAGCTCGCCGGGCTGATGCGACGTCTGGCGTGCGACATCGTGCACTCGTACCTCTGGACCGCCGACGTGCTCGCGGGGCTGGCGAGCACGCTGGCCCGGGTGCCGATCCGGCTTGCCACCGTTGGCGGTGAGTACTTCCGCGCGGTCGACGACCGGGGGATCCGGCGCGCCAGGAAGGCGATCCTCTCCCGCGGGCATCGCGTGGCCTACTGGCCCTTCGATCGGGTGATCGCCGTGTCCCGCCGCACGGCCGAGGACCTCATGAGTCGTGCCGGGATCCGCGTCGATCCGCGGAAGGTGATCACCATCCTCAACGGGCTCGATCTCGATCGGGTCGGCTCCCCGTCCGGGGTCGCGCGCGCCGACCTCGACCTGGACCGGGCGGCCCCCGTGCTCGTGACCGTGGCCAACTTCGTGCCCATGAAAGGGCATCGGTGGCTGCTCGAGGCGATGCCTCGCATCCTGGCTCGGTTCCCCGACGCCACGCTGGTCCTCGCGGGGAGCGGCCCCGGACTCGAGGCAGCTCGTGAGCGTGTCGCCGCCGCGGGCTTGGCGCCGCGGGTCCGCATCCTGGGGCCTCGGGCCGATGGCGTGGACCTGCTCGCCCTGAGCGACGTGGTCGTGCTGCCGTCGGTCGCCGCCGAGGGGCTGCCGATCGCGATCCTGGAGGCGCTCGCGCTCGGGAAGCCAGTCGTCGCGACGCGGGTCGGCGGCATTCCCGAGGCGATCCAGGACGGCGAAACCGGGCTCCTCGTCCCCCCGGAAGACCCGCAGGCCCTGGCGGACGCGGTCTCGGCTCTGCTCGCGGATCCCGCGCGGGCCGCGGCGATGGCAGCGCGTGGGCGCGCGGCGGCGCGCGCCAGGTTCTCGGCTGAGGTGATGGTGCGACAGATCGAGCGCCTCTATCTCGAGCTCGCGGCGGCCAAGGGCCTCATGGGCCGGGGGCGCGTGACTCCACGGGCCCCCCAAGGCCGCCACACGCCGCCCCAGGCCGCCACAGGCCGACAGGCCGTCCGATCGATGCCGTCCGATCAACGCCAGCGGAGACGGAGTAGCCCGGTGAGCATGCCGGCCCCCGCGGACGGGCATCACGACGTCATCTGCTTCTCGTCCATCGACTGGGACCTGCTCTGGCAGGGGCATCACGAGATCGCGGTGACCCTTGCGACGCGAGGGCACCGGGTCCTCTTCGTCGAGAACACCGGGGTGCGCCCTCCCGAGCTCCGGGACATGCCCCGCCTCCGCCAGCGGATTCGCAACTGGCGGCGCGGCGCCCGGGGCTTCCGCCAGGAGCGGGAGAACCTCGTCGTCTACTCGCCGCTGCTTCTGCCGTTCCCTTACTCGTCGATGGCCCGCCGGGTCAACCGCGCGCTCCTGCTCTGGGCACTGCGCTCGTGGACGGGACCGTCGGGATCGGTACGCCCGATCGTCTGGACCTTCCTCCCCACGCCCCTGGTCCACGATCTGATCCGCGGACTGACTCCCGCCCTCACCGTCTACTACTGCGTCAACGACTTCGCCGCGAGCTCCCCGGCGGCGCAACGCATCACCCCCAGCGAGACCCGCCTGTTCGAGGAGGCGGACCTGGTGTTCGCCAGCTCGGAGATGCTTCGGGCCCGCGCCGCCCGGCTCGGCGACGACGTTCACCTGTTCCCGTTCGGGGTCGACTTCCGGATGTTCCAGGAGGCACGCCAGGCGACCGCTGGGCTGCCGCCGGATCTCCGGCCGTTCCAGCGGCCGCTCGTGGGGTACCTCGGTGGCGTGCACCGGTGGGTGGATCAGGATCTGCTGGCGGCGGTCGCCGCGCGGATGCCCGAGGCGAGCTTCGTCCTCGTGGGCCCCGTCCAGACCGAGGTCTCCCGGCTGGCCCAGAGTCCGAACGTGCATCTCCTCGGGGCGCGGCCGCACGCGCAGGTGCCGGGCTACATCAAGGGATTCGACGTGGGGCTGGTCCCCTACCGCCTGGCTCCGTACACGGCCGACGTCTATCCCACCAAGCTGAACGAGTACCTGGCGATGGGAATCCCCGTGGTGGCCACCGACCTCCCCGCGATCCGGCGGTTCAATGCCGAGCACGGCCCGGTGGTGGCGGTGGGGAACGACGCCGACGCCTTCGCGGCGGCGATCCGAGAGGCCGTGAACGAGCGTGCCCCGGCCGTCGATCGAGCGGCGGATCGAGGTGGCGCGGCAGAACCGCTGGGACGAGCGGATCGCCAGGATGCTGAGCCTCGTCGAGGAGCGGCTCCGCGCGCGGGCGGGCGGCGCAGGCCGCCCGGCCCGGCTCGCACGGAATCCCACCGCCGCGACGTCACGGTGACTCGGACGCTCCGAGCGGGATCGCCTGACCGCCCGACCAGGCGAGTGGTGCACGCGGGTGCCTCTACGGGGTCAAGAGCGAGCCGAAGTGCTCGAGCTCCACCTGCGCCGCTACCCGCTCGCCGATCCGCACGAGCTCCTCGATGTGTGTCGTCGAGTCCAGCGCGCTCACGGCGTCGGGATCGATGTCCGGCAGCCCGAGCGCCGCCAGGCCAGGGCGGGTCAGCTCCGCGTTGTACCGCGCATAGAGGAAGGCCCGCCCGAGGTCCGTGGTGAGCGGGATCGGTGTCCCCCGCGCATCTCGGGGCACGAGATCGCCCACCTCGCGGTCGAGCGGTGGCCCGTACACGCAACGCCCGACGGTCCGGCAGTTGATGTCCTGGTCGAACATCGCCTGGGACATCAACGCGCTCAGGGTCGTCATCGCGGCCGACACGAGGTTCGTGTGGGGGTCGTCGGCCGTCATCCCCAGAACGGGCCCCGCGCCGGTGCCGATCGAGACGACGCCGAGCTTGCGCTCCCCCCGCGGCCAGGCCAGCCCGTAGGCCGGCTCCGTCACCATGCGGGCCAGGAGAAGCGCCGGACAGTTGTACGCCGTGGTCCCGCCGTCCACGAACGCGAACGACTTCGCCGGGTCGTCGGGATCCCACTGGATCACCTCGGGCGAGAAGTAGACGGGAGCCGCGGTGCTCGCCCGCACGATCCTCCACTGCGGGACGTTCAGGTTGCAGTCCGGCCGCCCGCGCTCGTTGTACTTCGCCCAGGGGTTGCTGCTGATGGGCCACGCGGAGTCCGTCGTCGCGTTCCGCGTGACCACGACGAGAAGACAGCGGAGGTGCTGCGGATGCAGGTCCTCCGGATCCCGGAAGAACTGACGCAGCTTGCGCTCGAGCGGTCCGTCGTCGTAGAGCGCCTTCCAGCGCTCGAGGATCGAGCGTTTCCGGAACACCTCCTCGCCAAAACCCCGATAGAACTCCAGCAACTCTCGTGCGGACAGGCCGCGGGCCAGCCCGGTGGCGATGATGGCGCCGGTGCTGGTGCCCCCGATGCAATCAAAGAACTCGCACAGGCGGAAGTCGTCGCCACGCCCGAGGGCCCGGCGAAGGAGCGTTTCCAGCCGGATCAGGACGGGAAGGGTGATCAGCCCCCGGATCCCCCCTCCGTCGAGCGCGAGCACCCGATGCGGTCCACCGGCGGCCGCCCGGGCCTCGTAGCGGGCGCGCAGCGGTCCCCACAGCTCCCACCGGCGATCGAGCATCGCCTGAGTCATGACGTGAGCCTCCATTGACGTGGTGCCACTCCGGGGTTGGCCGTCACCCGTGGGGCGTCGAGCCCGATCCCCCAGCCGGCGAGAGCGCGCGTTCCGTCAGCCCGGGCGCCGAAGGAGCGGCAACAGCCGCTCGGCCAGTCGCGCGGGGCCCGCCCGGAGGTCGAAGACGTGGAAGAGATCGCGGTGGGCCTCGGGGCACAGGTGGGCGACGGTATCCCGGAACTCACGCGCCCCCGGATCCGTCGGGGCGACCCCGCGGACGCAGGCGACGAGGGCGTCGGCCGCTCGGCCGCTCCCGGCGACGACGACCATCGGCCGCCGCTGCGCAATGTTGTGTCCCACCTCGTCGAGCGTGATCGCGCCCCCGTTGACGACGAGCGTCACCGACGCCCGCCCCGCCGCGAGCCGGCCGAAGATCTGGTACATGGCGTCCGTCTCGGCCCCCCAGTGTCGGTGGTCCCCCGGGCGGTCGACGCTCCGGCGCCGTTCCCACTCCGCGTCAGCCACCGCGACCACGTGCGTGTGGTTCGGGTCGACCGGCGTCCGGCCAGGCTCCGCCGTGGTCGTGATCTCCGCCGCGGGCGCCACGCCCAGCAGGAGAAAGGCGCCCCCGGTCCGCCGCCGGACCAGGCCGGCCCCCTCCATGAGACCGGCCTGCGTGCCACCGTCGCCCACGGCGAAACGCAGCCCCTCCCCGACCAGCAGCCGCAGGACGTCGAGCAGCGCCCGGAGGCGTGCCCCGACCTCGTCGGACATCTCCGAGGCCCCGCCGCTCAGGAAGACGAACGCCTCCGCCTCCGCCCGATACTGCTCGACGAGCGCCCGGATGGCGGGGGACGTCGCCACTGCCGCAGCGTCGACGTGGATGACGACGGGGCCTCCGGGCGGCGCCAAGGCTCAGCGGGCTCCCACCGCAGGCTGGTGCTTGTCCGCATGCGCTTGGTGGAGCGGACGAAGCAGGCGGAACCGAGCGCGCCGATGGGCCGCGCACCTACTGGGCACGCTGAAGGCGCCCGGTCACCCGCTGTGTCAGCGCGATCGAACCCTCGGCGAGCTCCTGGAACGTGGCGCCAGACGGCGTCGCCTCGACCATGGGCCGCCAGATCTCCGGAGGCAGGGACGCCCGCTCCGCGTGATAGCTGATCTCGGGAGCGAAGACCGCCCGCTCCCCGGGCAGCGAGGGGCGGACGAGCGAGGCGTAGCCCCAGAGGGCGCCCATCTTGTAGAGATGGCAGGATTGCGTCCCGTGTCGCAGCGCGAGCCGTCGCCCGGTGCCGCTCGCATCGGCCTCCACGAAGGCGACGAACTCGACGTTGGCGGCGGCGGCGTGCCGGGGGACGAAGATCGCGGTGGGCGGGACGCCCAGCCGCTCGGCGATGGGCGCGACCTCGGCGAGGGCGCGGGTCAGCACCTCGCGGTCCACCGAGTCGTGCTGCCGGGCGAGCGCGTCGCGACCAGCCGCCAGCCCCAGTATCCAAGCCCCGACCAGGACTTCCGGCGGCGGGCTCTGACTCTCGCGGCCGGGCTCCACGACGCACGTCGGCGACTCGCGAGTGGCCCGGGAGAGTATCAAGCCCGGGGCGAGACTGGGATTGCCGAGGAGGGCGCCCGTCGCGCGCAAGAAGAGGAGGTCGAAGCCGACGAAGCTCAGGGCCACGCCCCAGACGAGCGCCACGAAGCCGAGCCCTCGTCCGAGCCGGATCCACCCACCGCGCCGGGAACCGTCCTGCGTCGTCACGCCCGCCCACTCCAGGATTCGCAGTATAGTACCGCTGCAACGGCCGTGGACAGCTTGGTCTCAGGCAAGCTCAGCTACGTCCTGCTCGTCGGTATCCTCGACGCGGCGATCCTGTCCTCGCTGGCGCTCCTCTGGTTTCGTCGTTCGGTGCGACGGCTCATGCGCCGCCCGGCGGGCGAGTCACCCCCGACGGAGCCGGGGTCGACCGAGCCAGGCCTCGCGCCGGCTCCTCCCGGTGCGGCACCAGCCGCCCTGGCCTTTGCGATCTACGAACCCGGCGGCGGCGCCAGTCGGGCGGACCATGGCGGGGCATCAGCGACGCCGCAGCGGCGGCGGCTCCTCATCGTCTACGGCGTGGCCGCGGGCCTCCACGCGCTGGTCATCACGGCGTTTCAGCTTGGTCACGCGGCCGAGGTCTCGTGGATCAGCGTGGTCGCGCGCTGGTGGGTGAACACCTGGGCGATCGTTCCCGCCCTCATCGTCCTGCTCGTTCTCGACTGGCGGCAGAGCTTCCGCCTGGGTGGCGCCTTCGTCGCCGCCGGGACCGTATCGATCGCGTTACTGACCCTGGCGAGTCGCGGGCTTCGGGGGATCATCGATTTCGTGCCGGTGACCAACACCTACTGGCTGTTGCTCCTCCTGGGGTACACGGCGGCGGCTCCACTCGTGCTCCTGCTCATCACGGGCTGGCGGCGCATCCGGGCCGTCGCGCCGCTCGTGCTCTCGACCACACTCCTCTTCGGGTTCGCGGTCGTGCTCTTTCAGGCCCTCATGGTGGACATTTTCGACCTGGTGCCGGTCCGCCGGGTCATCCTCGGATGGTCGGCGCGCACCTCGGCCGAGGTGACGTACTACGGGCTCTTCATGCTGTTGATCCTCCCCGTCGGAGCACTGGCCTGGTGGCTACTGCGCGGGCTCGCTGCCGCGTTCCGGGCAAAGCGCTTCAGCGACGTTCAGCTCATGGTCGACTGCTGGTGGGTGATCGTGACCGCCGAGGAGATGGCGATCCTGTCCACCCAGATGGGCCTGGGTGCCATCCCTGTCGGCATCGCGGCCTTCCTGGCCTACCGTGCGGCCGTCGCCATCGGGCTCCGGCGGCAGAGCTCGGCGCCGCCCGCGACGGGCCGGCGCCTCCTGTTCCTGCGGGTGTTCGGCTACCGGGCGCGCACGGAAGCGCTGCTGGACCGGGTCGCGCAGCGTTGGCGCTTCGACGGGCCCGTCCAGCTCGTCGCCGGCGTCGACCTTGCGACGCGGACGGTCGATCCCGGCGACTTCCTCGCCTTCATCGGCGGACGCCTGGCCGACCAGTACGTGGCCGGGCCCGAGGCGGTCCACGCGCGCCTCGAGGCGCTGGACGTGGCGCCCGATCCCGACGGGAGGTTCAGGGTCAACGAGTTCTACTGCCACGACGACACGTGGCGCCCCACGGTGGAGGCCCTCCTCGGGGCGAGCGACCGCGTGCTGATGGACGTGCGCAGCTTCTCCGAGCGGAACCAGGGCTGCCGCTTCGAGCTGGAACAGCTGATCTGGCGGCTACCGAGCGACGCGATCGTCCTCGTGGTCGACAAGGGAACGGACGTCGTCCGACTCGGCGACACTCTGGACGGCGCCTGGCGGGCAGCCCGCGAAGGGAACCGGGCGCGGGGCGACGGGCGGCTCGCGCTCGTCCGGGTGGAGCGGGCCGGGCGCCCCGAGGTGCGCCTCATCATGGAGTGCCTCCAGGGAACGGGGACCCCGGCGCGCGTGGTGGCGGGACACGAGCTGGCCGCGACGGCGCTCTGAGCGGGCTCGACGGCCGGAAGACGCCGCGCCGGCGAGCGGCTCTGGACGCGAGCTCGAGGCGCCCAGCACGGCGAATCCATGCACGTGATGAGCTTCATGCGCCCGGCCACGAAGCTGCCAACTTGCTTGGCCTGGTCGAACTTCGGCGCGACGGCCATGACGACCGCAATGGCCGGCTCGGCGCATTGGGGCTTGGCCTGAAGCCCGGTGGGAACCGCATGACCTTCGTGAGCCCGCGCCCTTCTCGGTGCTCGGGGTCGGGCTGGCCGCAACGACGTCCGGCTGAATCAGGCGCTGGTCTCCTTCGAGAACGCGGGGCGCACCCGAGGGGTGATCGACGCGGCGCAGCGGGACGGCACGTGCTGGTGCGGCGGGACGGTGTGGCAGGGTCAGGCCGCGATGCGGGTGAGCGTCTCCTCCTGGGCCACGACCGGGGCCGACATCGACCGCAGCCCCGACGCCGTCGTGCGCATCGCGAAGAGCATGCGTCCCGCCTCTGACGGTTCGCCTTCCTGAGTCACCGCTGGGACCCCGTCCGCCCGGCACCACTGACCGCAAACGGACGCTTTCGGACGTCCGTCACGATCAGCCCATCCGCTTACTTGACCATCACGATCGCCGGCGGCTGCCAGGTGCCTTCGCCCGGGGGCAAGATCGAGGGCGCCGTGGTCTTCGGCCAGTAGAGGCGCATGACGAGATAGATCTCATCGTTGGGTGCGGGCAGCCAGTTGGTCTCCTTGTCCGCACCGGGCGAATCCTTCTGGATGTAGAGCGTCACCGAGCCGTCGGCGTTCTTCTTCATGCCGGAAAGCATCGGCGAGTTGACCAGGTAGCGGTTGATCGGGTTCGTGATCAGGAGCTGGCTCTTGCCGTCGTACATCGTCACCGACCAGAACGCGTTGACCGGCGGAAACTGGCCCTTGGCGAAGGTCAGCGTGTAGCTGTGCTTGCTACCGTCGAGCGCCTCCCCGTTGGCCAACGTCTTGATCATGGGATACATGGCCTCGACCGCGTCATTGCCGTAGATGCCACCCTTGGCGGCGGCGGCGCGCTTCAGCCAGTTGCCGTTGTAGAACGCGCGGTCACCGAAGAGCGACCCGACCTTCCAGCCGTTGATGTCCTTCTGTCCGGCCACGAGGTACTCCTCGACCTTCGCTTCCGCGTTCTTCATGGCCATGCCCACTTGCTCTCTCTGCTCGGGTGACAGGTCCTTGACGGCGAGCGGCTTGCCCGCGCCGATGCCGAGTCGGGCCAGCTTCGCGCGGATCTCCTTCTCTTCCGGGCCAGCGGGAGCGAACTGAAGCGCAAAATCGAGGTACTCAAAGAAGCCGGTCTTGACCAGCTCCGCGTTGATCTTCGGGAAGTTGACGGCCGGGGCGGCCGGCGGCGCGGGCTGCTTCAGGTACCGGGACAGCGGCTGCACCTTGTAGCCGGCCTGGACCTTGACCACGTTCGGCATGTCCTTCGGATTGAAGAGCTGGGTGCGGTAGGCCGCGAGCGAGAACTGCGTGCTCGACCGGAACACCTTCTTGATCCCCGGCGGGGTCGCGCCCTTCCAGTCGGGTCCGACCACCAGGTAGTTGCCGGCCCCGCTGCCGGTGGCGCGGCTGCCGATGTACCCGTAGTTGAAGGTGTTGCCGTCGCAGAGCATCACCGAGTAGTAGCGCGACTTCCCCACCGCCGGGACCGACAGCACGATCGGCTCGGCGCGCAGGTCGAGCCACGCGAGGGAATACGGTGTGTCGCTGTTGGGCGTGACGATGGTCGTGTCCTCGTACGTGAAGACACGGGCTTCGTTGTGGATCTGATTGAACGGCGCCTTGAACTGGCCGGAGCTCCGGTCCACGGCGTACTCGTACATGACCGCGTAGTTCATCACGATGGGCAGGCCGTAGATGAACGCCTCCTCGACGAGAGCCTTGGTTTCGGCGGGCGTGACGTCCGCAGCACGGGCCGCGGTGGACGCCAGCATGGCGACGAGGGCGGCGGCGAGGATCGTTCGCGGTTTCACGGGGTGTCCTTTCGTGTTGATTGGATGGGTCCTTCAGTCCGCCCGCTTCAGCGGCGGCGCGAGCGCGCCGGCTGGAGGAGGGTCTTCTCGGCCGTTTCCCGCGTTCCCAGGGGGGGCTGGCGGACGAAGGCAACCCTGACCCACTCGATCTCGATGGTGCGCGGCCGGCGCGGGGGTGTCAAGGACGGGACGGCGGCCCCATTGCGCCCGGCCTTGAGCGTCCTCAGGCGAGCAGCCATGACGCAGCCGGTGGACTCGCCGCAAGCGTCCTGGGCGATCCGGCCACTGCGGGTCAGCCGTGACGATGGTTGGATGGTACCGTACACGCATGACCTCCCCTTCGGCGTTCCGGCCGCACCCATGGCACGGGATCGACCCAGGTCCCCGGTTCCCCGAGCTCCTCGTCGCGTACATCGAGATCGTTCCCACCGACGGCGTGAAGTACGAGATCGACAAGCACTCCGGCTACCTCAAGGTCGATCGGCCGCAGCGCTTCTCCAGCTTCTGTCCCTCCCTTTATGGATTCGTTCCGCGTACGCTCTGCGGGCGCGGCGTGGCCAGCTATCCCCTCCCCGGCTCGCCGGCGGTGGATCGTGGGGATCGTGATCCTCTCGACATCTGCGTGCTCACCGACCGCCCGATCTCGCGCGGGGAGATCCTCCTGGAGGCGCGCCCGGTCGGCGGACTGCGCATGGTCGAGCGTGGCGAGGCGGACGACAAGATCATCGCCGTCCTCGTCGGCGATCCGACGTACGGAGACTTCACCGACGTGACCGAGCTGCCGCAGGGCCGTGATCGATCGGCTGCGCCACTACTTCCTGACCTACAAGGCGATCCCCGGTGATGCGGACGCACGGATCAGCGTCGACCCGGTCTACGGCGCGGAATCGGCTCGCGGCATCCTCGCCGCTTCGCGACGTGACTACGAGGACGAGTACCCGTCGCGGACGACGCGGTGACGACCTCCGCGACCGCTCAGCTTGGCAGACCAGCCGATGAAGGGGTCTTCCTTCCCTCGGATTCGGAACAACTCCGAGGATTCTCCGACGATGCCCCTTGACGCGGTCGCTCCGCCGGTGCTAGCGTCGCCCTCGGTTTCCGGGAAGGTCCCGCCCCCCTAGCGGGGGCCCTTCCTGCGGTCGCCGTTCCCGGCGATTTGCCTTGCCGGATATGGCCCGTTCCGAACCTCCTGTCCGGTGTTGCGGAGGGTCAGTCATGGAATGGCGGCTTTTCAGAGCGTCAGGGATTCTCGGCCTCGCTCCTCGCAGTAGCTCTGGTCTTGGCCCTCGCGTATGGGCCGGCTCCGAGCTTGACTTCGATCCCTCTGATCACGGCGAGTCCAGCGGCGGCGCAAACGCCCGCGGCCAAGTCTGCCGAACCCTTCTACCTGAAGGCCATCGACCACGAGAAGGCCAAGCGTGGCGGCACCCTGAGGCTGGCGGCGCACGGCCCGCCGTCCATGTTCGACATCTACGCGTCCGGGACCATCGCCAACGTCGGCGCCCAGGGGCCCATGTACGACCTGCTCGTTCGACAGGATCCGAGGGATCCCAAGCTGCCCATCATCCCCAGCCTGGCCACCAGCTGGACCATCTCCCCCGACGGGATGACCTACACCTTCCACCTGCGGAAGGGTGTCAAGTTCCACGACGGGACGGACTTCGAGGCCGCCGACGTGAAGGCGACCTTCGACCGTATCGTCTTCCCCCCGCCCAATCTGATCAGCTTGCGGCTCCTGCCCATCAAGGAGACCGTGGTGCGCGACCGCTACACCGTCGAGATGAAGCTCTCCGAGCCCCGGGACTCGTACACCTTCCTGGCCTCTCTCGCCGGGGGCTGGAATGTCATCACGAGCAAGAAGGCCCTCGACCAGTACAAGGGCGACCTGAAGCAAGTGGACAACTTCCCGGGCACCGGACCCTTCATGCACAAGAGCCGCACCACCGAATCATGGGAGCAGGTCCGGAACCCCAATTACTGGAACCCCAATGCGCCCTACGTCGACCGCATCGTTCACGTGTGGCTGAAGGCCTGGACGCCCGAGCTGGCCTCGGCGCTCTTGGGCGGCCAGGTGGACTGGGCGATGTGGCTGGACCCCAGCGCGTACCAGAAGGTGAAGGCCAGCGCCAACATGTCCGGCCTCGTCTGGCTGGCGCCCAACCTCGGCGCCTGGGTCGGCTTCAACAACGACCGCGAGCCGTTCAACGACAACCGGGTGCGCCGCGCCATGCACCTGGTGCTCGACCAGGACGCTCTCAGCAAGATCACCCAGCAGTTCGACCCGACACAGCAGCTGGGTGACTACCTTCCGCCTCCGTACGGCAAGAGCTACGAGGAGCTGATGAAGGAGTACCCCTACGCTCCTGCCACGAGGGACAAGGCCATAGCCGACGCCAAGAAGCTCATGACCGAGGCCGGACACCCCAACGGCTTTCCCAAGACCTTCAACTTCGTGGTCAGGGAATCCCCCCAGAACCGGCAGCTGGCGGCCTACGCGCAGGCCGAGTGGGAGCGCCTCCTGGGGGTGAAGACCCAGCTCGAGGTGGTGCAGGTCTCCGCGATGGTGGACCGGCAGGTCGCCGGAACCTTCGACATCATCTCCCACGCCACGTGTCTGGGCGGCGCCGACCTGGGCGCCACCATCAGGGCGTGCTACAGCATCAACAAGACCACGGGCAAGAAGTCCGACAGCAACTTCACCAACTTCAAGAACGCCGAGTTCAACAAGATCCTCGATCAGTTCTCCGTCGAGGTGGACGCCCAGCGCAAGGTCCAGCTCGGCCGGCAGCTGAACCAGATCCTCAACAACGAGATGCCCAACACGGGCGTGACCTACGGCGGTCGAGCGTACGGCTGGTACAACCACGTGAAGGGGCTGCCCAAGACCGGCGGCAACTCCGACTACAACACCTACCAGTGGGACTTCGTCTGGCTTGACAAGTAGCTGCCCCCGGGGGTGGCGCGTCCGCGCCACCCCCGTCCGTCACATCGCGTAAGGAGTCGTCAGGGTGCGGACGTACCTGGCCAGACGCCTCTTGCTCTTCATACCTACCCTGCTCGGCGTCACCATCGTCATCTTCATCGCCATGCGCCTGCTTCCGGGCGACCCTCTGGTGGCCATCTTCGGCCTCGAGGGGGCGAGGAGGATGACCGTGGAGCAACGTGCGAACCTGGAGGAGGCCCTGGGACTCCGCGACCCGTTCGTGGTCCAGTACGGCAAGTGGCTTCGGGACATCGGCACCGGCGACTTCGGCAAGTCGTTGCTGCGGGGAGACAGCGTCACCCAGTTCGTGCTGCGCCGCGGCCCCATCACGCTGGAGATAGCCTTCCTGGCGACGTTGATCTCCTGGATGGTCGGCTTTCCCGTCGGGATCATCAGCACCCTCAGGCCCAACTCCTGGCTGGATCACGCCAGCAGGATGTTCTCCATTCTGTTCGTCGCCATCCCCGGCTTCTGGTTGGGCCTGGTGGCGGTCCTTGCCCTGATACTCTGGTTCGACTACAAGGCTCCGATTCTGCCCGTGTACCCCTGGGAGAATCCCTGGAAGAACCTTCAAATGGTGGCCGGCCCCGCGCTCGTCCTGGGCCTTGGATTTGCGGGGTTCGTGGCGCGCATGGTCCGCTCTTCCCTTCTCGAGGTCATACAGGAGGACTACGTCCGGACGGCCAGGGCGAAGGGCCTGCAGGAGCAGCTCGTCATCGTCCGACACGGACTACGCAATGCGATACTCCCGGTGATCACGTGGACCAGCCTCTTCCTGGGCGTCGCCCTGGGTGGCTCGGTCGCGGTCGAGAAGGCGTTCGGTGTCCCCGGGCTGGGCTTGACCATGATCGACGCCATCCTGGACCGAGACTTGCCCGTGGTCCAGAACCTCGTGCTCCTGTACGCGGTCGTGTTCGTGGTGGTGAACCTGATCACGGACATGAGCTACGCCTGGCTAGACCCCAGAATACGATACGACTAGGACCGGCCAGCCAAGCATCCCCTGCGACGGCTCTCCGCTGAGGGCGCCCTGCAATACTCGACCATGGCGGACCAAGCAGGGAGATGCGTGGCTCCATGAAGACCACCCGAGTTCTCACAGGACAACGAATTGGCAGTCCAGGTCGGTCTTGAAGAGAGAGTCGTGAGGAAGCCCCTGGAGAGCGACCTCAGGTGGCTGCGGACCTTCGCCCGCCGCTACCCTCTTCCCGCCGCTTGCGGAATCGTGGCGGTGCTCATCACCCTGCTGGGCATATTCGCTGCGCTCGTTTCGCCCGACGACCCCCTTCGGCCCAATGTCCTGGCGCGGGCCCAGGGGCCAAGCTGGGGGCACTGGCTGGGAACGGATTTCATCGGCAGGGACGTGCTCAGCAGGATCCTCCACGGCACCAAGTGGTCGCTGTTCGTCGCCGTCACGTCCGTGCTGCTGGGCACCACGTTGGGAGCGGTGTGGGGGGTCGCCAGCGCCTTTCTCGGCGGCACGTTCGACCTGTTAGCCGAGCGTGTGGTCGAGGTGCTGTTGTCCTTTCCGCCAATACTCCTGGCGCTGTTGCTCGCCTCGGCCCTTGGAGCGAGCACGTGGACGGTCATACTGTCCATCGCCGCCACCCGGGTGGCCTACGGCGCCCGTATCATCCGGTCCCAGGCCTTGGCCGTGAAGGGGATTCAATACGTCGAAGCCGCCAGGAGCCTTGGATCCCCGTCCTGGAGAATCATCCTTCGTCACATCGCGCCCCAGTGCATCGGGCCTTACCTGATTCTCGTCACGACGTCCCTCGGCATCGCCATCGTGCTGGAGGCCACGCTGGGCTTCCTTGGCGCGGGAATTCCGCCTCCCACGCCCACCTGGGGCAGCATGCTGGGCGACGCGGCCTCCATGCTGATCCCCAAGTGGCACCTGGTCGTCTTTCCAGGGGCGGCCATCGTCGTCACGGTCCTGGCCTTCAACCAGTTCGGCGACGGCCTGCGCGACGCCTTGGACCCCCGGCTCCGCGGCACCAGCATCTAGACGGAAGTTCCCCCGCCCGCGCCCGCTGATCCGAGTCTAGTCCGCACGCCCTAAGCAACCCCAGCCACTTGCCGGCCGCCGCTGGCTCGATATTGGTGAAGCCGGCGACGTTGCCGTCCGGCCACGGAGAGCTCGCAACGAAGCCGCTCCCGACCGCGACTCCCTCCTCCGAAGGTCGCATCCCCGATCGTGGATCGGGCATGAGCGGTCCGGCCCGTTCCTCGGCAGTCAACCTTGTGGCGACACTTCCATCAACGGATCGGCCAGGGCTCCCCGGTGTGTCAGGCGGCCAGACGGCGGCGCGTCGCGTCCTTGCAATCGCGCCGACACGCAACCGCGAGCGCAGGCTCGAAGGCACTGCACTCCACGACGCGGAGTGCCTGCCGGAAGCCCGGGGGACCTCCCTCCTCGAACCGAACTTCGACATCCCGGCGGGCCGCCGGGCACCAGAAGCGGCGCGGCCGCACGGTACGGCACGACGCCCCGACGACGCTTCCGAGCGCGAGCGCCAGGACCCCCAGCCACGCCGTCCAGGCCAGCATGCCAGCGAACGCGTACATCAACGCCTGCCACTCCTGCGCCAGCTGCGAAGCCATGATCTCCACCGGCCAGTCCATGCCGCACCTCCTGCCGGAGCTCTCGGCGGATCCCCCCCAATTGGGTGCAAGACGCCGGCCGACGGTCGCGGATGGTCGCTGTCGTGTAAGTGCGCGCCCTGGCGGACGTCGCTCCCGACCTCCCGGTCAGGGCTCAGGGGGCAGGCTGGGGCACGTGCGACCCGGCTGGGGCGCCGGCGCCCGGGGGACAGACGGACGACAGCCGTCCGGAGGCGCCCGGCCGGCCGCGGTCTTCCAGTGAGGAGGACGGACGACAGCCGTCCGGAGGCGCCCAGCCGGCCGCAGTCTTCCAGTGAGGAGCCGCTGCTGGGCGGGGGGAGGTCCGCCTTCTGGGCAGTCCTGACAGTGCCGGCCGACGCATGGTAAGCGCCGGGCGCTGGGCCGATCGGCAGCCGCCGGCGCCTCCTCGGCTCGTCGTGAAGAAGGCGCGCTAGAAGGGGAGCCCTTTCAATCCCTGCACCCCCTTGAGCGCGCCGATCTCCCCGTTGTGCTCGGCGACGTGCCAGACGGCGATGTTGCCGAGGACGAACGCCACGGTCTGCTCGCCGACGAACCCGGTGTCGACCTTCCGCTCGAGATCGGCCGGCCCGAGGCTGGACACGTACGCATCGGTGGCGGCGTAGACCGCCTTCGCGTACTCCCGGAACGGCGGCAGGTGCATCTTGACGGCCCGGCCCCACGTGGGATCGAACTGAGGACTCGGCGGCATGGCGACGTTCAGTCGCGAGGCCCAGCCCTGGGCCTGATACACGAGCGGCTTCTTCTGGAGCATGCCCTGGATGATTCCATCTTCGCTGAAGATGATGTGCGCGTAGATCGAGCCGACGTTCGTGATGGTGGCGTTGGGCAGGTTCCGGTCCAGGGTGTTCTGCGCACAGTCCGCGATGGTCTGCTCGAGGATGTCGTGGTAGCCGGCGAGTTGCTGCTTGAGGAGGCCCTGTGGCGTCATCGACGCTCCTTTCGATGTCGAACGGAATGATTCGTCCGTCACCAGTACACACGAGGCGCGACTCACTTTCAATCCTCACGGGCGAGCGCGCCTTCGACCGGACACGGCCCAGGAGAGCCGGCTGCCGTCACGCCCGTCCCAATTCGGCGTGAGCGACGGGCCGGCCCGGATCTGCGCCCTACCGTGAGGTGGCCCAGGGCGATTGGTGATCGCCTCCGGCGAACCTAACGGGCCATCGCCACCGCGTAGGTCGCGGGCCGTCACGACTGGAGCTCGACCGCGATACCTCGCGAGCCACGAACATACGTCCCCCGGCGGCCGGAGGACATACCGCGAGCCTACGGTGTCGGGGCTTGAGGCGGCGAGCCCGGCGGCAGGGTGGGCGGTTGCCCCGGGGCAGCTGACCCCGGCGGGGGCGGCGCCGGCGCCGATGGGACCCAGTATGCGGGACGCCAGACCCACGCCGTCCCACCCCAGACCCACTGCGCCGGGACGTAAACGTACCCCGGAGGAGGAGATCCAACGGAGGCCGGGGCGACATAGGGCGGTGGCGCGGGTCCCACGTAGTAACACCCGGCGAGGATCAGGCCGATGCCGAGCAGCAGCGCGACCATGACCACGCTCCCGCTACCGAGGAGCCTGGGACGGTGGGCGCGCCACCCCATGGCTATCGGCAGATTTGCTGACTGTGGGCAGGAATCCAGACCGTGGCGCTCTGCCCGTTCTGGAGCGTCCGGGTCTCATTGTGCGCTTGAACGGTCACCGTCTCACAGTTCTGGCCGCTGGTCGGAGCCGCAGCCCTGGGCGGACGGCTGCGGTGGATTTGCAGGCGAGCTGCCGTAGCTCAAGCTAGTTGACGGATCCGCCTGGCCTCCTGCCCCGGGGTCTGGCGGCGGGGCGTATGCCGGATAGCTGTAGGCCGGGTACGGGTAGGTCGGGTAGGCATACGGGTAGGCGGGGTAAGCATACGGATACGCAGGATATGCGTAGGCCGGAGGATACCAATAAGGGGACGTGGCGAGGGCACCGATCCCCAACCCGAGGGCAAAGCCCCCCCACCCCCATCCGCCACCGTGCCATCCGCCACCGTGCCATCCACCCCCGTATCTCCCCCCGCCGTGCCAGCCCCCGCCGCGACCCCACGCATGAGCTGGTCCCGCCAGGAGCGGCACGAGGAACAGGACCGCAAGCACGATCGCCGTCAATTTCCTCACGTCCGACCCTCCTCTACTAGCATTCGACGGCTGCATCCCGCCTTCGATTCTTCCCCGGGGCGGGTCGAGTCCCGCTCCCCTCACCATTCCCCGCGAAGGCTGGCTCGCACACGCCCACGTGGCCGGGCCGCTGTCAGCCGCAACTCCAGGTCGCCGAAGGTGTGGCCGCCTGGTCATGGGAAGAAGTAACTGATACCGACCACGACGGCGCTCGAGTTGATGCCGATATTCGGGGAGCACCGGTCGCCGTTGGAGATGTGCTGGTAACGATAGGCGGCGGTCAACGCCGTCCGGTCCGAGACGAACAGCATCGCGCCCGCGCCGGCCTGCACCAGGAAGT
This sequence comes from uncultured Candidatus Rokubacteria bacterium, assembly GCA_963749975.1. Taxonomy (GTDB): domain Bacteria; phylum Methylomirabilota; class Methylomirabilia; order Rokubacteriales; family DASRDR01; genus DASRDR01. The sequence goes on along the minus strand of CAVVOZ010000037.1, from coordinate 444,520 downwards.
TCACGTCACAGGTCGACCGGCTACGGTCGATTTCTCCGCTCAGCACGCCCAGCCCCGCTTCGAGGTACGGCCGCACCAGCGGCCCGGTTGCGAAGATCCACCTGGCCAGGGCGCTCAGGCCCGCGACCGTGGTGGAATCGCTGGCGTCCAGGCGCAACAGGGCCGGTTCGGCCAGCAGCTCGAAGTTGCCGCGCGGCCACCCCGAACCGTGCTCGTCCGTCACGACGTAGCCGAGGTGCGGGAGCAACTGAAGCGTCTCCACGCTCTCGAGACCGTTCGCGGGACCCACCTGGTGGCTGACTGAGTATCCGCCCGCCAGCGTGACGTCCCACATGCCCGCCCCCAGCGGCTGCTGCGCCAGGCCGTCCCCAGGCGCGGTCAAGAATGCCATCGCCGCGACCGCGCCCACGAACCGACCCCGCCGGGCGCCCGCCTCTCGACGTGCTCGCCCCATTGCCCAGTTCGAACCGCATCTCCTCGGAAGCGCGGCGGCGGCGGATCGATCGAGATGGTGGGCGAGAGCGTCGTCAACCCGGGGAAGGCCGGTCGGGAAAGTGACCACTTGTCCGTCCTACCCTGACCGCGTTCCGGCAAGGGAAGCGTCCGGCGTGCAGTGTGGCCGCTGCCAGCACGAGACCCCCCCGAGTCAACCTTCCGCCTCGGGTGCGGCACCCGGTTGGGTCTGCATTGCGCCTCGTGCGGCAGCGAGCTCCCGACGGTCTTCCCCTCGTCGGTCGCTCCTCCTCACGGCCGCCGGTGACTGGCGCTCCAGACCGGGACACCGTTGTCGTCGCGGAGGGTGAGCGTCTCGTCGCCCTTCTTCACCTCGGCGGCGATGAGCACGGCCTTCCCCTGCATGGTGACCCGCGAGCCCTTGACCTCGAGCGTGTCCTTCGGTCCGATCTTGAAGTCCTGGTTCTCGATGAACCAGCTCGGCCCGAGGTGGACCGAGAGCGTCTCCTTCTCGGTCTTCAAAGAGACGTGGACGCCGCCGCCCATCCCCTTCATCGGAGTCATCTGGTTCACGGCCACGACGTCTCCCTTGACCGTCTCGACGGTCTTGGGGTCGTACATGCGCCCGTATGGGCCACCCGGCCCCCAGCCGCCGCTGCCTCTCCACCGCATCCCTCCCTGGGCCCATCCATCCGATCCGGCCAGGGCACCGACGACGAGCGCAAACGCCGCGAGCACCACCATCTTCCTTCTCATTCGACACCTCCAAGCTCAGGTCGAGATGACGTGCAACGAGAGTGCCACGCCGATCACGTCGAGAATCCCGGCACGTCGGCAGCTAGCGGTGCGCGGCCAACGTCGTGGCGTGGCGAGCTGGGGCGCGGAGTCCCCACCCGGGGCATCCGTGCCAGACGAGACGGAGGCGGGCTCCTCGCCCGACGCGAGGAGCGGGCGGATCAAACCGGAGCGCGGGCGCTTCCGCGAACGCGGTCTGAGCGCCGCGGAGGAGCGCGAGGGCTACCAGCAAGGGAGACCCCTTCACGAGTCGGCGCCCCGGTCAGGGGCGAGCCAGGGTCCGGGATGCCAAGGGCCATGGACGCGCCCGAATGGGCGCGTCCTAGCCGGCGCATCCGCCTCCCTTGCGTCGCGGGATCCAGGTCACGCCGTCGGACGCGGTCGGCGGGTCGTCGGTCGCGACCATGCACGTCACCGCCGGGAAGGTCCGGCACGCCCCGAACGGGCTCGCGCCGGCCTGATTGGGCGTGTCGGCCACGTTGTCCGACCCGGTGCACGCGGAGCCGTCGTCGCCCCAGATGTGGTTGAGATTGAGCCAGTGCCCGATCTCGTGCGTCGCCGTGCGGCCGAGGGCGGCGTGCGTGGTGAGCGTGCCGGTCGTGCCGAACGCGCGGAAGTCGCAGACGAGCCCCTGGATGTTCGCCGGCATTCCCGGGAACGTGCCGTACCCGAGCGTGTCGTCGGTGTAGTTCACGATCCAGATGTTGAGATACTTCTCGACGTTCCACGGATCGTGCCCGCCGGTGGCCGCCGACTTCATGCCCTCGCCCGGAAAGGTCCATCCGGTCGTCGCGGTCGCCGTGCGCGTGATGCCCGTGGTCGCGGCGCAGCTCGGATCCCGCACGGCCAGCGCGAACTCGAGCCGGGCAAGGTGAAGATGAAGCCGAACGGGATTCCCGCGCGCCGCAGGGTGTCCAGTCGGGCCGCCATGGCTTCGAACGCGCGCGGCGACCCGCGCATGTGGTTGTGTGACGCTGGCATCCCGTCGAGACTCACGGCCACCAGGTCCACGAGCCCGGTGACCTGGGCCACGCGCCGTTCGGTGAGGACCGTTCCGTTGGTGGTGACCGTCACGGTCATGCCGCGGGCCTTGGCGCTCGCCAGCACCGGCGCGAGCCCGGGGTACAGGAACGGCTCGCCGCCCGAGACCGCCAGGGTCGAGTAGCCGAGCGCGGCCGCGTCCTCGACGACGGTCGACAGGACCGCCGCGTCAATGGCGCCGCGCTCGGCCGGCCCCGAGTCGGAGTAGCAGTGGCGACAGAGCAGGTTGCAGAGGCGCGTGGGGTGGATCTGGAGGATCCGGTGTCGGCCCGTCGGCGGCATGCTGATGAGTGAAGCGTGCGCGGCTCGGCCCGGCCACCGCGCCGGCCGCCCCTGGCCCGCCACGGCGAACCAGGGCCCGCCTTCGCGGCGCTCGCCGTCGGAGGCTATCCGGGCGAGCCGCGCTCGGGACTCAGTGCGACGGCGTGCGCCCGGACCCGACCTCGAAGGTGACCTCGAAGATCTTCGGCCACGGAATGCCCTTCGGGAAGACCTTCACGCCGGGAATCAGGCGATTCTTGAGGATCGCCTCGATCAGCGTGCCGACCCGTCCGGGCCTCACGTGCCACACCCCCCAGCCGCCGTCCGGCGCCGGGATGCCGATCGGGAAGTACTCGACCAGCTTGACGCCGTCCATCTGTGCCGACTTGAGCAGGCGATCGATGTCGGCCTTCCTCACGCGAGCCGGCAGACGCGCTGAACCACGAGCCTTGCTCTTTGCCTTGGCCATCGGCCCCTCCGTCCTTTGCCCGGAATTGACGACACGCTTCCCGCTCCGCGCAGGGAGCAAGGGAGGTGCCAGCGGGGGCCGCCGTTCCGAAGCGTGTGGCGACACGGGGTTAGCCTCGCCGGCCGATGAACGGCACCTGCACAGTCTACGTTGCAGGTCCGGCGCGCGGGGACGAACCCCTTATGCGGCGAGGCCTTAGATTCGCTGCACTGTCTACAGTGCAGCGGTGCCCTGTGGGGAGTGCACCGCCATCCGAGCCCGCGGCGCGTTCTCGCCGCGAGATCAGGATCTGGCCCGGTGCCGCCTCTCCGCAGAGCCGCGCGGCGAGATTGGTCACCGTACCGATGGCGCATGCCAGATGATCTCCGTGGCCGCGACCAGACAGAGGCTCATAGGCGCGAACGTCGTCCTCGAATAACAATAGATGGAGAACTTGCCGAGACCGCCGAGCAGGAGCTGGACGACGCGCGCCAGGAGCACGGAAGACCCGACCCACGCCGCACAAACTGGAGCGCCCGGCGAGGGAGGAAGAGGTCCATGAGACACACGCGCATCATCGTCACTCACTACGGCGGGCCCGATGCACTTCGGGTGGTCGAAGAAGAGTGCCCCGAGCCGAAGGATGGTGAAGTGCGGGTGAGAGTGCTGGCCGCAGGCGTCTCCCTCCCCGACCTGCTGATGCGCGAGGGCGTTCATCCCGAGACACCCCCACTGCCCTTCACGCCGGGGTGGGATCTGATTGGCGTGGTGGATCGGCTCGGCGTCGGTATCTCTGGAATCGAGCCAGGCCAGATAGTTGCCGCGCTGCCGATCAGCGGTGCGTACGCGGAGTTCCTCTGCCTGCCGCAACGTGAACTGGTTCCGGTGCCACCTGGGTTGGATGCCGCCGAGGCTGTCAGCCTCGTGCTGAACTACGTCACGGCGTACCAGATGCTGCATCGTTCCGCTAAGGTCAGATCGGGCCAGCGCGTGCTGATTCACGGCGCGGCAGGCGGAGTCGGCACGGCACTCTTGCAGCTTGGGCGCCTCGCCGGGCTGGAGATGTACGGTACCTGTTCATTGCGAGGGGCGTCGGCCGTTTCCGACCTGGGCGGTATCCCCATTGATTACCGACAGCTCGACTTCGTGGAAGAAATTCACCGCCTGACGAGCGAGGGCGTAGACGTTGTCTTTGACGGCATCGGTGGTACCCACATCTGGCGTTCCCGCAAGGCTCTCCGTCCTGGCGGGAGGGTCGTGGCCTATGGCCTTACTTCCTCGCTACGAAAGGGGCGATTGGCTTCAGGTCGTCCAGGTCGTCGTCATCGCTTTCGTGGAATCGCGATCTTCGGCTTGTACATCGCTGGCGGCTGGCTTCTCCCGGGCCCGAAACGGGTGGTCCCCTACAGCATCCAGTGGCTCAAACGCCTGAGACCGGCATGGTTTCGACAGGATTTGATCGCCCTGCTTGGCTTCCTTCAACAGAAGAGCATCAAGCCGCTCATCGCCCGGCGACTTCCTCTTGCCGAGGCAAGACACGCGCACGAGTTGCTCGGGGAGGGAGGCGTGACAGGCAAGATCGTGCTCGTGCCCAACGGGTCATCGCTTGACCCAGGAGCGGTGTAACAACGGCATCCAGCGGACGGCGCTTCGCGCCGTCGCCGATGCCGAGCGTTCGATAGAAACGGATTGTCGCCCCCCTTCGAGCTGGCCACAGGGCAACTCAGGAGGGGTCCTGGACGACCTATGTCCTTCGCCGACGCCATGCATTGCGCGCCACCTCTGTCCCCGCGGGTTCTCAAGCCGGCGTCGGTGACACCTGCCGCGGATCCGAAAGCCCGGGTTCATCTCGCCGAGTCAGGGACCAGGTCCTGGCACTAGCGATCGCGACCTGTCATCCACCGTCGCCTCCGTCGGCGCGGCTCCCGACGGATCCCCGTTCACTTCGAAGCCAGGGGGAACCCCGCCCCCCTCCACCCCTCGAACCCGCCCGCGAGATCCCACACGTTGGTGTAGCCCAGTCGCACCAGGGTCTCCGCCGCGATTCGGCTCATGTGTCCGGTCCGGCAATACAGCACGATCTTCGCGTTCCGCTCCGCCGGGAGGCGCCTGATCTGCTGTGCGACCTGGTCATAGGGCACGTGCGCGTCGGTCTGGGCGATCTCCCCCTCATAAGGGATATGCACGTTGACAAAGGCGAAGTCCTTCTGGGCAAGCATCGCCTTGAGCGCCGTCGGCCCGATCTGGCGGTAGGTGCCGCCCGGCGCAGTGACCGGCGTCCCCACCCCTTCCGACGTGGGCCCCGCCGCCATACCGGTCCCAACGCCCATCAGCACCGCGACCCAGGCCCCCACGATCATGCTGGCTTGCCTCACGCGACACCTCCTGAGAGAAGATCACCGATGACAGGATACCCAAGTCCGCCATGCCGCGGGTGTGTCCCGCAGCCCGCGTAAGGCTGGCCGCCTCGGCGGTTCCGCTCAGCCGCTTGTTGCCAAAGCTGTACGGCACTTCCAACCGATCTCGAAGGCCGGGGACCACATCACCCTGCGGGCCGAGGAGGGCCTCTTGATCGCCATCTCGAATTGCAGGAGCGGAGCCCCTGTAACGCCTTCAAGCCGACGCGCCTGAGGGTCGTGGTGGAAGAAGCCGCCTGACGCCGGAGGCCGGGCCTGGTAGAATGGCTCCCGTCCCCGAGGAGCGTTGCAACGGGCACCGGGTGGTGCTCGCCAGGCTCGGGGTTCGACCGGCAACGGCGCTCGCGGATCTTTTGCTCGTAGAGAAAGGAGGCGCGATGAGCGCCGCACCGACCGCCAAGCATCACCCGCCGACCTCCCCCGACTTCCACGTGGCCGACCTTGCGCTCGCCGACTGGGGGCGCAAGGAGATCGCCATCGCCGAGAGCGAGATGCCGGCGCTGATGGCGATCCGCGAGGAGTACGCCGCGCGGCAGCCGCTCAAGGGCGCCCGGGTCTCGGGCTCCCTCCACATGACCATCCAGACGGCCGTCCTGATCGAGACGCTCAGAGCGCTGGGCGCCGAGGTCCGCTGGGCCTCCTGCAACATCTTCTCGACCCAGGACCACGCGGCGGCGGCCATCGCCGCTGGCGGGACGCCGGTGTTCGCCCGCAAGGGCGAGTCGCTGGAGGAGTACTGGGAGTTCACCCACCGGATCTTCGAGTTCGGCGAGCGCGGCCCGAACATGATCCTCGACGACGGCGGCGACGCCACGCTGCTGGTGCACCTGGGCACCCGGGCCGAGAAGGACCCGTCCGTCCTGGCCCACCCGACGAGCGAGGAGGAGACCGTCCTCTTCGCCTCGATCCGCAAGCGGCTGGCCAGTCGGCCCGGCTGGTACTCGACGATCGCCCAGGAGATCCGGGGCGTCACCGAGGAGACGACGACCGGCGTCCATCGCCTCTACCAGATGGCCAAGGAGGACCGCCTGCTCTTCCCGGCCATCAACGTGAACGACTCGGTGACCAAGTCGAAGTTCGACAACGTGTACGGCTGCCGCGAGTCGCTCGTCGACGGGATCAAGCGGGCGACCGACGTGATGATCGCCGGCAAGATCGCGGTGGTCGCCGGCTACGGCGAGGTCGGCAAGGGCTCGGCCCAGGCGCTCCGCGGGCTGCAGGCCCAGGTGTGGGTGACCGAGATCGACCCGATCTGCGCGCTCCAGGCGGCGATGGAAGGCTACCGCGTGGTGACGATGGACTACGCGTCCGCCCACGGCGACATCTTCGTCAGCGCCACCGGCAACTTGCGGGTCATCACCCACGAGCACATGAAACGCATGAAGAACAACGCCATCGTGTGCAACATCGGCCACTTCGACAGCGAGATCGACGTGGCGTCGCTCCGCCAGTACACGTGGGACAACATCAAGCCGCAGGTCGATCACATCATCTTCCCCGACGGGAAGCGGATCATCCTGCTGGCCGAGGGCCGGCTGGTGAACCTCGGGTGCGGGACCGGCCACCCGAGCTACGTCATGAGCTCGTCGTTCGCCAACCAGGTGCTGGCCCAGATCGAGCTGTTCGCCAACACGAAGAAGTACCCGATCGGCGTCTACATCCTCCCCAAGGCGCTCGACGAGAAGGTCGCGCGGCTCCAGCTGGGCAAGCTGGGAGCCATGCTCACCGAGCTGACCGACGAGCAGGCGAAGTACATCGGCGTGTCGAAGCAGGGGCCGTACAAGGCCGAGCACTATCGGTATTAGGCGCGGCTAGGCGCCACCGGACGCGAGTCTGGGAGCGCCAGGCGAAGTCCGGCGGGCGGTCGAGACCCTTCTCGGCCGCCCGCCTCGATTCCGTCGGAGGAACCCCGACCGCCTTGGAAGGGAACCCGCCAGGGAGCGCCATGGTGGCCCGCAACAGCCCACGGTACTTGCGAAAGCGGGCCACTCCCCTTCCGCTTCGCGAGGCTCGCCGGGCTCTTCCTACGACGCGGTAGCGGCAGCTCCAACGGGATTCGAACCCGCGCTTCAGCCTTGAGAGGCACCGCAGAAGGGCCATGCTCGGGGAAGCCTCGAACCGAGGATTCGCGCGATCGAACCGTTCAGGGCAACAGCTGAATCAAGAGCTGGGCCCTGGTCTTCACGCCCCGTTCATCGAGTGGCGCGCTCTGCCCGGCGGCGGCGTCTTGCCAGAACACTCGTCCGCTGCGGAGCGACGAGCGGGGCCGGCGCCTCGCCCCGCGCTCAGCGCAATGAGGCGATATATGCGGCGACCGCGTTCGCTTCGGCCTCGGTCAGGTGCAGATCCGGCATGTGGCGGGTGGGCACCTGGGCCGACGGGTGGTGCAGCCATTGCGCCAAAGCCGCTTCCGTGTACCGGGCGGCTGTCTGACGGAGGTCGGGGGCGATGGGCGTCCCGACAGGGCCGATGGTATGGCAGCCATAGCAGCCCTTCTCCGCGAAGACGCGTTGCCCCTCAGCGCTGAATGCCTCCCGATCCTTGGCACTGAAACTAAAACGGCCGCAGCCGAGGGCGATGCTCGAGACCAGCAGCCAGCCCAGGGCGATGCCTGCGAGGCCGAGGCGCCTGTTCATCGTCTCCAGACCTGGCGGGCACGGAATCCCCGCGCCCTGAGTGTCCCGATGACCCGCTGCGGGATTGATCGGTCTCGCTAGGGAATCTCGCAAGTGCCCGGAAGGGCTCGACGTGGCAAGGTTCATCCCGTCATCATACGCTGGAGTGAGCCCGAATGAGCTCCAACGAGGTGTTCAGGCGACCGCTCCCGCCCGCGGTGCTGGCGCGGGCGGATGAGGTCATCCAATGACCCCAAGGCCGCCGGAGTCCCGCTGGCGGCCGTGGCGATCCGCCGACTCCTGGACGGCCCGATGCGTTGCGCTGCAGAAGCCGGATCCTCGGAGAGAAGCAATGACCTATGTCGCGGACTCCTGCTGGCGGCTGTGGTCCCCCGGCGCCCCCCCGGGCACGCCCGCCTCGTGACCCCGATCGACGGGCCTGATAGGGTCGAGAGGAACGGCTCGCCGCCAGCCCGCACAACCCACATCGTTCCTATTTGTACTTATCGTGATGACGCACCCAGTATTGTCCCCGGTTGCCCTCGTCGCGCCCCTTGGGAACCAGATCGAGAAAGTGATAGGTGCCGTTGAGGATATCGATGCCCCGCCCGTAGGTGGAGTAGGTGTGATAGATGTCGCCGCGCCGGTCTCTATAGAACACGCTCGCTCCTTCGCGGTCTGTGAAGCCAGCGTTGGTCTTCTCGTAGTTGAAGAACGCCGTTCCCTTCCGGTTCTCCTCGGGCGTAAACGAGGCGTAGAAGTCGTAGTTGAAATCGCTGCCACCCGAGGACAGCCACTTGAACTTCCAGCCCATGCGCGTCTGGAACTTCTTGATCTTGGTGAAGGGGGCCCGGGAAATGGCCACCAAGGTCGCGTCACGGTGATTCAGATGAACCTGCGTGCCGTCGTAATGGTCGGCCCAGAAGGAACAGTGCGGGCAGCCGGCATTCCATTCTGGAGGAAACATGAAGTGGTAGACGATCAGTTGGCTGCGTTTTCCGAAGAGCTCGGAGAGCGTTTCTTCTCCGGTCGGCCCGTCGAAGACATAGTCTTTGTTCACATTCACCCAGGGAAGACGGCGCCGCTCTTGGTTCAGACGATCGCCCAGGCGCGTGTACTGCTTCTCCCTTGCCAGGAGCGCCTTGCGGGCCGCGAGCCACTGCGGCTCTGACACGACCTTGTGGTTGTGCACTTTTCCGTCGACGCGGATTGCCGGCATGGCGAACTCCCTTCGGGCCGGCCGATCGATGCCGCGGCCCAGGTCCATTCTGAGTTTCTGTTCTCAAGAGGGGAACATGATCCTGTCGCTGTCGCCTTCCAGTCCCGTATGCTCCAGCCGCAGAAGCGTGCCGTCGTGACGTGGCGTGAGAAGCAAGGTGACGGTGGTGCCGGCTTTCCAGCCCAGGACAGGGAGCCGGCTTGCTCACGGCCAGGGCCTCCACGTTCCGCGATGAAGGCGGGCCCGGAGAAACGGCGCCCGCGCCACGACAACGGCGACGTCGCTCAGCCCCTGTCGTACTCGTCGTGGCGGCGCCACCAGACGCCCGTCTCGTTGCGCCCCTTGGGGGCGCGGTCGAGCCACTGGTACATGCCCCAGAGGCCGTCCAGTCCGCGCGCGTAGGCGGAATAGGCGTGGTAGACGACGCCGTCCTCGAGCACGAACGCGCTCACGCCCGGCCTCTCGCGCGTGTACGTGGCCGCGTCGGTCCCGGTCATGGCCGCGATCTCGGCGACAGGCCCCTCGCCGCCGCGTAGCTGCCACCGCGCCTCGCGCCGGTAGTTGTACTCGATGAGCCCCTCGCGCTGTTGCTCCTCGGTGAACCGGATGTTGAAATCGGAATTGAAGTCGCTGCCGAGCGAGGACGCCCAGGGAAACGTCCACCCCATCCGCCGCTTGTAGGCCTGCAGCTTCGCGAGCGGCGCCCGCGACACCGCCGAGAGCGTGACGTCGTGGTTGGCCAGGTGGACGACGACGCCGGCGAACCCGTCCGCGATCGCCGAGCAGGACGGGCACCCCGCCGTGTAGTCGGGCCCGAACATGAAGTGATAGACGAGGAGCTGCGAGCGCCCTCGGAAGAGGTCTGCCAGCGAGGCGCTCCCCTCGTCGGTCTCGAATCGATACTCCTTGTCGATCCGGACCCACGGCAGCGCCTGCCGCCGCAGCGCCAGCTCGTCGCTGCGCCGCGTCAGCTCCTTCTCCGCCTCGAGCAGCTCGCGCCGCGCCGCAAGCCACTCTTCACGTGTCCCGCTCATGTGCTTCATCATCGCTCCGCTCTCCTTCCTTCGGGTGTCCTTCATCGTTCATTCCCTTCCGTCCCACGTTCGGCGACGTACTGCGCAGCCGCCGATTCACGCTTCCATTCGCCGCCCATCGTGTACTGCGCCACTGTCACGTGGCTTGCTGCTTTCGAGGTCAGGAAGGCGATCAGCGGCGTGTTGGTCGCGTCGTCTGCGCAGCACTTTGGTGGCCAGATAGGTCGTGACGCCGCCGACCGAAACTCCGCCGGCGACGTAGAGACCCATCGCCAGGCACACTGGACACATTGCGAGCTCCTTTCTCGTGGGTCAGGGCTTGCGCACGGCGCGCACCTTGCCGCTGGTGCCACCGCCGCAGTAGAAGACGCCGGCGCCGTCGGCCTCGAGCCCGCTCACGGTGACGCCGGCGGGCATCTCGAGGCGCTCGAGGACCTCGCCCGTCTCCGGATCGACGCGGCGGAGATCGCTCTGCTCGCCCTCCATGGTGGCGTGCCAGAGCTCGCCGTTCACCCAGGAGACGCCGGTGACGAAGCGATCCGATTCGATCGTGCGCAGGATGGCGCCGGTCGCGGCATCGATCTGGTGGATCTTGCGGGCGCGGTACTCGCCGACCCAGAGCGTCCCTTCGGCCCAGGTCAGGCCCGAGTCGCGGCCGTGGGCCGGCGCCGGGATGGTGGCGACGACCTCGCCCGAGCGCGGATCGATCTTTCGGATCCGGTCGTCGCCGAGCTGCCAGAGGTATTCGCCGTCGAAGGCGGTGCCGGCGTCGGCGGCGACGGTGAGCTCGCGGACCAGCGCGCCGCCGCCGGGATCGAGGGCGACGATGCCCTCGCCACGGGCGAACCAGACGTGGGCACCGTCGAAGGTCACGCCGCGGACGTGGTCGATGCCGGGATAGGGGCCATACTCGCGGAGGATCTCTGCCTGCCGGACCTTGGTCTTGCGCGTCCTTGCCATGACCCGAGACTATCCGACTGGCAGCGCCCCCGGGAGTAACAAGGTTGTCGCGAATCCGCCGATCGGCGGCGCGAGCCAGCGGCGGGATCGGCCGCGGCCGACGGCGCGCACCGCCGCCGCTTCCTCGAGCTGGCGCAGGGCGCGCTGGACGGTTCGCTGGCTCGAACCGAGCGCACGCGCGAGCGCCGAGGTCGACCACGGCTCGCCGTCCTCGAGCAGGGCGACGATGGCACCGGCGGGACCGTCGATCGGCGGCGCCAGCACGACGACGGCACGGCCGCCGACGGGGACGAGCGCGAAGCCGCGCCGGGTCGCCTCGATCCGGGCCAGCGGGCGCAGGGCGGCGCGCAGGCGGCCGAGCTCGACGCGGAGCCGCGCGCGGTACGACTCATCGGCGACGCGCGCCTCGAAGGCGCGCTGGACGAGGCGATCGCGCGGCACGTCGGCCGGCCAGGCCTCGGCGAGCGCGCTGGCGAGCGCGAACAGGACCGGGCGGCCGGCGAGCGGGACGGAGCGAGCCGGGCCGCGCACCGCGCGCCGGCATGCGTCGACGACGAGGTCGCCGGACGCGAACAGGGCCTCGACCTCGTCGAGACGGACCGGGCGGACCACACCCCCGCGGATCAGGCGCGCCGAGGGCGCCGACAGGGCATGCTGGGCCCGAACGATCTCGGCGACCAGGGCCGGGATGCCGGCGGCGAGGGCGGCGGCGTGGGCGCGGCCGAGCGCGGCGGCGGCGTCCGCGATCCGGACGCGGCGGAGCGCGAGCTCGGCGCGAGTGAGCTCGGCGCGGGCCGCGAGCGGCGGCGGCGCGCCGGCGGCGTCGACGTCGACCGTGGCGAGCGTCTGCTCGGCGGCGGCGAGCTCGCCGACGAGGAGCTGGCGGCGGGCGCCGACGAGGCGGGCGTAGAGAGCGTTCGCGCGATCGCCCAGCGCATCGAGCGCCTGCGCGGCCGCGTCGAGCGCGGGCACCGGCCCGCTCAGGTCACGCGCGGCGAGGGCGACCTCCGCCTCGGCGACCTGGCAGCGCGCCTGGGCGAGGCGCTCGCGGGTGCCGAAGCCGCGGGCGGCGCGCCGGAGGAGCTTGCGCGCCCGCTCGTAGTCGCCGAGCTGGGCCATGGCGATGCCGCGCAGGGCGAGGGCCGGCGGGTCGTCGCGCAGCGCGACGCGCTTGAGGGCGCCGAGGGGATCACCGGCCGCCAGCGCGCGCGCGGCCGAGGCGACGAGGGAGTCCATGTCTGGGAGGATACCTGTCGATCCAGTGCGCCTCGTCCCGGACTGGTGTGCGGCTCTCGCGTTAGTCGACTCGGTCTGACGTCGGCCTGCACAGTCCACAGTGCAGGGTGCACAGTCCACAGTGCAGTGGCCCCGAAGCCAGCGATTTTCCGATAGTTCGCTGGATTCGGACGCCCGTCGGGGGGGCGCCCTGCCCTGTTTCCGTGCAGCCCTCCCGAGGAGGGACGCGCAACCACCACGTCCCGACGCGGCATGATAAGTGCTCGTCGATGCAGCCACAACCGGCGCTGTCCGGGCCGCACGGCTCATTGGCCCGAATCTCGCTTCCTCGAGGGACCCGTAGGACGTTGTGGGCCATGTCCTCAGGTGTTGGGCGGGTCCTTCAGCATGTGACCGAACGACGGCTCGGCGTGCGCTGCTCGGGGCCGAGTCCCGGAGCGTCCGGTCGTGTCGCGGTGCTGGGAGGCAACGGCCGGGATCGCGTTTCAAGCTTAGATTGGGAGCGTTTTCACCCCACGCAGCTCACCGCTCGTCTAGGTAACCCCTCGTGCACGCGGTCGGGACTGTAATCGAGCCCACGAAATCTGGTGTTTCAAGGGTGACCGCGTCTGGCATGTGCCTGGCCGCGCCCTGTGCCTCGCCATGACGACCGGCGTCAGCGCATCCGGAGAACAGCTCATGGTAGGACAGTCGCCTGTGTTTCTGGCATTTGTCGCGCTCATCCAGCGCGTTGCGTCGTTCGACGCCCCGGTCCTCCTCGAGGGCGAGACCGGCACGGGCAAGGAGTTGGCCGCCCGTGCTATTCACTACAACAGCGTGCGGCACGACCGCCCGTTCGTGCCGGTAAACTGCGGCGCGTTGCCCGATGCACTGGCCGAGAACGAGCTTTTCGGGCACCGGCGGGGCGCCTTCACCGACGCGCGCGACGACCAGCCCGGGCTGGTGAGCCTCGCCCACATGGGGACGCTGTTCCTCGACGAGATCGACTCGCTGTCGTCACGGACTCAGGTCACCCTACTGCGGTTCCTCCAGGATCATGAGTACCGGCCACTCGGCGGCAGGGTCGAGGAACACGCTGACGTCCGCATCATCGCAGCCTCCAACGTTGACCTGGAGACGCTGGTGGCGGCCGGGCGCTTCCGCGCCGACCTGCTGTACCGGCTGAGGCTCTTTCAACTGCGCGTTCCGGCGCTCCGCGAGCGGCCGGGCGACGCCGCGCTGCTGGCCCAGCACTTCGTGCAGGTCGGCAGCGCCCGGTTCCGGGTTCCCACCAAGCTGTTCTCGCCCGAGACACTCGAGTGGTTCGGCGCCTATCCGTGGCCCGGCAACGTGCGGGAGCTCGAACATCTCGTCTATCGTGAGTTCCTGCTGGCCGACGGCCCGCACATCACGATTCCAGCGCCGGCAGGCTGCCCGCGCCCGACGGTCACCGAGGCGGACGGGGGAAGGCTCACCTACCGCGAAGCCAAGGCGCGCGCCATCATCGCCTTCGAGAAGCGCTTCCTGACCCAAGTCATGCAACACGCCGGCGGCCAGGTCTCGGTCGCCGCCCGACTGATCCAAACCGAGCGCCGCCATCTCGGCCGTCTTCTCAAGAAGCACGGCATCGTGCGCGTCGCCCATTCCGCCTAAAGCGCGCCCGGCGCTTCCGCGCTCGCCGGTCACTGCCGCGCCCAGGCCCGGGTGTCCCGCGACCCACCCCGACGGCGCGCTAACCCGGGCCTTTACCCGCGAATCCACCGTCACCCGAAGCCGGGCCTGGGTGCGGGTGGACCCACCGAGGGGCCGGCGCCGCTGTGCTCCTCAGCCATTCCCGCAACTTTCCGCGGTGGCACGGAACCTGCTCACGGGCGGGGGTGGCCGCGGCACCGTCGCCGGCCGAGGTGGGGGTTGGACGAGTCCGAGATTCACAAGCGCAGACTACGGGAGGCCATCGTGCACCACGTGCAGAGGCACCCGGAGGTCTCCGACACGGCGCGTGGGATCGCGCAGTGGTGGTTGCCTCCGACGGGATTCGAGCAGGCCACCGACGTCATCGACGACGTTCTCGGTGAGCTGGTCCAAGCCGGCGTCTTGTCCCGGCGGCGCCTGCCCGACGGCGGCGTCGTCTACGCGGTGGCGCGGCCCGACACGCCGCCCCGCTGGCAGGACTGACGACGCCGCATGTACCAGGCGCTCCACGCCACCAGCGTCACGCTCCGCCAGTTCCTCCTGGACCAGATCACCGCCGACCCGTTCCTGGCCGGGTCCTCGGCCCCGTTCACCGTGCGCAGCATGGTCGTGTCGCTCCAGACGCCGGAGGAGATGACCGAGAGCGGCCGGGAAGGCGTGTCGCTCTGGCTCTATCGCGTGGTGAGGGACGACCAGCGGCTGAACGATCCGCCCCGCCGTGTCGGCCCCACGACCTTCGCGCCGCCGCCGCTGCCGCTACGCCTGCACTATTTGGTGACGCCGATCACCACCCGCGAGAACCTGGGCGATCCTGACACCGAGCAGTACCTCCTCGGCAAGGTGATGCAGAGCCTGCACTCGCATCCAATTCTGCGTGGCGCCGACCTGCGCGCCGAGCTGCTCGGGACCGAGGCCACGCTGCACGTGCGACTCGAACAGCTCGACCTCGACCAGATCAGCCGGGTGTGGGACGCCCTCGAGGGGTCGCTGCAGCTCTCCGTGTCCTACGAGGTGAGCCTCGTGGACATTGACACTGCACGGGAGCCCGACAGCCGCGTGCCCGTGCTGAGCGTGTTGACCGAGTTCGGGACGGTCGTGGGAGCGCCGTGACACGGCGCACCGTCGTCGCCGACAGCCGTACGCTGCTCGTGGCGGTCGACGATCCGCCGCCGGTTGCGGAGCGCTGGTCCGCCCTGGCGACGGGCCTCGCCGTGGACGAGGAGACCGGCCAGGCGGCGGCGACGCGCATGTCCGGCGGGTCACCCCAGCTCGGCGTCACCGTCACCGCCCCCGGCGACGGCTCCTTCTGCCTCGTCGCCCGCCCATGGCTGGCCTGCCCGCCGCTCCTGTCGCCGTCCTACACCGTCACCGCAACGCTAAGCGTCGACGGTTACATGCCCGTCGAGTTGACCGTGACGGTGCCTGCGCACCAGCGTCAGATCATCGCGCCGGCGCCGGCCATCGGCAGTCCCATCCTCGCCCTCAACGACGTCACCGGCCTCATCGCCGGCCAGCTCCTCGCCATCGGGCCCGCCGGGACGGCCGAGCGCGCGTTGATCCGCCATCTCGGGCCCGGCCTGCAGCAGGTGACGCTGGATGGTGGCCTCGGCCTGCCACATGCCATCGGCGACCCGGTCGTCGCCGATGGCTGGCAGCCCGTGGACCTCGGTGCCGTTCCGTTACGCCGCCGGCCGGTGGTCATCCGGGGGCGGGCCGTGCGGCGCGACACCGTGACCAACGTCGTGACGCCGGTGCCCAACGCAACGCTCACGGTCGTCGATTTCTGGACGACCCTCGCCGCCATCCACGCGCAGGTTCCCGGCTCGATGACGGACCCGAGCCCGCTGAACAGGATGTTCGCAGTCAACGTGTCGCCGGGGCTCGTGCTAGGCCGCGACGTCGGCCCGGGCCAGGTCGGACGGCAGGTCCTCACCCCCGTCGCCGGCGACGACCGATTGCTGGCGGCTGCGGTCGTCGCCGGCGACACATCCTTCCGCGTGTCCGAGCGGCAAGGTATCGCCGCCGGCTCGATCCTTCGCGTCGATCCTGACCACGCCGACGCCGCCGAGACAGTCGCAGTCATCGCCGTCACCGGCTTCGGGGCGCCCGATCAGCCCGGCCAGGTGACGGTCGCGCTGCCCTTCCGCACCGACCATCGCGCCGGCGTCCGCGTGCTGCGGCTGACCCCGCTGGCGCCCGCGCCCGACGACGCCGGTGCGCCGCGCAGCGCGGGCGGGCGACCGCGTCCTGTTCGTCGCCGACTTGACGGGGTTGCCCGATGGCGCGGACGTCCGGCTCACCGGTGGCACGCCGCCCGCGGAGTATCAGCGGCTGCATCGCCTCGAGGTGACAACCGACGCCGACGGCTACTTCGAGTTGCCGCCTCTGCACCGCATCGCGGGGCTCGCCTTCCAGGCTTCGGCGTTGCTGTTGACGACGCTCACGTTCACGTACCAGCCCGAGTACCTGCAGTCGGAAAACTGGCTCGACGTGGTGTTCGCCTGAACCGCCCAGAACAGGAGAACCGTGATGCCCGAGTACCTGTCCCCAGATGTCTACGTCGAAGAGATCGACACCGGCTCCAAGCCGATCGAAGGCGTGAGCACGAGCACCGCGGGGATGCTAGGCGTCACCGAGCGCGGTCCCGTCCAGGTGCCGATCCTCGTCACCAGCGCCGGCGAGTACCGGCGCTGGTTCGGCGAGACCCTGAGCGCCGACCTGTACGGTGACCACCGATTCCTGCCGCACGCGGTGGAGGGCTTCTTCACCAACGGCGGCAAGCGGCTCTACGTCACGCGTGTGCTCGACACCGAGGCCGCTGCCGCCGCCGCCGCCGAGCTGTTCGCGCATCAGGAAGGCGGCATCGGATCGACGCTGCTGGCGCGGACCGCGGCGGGCGCTACCGCGATCGTCATGACCGAGGCCGCCGTCATCGGGCCGGGCGCCTGGATCCGCCTTGGCACCGGCTCGGACGCTGAATATCGGCAGGCCGGCGCCCTGGTCAATCCGGCCGCCACCGTCGCGCTGTTGCGGCTGCCGTTGCAGTTCTCGCATGCGGCGGCGGCGAACATCGTCGAGCACCACGCGGCGTTCCCGGCGCCCACCAACTTCACGCTCGTGGGCGACCATGCACGCGGTCTCACCACGGTCGCCCTGGCCGGCGCCGGCTCCGTGACCGCCGGCCAGCTCCTGCAGATCAACGACATCACGGTGCCGGCAGGCAACGAGGAGCTGATCTACGTCGTCAGCGCCGCGACGCTCGGTGGCAGTCAGACCAGCGCCGTTCTCGCCGCCCCCCTGCAGCTTGCCCACCTGAACGGCGAGGTCGTGCGCGCGTACCCCGCCTTCGGCGCCGCCGTGTCCACCCGCAACCTCACGCAGGCCGTGACGGCCGGGGACGGCGTGGTGCCGGTGAACAGCAACACGGGCTACGTGGCCGGCCAGCTGCTCCGGCTCTCGGACGGCATCCGCTCGGAGGTGCGTCGGATCGGCGCCCTGAACGTTGTCACCCTGGGGGTGCCGGCCGCGGTCGGACTCGACGCGGGCAGTCCCCTGGAGCACGTCCAGCGGGCCGACGACGGCGCCATCAGCATCAAGACGCTGGATGAGCCGGTCGGCGCCGGCAGCGTCGTCCTCCCCGTGAGCGACCGGCAGGGCCTCGTCATCGGTCAAGTCCTGCGTGTGGGCGCCGACAGCGACCCGTCGGTCGAGTACGTGGTCATCCGCGACCTGCCCAACCGTGTGCCGACCGCGCCCGACGCGGGGCGCATCGTGCTCGACACCCCGCTCGTCAACGCTCATGGCGGCGCCACGCCGCCGAGCCTACAGATCGTCGCGGTCCAGCAGATCACGACGCCGGGGCCGGTCGCCGGCCAGACGGCCACGCTCGTCCACCCGATCGCCGCCGGTGACACCCGCTACCTGAGCAGCGCCCCCATCCTGACGGGCGCTCCCGGTCTCAACGACCTCGCGCGCGTCGTGAGGCCCGGCCGCGCGCCGGTCTACAGCCGCGTACAGACGCACGCGGCGAGCACGCCCGTGCAGCTCGGCGTGGCGACGCCGCTCACGCTCCCGCACGTGCCACCGCAGCCGATCTTCGTCCGGCAGCCGCTGCTCGACGTGGTCGCCCTGGACCCCGGCGTGTGGGGCAACCGGCTGCGGGTGGGCGCCCGGCGGGAGAGCGCGCCGCTGGTGCGCTCGCGCATCCGGATGGGCGACGGGATCCAGGACCCCACCCACATCCGGCTGGACTCGGCGGCGGGGCTGGAGCCGGGAGCCATCCTGACGCTCACCGACGCCCAGGGCGCGCCCATGGACACGCCGTTCAAGGTTGTGGCCATCGACCGACAGAACGGCTACCTGCTCACGCTGAACGTCGCGCTGCCGGTGGCGGCCGTCATGGGCTCACCCGTGATGTCGATCGAGTTCGCTCTCGCCGTGTACCTGCTGCGGCAGCCTGATCCGGCCCAGCCGGCGCGCAACAACCAGGTCCTCGACTTCGAGGTGTTCCGCCACCTTGCCCTCGATCCCCGGCACAGCCGCTACGTGCACCGCGTGATCGGGACCACGTGGACGCCGGGCGCTCCGGGCGGCGCCGACGACGACGGTCAGCCCCTGCGCCGCGAGGACCGGCGCTCGCAGGGCGAGTCCGCCTACGTCCGCGTGCGCGATCACGCCCAAGATCTCACGGAGCCGGCCCGCACGGTCGCGCTGGAGAGCATCCGGCTCGGCCCCGAGTTCCTCGTCGACGTCCTGCCCGATGGGCGGCGCGAGATGGCCCGCCGACCCCTCCTCGGCGGCGACGACCAGATCGGCGCGCTCTCCGACTTCGACTACATCGGCCAGGACGATCCCAACCCCGAGGAGCGCACGGGTCTCCACGCCCTCGGCAACTTCGACGAGATCAGCATCGTGGCCGCGCCTGGCCGCGTCGACGCCCAGCTGCAGGCGGCGCTCATCGTGCATTGCGAGAAGCAGCGTTACCGCTTCGCGGTGCTCGACGGGACCATGCCACCCAACGACTCGATCGCCGACGTGCAGGCCCAGCGCCAGCAGTTCGACACCAAGTACGCGGCGCTGTACCACCCGTGGCTCCTCGTCCCCCATCCCTATGCGCCGGGGACGGGCCCGGCCCCCGACTACGCAATCCCGCCCATCGGGCCACGTCGTCGGCATCTACGCGCGCACCGACATCGAGCGCGGCGTGCACAAGGCGCCCGCCAACGAGGTCGTCCGGGGCATCCTGGGCCTGCAGCGCCGCCTCAACCGGGCGAGCAGGACATCCTCAATCCGTACCCGGACAACATCAACGTCATCCGCGACTTCCGCGCTGACAGCCGCGGTATCCGTGTCTATGGCGGCCGCGTCATCACCAGCGACTCGGACTGGAAATACGTGAACGTGCGGCGGCTGCTCATCTTCATCGAGGCCTCGATCAACCGGGGGTTGCAGTGGGTGGTGTTCGAGCCGAACGCGGAGCCGCTGTGGGCCCGCGTGCGCCGCTCGATCTCCAACTTCCTGACCCTGGTGTGGCGCAACGGCGCGCTCGAGGGCACTCGGCCCGAGGAGGCCTACTTCGTCAAGTGCGACCGCACGACGATGACGCAGACCGACATCGACAGCGGCCGGCTGATCTGCGTCGTGGGCGTCGCCCCGGTGAAGCCCGCCGAGTTCGTCATCGTGCGTATCGGCCTGTGGACGGCGCACGCGGACGAGTAACCCAAGGGGGAATGAGTCATGGCCACGGCCGACAGACGGGATCCGTTCCGATCCTTCAACTTCCAGCTGGAGATCGATGGCGTGCCCCTCGGGGCCTTCGCGGAGGTCAGCGGCCTCACCGCGGAGGGCGACGCCGTCGACTACCGGGAGGGCACCGACCGGCAGAACAACGTGCGCAAACTCGTCGGGCTGCGCAAGTTCGGCAACATCACGCTCAAGCGCGGCTACACGCACGGACCGCTCGCTGTGGGTCTGGTACACGCAACATCGTCAACGGCCAGCCCGACCGGCGCAACGTCACGATCGTGCTGATGAACGAGGCGCGCGAGCCGGTGCTGCGCTGGCACGCGGAGAACGCCTGGGTGAACAAGATCGAAGGCCCCAGCCTCAAGGCCAGCGGCAACGAGATCGCGATGGAGTCCGTCGAGCTCGTCCACGAAGGCCTCACGCTGGAGCTGTAGGCGGCGGATGGAATCGATGCCAACCTACGCTGCCCCCGGTGTCTACTACGAGCGCGTCGACGCCGGCGCGCCCCGCGTGGCGCCGCTGCGCACGGACATCGCCGGCTTCGTCGGCATCGCCCGCCGGGGCCCCGTCGCACCAGGCGGTGCCGATCGAGAGCTGGCGCCAGTTCCAGGCCTGGTTCGGCGATTTTACCGGTGCCGGTTACCTTGCCTACGCCGCTCGCGCCTTCTTCGACGGCGGCGGCCGGCGCGCGTGGATCGTCCGCGTCGCCTCGCCGGCGGCGGCGGCGGCCGCCACGGTGGTGCGGGACGGTGGCCGTTCCGACCCGGGGCTGGCGCATCACGGCCTCGAGCCCAGGCGTGTGGGGCAACGAGCTGGCCGTGCGGGTGATCGCCACCCATCGCATGCAGACGCGGGCCCAGCCGCGAAGCTCCGCGCCGGAGCACACCACCGTCGGCTCGATCACCGGATTCTCGCGCGGCACCCACGTCCGGCTTCCGGTCAACGGGGCCACGGTGCTCCACCGCATCGTCGCCCTCGTCGACCCCGACACCAAGCGCCTCTACTGGATCCACCCGGATCCCCGCCGGCGGATGCCGTGGGAGCAGCCGGTTGTCGGCATCGATCCTAACACGCCCCTGGTGGTCGAGAGCGTCGAATACACCATCCTCGTCCAGGCCGAGGGTCGCCTCGTCGCCCGATACGAGGATCTCACACTGGTCCCCGAGCACCCCCGCTACGGGCCCGCGATCGTCCCCGGCCTGCCGCGGCCGCCCGCCGACGAGCGCGGCTGGGCCGTGCCGCTGGCGCCGCCGCTGATCGCCATCGAGGAAGAGCGCGACGAGGCGGAGATCGCCGCCGCCGACCCGCTGGCCGTGTCCGCCGACTTCGGCGTCCTCGCCGGTGGGGCCGACGGCCTCGTCGTCCTGACGGTGCGCGACTTCATCGGCGAGCCGACGTCGCCCCTGGATCCGGACGCCGTCGTGCGCGACCGGGTGCGCGGGCTCCGCGCCCTCGAGCGGGCGCGCGAAGTCGCCATCGTCGCGGTGCCGGATATCCACATCCAGCCGGTGCCGCCGCCGGAGCGCCGCCCGCTGCCGCCATGCGTTCCCGATCCCTGCCTGCCGCCCCCGCCGCCGTTGCCGGCGCCGCCTCCGCCTCGTGCGGTCGGCGACCTGCCGCCGCGGTTCGCCGACGAGGACGTCTATCGCGTGCAGGCGGCGATGCTCGCCCACTGCGAGTCGTTGCGCGACCGGGTGGCGGTCCTCGATCCCCCGTACGGAACCGCTGCCGATCCCCGGCGCGGCCTATCGCCCGTGCGCGCCTGGCGCCGCCGCTTCGACTCGAGCTTCGGTGCCCTCTACTACCCGTGGGCGATGGTGAGCGATCCCCTCCGGCTGGGCGGTGCGCCGGCCCGCCCGATCCCGCCGTCGGGGCACGTCGCCGGCTACATCGCACGCTCCGATCTCGCGATCGGCGTGCACAAGGCCCCGGCGAACGGCGCCCTCACCTGGATCCAGGGGCTCACGGTCGCCGTCGACGAGACCCTCCACGGGGTGCTGAACGAGGAGCATGTCAACGCCATCCGCGCATTTCCCGGACGGGGGCTGCGAATCTTCGGCGCCCGCACGCTGTCGTCGGATCCGGACTGGCGGTTCCTGAACGTGCGGCGCCTGCTTCTGATGATCGAGAAGGCGATCGGGCTCGCCTGCCAGTGGGCGGTGCTGGAGCCGAACGACGCGGCCACCCGCTCGAAGATCCACCTGAGCCTCACCAGCTTCCTGCTGCTCATGTGGCAGCGCGGCGCGCTGGCGGGGGCGACGCCCGCCGAGGGCTTCTTCGTGCGCTGCGACGAGGACACGACGCCCGCGGCCGCGCGCGACCGCGGCGAGCTCGTCGCCGAAGTGGGCGTGGCGCCGGTCAAGCCCCTCGAGTTCATCGTCCTACGGGTCGGCCGCATCGACGACCAGTTCGAGATCGAGGAGACCGGAGCGATGTCAGCGGTGGCCTCGTGATCGCCACCGGCGCCGTCGCCCAGCGCCACGACCCGCCCCTCAACCACAACTTCGTCATCAGCCTCGTCGACTCCAGCAGCTCGCTGGTCCTCGGGGCGGGGCCGGACCTGGGCGGACTCGCCGTGGCCGGAGGATTCTCGGAGTGCACCGGACTCGAGATGGTCATGCAGCCGGAGGAGTACAAGGAGGGCGGCCGGAACGGCGCCGTCCTGCGGTTTCCCAACCGCGTCATCTGGTCGAACCTGACGCTCAAGAAGGGCGCCGGCCTCGGCATGCAGCTCTGGGACTGGCACTACGGCTTCGTCACCGGGAGCGGGCGCCGCCGCGACGGCGTCATCGCGCTGCTCGACGCCGCCCACGCGCCCAGCGTCGTCTGGTTCTTCCGCCGAGGCCTGCCGGTGAAGTACACGGGCCCGACCCTCAACGCCACCCAGAGCACCGTCGCCATCGAGGCCATCGAGATCGCCCACGAAGGCATTCACCTCGTGCCTGGCTTCGGCCTGGCCGCGAGCGCCGGCGCCCCCGCCGGCCGGGTGGGCTGACCATGCACGTCGAAATCGGCGAGGTCTCCAGCACGGTGCGCGCCGTTGACGGCGACGCCCTCCTCTCGCCCAGGCTCCTGGAGCGCATCGTGAGCCACGTCGCCCGGATTCTCCGGGCGGAGGACGAGCGCGAGCGCCGAGGCGGCGCCGAGCGGAAGATCACCGACGGTGTCAGCGCCGAGCGCGACGCGGAGGAATAAGGGCGCCGGTGGAACAGCTCCAGAAAGCCTCGATCGTGGCCACCTACAGCGACGGTTCGCTGGACGTCATGGACGTCCAGTTCAACCCGACCGAGTTCTCCCTCGACAAGGGGGCGCAGCTGGCCGAAATCGACATCCCCGGCCTGGACTCGCCGCTCCTGCAGTTCGTGCGCGGCCAGAACGAGAAGCTCACCGTCGATCTCTTCTTCGACACCACCGAGACGGGCACCGGGGCCGGGGCGACCAGCGTCACGACCCTCACCGACCGGCTCTACTCGCTGGTGAAGATCGAACCCGCCGGACACGCACCGCCGATCTGCACCTTCATCTGGAACGCGAGCTTTCCCGGTGCCGACCTGCCGGCCTCAGCCGGCAACCAGCGGCGCAATCACTTCCAGTGCGTCGTCGAGAGCATCAAGCAGAAGTTCACGTTCTTCAGCCCCGAGGGCGTTCCGCTGCGGGCCACCCTCGGCGCTGTCGCTGCGCGAGTACAAGACGCTCGACCAGCAACTCGATCAGCTCAACCTGACGTCGCCGAACCGCACGCACAGCCACGTGACGCGGCTGGCCGACACGCTGGCCGGGATCGCCGGCCGCTACTACCGGCGTCCCGGTGAGTGGCGTGCCATCGCCGAGCGCCAACGACGTCGACGACCCGCGCCGCCTGTCCATCGGCCAATTCCTTCACATCCCGCCCATCCAGTAGCCGGCCATGACCACGCAGACGCTCACCGACGAGTCCATCCGCCAGCACGGCTTCTACGTGCCCCAGTTCGAAGTCCGCATCGAGGGCGTCGGCCTGCCACGTGACGTACTCCGCGACGTCGTGCAGGTCACCTACAAGGACAACATCAAGGAGATCGACGGGATCGAGCTGACCGTCAACAACTGGGACGCCGGCAGCCGCCGCTTCAAGTACGTCGGCGACGAGACGGCCGACGACCTTGCTGGCTCCACCAACGACAGCGTCCGCTTCCGCCTGTTCGACCCCTGCAACAAGCAGGTCGAGCTGTGGATGGGCTACGCCGGCGACCTCCGCCTGATGCTGAAGGGCACCTTCACGACGCTCGAGCCGAACTTCACCGGCGGCAGCGGCGCCCACGCTGACCGTGCGCGGCCTCAACGTGCTGCACCAGCTGCGCCGCAAGCAGTACAGCACCACCTGGAACGACAAGCGCGACAGCGAGATCGCCCAGAACATCGCCACCCTGGTCGACAAAGACCTCGGCAAGAACCACAAGCGCTTCCCGCTGCCCATCGTGATCAACGACAACGCGCTCGGGAAGGAGGACGTGCTGCCCTACGTCGCCCAGAAGAACCAGTACGACATCGACTTCCTGCTCTCCCGCGCGCGGCGGCTGGGCTACGTCGTCTACGTGCGCGAGGCTGATCCGACGTCCCGCCAGTCCGACCAGCGCACGCAACATCTCTACTTCGGCCCATCGGACGGCCGTGTGCCAGGTCAGCGGAACGTCGAGTTCCGCCTGCGCTGGGGCGCCTCGCTCATCGAGTTCAAGCCGACGCTCACCACCGCGAACCAGGTCAAGTCGGTGACGGTCAACGGCTGGGACCGGGCCAAGAAGAAGACCATCTCGGTGAAAGCGACGCTCGACGACAAGGAGCTGAACGTCAACACCGACCTGCACGAATTGCTCAAGGTCTGCGATCCGCGCGAGGAGCTGGTCGTCGACAAGCCCGTGCACTCCGAGAAGGAGGCCAAGCAGCTCGCCCAGGCCATCCTCAAGGACCGGCACAAGGAGATGGTCAAGGCGACCGGCTCCACCGTCGGCCTCCCCGACCTGCGGGCTGGCCGCAAGGTACAGATCGAGGGGCTCGGCGCGCGCTTCAACGGCACCTACTTCATCACAGAGACCGTGCACACCCTCAACGACAGCGGCTACCTGACCCGCTTCAGCGCGCGCCGGGAGGTCAGCGGGATCCTGGAGGGTCTGCAGTGAAGGACGTGAAGGGCGTGGTGGTGGGCATCGTGCGCGAGATCGACGCCGCCGCCGGCGCCGTGAAGGTCGACTTCCCCTGGATGCATCCGGCGCAGCGCAGCCACTGGGCGCCCATCGCCACGCTCATGAGCGGCCCCGAGCGCGGAGTGTACTACATGCCGGAGGAGGACGACGAGGTGCTGGTTGCCTTCGAGCACGGCGAGTTCGACCACCCCTACGTGGTCGGGTTCCTGTGGAACGGCACCGACACGCCGCCAGCCAGCGATCGGCGGATGCGGCTCATCCGCTCGGTGAACGGTCACGAGATCGCGATCTACGATGCCGCCGTGCAGGCCGGCGACCGCGGCTTCATCCGCATCCGGACGCGCACGGCAACACGATCGAGCTGGCCAACGGACAGATCAGCGTCACCGCGGTGGGGACGCTCCAGCTCCACGCGCCGAACGTCATCATCAACGGTCGGGTCGTCGCACCCGTCGGGCCCCCGATCTGAGGCCGCCCATGGCCGTCGAGCTGAGCGCCGCGATTCCGTGCGTCGAGCTGAAGCCGCTCGGGGACATCCCCGAGATCAAGCTGCTCGGGGGCGTCGAGCTCACGGCGCTCGTCGACGTCTCGGCGGGGCCGCCCACCGACTGCAAGCTCACGATGAACCTGCTCCTGCAGCTGGCGCCGCTCCTGGCGAGCCTGACGTGCCTCTTCAAGATCCTCAACGTCATCGCGGCGCTGAAGGACTTCGTTCAGAAAGGGGCGGTCCTTGGGCTCGTCGACGCCATCGACAAGCTGACCGAGTGCATCCCGCCGCTCCAGCTGCCCCGGCTGGCGATCATGCTCAAGGGGATGCTGGAGCTTGTCCTGCGCTTCCTGGGTTGCTTCCTCACCCAGGTCGACAGTCTGCTGGAGTTCCGCGCCTCGCTCCAGGTCTCTGCCGACGGCAACCCCGTGCTACGGGAGGCGCTGGCGTGCGCCGAGCACAGCGCGGATGCGGCCCAGGCGAATCTCCTGAAGTCGCTCGGCCCCCTGAAGCCGGTCATGGACATCGTCGGCATGGTGGCCGGTGTGGCGGGCATCCCGCTCCAGATCCCGGACTTCGCGAGCATGTCGACGGGGACCGACCTCCGGCAGACGACCGCATCGGTCAAGCAGGCGGTCGACACGCTGCGGGCGGTCGTGGACTCGATTCCGGGATGAGGAGACAGCGGTGAGCGGTCTGACGCGCAACTTCCTGGGCATCGGCTGGAAGTTTCCCCTGCAGGTGACGCCGGCCGGCCGCATCGCGCAGGCGCGCTACGAGCAGCGGATCGAGGAGTCGATCTTTCTCATCCTTTCGACCGTCGCCGGGCGAGCGGCCGATGCTGCCGGACTTCGGCTGCGGCATCCACGACCTCGTGTTCGAGGGCAACACGCCCCGCCACCATCGCCCTCGTCACGCGGACCGTGCGCACCGGCGCTGACGGCCTACGAGCCGCGCATCGACGTCCTCGACGTCGCCGCCGGAGCGCCGCCCGAGCAGGAAAACCTGCTGCTGATCCGCATCAGCTATCGCATTCGTGCCAACAACGCGATCGGCAACCTCGTCTATCCCTTCTACATCCGCGAGGCGGTCTGATGCCGCTCCAGGACCTCCTGCCCCAGATCGACGATCGCCGCTTCGACGACTCGTCACCGAGATCCGCACGCGCATCGCGCGCTACGCGCCCGAGTGGCGCCCGGGCGAGTCCGCCTGGACCGACGTCAACGACAACGATCCCGGCGTCACGCTGGCCCAGGTCTTCGCCTGGCAGGCGGAGATGCTGCTCTACCGGCTGAACCGCGTCCCCGCGCTCAACTACATCAAGTTCCTCGAGCTCATCGGGATCGAGCTGCGAGCCGGCAGCGCCGGCCCGGGCCGACGTGACGCTCCCCGTGAAGGCTACCCACGGCGCCGCGCTGGTACCGGTGCCCGCGCGCACCCAGCTCAGCGCCGACCCGGGCGACGGCGGGCCGCCCCTCATCTTCGAGACCACCCGCGCGCTGATGGCGTGGCGGGCCAGCCTCGACGCCGTGCTCGTGCGCGGCGCCGGCGACGCCGCCTACGTGCCCGTCACCGACGCCAACCGCGAGGCCACCGATGGCTTCGCGCCCTTCGGCGATCCGGCGCGCGACGACGCCGAGCTGGCGCTGGGCTTCGTGGATTCAGCGCCGCTGCCCCCCGGCACCCTGGAGTTGGCCGTCGTGGTCCAGCGCGACACCGTGGCCGGCCGCTACCTGGCATGCGCCGGGGCGCCCGCCTATCCGCCGGCCACCATCCGCTGGGAGTTCTGGAACGGAGCCCGCTGGGAGGGCTTGGGGCTGCTCAAGGACGAGACGCTCACGTTCACACGCTCCGGCCACGTCCACCTCAAGATGCCGGCCAAGGGCATCTCGGCGAAGCTCCGGCTCGAGACGGACCCGGCCGCTCCCCAGCGCTACTGGATCCGCGCGCGACTCGACCGAGCCCAGTACGAGCGGCCGCCCGCCGTGCTCGCCATCCGCACCAACACGGTCCCCGTCGAGCAGGCGGAGACGATCGTCGACGAGGTCCTCGGCGGCAGCGACGGCAGCCGCAACCAGCGGTTCCAGCTCAGCGCCCGGCCGGTCCTCAAGAGCTCGCTGCGGCTCGAGATCCAGCAGAGCGACGAGGGCTTCGAGCCGTGGACCGAGGTCGAGGACCTCTTCGGCTCCGGCCCGCGCGACAACCACTACGTGCTCGATCGGACGACCGGCACCGTGATCACGGGCGACGGCGTCAACGGCAACATCCCCGTCGCCTACGTGCTCAACCCCGACGCCAACGTCGTGGCTCGCCAGTACCGCGTCGGCGGCGGCCGCCGCGGCAACGTCGTCGCCCGTCTCATCCGCACGGTCGTCACTCGCATCGATGGCATCGACGACAACGGTGTCGGAGAACCTCCTGCCCGCCAGCGACGGGCGTGACGAGGAGACGCTCGACGACGCGAAGAGGCGGGCACCTCGCGTCCTGCGCAGCCGCGAGCGCGCGGTGACCGCCGAGGACTACGAATACCTGGCGACCCAGGCCGGCAACGTCCGCCGCGCCAAGGCGCTGCCGCTCTTCCATCCCCAGTTCCCGGAGGTGGAGGTCCCGGGCGCCGTCAGCGTCATCGTCGTGCCGGACTCGGACGATCCCGCGCCCGAGCCGAGCGAGGGCCTGCTCCGCACGGTGTGCGCGTGCCTCGACGCCCGGCGCACCGTGACGGCGGAGCTGTTCGTGCTGAAGCCGCAGTACCAGCGGGTCTCCGTCGCCGTCGACATCGTGGTCACCGACGACGCCGACCTCACCGACGTGGCCGAGCGCGTGGAGCGCACGCTGCTCGACTACTTCCACCCCCTCCGCGGCGGCGACGACGGCCAGGGCTGGCCGTTCGGCTATCCCATCTACTACTCGAAGGTCTACCAGCGCGTGTTCGGCCAGCAGGGCGTGGCCAGCATCAGCACGCTGACGATCACCGTCGAAGGTGAAGAGAAGCCCGCCTGCACGGACGTGCCAATCGCATCGGGCGCGCTCGTCTTCTCGACCGCGCATGTCATCACGGTGCGCTACCGCTCCGAGGACACACCATGATTGGCGGCGCCTCCCGGTTCGAGCGCGTTCCCGTCATCCCGGAGCCGCCGCACGATCCGACCTCGCTCCTCGTCGACGATCGCACGGGCTGGCGCGCCGCGGCGCCGGGCGGCTTCGATGGCGTGGACGTCTCGCCGTGCGACGGCGCACTGAGCCTAGCGCTGCGGCCAGCGGCGCAGCGCCGCTTCACCGAGACCTCCGGCAGCTTCGGCGGCCTGGTGCCGCCCGCGAACGTCAGCCTGACCTCGGACGGCAGCGTGTTCCTGCTCGACCGCCGCGCGCTGACCCTGAAGCGGTTCGATCCGTGCACGTGCCGCTTCGTCGACGTCCCCTGCCTGGGCGGCCACCACCGGCCGCCAGGGGGTGGCCACGGAGCCACGACCGAGCCGGCGGCCTCGTGGAGCCACGGCGGCGGCGCGCGCCAGCTCCGCAACCCCGGCGGCGTCGCCATCTGCGGCGACGTCCTCTACGTGTGCGACCGCGGGCTCGACGGCAAGCTGGCGACCGGCTCCAGCCCGCGCCGCAATGCCCTGCGAACTCGCATCCGGGGTGAGAACCACCGGGTGTCGGTCTTCCTGCTGCCCGGCTTCCAGCTCCGCGGGCACTTGCAGCCGCCCGGCGGCCGGTGGAAGCCGGTCGCAGTCGCGTGCGATTCACGGGGGTGTGTCTGGGTCGCGGACGCCTGGAACGGCGTCATCCATCGCTTCACAGGCCGCCGCTCGAGCGCCGTCGTCAAGGGCCTCGATCGCCCGGAGCACCTGGCCCTCGACCGCGCGGATCGCCTCTGGGTCATCGAGCGGGTGCCAACCGGCGAGCGCCGTCTGCGGGTGTTCGATACCGGTGGCAGCGAGCTGCCGGCGCCGGCCCGGGTGGAGGACGCGCTCGCCCGGTTCGCCCCCGTGCCGTTCGCCGTCTCGCCCGAGGGCACGCTGTCGCTAGGAGCCCTGTGCACGAGTCAATGCCCGGGGGCCTCGACGACGTTCGACCTGCACGGGCTGCCCGCGGACGCCCCGCCGATCACCGTCGCGCCGTTCCTGACCAACGGCACCTATCGCACGGCGGCCCTGGACAGCCAAACCCAGGGCTGCCAGTGGCACCGTGTCGTCGTTCACGGCGAGCTGCCCGCCAGCACGCGTCTGGGCGTGCGGACCTTCTGCGCGGACGAGGAGTACGACGCCGATCAGCTCGCCGGGTTCGCAACGTGGGCGCGCCTGGAGATCACGTCGCCGACGCGGGGGCCGGGCGGCGGGCGGCCCCTGCTCGACTGCCTGGTCCCGAGCCCACCCGGTCGCTTCCTGTGGCTCGAGCTCACTCTGACCGGCAACGGCACCGCGACCCCGGTGGTCCGCGCGATCGAGATCGAGTTTCCCCGTCTCACCTCGCTGCGCTACCTCCCGGCCGTCTTTGCCTCTGAGCCGACGAGCGCGGACTTCACCGCACGGTTCGTCTCGCTCTTCGATACGACGGTTCGGGGCATCGAGCGCGTGGTCGACACCGAGGCGTCGCTGTTCGACCCGGCCTCGACGCCGGCCGAGCGTGTCGGCACGGCCCCGATCGACTTCCTGAGCTGGCTGGCAACGTGGATCGGAGTGACCTTCGACCGGTCGTGGAGCGAGCCCCGCCGCCGCCGCTTGCTCGCTCGCGCCGGCGCCTTCTTCGCCTGGCGCGGCACCGTCCGGGGGCTGCGGGAGCAGCTGCTCACGCTCCTCGGCTGGGATCCTCCGGCATCCTGCGGCGCGACCGCACTCCACCGCACCGTCTGCGGCGAGCGGCCGCTCAACTGTGCGCCGCCCCCCGAGGTGCCCGCCTACGAGCCGCCACCGCTCATCCTCGAGCACTTCCGGCTCCGCCGGTGGCTGCACCTGGGCGTCGGCCGGCTGGGCGCGCAGGCGATGCTGTGGGGGCAGCGCATCGTCAACCGCACGCAGCTCGACGCCAGCACCCAGGCCGGCCGGGCACAGCTCATCATGACGCCGGACCCGCACCGCGATCCCCTGCATGTTTACGCCCATCGCTTCACGGTGTTCGTGCCGGCGTGCATGGGGCGCTCGGAGGCCGGACGCAAGTCGCTGGACAACCTGCTGCGCGCCGAAAGCCCCGCCCACACGAAGTGGGACGTGGCGTGGGTCGAGCCTCGCTTCCGCATCGGAGTGCAGTCGATGCTCGGCTTCGACGCCGTCGTGGCCGGGCTGCCGCCGGCCATGCGTCTGGATGGGGCGCCGCTGGGAACGGGCACGCTCATCGGGACCACCGCTCGCCCGGCCGGGCGCCGGGAGCTGCGTGTGGGCCGCTCGGGTCGCGTGGGCACTGGGTCACAACTGAACTGAACCGGACATCGAGGGAGCGGTCCCTATGGCACACCATCACGTCGTGGACACCGAGACCCGCTGTCCGAGCTGCGACTTCCACGCCTTCACCCGCAACGCCTACTGGACCGGCAAGCTGATGCTGGCCCGGGACTTCGTCGACGAGCAGCGCTATGTGGTGGAGAAGCTGCGCCACCACAACCAGCACCTGCACGGCACAGGTGTCGTCTGCGGCCTCAAGGTCGTGCAGCACGAGACGCCAGCCTGCCGTGATCGCTACGTGTGCGTGGAGCCGGGGACCGCAGTGGACTGCTGCGGCCACGACATCGTGCTGCTCGAGAAGGACTGCCTGGACCTGTGGGCCCTGCCCGAGATCAAGAGGCTGCGCGACGCCAACGACACCGCCCCGCACAAGCTGCAGATATGCATCCGCTATCGCGAGTGTCCGACCGAAGACATCCCGGTGCTCTACGACGAGTGCGGGTGCGACGACGCCCGCTGCGCGCCCAACCGGATCCTCGAGTCGTACGAGCTCGGCATCATCCTCGATCCGCCGGACGCGCCGCCACCCGCGCCGCCGGCCCAGTGTGGCGACCTCTGGCTCAAGAGCCTCGAGGGCTGCCCCCACTGCGACCAGCCGGACTGCGTCGTCCTGGCGACGATCAAGGACTATCGAGTCGGCAACTTGATCGTCGATCCGCCGACGACCCCACCGCCACCGGCCGGCTCGGTCGCGATCGACAATGTCACCGAGCGCCTGATCCTGCCGAGCGTCCAGCTCGTCAAGGCCGTCATCGACTGCATCCTCCAGCAGCCGCCCGGCGGCGGGGGCACGGGCCCGGCCGGACCTCCCGGCCCGGCTGGACCACCGGGACCCGCCGGGCCCGCGGGGCCACCCGGGCCGGCCGGACCGGCGGGAGCGACGGGAGCGCCGGGGCCGGCGGGTGCGGCCGGGCCCGCAGGACCCCCGGGCGCCGGTCTCGAGGAGGGGCTCACGCGCATCCGCGCGCTGTCGTGGCGGCACAACCAGGCCAGTCCGCTGGCCACGATCAACGTAGCCGGCCAGCAACGCCGCCGCGGGATCATCGTGGCGTTCACCAACCGTGTGGACACCAAGACGATCGACGCGGCCCACGTGTTCCAAATCCTCATCGACCACGACCGGCAGCTGAACCAGCTCGGGCTGCACTGCCGGTGCGCCATCGACGGGGAAACCGTCCCGGTCGAGAACGTCCAGATCGCCGGCGGCGTCATCACGGGCGCCACGCTCTCAGCCAACCCGGTCGTCGACGCCGTCGCCTTCCTGCTGCCCGTCGAGCCGCCGGAGCCGCTGCGGGAGGTGCTCGGGCGCGGTGGCGAGCTTTGGATCGTGATGCGCTGCGACTTCGTGCTCGACGTGAACGGCAAGGCGGTGGACGGCGAGCACGTGCGGGCGCAGCTTCCGAGCGGCGACCGCCCGGCGCCGCCGGACCCCGCCTCCAAGCTCGGGATCCAGGGCGGGCTGTTCGAGAGCTGGTTCCGGGTGCAGCAGGGTTAGAGATTCGAGCCGCGCGCGCCTCGCGTGCGCCGCGTGGAGGAGCGATCGATGGCCATCGGGACCTTCCCAAGTCGCGACATCCTGCAGCTACCGGACTGCGACGGCCGTCCGACCTGCGACCCCGTGCCGGTGTGCCCGGCCTGCGGCGGTCTCGAGTGCCTCTGCCGGCCGCGCTTCTTCGCCGGGCAGCTCCTCACCGAGGAGGACCTCAACCGCCTCGATCACTACATCCAGGCGAAGAACCGGCTGCACAACCGGTACCTGCACGGCTGGGGCGTCGCCTGCGGCCTCGAGGTCGTCTGCGGCGTGTGCGGCCCCGACCAGCGGCATGTCATCGTGAAGCCGGGCTACGCGCTCTCGCCGTGCGGCAACGACATCGTCGTGTGCCGGCCAGAGCAGGTCGACGTCTGTGACCTGATCAACCGGTGCCGCCCGCCCAGCGACGACTGCCGCGACATGTTCACGCAGCCGACGCCCGGCTCGGCCGCCGGTCAGCCCGGCGTACCCGACCCCGGAAACTGCCCCGGCGGCACCGAGGAGTGGGTGCTCGCCGTCTGCTACACCGAGACACCGTCACGCGGCGTGGCCGTCCTGCGCGCGACTCCGGCCGACTGCGGCTGCGGCTGTGGCGCCGCGAACGGAGACCGCGCCGGCCACGGCGGTCACGGTGGCGGTCACGGCGCCGGCGGCAACGGCGGCTGTGGCTGCGGCGGCAAGAGCGCGACCGCCGTCGCGCCCCGGCGCGTGCACGCGGCGCCGCATCCGCGGAGCCTGCCCGAGCAGTGCGAGCCGACCGTGACCTGCGAGGGCTATCGCTTCGTCGTCTACAAGGCGCCGAAGGTGGATCCGGATCAGCGGCAACTCGGTGCCGCCGCCCGGCGGTTCCTGTGCTGCCTGGAGCCGCTCTTCAAGGAGCTCGGCGGGCTGGGCGCCAGCGCCACCCCCCAGCAGGCGCAGAACTGGGTCGTCGCGTTCCGCGACGCCGTGCAGGAGTTCGTGCTGAGCGAGGGGCTGTACGACTGTGAGATCGCCCAGCGCCTGGCCGCCATCGTCATCCCGGCGGTGACGAACGAGCCGCCCAACGTCGTGCTGGGCCAATTCAACCAAACGGCGGCGGCCATCAGCGCCATCGCAGCGCTGGTAGTGCAGAAGTGCTTCTGCGCCGCGCTGCTGCCTCCCTGCCCGGAGCCCGCGCTGGCCGATTGCGTCCCGCTGGCCACCGTGACCGTGACGCGCCAGCAGTGTCGCGTCGTCCGTGTCTGCGACCTGAGCGCGCGCAAGTTCCTCGTCACCATCCCGAACATCGCGTACTGGCTGTCCTTCTTTTCGCTCGACACCATCGGGACCTCGATCCGCCGCATCCTGGAGGCCTTCTGCTGCCGGCCGTTCGCCGTGCGCAACCCGAAGATCGACCAGGCCAACTTCTTCGGGTCAGCGGCCGCCCCGCCCGCGCAGCCCGCCGGCACCGTCGGCACGGCGGCGGCCACGGGGGGCGCCGCGCCGCCGGGGGGCGGGCAGCCGCCGACCCTGTTCGCGTCGCTGCTGTGGAGCGCGCTGACGAGCCCGGACCGCCGGGTCGGCGTCGAGGACGTACTGCTCGGCGCGCTGGGCGCCCGCGACGCGCAAGGACAGCCTTTCGCCAGCCGCGATGAGCTGGCCCACGCCAGCGAATTCCTGGTCCTCAACCAGGTCGTGGCGCCGCTGGCGCGAGCGGTGGTGCCCCGCACGGACGAGCTGATGCGGACGGCGACCCAGCTGGCCGGCGGGCCGCCCGAGACCGAGCGGCTGGAGCAGCTCGCGCGCGAGCTGGCCGAGCTCAAGGCGACCATCGCTCGGCAAGAGCGGACGCCCGGCCGCGGGCGCCGTCGCTGAGCCAGGAGCAGCCATGGAGCAGAACGCCCGACCCGACTTCTACGAAGGCCAGTACCTCGGCGCCGACGACCTCGACGCCGTCGTCGACTACCACCGGATCCAGCAGGCGCGCCACACCGTCGGCGCGCACACCTGGGGCATCGGCGCCGGCCTCGAGCTGCGCGAGCGCAAGCTGCCGACCGGCGGCGTCGACGTCTCCATTCTGCCCGGTATCGCGTGGGACGGGTACGGCCGCGCCACCGTGGTACTGGCGCCTACCCGCATCAGTGAGGACCGGTTCGTCAACTTCCAGGCCACGACGCCACCCGAGGGGCAGCTCGTCAAGGTGTGGCTCCGGTACGCGGAGACGTCGTCGGGTGGCCCGGCGCCCGGCTTCGAGGTCTGCCGGCCGGACGGGCAATTCTCGCGCGTGGTCGAGGGCTTCGCCATCGAGGTCGGCGAACCGACCGTACCGCCGCACGGCTCCGTCGTCGTGGCCGGCCGTTCCCTGGACGCCCTCAAGGTGCGCTCGGCCTTCCTGCCCGGCGCCGCCGATCTCTTCGACGAGTCGGTGGCGTACCAGGAGTTCCCCCCGGGCGGCTCGCGGCCCATCTGGCTGGTGCCCGTCGGCTACGTGCGCTGGCTCAAGCCGGTCGGGCAGCCGGGCCGACTGGTCCCCCGCAACGACAGTGGCGCGGGCGGCACGGTGCCGGACAGCGACCTCATCCGCGCCTTCCGCCAGTACATCGGCGTCGTGGTCGAGGCGGTGGAGGCCGCCGACGGCCTCATCCGCCTACGCGACCGCGGCAAGAATCCGGACCCGTTCGTCTCCCACGTGCGCCCTCCCCGGACGGTGACTGATCCCGCGAAGCCGCCCGAGAACGACCTCGTGTGGGTGGAAGGACACCTCCACGTGCTCGGCGACGCTCGCGTGTCCGGCGGTCACCTCGAGCTGCGCGACTCGGCGGGCTCGACCGCCGGCGTGCCGCTGGTGCTGCGCCGGGTGGAGATCAATCCGCTTGGCGGCAAGGAGCTCCAGGTCGTAGTCGGGGCCGAGAAGACGCCGCACGGGACGCACGTGTTCGCGGTCGGCCCCGGCAAGCTGGACACCGCCACCGGCCAGCTGAAGCCGGACTTCACGCCGTGCCTGGTCGTGCGCGACGACGGCACCGTGGGCGTGGGGATCGCCGCGCCTCCCCAGCTCCTCACGCTGGGCGGCGACAAGAAGACGCGGCTCGAGATCGCGCGGATCTCGGCCTCACTGCCGTGGAGCAGCACCAACGCCGCCAAGAACGGCGACGGGTCGTTCGTGCTGAACCACCAGTCCCAGGGGTCGGACAACCCGAGCGCCGACTTCGGACTGATGCGCGATCGCAAGCTGCGCGTCGTCCTCTACGACCGCGACACCCACGTGAGCAGCCAGGGCGGCGACGTCGTCATCTCGGTCAACCACCAGGAGCCCGGGGCCACCGAGGTCCTGCGCGTCAACGCCGCGGCCAAGGTCGGGATCGGGACCGCCGGCCCCGTCGCCAAGCTGCAGGTCGCCGGCGACATCGCCGTCGAGCAGATGGCCCCGGGCGGCCCCCGCCCGCTGCCGGCCGGCGCGACGCTCATGTGGAACGACGGCACGTGGCTGCGCCTCAATCAGAACCTCGACTTCGGCAAGCCGATCTTCGGCGTGCACACGCCCGGGCTCTTCGCCAGCATGTCGCTGAACGTCGGTGGCGTGGCGAGCTGGGCCGATCCCGGCGCCGGCAACGCATGGATCGCCAACCGGGTGTCGATCGGCGCCGGCGCCAAGCCGGACACGCTGCACGTCGAGGGCAGCGCGCGGTGCGTCGGTCCCCTCCATGCCGACGGCGGCCTCACGGCGAACGGCGGCGCCAACATCTCGGGCCCGACGTCCGTCGGCGGGGTCCTCAACGTCTCCGGCAACTTCAACTGCGGGGGGACGAAGAGCTTCCTGATTCCGCATCCGCTCGAGCCCGCGACGAGATCCCTGGTGCACGCCACGCTCGAGGGGCCCGAGGCCGCGGTCTACTATCGCGGCGAGGGCCGGCTCCGCGACGGCCGCGCCATCGTCGACCTCCCCCACTACTTCGAGGCGCTCACGCGCGCCGACGGACGCACGGCGCTGGTGACGCCGATCGTCGAGGGCGACGAGCCCGCTTCCGCACTCGCAGTCACGCGCGTCGTCGACGGCCGCTTCATGGTGCGCGCGATCACGCCCGGCAACGCCGCGCAGCGCTTCTGCTGGGAGGTGAAGGCGCTGCGGGGGGACGTGCCCGTGCTCCGCGCGGAGCTCGACCAGGCCGCGGCCCTCGGCTCGCGCGCGGTGGTCGAGCCAGTTGCGAGGGGCTGAGGCGAATGTCGGCCGGCGCCGCCGACGCTCATCAGCTTCGCGTGCACCGCTGGAGGAGCCACCACTTCGTAGTGGCCGACCATCCGGCGCCCGAGCGCGTTCAGGATCGCGTGGACGAGGCGCTCCGGCGCACCCTCGGCTCCGCGGTGGCCTCGTGCCTGGAACGTGCGTGGCCGGCGGATGATGGCGCGCTCGTCTTCATCCGCCACCTGGCCACCGATCTGACGATCGACGCCGCCCGGGACGGCGAGGCCATCGCCGCCGCCTGCGCGCGGGCCTTCGTGCGAGACCTCGTGCGGGAGGTCGCCACCGGGACCGGCGACAACGTCGTCCGATTCGCGAGCCGCGCCGAGTATGTCGCCAGCTATGTCGGCGCTCGTGCGCGCGCCGACAGCGCCCAGCGGTG
This sequence comes from uncultured Candidatus Rokubacteria bacterium, assembly GCA_963749975.1. GTDB lineage: Bacteria > Methylomirabilota > Methylomirabilia > Rokubacteriales > DASRDR01 > DASRDR01. The sequence goes on along the minus strand of CAVVOZ010000037.1, from coordinate 407,412 downwards.
GTTCTTCGCGGCGTTCGCAGGCTGGGCCGCCCTGGGAGACTCCGCCGCGATCCGCGCCGCCCTCGTGGACGACCCGGCCACTGGCCGCGCCGCCCTCGCCGCGCTCGACGGCCCAGCACTCGCCGCGGTCGCCATCGCGCTCGACGAGGTCGACGCCCACGACATCGTGCGCACCCTGGCGCCGAGCGCGGGATCGGCCGATCCGCTCGCCGGGCTCCGTACCATCCTGCTCGCCTCGGCGCCCGACCCGCTCACCGCGCGCGTCGCCAACCGCCCCGGTCTCCTCGTCTGGCTCCTTGCGCACGCCCGAGCCGGCACTGACGGCGACACGGTCGTCGCAGCGGCTCGCGTGCTCCGCGCGATCGGCCGGGCCTCGAGGGAGTCCGACCCCGCAACCCTCACGGCCGCCGTGGCTGCAGTCTGCGCCGACGGCCCCCGGCTCGTCGCGCTCGCGGCAGGAGCGCCCGAGGGCGGACCAGAAGCCGGGCAGACGGCCCCAGCCTCGGCGCACACCCGGCTGGGTGGCCCATTCTTGCTGCTGGACGACCTTGCTGAGCTGCCGCTGGCCGAGGTCAGCATGGACTGGCCGTCGATCGACGGCGTGACGGCGGGCGATCTCCTCCGACTGGTCGTGCTCGGACACTGCCTCGGCGCCACGCGCTGGACGCGACTCTTTGAGGAGCCGTTCTGGCGCGACGTCTGGCGGATCGGCTCCGCCATCGGCCCGACCGATCTGGCCGTCTGGCTGTCCGGGCTCGGGCCCGGTCGGCTGCGCACGCTGCGCGCCGCTCTCGCTGCCACGGCGCGCGACGGCGCCGAGCCGGCGCCGCTACGGGCGGCGGGCGTCGAGGTCGCTGGGCGCGTGTGGCGCGTGCTGGTGGGCCGGCATGGCCGGTGGGCCGCGGTCGGCCCCGGCGGGCCGCTGCTCGCGCCCTCGGCCGAGGCCGCCGCGGACGATCTCGCCTACCTCCTCGACACCTCGGGGGCGCTGCCAGAGCGTTGGGCCACGCTCTTTGCCGTGGCCGCGCAGCAGACGCTCCGGAGCTTTGCGCGCCGTTTGCCGGGCTTCGCTGCTTCCCGCTGCGACTACCTCCGACGCAACTTCCTCGATGTGGCGGCGAGCGTGCAGGCCGAGCCCGCGCGCATCACCGTCACGCTGTCCCGACCGCCGCTCGACCTCGTGCTCAGCCTGACCGGACGCAACCGCGGCGAGCGCCGGTGGCCCGACCTGGATGCCCGGCCGTTCGTCGTCTTCACCGGCATGTGATGGCGCGGATCGACGAGCTCCGGTATCAGGCCGCCCTCACGCGCCTCGACGCCCGACTGGGGCGCGAGATAGCGAGGCTCCGGGCCCGCTACCAGCTCTCGCTCGATGAGTTCCGGGGTCTTTACGTGAGCGACGAACAGGTGGATCGCCTGCTCGCCGAGACCGCCCAGGATGCCGTGGCGCCGAGCGCAGACAATCTCGCGCCGCTCACCGCCGAGCTGGCTCGCGACGCACCGTGGAGTCGCCTGGCCTCGGTGTTCGGGCTGTCGACACTCGAGCAGGACCTGGTACTCCTGGCCATGGCGTCCGAGCTCGATCTCCGCTACGAAGTGCTCTATGCCTACCTGAACGACGACGTGACGCGCAAGTGGCCCACCGCCAACCTGGCCATCCGGCTCCTGGCCGGTGCCGGTGTCAGCCGGGGTGACGTCATGCGCGCCCTGGGGCCGTCAGCGACGCTGCGGGCCAGCGAGCTCGTCAGCCTGATCGACCCGCCAGGGGCGCGGCCGTCCCTCCTCAACGCCGGCTTTGCGGCCAGCCCCGTAGTCTCGCGGTTCCTCCAGGCTATCCCGCTCGCGCGTGCCGAGCCGGCCCAGCCCGAACCCGCCGTGGAGGACTGGTCCGAGCTACCATTCGCCGCTGAGCGAATCGACTACCTGCGGCGGCTGGCCACACTGCTCGCGCGGCGTGGCGCGGAGAGCCCCGTGATCGTCCTCTCGGGCCCGCCGGGGTCGGGTCGCACGCGCGCCTGTCGAGCCATCGTGCGCGCCATGGGCGCGCCGCTACGCGCGCTCGATCTGAGCCTGCCTCGCCGCGCGGGCACCGCACCAGCGGCGCTCGTCACCGCGCTCGCCCTGGAGCTTCGGCTGGAGCCGGCGGCGCTGTGCGTGCGCGGCCTCGCCACCCTCGTCGACCACGAGGGGCGTGTGGCGCCCGAGGGGCGCGGCCTTCTGGCCGATCTGCCTCATCTCGGCCTCCCAACCTTCATCGTCGCCGAGCCGGCCGTGGCGTGGCGAGACCTACTCGGCCCTCGCCGCGCCCTCGTCGTGCACTTCGGGGTCCCAGATTTTCCGGAGCGCCTGGGCCTCTGGAGCCGCTCGCTCGCAATCGCTGGCATCCACCTGCCCGAAGGCGAGCGCCGCGCGCTGGCCGACCACTTCGCCTTGACGCCTGCGCAGATCGCCGACGCAATCGCCGCCGCCCGCGACCGAGCGGAGATGGGGGACGGCACCGGTCTCTCCGACGGCGCGCTGCTCCACGAGGCGGCCCGGGAGCAGCCGCGCGAGCGGCTCGGCGCGTTTGCCACGACCGTCGCCTGCCAGCACGGCTGGAGCGATCTGATCCTGCCACCAGCTGCGTTGTCACGGCTGCGGGAGATCTCCGCGGCGATCCGCTTACGTCACATCGTCTACGGCGATTGGGCGTTTGCGCGGCGAATCGCCAGCGGGTCGGGGGTGAAGGCCCTGTTCGCCGGCGCCTCCGGCACTGGAAAGACGATGGCGGCAGGCGTGATCGCCCGAGAGGTGGGCCTGGACCTCATCAAGATCGACCTCTCAGGCCTCGTCAGCAAGTACATCGGGGAGACGGAGAAGAACCTCGACCGGGTGTTCGCGAGTGCCCAAGCCGGCAACACGCTGCTCTTCTTCGATGAAGCTGACGCCCTCTTCGGCAAACGCTCCGAGGTGAAGGATGCCCATGACCGCTACGCGAATATCGAGATGGCCTATCTGCTGCAGAAGATCGAGGAGCACACCGGTGTCGTGCTGCTGGCGTCGAATCTGCGCCGGAACATCGATGAGGCCTTCCTGCGCCGGCTACACTACGTCGTGGACTTTCCCCAGCCCGACGTCGCGGATCGCGAGCGCCTGTGGCGGGGGATGTTCCCGGAGGAGGCGCCGCTCGCGCCAGACATCGACTTCGCCTTCCTGGCGCGCCAGTTCGAGCTGGTGGGCGGAGACATCCGCAACGTAGTGCTGGACGCCGCTTTCCTGGCGGCCGAGGAGCGTGGCCCGATCGGGATGCGCCAGCTCGTGCGCGCCGTTCACCGGCAGCTGATGAAGCAGGGGAAGTCGCCCTCGTGGTCGGACTTTCAGCGGTATCACCACCTGATCGCCGATCACGCGGCCAGTCCGGACGAGGGTCAGCCGGGTGTCAAGGCTCCTTGACCCCCACGATCGCGCCGCACTCCAGTCACCGAGACCTCGAGGTGGAGCACACGATGAAAGCGGAGAAGATGAAGGCCAAGCCGAAGGAGAGGAACGAGGAGGCGCCCGACAGGTCGTCACGCGAGAGCGTCGCGGCACCGCCGTCGGTTGTCTGCGTTCCGCACGGCGCTTTCGGACCGGCTGCCCTCCAGCACGCCGCCGGAAACCTTGCCATACAGCGCGCCGCCAAGACGTCCAGGCCCAGTGCGGCCGACAGCCTTTCACGACGCATCCGTGGAGCATCGGGCGGCGGCACCAGGCTGGACAGAGCCATCCGGAGGCGACTGGAGCAGGGTCTGGGCGCCAATCTCCAGAATGTTCGCGTGCATGCCGATGGCGAAGCTGACCAGCTGGCCCAAGCGGTGAACGCGGTTGCCTTCACCAGCGGCCAGCACATCTTCTTCCGCGAAGGTGCGTATGATCCCAGTTCGGAGGACGGCCTGCGTCTTCTGGCGCACGAAACGGCGCACGTGGCCCAGCAGATGACGGGCCCGGTCGCCGGCACCCTCGCGCCCGGCGGCGTGTCCCTGAGCGACCCCGCGGATCGATTCGAACAAGCGGCCGTGCGGGCCGCCTACGATGTGATCGCCGGCACTCCTCCGCGGTCGGTCGAGCGCCGTGGGGACGAGGCGAGCCACGCGAATCGGCACGACGCCGAGCGCAGAGCAGGAACCGCCAGCCCGCCCGCCATGCCAAGCCCGGCTACCTCGATGCCGGCCATCCAGCGGCAGGGCCCGAAGATCCCCCCCAACATCAATCCGTACGGGCCGACGGAGCCAATCCTGCCGGAAGGCCCCACGCCCCTCGCACCGGAAATCCCCGGGAACCCGCCGCCGCCTTCAATTCCCAAGGCCCCCCCCGTTCCCAACATCCCCGAGCCGCCGCCGGGAGGATTCCCAAAGCTGCCACCGTCACCGGCAACGGGGGCCGCCGCGGGCGAAGCGGCCGCGGTGGACCTTGCCGGTGTGGCAACCTCAGCGGCGGCGGTCATCATCCCGCTGGCGGCCGCCGTTGTCATAGGCTACGGGCTGTTCCAAGCCTCCAAGCTCACGGAGGCGGCGGTCGCGGCCGCGAATGCGGGCGTGGAGGCGCGACGGAGGGCACGAACTGCGGCAAGCGGCTTTGCGCACGTGATGACCGGCGGCAAGAGCAAAGGGGACGAGGGATCCACCGAAGCGGAGCGCCAGATCCTGGCGATCATGGCCAAGACCAACGCGTCCCGTGAGCAGGTCGTCGAGGCGATCACGTCCCAGCAGGGCGGCTACTCGGCGATCTACCAGAAGAACCTCAAGCGGATGCAGGATCATCTCTATGCGGAGGCAGTCCGAACCTTCGAGGAGACCCACCAGGAGGACTTCGGCATCATCGAGAGCTTCGGCGAGGACTGGGGGATGCGCGGACGATTTCGGAAGGACCTGCGCCTGGTACTCTATGCCGAGGACTGATCTCGCGCCGCCCACCAAGCGGGTCGCAACCAGGCCCGGAGGGAATCTATCGCGGCCGTGCCGCGGGGCCTCACGGCGGTCGCGGCCGCGCCGGAACGACTTGCGTTGCGCACTGCACGCCCGGCAAGAGTTCTGAAGGCGTCGACTTCATTTGATCTCGGTCAGAGTGCCGCCATCCTGAAGGAACACCCGATCATACTTGATGAAGTGCTCGCCGATCAGCCTCACGAGCTGCCTTCCCACCGCTGAGATGTCGGTGGCTCCCTGCCCCGTGACATTGAAGACCAGACATTGCTTGGTACCCTTTGGATGCGCCCATCGCCGACCCGCAACTTGCATCCGAGCTCGGCCGAGCGCTTCCTTCGACTGCTTCGAGGGCGTCCCGACGACCTCTCCCGCCGGCCCCACGCCCAACTCTTCAATGTTCAGTCTCTTCACCTCGAACGCCATCTCGAGATCGGGGTTGTAGTACTCGGGTACCGTGCTTCCAAGCCTCTCACCTGGCGCGGCGCCCGGGGCGGGGGTTCTTCTCGATGGCTGCCATCCCGGACCAAACGTACTTTCCAAGGCCGGGGCCAGCTGCTTTTCGGCCATGCGCCACGCTGGATCGAACTTAGGGCCCGTCGCGGCCGTCGTTGATGGGCGCGGGCGGCCCACCACGGAGACGTTCAACGTGTCGGCCAGATCGGATGGGACCCCCGACTCCTCGATGAGAACCGCCTTGTGCTCGAGATTGGCCACCGCGTCCGCCATGTCACCCGCCGAGACGCGCTCCATCAGGGTGTCCGCCACCACATCATCGATGATGATATCGTACCGCCAGAGAAAGTCGCCGAGTACCTTCAAGTCAGCGGCGGTGAAGTGCTCCGCCAGCCGCGCGACCCGACCTGCCGTCCGGGAGCCCAACCGTGACGCATCGGCCCCCCCGTAGCCGAGGATCTCCGATTCGCTGAGTCCAGAGCTTCGCAGGAACCTGGTCATCTCGCCCGCCTTCCGCGGCGCCGTTCCGGGCTCGAATGCCGCCACCGGCCCCCTTTCGCTGAAGAACATCGGCGGTTGCCCAGCCGTCTCGGCGACGACGGTGTGGCGCCCGCTCGCATCCACGAGCTCCGTGATGACGGCGCCCCTCGCTTCCAGACCCTCCACCAGCGGCTTGGTTGCCTCGGGCGCATAGGTGAATTGCGCCTCCCCTCCGGTCTGGCGCAACGCCACGTCGGGTGCCAGGTCGAACGACCGAGTCAGCAGCTCCGCACCCATCTCCTCGGTTCGCACCGGCGCCGCGCTCAGCGCCGCACGAAGCCGCCGCTCCCCGACCTCCGGATCCCTGCCTATCTCGTCGATCAGCCTCTGGAGCTCGTCGTCTAGGGCCTTGGCCTCCGACTCGACCGTCTGTCTCACGCCGGGGTCATCTCCTCGCCCCGCTCTCAGTTCCTCCGCTATGCGATTAGCGAGTTTGTTCCGAGCCACTTCTACCGCTTCGAGGTGATCCCCATACTTCTCGTACAAGGTCTCGAGCACGGCGAGGCGGCCGGGTCGGGTGCCCCTTTGCGGCGCACCGCCGTACGTCCGTGCCAGGAACGCGTAGAGGACCAAGCCTTCCACCGCCATGTCCCCGAACTCCGCCGCTGTCGGCCACCGTTTCCTCTCGAGCCGGAAATGAATCGCGCCGAAGCCTTGGAGCATCGCGAACGCCGTCGCGTGCGACACGGCCCACGCAGCGACGTCCATTCCTCGCGCTGCGAACGCATTGTAGACCGCGGGCAACGTGAACCGGAGCACCGTGAACAGACCCGCGTTCAGAGCGAGATCCACGAGGAACGGCAACTTGGACGGCGCGCTGGCAACACCCTGAAGAGTCCGACTCACTGCCGTGAAGGTGAGGGCTTCCAGGCCAGCCCGGGCCAGGAGTGCGCGACCCGAGGCGCCCTCGGCTGCCGGGATCAGCGCACCGACTGACGAACTCGCGAACAGCGAGACTCGGAGTATGGTGAGTGTCACGAGCAGGCTTCCGACCAGGCTCGGGAATACCTTCGCGCCGGCCACAAAGAGGGGCATCGCTTGCAGGTACTGCTGGATGGCCGGATCGCTGCGATTCCGATCCGCCAGGATCCGCAAGGTCTCGAGCTTTCCAGCGAGAGCCGCGGTCTTCATCTGCTGACATCGAGCCCGAATGCGGGCGGCGTCTCGGTAGGCCAGCGGCACGTGTGGGACTATGTTCAATAGTGGATGAATCTCGATATACAAGGTCTCATGCGCACGAACCCCGGCTTCCCACAGCTGAATTCCCGCGATGCTCAGCTGAAGGATCTCAGCCTCGGCCGCGGCCTTGTCTGCACGCTCGTCCAAGCCGGATTGCCCAGCGACCCGCGCGGCCGTCAATGCTTCAACTTCCCCATAGAGCGCTTCCATTCGGTCGCTGACCCAGTTGCTCCAGTCGACCATGTCGTCCGACCCGTCGGACATGTCGACGAAGTACGGCTTGTGCGCGGCTACGGTCTTGAGATAGAACTCTGACAGCGCGCCCGGCAACGCGGCTGACTCGGCCTCCGCCACCGCCAGGCGTCGGGGACCTTCAGGCGATACGGCGTGCCCCAGAACGTCCACCCACGCGCTGCGCACGCGTCCAGCAATTGCCAAGCGATGAATCTGCGCCGGGTCGGCCCCCGTCGGATCCGTCAAGGTGGGGAGGATCAGATCCAGCTGTGTCAGGGCCTGATAGCAACGCTCGACGATCAACTGGGTGATCGCGACCTGCCGGCCGTCTTCGTAGAAGAAGTCAAACAGAAGCCCACCGAATCGCGTCTCCAGGTCGGCTTGGACCGTAGCGAGAGCCGGCACGATATCGAGATCGTTCGGATACTGCGTCTGAATCCGCAACGCCATCAGTCGAATGAGACGCAGGCGATCGGGAATCTCCGCACGATCCACGAACTGGGCCGGCACGATCTCAGCGCTCGCATCGGCGCTCTTCGCGGCCTTCTCCAAGACCCCCTCAGCGCGATTTCGCCCTTCCGCACGGCCCAGGACGTCGTCGACGCTGATCTTGAGACCGACTTCTTCGCGCATGAACAAGCCTGGTCTCAGGAAGCAGTTCCTGAGCCCCTCCACGAGTGTCCGGCCGCGATCGGTTCGGGCAAACTCATCGAGAGCCACGGTGCCGGCGGCTTCAAGGAAGCCCTCCGCGACACCCCAGCGCGGGCCTCTGTCCAGCAACTCCAGCACGGCAAGCACACCCGGGTAGTTGTCCTCACTTTCCGAGGCGAGCTCGAACAAGCCAGCGCCAAATCTCTTGTCGTCTCGCTCGTACCAGCGACCCTCGGCCAGGAAGTCTTCGTAGAGGCTCTTGACTGTCGTGCCTTTCGGAAGGGTCATGACTTGCGCGCTGTCAACCTCGACCTCAGGCCGGACTCGATTGGCGGCGGCTCTGTGCGCGTCGATCTCGACCCTTCCACTCGACGCGAGGGAGGAAACGCCTTTGTCCGTGGCATGCCGCTGCTGAACCGCATGCGCGGCCTCGTGCGCGATCATCTGTCGTCCGACCAGACTGTTGGGGCGATACGAACCACTATTGAAGAAGAGGTCACGACCTATCGTGAACGCGAGCGCATCCAGCGCCTCGCTCGCTCTGGCAGCCGAGGCATCTGTGTGAACCCGAATGTCGGACAGGTCGCCGAAGGCGGGAGTCAGCTCGTCGCGCACATGACCATCCAATGCTTCTCCGGTGCTGGCGCGAGCGGCGGAAATGAGCTCTGGCGCCTCCTTTCGTGGATCTTCGCCTGGTGACTCGAACGCGGATTGCAATCGACGCTGCAAGGCCTGGTTCCCGGCCACCCGCTGAAGACCGAAATGCTCCGAACCGGTCGATGAAGCGATCGACATCGCCGGTTTCGAAGTGTGATCAGATTGAATCGAAGGGGCCGACGCCTTCACGGTCCTGTGAGCCCGTTGGGCGTTGCCGTCAATCATGCGGCTTCCAGCATTCGGCCTATGCGATCCACGAGGGCGCACGGCTGCGAGGTGAGCGGTGGCCCCCGATCGCCGGCTCTTCCCCGGGCCATCCTGGGCCGGCACGAGCTCGGAGTCAAGGAGGTCGCGCGGCGGGCCCAGCCAGGGAGACCGCCGGCGGATCTAACCTAGCGGCGAGGCCGCCCGATTGCGGCGGGGAAGGTCGCGCCTGGCACCGCGGAGGCGCACGCGCCGTCGACGCGAGCGAGGAAGGTCCGCATGACAGCCGGTAGTGGTCGCCACCAACCTAGACGCTTTGGGCTGGTGTCCCCGACGGGACACGTCCCGGGCGCACTTCTCGTACGTGCGTACCTGCTGAGACGTGCGTAGGCGGCACTGAGGTTCCAGGCGCGGGGTGAATGGCGTGTCACATCACGTAGCTTAGCCAGGCCCGCGGAGAGCGCCCAGGAGAGGGGAAGTGAGACCCGGACGAACCCGCCACGCCCGTCGTCAACGCGCGAGTCGAAGGGCTCAGAGGGCTCGGCGATCGGTGACGTCCGGAAGTGCCCTCCGACGGACGGTGCGCGCCGGAGCGCCGGCGCGTGAGGTCCGAGGATCGTGGCTCACCCTCGGGAAGGATCAGCCCTGCAGCACGGCGCGGCCGTGACTGAGCGCGAGCACATCGCGCTCGACGATCCGGGTCTGGAACGACACCTCGCTCCCATCCCGCCAGAGCTCGGTCCGCAGCGTCTCGCCGGGCAGCACGGGCGCCGAGAAGCGCGCCTGCAGGGCGCTCAGGCGTCGCGGCTCCCCGTTGGCGAGGGTGCGGAGAATCTGCCAGCCCGCGATGCCGTAGGTGCACAGCCCGTGCAGGATGGGCCGGGGGAAGCCGGCGGCCCGGGCCACCTCCGGGTTCGCATGGAGGGGATTCCGGTCGCCCGAGAGCCGGTAGAGGAGCGCCATCTGCGGAAAGGTGGTGAAGTCGTCGACGGCGTCCGGCGGCCGCAACGGCATGGGGTGCGGGGGCGCCGACGGCCCGGACGGGCCGCCGAAGCCGCCCGCGCCCCGGATGAACGCCGTCTGGATCGCGGTGCAGGCGACCTCCCCGGTCGCCACGTCGACGATCTCCTGACCGGTCAGGATCAGCGCCCCGCGCCCGGGGCCCTTGTCCACGACTCCCGCGACGCGGCTCCGGACCCGGACGGTGCCGGCGGAGGGCAACGGGTGAACGAACGTCATCTGCTGCTCGCCGTGGACGGCGTCGGTCACGCGCACACCCACCTGGTCGAGCCACGGCGGGTTCCGCCCGACGACGGCGGCCATCGTCGGCAGGGTCTCGAGGCGGGGCTCGGTCACGAAGCGGAGCTCGATGGCATCGGTCGGCCGGGCCCCCAGGCCGAGACCGAGGGCGTAGAGCATCGTGTCGCGATCCGTGTAGGAGCGTTCGATCTCGGGGAAGGTCCAGGCTCGAACTCGCTCGTAGTCCATGCGCTCTGCCGGCTAGGGGGTCAGAAGGATGGAGGCGTGATGACCCAGAGCGTGCGCACGCGCCGGTCGCCCAGCGCCCGTCCGCGATGAGGCAGGCGGCTCGGGTAGGTGATGCTGTCGCCTTCCTCCAGGACGAAGACCTGCCCGTTCACGGTGGCCTCGTAGCGGCCCTCCAGGATGAAGCCGAACTCCTCGCCTTCGTGGGTCATCCATCGCTCCTCGTCCTCCTGGCTGGGGGTGCCCGGCTCCAGCACGTCGAGCAGGACCTCCAGGCGCCCTCTGAGATCCGGCGTGAGGAGATAGGAGGGCGCCGAGCGGCCCGGCCACACGATCTGCTTGCGCCGGTGCTTGCGGACGACACGGACCTCGCCGGCCTCCTCGACCGAGGGCGGCCGGGGCTCGGCGCCGTTGGTCTCGTCCTCGAAGAGCGCGGCCCTGGTCGTCCCCGGAAGCCCGCGAGGACCCGGGCACCCGGGCCGCTTGCACGGCGACCGGAAGCTCGCCATGATCGGAACGAGCCGAGGCGCGGAAAGGAGCGTCATGACCGAGCACGAGTACGACGCGATCCTCGTGGGGGCCGGCCACAACGGGCTGGTCACCGCCTACTACCTCGCGAAAGAAGGCCTGTCGGTCCTCGTCCTCGAGCGCATCGAGCGGGTTGGCGGCGGCATCGGGACCGAGGAGCTCTATCCGGGTTTCCACGTGCCCTACTGCGCCTACATCTGCCACATGCTCCACGGGAGGATCATCGACGACCTGGAGCTCCGCCGGCATGGGTTCGACCTCTATCCGGTCGACCCCTGGAGCTTCCACCCGTTCCCTGACGGCACCCACCTCCTCGGCTGGCAGGACACGAAGAAGTTCGTCCGGGAGCTCCGGAAGCTTTCCGCCCACGACGCCGAGGCCTACCCCGATTGGGTCTCGTTCTGGGATCGGGCGTGCGGGATCGTCTACCGGTATTTCCTCGCCGACCCGCCGACCTTCGCCCAGGTCGCCGCCGATGTCCGCGGGACCGCCGACGAGGCCGTCTGGGAGACCATGCTGACTGTTCCGGTACGGGACCTGCTCGACGAGCACTTCGAGGACCCACGGGTCAAGGCGTACTTCGTCAACGCTCAGGACGCCGGCGACCCGAGCGTGCCCGGCAGCATTCTTTCCGTCGCCTATATCCGAAGCGGCATCCTCGGTAAACCCGAGAACCGCGGGATCCCCAAGGGCGGCATGGGGCGCGTGTCCCAGGCGATGGCCCGTGCGGCCCAGGCCCGGGGGGTGGAGATCCGGACCGGCGTGACGGTCGACCGGATCCTGGTCGAGGATGGTCAAGCCCGCGGGGTGCGCCTCGGCGACGGACGCGAGCTCCGCGCCTCGCTGGTGATCTCGAACGCCGACCCGAAGCGCACGTACCTCTCGCTCGTCGATCCGAAGGATCTCGACGAGGGCTTCATCCGCCGAGTCCGGAACCTGAAGACTCGGGCAAACTGCGTGAAGGTCCTGGTCGCCCTGCGGGAGTTCCCGGATTTCAGTCGGTGGCTCGGCCCGGGCTTCGACCCCCGACTGGCCGCCTACGTGAAGATCTGTCCGTCCGTCGAGTGGTTTCAGGCGAGCTGCGATGCGGCGAGAGCCGGGCGCCTCTCCGAGACACCCATCATGTACGTGCAATTCCCGACGGTCTACGACCGCACCCTTGCGCCGAAGGGCATGCACGTGATGTCGAGCTGGTCCCTGTACTACCCGGCCCAGCCGGCCGCCGGCCCGTGGGACACGGCGAAGAAGAAGGCCCTCGGCGAACTCCACGTGGAGATCCTGTCCCGGTACGCCCCGAACTTCAGGGATGCGGTCCTGGACGTCACGGTCGAGACACCGCTCGACATCGAATCCCGGATCGGGATGACCGACGGCAACATCCGGCATCTCGACATCACCCCCCAGCAGTTCTTCGCGCGGCGGATGCCGTACCGTGCGCCGATCAAGGGCCTCTACCTCTGCGGCGGAGGCACGCATCCCGGCGGCGAGCTCACGGGGGCCCCCGGTCACAACTGCGCCCGGGCGATCCTGCGCGACCTGGAGGAGACGGCACCGCGCTAGCTCGGCACAAGCTCGATCTTCCCGGCGACGTCGACTCGCTCCAACATCCGGTGGGCTCTCCCGATCTCGTTGAGCGGCAGGCGGGCTCCGACGACCGGCTGGATCTGGCGGCGCACGCGAGGGTCTAGGAGCATCGACGGATCCATTCTCACGCCCTCCAGACCATCGCCCGCGCCCCGGCGAAGAACTGGCATGGCGTGTCCGCCTTCGCTCTGCGTCCCGTAGCGGTGCGTGCGCGTAGCGTCAGTCCGACAGGAGGGTCTCCAGGGTCACGACCTGCCCTTCGTAGTGGTCCCGCTGCGCCCTGACCAGGTCACCGAGCGACACGATGCCGACCAGCTTCCCCTGCTCCATAACGGGCAGGTGGCGGATTCGCTTCTCGGTCATGGTGTGGGCGACAGACATCAGGTCGTCGCTGGGGTGCCCGATCACGACCTCCCTGGTCATCACCGCCCCGACGGTCGCGCTGAGGACGCGTTCATTGGTCAGCGCCGAACGGAGGATGCCGCGCTCCGTGATCATCCCCACCGCCTTGTGGGCGGTGTCCACCACGACGAGCGCGCCGATACTGCGCTCGGCGAACAGCTCCAGGGCCTCTCTCACGGTCTGGTCCGGACGGATGGTGACCACGCGACCACCTTTGCTGGCCAGCACACTCCCGATGTTCACTGGACTGACCCTCCTTCTGCGGTCGCGAACGTCACGGTGACGGCCACCTCACCAGACTCCCCCACGGTCTCCGGGAGACACCTTCTCCCCAGGGCTCCTTCTTGGGGCGCGCCGGGTGTGACCGCCCGCCCACCAGCGGGAAAGCCCAGGATCCTGAGGCCACGGGAGGGAGAGACCGGCGGTTTCCACGAGCGAACCTCCTGGCCCTGCCGGGGAGAGGCCATCCTTCCATTGGGGCTTCGCTCTAAGGTCCGTTGCTGCATCGGATGTGCCACCCGCCGCGAGCGGGCTCCACGGCCTCTCACCGGACTTGCGGTTCCTTCAGAGATCGCCGGTGTGAGGAGTCCGTGCCCCACGCGAGGTGGAACCACCCCAGGGCACCTGACAGAGCGAACCGTGGAAGGGGTGAGCCGCGCTAGCCGCCAGGGCTGACGGCAGGAGGCCAGCCGGCCCTGCCCTTCACTTCTCCGTGATGAGGTTTCTGACCGGGACAACCATCAGGGACGGGAAGCTCCTCCGCGACGAGGTGCAGTCAGTCGACCTGCAATGCGGGAAGGTCGTGGTAGCTCTACACGCGGGGGACGTCGATGAGCAGGAACTCGACCCTGAACACCGCCTCCGGCCAGGGCAACGCGGCAACGCCATCAGGGCCCAACCCGCTGTACAGGTCACTTCCGGGTGAACGTCGACGGGCTCCGCGCGTTCGTGCGCGACATGGAGGCCTGGATGCGCGAGGGCGGCGTGATCCCCGGAACGTCTACCAGGAGATCCGACTCCGGCCGAGAACGAGCGGCACGCCTTGGACCCGCCGCGTCTTGGTGACCGCGAACCTCGACGCGTCTGCGCTCTTGGGTGGTGTCCCCGACGGGCCACGTCTCTGGCGCACTTCTGGTTCGGGCGTATCTCCTGTTGCGCGCATGCGCGGCGTTGAGGTTCCAGGCTCGTGGCGAATGGCGTGTAATGTCCAATAGATAGCGCAGGCGCTGCGACAACTCTTCCCGGGCGTCTGTGTTCGCGGGGCGGCCGTCATCCCCGATATCGTCCGCGCTGAAGCCGGGCCGCTTCCGGCGGCCTGGTGCGTCCCTCTCGGGCGTGGCAGGCTGGGCTTCCCGCTGGGGGCCGATCGTTTGGCCAGCGGAGCTGATCGACCGCACACCACCGCGCCACGGAGGATCCATGGACGCTCGCCACGCAGACGGCGACTGGACGGTCTCGGCCCGGGCCGAAACGCTTCACCGGGAAGCGGTCATCATCGACAGCCAGGGGGTCGCACTCCTGCTCCCAGCGGTCCTGATCCCGCCGGCGCCGCTCGACGGGAAGACCTTTCTGGAACGCGCCGCTGCGTCTGGTGTGTCGGCAATGAACACGACGCTGGGGCTGGGCGGAATCGCCACCGGCCCCGACGACCTCCGGAGCCTCCTGACCTCGATCTACGGGTACCTCTGCTACTTCGAGCTGGAGGCCGCCCGCGTGCTCCACGTCCTAACCGCCGACGACGTCGAGCGGGCCAAGCGGGAAGGCAAGCTCGGGATCATCTTCGGCGTCCAGGGGCTCGCGTCCAAGATCGACGGCGACCTGACCTTGCTCCGGATCCTCCACCGCCTGGGTCTTCGGGTGGCCCAGCTGACACACAACGAGCACAACGCCTTCGGGTGCGGATGCCTGGAAACCCCGGACGCTGGCCTAAGTCAGCTTGGCCGGGCCTGCGTCGCTGAGCTAAACCACCTCGGGATCCTCGTCGACCTCGCCCACGCCGGCCCCCGCACCGCCCGCGAGGCGATCGAGCTCTCGACCCGCCCCTGCATCATCTCCCACGCCAACGCCCGGGCCCTCCGCGACAATCCCCGGAACGTCCCCGACGAGGTGCTCCGGGTGCTGGGCGCCCGCGGCGGCGTCCTCGGCGTCACCGCCTACGCGCCGTTCTGCGAGACCAAGCCCGGCGTCCGTCCGGTGCTCGACGACCTCGTCCACCACATCGAGCACGTCGGCAATCGTCATCGGCATCGACCATGTCGGGATCGGCTCCGACTTCTTCGAGAGCGAGTCGGAGATCCGCTTCGCCCGCTTCACCCGCAGCTACCCGGCCGCGATTGGCGTGTACACGTCGCCCGCCACGGTATACGTCGAGGGCTTCGAGCGGATCGACCGATTCCCGCGGCTCACCGAGGCCCTGGTGCGGCGCCGGTTCTCGGACCAGGATGTCCTGAAGGTGCTGGGGGGCAACTTCCTCCGCGTGTTTCGCCAGGCCTGGGCGTGAGCCTGTGCCCGGTACCCGCACTGCGCCCCCGGAGAGGGCCACGGTGATTGTCCGGGTGCTCGAGGTTTGCTAGTGTGGCCCGTCACGAGTCGCACCGGATCCTGAGCTCGACGGCCGGCACTCCTGCCGCGCGTCGCCGGCGCCCCGGCGCGCCCGCATGAGGAGGTAAGCCGACTGGACGCGTCTGGACCGGCGAAGACCCGGGATCGTCCCCGGCAGGGCGAGGTCTCGCTCCGGCAGCTCCGCAAGACCTACGGCCGCCTGACCGCCGTGCGTGACCTGACGCTCGACATCGCGTCGGGGCAGTTCTTCACCCTCCTCGGCCCGTCCGGCTCCGGCAAGTCGACCACCCTCATGATGATTGCCGGGTTCGTGACCCCCGACGACGGTACCGTGATCATCGAGGGGCGCCCGATGGAGCACGCGGCGCCCGAGAAGCGCAACCTCGGGATCGTGTTCCAGAACTATGCCCTGTTCCCCCACATGACCGTGTACGAGAACCTGGCCTTCCCCCTCCAGATGCGGCGAGTACCGCCCGGGGATATCGACCGCCGCGTGGAGCAGATCCTGAGCGTCGTCCGCCTCGAGCAATCCCACTGGAAATATCCCTCTCAGCTCTCCGGCGGCCAGCAGCAGCGGGTAGCCGTGGCCCGGGCCCTGATCTTCGAGCCGGTGGTCCTCCTGATGGACGAGCCCCTGGGCGCCCTCGACAAGAACCTCCGCACCCATCTCCAGATGGAGCTCAAGCACCTGCAGCGTCAGCTCGGCGTGACCGTGATCTACGTGACCCACGATCAAGACGAGGCCCTCACCATGTCGGATCGGATCGCCGTCATGAACCAGGGGGCAGTCGAGCAGGTAGGGACGCCCCAGGAGCTGTACGAGGAGCCGGCCACGCACTTCGTGGCCGGGTTCGTCGGCGAGAGCAACACGCTGGCCGGCACCTTCGTCCGGGCCAGAGCCGACTGCAGCGAGATCCGCCTGCCTAGCGGGCTGGTCGTGCGCAGCCGCCGCCGTGAGCTCGCGCCGGGGACCCCCTGCACGCTGAGCCTCCGTCCGGAACGGGTGGTCCTGGGTCACGCCTCCGAGGACGCCGGGCCACTGCGCAGGCCGGGTCCTCGAGGTGCTGTACGCCGGCGATACCATCCGCTACTGGGTGGAGGCGGAGGGCGCGGCCCGGCTCCTGGCCAAGCGGCCGAACGACGGTCAAGGACCGACCCTCCGGCCTGGCGTCGCCGTCTCCGTCGACTGGCGGAGCGACGATTGCAAGCTCTTCGAGGGTCCCTGATGGACTCGGGCGCGCCGGCCGGCGGGGGCGCAAGCTGGCGCGGCGCCGGCGCGGTGGCCACCCGGTGGTGGCTCCTGACCCTCCCGGCCCTTCTCTTCGTGACGCTGGTCTATCTGGTGCCGCTCGGCTCGATGCTGCTGCAGAGCGTCCTGTCGCCGGAACCAGGGCTCCAGAACTTCACCGAGCTCCTGGGCAGCCCCGGCTACCAGCGCGTCCTGCTCCAGACGTTGTGGATCGCGCTCGTCGCCACGGTGCTCTGCCTGATCATCGGGTACCCGGTCGCCTACGCGATTACCCGGGCCGGACCGGTGGCGCGACGCGTCCTCATCATCGGCGTCATCTCACCCTACCTGACCAGCATCCTGGTGCGCACCTTCGCTTGGGAGGTGCTGCTGGGACGGCTCGGCCCGATCAACCAGGCGCTGGTGCTGCTCGGCTTGCAGACCGAGGGCATCCTCCTGAGCCCCGCCGCGGTCATCGTCGGGCTGGTCCACATCCTCCTACCGCTGATGATCCTGCCGGTGTACAGCGTGATGCAGGGCATCGACGAGTCGTTGCCCCGCAGCGCTCGCGCCCTCGGGGCCGGACCGGCCCGGGCCTTCTTCCGTGTGTACCTCCCGCTCACCTTGCCGGGCATCGAGGTCGGGTGCGTGCTGGTCTTCGTGTATGGAGTCGGGGCGTTCATCTCGCCTCAGATCCTGGGCGGGCGCTCGGGGATCATGCTGGGAGTCGTGATCCAGATCGCGATCGACCGCATGGCGGACGTGGGCTTCGCCGCCGCCGCCGCGTGCCTTCTCATGCTGATCGTCCTGGCAGTCTTGGCGCTCTATCGCACCGGCATGTCCGGCAGCATCGAGTGGCTGGCGGTCCGGGAGTCGATCGCCCGGGCGGGCCGGGAGCCCCGACGCCGCCAGGTTGAAGGTCCGCCGCGACGCCCCCGCCTCCTGCCCCGGCTCGCCGACACGGTTGGCCGGGGCCTCGACTCGACCGGCCTCTCGCGGCACCAGAGCCTCCTGTGGGCGTTCACCGCCGCGGTGCTGGTGTTTCCTGGTCGTGCCGCAACTCATCGCGGTGCCCATCTCGTTCTCGTCGACCCGGACGCTGATCTTCCCGCCCCGCGGCCTGTCCACCCAGTGGTACGCGAACTTCCTCTCCTCGGAGTGGCTGTTCCCGACCATCACCTCGCTGGGGGTGGCCGGCGTGGTGGCGATCGCCGCCACGCTCCTGGGAGCGCTGGCCGGCGTGGGTGTTGTGCGCGGTTTGAGCCCGCGGGCCGGCGGGGTGGCCACCGTGTTGCTGCTCCTGCCCCTGCTCATCCCGACGGTGGTGGCCGCCGTGGCCCTGTACCTGGTGTTCCTGCCCCTGCGGCTCACCGACTCCGTGCTGGGCTTGATCCTGGCCCACACCGCCCTGGCCATCCCCTTCGCGTTCGCCGTCATGAGCGGACACATGCGGAGCCTGGACAGCACGTTCGAGCGGGCCGCGGCCAGCCTCGGCGCCGGGCGGGTCGCCGTGCTGCGACGCATCGTGTTCCCGCTGGTTCGGCCGGGGGTGCTGGTGGCCCTGTTCTTCACGCTGCTGTTCTCCTTCGACGAGGCGGTGGTCGCCATCTTCCTCTCCGGCATCCGCGTGAAGACCTTGCCGCGTCGCATGTTCGAGGCGCTACTGCTGGAGAGCGATCCGACGGTCGGTGTGGTGGCCACGCTCTCGCTGGGGCTGTCAGTGCTCGTGCTGATCGGATCGGCGCGCTTCGGCCAGGCCCCAGGCACCTGGGACCGGAGGAGCCCGAAGCCCGGTGGGCGCGACCGCGTCGACGGTCCCGATGGGTAGGGCCGGTGCACGCGCCCGCCCGACGTGCGAAGATGCGGCGGACCGGTGAGCGCCACGACCGGCCCCCGAGCGAAGGAGACCCACATGGCCGAGACCAAGGACACGCTCAGCCGCATCGGGGTGTACGTGTTCCCGTGGGGCAAGCAGCCCCCCACCGTCGAGTCGGTGGTGCGGTTGACCCGACACATGGAGCGGCTGGGACTGGACTCCGTCCAGATGCCCTGGCACTTCACGCTGCCGCCGGCGCGCTTCGGATGGGGGAACCGGTACCTGCTCGATCCGCTGGTGGTCCTGCCGGCGATGGTGGCCGCCACGACCCGCATCCGGATCGGCCTGAACTCCGGCCTGGTGCCGCTCCTCCATCCGTTCGTCTGGGCCCAGTACCTGGCGTCGCTGGACGCCATGTCGGGAGGCCGGACGATCGCCGGCCTCGCCCTGGGCTGGTGGGAGGAGGACTTCGTGGTCGGGGGCGCCAAGCTGGTCGAGCGCGGGAAACGGACCGACGAAGGACTCGAGATCATCTGCCGGCTGTGGCGCGGTGAGCCGATCGAGACGGCGGGCCGGTTCTGGGACGCCCGCGGGCTGCGCCTGGACCCCCGGCCCTCGCCCCGGATGCCGCTGTGGATCGGCGGCGGCGCGAAGTCGATCGAGCGAGCGGCCCGCCACGCTCAGGGACTCAACCCCCTGCATCCGTCCCTCGACGAGATCCGGACCGTCCTCAGGCCCGGACTGGATGCTGCCGCCGCGCGCCACGGGCGGCCGCGGCCGACCCTGGCTGTCTTCAACTACTGCGTGGTCATCGAGCCGACCGACAGCCCGCGCTGGGTTCGGGAGGAGCTGATGCCGACCCTGCGAACCCGGCTCCACGGGCAGGAGCCGGACGACTCGATCGTGTGGGGCTCGCCGGAGCAGTGCGCGGAGCGGCTGGGCAAGCTGTTCGACGCCGGCGCCGACTACGTCCTCTTCGATGGCAACCTGCACGGGTGGCTGCCCGAGCAGTTCAGCGAGGAGCAGATGAGCCGCTTCGTCGAGCGAGTGGTGCCGCTGGTCGGCCGCCCGGGAGTCGACCGGTCCTGACCGTCGGACCCGGGGCTGTCGCCCACGGAGAAAGACCCAACGCATCGCCGCCCCCGGGGCGGCAGAAGGGAAAGACCCATGACCCAGGACCAAAGCCGAACCGCAGACGACCTGTCCCGTCGAGCGTTCCTCCAGCGAAGCGGCCTGGCGGCCGGCGCGCTGGCGCTACATGGCTCGCTGCCAACCGCCGCCGGGGCGGCCGGGGGGAGCCTGGTGTACTCAGGCTTCGGCGGCATCTACGAGCAGGGCATCCGCCAGGCGGTCCTCACGCCGTTCCAGCAGCAGACCGGCATCCAGGTCGAGGTCACCACCGGCTCCTCCAGCATCGCCAAGATCCGGGCCATGGTTGCCGCCAAGCGCACCGAGTGGGACGTGATCGACGCGACGGGACCGGCCTTCGGGCAGCTCCTGACCGAGAACCTGCTCCAGCCGCTCGACCTCTCGATTGTCAAGACTTCGGATCTGGCGAGTCCCAAGTATGTCGGCCCGTACGGGGTCGCCATCTACGCCTACAGCCACAACATCTTCTGGAACACGAAGGTGATCGCCGCGCCGCTCAACAGCTGGGCGGACATGTGGAACGTCGCCAAGTTCCCCGGCAAGCGCGGGTTCCAGAACGTCCCCTGGTACACCCTCGAGGTGGCCCTGGCGGCCGACGGGGTGCCGATCGACAAGCTCTATCCGCTCGACGTCGATCGCGCCTTCCGGAGCCTGGACCGGATCAAGGCGCACGCGGCGTTCCTGGACCTCAACACGTTGACCAATCTGGTGGCGCAGCAGGAGATCGTGAGCGGCGACCTGAACCTGGCCCGGGTGCAGAAGCTCGTCAAGGACGGCGTCCCGCTAGCCTACAACTGGAAAGAAGCCCTGGTGGACGTCGAGCGCTGGCCGATCCCGGTGGGCGCACCGAATCCTGCCCAGGCCAACCAGCTGAT
Source organism: uncultured Candidatus Rokubacteria bacterium (assembly GCA_963749975.1). Taxonomy (GTDB): domain Bacteria; phylum Methylomirabilota; class Methylomirabilia; order Rokubacteriales; family DASRDR01; genus DASRDR01. The sequence goes on along the minus strand of CAVVOZ010000037.1, from coordinate 386,922 downwards.
CAACTTTGCCCTCCAGCCCGATCAGCAGCTGCAGATCCTGAAGATCCTGGGCTATAGCCCAACCAGCAAGGCGGCCATCGCGCGGATCGACCCCGAGCAGGCCAAGGACCTCCCCGGCACCCCGGCCACGGCGCCCCAGAGCTTCTACCTCGATCCCGAGTGGTGGGCCAAGAACGGCAAGGTGGTGGAGAAGCGATTCCAGGAATGGCTGCTCACCGCCCGATGACGGCTCGCGCGGCCGCGCAGCGGGTCGCGATGCGTTGCCGCGATCAAGCAGACGTCCACGCACCCGGTGCGGCTCGCGCCCACCGCGCGCACCTCGTCGCCTCAGAGGAATCGCAGAAGCATCACCTTCGCGTCCGGCGCGAACTCGCCACCTCGTCCAGGAACACGGTGCCACCGTCCGCCTCGTTCAAGAGCCCGGGCCGGCACCCGACAGGATCCTCCTGGTCCACCACAGGAAGGAGCTAGAGCTCACCTAGCCGAGTGGTGGGACCAGCAGACGTACAAGAGGCTGTGGTGTCCCCGACGGGATTTGCCCATCGGAGGCCACCTTCGTCGTTGAGGGTCGCGCGGGCTAGTTCGTCGCTCTAGGAGGGCCGGCGCGCCTCGGCGCGATGTTGCGGCTCGCGCAAGCGAATGCTGTCATTGTGCGACCCGGTCGCCCGCCGACGCGGGGGGGTGCCTGGCCCGCGACAATAGCCCTGGTGGAGCCCGTGCGCGATCTCGTCGCGGCGACCAGCGTCGGCATCGTGCTGGGGACCCCCGTGGTCGATCTCGACTACCACGAGGACTCGACGGCAGAGTCTGCACAAGAAGGAAAGCCAGATCTGCCTGCTCACGGAGACGGGCGAAGTAATCGAACGCCGCATCCGCACCGAGCCCCAGCGGTTCGCTGAGGTGCTGGGCGGCCGGCCGCGAGCCCGGATCCTCGTCGAGGCCGCGACGGAGAGTGAATGGGTGGCCCGGTGCCTCGAGGCCTTGGGCCACGAGGTCGTGGTGGCGGACCCGAACTTCGCGCCGATGTATGCCACGCGAACCCGGAAGGTCAAGACCGATCGGCGGGACGCCCGGGCCCTGCAGGAGGCCTGTCTGCTCGGCGCGTACCGCCCCGCGCATCGGCTGTCCGACGCGCAGCGGCATGTACGGGGTCGCCTAGCCGTGCGCGACGCCTTGGTGCGGACGCGCACCCGGTACATCGCCCTGACCCGGGCCCTGCTGCGCCGGCACGGCTGGCGCGTGCCCACGGGGAGTGCGGAGACCTTCAGCCGGCGAGTGATGGGGCTGCCGCTGCCGGGCCGCCTGCTCTCGGAGGTCGCGCCGTTGCTGGCTGTGATGCGCCCCCTCAACCAGCAGCTCGCGTACTCGGACGGGGCGATCGAGGCGGTCACGCGCTCCGATGCGCGCGTGCAGCGGCTGCAGACCGTCCCCAGTGTGGGACCGGTGACCGCGGCGGCGTTCGTGGCCACGATCGATGACGCGCAGCGCTTTCACCGGGCGCATGAGGTGGCGGCGTATCTCGGCCTCGTCCCCCGAGAGCTGAGTTCGGGGGAGAGCCAACGGCGCGGCCGGATCACCAAGGCTGGCAATACGCGGATGCGCTGGTTGCTCGTCCAGGCGGCCGTGTCGATCCTCCGCTGCCGCCATGCGCAGACGGACGCGCTGCGGACCTGCGAGTCGACATGAACGTCGTGATGACCGGTACGGAGCGCTTCGTCGAGGTCCAGGGGACCGCGGAGCGGACCGCCTTCGACCAGGCGCAGCTCGACACGCTCTTCGGCCTCGCCCGCCAGGGCGTGGCGCGCCGCCTCGCCTTCCAGCGGCGCGGGCTCGCCGACCGGACGACGGCCGGCTTCACGCTGTCGTGACGGCGCTCCCGCGCGTGGGCCCGGCACGCGGGCTGCGGGGGCGCCGTGCGCTCGGTGCGGGCTACTGCGAGATGATCGCCTCGACCCGCCGGTTCTTCGCCCGCCCGTCCGGGTCGTCCGTCCCGTCGGCCTTCCGGTTCGGGGCGACGGGCCGTGTCCCGCCGAACGCTTCGACCGAGATCCGGTCGGGGTTTAGCCCCTGCTTGGTCAGCTCCTTGGCTACCGCGTCCGCCCGGTTCTTCGACAGCGTCATGTTGTACGCCGCCGAGCCGACGTTGTCGGTATGGCCTTCGAGCTTGATCTTGCGGGTCGCGGCGCGGGGATTGTTCAGCACCTTGGCCATCCGATCGAGCACCTGCTGCCCGGGCGCGTCGAGATCGGACCGGTCGAAGGCAAAGAACGTGTTCGGCATGGTGACGACGAGGCCGCGCGGGGTGTCCATGATCTCGGGGCCGTCGACGCCGACGGCGGCCCCGCGGCTGACGCCCTGCCGACGCAGCTCCTCGGCGAGCTCCTGGTTCGTGAAGGGCCTGGCCGACCCCACCGCCACCCCCTCGGGCCCCCCGACGCTCTTGCCGCAGCCCGCGCCCAGGAGAATGACGACCGCCACGATCCAGCTGATCTGTCTCATGTCTCCCAGCCCTCCTCGCGCGGTTTGGTTCCAGGAGCGGGCGCCCCTCGCCGCGCCGTCCGGGGGAACGCTCGCCCGATGATAGGCGGGAGGCTGCCGGGATGCAAATGTTACCGCCGCGGCGGCGGAGACACAGAAAACGTGGCGAGGACCGCCTTCGGAAGTGGCTGACCCCGGTCAAGACCGCGGTTCACACCGTGGGGCCGGGGCAGATAATGCCACCACGTGGAGTGGGGGTCAGCCACTTCATCCGATCTACGTTCACAACCAGATCGGTCTCGAGTCGATCCGGCCTCCGCCATGCCTTCGAGGCGTCTCGACCGCTTTGGGGTCTGGCTACCCCGACCCGCGCCTGCTCTCGTTGCCGTTCTCGTTCGTAGGCTACTGGGACGGAATATTCCCGCAGAAGACATACGTGCTGGCTTCCTGGGCCGACTTGTGGCCGTTGATCGCGTAACCCTTTCGTAGGTCCCCGATCGGTACATCGATCGTCGTCTCCGACTTGCCGCGCGTCAGGGTCGTGAGCCCGTAGGCGGGCTTGGCATCGAGTTGCGCGCACGTTCCCTTGTGAACGTGCAACGGCTGCCCGACTCCGGCCGGCGCCCCCTTGATCTCGACGACGACCTTGGTCTTCAGCCCCGCGTCGGTAAGCACGGCGGTTCCCGACTCACCCGAGTTATTCAGCGGCGTAAGTTGGACAGTGATGGGTTCCGCAGCGTACACCACGCCCGCTCCACCGACCGCCAAGATGCCGAGCACTGCGAGCGCCAGACCGACTGATCGAAGCATTGTTACCCTCCTTGTGTTAGTCCGACGAAACTGTAGATACCACCGACACTCGCCATGATCCACCAGGCGTGCCGCGCCAGCAATGCCCACGCACCCGGACGGGGGCTGCCAACCAGGAGGAGCGACTCTCGACTCGGTCGCTGAAGCCCGTCACGCTACCTGATGGTCGCAAGGGAGCCGAGTTCAGCGGGGAGGGGTGTTCGCCCTCGCGGAAGTCCGCAGGAACTCAGCCAACGGGCATCGTGCTCTATCGCTGGTGTCCCCGACAAGACACTGAGTGGTAGGCATGTTAGCTTGCCTGTCTTGCTCGAGGGCCAGAGCGCCGCGTAGACTCGGCTCGCGGGCAACGTGCTGGCTGATCTCCAGCGCGGGCCGGTAAGCCCATGCCGGCCGCCCGCGATACCCTCTTCCCCGGGAATGCGCGCGGGAGGCGCGATGGCTCGACGACGATCTCGCCGGCCAGACTCATCGCGAGACACTAATACCCCCGGAAGACCTATGACTGACGAGTTCGATGAGGTTGCTGCGCAGCGGATCGTTGGCAAGTACGTCGTGGTTGGTGTGACATACACGGATGACGCCGATCGACCGGTGGCCCAAGCGCAGTTTCATGGGCGCGTCGTTCGGGCGAACGCTCAGGAGGGGGTGGTTCTCGTTCAGCAGTCGGGCGAGGAAGTAAGGTTGCCGCCCTTCCTGAAGGCGTTGCAGAAGGCGAGCCCGGGTGAGTATCGGCTTCGGTCGACGGGTGAAGTCGTCGTGAACCCCGACTACACGTGCACGTGGTCGGTCAGGCGGCCAAAGCATCCGTGAGCGCCGTCTTGCTCCCGGCGCCGGCTCTCCGTGACGTGGCCCGGACACACATCGGCGCGGCCGGGGCCAGTCCCCATCACCGCGTTTTGAACAACGTGGCAATGATCCACCTACGAATTTCTGGTGTCCCCGACGGGATTCGAACCCGTGTTGCCAGATTGAAAATCTGGAGTCCTAGGCCTGCCTAGACGACGGGGACGTCTCGGTAAGTGCCCGCCACGTAACGCTATCAGGACACGCAGTTCAGCGCAAGGGATGATCCCGTCCGACGGGGCCGCATGCGCGCGCCTCCGGTCAGCTTGGATCGACGAAGTCCGTGAGATCGGCTACTGTCGGGGCGCCACCTCGGCGCTGCCTCTGGGCCCGGGGAAGGAGGATGGGCTGCGATGGCGCACTGGTTGCTGAAGTCCGAGCCCGACGATTGGTCCTGGACCCAGCAGGTCGCGAAGGGCCGCGACGGCGCGGAGTGGAATGGCATCCGCAACTTCTCGGCCCAGAAGCACCTGCGCGCCATGAAGAAGGGTGAGCGGGCGTTCTTCTACCATACAGGCAAGGAGCGCGCGATCGTCGGCATCGTCAAGGTGATCGCGGAAGCGCACCCCGATTCGACCGACTCCGCCTGGCACGCCATCGACGTCGCCGCGGTCGAGCCGCTCCCGACGCCGGTCGGCCTCGATCGGATCAAGGCGGACAAGCGCCTCGGCAGCATGGCCCTGGCCAGGCTGCCCCGCCTGTCGGTTCAGCCGGTGACCGACGCCGAGTGGCGGCTCATCTGCCAGATGGGGGGCCTCGGCTAGGCTACTCCGGCCGGCGACGCGGTGGCCGCGTGGCCGCAAGCCGGTCCCTGGGCCGTTTCACGGGCGGGGTCCTGCGGGGTCTCATGGGCATGAAGACCCAAGACGGCATCCTGGTCCTGGCCGACATCTCGGGGTTCACGGCCTTCGTCACCGCGACCGAGCTCGAGCACGCGCCGCAGATCATCGGAACTCTGCTGGAAGCCGTCATGCAACGGCTCTCGCCGCCGTTGGAGATCCAGGAAGTCGAAGGCGACGCGGTCTTCGCCCTGGGCCCGGACGGCGCCCTCCTGCCCCGAGTCCGGCTCCTCAACGTGCTCGACTCCGCCTTCGTGGCCTTCAAGGAGGCCCAGCGGGAGCTGGCGGCCGACGAGTCGTGCTCGTGCGGCGCGTGCCGCAGCGTCGAGAGCCTGGATCTGAAGATCGTGGCCCACCACGGCCGCTTCCTTCGCCATGCAGTCGGGGGCCGCGCGCAGGTGGCCGGCGTGGACGTCATCCTCGCCCACCGGCTGCTCAAGAACGGGGTGACGGCGTCGCGCGCGTACGTGCTGCTCACGGACGCGCTGCTCGAATGGCTCGGTGTCGACCCGATCGAGCTCGGGCTCGTCGCGCGCGTGGAGTCCTACGAGCACCTGGGCGACGTGCGTTGCTTCGTGCGCGCACTGGACGCCCCTGCGGACGGCGAAGGTCTGACCGCGGGCGCCCAGGCGGACGCGCTGGAGGCGACGGCCGCCGCCTGATCGGTCTGTCGCTACCGCCGGCGGCCGCCGGCGGTCACCCGGCGGGGTGATGCGCCGCAGTCTGGTCTCGCGCAGGCTCGCACGGTGGGTGAGCGCGTCAGTGAGCCGGTTGCCGGACCGCTTCGAGCGTTCCCGGTCTTCGTTACCTCTCCCCTGGCTCTCGTCCCATCAGAGAGCCGGGGATTCGGCGGTGGGACCGATCGGCACATTCACACCGGGGCGCCTCGACCACCGCTGCGACAGGTGGTCAGCCACCTCATCTCATAGCAGCTCGACGTGCGCCTCGGTCGGCATGCCGCTGTTGACCGGCAGCATGTCCTGCGGACAGGCCGAGAACACCACGACCGCGTCCATCTCCGCCCGGAACACCACGTACTGCCCCGGCTTCGACACCGTCGGCAGGTACCGGATCCCCTTGCCCGCGACGTACTGGGTGTTCTGGAACAGGTTGAACGGGCACGGCGTCTCCGGGGCGGTGAGCCCGATCGCCTTCATCGCGTTCCACAGGTTGTCGGTGCAGTTGTCGTGGTGGTCCTTCGCGCCGAGCTGGCGGTACCGGTGAGTGTCGCAGGCGGCGACCAGGGTGTCGTGAACGCCGGGCGAGGTGTCCTCGAGCAGCGTGATGATCGGGCGGCGCTTGTTCGTCACCATGGCGTCGCCGACGACGGGCGACAGCTTGTCGATGGCGACGCGGCAATGCTCCATCGACATGAATTCCGTGACGTCGGCGGCGTTGAACGCCCAATGATCGACGATCTGCGTGCCGTGCGTGTTGACCACCTTGTAGCGTTGGGCCTTGCCCACGCGGAGGGCCAGCCCTTTGCGCGCGGGAATCGTATGCCGTTCCGCCATGGCGTTCTCCCCTTTCCCCGTCCCTGGCTTCCGGTAACCCTACCCCGGTTCCATCCGAGCGTCGTCCATTCGTCGCCGTCGATCTTCATGATGTCCCGTCGACAGCAGGAGTACAACGACCACGGTTTCACCCAATACCCACTGGTCCCCGGGCACGAGGCGGTCGGCGTCGTCGCTCCCATCGGGGTCCAGGTCGATCGGCTCGCCGTCGGCCAGCGGGTCGGGGTTGGGCCGATGTGCGGATCGTGCATGAAGTGTGAGTGGTGCGAGGGCGGGCTCCAGCACCTCTGTCCGAACGTGATGTTGACCACGGAGGTCTGGCGATCCCTCGTTCACACGGACGAGGATCGCTTGCGTGCATCGGGCGGCGCGGCGTCCTCAGCCCCGGCCGGAACACGGTCGTCAACGCCACGCGCCGTGGAGACCGCCAGGACGTGGCGCACGTCCCTAAGGCTCAGGTACCCGACGAGGCGCCCGCCGTCCAGGACGGCGAGCCGGCCGAGCCCGTTGCGGGAGAGCTTTTCCAGCGCGTCGGGCACAGGATCTCCGGGCCTCGCGGTGAGCGCGTCAACAATCGGCAGCATGGCCTCGCGCGCGCGAGTGGCGCGCCATTCCTCGCGCGGCCGGTCGCCCAGCCGGTGGATGCCGAGGATCCCCACAAGCCGCTCGCCGTCCACCACCGGAAAGCTGGTGACGTGATGGTGCCAGAAGTACTCGTCGACGACCCGGTCGAGCGGCAGGTCGGCGGGGACACTGATGACGTCGCGGGTCATCACGTCACGGACGGCGAGCGGGGCCAGCGCCCGCCGCCGTAAGAGCTGCTGGTAGCTACCTTCGGCGGCCTGGCGCAGGAACGACCCGATCAGAACGAACCAGAGACCGCCGAGGAACTCGCCGCTGAGGCCCCGAACGATCCCGAGCCCGATCAGCGCCAGGGCGACGATGGAGCCCGCCCGGCTCGCCACGCGTGTCGCCCACTGGAGGTTGCCCTTCGCCCGCCACAGCGCGGCGCGAAGCACGCGGCCCCCGTCCAACGGAAGGCCGGGCACGAGGTTGAAGGCCCCGACTACTAGGTTTACGAGCCCAAGATAGCGAAGGATCGCGGCGAGCGTGGCCCGATCCCCGACCAGGGCGACGGCGACAAAGGCGAGACCGCCCAGGGCGAAGCTCGTGAGCGGGCCCACAATCGCCATCCGGAACTCGACACCCGGGCTCTCCGGCTCGCGCTCGAGCTCCGACACGCCACCGAACGCGTGGAGTGTGATCGCGGCCACTGGGAGCCCGTGACGCCGAGCCACGATGGAATGGGACAGCTCATGAAGGAACACCGAAACGAACAGGAGGAGCGCGGCCACAAGCCCGCTCACCCAGTATGTACGGGTTGGGACGTCTGGCAGGACCTGCGGAAAGTACCCAACGGAGAGACTCCAGGCGATCAGGCCGTAGATGGCGAGCCAGCTGGCGTGGAGGCGGACCGGAATGCCAAAGACCCGAAACAGCGTCAGGGCTCCGCCCATCGCAGACCCTCCTGGGAGAGTTGATGCGCAGCCCGCAAGGAAGCCGCAGTGCAAGGGTACATCGCTTCGTGTCCTCACGGTAGGACGGCTCGCTCTCACAGCACGCAGGGGCGCGGCCGGTGTCGTGAGGCCAGAACGGCAGCGGACGGCCGCGACCAATGCGAGCTGATTGAGCATGGAGCAGCGAGACGTGGCGTCGCGTTCCGACCCTGCGGGTCGCCGCGATTGTTCTCGGCACACGGCCCGATCCGAGCGTGATCCGCGTCCACAGATGGACCGCCTCGCAGTCGGAAACGAGTCCAGCCCCGGTGTCGGACGGGGGAATCCGCAGGAAGAGGTCGCATTTCGCCCACTGGGTCGCGCGATGACGGAACCAAGGGAGCAGCGTTTGTCCGTCCCATGCGCGGAGGTCGACGTTCCGCATACGGGCACGCGCCGGTTCTCTTCGTCCACAGCCGTCAGTTGTAGCCCCAGGCCACGCCCGTCGGCTCTCGCCATTGCCCGTGTGCCCAGCATCGTGCTGCGCCGGCTGGGTGGGACACCCATGCCCCGGAGTGGCGAGACTGCCCCACTCAAGAAGACAATCCCATCGGCCAAGATCCCAGAATCCCTAGCCTGTCATCCCTGGCACCTCTGTTGCTCGGGAACATCTTGTCGCCGCAAGGGTCAGAAGCCCTGCAACGGAACCGGAGACAGAGAAGGAGGGTGCCATGCTGTGGACGATTGCCGTGATTCTTGTGGTGCTGTGGGCGCTCGGCCTAGTCAGTTCGTACACGGCTGGCGGGTTGGTCCACCTACTGCTGGTCATCGCAATCATCGTCGTCGTGTTCCAGTTCATTAGCGGCCGCCGATCCCTCTGACGGCGCCGAGGCGAGGTGCGCGGTAGGGCTGAGGGCCGAGGGCCGGGCCGGCGCCTCCAGCAGGTCGTGCTCTACGACCAGAACGTGGACCCGATCGATATCGTCCCGGACCACGACGTCGTCGAGAGGCACGGGCTTTGTGGTTCACACACGCGGTGGTCCTGTGGCAGAGTGGCTCGCTCCCCGAGCGATGCGCACCTTGATCTATTCGAATGGAGGTCTGGCCATGAGACCACTGAAGGCGTTCGAGATTCTTGTGCTCACCATCGTGTTGGCATCGGCCTGGGGATGCGCTTCGACGGCCACGAAGGAGGGTACCGGCGAGTACGTCGATGACTCCGTGATCACGACGAAGGTGAAAGCGGCGATCTTCAACGACGCCACCCTGAAGGTCAACGAGATCAATGTCGAAACGTTCAAGGGCGTGGTCCAGTTGAGCGGCTTCGTCAGGTCTCAAGAGGACATCGACAAGGCAGTCAAGGTTCGCACGCGAGGTCGCGGGCGTGAAGTCCGTCAAGAATGACATGCGACTCAAGTGACGACAGCTGGAGTCGTCGCGACGGCAGCGCCCGAGAGCGCGCACGAGGAGGACTGTGATGCGAACCAGTGGGGCCTTTGTCCTGGGAACGGTCATGGGGGCAGCCGTCGTATGGCTATGGGGACGGGCGATCGAGGAATACGTGGAGGAGAAGGCGCGAAGGGTGCGCTCGAAGGCCGCGAAGAGCGTTCGGGCGGTAGAGGAGAAGGCTGGGAAGGTGCTGGACCGTGGCGGACATGCCCTGCGCCGGGTCGACGAATTCCTGCAGAACACGAGGGAGGATGTCAGCGAGGCTCTCCGGGCAGGGCAGGAAGCGATGCGCTCGACACCAGCAGCCAGAAAGGAATGACCAGTACAGGAAGGAGAGCGCCGTGAAGCTAGAGACTGCAGCGAAGATCAAGTATGGAATCTGGGGTCTCATTTGTGGGGCCATCATCGCAATGATCATTGGCTTTGCGTGGGGTGGCTGGACAACCTTCAGCACGACCCAAACGAGGACCCAAGAGGCGGTGTTGGCGAGCCAGGCGGCGATCTGCGTCGCCCAATTCATGAAGGAGCCGAGCCATGAAGCGAAACTCAAAGAACTCTCGGACCTAGGTAGCTGGCAGAGAGCGGAAGCCATCGAAAAGGGGGGCTGGGATAGGATGCCAGGGCAAGAAAAGGCTGGCTATGCTGTAGCCCGGGCGTGCGCCGATGGGCTTGAGCTTCTCTTCAAGAAATGAGCGCGTCGCCCGCACCGTGGCGCCGGCGGTCTGCATAGCTGATTTTTTCAAGGTAGCCTCGCCGGCGCCACGGACATTTCTCGATCGACGACGGCTGGTTCCGATCCTCGCCATCAGAGCTGGCCCCTCTCGGGTCTTCAAGACCCGCGGGCGTCTCATCCGACGTCGTCTGTTCTTAACCTTCAACTGACCGAGACTCACCTAACCGAGAGTCACTTGAGGCGGCGCCTATTTGGGCCCGCGCCGAACTCGCGTGGTTGCTCGCCAGGACACCTCGACGGCTCGGGTTCACCTGGAGACCTCAGCAAACGCCTCGCTCAGCGAAGCCGAGGTCCCCGTCTTTCGCCCAGCATCTCGAATCTAGCCGATTCTTACATGTTAACCTCGGCTCGGATGCTTGGCTCGCCCAATCTGCCCGACGTGTGGCGCGTGCTCAAGGAGGCGGACTTGAACAAGCTCCGCCGCGAGGCGGAGCGTCCCTTCCAGGTGCTGCTCGGGGCCGAGGACGTCGGTGACGCCGGCTGGGGGGGCTGCTGAGCGGCCCCGAGACCACACGCCATCCCTGGCCGGCCGAGGACGACGTGCGACCGCGAATCCATTTGCTATCGGACTGAACGGTCGCTGTCGGGCTGCACCCGGACTACGGGAGGCGGGTCGGTGGCTTCGAGTGGGACCGCGGGCCGGAGCAAGGGAGAGTTGAGGCTAGGGCAATTGCGCAAATGCCCCGCAGCGTCAGGCCACAGATCGTGTAGTGGGCGAGGGCCGCACCCGGTACTGCGCCCTATCCTCATACCAATCTCTGAAGGTGGCTGCCGGCAACGGCTACATCGATGACCACCCGTCACAGCCTCGCCATCGAGCGGCTCCTCGAGTCGCTCAACGCGGCCAGACGGGCTGAACAGTTCGCCCTGTGAACCGCGAGTTCGCTCGCGGTCAGAAGGAGACGAGTCCGGCTGGCGGGCGCGGCCGCCTCCGCCAGCGGTATGATCGGCTCGTCTCGGCTCTTGGGGCGGTAGCTCACGGGGCTGGTCTGCAAACACGGATTCGCATCCGCAGGACCTGAGGACGCCGTGGGGGCACTTCAAGAGTTCGTCAACAACTCTACGTACCTCGGCATTTTCGCAGTACTCCTGCTCGGGAGCCTGGGGGTGCCAATCCCAGAGGAAATGCCGATTATCGCGGCCGCCGTATTGAGTCACGCGGGTCTCGTCCGGTGGTGGCTGGCGCTGCCCGTCTGTCTGCTGGGGGTGCTGTCGGGCGATATGGCGCTCTACTGGGTCGGCCGGTACTGGGGTGAGCAGGTCCTCAACTGGCGACTGGTGCGGCTGGGACTGTCGCCCGCGCGGGAGCAGTGGCTGAAGGCAGCCTTTCGACGGCATGCATTGAAGACCGTCGTCACGGCGCGGCACGTCATGGGAATCCGCGCCGCCGCGTTCCTGACCGCGGGCAGTGCGCGCGTGCCGTTCTGGAAGTTCGTGGTAGCGGACGCGGGCGCCGCCCTATTCGGCGTCCCGTTGACGTTCGGGATCGCTTACTTCTTTGCGAATCAGATCAAAGCCATCATGGCCGATGTGCACCGGGCAGAACGCTGGCTCGGTCTCGCTGGCCTCATGGCGCTGGCGGCGATGCTGGTCGTCGGCGTGTGGCGATGGCATCGTCGCGTCGGGAACGAGCATCTACACGAGAAATCGGCCGCGGGACATTCGCCGCCGCCATGAACGCTCGGCTGCTCGCGCACGGGATCGAGGGGCGCCGGCTTTCGCCTCTCCTGATCCTGGGGGAAACCGGCACGGGCAAGGGGCTCCTGACTCGCGCCGTTCACCGGGCCGGCCCCCGCGCAGCGGGGCTGCTCGTCGAGGTCAACTGCGCCGCGATTCCCGAGACCCTCCTCGAGGCCGAGCTCTTCGGCTTCGAGCGCGGAGCCTTCACCGATGCGCGTCAGCCCAAAGCCTGCCTGTTCCAGACGGCGCATGGCGGCACCTTGTTGCTGGATGAAGTGGGCCTCCTGCCGGAGCGCGTCCAGGCCAAGTTCCTGAAGGTCCTCGAGGATCAGGCGGTGCGCCTGCTCGGCGCCACGCAGAGCGAGCCGGCCGACGTCGCGCTGGTCGCGGCGACGAGCGAGGACCTGCGCGACGCGGTGCGCGCCCGCCGCTTCCGCGAGGATCTCTATCACCGCCTCGCCGTCGTGACCGTGCGGCTCCCTTCGCTCGCCGAGCGCGCGTCGGACATCCTCCTCCTGGCGGAGCACTTCCTGGGCCGGGCCTGCGCCGACTACGGGCTGGGGCCGAAGACTCTCACCCTCGACGCGCGCGCGGCGCTCCTCGCCTATGCCTGGCCGGGCAACATCCGGGAGCTGGCGAACCTGATGGAGCGGGTCGCCCTCCTCACCGAGACGTCGCTCGTCACCGTGGATGCCTTGGAGCTGCCCGCAGCACCCGGACCTGTGGGGACCATCGCGGGCGAGCGCGAGCGGACGCCTCCCTTCAGGGACGCGATGGGCACCGTCGAACGGGAGCACCTCCTCGAGGCCCTCCGCGAGACAGATTGGAACATCGCGCGCGCGGCAGCCCGGCTCCAGATTCCCCGCGGCACGCTCCGGTATCGCATCGAGAAGCTCGAGCTGCGGCGGAGTGGGTCACCGCCAGCCCGCTCGCGACCGCCGGTGCCCGGCTCGACCCCGGAACTGACGGCACCGTCCCGCGCCGGTCCGGCCCGGGGTGCCCCGTCCTGGGAGCGGCGCCAGCTCGCGTTCCTGCGGGCCGCCCTCGTGCCTCCGCCGGACCGTGATGTCGGGCCCGAGAACACGCGAGCCCTCGAGCTCCTCGCCGAGAAGGCGGAGAGCTTCGGCGGCCGTGTCGAGGGGCTGGGGCCGCTGAGCATGGTGGCGGCCTTCGGGCTCGAGTCGGTCGAGGACGCTCCGAGACGGGCGGCCCATGCCGCGATCGCGATGCGCAAGGCCGTCGAGCGCGCGCGACTCGCCACGTCTCACGATGTCGCCACCAAGATCGCGATCCATTCGAGTCAGGGCCTCGTGGGGCAGACCGGAGACGGCCCCGTGATCGACGTGGCCGCCACCTCTCAGGCGTATGCAGTGCTCGAAGTGTTAGTCAGCTCTGCCGAGCGGGACACGATCCTGGTGAGCGCCGCGGCCGCGCGGGTGCTCGAGCGACGGTTCGACCTCGTGGCGGTCGGCTCCGTCGAGCCATCGGGCTACCGGCTCGAGGGACTCGAGCAGCCGGGCCTGGCGCCCCGAGGGCCCATGACGCCCCTCGTCGGGCGGGATCCAGAGCTGGAGCTGCTGCGCCGCGCGTTGGGCCGAGCCGCGGCCGGCCACGGCCAGGTCGTGGCCATCGTCGGAGAGCCGGGTGTCGGCAAGTCCCGCCTCGTCTGGGAGGTCACGCAGGGACATCGCAGCCAGGGTTGGCTCTGCCTGCATGCGAACGCGGTATCGTACGGCCAGGCGATCCCGTATCTCCCCGTGATCGAGTTCCTCAAAGCGTACTTCCATGTCGAGGACCGCGACGACCCGCGAACGATTCGCGAGAAGGTGACGGAGCGGCTCCTCGCGCTCGACCCGGGGCTGGAGCCGAGCCTCCTTCCACTCTTCGCCCTGCTCGACGTGCCCATGGAGGACGGCTCTTGGCACGCCCTCGATCCACCCCAGCGGCGCCAGCGCACCTTCGAGGCGATCAGGCGGCTCGTGCTTCGGGAAGCTCAAGTCCAGCCTCTGCTCCTCGTGCTCGAGGACCTCCAGTGGATCGACTCCGAGACCCAGGCGTTCCTCGACGGCCTCGTCGAGAGCGTCTCGACGGCCCGGCTCTGCCTCCTCGTCGACTATCGCCCCGAGTACCCGCACGGCTGGGGCAACAAGACCGCCTACAGTCAGCTCCGCCTCGACCCGTTGCCGCCGGAGAGCGCCCACGCACTCCTGCGGACGCTCCTCGGCGATGATCCCGGGCTGGAGCGGCTCACGACGCTCCTCGTTGAGCGGACGGAGGGGAACCCCTTCTTCCTGGAGGAGATCGTCCAGACGCTGGTGGAAACCGATGCGCTCGTGGGCGAGCGGGGGGCACATCAGCTGGCCCGACCGATCGACACCGTGCAGGTTCCGGCAACGGTCCAGGCCGTCCTGGCCGCGCGGATCGACCGGCTCCCTCCGGAGGCGCGGCACCTCCTCGAGGCGGCCTCGGTGATCGGCAAGGATGCGCCGTCCGCGCTCATCCAGGCGATCACGGAGCTTTCTCGAGGACGCCCTTCGGCGCGGTCTCGCGACCTTGCAGGCCGCCGAGCTGCTCTACGAGGCGCGCCTCATGCCCGACCTCGAATACACCTTCAAGCACACCCTGACCCGGGACGTGGCATATGACGGCGTGCTCTCCGACCGGCGGCGTGCCCTCCACGCCCGGATCGTCGACGCCATCGAGCGGCTCTACCCGGAACGTCTGGCCGAGCAGGTCGAGCGACTCGCCGACCACGCCCTCCGCGGCGAGGTGTGGGAGAAGGCCGTGGGCTACCTGCGGCAGGCAGGCGCCAAGGCGCTCGCCCGCTCCGCCTATCGCGAGGCGGTCACCCGTCTGGAACAGGCGCTCGGCGCCCTCGCGCGCATTCCCGAGAGTCGGGAGACGCGCGAACAGGCCATCGATACGCGACTCGAGCTGCGCAACGCGCTTTGGGCCTTGGCGGAGTACCAACGGATCTTCGATGTCCTGCACGAAGCCGAGATCCTTGCGCGGGCCCTCGGCGACCGACGTCGGCTGGGCTGGGTCTCGGCCTATCTCACTCACTATTTCGCTCGGCATGGCCAGCACGATCGGGCCGTCGAATCGGGCCGACAGGCCCTGGCCATCGCCCGCGATACCGACGATTTCGGCCTCCAGGTCGTGACGGTCTGCCACCTGGCGAACGCCTACCGCACTCTGGGCGACTATCCGGAGGCGATCGCCCTGTTCCAGGGCAACCTGCGGGCGCTCGAGGGCGATCGGCTCCTCGAGCGCTTCGGCCTGCCCGTGCTGCCCTCCGTGTTCTGCCGCGCGTACCTGGTTTGGTGTCTTGCCGAGCGGGGGGAATTCTCCGAGGGAGTCACGATCGGGGACGAGGGCGTCCGAATTGCGGAATCCGTCGATCACCCGTTTAGCGTCGCGTCCGCACTAGCCACCGCTGGCCTTGTGCGGGTGCGCCGCGGAGAGTTCTCCCAGGCCATTCCCATCCTCGAGCGCGCCGTGGCGATCTGCCAGGCCTGGCAGATCGAGACCCTGCTGCCTGCGCCCGTCGCCGCCCTGGGATACGCGTACGCCCTCGCGGGGCGGGCCGCGGAGGCGCTGCCGCTCCTGCCGCGGGCGGTCCTATCGTCCGCATTCCACCTCGCGCTCTACTTGACGTTTCTCGGCGAGGCACAGTTGCTCGCCGGCCACCCCGAGGAAGCGCTGCCAGTCGCCCGACAGGCCCTCGCCCTTGCCCGCGACCGGAAGGAGCGCGGCCACCAGGCGTGGGCGCTCCGGCTCCTAGGCGAGATCCACGCGCATCGCGATCCCGTCGAGACCGAAATGGCCGAGGGTCGCTACCGCGAGTCCCTCGCCCTCGCCGAGGAACTCGGCATGCACCCCCTCGTCGCCCATTGTCACCTCGGGCTGGGGACGTTCATCGGCCGGACAAGCGACTGCGGGAAGGCGCGGAAGCATCTGACGACGGCGGCAGCGATGTATCGGGAGATGGGCATGGACTTCTGGCTGGCGAAGGCGGAGGCGGCCCTCGAGGGGATTGGCTGATTTGCGCGGCGCGGAACACCAGAACGCCCGATGCCAAACGACCTCAGCGCCAAGGAGGCTTCGATGCACGACCGACTGATCTCCGGCGACAACCACATCGACCTGACCTACTGCCCGCCCGATCTCTGGTCGTCCCAGGCGCCCGCCAAGTGGCGACTCCTCGTGCCCCGCGTGGAAGAGCTGGAGGACGGCTGCCACTGGTTCGTGGAGGGGCACGACCAGGGGATGTGGAACGGCGTGGGGCCGCGGTTCCTCAAGTACGAGCCCGGCGTCTTCGGGCACATCGACGAGATGAAGGCGGGCGGCTTCACCTGGGATTATCGTCCGGGCGCCCAGCCCCGGCCGACCACGCCGGCGCTTCGGCTGGCCGATCTCGATCGCGACGGCCTCGACGCCGAGATCATCTACGGCTGCCTCATGATCAACGAGCTGATCGAGAGCGCGGGTCTGCGCGCCTGGACCAACCAGGTCTACAACGACTGGGCCGCGGACTTCGCCAAGCGCAGCGATCCCGACCGGATCTTCCCCCTCGCCATCATTCCGAACACCGATCCGGCCGTGGCGGCAACCGAGGTGCGGCGCTGCGCCGGGCTGGGCCTCCGGGGCGGCGACCTTGCGTTCAAGCGCCTGAGCGTTCCCCTCTATCACCGCGGCTGGGATCCCCTCTGGGAGGCCGCCCAGGAGTGTCGGTTCCCGATCTCCTTCCACTCCACGGGGTTCAAGGGCCTGCGGGCACCGGATACCCCGCAGATGGAGAAAGAGTACGCGGTGCCCTGGCGCCTCGTGCGGGCAAGCTTGTTTCAGCTCGACGGGATGGAGGTGCTCGTCTCCGTGATCGCCTCGGGGGCCTGCGAGCGCTATCCGGACTTCAAGTTCGTCCTCGGCGAGTCCGGCGTGACCTGGATCCCCTACGTGTTCGATCGCCTGGACACCGAGTACGCGGATCGCGGCCGGTCGCTCGGGTTCTCCCTGAAGCCCAGCGACTACTTCCGGCGCCAGGGGTTCACCACCTACCAGCAGGATCAGTACCTCGAGCCTGCGATCTCCATCGTGGGCGAGGACAACATCATCTGGGGCGCCGACTATCCGCACCCCGACTGTCTCTGGCCCGACTCGCGCCGCCATCTCGAAAAGAACCTGGGCGGGCTCCCGGAGCGCGTCCGCCGGAAGATCACTGCGGAGAACGTGGCGAACCTCTACCACCTTCCCGCGGGAGCGCGCGTCGCCTCCTGAGGACCGGAGGAATACACCATATGGATCGCGGTGGTCGTCACCGGCGGGACCGGAGATTGCTGCTCGCGGATCGCGACCCGGAGGAGGCGCGGAAGCTCCTGGACCCCGTCCGACTCGATAACACTGGGCAATGGGATGGGGGCGTCATAGTCACCGCGCCAGATGCTGCCAGCGTTGCGACGGAGCATTACCGAGCGAGACTGAGTACGAGCGACTGACCGCTCCCGTTCCGGTTTGAAAGTCTGCGGTCCTACCACCTGCTCGCTAGTCTCAGGGTGACCCGTCCCGACAGGATCCATGACACATCACGGCGTCCCCGTGAGCACGACTGACGCGCGGGTATCCCCGAGGTTGCGACGACGCCAGAGGATCCAGGATCCCGACTCGGCCACGGTTTCGCCACCGAGAGCCTCCACCTCGTGGAAGGCTTGGGTCCGGTCATGGTGCCGCCGGTGCTCGAAGAACGTGTCCCGCCCGGCCCGATCCAGCAGGAAGTACTCGGCGCCCAAGCACGCGCGGGCAGCCTCTGGAAAATAGTGTTCGCGGTTGAACTGATAGAGCCGCTCTCGCGTGGAGAGGTGGCCGAGCACACGGGAGTCGGCGCAGACACTCGCGTCCTGCGGTACCCGGGCGAGCAGCGGCCGGACATCCCGCATTCCTTCCTCTGAGGGTGGGCGCCACGCGCCCAGCGCCACGTTAGCCAGCGCGAAGACACAGGGGGTCACAACGAGTACGGCTCGCCGCAGCCCCGGGCGCGACCAGTGCGCGATCTCATCAGCGAGGCCCATCCAGACAAGCGAGAACAGCGGGGCGGAGTAGCGGAGAGCCATCCGATAGAAGGGCAGGGCGAGCAGCGATGGCACGGCGAGCAGCGCCGCCCAGCGCCGCCGGAGCAGCAGGAGGATGGTCGCCACCAGCACCCCGACGGGCCACCGCACACGCCAGAGGGCCGCGAGCTGGGTGGCGATCGAGGCCGGCGAGCGGAGGTGGTCGGCGTGCTGCGGAAGGTGGCCGAGAAGCCACGGAAGCAACACGAAGTTCACGAACGGCATCCAGAGGGCACCCAGCGCAACAAGCGCCAGGCCCGACCGAACGCGCCGTTCAACCCAAAGCCAGTGAAGCCCGAGACCCACGACCGCCAGCGCTCCGGACTCCCGGACGCACAGCGCCAGTGCGGCCGCGAGGAGCGCGAGGCGAGCGCGCCGGACGGTAACCGCGTAGGCCAGGAGTGCCAGCGCCGGGAAAAGCAGAAGGTCCGTGCGCAGGAAGTCCTTCTCGATCAGTCGATGAAGGGGGGGAAGGAGCAGGTAGCCCGCCGCCATGAGCCACGCGTCCGTCGCTGAGCGGCCGCGCTGGCGACCGAGCGCATAGAACGGCACCGCGCCGAGGCCGATCGCCAACGCGTGCAGGTAGAGCAGCGTGTGGACCGTGCCGCCCGCCGTGTAATTGAGGGCGTAGACGAGCAGCACGGGCTCCAGGTGATCCCGCACGCCCTCGTAGAGAATGGTCGCGCGGCCGAGGCGGCCCCGGGACGTGTTCCAGATGGCCTGGTTGATCGACGCGATGTCCTGGGGTGTCTCTACGTGTCCGGCCTCGTGGAGCGCGATCATCCAACGACCGCATGTGATCGTGAAGAGGAGGATGAGCCCGGCCATGGCGATTGGGCCGGCTCGGTCCCAGATCCGCGCCCTCGGTGCGTTCATTCGCCCGCAACTCTCGGCCCGTCAACGCTCCAATAGATCGCCACCAAGCGCACCGAACAGACGACGTCCCGCGGATTCCGCACTGCCGGGCTGAAAGATCCCGGATTATGAGTCCGCAGAGCGGAGGCTGCGCTGCCCCGGCAGCCCAGCGCCGGAACAATCACTCGGTTGTGGCTGCAACCATCGACGGATGCACTGGCTCAACCCGGCTCTGCGCCTATGCGGGCCCTGCCAGCTCGTACACCCGTCGGACCGCCGTGGCGTGCTCGAGACTCGCGCGGAGCCCCGGGTCTCTCAGGCCCCCCTTGACGCGGTCGAGCACGTCGCGCGCCGCGCGGTAGGCCTCTCCGGCCAGGTCCTGCCGCTGCCGCGCCATGTGGAGCTCTCCCAGGGCCGCGCGCGTCACCCAGAGCTGCCTGGGGTTCTCGATCGCCTCGGCGATGGCCAGGGACTGGCGGAATGCCGTCTCGGCATCGTCCAGCTGTCGCCGGGCAAGGGCGATCTGACCTCGAAGGCGCCACCCCTTCGCCAGGTTCTTCCGCGAGTTCGTGCGCGTCGCGAGCTCCAGGCAGCGGTCGGCAAACTCCGTCGCCCGCGCGGGGTCGCCGCGAGCTAGCCATAGCTCGCCCAGGCTCGCGAACAGCCTCATCGAGTAGCGCCAGCGCATCCACTGGCTGGTGCGCGGGTTGTCCCAGTAACGGTAGGCGATCTCGAGGTGGTCCTTGGCCTCGGTGAGATCCCCCTTCGCGAGGTAGACCTCTCCGAGGTTGACCTCGGCGTTCGGGAACGTGCCGGGGTCGTTCCGCCGCCGACCCACCTCGGCGCTCTGGCGATTGAGATCGATCGCCCCCTCGAGATCTCCCAGCTCCGCATGCAGCCAGCCGAGACAGTTGAGCAGGCGGTGGTGGATGGCCTCGTCGCCGACCTTCTCGGCGAAGGTGAGTCCTTCCCGGAAGAGCGCCAGCGCGGCCTCGTAGTCCCCCTTGCCGGTCAGGGTCATCCCGTGAAGAAAGAAGTTGAAGAGAAGGGGGATGAGGAGGTGATGCTCCCGGGCCAGGATCAGCCCTTCGGCCTGGAGCCGCGATGCGGCATCATACTCCCCTTCCCAGCTCTTCAGGAGCCCGGCGACGGACAGCGACAGGGACCGGGCGGTCCACTCGCGGCTGGACAGGCTGGTCACGAGCGCCTGGTCGATTGCGCCCCTGGCCTCGTCGAGGCCGCCGCTCACGGCGCGCACGAACCCGATGGTGAATTGCGCGCGGGCCACGGTTTCGCCGCCGCCCGGCCCCGCCACCTTGATCGCGTCCCGGGCATGCGCCACGGCACCGTCGAGGTCGCGCGCCCACATGGCCGCCCAGCCGATCGCGGCCAGCGCCTTCGCTTCCCGCGCCCGGTCCCCGACCTGGCGGGCGAGGGACATCACCCGCTCGGCCTCGGCCCGTGATCGGTCGAATTCGCTCACGACGAAGTACAGGCCGGCCCTGGCCTCGTGAATCTCGCTGACGGCTCCGGGGTCCGCCAGCCCGCCCGGGTGACGGGTGACCTCGAGGGCCTGGTCGTAGAGCGTGCGCGCCTCACGAACGGCGAATGCGCGCGCCGCCTTCGCGCCCGCCCTCGCAAGATACGCGAGCGCCTTCGGCCACTCCCCGGCCTTCGAGAAGTGGTGGGCCAGGACCTCCTCTCGCCCGGGCAGACGGTCCGCGTAGAGCGCTTCGATCGCGAGCCCGACCCGGCGATGGAGGTCGGCACGGCGCGCGGGATCGAGCGAGCCGTACACGACCTCGTGCGTCAGCGCGTGGGTGAACGCATACGTGAGCTCGGGAAAGGGGCTCTTCTCCTGCACCAGCTCGGCGGCCGTAAGCTCGCGGAGCGGGCGCTCGCTCCCTTCGGCGGACTCGACGACGCGATCGACAAGTCGTCGACCGAACTCCCGCCCGATCACCGATGCCACCTCGAGGACCTGGCGCGAGGCGTCGCCCAGCCGCTGAGTGCGCGCCCGGATCACGTCCTGGATCGTGGCGGGGACGACGAGCGCCTCGAGGTCGCGCACCACGATCAGGCCGCTCCCCTCACGGCGCAGGGCCTCCGTCTCCTGGAGCGAGCGCAGCACCTCCTCCACGAAGAAAGGATTGCCCTCGGTCCGGCGGACCAGCAGGGCCCGCAAGGCTTCCGGGAGCTCATCGGCCGAGAGGAGCCCCCGCGCCATCGTCGCGCTGTCAGCCGCCGACAGGGCCGCCAGGGTGAGTCGCGTGTGGAAGGCCCGGTCGCCGAGTGACGCCTCGTACCCCGGCCGGTGCGTCACGATCATGAGGCTCCGGTGGGCCGCGAGACTGTCCGCCAGCGCCGCGATGAACTCCTCCGTTGCTCGGTCCGCCCAGTGAATATCCTCCCATACCACGACGATCGGTCGCCGCTCGGCGCTGCGCACGAACAGCCGTCGCATCGCATCGAAGATCTCTGCCCGCCGGAGCTTCGGGTCCAGCTGGAGAACTCCGGCGTCTCCCGGATCGATCGAGAGCAGGTGGCGCACGAACGGGAGCGTGGGTCGGAGATCCTCGCCCAACTGGAGCACCGCCCGCTCGATCTTCTCGACGATCAACGCCGGAGGGTCGGCCTCGTCGATCCCGAACGCGCGCCGCACAAGATCGATGAGCGGGTGGAACGGGATCGTGCGGCCGACGGACAGCGCGTGCCCCTCCACCCATGTCGCCCCTTCGCGGACGCGACGCCGGAACTCCCGCAGGAGCCGAGACTTGCCGATGCCCGGCTCCCCGACGATCGACACGAGCTGGCCGTGACCCGCCCGAGCCTGCTGGAAGCGCTCGCTGAGCAGCCCCAACTCGGCCTCGCGGCCGACGAACGAGGTGAGCCCGTGCTCGAAATCGCGCGCGGCGACCAGCAGATGAGCACCGGCCGTCGACCCCGTCCGGGCGTCCATCGGGGCCAGCTCGAAGCGCCGGGCCAGGAGGGCTGCCGTCTGGGGGCTCACCACCACCGTGCCCGTCTCAGCCTGCCCCGCCAGCACCTCCAGGACGGCCCAGGCGGGGCGCTTGGCATCCCCATCGACGCTCACGCCCTCGCGATGTCGGCCGACCCGGGTCAGCTCGGTGTGGAGCGCGAGGGTCACGGCGGGACGGGTCGCGTTCTCCTCTCGCGCCCTGGACGCGATCTTCAGGATCGCAAGCGCAGCAAAGGCCGCGTGCTCGAGGGCGTCCTCCACCGGCTCGAGACCGAAGGCTGCGATCAATCCCGTCGGGCTGAGCTCGTCCACGACCCCCCCGAAGCTCCCGACCTTGTCGACCATCACCTCGATGGCCCGGCTGAGCTCGGACGACCTCGGTTCTCCTCCGGAGGACACGAGCCGCGCCCGCAGGAAGGTCACGCGACGCGGCTCCCAGCGGACGCCTGACGGCGCCGGACTCTCCGCGGGCGCGGAGGCCGGCGCGGGCATCAGCTCCGGGGCTTCGGCCGGCGCAGCCTGGGCGCCGACCCTTGGGCCGCGCGGGGCCGGACTGCCAGGGCTGAGCCCGTGCTTCTCCATGCGGTAACGCAGGGTGTTCCGCGGGACCCCGAGCTGGGCGGCCGCCTGCGAGATGTTCCACTTGACCGCGCGGAGTGCGGTGAGGAGACGATCCCGCTCCGCCTCCGTGTCCGTCTCCTTCGCTGCGCGCCGCTCCTCGGCGGCGCCTGGCCCGATCGCGACAAGGGCGCCGGGTGGCCGCAACCCGAGAATCCCCGGGGTCACGGCGGTTCCCTCCGCGAGCAGCGCCACCCGTTCCATCACGTTGCCCAGCTCCCGCACGTTCCCGGGCCACGGGTAGCGGCGCAAGGTAGCCCGGGCCTCTCCGGTCAGGGTCTTGGGCGGCAGCCCGTAATCCTCACAGGCGCGCCTGAGAAAGTGCTCGGCCAGGCGGAGGATATCCTCGTCCCGCTCACGGAGCGGCGGCAGCCTGAGCGTGACGACGGCCAGCCGGTGGTAGAGATCCTGGCGGAAGCGCCGAGCGCGGACGGCCGCCTCCAGGTCCTCGCTTGTCGCGGCCACGAGCCACACGTCCACCGCCTCGCTCCGCGTGCTCCCCAGCCGCCGCACGGTCTGCTCCTCCAGCACCTTCAGGAGCTTCGCCTGCAGGCCCTCCGGCAGGAGCCCGACCTCGTCGAGGAACAGCGTCCCCCGGTGTGCCGCCTGGAAGAGACCCGCCTTGGCGTGCCGGGCGTCCGTGAACGCGCCCCGCTCGAACCCGAACAGCTCCGCCTCGAGGAGCGTCTCGGGGATGGCGGCGCAGTTGAGGTCGACGAACGGGCCCGCGGCCCGAGGGCCGGCCCGGTGAATCGCCCCCGCGAGCAGGCCCTTGCCGGTCCCAGTCTCCCCGAGGACGAGGATCGGCGGGAGGCGCCGCGCGCCCCCGGCCTGTCGCTGGAGGAGACGCCCCACCTGCTCCCGGACCGCCACGATGCCGGGGCTCTCACCAAATAGCTCGGCGAGGGGTGCCACGCCCCAATCCTATCGCGACCCTCCGGTGTCGAAAACTGCCGAATCGGGCAGGCTTCGACACCCACCACCACATCAGACCGTCCGACAAGTTGCCGATTTTCCACACCTTCGACGCTGGCACCTCGGTTGCCCTCTATGGAGGGGCAACGGCGGGTCCCGGGCAGATCGCAGCCGGGACCGAAAGGAGCAAGCCATGGAAAACGGGGAACGACGCATCGACCGACTGCTGGGCTACCTCGGTCTCCTCGTCATCGGCGCCCTGGGCTGGGCTGCCGACCACGTCCGCCTCGGGCTGACAGCGCCCGAGAGGACCGCAAACCTCCACTCCCACACCGCACACGCCCCAGGGAGGGCTCGCGCATGAAGACCACACGCAAGGATCGGTTCACCTGGTACGTCGCCGCCGCCGGGCCGCCATCGCGCTCCTGTTGGCGCCGGCGGCCGTGTGGGCCGACGAGACCTGCCAGTCGCCGTACATGCCGAAGATCACGGGCGAGGAGGAGTACGTCTACGTCTGGACCCTCGGGGTCGAGGGCCTGGGCGACGGCTCCGACAAGCTCGTGACCGTCGACTCGCGCAAGGGCTCGCCGACCCACGGCCAGGTGATCCACACCGTCTCGGTCGGGGGGCGCCACGAGGCGCACCACGCCGACTTCACCGACGACCGGCGCTTCCTCTGGGCGAGCGGGCTCGACACGAGCCAGATCTTCGTCTTCGACGTCCACACCGACCCGGCGAAGCCGCGCCTCGTCCGGACGATCGACGACTTCACCCAGGCCTCGGGCGGCGTCGTCGGCCCCCACGGCTTCTACGCGCTCCCTGGGCGGATGCTGATCGGCGGCCTGTCCAACGCCAAGGATCAGACCGGCCGCACGGGCCTTGTCGAGTACACGAACGAGGGGCGGTACATCACGACCCACTGGATGCCCACCGACGCCGAGCCGCGCGGCGCCGTCATCGAGAAGGTGGCGGACGGCTACGGGTACGACGCGCGGGTCCTCCCGCGGAAGAACGTCATGTTCACGACGTCGTTCACCGGCTGGTCGAACTACATGACGGACTTCGGCCAGGTGGTGAAGGACGAGGCGGCCATGAAGCGCTTCGGCCAGACGGCGGCCGTCTGGAACTTCCACACGCGCCAGCCGAAGAAGGTCTTCCACGTGCCCGGCGCGCCGCTCGAGGTCCGGGTCGCGTGGGGCCCGACCCACAACTACGCCTTCACCACCACCGCCCTCACCTCCCAGATCTGGCTGATCCACGAGGACGAGCGGGGCGAGTGGCAGGCGAAGGCCGTCGGGGACATCGGCGACCCGAAACAGCTCCCGCTGCCGGTCGACATCAGCCTCTCGGCCGACGACCGGACCCTGTGGGTGGACTCGTTCATGGACGGCATGGTCCGCGCCTTCGACGTGTCCGACCCGTTCAAGCCGAAGCAGGTCTACGAGAAGCAGATCGGCCGCCAGCTCAACATGGTGTCCCAGAGCTGGGACGGCAAGCGTCTCTACTTCACGAGCTCGCTCATCGCGCGCTGGGACAAGCAGGGCCCGGACAACGAGCAGTTCCTGAAGGCGTACACGTGGGACGGCCACGAGCTCCGGGACCGCTTCGCCCTGGATTTCACGGCGCTCAAGCTCGGACGTCCGCACGTGATGCGATTCGGGAGCGCGGCCCTCTACAAGTAACCATGATGCCCTCGGGTGTCGGACGGCGGAGCACTCCGGCTCCGCCGTCCGGCACCCGAGGATCGGGAGGCAGCGATGCGCACGCGAGATTCCGCGGAGGAGCCGCGCCCGATCCGGGGTGGAGCCCATCAGCGTCCGGTCGCCCGGCGCGCGGCCGGCCGAGCCGTCGCGACGGCGGCGGTGCTCCTGGCGCTCGTCGCTGGTCCATCGCGCCTGGCCTGGGCGCACGGCGGCCACGGACATGCGCCCGCGACGACGACCCGGGCGGCGGTCGAGGCCCCGGTTGGGCGTCGCGCCGAGTTCGACTTCGACGCCCCGACGCCTGGCACCTACCGGCTGCCGGTCATCAAGGCCGCGCCGGACGGACCGGTGCTCGACGCCCGCGGCGCCGAGCGGCGCCTGCACCAGCTCATGGCGGGCAAGGTCGTCGTCCTGAGCTTCGTCTACACGCAGTGCAGCGACTCGCGGGGCTGTCCTCTCGCGACCGCCGTGCTCTATCAGCTCCACCGGATGAGCGCGTCGGACCGGGCGCTCGCCGAGCACCTCAAGCTCATCACCCTGAGCTTCGATCCGGCCCACGACACCCCGGCGGTGATGGCGCGCTACGCCGGGCCGCGCGACTCGTGGGCGGCGCGAGCGAGCGAGTGGGACCGCCTGACCACGGCGTCCGAGCGTACCCTCGCGCCCATCCTCGCCGGCTACGGCCAGGTCATCAGCCGGCCCACCGCCAACCCGGCCGCGGGCCTGACCCACCGTCTGCGCGTCTACCTCATCGACCGCCAGCAGCGGATCCGGAACATTTACGGGCTCGACTTCCTCGATCCGCGCCTGCTGATCGCGGACGTCCGGACGCTGCTCCAGGAGGACCGCGAGGCCCGGCGCTGACGCCCGAGTAGGCGCGGATCTCAGCTCGCCATCCTCACGCACTCGATGGCCTGGCGGACCCGGCGCGCCAGAACGTCCAGTCCTGACGAGCCGCCGTCGCCGACCGAGGGGCTAGGACGCCAGAACTCCCTCACGAGGAACGCTCCTGGACACTTCGCCTTCCGTGAGACGCAACCGCCCCAACGAGGCGGCACCGCCCCAGCACCGAACTTCACATTTCCCCGCAACTCCTTGTCGGATTTACTGCGGAGCCCTGGCACGCGCATTGCTCGCTCTTATGCAGGAGTGCGTCTCTCGTCACACGTCGGAGCGTACGCTTCGCGCCGCGCACAGGAGGCCGGTATGTATAAGCACATCCTCATTCCAACCGACGGCTCGAAGCTATCGGAGCAGGCGATCAAGCAGGGCGTCATGCTGGCAAAGTCTCTCAACGCCAAGGTGACGGCAGTCACGGTATCTCCGCCGTTCCATACGTTCGCGGTGGACCCCATGATCCTCACCGACACTCCCCAGCAGTATGAGGCGGACTGCAAGGTCATGGCGGAGAAATACCTCACGGCGGCCAGGGATGCGGCCAAGGCCGCGGGTGTCTCGTATGATCAGACGTACATCGTTCACGATCATCCGTATGAAGCGATCATCGATGCGGCGACCAAGAGCGGTTGTGACCTGATCTTCATGGCGTCGCACGGTCGCAAGGGCGTGTCCGCTCTCGTGCTTGGCAGTGAGACGACCAAGGTGCTCACGCACAGCAAGATCCCGACACTGGTCTGCCGCTAAGACATCGGCTTCCTCGCCGGCAGTCGGGAGAGGGGATCCAGATCGAGCCGCTGGCGCCGGCGCCAGCGGCAGGGAGCCCGCGAGCCATGCTGGTGGCGTACCCCGACCCTGGAGAGGATCCAACGGACACACGAGCACCTCGACGGCAAACACGTCCCCCGCCGCGCCGCGGGCCGCTAGCCTCGGGCGGAGGCCGTGGCGAGGCCGCCTCGAGCTCTCACCCGAGGCTCGAGCCCACCGTCAGGGCGAGGCGGCG
Source organism: uncultured Candidatus Rokubacteria bacterium (assembly GCA_963749975.1). Lineage (GTDB taxonomy): Bacteria > Methylomirabilota > Methylomirabilia > Rokubacteriales > DASRDR01 > DASRDR01. The sequence continues at coordinate 360,005 of CAVVOZ010000037.1, read as the reverse complement.
CGATCGCTCCACACGTGCGCCAGGTCAGCCTCTGTGGCTTCTGCACCCCGCGTGGCACAATAGCGACCCATGAGGGACTACTGGCTCAGCAAGCTCTTCTTCGACCTTCAGAGCTCCCCGCCGCTCGGCGCACAGTATCGCGCCCACCGGAAGACAGTTCTCGACCGCTATCCCCTGACGCCCGAGGTGCGCGCCGCGGTCGAGCGTGACGACGTCGCGTTCCTCGCGCCGCGCGTCAACGCCTACCTGCTCCGGTTCTATTTCGTGGTCACCGGCATGCCCGAGGCGGAATTCCTGAGCAAGGTGAGGACCGCCGGGACGCCCGGCGCGGCGACGGCTCGCCATGGCTGAGCTGGTCGGCGTGTTCGCGTCCAGCCACGCGCCGCTCTTCGTCCGCGGCTGGAAAGACATCAAGCCGGACAATCAGCAGACCATCATGCGCTCGCTCACCGAGCTCGGCCGGCGCATCACGGCCGCCCGTCCCGACGTCCTCGTCGAGATCTCGCCCGATCACTGGGTGAATTTCTTCATCGACAATCTGCCGAGCATCTGCATCGGCGTGGGCGACGTGCACGAGGGGCCCGCAGAGCCGTGGATGAAGGACTGCCCCATCAAGACGATCGCCGGCCATCCGCAGCTGGCGAACCACATCCTTCAGGTCGCGGTGGAGCGCGACTTCGAGCCGTCGGTCTCTCACCGCCTGAGGCTCGACCACGGCTTCTGCATCCCGCTGTGGAAGAGCGGGCTCGATCCCCTGCCTCCGATCGTTCCGATCATTTTCAACGATCTCGAGCCGCCGTACCCGAGCGTGCGGCGCTGCCTCCAGTGGGGAACGATGCTGGCGGAAGCGATCCGCAGCTACCCGCACGACCTTCGCGTCGCGGTTCTCGCGACCGGCGGCCTGAGTCACTCGATCGGAGAGCCCACCATGGGCGAGATCGACGAGCCGTTCGACCGTGAATGCATCCGCCACTTCGAGGAAGGCGACGAGCGTCCCCTGATCGACTTCCTGAACGCCCGGCTGCCCACCATCGGCAATGGCGCGGCCGAGATCCGCAACTGGGTCGCCGCCCACGGCACCGCGGGCAAGCGCGGCTTCGAGCTGATCGGCTACTGCAACTGCCCCGAGGTGTACGTCGGCTGCGGGTTTGCCTCCTGGAATCTCGGCGCTCGCTGAGCACTTCCCCACCCTGAGCCCGGCGGAGCATCTCCGCTCTCGGAGACGCCGGAGACGGCCGGCATGGGGTCCGACGAGGGAAAGAGCGCCGCGATGACGATGCCGGACTACACGGTCTCCGGGACGGGCAGGGTCACCGTCTTTCTCCTGCACGGCATCTACGGCTCCAAGGAATACTGGCGCCCCCAGACGGAGCGCCTGGTCGCGCGGGGATATCGGGTCGTGGCGTGGGACGCGCCGGGATACGGCCTCTCGCCGCTGCCCGATCCCTTCACCTTCGATGTCGTGGCCGAGGCGGGCGCGCAGCTCGTCAGGGCGCTCGGCAGCGAGCGCAACGTCGTCCACGGCCACAGCATGGGTGGCCAGATCACCCCGCGCGTTCGCCTCAAGGTGCCGGCGCTGGTGCACGGCATCGTGATCTCATCGACCATCGGCTACTTCGCCAACCGCACCCCGGAGGAACAGCGGGAGTTCGTCCGCAAGCGCTCGGCGCCTCCCCCTCCCGGTACCGATCCGGTGACGGCCAACCTGATGGTCGTCGATTCGATGCTGGGTCCGGCCTCCAGGGGGCCCGAGGTCGATCTCGTGCGCCTCTGGGCGTCGCGCACTCCGCCGGAAACCGTGAAGGCAGCGGTCAAGGCGGTGCAGACCTGGCCCGAGGCCGAAGCGATCGCGGGATTCAAGGCGGTGAACGTCCCGGCGCTGCTCGTGGCGGGCGAGGTGGACCAGGTGGGGCATCCGGCGGGGATGAAGCGCGTGGCCGACATGATCGCGGGCTGTGAATTCGGGGTCGTGTCCGGCTCGGGTCACTATCCCTGGGCCGAGAATCCGGCCGAGTTCAACCGTCACCTCTTCGGCTTCCTCGACCGGCATTTCCCTGCCTGACACGCACGGACCGAGATCACCCTCGGAGGAACACGCGTGCCCCTCTCCTTTTCGCGCATCGCCTGCGCCACGCCGCGTGAGGCGGTCGAGACGCGCTGCGGCCACTCGCGCATTGCGCTCCCCGAAGGGCTTCCCATCGGCGTCGAGGCGCCGTGCGCGCAGGACGCCGCGCTCCCCATCGCCGAGCGCGCTCGGCGATGCGGGGAAGCCACGCACCGGTTCTTGGAGCAGTATCGACGCTCGCCGGCCAGCGGCTCCCCCGACGTCTGAGGAGGCCGGCCGGGGAGCCGCGCGATCTGGCTCGCTGCGGCCCCTGCCCCTGGCCTCTCGATACACCGCGCCGCGTCCATTCGCTCGGCAGCCCGAGAGCGGAATGAGCCCTTCAGCCGTCACCCGAGCCCACCGTCACGGCGAGGGCGGCGCGATCCCTCCGGGCATCCGCACGCGGGTCCACATGTTGGCGACGAAGACGATGGCCGCCGCAACCTGACCCAGTCCGCCGAGGGCTGCCAGGGTGGAGCCGCGGGTGCCCGCGGCGGCCGCCGCGAGCTCGCCCAGGACGCGCACGAGAGTCGAGGCCGTCAACAGCCAGTAGACGAGCCAGGCGAGCCCCGGCCGGTACCGCCCGCCGTCCCGGCCCGGCCGGGGGAACATCCACGTCGCCACCCCGAACACCAGCATGAGCATGAAGCCCACGAGCACGAGATGCACGTGAGCGGTGATGAGCGGCCACGCCACGGCCCGGCCCAGGAGGTTCACCTCGACCGTGATGTAACCGCCCAGGATCAGCCCGAGGAGCAAGAAGGCGAAGCTCGTCTTGACGTACAGGCGGACCAGCGGCGTCATGGCGTCCTCACGGTCCCGGGTGGCTGACGCGAAGCGATGGGTGCATGGGCGTCACGTGGGTGCTGGAGCCAACGGGCGCCAGCGTAGCATGGCGCCCCGCGTCGAGCGGATGCGGCCGGCCGCCGCGGTCAGCGGCTCCCGATGCGCGCCGGTGTCCAGGGTGGGTCGAAGGTCAGCCTCACGTCGACCTCCTCCACGCCAGCCATCCCGAGCACCGCGCGGCGCACCCAGTCGGCCATGACGTCGTGCAGAGGGCAACCCGGCGCCGTGAGGGTCATGGTGACGCGGACGGTGCCGCCCTCGACGGCCACCCCGTAGATCAGGCCCAGGTCGACGACCGAGAGTCCCAGCTCCGGATCGACGACCGCGCGGAGCGCCTCCGTCACCCGCTCCGGCGTGACGTCGGGCGCGGCGTCCGAGCCGCCGACGATCTCGTGCCCGCGCGATGGTCCCGTCTGCCCGGCCGCCGGCTCGTACGCGCACCCAGGGTCCTCCGCCAGCGGGTCGCCGGTGACCGCATACGCCCGGGCGCGGCTTCCTCCGCAGCGCTCGCGGTACTCGCAGCGGCCGCACCGGCCGCCGAGCTGCGTCGGATCGCGAAGCGCCCGAAAGAGCGGATCCTCCCGGTAGACCACGACGAGGTCGCGCTCCCGCGCGTTCGCCACCGGGATCGGCAGGAACCCGCTCGGGCAGATCTCACCCCGGTGATCGATGAAGACGAACCCGTTCCCGTCGGTCACGGCCCGGGCCGCGCGGCCGATGGCGTCGGGGCGCGTCGCGGCCCGGGCGTCGGCGGAGACACCGTCCGCCGGGGAGCCCAGTCGCGCGGCCCGCCGGCGCATGGCCGCGACCCTGAGGTACTGGGGCGCCTCGGTGGTCTTCAGCCCGAAGGGGGCGTGCTCGGCGAGCGCCGCCGCCCAGTGCAGCACACCCTCGATCTCGCCGGCCGAGAGCGCCTGGTTCACCTGGGCGCGCCCGACGGGGATGAGGAAGAACAGAGCCCAGAGCACCGGCTGGATGGCTTCGATCTGCGGGACGAGAGCCGGCAAGTCGTCCACGGTCTGCCGGCACACCGTCGTGTTGACCTGGAGCGGAAGACCGATGGCGCGCGCCCGCTCGAGGATCCGCAGCGTGTGGCGGTGGGAGCCGCGCACGCCCCGGAATGCGTCGTGGGCCTCCGCCGTGGCCCCGTCCAGACTCACCGCCAGTCGGCCCAGGCCCGCGTCGCGGAGCGCTCGCAGCTTCTCCTCCGTCACCAGCGCCGTCCCGCTCGGGGTCAGCGAGACCGTCACCCCACGCCGCCGCGCGTGGGCGACCAGGTCCACGATGTCCGGCCGCCGCAGGGGATCGCCCCCGGTCAGCACCAGGATCGGCGGCGGGGCGCCGAACGCCGCCACGCGGTCGATGAGCCGGCAGCCCTCCTCCGTGGTGAGCTCCGCGGGATCTCGCCGGGGGATCGCCTCGGCCCGGCAATGGACGCACGCCAGCGCGCACGCCCGGGTCGTCTCCCAGATGACGATGAAGGGCGCGCGGTCGAACGCGGTCATCGCGGCTCGACCGAAAGCGGCGCCGGGACGGGACGGCGGCCCGAGCCGGGCAGCAGGTGGAGGAGGGTCCGCCCCAGCGCGGCCGCGAAGGCCACGGCCCCGGCGGCGACGGCGGCGGCCGCCGCCGTGATGGCCGGGCGCCCCCCGGTGACGACTGCGAGGGCGAGCGCGAGCGTGCCGCCCGTCAGAAGACCGTAGGCCAGGCGCTCGCCGAACGGCCAGGAAAGCTGGGCGAGCATCGGCACCGGCTCGCGGCCGGCGCGTGGCGCGTAGACGCGATACCAGACCAGGAACGGCACGATCTTGAGCATCATGCCCACGATCGTGAGCGACACCCAGCCGCCGAGGGCGACGATGGCGTAGGCCATGGCCACGCGCGGGCCGCCGCCGAGCGCGAGCACGAGACCGAGCGCGGCGCCCGGCGCGAGGCACGCGGTCCCCGTGAGCGCGAACCGGAGTCCGCTGTCGACAGCCGGGCGCTTCCGGCGCCGCGCAAAGTGAATCACCCACGTCGTGTGGACCGCCAGCGCCGCGGCCACGGCGACGGCGCCCGCGACCAGGAGCGTGACGCGCCCGAGAAGCAGGCCTGCCGCCAGCGTGGGAACACCCAGTCCGAGTCCCCAGAGCTGGACCCGCGCCCCGCGGCCGTCGGGCTCGGGCGCGAGCAGGAACATGGGGTAGACCCGCGCCGCGACCCCCAGGATCATCGGCGCGATCCAGCCGAGGAGGGCCACGTGAAAGTGGGCCTGCACGGCCGAGAGGACGCCACCCGGGAACACGTCGCGGCCGTGGGTGGCGGCCAGCGTGATGCCGAACCCGACCGTCAGCGTGAGCCCCGCGAGCCCGACCGCGAGACTGCGGGCGGTGAACGTCCAGCGCGCCACCGCCCGAAGGGTCAAGGCGACGTTGACCACGTGAGCCAGGGCGCCCGCGCCCACCAGCGCGGCCGCCCACGCCATGCCCGCCCACCGCCCGATCCAGAAGTGGCTGACCATCCCGACGATGCCCGCGACGAGCGCGGCCAGCTGCCAGCGGGCGAGACGCTCGCTCCAGAGCGGCCGCTCGATCGCGACCGGGATCAGCTGGTAGCTGGCCCCCAGGATCGCCAGCGTGATCCAGCCCAGCGCGACGACGTGCACGAGGGCGAGGAGCCGCGGGTGGTAGTAGTGCCCCGTCAGCTCGGCGCCGAGGGCGGGCAGGCTGAGCGCGGCCAGGACGAACGCCATGGCGGCCGCCCCGAGGTAGGCCAGCGGCAGCGTCACGGACGGAGGGGCCGCAGCCCCTCGGATTGGGAGCGGGGTCACGCCTGCGAGCTCTCCCGCCAGATCGCGATGCGGACCAAGCCGGGCTCGGGTTCGTCGGTGGTGTGGCGGAAGCCGCGCTCGTCGAGCTGAGGGTAGAGAAACAGGGGGCGGCGGTCGTGAAGCACCTCGAGCCGACCCCCGGGCCCCAGACGCTCGATGGCCTCCAGGGCCCGCACCATCGGCCAGGGTGGCTCCATGCCGCGAACGTCGAGGCGGATGACGCCCTGGTCTCCGCGGACCGGCGGTACGATGGCCGCCGGCGTCGCCTTCGGCGCCGAGGTCGCGGCAGGCGCCTGACGGTAGAACCAGATCCACCAGTCACCCGGCGCCCGGCGCTCGGCGCGGTGGGCGAAGCCTCGAGCCCCCAGCACCTTGTAGAGCGGCAGCGGCTCGAACGGGACGTGCAGGACCAGCGCCTCGTCCGGACCGAGCTCCCCGACCGCCGCGACGATCCTCTGGAACGGCTCCGCGCCCCGTTCGATGTCCTCCCGGACGTCGAGGTGCCGCTCCGCGGCGAAGCCCACCGGCGAGCTCACGTCCCGCCTCTCCAGCCGGCCTCGAGCGCCTCCAGCACCATCTCGACGGGGACCCCGGCCGACGCCGCCGCTTGCGACAGCGTCAGGCGTCCGCCGCAGCAGGTGTCGATGCCGAACCCCCGCAGGATCTCGGCTGCGCGTGGCGACCGCCGCGCGACATCCTCGACGGTCTCCGCGGAATCAGTGGTGCGACGGCCTTCCGTACACACCGTGACGCCCGGGCCGGCTGTCAGGCCCCGCTTGCACTCACACGCGCAGGTCTCGCCCATGGCCTCGTCCTCCTCGCTCTCGAGGCTACGTCGCCCGCGGTCCGCCCCCTATGACCCGCGTCATAGGCAGCAAGCCTCGTCGACGGATGCAGAGGGCCGGTTCCACCGGGTCAGCGGCGCGCGAGACGACGATGCCAGCGGACCGAGGGCATCCTGAGCGGCCGTGCGGTCAGCGGAGCGTGAGCGTCCGCTCCGGCGAGAGCTCGAGCAACAGGACCTGCCGGGCCCTGACCTCCACGTCGGCCGTGAGACGGCGACGGTGAGTTGCGTCCCCATCCCCTGGTGGCTCGCCGACCTCCACGAGCGCCGCCTCGAGGACGTGACGGCCGAGCGGTACCGAGAGCTCCTCGTAGACGAACGTAGGGCCGTCGTGCCGGAGTCCGCTCGGCCGGTAGGTCCTTTCGAGGATGGGCCGACCATCGAGCGTGACGCGGACGATCGTGTCACGGCGGGCCCCAGACGTGCCGCTCTGGCCGCCCTGGGGGCGCATGTGCCGGGGGAGCTTCTCCAGCTCCTCGCGCGAGAGGGCTGCTCCGGCCTCGGCGGGCGCGGAGACGCGCTTGAAGGCGACCTTCAGCAGCGCGACGCCGGGCGGTGTGGCGGCCCACGGGAACGCCGAGAAGGCCGCGAGGCCCGAGGCGACCGCCAGGAAGAGGAGGATGAACCCGGCGAGCCGCCCCGGCCCGGGGCGGCGATCCTCGAGCACTGGCGGCACGGCCTCTGGCGATATGGGCGCATCCCGCGCCATCACGCCACGAGCCTCCGCTGGAACGCCGCGAGATCACGCAGGAAGCGGTCCACCTCCACCGGCGCGTACCAGCGGGCGACGAGCCGTCCCTCGGGCAGACCCTTGAGGGACGGGAGCCGACGCCCCGAGAGTCGCTCGGCCAGCCACCGGCTCCCCTCCCGGGCAGAGCAGTTCTCGGGCATGCACCCGGCGACGAACACCCCCCGGGCTCCGGCAGCGAGCGTCTTGGTGATCATCTCGGGGTGCAGCATCCCGACACACGGGAGCCCCATCACGGTGACGCCCGGCACACCGGCCAGACTCCCGTCCGGGGAGAGGGCCTCCCCGAGTCGGCCCATGAGCCGGCACGCGTACACGACCACCGGCGGCCCCTCGCCGGCTGCAGAGGCGGCGCGGAGGCGCCACGTGACGGCCTCGCCGAGCACGCTCACCGGCTGGTCGCCCAGGAGAATGCCCGCCGAGTCACAGGCGCCGACGCAGATCCCGCACCCCACGCACTTCGCCGGGTTGACGACCGCCACCTGCTTGTAACGCCCCCCTTCCTGGCGCGGAACCATGACGATGGCCTCGTACGGGCAGTCCTTCCAGCAGCGCGTGCAGCCGGTGCAGGCGGGGTTGTCGACGCGCGCCCGTGCGGGAGCCGGCCCACGCAAGAGCCACGGGAGCGCGACGGCCACGAGCCCGGCGCCGAAGGTGAGCGCCCCCCCGACCTTCGCGTCGAGTCTCGTGAGCGGGAAGTAGAAGAAGTAGAACCAGTCGATCGGGACGAGGCCTGGCAGGCGCGACAGGTCGGCCGGCGAGCCCGAGACAGCCGGGCGCACGAGGCTCGCGACGACGAGCGCCGCCCCCGTGACCCACAGCACGACGCGGGGCGGCATGAACCGCGCGCGCGACAGGCGCATGACGTGGAACCAGTAGGCCGCCCCCAGGAGAAACGGGATCGAGATGTGGGCGAAGAGCACGAGGAAGAAGAGGAACGTCTGGATGCGCTCGGAATCCACGAACGTGCGGACGAGCGGCTCGCCGAAGATGGGCAGGACGTCCAGGAGCTTCGCGGTCGTCACGGAGAGGATCTGGGCCTGCACGTCCCAGACGAGCCAGTAACCGGTCGCGCCCGTCACCCAGACGAGCGAGAGGAGCGTGAGACCCGAGACCCAACCGATCCAGCGGGCTCCCCAGAATCGGTCGTCGAGCAGCATCTTCAGCCCGTGCAGCACCGCAGCCAGGATCGCCGCGTCCGATGCGTAGCGGTGAAGCGACCGCATCAGGGCGCCGATCCCGAGGGGATGCGCCATGATCCCCTCGATCGAGCGGTGGGCGGCCTCCGTCCCCACCCGATAGAACACGAAGAGGTACACACCCGTCACCGTGGCGACCGCCAGCGAGAAGACCGCGATCGTGCCCGAGTGGTAGAGGGGGTTCAGGGACGGGGAGACGATCCGGTCGAGCAGCACCTCCGCCCACTGATTGACGGCAGCGGCCCCGGCGAGCAGACGGCGGGGCCAGCGCTCCCGGCGGAGCGGGCGCGGCGGAAACGCCAGGAAGGGACGCCGCGGTGCCGGCGGCGCCGCCACCCCTTCCGACCCGGTCATCGGCGCCCCGAGCGTCGGGTCGCCGCGATCGGTCCCGCCGGGCACCGTCACCCTCGCTCTGCGAGGAGGCGCGTGAGATCCGCCTCGATGCGCGCCTCGGGGTGCGCGAGCCCGCGGTAGGTGAAGGCCGCGCGCCCGGCGCGATCGAGCAGCACCACCACATTGTCGTGGGCCAGCTCGCCGTCGGCCAGGCGCACCGCCTGCACGCGGTGCGCCTCGGCGAGCCGCCGCACCGCAGCGGGGTCACCCGTCAGGAGATGCCAGCGGGGACCGAGACCCCAGCGCGCCGCGTATTCGGCGAGGACGGCCGGCGTGTCCCGTTCGGGATCGAGCGTCACGGCCACGAAGCGCGCGGCCCCGGGCTGGCGCGCCTCGAGCGCCTGCAGGCGCCCGACGAGGGCGGGACAGGTCGCGTGACAGCTCGTGTAGATGAATGTCAGCACGGCTGGCGTCCCGCGCAGCGTCTCGGCCGTCACGCGCGCCCCGTGGTGGTCGACCAGGGAGAACGCCGGCCCCGGCGACCCGTCCCGGATTGGCGCGGGGAGCGCCGCCGCGCTCGGAGGCATCCCCGTCGCCGAGACCTCGGCGGTCGCGAGAAGCCAGGTCGCCGGCCCGAGGAAGAGCGCCGCGGCCAGGGCGACGGCGGCTCGACCACGCCACGCGCGGAGAAAGGCGCGGAGCTCGTCCGCGTAGAACAGGCCGACCACCGCGACGAACAGCGGCGGCTGGAGGAGCGCCAGGAGCAGCGCGTCCAGCCGGTAGCGCCGAGCCTCGGCGTTCCAGCCGAAGCAGGCCGTCAAGAGCGTGTCCGCCCACGCGCCGAGCCCGGGGCCGACGAGAAGGAAGACGACCATGGCCGAGCCCCACACCAGCGCCGCCAGCACGAGGCCGGGAGCGAGGCCGGCGCGGGAGGGCACGCGGCTCACCATCGACGGATCGCCACGTCCAGCGCCACGCCCAGGAAGAGCAGGAGGAGGAAGAGGTTGGACGCGTGGAAGCTCTGGAGGGCGAGCCGCCGGTCAGTCGGATGGGTCCGGAGCTGCGTCTGGCGAATCACGAGCAGGCTCCCGCCCGCCACGACCCCGAGCACGAGGTACACCCAGCCCAGGATCCCCAGGGCGAACGGCAGGATGCTCGCGATGAGAAGCCCGACCGTGTTCAGGAGAATGCCCCGGACGGCCCCGGCCTCGCCCTTGACGACGGGGAGCATGGGGATGCGCGCGCCCGCGTAGTCCTGCTTGTAGGCGATGGCCAGGCTCCAGAAGTGGGAAGGGCTCCAGAAGAAGAGCACGAGCGCGAAGAGGACGGGCGGCAGGCACAGCTCGGCCCGCGCGGCCGAGCCGCCGGCGAGGACGGCGAAGGAGCCGGCCAGCCCGCCGATCACCACGTTGAGCCAGGACCGTCGCTTGAGCCAGACGGTGTAGACGACGACGTACGTGAACGCGCCGAGGAAGACGTGGAGCCCCACCAGCGGGTTGAGCCGCCAGAACGCGAGGCTCACGCCCACGCCGACGAGGCCGAGGCCGAGCGCCACGACGTGCCAGACGTGCCGGATCCGCCCCGACGGCAGCGGCCGCCGGGCGGTCCGCGGCATGCGCGCGTCCAGGTCACGATCGAGAACGTGGTTGAGCGCGCCCGCCCCCCCGGCCGCGATCACCGTGGCGGCGAAGAGGAGCATGAGCGGGGCCAGCGCCGTGCCGCCAACCGCCGGCGCCGGAGGGAGGGTCGCCAGGTAGCCGAGGACGGCGGCGAGCCCGATGAACGTGCCGACCCGGAGCTTGAGCGACTCGACGTACGCCGAGACCATCGCTCCCTCCTCACCGCCCTCGCCGCGCGAGAGGGATGCCGACGTTGAGCACGAAGGCCAGCCCCCCCAGGATGGCGAGCAGCGAGCCGAACCCCATCAGGTTCATGGCGACCAGCGCCTGGGCGTCCGCCCAGGTGAAGCCGAACGTCTTCCGCGGAGCCCCGTGGCCTCCCGCCCAGTGCATCCCCGCCATGATCCCGAGAAGCCCGAGGCCGTAGAGGTACGGCTGCCACCGCGCCACGCGCGCGCTCCAGAGCCGCCGGCCCGAGATCTCGAGGAGGAGTGGCGCCAGGCCCATGTAGGCGAGCGTCACCGCGCCGACCATGCCGTGGTAGTGGGCGGGCACGCGCGTGTCCTGATTGAAGCCGACGACGCCGAGGATGCCTCCCGTTGCGAACAGCGCCAGGGACAGCGCCGTTCCGGAGAACACCGGACTCCCCCAGGGCAGCCGGCCCGGCCCACTGCGACGTCGCCAGACCGCCACCAGCATGAGCCCGATCGGGACGGCGCCGGCGCCCACCCCCCAGAAGGTCCCGATCGTGACCAGGTGGTTCGCGAGGAGCGCCTCGGGCGCGTACGCGAGATACAGCGCGGCGGTGACGAGCAGGAAAGGCGTCAGCCCCCACACGCAGGCGCGCACGACGCGGCGGGGCGGAGGCACGACCCCCACCGCCACCCCGGCGGCGACGAGCCACACCGCGATGGTCCCGGCCACGTGGAGGAACTGCAGGAGATGCCCGGGCCCCCAGAAGAGGGCACGGAGACGATAGCCGAACGGGACCTCGGCATGGAGCTGCGCGAGTGACAGGACCGTCACGCCGAGCGCCAGCAGCAGCGCCAGCGCCCCCACCGCCATCGCCAGGGCCTCCGGCACGTCCGCCCCGCCCGGTCCGCCGGCCGATGGCGCGCGACGCCAGCCCCGCCCATACGCGACCAGATAGGCGACCGCCTGCACGCCGACTCCCATCCCCGTCAGCGCCAGGCCGACCCAGAAGAGCGGATGGTCGATGGCGGGCACGTAGTCGGACAGGTAGGGCTTCCCTCCTCCGGTGAACGCCGGGACCGCGAGCAGCCCCGCGCCCGCGGTCGCCACGCCCAGGCCAGCCCAGGACCACCGGGCGCTGAGCGGCAAGCTCGCCCGCCAGGCGACGTAGACCCAGAGGGCGCCCGAGAACGCGACGAACCACACCGTGAACGCGAACGTGACGTGGCCCACCAGCGCCAGCTGGAAGGCGCCGGCGGAGAACAGGCGGTAGACCACCGGCGTGCGCGCGAAGGCGGCGACCGCGGCGAACAGGCCCGCCACCACCAGCGAGCCCACCGCCAGCCCGAGCCATCCGGCCAGAAGCCGTCGAGTCGTCGCAGGGATCAAGCCCGGGGCGAGAGCCTGATCCCCGCGAGCGACGGCCGCAGTCCCGTTCCGCATCGCCCCCGGAAGGAGCCCGGAGACCGGCAGGGGGCCGTCGAAGGGCGTCATCACGAGGTCACCGCACGAACCAGATCGCGGCCAGCCACTTCCAGTTGAGGAAGTAGTAGATGACGAACGCGGCCAGGAATACGAACACCAGGATCATCGTCCCGGAGATCGGCGTGTGCTTGCCGCCCTCCGGGGCCATCGCCGCGAGCGGGACCGCGCCCGGCGTGTCGGGCACGCGGCTCCCGAAGAAGACGGACACGACGGTGAGCAGCACGTAGAGCCCGCCGCCCGCCGCTGCCAGGAGCCCGCCGATCCCCATCACCCCGAGGAAGAAGAACGCGGCCGGCTCGATGGGCGGCTGGAAGATCGACGAAGCGAACTGGACGTCCCAGTGACGGCGGGGGATCGCGTAGGAGCCGGCGGTCGTCATCCCGCCGGCGAACAGCGCGATCCCGATGCCGAAGAGGTAGATCTGGGCGGTGGCGAGGCGCGGCCAGACGATCCGGCGCCGGAAGATGAGCGGCACGACGTAGTACGTGAGCCCCATGAAGGCGAGCGTCGTGCCGGCCACGACCGTCGAGTGGAAGTGCCCGGGGATGCGGAGGGTGTTGTGGGAGATGATGTTGACCTGCTCCGCCCCGAAGGTGACGCCGGTGATGCCGCCCATGAACCCGAACAGCGCCAGCGACAGCGCGAGCGCGGCGAACCCCGGGTTGCCCCACGGCGCCTTGGCCAGCCACTCGAAGAGGCCCTTCGAGAGGCCCTTCTTCCGCTGGGCGACCTCGACGGCCGCCGGCACCGTCATCCCGTGCACCATGCTAGCCAGCACGGCGAGGTACATCGCGTACGAGGTGTTGAAGACCTTCCACGCCGGGGACAGCTGCGGGTCGACGAGGAGGTGGTGAGCGGACGCGAGGTTGATGAACAGGATGTACAGGAGGAATGCCGTCCGGCAGACCTTCTCGTTGATGGGGACGGCGCCGACCGTCAGCGTGGCGAGCAGGTACCACACCGCCACCATGGCCGTGACGTTGATCTGCTGCGACGAGTGCCCGAGGCCCCACCACACCAGCCGGTACATGCCGGAGTCGAGGTTCTGGATGATCCCGAGCGCCCACAGCCACGTCGGGATGTAGATGATCGCGCCGTGCGCGAGGGTCGCGACGGCGATGATCGCGGCCGCGGCGGCGCCGAACGTCACCAGCGGGATCGAGCCCTCGTAGGTCCGCTCGGCGCGGGCCACCACGAGCGAGGCGAAGAAGTTGGATACGCCGACCAGCGCCCCGACCGCGAAGAGGATCCAGCCGAGGTAGAAGTACGAGACGGCGCGGAGCGGCACGTAGGAGGTGAACATGACGTCGGCGCCGCCCCGGAGGATCGCGACGTCGATCAGGAGGGACCCCGCCACCATGAGCCCGAACCCAACCCATCCGACCCGGGGCCAGGCCACGCGGCTTCCGAGCAGGATCGGCCCCGCGAAGTACAGGATCGCCACCTCGAAGAAGATGATCCAGAAGATGAGCATGTTCATCCCGTGGAACGTGAGCGCCCGGTAGTACATCGCCGGCCCGAGCAGGTGGACGGCCGGCCACCGGGTCAGGACCACGAGCACCGCCGCGATGCCGCCGAAGAGGATCGCCAGGACCCCGGCCACGGCGTGGACCTTGATCAGGCGCTCGGCCGCGTCGTGGACGCGAAGACCGGTCTGGGCGCAGGTGCGAAACGTCGCTGTCCCGTTCATCGGGGGGCCCCCTATTCGACGATGATCTTGCCCACCATCTGGTGGTGCCCGATCCCGCAGAATTCGTTGCAGACGGCGTAGACCTCACCCTTCTCGGTCGGGGTGACCGTGAGAACGTACTCGTAGCCGGGCAGGACCATGAAGTTCAGGTTCAGCGGGAACAGCGAGAACCCGTGGACGAGGTCCAGCGAGGACAGGTGCAGCCGGTAGGTCTCCCCCTTCTTGAGCTTGACCACCGGGTACCACTGCCACAGCCGGCCCAGCATGTAGACGTCTCCGCCGGGAGCGGGCGCGACGACCGGGAACCCGCGGTCCTCTCCCACCTTGGTCTTCTGGACGTACGCCTCCACCTTCGCCTGGTAGTCGGCCGCCGTGATCCGGTAGGTCTCGAAGGAGGGGTTCTGACCGCCTTTCCAGTGCCAGAGCGGCATCATCGCGAAGAGGATCAGGCACCAGGCCAGCGCGATGCCGAGCCAGACCTTCTCGCTCCGGTCGACCTTCTTCCACCACACACCCTTGAGCGCCTGGATGCTCATGGCGGCCTCCTACTTGGGAAGCTCGAACGGAGGCGCCAGCGGGATGCTGGCGATCTCGAGCAAGCCCCAGATCGTGTAGAACACGATCGGGACCGCGAGCCCCAGGACGAGCAGGAGGAAGATGTTGTCGAAGAAGACCTGGGCCAGCGGAATTCGCTCGGGTGGGTTGTCCGGGGGTGCTCCGTCACTCATGCCGCGCCTCCTCCGGGAGCCATTGGCCGAGGCTCCTCGGCTGAGAGCCTAGAGCGAGCGCCGCCCGGCGCCTATGACGCGGGTCATAGAGGGAGGGGCCCACCCGCGGGATGGAGTGTTGGGCATGAGCCTGGCCGAGAGAGGCCGGGGGGAGCGCAGAGGCCCGGATCCCAAGGCCGAGGGTCACGGGATAGCGCCCCCGCAGTGGCCGTCGGAGACCCAAGACGAGTGCGCAGGGTGAGGTGCCGACACCCCAGGTGGGGCAACGGCGCACCGCCACGGCGTCCGTCGTGCACGGCCCAGGGCAGGCCCGGAGGGCCGGCGGGTGTGAGGCCACATGGCACTTCTCGTGCAATCACGAGAGGGAGCCCGCCTGCACGGGCCGGAGGTGAGTCGTATGGCCGTCGCCCAGGTCTCGGCCGCGGTCCCGGCGGTCGCCTACGGGGGGCTGCCGGCGACGGCCGACGGCTCCGAGATGGTTGTCTGGGTGGAGACCCAGGTTTCCCAGGGGGCGTGCGCCTATCCGATCACGTCGTCGACCAACATGGGCGCGGGCTACCAGGCTGCCCAGGCCGCCGGCCGGAAGAACCTGTGGGGCGAGCCTCTTTTCTTCCTCGAGCTCGAGTCCGAGCACTCGTCGGCATCGACCTGCGAGGGCTTCGCCGTCGCCGGTGGGCGCGTCACCAATTTCACCTCAGGTCAGGGCCTGGTCCTCATGAAGGAAGTGCTCTACACGATCGCCGGCAAGCGGCTGCCGGCGGTGTTCCACATCGGCGCCCGGGCGCTGACGTCTCAGGCCCTGAACGTCCACTGCGGCCACGACGACGTCATGGCGGTGGCGGACACGGGCTGGGGGATTCTGTTCGCCCGGAACGCCCAGGCTGTCGGCGACCTCGCCCTCATCGCGCGGCGTGCGGCGGAGGAGTCGGAGACCCCGTTCCTCGTCGTCCAGGATGGGTTCCTCACCACCCACACCGTCGAGAACGTCCGCCTCCCCGAGCCCGAGCTGATGAAGGAATTCGTCGGGGACCCCTACGCCCTCACGCGGCTCCGCAACCTCATGAACCCGGCCAAGCCCATCATGTCCGGCGTCGTGCAGAACCAGGACGCCTACATGAAGGGCAAGGTCGGCCAGCGCTTCTTCTACGACCGGCTACCGGGGATCCTGGAACGGGTCATGGCCCGCTACGGCGAGCTGACCGGACGTCGATACGGCCCTGTGGAGACCTATCGCCTCGAGGACGCGGACTGGGCGATCGTGGGAATGGGCAGCCTGATCGACACCGCGATGGCGACCGCCGACTGGATGCGGCGCGAGAAGGGCTGGCGCGTAGGCACGCTCCACGTCACCGCCTTCCGGCCGTTCCCGGGCCGGGAAATCGTCGCCGCCCTCCGTCACGTCGCCGGCGTGGCAGTCGTCGAGCGGATGGACAACCCGGGGGCGCAGTCGAATCCTCTCGCCCTCGAGGTCAAGGCTGCGTTCGCCGACGGCGTGATGGACGGGACGGGTGCCCCGGGCGAGCTGCGTATCCCGGCAATCCACTCCGGTATCGCCGGGTTGGGCAGCCGTGACATCCGGCCGGGTGACTTCGTGGCGACCGTCGCCAACATGGTCCGTCGAGGACCCCGCATCTTCGCGCTCGGGATCGATCATCCCCTCGCGCTCCACCGCGAGGAGGACCCCGACGTGCGCCCTCCAGGGGCCTTCTCGATGCGCGGGCACTCGGTCGGCGGCTTCGGATCGGTCGCCACCAACCGGATCATCGCGACGGTCCTCGGCGATCTCTTTCACCTGCGCGTCCAGGCCTATCCGCTCTACGGGTCGGAGAAGAAGGGGCTGCCCACGACCTACTATCTGACGGTCGCCGACGACCCCATCCACGTCCACTCCGAGCTCACGCACGTCGACTTCGTGCCGCTCAACGACGTCAACGCGTTCCGGCTCGGCAACCCGCTGGCCGGGCTGACCGAGGGCGGCATGCTCTTCGTCCAGAGCACGGCGTCGGACCCCGAGGCCATCTGGGCGGGCATCCCCGAGGGCGCTCGCCAGCTCATCGCCCAGCGTGACATCCGCGTCCTCGCCCTCGACACGCTCCGGATCGCCAGCGAGGTGGCCGGCCGGCCCGAACTCCGGCAGCGGATGCAAGGAATCGTCCTCCTCGGGGTCTTCCTGCGAGTCACGCCCTTCCGCGAACAGCGCGGGCTCGACGAGGACACCGTCTTCTCGGCCGTCGAACGCTCCCTCCGGAAGGTCTTCGGCAAGCGCGGCGAGCAGGTGATCCGGGACAACATGACCGCGGTCCGGCGAGGCTACGAGGAGGTCGTCGAGGTTCCCAGGGAGGTCATGCGAGGCGTCGCGCGATCGGCCACGAGGAGCGGGTCGGTGGATGACGCGACGGTCCGCGACTGGATGCATCTGGGGGTGATCACGTGCTCGCCCGACACCCCGGCGGAAGAGGTCGCCGGCGCCATGACCGCCCACGACGTCAGCGCGCTCGTGGTGGTCGACGCGGACGGCTACGCGGTGGGGCTGATCTCGCGCACGGACTTGGTCAATGCGACGTTCGTCCAGCCGTACCTCCGCCACTGGCGGGGCCTGAGCGCCCGCCACCTCATGTCGTCGCCCGTGATCAGCGTCCCCGAAGGCACGCCTGTCGAGAGGGCGATCGCGCTCATCCGTGAGCGGAAGATCCACCGGGTCGTCGTCACGGTCGCCGAGGGAGGCCGGGAGCGACCGATCGGCATCCTGTCGGTCACCGACGTCGTCGGCCGCCTCGGCCGGATCGAGGAGGCGCAGGCATGACCGAGGCACTCGCATTCTCCCCGTTCGAGGAAAGCGCTCCCATCGAGGATCTCGGGACCAAGCAGCCCGGTACCTCGAAGGAAGCCCACGAGACCCAGTTCGTCCCCTGCAGGCGTGCTCGCGCTCGACGTCGAGGCGTACGTCGACGACTTCAACGCGCGGGTCATCGGCGCCTACGAGAAGGGCACGGGCTCCCAGGACTTGCCGGCCGACGTGGGCGTCGCCCGGAGCCTCATTCCCGCCGGCACGGCCGCGCTCCGTGACTTCTCCTACCTGTCGCCGCTCCTCCCCGAGCTCGTGGCCGACCGCTGCGTCGGATGCATGACGTGCGTGACCGAGTGCCCGGACACGGCCATCCTGGGCAAGGCCGTCCCCGCCTCCCGCCTCGACGCCGAGCTCTCGCGGGTCGCCGACGACGCCGAGCGTGCCTTCCTCCGCGGCCACTGGGCCAAGACGCGGAAGTACTTCGAGGTGCCGGCGCGGAAGGGCCTCGAGGGCGCGATGTTCGGCATCTTCATCGATCCGACCAAGTGCAAGGGGTGTGCGGAGTGCGTCGAGGTCTGTGCGGACCTCGGCTACCACGCGCTCCGCATGGTCCCGAAGGGCGAGGAGACCCTCGGCCGGTACCGTGAAGCCTTCCAGTTCTATCGACGGGTCGGTCCGACGCCCAGGGAGTACGTGAACGAGAAGGCGCTCGCCGACATGATGCTGACCGACCAGTCGCTGCTCTACGTCGGCGGCGCGGGCTCGTGCATGGGCTGCGGCGAGGGCACCGCCATTCGCATGATGGTCGCCGCCACCGCCTTCACTCACGGGCCGGAGGGCATGGCCATCGTCGCCGCGACCGGCTGCAACACCGTCTACACCTCCACGTATCCCTACAATCCCTACCTGGTTCCCTGGACCAACTCCCTCTTCGAGAACGCCCCCGCGGTCGCGCTGGGCGTCCGCGCCAAGTGGGACCAGCGCGGCTGGCAGGAGAAGCGGCTGTGGGTCTTGGGCGGCGACGGGGCCATGTACGACATCGGCTTCCAGTCGCTCTCGCGGATGCTCGCGTCGGGGATGGACATCAAGGTCCTGGTCCTGGACACGCAGGTGTACTCGAACACGGGCGGCCAGGTGTCCACCGCCTCCTTCCTCGCGCAGGACGCCAAGATGGCCGCGGTCGGCCCCGCAACACCCGGCAAGACCGAGCGCCGGAAGGAGCTCGGGCTCCTCTGCCTCATGCACCCCGAGGTCTTCGTGGCGCAGACGACGGCCGCTCACATCAACCACTTCTACCGCGCCATCATGGACGCCAATAGCTTCCCGGGCCCCGCGGTCGTCATCGCCTACACCACGTGTCAGCCCGAGCATGGCGTGGGCGACGATCGGGCCGCGGCGCAGGCTCGGCTCGCCGTCGACTCGCGCGCCTTCCCGCTCTTCGTGCACGACCCCCGGAAGGGTGAGCGGATCGCCGAGCGGCTGTCGCTCCAGGGCAACCCCGACCCGAAGGAAGATTGGCACCGCCGCCCGCAGACCGGGGAAGTGGTGGACTTCGTCACCTTCGCTCGCACCGAGGGCCGCTTCGCGCGGCAGTTCGATGCCGAGGGGCGTCCCTCCCCGGCGCTCCTCGCCGCCCAAGCCGACCGCTTGGCCAACTGGCGCCGGCTCCAGGAGCTGTCCGGACTCCGCTGAAAGACCCGATAAGGGTCAGGAGGAACGGTCCCATGTCCATGTCGAGCGACTTCGACGATCCCGGATGCTGCCCGTTCCTGGTCCCCGTCGTCGCGGATCGGCTTTGGATGCGCCCGATCGGCGTGTACTGTCGGCGCCCGGGGCGGCAGGTGCGGATTCCAGCCGAGTCGACCCTGGCGCGTTGCTGCACCGCGGAGTATCGCCTGTGTGAAGGCTACTCGGAAATGTGGGCCGACAGCCTGGTCGAAGAGAACACGCACAGGCTCCTCGGCCGCTGATCGCCCCGATGAGCGTCGACGGGCAGCCCGGGGGGCTGATCTTCGACGAGGCACCGCTCCGGGTCTACTGGGAGCTGACCCGGGCGTGTGATCTCGCCTGTCGGCACTGCCGCGCCGAGGCGATCGCCAGCCGTGACCCCCGCGAGCTGAGCTCCGCGGAGGGCCGGCGGCTGCTGGATGCGCTGCGATCGGCCTCGGCGCCTCCCCGCGTGGTGCTGACGGGAGGCGATCCGCTGAAGCGGCCCGACTTCTGGGCGCTCCTCGAGCACGGCGTGGGGCTCGGCCTCGGCGTTGCGGTCGCGCCCAGCGGCACGCCGGCCCTCACCATCGAGGTCGTCCGCCAGCTCCGGCGCGCGGGGGTCGAAGCCATGTCGCTCAGCCTGGACGGCTCCGACGCCGTCCGGCACGACGGGCTCCGGGGCGTATCGGGCTGCTTCGCCCGGACGATGACGGCCGTCCGAGCGGCCGTCGAGGAAGGCATCCCGCTCCAGGTGAACACGCTCGCGACGGCCGAGACCCTCCCCGACCTCCCGGCCATCGCGGACCTGGTCGACGGGACGGGGGCCGCACGGTGGAGCCTCTTCTTCCTCGTCCAGGTCGGTCGCGGCCGCACCCTCGGCCAGCTGTCGCCCCGCGCGTGCGAGGCCCTTCTTGCGTGGCTCTGGCGGCGGGCGCGGCAGACTTCACTCGTCGTCACGACGACCGAGGCTCCCCACTACCGGCGCGTGGCCCTCCAGCTGGCCCGCGCGGAAGGGGCGGGCCGTCCCGAACCCCGCGTCGGTCCGACCCGGCGATCCGGCTTCGGCCTGCGCGACGGCAACGGGATCATGTTCGTCTCGCATACCGGGGAGGTCCAGCCGTCGGGCTTCCTCCCGCTCACCGAGGGGAACGTGCGCACATCGAGCCCCCTCGATGTCTATCGGCAGAGCGCTGTCTTCCGGAGGCTCCGGGAGCCCGGACGTTTCGGCGGCCGGTGCGGTCGCTGTGAGTATCGCCAGATCTGCGGAGGCTCGCGGGCACGCGCCCACGCGGCCAGCGGCGATCCATTCGGGGAGGACCCGCTCTGCGCTTACGAGCCCGGTGTCCCGACAAGCGGAACATCTCAGCATGCGCATGGCGCGCTCCAATCTCCAGGAGGCCACGATCGACCTTGACGGGGATCCGTATGGCCGGTGAGCGAACGGCGCCAGGCGAGACACAGATAGACCAGGCGAGACACGGGGAGGGCGGCCTCTGGAACGCTCGCACGGTCGCCTGGTACCAACGCGCCCTGGAGCGGAGCGATTACGCGACCCGCGTCCTCGCAGCGATCGAGCCCCTCCTCGCGGAGACCGGCAGCGTCCTCGACGTGGGAGCCGGGTGCGGGGCGCTGGCCCTGCCCCTCGCCGAGCGAATTCCGCGCGTGACCGCGCTCGAGCCCGCGCCCCCCATGGCCGCGGCGCTCCGTGCAGAGGCCGGGGAGCGGGGACTCCGCCACCTGGCCGTCGTCGAGGCGGCGTGGGGCGAGGTCACCCTTCCGCCTCACGATCTGGTCCTGTGCGCCCACGTGGGCGAGCTGACCCGACCGGGGGCGCCCTTCCTGCGCGACGCCGCGCGGTGGGCCCGACGCTGGGTCGTGATCGTGCGCGACCGTGGCACCGAATCGGACAAGTTCTTCTTCCGGGAGCTCTACCCCGCCCTTCTCGGCCGGCCGTACCGGGGAGGCTCGGACTACCGGGACATGCTCGAAGGTCTGGCCGGCCTCGGGATCCGCCCCGAGGCTGCCCTGGTCGACTACCGGTCCGACCAGCCCTTCGCCGACCTCGAGGAGGCCTGCGACTTCTACGCGGTGTACCTGGGCGTGTCGGGCCCGGAGGCGCGCGGCTTCCTCCGGGACTTCCTGGCCGCCCGGCTCACACGCGAGCCAGCGGGCTGGGTGGCGCCATACTCGAAGCAGGTCGTGGTGCTCTGGTGGCCCGGGACGGCGCCCTGAGCGGGCGGCGGAGGACGCGATGGACCTGGACGCGCTCCTGACCCATACGGCGGACGGGGTTTGCGCCATCGGCGTCGACGGACGGATCGTGTTCTGGAATCGCTCGGCCGAGCGCCTCCTCGGCTACGCGGGCCGCGAGGTCGTCGGAAAGCGCTGCTGTGACGTCTTCGTCGGCCGCGACCCAGCCGGCAACCGCCTCTGCTACCAGGGTTGCCACGTGCAGACGCTGGTGAAGCGGGGGGAGACCGTCGAGCACTTCGAGATGGCCACGCGCACGAAGGCCGGCCGGCCCGTGTGGCTCGACATCAGCATTCTCGTGGTGCCCGGCACGCGGCCCGACGTGACGACGACCGTTCACCTCTTCCGCGACGTCACGACCGCGCACGAGGTGGACACGCTCGTGCGGGAGCGCCTCGCCCAGATGCAGCCCTCGTCCGACGACGGCCAGCCGCCCTCGGATCTCACTCCCCGCGAGCTGACGATCCTGCGGTTGATCGCCGGCGGGGCCAGCACGCGCGCCATGGCGGAGAAGCTCCACGCGATCCAGGCGATCGTCCGGAAGCGCCGACCGCTGTCCTGGATGAGGCGCGCCCGGAGCGGAGCGTCACCGAGCGCCCGGGCCGTGGGGACCAGGACCAGCGCGATGAACAGCATGCCGCCCACCCAGGTGATCGCCGAAAGGACGTGGACCCAGCGGACGAACAGCGCCACTACTGCGACTCGCCCTGGGCGCGGGCGCGCAGGGCGGCCTGGTCCCGGACGATGAGGCGGCCACTGCGGGCCTCCACCAGCTCGTCCCGCAGCCAGCGGCTCACCACGCGGATGGCTGTCTCCACCGTGGTCCCCGACATGTCGGCCAGGCTCTGACGCGTCAGGTGGAAGGGCAGCTCGACCCCGCGCTTCGTGCGGACCCCCTCCCGGTCCGCCAGCCGCAGCAGGCTGGCGGCCAGGCGCGCCTCCACCGGCTCGGCCGACAGGGACTTGACCGAGTCGTGAGCCGCCCGAAGCCGCCGGCCGATCAGGAGCGCCATCTCGCGGACGACCGGCGGATGGCGCTCCGCGAGGCCCACGACGACGTCGGCCGGGATCTGCACCACGACGCTGGGCTCCGTCGCCTGCGCCGATGCCGGATAGGGTCGTCGCTCGATGACGGCGACGCCGCCGAAGATCTCGCCGGCGCCCAGCAGCTCCAGGACCACGTCCTTGCCCGTGCGGGAATGATGCACGATCCGCACGTGCCCGGCCCGGACGAGACACAGCCACAGCGCCGGATCGCCCTCGCGGAACACGTACTCTCGGGCTCGGCACGGCACCTCGCGCGCCGCCGCCGCGAGGGACTCCAGCTCGAGCGCCGGAAGGCCGGCAAACACGGGGCTGGCCCGCAAGAAGTCGAGCACCTCCCCGGAGTCCGGGCGCGACATCGGCGGCCAGGATATCACGCGGCGCCGAGCCGCGACCGGCCGGCGACCCGGCGCGGGGGTCCGACGCTCCTCGAATCAGCCCGGACGGTCGCGTCCGATCCAACCCGTCCGTGGCCGATCAGTGCCGGTCGTCACCTTTCGGTCGATTCCCGATCGGCGACTGACCTGGCGTCGCACCGCCTTCAGCTCGCCCCTCGGCAGGCAGCGTGTGCCAGCGCTCCTTGGGCACGACCTTGGGCTCCGCCGGATCGCCTTCGTAGGCCGGGGTCAGTCCTGATGCGCGCGGCGGCGTCGACGACGTCCATGATCGGGCGCTCCCCGCTGACGATCCTCGTCGCGAACTTGTCGTCGATCGTCTGAACGGTCTCGGGCTGCACCGCCGGATCTCGTGCGAGCGCGACGATGTTCCCGCGGATGGCACGGGCGCGATCGGGAGCCGGATACGACTTGCCGCCAACGACCCAGAAGAGGACCTCGCCATCGAGCTCGACGGGGGCCGTCTGGGGTCCCGCCTCTTGCATTTCCTCCACCACACCAGCCTGACCCGCGACGGGATCGTCCGCGCGCGCAGGCGCCGCGACGAGGAGCGCCCAGACCTGGATCGCGATTCCCGCTACGACGATTGCCTTCATGGGCTCCTTCCATCGGAACCGGGCCCCTCAGCGACCGGCCAGGGCCTGGCTCCACTCGACCGGATCCTCCGGCGCGACCCCGGCGGGCCGGAGCCCCGGCGAGGTCTGGAGATCCGTCCAGCGGAGGCGGCCGTCGACGCCGTACGGGCGGAGGCGGACGCGGCCCGACGAGGGCTCCACCCGAACCTCCACGAAGCTCTGGTAGAACGGCGCGACGTTGACGTCGAATGCCGCCGAGAGCCACTCCACCGAGTACGGCCAGGCGCGGAGGTACTGGGTCCACCACCAGAAGGGCGTCTTCCAGGGCGGGAGGGTTGCCCGGATCTTCCCGGTGACTTGAGCGGTCGTCGGGTGGAACGCCCACTCGGCGGCGGCCGGCGCGGCCGGCCAGTCGAGCGCGGTGCCGAAGCTCAGGTAGGCGCCACCGCCGCCATTGACCATGTGGGTGACGCTCCCGCGGCCACCGCCATCCCCCCGCTCCACGTAGTACTCGAGATCGTGGGTGTCCCCGGCCATGACGATGGCGACCCCGTGCTCGCGCAGGAGCCGGTGGAGCGCGAGGAACTCGTCGTCCCCCTCCGCCCGGTAGAGGCCGCCCGCGTAGAACGGATGGCCCAGGATGGCCATCGTGAACTTGCCGCGCGCCGCGGCGAGCGCGCCCTGGAGCCACGCATGCTGGGCCGGATCGACCCGCCGGACGACCCCGGTGTCGACGGCCAGCAGCGCGAAGTCGCGGGTCTGGAGCTGGAAGAAGGGGGCGCGCTGGAATCCCGTGGGCACCCCGTACAGCCGGCGAAGCTGCCCGGCCTGGGCGATCAGCTCCTCGATCCGCCCGTCCGTGGTGCTCGTGAGCCGGTTGTCGACCTCGATCCGCGCCCGCATCGTCCGGCGGGCCGCCTCCTCGGTCATGAAGGTGGCGGCGAACGCCTCGAGCGCGTCGTACCAGTCGTGATTGCCGGGAATGGCGTACACCGGCTTGCCGGTTCCCTTGAAGGGCAGCCAGAACTTCGCCTCGTAGTCCTTCATCGCCCCGACGGGGTAGATCACGTCCGACGACACCACGATGAAGCGCACGTCCTCGCGCCGGGCCACCGCGAGAAGCTGGTCCCGCAGGATCTGCTGGGACGCGTCCCCTTCGCCGGTGTCGCCGATGACGATGAAGGCGAAGTCCTCACCGCCCGCGACGCCAGGCGGGGACACCGCGAACGCCTCGGCGCCGGCGCGTGGCTCCTGCTCGAACACGGTCGCGACCATCGCTCTCCCGCCAGGTGTCGGTGCGCGCCTCGGCCCAGCGGTTCCACATGCCCGCCGCCCAGTTCTCGGTGTCGAAGAACCAGCTCATGCCGAACACCGGGGACGTGGCCGCCACGAAAGCGGCGGCGGGCAGGCCGATCTGGAGGCCGCGGCTCAATGCCGCGGGCAGCGAGTAGCGGGCCGCGCGGAGGCGCACGGCGAACCGGAGCCGGTGGTCGAGCCAGGCCCGGACGAGCGCGCGCGTCCACCGGGCGCCGCTCGTGTCGAGGCACCATGCCCACGCGCGCCGCTCGAGCCCCCGGCTGGCTCGCCGGGCGAGCAGGCGGGCGGGGATCACGACCCCGAACGCGATGACGAGGGCGAGCGCGAGGTCACCCAGCACGGCCACGAAGGGCGACAGGACGCCGAGCGCCGATCGGTCCAGGCCCATGCGGCCGAGGTGGATGCCGAAGAGCGTGACCGCGAACGCGCCGATCCAGCCCCGGTCGATCCCGGCTCGGCCCTGCTCCTCCGTCGCCAGCCGACGGGCCAGGTCCGCCAGGGCCGGGCTGTCGGCCAGATCCAGGTCCTGCGCGACCGTGTCCCCGGTATCCGCGTGCGTGTAGGCCGGCGTCGTGACGATGCTCCACGCCGTGCCCGCGAGGCGGAATGCGGCCGCGGCCGCGATCGCCCACCGGACGGCGGAGCCGCGGACCAGGAGCAGCAGGACCGCCAGCAGCCCGTAGCCGAGCGCGGGCAGGGCCCGGGCTCGGAACCCGGGACCCGACCCGGCGGCGCGGCCCACGGCGTACCG
Source organism: uncultured Candidatus Rokubacteria bacterium (assembly GCA_963749975.1). GTDB lineage: Bacteria > Methylomirabilota > Methylomirabilia > Rokubacteriales > DASRDR01 > DASRDR01. Next base: position 334,578 of record CAVVOZ010000037.1, on the reverse strand, counting down.
GAGTGCGTCGACTCCGAACCAGACCGCGAGCAGGATCATGATGGCCCGGCCGACCAGATCGCCGGCCTGCAGGACCACCACCCCCATGGCGAGCGTGATCGCCCCACCGATCCACGCCGCGCGCCGGCCCTCCGTGGTCGAGCGGCGAACGCCGTGAGCGAGCTCGAGGCAGGCGCCCGTCAGGAGCGCGAGCCCCACGACCGTCGGGGTCGCGGGCCCCGCCAGGAGCGGCGCCACCGCGGCGAGCGCGGCCAGGAGCATGGCGACGCCGCCCATACCGCTGTGTCCGGAGCGTGCCCGTCCGGCCGCCCGAAACCTCTCACCCAATCGTCGGTGGAGACCTCGCATGGCGCGACTCTAGCATGTCCTCGTCGGAGCGGGCGCTTCGGTCCGAGATCCGCCGTCGCGGGCGGACGGCGTGTCCTACGCGCCCAGCCGGTCGAAGATGTTCCGCGTGATGCGCTCGACGAACATGTCGTGGCCCTGCAGACCGTACGCCCATTCGGTCGAGCCGCAGTTGAAGACCGTCCCCTTGCCCCGGCTGAAGGTGACCATGGCCGCGGTGCCGTACCGGTACTTCTCCAGCCCCGCCGGCGTGACCGTCCCTTCGAGCTGGCGCACGACCGCCTCCAGGTCCCGCTGGTCCCACATCACCTCGCGCTCCCCGGACGGCCGCTCGCCGAGCGACGCGGGCGCCAGGGCCAGGATCTCGGTGGTCATGCGGCGCGCCGTCGCGGCCGGTCGGGTACGGCAGGCCATGCCGCGTCACGAAGTCGAGCCCATCGCACTCGTAGCCGACGATCCGGTCCCGGTCGCCGAAGACGTCGCCGTACTCGAGCTGGGTGCCGGCGAACACCCAGTGGGCGGGACGGTACACCATGTAGCCGCCAGAGGAGCGCGGCATGACGTAGCCCAGACGGTGGTAGCCGCCGCGGGTGAAGGACAGGCCAAAGGTCTGGTTCTCGGGCCGCCCCGTGCGCGGGTTCGACCACATGCCGGTCAGGTACTTCTCCTGCGCGGTGCCATAGACGGGGTCGAACTCCGGCACGTACTTGTAGCAGACCATCTCCTGGCCGCCGTTCTCCAGCCGCACCTGCCAGAACGCGGCGTTGCCGATGAAGAACGCCGCGTGCCCGCCGGCAGCGACGAAGTCGTCCACCACATCGCGCTCCCGCCACGTCCAGTACTCGTCGTGCCCGACCGTCGTCAGCATGCGGTACCCGTCCACTACCCCGGGGTCGCGGTCCAGGTCGCCCTGCACGCAGTAGTCCAGCGCGTAGCCGTTGGCTTCCATCCACGGCACGAAGATCGACTCCCACGTGTGGAAGCCCGCGAACCGCGTCCAGTGGTGGTAGCCCTGCTGGACGTGGCGTGGGAACGCGTCGACGAGCGGACGCTCGCCGAAGCCTGGTGTCCCCGTGTTGGTGTTGCGAATGGTGCTCGGCACCCGGTGCAGCAGGCCGCGCTGCCACGGCCGCTGGAACGACAGCCGGCACGCCACCGAGCGGTCGTCGCTCGCGTAGAGGCACTTGCCGCCCCACGAGTTGTAGGCGGCATAGGTGTTGGTGGACAGGACCATCAGGATCTTCGCCGCACGCTTCCGGGCAGGCGCCCGCACGACGAAGAAGTGATCCCACTCGAGGGGCTCGCCCTTTGCGTCCTCCGCCCGCAGCGTCACCGCGTAGTAGCCCGACCGCCAGTCCCTCGGGATCCGGAAGGCGAAGCCGTCCGGCCACCCGCAGCCGCGGCCGAACGCCTCGGGCGGCGTCGGATGGAGGGCGCCCCGGATGCCGCTCCGTGTCGTACACCAGGTCGCGCCGAGCACCGACCCGCGCGATCTCGATCGAGTACCGCGACGCGGAGGTGGAGGTGTGGAACCGCACCTCGTCGCCCGGCAGGTAGCTCAGCCGGTCCGTGTAGCACCAGAGGCCGCGCTCGCCGGGCCGGGTGAGGCGGTCGTTGTCGGTGCCGACCAGCTTGATGATGAGGCTCAGCCGTCCGGGCGGTGGCATGTAGGACACCGCATCGGCCGGAGGCCGCTGGGCGACCAGTGCCGCGCGCGGGTCACGTTTCCGCTGGGTCATCGCGTGAGCTCCCGGGTCCGAGGCGTGCACGTCAGTCGGACGGCGTCCACCGTGGCGCCACCGTCACGTCGCTTCTACCCGGTCATGCCGGACCGATGCAAGAGCCTCCGCCGGCGGCGCCCCTCTCTCCCGCGTCACCGGCCGCTACCCGGGCACCGGCCCGAAGCGTCGGGCGCCGCGGGAAGCTCGCGACGGTCGTGCGGGACTATAATCGCGACACGATGCCTCCGCGTGGCTCACGACATCGCCGCGTCCCCGGAGGGAAGCCTCGCAAGGCCGACGCGCCCGTGCGGCCTCGCGTGAAGGTGTGGGTCGTCTTCGCCGACCGGGCGAAGCTCGGCGACGGCCGGGCCCGCTTCTTCGAGCTGGTCGACGAGCTCGGCTCCATCAGAAAGGCCGTCGACCAGATGGGCATGTCCTACCGGGCGGCGTGGGGATACATCCGCGAGCTGGAGGCCGCCGCCGGATTCGCGTTCCTCACGCGGAAGCCGGGCGGCGGGGGCACGGGCGGCGCGCGCCTGACCAAGGAGGGGCGAGCCTTCCTGGCTCGGTACCGCCGGTTCCGCGCCTCCCTCGATCAGCTCGCGCAGCGTCGATTCGCGCGAACGTTCGGGGAGCCGTGACTGATACCCCGATGCATGACTGACCGACCTCGGATCTGGCTGGTCCGGCACGGCGAGACGGAGTGGTCGCTCAGCGGCCAGCACACGGGGCGCACCGACGTGCCCCTCACCCCGGCGGCCAGCGTCAGGCGGAGGCCCTCGGGCGCCATCTGGCCGGGCGTTCGTTCGCGCTCGTGCTCACGAGCCCGCTCGTCCGGGCCCGCGAGACCTGCCGCCTCGCGGGCTACGAGAGCAGCGCGCAGATCGCGGACGACCTCCGCGAGTGGGACTACGGCGTCTACGAGGGCCGGACGACCGCCGCCATCCGAGCCGAGGAGCCCGGCTGGTCGATCTGGAGCCATCCGGTCCCCGAAGGGGAGTCCATCGACCAGGTGGGAGCGCGGGCCCGCCGCGTCATCGACCGGGCTCTCGGGGCGGGCGACGACGTCGCGCTCTTCAGCCACGGTCACCTGCTCCGCATCCTCGGCGCTGGCTGGGTCGGCCGGCCGCCGGGCGACGGCCGCCTGTTCGCTCTCGCCACCGCATCCGTCAGCGTCCTCGGCTGGGAGCGCGAGACTCGGGTCATTCAGTCCTGGAACCTGGCGGTCCCCCCTGCCCCCGAGAGCAAGACGTGAGACGGACCACCGGGCACGCCGGGACTCGGCCGCCGGGACGGCGGCTTACCTTCAGGCGGATTCGCGGCGCGCCGGCCCCTCGTCGATCAGATAGCTGAAGCGGGCGACGAACTCCTTCTCGCCGAGCCCGCTCGCCGCGGCCAGGGCCGCACGCTGCTCCGGGCGCTCGAAGTCCTCGCGCTTGAGGCGGATCATGTACGCGTAGAGCGTCCGGTAGGCCTCGGACGACACATCCGCATAGCGGAGCCGGACGCGGCCGGTCTTCGGCATCGAGCAGCTCGCGGAAGGGAACCGGGACCAGTCGCCCGCCCTGGATGGTCACCATCGCCTCGGTGCCGCCGTCGAGGAGGAAGCGGGTCGCCGCATAGCCGAGGCTGCGCGCGTACTGGATGTCGTAGCCGCCGGGCGGCGCGCAGCGCAGCTCGTAGCCGAGGTCCTTGGCCGCGATGGGGATCTCGATGCCGCGGGCGGCGAGGCTGGCCGAGACCCGGTCCTTGAGACTGCGCGCGAGCTCCAGATCCGCCAGCCGGACGTTGCCGTAGGTGTCGTAGGACACCGAGCCCACGGTCTCGGGGTCGAGCTTCTCCAGGATGCCCTCGGCCAGGAGCGCGACGCCGTGCTGGCGTCCGTGGGCGCGCCGCTTGATGATCGCGCCCTCGAGGATGTCCGCGACATGCGCCAGAGGCACGCGGTCGCCCGGGAACTCCTCGCCGACCAGCATCAGGGTCGCGCCGGCGGCGCCGCCGATCCCGAGGGTGAGGTGGCCCGCATGGCGGCCCATCACGGTCACGAAGAACCACTTCTCCGTGGTCGCGGCATCCTGCATCAGATTCCGCACCAGGTCCTTGCCGAGGTTGACCGCGGTCACGAAGCCGAAGGTCGGGACGTCGTCCGGCAGCGGCAGGTCGTTGTCGATGGTCTTGGGGACGTGGGCCACGGAGAGCTGCCCCGCGAGCGCCGCCGCGATCTGCGCGCTGGCGAAGGCGGTGTCGTTCCCGCCGATGGTCACCAGGTAGGAGACCTCCAGCCGGCGGAGGCTCTCGGCCACCTGGCGGAGCGACTCCGCCGACTGCGTCGGGTTCGCGCGCGACGTGCGGAGGATCGAGCCGCCCTCGAAGTGGATCCGCGACACCTCGTTGATGTCCAGCTCCTGGACGTGCGAGAGGTCGCCGCGCATCAGCCACTTGTAGCCGTCGAGGAGCCCGACCGCGCGCAGGCCCTGATTGCGGGCCTCGATCGCGGCGGCCGCGATGACCGCATTGATACCCGGCGCCGGCCCGCCGCCGACCAGGATCGCGAGGGTCTTCACGAGCGGAGTCTGCCTGCCATGCCGATCTGGGCCACGCCGGTCACGCGACGGCGCGCTCCAGGTCGGGGGTGTACTGCCCGCGCCGCGCGGCGCCGTTCATGCGAGCGCGGTGGTGGAAGGCCCGTTGCCCGGCCGCCACTCGCGCCGGATCCCCCTGCCACGCCCGGATCGCCGATTCCTGGAGCGCGCGCCCGTAGGAGAAGCTGAGAGCCCACGGATGCGACGTCCCGGGCGCGTTCATCGCGCTCAGGTGGGCGGTGGCCCGCTCCTCGCTCTGGCCGCCGGAGAGAAACACCACGCCCGGCACCGCCGCCGGGACCGCGCGCCGGAGGCAGGCGACGGTCGCCGCCGCCACCTCGGGGATGCCGGCCTGGCGAGCGCACTCCTTGCCCGACAGCACCATGTTCGGCTTGAGGAGCATCCCCTCGAGCGCCACGCCTTGCTCGCGGAGGGTGTGGAACACCGCCTCGAGCGTGGCCTCCGTCGCCTCGAAGCAGCGCTCGATGGTGTGGTCCCCGTCCATCAGAACCTCGGGCTCGACGATCGGCACCACCCCCGCCTCCTGGCACAGGGCCGCGTAGCGAGCGAGCGCGTGGGCATTGGCCTGAATCGCCCGATCCGTGGGAAGGCCGGGGCCGATCGCGAGCACCGCGCGCCACTTGGCGAAACGGGCCCCCAGCTTCGCGTACTCGGCCAGCCGCTCGCGCAGGCCGTCGAGACCTTCCGTCACCTGCTCCCCGGGCGCGCCCGCGAGCGGCTTCGCGCCCCGGTCGACCTTGATGCCCGGAATGATCCCCTGGCGCGCCACGACCTCGACCAGCGGCGTCCCGTCGTCCGCCTTCTGGCGGATCGTCTCGTCGAAGAGGATGACCCCGCTCACGTATTCCGCCACGGCCGGCGTGGTGAGGAGCATCTGGCGGTAGCGGCGGCGGGTCTCCTCGGTGTTCGGGATGCCCAGGGCCTCGAAGCGGCGGCCGATGCTGGGATGACTCTCGTCGGCGGCGAGAATGCCTTTGCCGGGCGAGACCAGGGCGCGGGCCGTGGCCTCCAGTCTTTCCGCGTTCATTCCCTTCTCCCCTGCCCGCGAGCGGCCTCGAGCCGCTCCGGCCCCTCAGAAACCGCTCGCTGTCCCCCAAAGACGCACCTTCAAAAGAGCCATGTCTGCGCGGCCTTACGACGTCACACGCCACCGGCACGATAGCCAGAGATTCGGCCTCGGACCACCGGAACAGCGCTCCCTGGTCATGCGACGACCTCTTCCTGGCCGCGCATGTCGATCGCGGGCCGGCCTCTTCGACTATACCGTGAGAGACGGTAGGCCGGATCGGCTCAAGAATCGAATGGAGGAGGAAGTCATGGAGAAGGTCTTCGAGATCTACATCAAGACGACCCCGGAGCGCCTCTGGAAGGCGATCATCGACGAGGAGATGCGGAGCAAGTACTCCTTCGGCCTGCGGGTCAGATCCAGCTGGGCAGCTGGCTCACGCTACGAGGCGAGTCACCCGGGCGCCCCCGGGTTTCTGCTGGAGGGCGAGAACCTCGCGGTCGACCCGCCGCACCGGCTCGTCCAGAGCTTCAGGGCCCTGTGGAGCGAGGACGTGAAGCGCGAGGGAACCTCGAGGGTCACCTGGGAGATCGAGCCGGTCGGCAGCTCGTGCCGGCTGATCGTCACCCACGGCCAGCTACGGCAAGGCGCCCACGACGAGCTCTACGGCGGCTGGCCGATGATCCTCTCCGGCCTGAAGACGCTGCTGGAGACGGGCGAGCTGCTCGAGACTCCCGGCTCCCAGCGCTACGCCGAACCGTCCCGTCGCGCTGGATCCGCGACCTGAGACCGATGAGCCGGGCCGAGGCGCCGCTGTATCCTGCCGGCGCCTCGGCCGCTCGCCACGACGGGCGCTGTCCGCGACGCGCTGCTGAGCGACGGCGGCGCCCCCGGGAGCTCCCGACCCAGTCGACGGCTCCCGCGTCCCGGCGGCTATCCCCCTGCCCGGTGGATGCAACCCGCCGCCAGGACCACGCGAGACGATCGGGTCGGGCATCGGCGGGGAACGCTCACCTGCCCTGGGGCTCCCACATCAGGATCTCCCCCTTGCCCAGGCCCGACGTGTCCCCCGTATACCGCTGGTAGATTCCGTCTCCCGCCTCCGGAGGCATCGAGAACCCGAGCGTCCGCAGGTGCCGGACGTAGACCCGCAGGAACGTCGGCTGATACGCGCAGTCGTAGGCGAAGGTCGGCAAGAGGTGGATCGGCGCCAGCGAGACGATCGTGCCGCGCGCCATCCAGGCGCCCGTCCGGATCTCGGCGCCCCCGAGCAGGAAGATCGTGCCGCCCTTCATCTGCAACCCGGCGAAGTCACGCACGGGGCCGGCGACGGCGATGATGCCGCGCCTCATGCGCATGCCCACCTCGATGCCCGCCGAGCCCTCGATGAGAATCGTCCCCTGGTTCATCCCCCTGGGACTGCCCCGGTAGGCGGCCCCGACCTGCCCGCCGGCGTTCCCGCGAATGCGGATCAGGCCTCCGGTCATCTCGGCGCCCAGCCAGTCCGAGACGTTCCCGGTCACCTCGATGGTGCCGCCCTTCATGGAGGCGCCGAGATGCATGCCGACGTCTCCGACGATGCTGACGCGGCCCCGCGTCATGCCGCGGCCGATCCACTTCACCTTCCCGAGGTCGCCGCGGATCGCGAGCTCGTCGCTGGCCGCACCCTCGATGTCGAAGAAATCCTCGAGGCGATGCTGCCGCTTGCCCAGGAGCACCGGCAAGGCGCGGATCGCGTCGCGGGTGAGCCCCGCCGTCACGTCGGGCGAGAGGCTCTCCGCCTCGAGGGGTACGGTCGGCTGCTCCTTCAGCGTGAGCGTGATCATGACCGTCCGGGTCGATCCGCTCCGGGAGATCGCCGGCTCGACGAGGGAGGCATGGGGCGGACCGAGATCAGGTGCGCGCCCGGCACTCGGCGAGCTGAAGCCCGTGGACGCGCTCCGCCTCGACCGGATAGTTCTCGAACGACATCGTGTAGCACTGCTGGAACACGGGGCGCAGGTACTCCTCGATCTGGGCGTCGTAGGCCGGGTGGACGACGAACTGTCGGCCCTCGACCACCGCCCGCACCTGACCCTCCTCGACCACGATCTCACCGCCCTTGATGACGTAGCGCGGGGACTTGAAGAGCGCCACGCCGTCGGGTCTCTCGTGGTAGATCGCCACGTCGGCGTCCGCGCCCACGCCGAGGTGCCCCTTCTGCGAGAGTCCGAGCGCCCGGGCGGGTCCCGCGGACGTGATGGTCACGATCTCGGAGAGCGTGTACTGGCGGTCCAGATCGGCCAGGACGGTGCGCTTGAGCGCCTTCGAGGGCAGCGTCTTCACCCGCTCCCGGCGGTAGTCCGCGTCCATCAGGAGCTGGACGATCTCGGAGTAGCGCCAGAAGCCGGCCCCGTTCGGATGGTCGGTCGTGAGGAAGATCCGCCACGGGTCGGTGATCAGGAGCAGGAGCTCGAGGCCCACCGCCCACTGCACGGCGTTGACCAGGCTGCTCTTCTTGTAGACGTACGGCACGATCCCGCAGCCGGTCTCGTTCTCGACGTCGATGTTGCCCCACTTGCGCCCGGTGAGCTCGTGGAGCAGGTGCTGCCACGGTCCGTCGGCGGTGATCGTCATGGCTTTCCCGAACAGGATGGCGCCGGCGTCGGCGGTGAGCGCGGGATGCGCGTTGAAGTACTCGGCGATCGTGGCCGCCTCGGAGCGAATCGTCGACCAGTCGTCGCCGCCGTACGCGTGGAACTGGAGATGCGCCATGTGGGCCCGGCGCCCCTCCAGGATCTTCATGGTCTCGAGGGTCGTCGCGACGTTGCCGGGCATGCCCAGGTTGTTGCAGTGGAGGTGGAGCGGGTGCGGCAGGCCCAGCCCGTCGATGATGCTCGCGAGGCTGGCGATGATCCGGGCCGGTGTCACCTTCTGGTAGCCTTCCACCGGATCGGAGAGGCCCCTGGCGTTCTTGCCCCACTTCCAGGCGGCCACGCCCCCGGGGTTGACGGCCTTCACGCCGTAGGTCTTCGCCGCCCAGATGAGCCAGGCCACGACGTGGCCGGCGCGCTCGGTCTCCCCGGCCTCGAGGAGGTCCATGACGAGCTCGTTGTTCGCCATCAGGAGCAGGCAGGCCTTGTCGAGGATCGGCGTGTCGCGGAGCTCCTCGTGGGTGTGCTTGGCGCTCAGGACCGGGACCGCCGCCTCGGTCACCGTCGTGTAGCCCATCCCCGCGTAGAGGTAGCCCGTGGCGAACGTCGTGGGCATCAGCCCGCCGAGGCCCATCCGGCGCTCCGGCGTGTGCAGAAACGGCAGGCCCTGGCGCTGGGTTTCCGGGCTCATCGCCCGGGCGAAGTTGAGCGCGGCACCCGCCACGTGGGTGTGGATGTCGACCCCGCCGGGGACGACGACCATGCCGGTGGCGTCGATCGTGCGGCCACCGTCGACGTGGGAGACGATCCGGCCCTCCGAGATGTGGACATCCCGGACCTCACCGTCGACGTGGTTGGCGGGATCGTAGACTTTCCCGCCCGTGATGCGCAGCATCGACCTCTACGCCGAGAGCGGCGTGCCGTTCGAGGCCGGCGTCCAGGGCGGCTTGGCGGCCGCGGCCTGGCGGATGCGACGAAGGACTTCCTCGTCCGTCGGATACGGCGAGCGCAGCGCCGGCCGGAGCGGAAGCGGCACCTCGTCCATGCGGTACACCGTGCCGGGCGCGCTGATTCCCGTCGCCGCCGTGGTGATGTGCACGCGCGCGAGACGGCTGGTATGGGTCACCTTGGGATCCAGCACGATCGTCGGAATGCGCTTCAGGTGCTCGATGGCCGGCTGCGGCATCGTGGCCCCGGGATCGGCGCCCAGGATCAGCGCGGCGTCGTTGTCCCCCCGGACGAGCAGGTCCACCGTGGAGAACTCGCCCGGATTGAAGCGCGGATAGCCTCGCGACAGGTTCACCCCGAACGGGTACCCCGTCGTCCAGCGGATGACCATGTCGGCGCCGGTCACGTTCCCGTGACCCCGCATCGGCATGGCCACGAACTTGGTGAAGGCGTTCAGCTGCCGTCACCAGGGTCAGGACCGACGCCGAGTTCATGTGCTTGCCCCGCGTCATCGAGAGACCCATGCCGAAGAAGAGCACGCCGAACCGGGCGCGCTTCATCCGGTCGACGAGGTCCTGCAGCTGCTCGACGGTCGCGCCGGTCTCCGCCACCCGCTCGCGGTTCACCGGCCGGCCCTTGAGGAGCGCGAGCAGGGTCGTGACGACCTCGAAGTCCTTGCCCGGCTGGATCTGCAGAAACAGGTCGGCCGCCCGCGCGCTCGGGGTCTCCCGGATGTCCACGAGGACCATCGTCCGGCCCTTCCGGCCCTGCGGCACGAACTTGCCCTTCTGGGTCAGCGTGTACTTGGTGAAGTGCCGCGGGTGGCATTCCGCCGGGTTGCCGCCCCAGTAGATGATGAGGTCGGCGCGGTTCTTCACCTCGCCCAGCGTGCACGTCACCTTGCCCCCCAACTGGGCGGCTATCTCAGTGGGACCGTGTCAGAGGGAGGTGTGACTGTCGATCACGCCTCCGATCAGCTCGGCCAGGCCGACGGCTTCCCGCTGGGCCTCGCAGGTGATGTTGCTGAGCCCGTAGACCAGCGGCATGTGGGCGTCGTAGAGGAAGCTCGCCGCCGCCTCGACCGCCGCGTCGACCGTGGCCGGCTTCCCGTCGATCAGCGCGTCCGGGAAGAGCCGCTCGGCCGTGTGGTTCTGGAACCAGGCGTCGCCCAGGCTGCAGGCGTTCTTGCTCTTGACGATCCGGTCACCCTCGGCGTGGAGCTCGATGTCGTCGCACACGCACCCGCAGAAGGTGCACGTCGCGTTCTTCACGATGGTGACGGTCATCCGTCGCTCGCTTCCGGTCCGTCCTCCCGCCCCGGCCGGGGCGGCATGAGGAAGGTTCAGCCAAGCTCCCGGCCCGGGAAGCTGCCCCGGGTCCGGAGCGGGCGGTAGCGTCCGGCCTCGACCAGCTCCCAGGCCGGAGCGCGCTCCGTCACCGGAGATGGCGGAGGCGTCGCCTCCTCGCCGCTTGCCCGGGAATCGCCGGGTAACCCTGCCGCAGCCATGACGGCTCTCCCTCTCCCGAAACGGCTACTACGCTGACACCGGACCTTCGGACCCGACCGGCTCGACCTCGACCTCCCAGCCCTTCGACGTGGGCATCCCGGTCCCGTCGGTGCCGCCCCCCATGAGCCGGCAGGTGGGCGGGCCGTACGGGACGAAGATCATCCCCAGGGGCACCTTCCCCTCGGTGCACTTGAAGGTGGCCTCACCGTACGGGGTCCGAACCTGGACGCTTCCGCCCTGCGCGATGCCGACCGCTTTCATGTCCTCGGGATGCATCGTCAGAGTGCTGACGATGGCCTGGTACTCGGGGTAGTCCTTGCCCACGTTGACCTGCTGCCCCTGCTTGGTCGTGCGGCCGGCGTTCATGATGAACCGCTTGCCCATCGTTCCTCTCTCCGCATGAGGCTCGAGCGGGCGCACGACGGCGCCCACGCCTCCACCGACACCATAGCATGCGGCGTGGCCGGCGGAGGAAGGTCCGGCCCAGCTCGGAGGGTTACGCACCGGGTCGGTCAGCGCGTAACGGCGCTTCCAGGTTGACCGTCACGTTCCTCCGCTGCGTGAGGCCGTCCAGCCCGCTCTGCTTGGCCCCCGCTACATCAGAGGAGCCACCGGTCAGCTCCTGTGACCGTCACGTTCCTCCGCTGCGTGAGGCCGTCCAGCCCGCTCTGCTTGGCCCCCGCTACATCAGAGGAGCCACCGCCGCCTGGGTGCTGGCCTCGCTTCGAGATACTGCGGCCGGATCGGCACTCAGGACCGCGATGCCGGCCGACGGCGATCCCGCGGTCCGGCGCGCGGCCTCCGAAGCACTTCGCCACTCACGTGCTGGTCATGGTCGAGCATCAGGCCGGCGCCGCCGCGCGCCGATCGAGCTCGCGTAACCAGGGGGGGACGAGGCTGGCGGCTCGGAGACTGGCGATGACCCGCTCGGGCGTGCCCCAGTCTGACCACCGAATGTGTCGAGGGAGCCGCGAGACGGCGAGCGCAGAGGAGTAGGGCTCCAGGATCGCCCGGGAAAAATTGGCCGCGGGCGCTCCCGTGTACGCGCGCGCCATCGCCGCCGGCTCCTGCCTCGTGTCGGTGACTGGCTCGATGTCCGCCAGGCGCTCGCTCAGGGTCGGCAGCGCCTCCCAGCCCAGCCGGAGCAGCGTGGTGGCCGACCCGATCACCACGAACGTGTTCCAGAGATCGCCGCGAGCCCAGGCCACCCGTGCGGCGTCCGCAGGAGGCTTCTCCACGAATCCACGGACACCCCAGAGCGGCTCGCCGCCGACCTGGCCAAGCGGCGCTCCGAGCTCGATCCACCCGTATTGCGGCTCGGCATGCGTGGCGGTGGCCCCCAACAGCACGAGCCGCTCGGGCTCCCGGCAAGCCAGGGCCGCGACGGCTCGGACGTGGCTCATGAAGGCGGCTTCGCCCTCGATGAAATGATCGGAGGGAAACACCGCCACGAGCCCCGCGGGGTTCCTCCAGGAGATCCAATGGGCCGCGAGCAGGATCGCGGCGGCCGTCCCGCGATCCTCCGGCTGCATCAGGACACGCGGTCCCGCGAGATCGGCGAACTCCTCGGCCAGATACCGCGCATGGCGCCGGTGAGCCACCACGGCGGTCCGATCCCAGGAAATTCCGAGTCCCGTGCGATCGAGGGTCTGACGGAGAAGCGACCGGCCTCCGAGCAGGCGGACGAACTGCTTCGGCCGCAGGTCACCCGAGACATGGCGAGTGAGCCGGCGGAGCCGGATTCCCTCTCCTCCGGCGAGGATCACCGCCCAGAGCCCCGCCTCACCCTCCTCGTGCCGGTTCGCGGACTCGGGCCCTATGGTGACGCGAACACCGTCATGGTCACATGAAAAGCGCTCTCTGGCATTCCGGTTGGTCACGCTCGATCCTCCGGCCCGCCTCGTCAGCGCTGCGCAAATGGAGCGCTACTGACGTAGGTGGCGCTAGACGTTGCTGAGCAGAGACGCCTGTCCGTTCTTCCTGACGGAATTGGCTTCTTCGGACGGACGGCTGCTAGCGCTGAGGCGGCGGGCTGCGGGACGAGCTTGGCCGACGCGAGGAATCCGGGGGCACCTGGCTGTCGAGGAGCCGAAACTGCGCGGGGGCCATCACCGGACGCGCGTGGAGCATTGGCGTGTTCGGCGTGGCGATCGGAACCTGGGCCGCCCGACTCCCGTCGTCGCCGCCGCCGTCGGTCCCGTCGGAGACCCCCGAAATCAATAGGGAATCTGAGGGAATGATGACGGCAATCGACGGCGAGCCGACGAGCAGCAGAACGAGGCCGAGCCGAGCAGCGAGGCCGAGCCACGAGGTCATGCGGTCACGCCCACCGTGTTCGGGCCGCCGTCGATCCGTGCATCGCCGCCAGTCATCGTCTCCCCTCGAATGTCATGGCCACAAACCCTCTGGAGGTAGGACGGAGGCGCTGCTGCGGACATTCCCGACCCGCTGACCTGGCGTGAATGCGCCCCGCCAATAGCATGAGGGGGGCGATGTCGGCAGCCACCATCGCGGAGACACGTTGCGTTGGACGGGTCAGGGTAACCCCGACAGCATCCTCAGCGCCCATCCAGGCGCTCTCGAACAGCTGACGGAGCAGCGATACCCGGCCAAAATGGCGGCGCGGTCTCGCGCGGCCACACGGCCCAGACCTTCCGGCCGCCGCTGGCCGGCACTCCACGCGTCGCCAGACGCTGCGGATCCGGGGCGCAGGAAGGCACAGGGTGCTGCGCCGGGCCCCTCGAGGCCACGCTGCGCGCGGCTCCGCGAAGCCGGCTTCAGCCAGATCATTCTCTCCGCGCGCGACATCGTCGGGCATCCGGGCGGCGAGGCCGCGCCAGTCTCCGCCCTGCGCGACAGCGGCCTGCGCGTCACCGGCTTCCAGGTGCTGCGGGACTTCGAGGGTCTGTCGGGCCACCTGCACGCCTACAAGGTCGACGTCGCCAAGGCCATGCTCGGCATGTGCCACGCCCTGGGTTCACGGCTACTGCTCGCGTGCTCCTCGACATCGACCCACGCCACGGGTCGACCTGGACGCGCTGGTCCGCGACCTTTCGCAGGCTGGCCATGCTCGCGCTCCCGCTGGGCGTTCGCGTCGCCTAAGGGTCGGCCCGACCCGAGACTGAGCGTCGCCACTCCGGGCTACCGGCCCGGGAATACCGCCCCCACGCCCGCGAGGCGGGAGGGACATGACCTATCTCGCGCCCGGGAGCGGGCCTCGATCAGACAGACCTAAGGAACCGGAGAGCGGCGACGAAGGACCTGAAATGGCTCCGTGCGCCGGGAGCAAGGCAGGCTGGGAGCGAAGACATCGGGGCCCGCTGGGAGCATCCACGCCGTCCCAGCCTCGACGCTCCAGTACTCAGGTCTTCGGCAACTCCCAAAATGGCGGGGCCGAAGCGCGTTCCGGTCAGAGCCGGCCCGGCCTCGGCCCCGGTCGTCCTGGATCAGGCGGCCTTGACTTCGATGATTCTCCGCATCGTAACTTGCGGCGCGGGAACCCTCACCTCGAGCATGCCGTTCGCGTGCTTCGCCTCCACGTGAGCGACATCGACGCCCTCGGGAAGCTCGAAGCTCCGCTCGAACGCGCCGTACGCGAGCTCGCGGACGAAGTAGTCCTTCCCCGTAGTGTCGTGATCGGCCTTGCGCTCACCCTTGACGGTGAGGACATTGTCCATCCAGGAGACCTGGACGTCCTTCGGATCCACGCCCGGCATGGCGAGCTGGATGACGTAGGTGCCGTCGTCGATCCGCCCCTCAGCAGCGGGGAGCCACGATGGGGCACGCTGAGCGGCCTCGTCCGTGGCGCCGTTGAAGAACCCTGGAGACAGCTCGTTGACGTCGTGGTGGAAGTGGAACTTCCGAGCCGGGGACCAGCGAAGCATGGTGGTCATAGCGCTCTCCTCTCAATACCTCAGGATCCAACATTCCAAAACTGACTTAGCCGCCGATTGGATCACGTACCTACTATCCGCACGTCATCCTGCACTACCGTACTAGTACACTAGTACACATCCTCGATCCTGTCAAGTGAAGCCGCCCTGATTCGCGCACCACCGATACTGGAGGCGCGTCGTCTCCCGGTAGCGACCAGGACGATGCCGCCCGTCAACGCCAACACACCCGAGGACGGGAGACAGCGGAATCGTCTTCTGCCTGTCGACCGTCGCCTTAATGGGACAGATGTGCGCCCGGCGAGATGCCAGTCACACACTGTTCGACGGAGCAGATCCTCGCCGTGGTTACGCCACACGTTCCCGACCACCCATCGCGGCACTTTCCCGCCTCGTCGACCCTGGCTTCGCACCGTCTGGCGTACCTTCCGACTCCAGCTTCAGCAGATCCGCCACCAGCCCTTCGCTGCCGGTGTGTGCCAGCCAGTGGCGGTAGCCGACTGACGCGACCGCGACGGTCGGGATCGCCAGAAACACGCCAGGCACGCCGCCCAGCTCCGCGCCGCACAAGACCGCCACGATCACCGCGAACGGATGGAGCGGCATGCCATGTCCGATGAGGCGTGGGTAGATGACGTAGTCCTCCACGAGGCGCACTAGGCCCAAGAACGCGACAACCACGAGGACTTGCGTGCCGGAGACGAAGCTGGCGATCAGCGCCGCCGTCAGCCCCACGACGAGCGGCCCCACGAGCGGGACGAACTCCAGGAGGCCCGCCATGATCCCGAGCACGAGGGCGTACGGCACGCCGATGAGGGAGAAGCCGACGGTGCAGACCGTGCCGATCAGCAGACAGGCGATCAGCTGCGCGCGGATATACACGGCCAACGTCGCACTGATGTCCTGGAGAACCTCGCGGCCCCGCGAGCGCCAGCGCCCCCGCGGGAGCGTCCGCAGCGCCATTGCGCGAAAGGCAGTCGAGTCCTTCAGGAGAAAGAAGGCGAGAATCGGAATCAACACGAGCCGCGGAAGATATCCGAGCGCTTGGATGATGACGCTTCCCAGCCCTTCCGTGACATACTTCCCCACCAGTTCGGTCGCGTGCAGGACACTCGTGTTGATGGCGTCCCGGACGGCGGACGGCAGCCGGTACGCCTCGTAGGAGGTGGTCCATCCAAGCGCCCGCGACCGCGCCGCCTCGAGGTAGCTCGGAGCCTGTTGGGCGAACTGGGTGAGCTGCGTGCTCAGGTGGGGGAGCAGGAAGGCGACGCCGAGCGCCAGCAAGGCGAACGTGAGGAGGTACACCACACCGATCGCCAGCGTGCGCGGCATGGCATGCTCGCGCCCTCGCAGCGTGACAGGACGGCACGCACGGTCCACGAGGGGCGCCAGCACGTAGGCAAAGAAGATCGCGAGCACGACGAGCAGCAGCACGCCTCTCAGCGCAGCGAGAAGCCAAACGATCGCCGCCACCGCAAGCGCCATGACCATGACACGCCCAATGGCTCGCGTCAGTGACCATGACGCCCTCGGCGACGTGGTAGTCTTCGAGACCTCGTTCATGTCGCTCACGCAGCGCTCCAGAAAGAGCCGGCCCGAGCCGGCCCTACTTCTTTGTGAGTGTGTCGACGGCCTTGTCGATCCGTTCGCCGGCCTTCTCGATTGGCCCCTTCCCGCTCAACTTGTCCAGGGCCTTGTCGAGCTTCTCGCCCACCTTCTCGGCCGGCCCCTTCTCGCACCCCACCAAGACAGCGCTCCCCAGCAACCCGAGCAAGACCACGCCTACGACGAATCGGCTCATCATGCTCGTTCCGTTCCCTCACCGGGACACGACGAGGATGCGACAGCAGGAGCGTCCTCCCGGAAGCCGCGCTCCCCCATGCGTCCCGGCGATGTCTCGAAAGAAGGCATCGTAGTTGCGGACACCCTGGTCATGCCTCGCGCGTCGTTACCGACGGCCGAATCGCATCCTGTCCCGCCCGGAGCGCCTCGCTGACGTGCTCCTTGGTGTCCTGCAAGAAGCCTTCGGCGCGACGCAGGGATTGCCCTCCTCGATCCAGGACCCGGCCCGTCTTCTCATCCACCGCCCGAATCCCCTCCGCTGCCCGAGCACGCACGCCGCGCGTCTGCTCTCCCACATAGCTCTCGATCTCTTTCTTCCAGAGCCATGCGAGAACGGCGCCCATGGTCATTCCGAGAACGAAAACCTCACTGGTTCGCATGTCCGTCCCTTCCGCGTCTAGATGCTTCGTTACCCGCGCCCCGCCACCGCAGCCATTCCGCCACCTGGCCGGCGCCATTCCGTACCCAGTCCTGCAGCATCCCCACCTAGCGCGAAGCACCCGTGTGACCCGCGGCAGTCGGCCCGGACTGCGCGACCGTGACTGCGGTCCGCGAGCTCACCGCTTGTCCGCTCTCTGGCCACGTTCGTGAGCGTGCTTCTCGGCCCGAACGTCCTCGAGCCGCTGGTCGACGACGTCCCAGGCGACGACGTTCCACCAGGCCACGAGGTAGTCCGCGCGTCGGTTTCTGTACTTCAGGTAGTACGCGTGCTCCCAGACATCGCAGCAGAGGAGCGCGGCCTTGCCGTGCAACAGCACGCTGTCCTGGTTGGGCAGCGACATGATCTCGAGCGCCTGGGTCGCCGGGTTCACGACGAGAAACGCCCATCCCGAGCCGAAGTGCTTCGTGGCCGCGTCGGTGAAGAGGGACTGAAACCGGGCGAATGACCCGAAGTGCTTCGCGATGGCGTCGGCGATCGCGCCCTTCGGCGGCTTGCCCGCCTTGGGTCCGAGGATCTCCCAGAAGAGCTGATGATTGACGTCGCCGCCGCCGTGGTTCCGAACGGCCGTCCGGATCTCCTCGGGAACCTGGTCGAGTCGACGCAGCAGATCCTCGGTCGTGAGATCGGCCAGCTGCGGATACGGCTCGATCGCCTTGTTCAGGTTGTCGACGTACGCTTGATGATGCTTGTCGTGATGGAGCTCCATCGTCTCGGCATCGATATACGGCTCGAGGGCATCGTAGGCGAATCGCAGCGGCGACAGCTTGCGCGTCATGTCGGAGCCTCCTTGAGTCTCGTCTGGCAGGGCATCTATATTGCCCTACTGTCCTAGTACAGTAATACAGTTATTCGTCCGCAGTCAAGGCGTTCCCCGCGGGACTCCGCCGGAGGCGACCGCCGCCGACGGAGGTGCACTGAGGTGGGTACCGCCGCCTCGTTCCCGATGGACCAGCGCCTGGAAGCGGATGCCCGGGCGCCATCGGATGCGGATCGAACGCGGACCTCTTGTCACGGTGAGATCGGTTCCGTGGCCTGCCGGCAGTCTGCGACGTAGCAGCACCCTTGCGGAGCCGCCGGAAACCACCACGCGGCATACCGGACGATGGCCTCGTCCGCGGCGGCTACGATGGAGACTGGGGCGGGTGAACCGACTGCGTCCTGCCCGCCGGAGGACGAACGTGAGCCGCGTGGCGCGACCTACGGTGGCCATCCCCGAGAGCCGGTAGCCCCGGCCGCGGTCTCGGAGACGGTGTCAGCTGGGACTCCGGCGCGCTCCTAGGCCGCCCGCTTCGATCGACAGGCTCTACAGGTGCGCTGGGCCTTCGAGACGCTCTCGAAATCCCGGCCGCAGCTCAGGCAAGAGAGGTGGCGAATGCCCTCGGGCCACAGATTGACAGAATCAGCAGATGCCCGGCATTGAAGGTGCACCATCTCTCCGTGCTCGAGGACGCGGTAGGCGCCGAGTAGCATCGGGGAGGAGCAAACAGGACACGTCGAGCTCAACGTGACCATGGATCCCGCCTTTCCGTTCAGGAACGATCGCTCCGGTGACGCCCGCGACTCGAATATCCGGCGTCCATCGGCAGCGGTCGGGCCTGTCGTGGTTCAATCGCATCCATCACGGGCGGGACTCAGGCGACGTGTCATCTGGTCGTGGCGTCCAGGCTCCCGTCGCATACTCACGCAAGGCCTGCACGAGCACTCGGCGCAACGTGGTGTTCTCGCTCACGGCGCGGACTCGCGCCGCTCGCTGGACGGGCCGCGGCACGCCGCGCACCAGGTAGATGCCGCTCGTCGCCAGGCGAGCCAGCACGCGAGTCGATCCGGAGCGGCTTCCCCTCATGGACACGTTCATCGTCAGTCCCATATCCGTTCCCTCCCTGCGAACAGCACTGCTCCCACCCCCGGGACCGTGACGCTCCCGCATGCACGCCCTCAGAGAACCGCGCACGTCCACCCGGCTGCGGGCGGTCGTCGGGGCCAACATGGAAGAGAGGATCGGCGGTCAGGACGGCAGCGTCTTAGCCAGGCCACCCGGCGCGTGAGCGCGTGATGGTCGGAGCCATCTCCGCATGCGACGCTCCGAGCCCCTAGCTCGTCGGCATCAGCAGCGTCGCGCACGCCTCGGCCACGCGGCGATCGGGCTCCTGCTCGCCCGGCATCGTCGCCCACCCCTGCTTGCCGACGTACTCACCGCGCTGCCAGCTGCTCTCGTCCTTCAACGCCGCGAGCTTCTGACCCTTCCCGAGATCCTTCGTGGATTGAGTGACGCAGATCGGGGCCAGGCGCCGGACCACCGCGTCGGAGGCCATGGTCGCCGCCGTCTCCCGAGCCGTGCCTCCCGTGACCCAGCCGCCCCAGCTGAAGCCGACGATCATCGTGAGCACCGCCGAGGCCGTGCACGCCCAGAAGAGCACCGTCTTCGTGGGGCGCGCCTCGCTCCACCGCTGTCCAAGGCTCAGCTTCCCTCGGTTCGTGTCCATGCGCTGGCTCCTTCCCTGTGACCGCGACACCGGTTGAGGTCATCGATCGCCCGCGCCGCCGTTCGGGCTGACGCTGCGGGAGGCCGCCGGGGCAGCCATGCGAGAGGGTGGCGGGACCTTCATACTGTATGCATACAGTAGTACAGTTAGTCTGGACGTGTCAAGGCCTCGCCAGCGGAGAAACCGCGCATGGGGCGCGGCCGACCCCTGTCGCCCGGCCGGTCGAGGCGGGGTCCATCCGGTGAGGACCGGGACCAGATTGGCGCCCGTCGCCAGGCGCACGGCTGCGGGATCCCCGTCGAGCCTGCCAGCCCCCGCCAAGGCCCGCCAAGATCCGAGCGATGCGCGGACCAGGAGCGGCTAGGCCGCCCGCTTCGTGATCGCCTGCCCGCACGTCGGGCAGGCATAGCGCGTGATCTTGCGGTCCACGTCGTGCCGGCGGAGTGGAGCCGCTGGCATGGGCTTTCCCTTGTCGGGGCAGTTCGAGGTCGGACAATTCGGTGCTTCCGCCATTGCATCCTCCTGGGGGATACGGGTTCAGGCCAGGCCGGTCACGCAGGCTCGAGACGGGCCGCGCCTTGCCCCCCGGATCCGTCAGTCACGCCTCAGAACGGAGGGTCCCGGCGCGGCCCTTCGCCTCCGGATCGAGCCGCGACCGTCAGGGCATCTGCTGGCGCATCAGATCCCGGCCCAGGCCGGTGTCGGCGGCGTCCGGCATGCCCATCCGTCGCAGCCACCGGAAGTGCGAGACGATCCCCGCCCAGAACGATCTGTGCACCGTGTACCTGATCCCGAACTCTCGGCAGGTCTGCTCCACCAGCTCCGATATCGCCGGGTAGTGGACGTGGCTGATCCGGGGGAACAGATGATGCTCGATCTGGAAGTTCAGCCCACCCACGAGCCACGACATGATGCGATTGCGTCGCGCGAAGTTCACGCTCGTCTCGGCCTGGTGAACGGCCCAGGCGTGCTCGATGCGACCGGTGCTCGCGCGAGGCAAGGGAAACTCGGCCTCTTCGACGCAGTGGGCCACCTGAAAGACCACGCTGAGCAGGAAGCCCATGACGATCCCGCTGAGGACGTAGCAGCCGAGAACGACGGACAGCCGATGGAATTGCAGCGGAATCCCGAAGGCCAGCGTGAAGAAGACAACCTTGCCGGCCACGAAGATCACGAGCTCCCAGCCTCTCGGGCGAGGCACGCGGTGGAAATTGATGCGGCCCCTGATGATCCTGCGGAAGTCGTCCAGGCACTGCCACTTGATCGCCAGAAACCCATAGAGCGGCCACAGGTACAGGTGCTGCCATCGATGAAACGGGAGCCGCTTCTGGTCCGGCGCCAGCCGCGCGAGGGGGGCGAGGTCGATGTCGGTATCGTGGCCAGCGACGTTGACGTACGTGTGATGGAACACGCCGTGCTTCCAGCGCCACAGGTAGGAGCTTCCGCCGATCAGCTCCAGGGTCAGTGCCATGAGCCGGTTGACCCAGGGGCGGTTCGAGTAGGCTCGATGCCCGCCGTCGTGCTGGATGTTGGTGCCGATCCCTGCCGCAAACAGGCCGAGCAAGATGGCCAGGGGCACGCCCTCGATCCAGGTCCGGGCCAGGAATACCAGCGACACGTACGCACCCGCGAACCCCATGAGAAGGATCGCCGTCTTCACGTACATCTGCCAGCAGTCGCGTTGCCGCCGACCGGTGGCCCAGAAATGCTCCGTGACGCGCCGCCGAAGCGCGAGCTGGAACGCCGTATCGTGACTGAAGCTCAGTGCTCTTGCCGATGACGCGGTTCGAGCCCGTTGGCTTCTGGGGCGGACGGTAGTCTCCTGCGCGTTGTTCATCTCTCTCTCGACGAGGTTAGAGGGCATTTCGGCGCCATGGGTCGCCCGCATTCGACGTGCGGACGAAGAAGACCGCAGGCCCACGGGCGCTCACAGGCGGCCGATGCCGCCGGAGCAGATCGGGGCGGCGTTCTTCACCGCCAGCGCTGCTGGCGCCATTCCACGCGGTCCTCTTGTGGCCCCTGCCTTGGAAGTGCGAGGCGACCTCCACTACAGGCGCACCTCTAGACTGGCGATCTGCGCGACGGATCGCCCGATGTGCCAGCCGAGCAGCGAGGCGAGTCCGCTCAACACCCCGGCATCGTCGCGCAGCACGGCGAAGTACCGGCCGTCCGCATCTTCCATGGTGAGGGTCAGGGACTGCGCCGTGAGATCTCCCTGCGCCGCGACCAGGACACCGCGCTCGCCCCTGGCCCCTTGGCTGGCTCCGGTGCTCGCGGCTCGCCAGTTCGGCGGCCAGCACGGCAAGTCTCGTACCATCATGCGCGCGTCTCCCGGCGGCGGATCGGCGACGCCTCCGTCATCAGAGGTCCTTCAACCGGTCCGTCGCCTCCTGGAGCCTTTGCCGGTCGTCTCCACCGGCCACGGCTCCACTGGCTTCGGGTACGGTCACTTCCGAGAGCTTCTGATTGGCCGCGACGATCCACTTGTCGATCTGTTCGATCCACAGCGGGATCAGGGCTTCCTCGCTCGTGAAGGTCAAAGCCCGATTCCGAACCGTGATCCGACTCGGATGATGGGGCTCCTTCCAGTCGTCCGGCGCCTGGAAGGCGCGCCGCCATGCTGGTGAAGGTGTCGCATTGAGCGCCACGCTCAGGTCGTACTCCGGACCTCGCACGGCGATCGGAATGGGCGGGCCGATGCGCTTGATCTCGTCCATGTCACTCTCGGTCAGTCTTCATCTCGAAGCAGGGTCGAGAGACGTGATTGTCGGCGGGCTCGACGGCGGCGCCTCCGCGCGCCGCTGGGCCGCGGCCAGGCACCGATCATGAATCACGTTGTCGCGTCGCATGAAGGTGAGCGCCGTGCCTGGAGGAATGGACCGTGAACAGACTGAGCAAACCGGATCACGCGCCGTGTCGGAAGGCATGACTCACCGCCTCCTTCTGGCCGCCGGGCCTCGGAACTGGGCCGTGCGACATCAGCCGCGTCGTCACGCTGTCCTCTTTCTCGGTCCTCGGCTCTCCCGACCGGCTGCCGCTTTTCCGTCTCGGCGAGGGCGACTCTGAGGCGAACGACCCGGCCCGACCGGCGGCCGGACCGTCTCCGGGCGAGTGGACAGCGGGGCGGCCGGGCGGTCCCCATCCTGTTGCGCCAGGATGGTCCCCAGCATCTGGATGGCCCGCTCGTTGAGCGCACGGTCGTCGACGATCACCGGCACCGTGGGTCCCACGAGGCCCCGCACCCGCGCCGCGGCCGCAGTGGGACAGATGATCGCGTCCACCCGCCGCACCAGGCGACTGAGCGCCGGACCTTCGGCCGGGCCCACCTCGACCCGCGTGATGTTCGGCAGGGCTGCGTTGGCGATCGAGTGCTCCAGGTTGTGGGCCGTCTCCCGCCCGGCGGAAACCACGCCCACTCGCGTTCCTGCCGGCAGGCGGGCCAGTCGGTGGAGGGTCTCCAGATGCACCTCGGCGAGGAGCGCGACCACCGGCACCCCCAGCCCGTCCAGCCGGCGCTCCACCTCCGGGAGGTGCCCGAAGCTTGTCACCGCGGCGGCCCAGGGATGGGTCCCGGTCTGCCGCCGGACAGTGGTCACCAGGTCCTTCAGGAGCACCTTGGCCACCCGGACCGGGAGGTGGGCCTGGAGCTCCCGCGCGAAGAAGTCGAGCTCCGGTTCGCTGCACTCCACGAGGAGGACCTCGGCGGCCTCTCGGAGAACGGCCAGCCCGACGCTGGCCACGCTCAGAACGCCCACGGCCACGTCGTCGGGGGTCATGCGGAGGGCCGCCGCCCGGATCACCGTGTCCTTCAAGAAGTCTTCCCGCAGGGTCGGAGCCGGGCGGGCCGGCGGCGTCGAGGTCACGAACACCCCCTTGCCCCGCCGCGCCTCCACGTATCCGCTCCGCTTGAGATCCTCGATCGCGCGCGCCACCGTGTTCGGGTTGATGCCGAGGAAGCCCGCCAGCTCCCGGATGCTCGGCAACGCCTGGTCCCGCGGCACGCCGCCGCCCTCGATCACGTGCTTCAGCTGCTCCGTCAGCTGCCAGCGGATCGGGATGGGGCTGTGGGCATCAACACGCAGTCGCGCCGGAATAGTCATACTGTATGAGTGACATAGTACAGTATGGACAATTCCCGTCAAGAGTGAAAAAAGGCCGACTCGGCGGGACCGGAACCGGCGACGGGCGCCGCCGCGAGGTGCCGCCACTCCCGGCTTCGGAGCCTTCCCGTCCCTCCCGCGCCGCTCGCGAAGCGGACGGCAAGCCCCGTTCGCGCGGTTGCATCCGGATCGACGGGACGGCGGCGATCAGCGCCTTCGTGTCGGCGCAGGACCGAGACGCGGCCCTCCGCGCCGCGGGGCGCCTCGCTGCTCATCCGAACGGGCGGGCCCTTCCTAGCCCGACGACGGGCGAGATCACCCGCGCAGCGGCGCCAGCCTCCAGCGGCCGTAGGCGACGAACGCCGCGAGGAGCCCCACCACCAGCGGGATCAGCGCCGGCGCCGGACCCATGGTCGCCAGTGAGATCCCCGTCGCCCCGATCATGATGAGCACCAATCCGGCAGCGGCCAGCGGTGTCAGGCCCGGCCGGATGTGCAGGAGGCCGGGCAGGATCAGGCCGATCGCGCCGAGCACCTCGGCGACCCCGAGGAGCCGCAGGAACAGGCCCGGCAGCGCCACGTCCTTCGTCATCTCCTCGATCGGAAGGACCAGCTTCGTGCCCCCGGCGAACAGAAAGGTGAACGCCAGCAGCCCCTGCACGATCCACAGTGCGCGGGTCAGACGCTTTCCTTCGGCCATCCTTCCTCTCCTTGGTCAGCCCGGTCGGCTCCGCGGCGAGCAGGCCCACATCGGCAGGCCAGCCCGCCGAGTCGCACCGCATCGGCCAGCCGACTACTGGATGCCGCGCCGCTGAGCGAACTCCGTCCTGCCTCGGGCCCGGCGGGCACCATCGCCGGCAAGTCTTCTGGCGGCTCGCCCGAGCCCGCGCCATCGCATGCGGGCGGGGCCGGCCCCCGTTCGGCGAATCGCCACTCTATGCCCTGGGCGCCGCCTCCGCCACCGCTTTCATCTGCGCCAGCCCCTTCTCGAACTGGCCGCCGATCATCTTGTCCATGCTCATGAACAGGCAGAGAGCCTTGGCGATGAAGTTGTTCTTGCCGGTCATGCTCCACGTGACGGCGGTCTGGTCGCCCTCGGGCTTGAAGGTGAACTCCGCGGTGCTGGTGCCCGCGAAGGGCTTCAGGAACTCGAGGTTGATCCTGATCAGGTCGTTGGGACGGCTCTCCGTCATCGTCATGCGCCCTTCGCCCACCTCGGAGTTGCCGATCCACGTGTAGATGGCGCCGGTTCCGGCGGGCGCGCCCTCGTAGGTCTGCTTGATCGCCGGATCGAGCTTCGCCCACGGATTCCAGGCTTCCCACCTGTGGAAGTCGTTCACCTGCGCGAACACCACCGGCGCCGGGGCGGCGATGGTGGTCGTCCTCGCGATGCGAAACTCGGATGGCTGCATGGCCACGAGGCCGAGGAACGCGATGACGATCACCGCGAGACCGATGAGGATCTTCTTCAGCATGGTGACTCTTCTCCGGGGTGGCTTGGGGTCGACGCTACGGGGTCCTTCGGTCACGGCTCCGCCCCGATGCTCGCCGATCGCCGAGGGACACCGCCACCGCCGGTGGCGGATGCAGCTCCGTCGGCAGACCGGGTATCTCGATGACCGGCCGGACCTCGACGGTGCCCCGGCGGGCCATCGGAATCCGCGCGGCGATGGCGATCGCCTCGTCGAGATCCCTGGCCTCGACCAGGAAGTAGCCGCCCAGCTGCTCTCGAGTCTCCGCGAACGGACCGTCGGTCACGAGTCGTCTGCCGTCCCGCACCCGCACGCTGGCCGCCATCGACGTGGGGTGCAGTGGGGCGGCCGCGAGATACTGCCCGGCGGACTCGAGCTCGTGCGCCAGCTCGGTGGACTCGCGGTAGCATTGCTCCCGCTCGGACTCGTCCAGGGCCTTCTCGGCCAGATAGATCAGCAGCATGTACTTCATGCGTTTCCCTCCATTGTCGCCACGCTAGCCGCCCGCCATGGCGCCGACGATCAGGAAGGGCTCGGCCCCCTTCGCGACCATGTCGGGCAGCGGGGCGTCCGCTGGCTCGTGGGACAGATCCTGCTCGCAGGCGAAGAACCTCACGAATGCCCGGCGCTGCTGCGTGACGTGATCGCGAATCGTCCCGCGCAGCATCGGATAGGAGGCCTCCAGGGTGTCGAGCACCGAGCGCTGCGTCACCGGGCCCTCGACGTCGAGCTTCACCTCGCCGTCGACGTGCGCGAGCGTCCGCAGATGTGCCGGGAGCACGACCCGGATCATGACAGCGTCTGGACCTCGACGGACACCACGGACGGCAGATCTCGGACGATGGGCGTCCAGCGGTCCCCGGCGTCGGCCGAGGCGTAGACCTGCCCGCCGGTGGTGCCGAAGTACACGCCGCACGGATCGAGCGCGTCGACGGCCATGGCATCGCGCAGCACGTTGACGTAGCAGTGGCGTTGCGGCAGGCCGTTCGTGAGCGCCTCCCACTCGTCGCCGCCCGTCCGGCTGCGGTACACGCGCAGCTGTCCATCCGGCGGATAGTGCTCCGAGTCGCTCTTGATCGGCACGACGTAGATGGTGTTCGGCTCGTGGGCGTGCACGTCGATCGGGAACCCGAAGTCGGTCGGCAGGTTGCCGCTGATCTCTCGCCACGACTCGCCGGCATCGTCGCTGCGCATGACGTCCCAGTGCTTCTGCATGAACAGCACGCCCGGGCGGGACCGGTGCATCGCGATGCGGTGCACGCAGTGGCCGACCTCCGCAGTCGGGTTTGGGATGTACAGCGAGTGGAGGCCCCGGTTGATCGGCCGCCACGTCTGGCCGGCGTCGTCGGTGCGGAATGTGCCCGCTGCCGAGATGGCGATGAAGATCCGAGCCGGATTGCTCGGATCCAGCAGGATCGTGTGCAGGCACATCCCGCCGGCGCCCGGCTGCCAGGAGGACCCTGAGCCGTGCCCGCGCAGTCCGGCCAGCTCCCGCCACGTCTGACCGCCGTCGGTCGAGCGGAACAAGGCGGCGTCTTCGACCCCGGCGTAGACGGTGTCCGGGTCGGTCAGCGACGGCTCGAGATGCCAGACTCGCTTGAACTCCCACGGATGCGGCGTGCCGTCGTACCACTGGTGCGTGGTGAGGGGCTTGCCGGTTTCGGGAGACGTGTCGTAGACGAACTTGTTGCTCTCGCCCTTGGGCATGCCATCCGGGGTGGTGGTCGGCTCGCCGGGGGGTGTTCCGGGTTGGTGCCAAGTCTTGCCACCGTCGTCGGAGCGCTGAATGATCTGCCCGAACCAGCCGCTGGACTGTGACGCGTACAGCCGGTTCGGGTCGGCGGGAGATCCCTTGAGGTGGTAGATCTCCCAGCCGGCAAAGTGTGGCCCACTGACCTCCCACCGGTCTCGCTTGGCGTCCGACGTCAGGACGAACGCGCCCTTGCGGGTACCAACCAGGACTCGTACCTCGCTCATCCCTTGCTCCTTCTTCCGGAGATTCTCGGCCGGCCAGGATCGCGCCTTCGATGCCACGCGGACGGCACCCGGGCGCCTTCTCTCACTGTATAGTCGAACGGGCCGGCTCGAGATCGACACCCCCGGGGGCGGCCACGGACCGCCAGGGGGCCGGCGGCCTCTACCCCACCCTCGCTGCCGGCCTGCATCACCGGGCTCGGGCGTGCCCCGTCGGGGGGACATGATCAGGGCAGAAACGCCTGTTCCTCCCGGTCGTTCCGTTTGCCCCAGGCGGGCGTGGGACTCCACCCAGGCCGGAGCGGGGCATCCCCTGAAAGGGGCGCCTGAGACGCCGAGAGGCTGCGGCGCTATTCCGGCCCCCGTAGGCCGCCAGACGTTCCCTACTGGGCAGCTCGGAAGCGAAGTGTTCCGCCGTCGTATACGAGAACCAACTCGCTCTGCGTCTGGACGTAGCTCGAGACGCGTGTCAGGGCAGCGGTGAACTGTTCCCCCAGAGACGGCAGCGGGCAGGCGGCGAGGGTGCAGGCCAGCGGGCCGATCGTCATGCGGGCTCCGGTTACCTGGTAGCCGCCGCCGCAGCGATTGCAGTCACCGCGAGCCTCGACCGTGCCGTCCATACCAAACCGCACCGTGTAGAGGGACGGATCCGGTACGGGGATGCTCGGACCGGTGTTCAGCTGGAAGCTCTCCAGTTGCCATTCGACGTCGGTCCGGAGAGGAAGCTCGTTGGCCGCCGTTCCGTCACTGCCACCGCAGCCCGCCAAGACGGCGAACGTCAACACGACGAGGGACAGGAGCGCAACCTTGCCGCGCTCGGCCCGCGCAGATCCGTCAGTTGACCCCCACACCCGAGAGGCACGGAGCCACCCGGGATCGCGATGCTCGGATACGTTCGTCATCGAGTCCCTGAAGCCTCCCCCGCCAACGTTAGCCTACATCGCTGGTCAGGCAATGGCCGTGCGGGACGGGGGCCAGCCGAGACCCACCCTGGGCACACCGCAAGGCCCTGCAGCCCGGCGCGTTCGGCCGTCATGGGGCGTCCAGGTGCTCCGCGTTCGTTGGGTGGCCTCGGCTGATCGTTCCCGGGGGGCGACAAGGTGGCGTCCCGACATGCCCCCTCGAGCCGGTCCGTCGTGGCCGCCTTCGCTCTCGGTTGGCCCCTGTCGATTCTGCGCGATCCCGAGCGACTATCTGGCGTGCCGGGGAGGTCGAGCGAGCCCGCGGCGGAGTGGGCGCGCCAGATGAACACCGTCCCCCGCTCCGAGGACCTCACCCTACCAGGGAGGAGTCATGCGCTACGTTGACGGCTACGTGTTGCCGGTACCGAGGAAGAACCTGGAGGCGTACGTCCGCATCGCCCGGAAGGCCGGCAAGATCTGGCGGGAGCACGGCGCGCTCGAGTACCGCGAGTGCGTCGGCGACGACCTCAAGGTGAAGTGGGGGGCAGGGTTCCCGCGAATGGCCCGGACCAAGCCCGGCGAGACGGTGGTGTTCTCGTGGATCGTGTTCAGGTCGCGCGCCCATCGCGATCGGGTCAACGCAAAGGTGATGAAGGACCCGCGGCTCACGAGCATGGTGGATGACGACGTCGATGCCCTTCGACATCAAGCGCATGGGTTACGGCGGATTCAAGATCCTGGTCGACGCCTAAGCCGGCGATCGGCATCCTCACGGCCACTTGGCCAGGCCTGCGGCGCGCCCCCGGTAACCGGGACCCGGGAGTGGACTCGCGAAGGGTGGCGGCCGCAGACCGCGGCAGATGAGAGGCCGGAGCGCGGGGGGAGTGCCCGCGACGCCGGCGCGCGAGCCTCCCCCCGCCTAATGGTCAGGCCGCCTTCTCGTCCGTCTGCCAGATCCCGAAGGCGTTCCCCTCCGTGTCCTTCAGCCACACGAACCAGCCCATCCCCTTCACCGGGGTCTTGGGCATGATCTCCTGGGCGCCGAGACGTTTGGCCTTCCTGGCGTACTCATCGACGCTCTCGACGCCGATGTAGTTCACCGGAGGGTGCCCGGCGTTCTGGCGGCGCATGAGCCCGCCGTTCACGCCGGGGCGGGTGGGCATGCCCTTCCCATCCGTCGGGACGGTCGAAACCATCCAGTACTCGGGACCGCCTTCAGAGGCCCACTTCTGGATCTCCCAGCCGAAGAGCTCGCGGTAGAACTTCGTCGCCCGCTCCGGGTCGTCTGCCGGGATCTCGAAGTGCACGATTGTGTGATCCATCTTTCGCTCTCCCTCCCTGAGGTTCGCCCGAGCCCCGGAGTCGGCCGCGCTCGTTGGAAACAGAGTGACCAACCACCGCGGCACGTCCTCGGTGCGGGCGTCTTCCTTCACTCTATGGTCGATTGGGCCGACGTGAAATCGACAGCCTCGGCGAACGCGAGGACGGCGCATGGCGGAGGGTCGGCGTTCCCAGGAGGGGGCGGAGCCGTCGACACTGTCGAAGCGCCCACGCCGTCCTTCCGGGTGACCTGCCACCCCGGCGTCGGGTATCCTTGACCGGAGCAGGGACTCTCTCGAGGGGCGCGGTCAATCCAGCCCCGCGCGTGGACCACCGTTTCCCTGTCGAACCCCGTCGGGGGTCGGTCCTGGAAGGCCGGCGCGCTCGGCCGACCCGGTGTCGATTTGAGGCTCCCCCCGAACGACAATCCGGTGTCCATGGCCGCTGACCCCTGACCCCCGAACCAGGAGGGAGATCATGAGGTACCTGTGCCTGATCTACGCCGAGGAGAAGAGGGTGGGTACCATGACCAAGGCCGAGTCGGATGCCTTCACGGGCGAGTACTTCGCCTTCACCGAGGCAATCCGGAAGAGTGGCCACCTCCTCGGGGGGGAGGCCCTGGAACCCGTTCACGCTGCCACGACCCTGCGCATGCGGAACGGCAAGATGTCCACTACCGACGGGCCCTTCGCGGAGACGAAGGAGCAGCTGGGCGGGTTCTACCTCATCAAGGCCCGGGACCTGAACGAGGCCATCCAGGTGGCCTCGAGGATCCCGTCGGCGCGCCTAGGGAGCATCGAGATACGGCCGATCCGGGAGTTCGAGTAGTCGTAGCCGGGAGCCGCTGCTGGTGAGCGAGGACGCGGCCGAACGGATACGGGACAGGGTGGAGGCCATCTACCGTGCCGACTCGCGCCGCGTGCTCGCCACCCTCATCCGCCTCCTCGGCGACTTCGACCTGGCCGAGGAGGCGCTCCACGAGGCCTTCGCAGCCGCGGTCGAGCAATGGCCGCGGGACGGCACACCGGCCAACCCCCGCGCGTGGCTCGTCTCGGCCGGCCGCTTCAAGGCCATCGACAGCCTGCGCCGGCGCGCCCGGTTCGACGCGTCGCTGGGGGATCTCGCCGAGCGGCTCGACGCCGACGCGCACGAGGCCGCGGAGCGGGAGGGCGAGGACGTCGAAGACGACCGCCTGCGGCTGATCTTCACCTGCTGCCACCCCGCCCTGCCGCCGGCCGCCCAGGTGGCGCTGACGCTGCGCGAGGTGTGCGGCCTCACGACCGAGGAGATCGCGCACGCCTTCCTCAGCGCCCCGACGGCGGTGGCCCAGCGAATCGTGCGCGCCAAGGCGAAGATCCGGGACGCGCGGATCCCCTATCAGGTGCCGGCGCGAGCCGACCTGCCGGACCGGCTCGACACGGTGCTCCACGTGATCTACCTGGTGTTCAACGAGGGATACTTCGCGTCCTCCGGCGCCTCGCTGACGCGGCACGATCTCTCGGGCGAGGCGATCCGGCTGGGACGGCTCCTGATCGAGCTGCTGCCCGAGCCCGAGGCGGCGGGGCTCCTGGCGCTGATGCTGCTCCACGAATCGCGGCGCCCCGCGCGGACCTCGCCGGACGGCGAGCTGGTACTGCTGGACGCGCAGGACCGCTCGCTCTGGAACCAGGCGCAGATCGCGGAGGGCTCGGCGCTGGTCGGAGCGCGCGCTCTCCTCGCGTCGCATCGGGCCCTACACGCTCCAGGCGGCGATCGCGGCGGTGCACGCCCAGGCGCCCGCCGCCGCCGCGACGGATTGGTCCCAGATCGTCGGCCTGTACGACGTGCTGATGCGGGCCGATCCGTCGCCGGTCATCGAGCTGAACCGCGCGGCGGCCGTGTCGATGCGGGACGGCCCTCTGGCGGGCCTGGTTCTCATCGACGCGATCCTCGCGCGAGGCGACCTGACCGACTACCATCTGGCCCACTCGGCGCGGGCGGACCTGTGCCGGCGGCTCGGACGAACGGGAGAAGCCCGCGCCGCCTACGCGCGCGCCCTCGAGCTCACGCGGCAGGAGCCGGAGCGGCGGTTTCTCGAACGACGCCTGCGCGAGCTTCAGGACTGAGCGCGGCGGGCGGCTAGCTCGTCAGCCTCGCGGCCCCGAACGGATCCGCGGAGCGGCTCGTTCGCGAGCGCGAGGCGGCAGCTACGCTGGGCCTCGCTGGCGAACAGCCCGAGGGGCAGGGTCCACTCCTCCCTCTTCCCGTCGTAGGTGGATTCGGTCTGGAAGGTCACACCAAACCCGGTCCGCTCGTGCGACTCCTGGGCGAGGGCGACGGCCGGCAACGGGGCGATCAGGCACGACGCGGTGACGAGGCGCTTCTCTCACCGGAGGATCGCGACCGCCCGAGACGGTCCGGCGCGCCCGGCCCCGATGACGCTTGCGCGATCGGAATGAGGAGGCGCGCGCCGGGTGAGTCCGGACGATCCCCGATCAGGCGCTCGGCCCCTCATCGCCCGCCTCGCTCCCGCCGGCGACGGGCGAAGCCGCGGGCAGCACTCGCCGGGTGCTGCCCGGGTCGACACCAGCCGCGCGATGCGCCCCCGAACGGAAGAAGGCCGTGCGGTCCAGCACCCGCGTCTGGAACTCTTCGAGGTAGAGGTAGATCACCGGCGTCACGTAGAGCGTGATCAGCTGCGACACCAGGAGGCCGCCGACGATCACCAGGCCGAGCGCCCGCCGCGAGGCGCCGTCGGCGCCGACGCCCACCGCGATCGGGACCGCCCCGGCCACCGCCGCCAAGGTCGTCATGACGATCGGCCGGAACCGGTCGAGGCTCGCGTCGTGGATGGCCCGGTCGGCTGCCTCCCCGGCCTCGACGCGGTGCCGCGCGAAGTCCACGATCATGATGCCGTTCTTCTTCACGATGCCCATGAGCATGAACATGCCGACGAACGCGTACAGGGTCGCCGGCTCGCCGAAGGCGTAGAGCGTGGCGAGCCCGCCCACCAGCGCGGTGGGCAAGGTCGAGAGGACGGTCAGGGGGTGGACGTAGCTCTCGTACAGGATCGCCAGGATCACGTACATCACGAACACGGCGAGCGCCATCAGGAACGTCAGGTCCCGGACCGTGTTCCGGAAGGTGAGGGCCTCGCCCTGGAGCTCCGCGCGGAGCGTGGGCGGCACGATGGCGGCGGCCGTCTTCGTGATGTGGTCGGTGGCATCCCCGATCGCCACGCCGGGCTTGAGGTTGAAGAACAACGTCACGCTCGTGAACTGGTTGATGTGGTTCACGGCCTGCGGCCCGAGCGAGGTCTTCCAGGTGACGAGCGCCTTCAGGGGAACGAGATTCTTGCCGTCATCGGACCGGATGTAGAGCCGCGACAGGTCCTCCGGGTGGGCGCGCGCCGAGTCCTCGATCTCGAGGATGACCTGGTACTGGTCCTGCGGCTTCTTGATCAGGTAGACGTAGTTCTGGGAATAGGCCGTGCGCAGCAGCGACAGGATGCGAGTCTCGGAGACCCCGTACATCCTGGCCTGGTCGCGCCGGAGCTCGATGTCGAGGTTCGGCGTGTTGTTGAAGAGGTCGGAGGACACCGTCGCGAACCCCGGGTACTCGTAGAGCTTCGCCATGAGCTTGCCCGCCGCCTCGTACACCTGCTCGGGGTTGACCCCGGAGACGGAGAACGCGTACTGCCCCTGGTTCTGGTTCGTCGCACCGGTGCTGATCTCGAGCACGGGATACGGCCGCAGGAACGCGAACATGCCGGGGACCGCGCTCATCTTCCCCATGAGCTGGCCGGCGACGGCGGCGATGGGCGCGCGCTCCTCGGGGGGCCGCAGGAAGGTGAACGTGATGCCCTGGTTCGAGGACAGGAACGCGCCGTTCCCGGTCATGGTGAACGCGGTGACGACGTTGTCGTCCGAGTGGAGCACCTGGTCGGCACGGTCCTGGAAGCGCTGCATCTGGTCCGGCGACGAGCCCTCGCGGGCGATGAAGACGCCGAAGATCACGCTGCTGTCGCCCACGGGCAGGAACGCCTTGGGCACGATCGTGAACAGCCCGATCGTGCCCAGGAGGCAGACTGCCCAGATCACGGCGGCAACGGCGCGCCGGCGCAGGAACCAGCCGAGCGACCGGCCGTAGAGCGACAGGACCCTCCGCTCCACGCCGCCCATCACCCGCTCCATCCACGTCTGGCGCGCGCCGTGCCCCCGCTCCGACAGGAGGCGGGCGCACATGAGCGGGGTGAGCGTGAGCGAGACCAGTCCCGAGGCGAGGATGGCCACCACGATCGTGACGGCGAACTCCCGGAAGATGCGGCCGACCAGCCCGGGCATGACCACCAGCGGCAGGAACACCGCCGCCAGCGAGATGGTCATCGCGAAGATGGTGAAGCTGATCTCCCGGGCGCTGTTGAGCGTGGCCTCGAGCGCCCGCTCGCCGTGCTCCATCCGCCGCACCGTGTTCTCCAGGAACACGATGGCGTCGTCGACGAGGAATCCGATCGCCAGCGTCAGGGCCATGAGCGAGAGGTTGTCGAGGCTGTAGTCGAGCATCCGCATCGCCACGAACGTGAGCAGCAGGGAAAGCGGTAGCGCGACCGCCGGGATCAGCGTGTCGGCCGCGCGACCCAGGAAGACGAAGATCACGATGACGACCAGCAGGAAGGCGACGATCAGCGTCAGCTGCACGTCGTGCACCGAGTTCACGATCGTCTGCGAGCGATCGTACACCGGCGTGATCCGCACCGCGCCCGGCAGCTCGGCCATGATCACCGGAACCAGATCGCGGATGCTCTGGGCCACCTTCACCGCGTTGGCCCCCGCCTGGCGATAGACGGCGGCGACGACGGTGGCGGAGGGAATCGAGTAGCCGCGGGCCCAGAACCGCATGGTGACGCGCTCGTCCTGGACGGACTCCCGGACGTCGGCGATGTCGCGCAGGTACACCGGCGCGCCGTCGCTCGAGCTCACGATCAGGTTCTTGTACGCGTCGACGCTGTCGAGCTGCCCGTGGGGCCGGAGCAGCGCGGTGCCCGTCGCCGAATCGAGCTGGCCGGCGCCGGAATAGCTGGTGCCCCCGCGGATGGCCGCCGACAGATCGTCGATCGAGATGCCGCGCGCCCACATCGCCCCCGGGTCCGCCTTGATGCGGATGGCCGTCTTGGCGCCGAAGACGGCGACGCGGCTCACGCCCGGCAGGATGCTGATGCGCTGGCCGATCTGGATGTTCGCGTAGTCGTAGAGCTGGCCGGCCGTGATCGAGTCGCTCGTCAGCGCGATGTACATGATCGGCTGGTCGTTCGGGTTCGTCTTGGACAGGGTCGGCGGCGACGGCAGGTCGATCGGGAGGCTGCCCGAGGCCTGCGTGATGGCCGTCTGCACGTCGGTGGCCGCGGCGTCGATGCTCTTGTCGAGGGAGAACTGGAGCGTCAGGCTGACGTGCCCCTGGGTGCTCTTCGACGTGACGACCTCGAGCCCGGTGATCTGCATGAACTGGCGCTCGAGCGGCGTCGCGATGTTGTTGGCCATCGTGTCGGGGCTCGCCCCCGGATAGTCGGCCTGCACCTGGATCACCGGATAGTCGACGGCGGGCAGGTCGTTGACCGGGAGCTGGCGGTAGCTCAGGATGCCGAAGAGCACCACCGAGGCGGTGAGGACCGCCGTCATGACCGGGCGGCGGATGAACGGCTCGGACAGGTTCATGACTTGGGAGCGGCGGGAGGCGCGGCCGGTCCCGGCGGCGCGCCGGGCTGCTCGACGCGGACCTTCCCGCCGGGCGTGACACCCATCTGGCCGTCGGTGACGACCCGCTCCCCGGGCTTCACGCCCCCCGCCACGATGACGAGGTCGCCCTGCCGCTGCCCGAGGGTCACCGGCCGGATGTCGGCGGTCCCGTCGTCCTTGACGACGTAGACGAACAGACCCTTCGCCGAGGCCTGCGGCGCGGTGGCGGGGATGAGCACGGCTCCCGCGACCCGGCCGAGGATGAGGCGGACGTTGACGAAGCGCCCGGGCCACAGGCGGCGCTCGCGATTCGGCACGGTCGCGCGGAGCTTCACCGTCCCGGTCCCTTCCTGCACCGTGTTGTCGAGGAAGGTGAGCGTGCCGGGGATGACCTTGTCCGCCTGGTCGGGCAGCCGGACCTCCACCTGGAGCCGGCCCCCCTGCATGTGCCGCTGCACCTCGCCGAGGTCGTTCTCGGTCACCGTGAACTCCGCGTAGATCGGATCGAGGCGCTGGATGCTGAGCAGCGAGCCCATGTTGGCGGTCACGATGTTGCCGAGGTCGACGAGGCGCTGGCCCGCGCGCCCGTCGATGGGCGCCCGGATCTCCGTGTACGCGAGCTGCAGTCGCGCGCTCTCGACCGCCGCCTCGTTGGCGCGGACCGTCGCGCGGGCGTTCTCCACGGCGGCCTGGCCCGCAACCACCGCGGCCCGCGCCTGCGCGAGGCTGGCCTCGGCCGCCGCGATGGCGGCCTTGCCGTTCTCGACCATCGCCTGGTCGGCGCGGAGAGTGGCCGCCGCGGTCTCCATCGCGGTCCGGACCTGATCGCTCTGCTCGCGGGCAACGTACCCCTGCCGGACCAGCTCCGAGTAGCGCTGGTCCTGGACCCGGGCGTTCTCGAGCTGCGCCTGGTCGCGCACGACGTTGGCCTCGGCCTGGGCGAGCTGCGCCCGGACCTGGGTGAGGGCCGCCTGCGCCTGCTGGACCGCCGCCTGATCGCGGGCCGCATTGGCCTCGGCCTGGCGCGCCTGCGCCTGGTCGCGCGCCACGTTGGCCTCGGCCTGCTGGACGGTCGCCTGGACGGGGCGCGGATCGATGGAGAACAGGAGGTCGCCCTGCTTGAGATCGGCACCGTCCGCGAAATGGATCTTGACGATGCGGCCCGAGATCTGCGGCTGGACGGAGACGACCTCGTTGGCCACGCTCTTGCCAACCGCGTCGAGGTAGAGGGGCGTGTCGCGCACGATCGCGGTCGCCACGGTGACCAGCGCGGGCGGGCGCTCGAAGGCTCGGCTGCGCCTGCTGCTGGCAGGCGGCCAGGGCCAGGGCGAGAAGGCTGACCCGGGCCGTGAGGACGATCGACGGCACAAAGTTCATCGCGGTTCCTGTGGTCGCTCCGGCCGCATCACGACGTGAGATGCGACAGAGCCTCGGGGTGATAGTGGCGCCGGATCGCCGCCTCCTCCAACCCCATCCCGCGGAGGAGGAACCACACAGCTTGGATGACCAGCGTCGACCGAGAGATTCCGTAGTCGACGGCCGGAATCTTGGGATGGAGGTGGAGCATCAGCGCGAACGCCAGATGGTGGACGAACCAGGCCCGCAGGTCGCGCCGGACGGGTGTCGCCTTCAGGTCGCCGGCCTTGACGGCTGCCGCGATGCACGCCTCCACCTTCCGGACCCAGCTGGCTCCGAACTGCTTGGCGCCGAGCCGCACGAACTCGGCGTCCTCCAGCAGGCTGCGGAGGGCGAGGCGGTGCATGGTCGTCTTCTGCAGGTCCTCGCGGAGGACGAAGTGCGACGTCAGGAAGTGCACCAGCACGACCAGCGTCGACGTCGAGGGCGGGAGCGCGAGGACGCGGGTGAACTCGGCGGCCATGGGCCCATCGGCACACGCCTCGAGCATGGCGGCGTAGAGCGACTCCTTGCTGGGAAAGTGCTTGTAGATGAGCGCCTCGGAGACCCCCGCCGCGCGGGCCAGCTCCCGCGTGGTGGTGCCGTCGAAGCCCTTGTCGGCGAACGCTCCCTGGACGGCGGTGACGATCGCCTGGCGCCGCTCCCGGGACGGGAGCCGGATTCGCTTCCTCATGCGTTCAAGGTGAGCATGCACTCACTCCGTTGTCCAGCCGGAAGCGTCGCGCCCGCCCCGCGCCACGGCGCTTCCCGCGGTAAGGCGTGAATATCATTGACCGGAGGAACCGGACGGCCCGCCGACAGGTCCAGGCGGCCCCGCGCCCCGGGCGAGAGGCCATCCGGCCGCGCGCCCGCGAACGAGACGGCGGAGCGCGATGGCCCGCGGAGGCCCGTCCTCCGGCTCCCCGCGGCCTCTGGCGTGGCCCCGCGCGCTGGGGTATGGTCGACCGGTGGTCGGCCGGCGTGCCGCGAAGGACGCGACGCCTGAGCCGCGAGAAGGCCCGAACGCACACCACGTGGAGGGAACGGCATGAAGAAGCCGGTGCTCATCCTCGCCAGCGTCGCGGTGCTCGCGCTCGCCGTCAGCAGCCCGGCCATGGCGCAGAAGAAGACCCTCGCGGTCGTCGTCAAGGGCCTGGACAATCCGTTCTTCACGGTCCTCGGCAATGGCTGCGAGCTGTGGAACAAGGAGAATCCGAAGTCCGAGTACAAGTGCCTCTACACCGGTCCGGCGTCGAGCGCCGACGAGGCCGGTGAAGTCCGGATCGTCGAGGATCTGATCAATTCCGGCGTCGCGGGGATCGCCATCTCGCCGTCGAATGCGCCCGCGATGGCCAACATGCTCAAGGCGAAGAAGCCCACGATGCCGATCATGACGATCGACGCGGACCTCGGCGAGGCCGATCGGGCGCTGCGCAAGACCTACCTCGGGACGAACAACTACGACATGGGCGTCCTGATGGCGAAGCACCTCAAGGGGTTGAAGCCCAAGGGCGGCACCGTGTGCCTCCAGCTCGGCAACGTCGCGGCCGACAACATCAACGCCCGGGCCCAGGGGTTCCGCGACACCATCTCCGGGAAGAAGGGCATCGCCCGCCTCAAGGGCGAGGGCGGCTGGACGGAGATCAGCGGCTGTCCGCTCTTCACCAACGATCAGATCGACCTCGCCAACCAGCAGATGTCGGACACCTTCATCGCCAACCCCAACCTCGACGCCTTCATCCTCGTCGGCGGCTGGGCGCAGTTCGGCCCGCAAGCCTACGCGCAGGTCACCGACCAGGTGATGGCCAAGCTGAAGGAGAAGAAGCTCGTCATCGTGGCCGGCGATACCCTGCCGCCGCAGATGAACGCCCTCAAGGCGGGCCGGAGCCACGCGCAGATCGGCCAGCGCCCGTTCGAGATGGGCCATCGCGCCCCCGCGGTGCTCATCGACCTGATCAACAAGAAGCCGGTCAAGGATCCGCTCTACACCGGCCTCGACGAGTGCACCCCGCAGAACATCGGGAAGTGCCCGGCCCAGTAGCTCGACAATAGCCCGACACCGCATGCCGGACTCCGGGGCGCCTGCGGGCGCCCTTTTTTTCCGGCGGCGCCGCCACCCCATGGTCACCCGGCCTCCCGGGGCGAAGGGCGATAGGGGGTCCTCGACGCATGGCTCTGCTCGAGCTCTCCGGGATCTCCAAGCACTTCGGCGCCATCCAGGCGCTGACCAACGTGTCCCTCTCCCTGAGGCCCGGCGAGGTGGTCGGCCTGATGGGCGACAACGGCGCGGGCAAGTCCACGCTCGTCAAGATCGTCGCCGGGAACTATCCGCCCAGCAGCGGGACGATCGAGATGCTCGGCCGCAAGGTCGCCTTTCACAGGCCGGCCGATGCCCGGGCGGAAGGCATCGAGGTCGTCTACCAGGATCTGGCGCTCTGCGACAATCTCACCGCCGCGGCGAACGTCTATCTGGGCCGCGAGCTCCTGCGCGGCTTCGGCCCGTTCCGTATCCTGAACTACCGGGCCATGTACCAGCGGGCGGCAGAGCTGTTCGCCGAGCTGAAGTCGGAGACGAGGCCGCGCGACCTGGTCCGCCGGATGTCCGGCGGCCAGCGCCAGGCCGTCGCGATTGCCCGAACGCGGCTGTCGGAGCCCAAGATCGTCCTGATGGACGAGCCCACGGCCGCCATCAGCGTGCGGCAGGTGGCCGAGGTGCTCAACCTGATCCGGCGGCTGCGCGACCACGACATCGCCGTCGTGCTCATCAGCCATCGCATGCCCGACGTCTTCGCCGTATCCGACCGGATCGTCGTGCTCCGGCGAGGCGAGAAGGTGGCGGACAAGGCCATCGCGGACAGCTCGCCGGAAGAGGTCACGGGTCTCATCACCGGCGCGATCGAGTCCGCCTGATGGGCGCCTCGGCCGTCGACGCCCGAGGGCGCCACACGGGGCGATGACTCTCGCGGATCCGACCGGCACGCAGGCGCGCGGCACCCTGCTGAGCTGGCTCGTCAGCCGCCAGACGTTCTGGGTGTCCTTCGCCGCCGTGCTGGCCTTCGTCCTCCTGTCCCTGGCCAGCGACGTCTTCGCGACGCAGCAGAACCTGTTCAACGTCACCCGCAACTTCGCCTTCGTCGGGATCATCGCGCTCGGCATGACCGCGGTCATCATCACCGGCGGCATCGACCTGTCGGTCGGCGCCGTGCTGGCGCTCTCCGGCATGGTCATCGGGATGTCGATGAACGTCGGCGCGCCCTTCTGGGTGGCGGTTCCGCTCGCGCTCGGCGCCGCGCTCCTCGTCGGCGGCTTCAACGGCGTGATGATCGCGCATGTCGGCATGCCCCCCTTCGTCGTGACCCTGGGGATGCTGTCCATCGCGCGGAGCCTCGCGATGGTGCTGTCCAACAACCGGATGGTCTACGAGTTCGGCCCCGACCAGGCTCAGCTGCTGGCGCTCGGCGGCGGGTTCATCAGCGTGGCCGTGCCGTTCCGCGACGCCATCCGGGTGCCGAACCCGGTCGTGTTCCTGGTCGTGATGGCGCTGGCCACCGGCTGGGCCTTCCGGTGGACCAAGTGGGGCCGGCACGTCTTCGCCGTCGGCGGCAACGAGGCGGCGGCGAACCTCACCGGCGTGCCGGTCCGCCGCGTGAAGGTGAGCGTCTACATGCTCTGCAGCGCGTGTGCCGGAATCGCCGGCATCCTCGAGGTGGGGTGGCTCGGCACGATCAGCACGAGCCTCGGGCAGGGCATGGAGCTCGCCGTCATCGCCGCGGCGGTGATCGGCGGGGCGAATCTGATGGGCGGCGGGGGTACCGCGTTCGGCGCGGTCGTCGGGGCCGCGCTCATCGAGATCATCCGGAACAGCCTCATCCTGCTCGGCATCAGCACGTTCTGGCAGGGCACCTTCGTCGGCAGCTTCATCATCGTCGCGGTGCTGTTCGATCGGTTGCGGACCGGGCGCTCCGACGACTGACGTGTGGCGGCCCGCTCCGAACGAGCCGGCGGGCGAAGGTGCCCGCGAGGCGGGCTCGGGGGGCCGGCAATCGGGGGCCCGGTATCGATGCCTCGTCCCCGGCTGGTCCCGGGTCGCCGGCGAGTCTGGGCGGCTGGCGGAGAGCCGATCCGACTCGCGAGACAGGACTAGCGGGCGGGGCGATAGGCCTTGGCGACGGCGTCCGCTTTCTTCATCGCCCCCACCCCTTCGGTCCCCGACATCAGGACGGTGGTCTTGCTGGCCTTGATGGCGCCTCCAGCGCCGACCCCCAGCGCGATCGCTGCCATGCTCTCGTTGCCTGGCACGTCCGCGATGATGACGAGGTCGTACTCGCCGAAGCACAACCACCCTCCGACCAGCTTGCCCCCGACGGCCTCGCACACCTGGCGCCCCACGGTCTCGACCCGGTTCTGCGGGTTCTTCAGCTGGGCGCTCCAGGACTCGGGAGTGTAGGCGGCCTGGTACATGTAGAGCGGCATGATGGACCTCCCTGGTTCGTGGTTCTCGGCCAGGACCGGTCTCCGCCAGGGCGACAGGATACCGCCGCAGCCCCGGCCCGCCAATCGCGGCCGCTCGGCCAATCGCAACCGCTCCGAAGGACCCTCGACGGAGCGGGTACAATGATCTCGGAGCGCCGAGCCCGAACGCTGGAGGTCTTGCCCATGTCCGAATCACGGAGAGTGACCAAGGTCGTCACGCCGCCGGAGCCGGTCGTCGAGGGCGCCGGGGTGCACCTCGGGCGCAGCATCGGCACCCGGCGGCTCGATCACCTCGACCCGTTCCTCCTGCTCGATCACTTCGAGTCGGCCGAGCCGGCCGACTATCGGGCCGGCTTCCCGTACCACCCGCACCGCGGCATCGAGACGGTGACGATCGTGCGGAAGGGAGAGGTGCGGCACCGCGATTCCCTCGGCCACCAGGGAAGCATCGGCGCGGGGGACATCCAGTGGATGACGTCGGGGAGCGGCATCCTCCACGAGGAGATGCCGCAGGTGCGTCCCGAGGGCATCGCCGGGCTCCAGCTGTGGCTGAACCTGCCCGCGCGCGAGAAGATGACACGGCCCAAGTACCGGGATCTCCAGGGCGGTCAGCTGCCCGAGGTCGAGGCGGCCGAAGGCGCGCGGCTCCGGGTGATCGCGGGCGAAGCGGCCGGCGGGCGCGGTCCGGTCGAGGGCCTGGCCGTCGCTCCCAAGTTCGTGGACGTCACGCTCCCGCCCGGCACCGCCTTCCGCGAATCGGTGGCGCGAGGCCACACCGTCTTCGCGTATCTCGACCACGGCGACGTCAACTTCGGCCCGGAGCGAAAGTCCATCCGCGGTCCCGCCCTGGTCGTCTTCGGTGACGGCGACCTCGTGGAGGCCTCGGCCGGAGCCGACGGGGGTCGCTTCCTGCTCGCGGCGGCCCGGCCTCTCGGAGAGCCGATCGCCCGCTATGGGCCGTTCGTCATGAACACGCGGGCGGAGATCGAGCAGACGCTGGAGGATCTCCGCACGGGCCACTTCATCCGCGAGGAGCCGGGCGACAGCTGATTCCTGCCCGAGACAGGGTGCCCGGCTTCACGCGATCAATCTCCGGCCCGATCGACGCCAGCGCGTCGCCATCCTGCCCGAGACGTCGGGCACCGAGCCGGAGCGGATCCAGCCCGCCGCGGCCGGTGAGCGCTCGCGCAGGGCCTCGGCGGCCGGGCCCTCAGGCGCGTCGCGCGTAGACGAACAGGCCCTCCCCTCCTTCCGCGTAGGGGCGCTCCTCGGCGAGGCGGTGGAAGGCAGCCAGCGGGACGAATCCGCTTCCCGCCACGAGCCGCCATAGCTCGGGCAGCGAGTAGTGCCGCCGCGTGAGGGCGGACCGGCCGGTCGAGCATCCTGGACCAGCATCGGCCCCACCCATCCTCGCATGGCCATCGGCCGAGGTCTTTGCTAGGGTGAACCGGACCGCAGGATGGGGCGGCACGGAGGGAAGACCGCGTGGGTCCAGCCCAAGACGGGAGCGAGCATCGGCGGCACTTCTCCATGCTCCGCTCGTTCCATCTGGCCGACTTCTTCACGCTGGCGAACGGCTC
This sequence comes from uncultured Candidatus Rokubacteria bacterium, assembly GCA_963749975.1. Lineage (GTDB taxonomy): Bacteria > Methylomirabilota > Methylomirabilia > Rokubacteriales > DASRDR01 > DASRDR01. The sequence goes on along the minus strand of CAVVOZ010000037.1, from coordinate 292,228 downwards.
CTGCGGCACCGCCGCCATCTTCTTCGCGATGGCTCACATGCGCGAGGCGGCGTCGGAGAAGGTCTACGTGGCCGGGTCGCTCATCGTCCTGGCTCTCGTGTTCGACGTCGTCGACGGGCGGGTCGCCAGGTGGCGTCACCGAGCCTCCCCGCTCGGGCGCGAGCTCGACTCCCTGGCCGACGTGATCAGCTTCGGGGTGGCCCCGGCCTGTCTCGGCTATGCCGTGGGCATGACCAGCCTCATCGACCAGCTCGTCCTGCTCTACTTCGTCGCCTGCGGGATCAGCCGTCTCGCGCGATACAACGTCACCGCGGAGGCCATGTCGGCGGAGACGGGCAAGGTGACCTACTTCGAGGGGACCCCCATCCCGACGAGCGTCCTCCTCGTCCTGCTGCTCCTGGCGCTGACGGGCGCAGGCCGGATCGGGGACGCCCTCCCGTTCGGGTCGCTCTCGATCCGGGGCGCCGTCTTTCACCCCTTCGTCCTGGCGTTCGGGCTGTCCGGATCGCTGATGATCAGCAAGACGCTCCGGATCCCGAAGCCCTGACGCGACCTCTCGGGCCCTTCCCGCGCCGGCCCGACGTCGGAGCGATCGCCGTCGACCCCACCCGCCACCTTGACGCCCCCGCCGGGACCTCGCTACGGTGAGGGCGCGATGCGGGAGGGACCGGCCTCGCACTGGAGCGATCGATATCACCGCGACGGCCACTACGCTCCGCTCCAGGTGCTCTCGCCCGAGGAGGCACGCACCTGCCGGGCTCGCCTCGAGGCGTTCGAGGCGGAGCGTGGCGGGCCCCTCCCGGGCGAGCTCCGGCATCGCGCTCACGTGTACCTCGCCTGGCTGGACGAGCTTGTCCGGCACCCGAGGATCCTCGATGCAGTCGAGGCAATCCTCGGTGGGAACCTCCTCGTGTGGAGCTCGACCCTGTTCATCAAGGGAGCCGGCGACGGCACACACGTGCCGTGGCACCAGGATTCGAGAGCGTACGGCGCACGCGCGCCGGACGTCGTCACCGCCTGGGTCGCGCTGACCGACAGCACGCCCGAGAACGGCGCGCTGCAGGTCATCCCGGGATCGCACCGCCAGCGGGAGCTCGAGCACGAGGTGCAGGATGTGCCCAACAGCCTGCTGACCCGGCGGCGGGAAGTCGCCCTCGGCGTGAACGAAGCCGACGCGGTGACGATCCCGCTCAGAGCGGGGGAGATGTCCCTCCATCACTCGGGCCTCGTCCACGGCTCGCCCCCGAACCGCGCGGCCGATCGTCGGATCGGCCTCGCCATTCGCTACGTGCGTCCGTCCGCCGGCCGGATGGCGGGCCCGCGTGAGCGCGCCGTGCTGGTCCGCGGCGTGGACGCGACCGGAGACTTCGACCTGGTGCCGCGGCCGGAGCGAGACGCCGCGCCGGAGGCCCTGGCCCGGCATGCGGAGCTCATGCGTCCCACCGGGCCTCGCTCGGTCGTGCGCGTGGGCGCCGAGGCGTGGCCGCGGCCGGTGGCGCTGCGCGGAACGCTTCTCGCGCGCGAGGGGCGCGGCATCCTCCTGTGCGGCTCCGCTGGCGGCGGGAAGTCCGTCCTCGCCGCCGCGCTGGCCCGGGAGGGCTGGACCTGGCTCGGACGCGGGCCGGACGCGGGTCGGCACGCCCTCGAGGCGCCCCATGCCACGACTCGGCACGGCGAGCCCGACCGCCCCGGGGCGGTCGGGCGGGTCGGTCTCGCCGCCATCCTGCTCCTCGGCCGTCCGCCCGGCGTGACCGGGGGAACGCCGCTGGCGGCGATGCCGCCCGCGCATGCGCTGCTGGCCCTGCTCGCGTATCGCGATGCCTCCCGCCAGACCGACCTGGCCCAGGGAATCGATGATCTGAGACCCCTGGTGGGCTCGATCCCGGTCTACGAGGGCGGCTCCGGGTCGGACCGGATGGTCGGGGCCGTCGAGAGCCTCCTGGAGCGTCCTCCAGGGTCCTCGCCGTGGAGCGATCAGGGCACGACGATCTGGGCCGAAACGCACGAGGCGTCGGCCAGCGGGCCGGCGCGCCACGGCGACCACGACATGAGTCAGGAGGGTCTTCATGAGTGAGCACACGGAGAGGCCGTCCACCCCGCGCGAGGCGTCCGCCCCGGCGGTTCAGCATCCCTATGAGCCGCCGGGCGTCGAGCGTGTTCTGACCCAGGAGGATCTGGAGCGAGAGGTGCTCTACGGTGGCGAGCCTACTCCTCCGGAGTGGTGAGGACTCGCGCCACTGCGACCGGCCCGCCTGACGCTGGCCGGCTCGCCTGGGCGAACCGGCCCGTCAGCGCAGTCGGTCCCGCACCCCGACGTCGCCGCCCCCCAATCTCCGAGCTTCTCGTTCGGCCGCCGGCGATCGAGAAGGTCGACGTCCTGACGGCCAAGCTCCCCTAGAGCGTCGGGAGCTCGCGCGGCCGCGGTCCGAGCGGGAAGGCCTCGTCGATCCGGGCGAGCTCGGCCTTCGTCAGCTCGAGATCCCCGGCTCCCGCGTTCTCCGCCACGTGCTCCGGCCTGCCTGCCTTGGGGATCGTGAAGAGCGGGGACCGCCGCACCAGGAAGCGGAGGGCGACCTGGCGTGGGGTGGCGCCGTGCGCCGCGGCGATCTCTTGCAGCACGCGGCCGCCCTTCGTGCGGGGACCGGGAAAGCGCCCGTGGCCGAACGGGCTGTATCCCACCACGGCCACGCCGTGCTTCTCGCACCAGGGAATCACGGCGTGCTCGATCGCGCGCTCCTCCAGGTGATAGAGCACCTGGTTGCACGCCATGCGGCCCTCGCCTGCGATCAGGCGGGCCGCCTCGAGCTCGTGGACGTCGAAGTTGCTCACGCCCCAGGACAGGATCTTGCCGTCGCGCCGGAGCTGCTCGAACGCGGCGATCGTGTCCTTCAGCGGGTGCGCGCCAGCCCAGTGCAGGAGGTACGAGTCCAGCCGGTCGGTTCGGAGCCGCGCCAGCGACCGCTCGCAGGCCGCGATGGTCCCCTTCGGCGTGGCATGCTCGGGAAGGACCTTCGAGACCAGAAACACGTCGTCGCGCCGCCCGGCGATCGCCGCGGCAATGACCTCCTCGGCGTCGCCGTACATCTCGGCGGTGTCGATGTGCGTCATCCCGAGATCGAGGCCCCGGCGCAGCGCGGCGACGGCGGCCGCGCGATCGCCCCGGTCCAGGTACCAGGTGCCCTGGCCGATCACCGCGACATCCCGTGCGGTCGAGCCGAAGCGACGCCGCTCCATGTCTGTCCTCCGGACGGTTTCTCGATCGGTGGCGGCTCGGCGCCTCGAGGCGCTCCGCGAGCCCGGGCTCAGCCCAGCACCCGCTCCAGCCGTCGCGCGATCTCCGACTTCGGCTGCACTCCGACGATCCGGTCGACCTCGCGGCCCTGCTGGAGCACGAGCAGCGTGGGAATGCTCTGGACCCCGAACCGCGCCGCCGTCGCCGGGTTCTCGTCCACGTTCAGCTTCGCGACGCGAACACGTCCAGACATCTCCCCGGCGAGCTCCTCCAACATGGGGGCGATCATCCGGCAGGGCCCGCACCACGGCGCCCACATGTCCAGGAGCACCGGCAGAGGCGAGCGCTCGACGTCGGCGGAGAACGTCGCGTCGGTCACCGTGATCGGCTTCGAGTCGACGGGCAGCGGCGTCTTGCAGCGTCCACAGATCGGCGCCAGGCCCTGCGCCACCTTCGCCCACGGGACCCGGTTGGCCGCGCCACAGACCGGGCAGCGGATGAGGCGCGTGTCGGGCGAGGGCATCACGTGGCGGCGGTGAAGCGCCGCGCGGCGAGGTCATACCGCTTCAACGAGAGCGCCCCACACGGCACGTCCGCCACGACGCCGCTCCCGCCGAGCAGCCACGTCCGGTCGGAGCGAACCACCACCGCGTAGCGATCCCTCGAGCGTCGGTAGCGCATGATCCAGTGTCCCGTTCATTGTGCTCGCCCGGCACCACCACGGTCAATCGCACGGTCGCCGTGCGCCTTGCCGCCCCGATACGACCAAGGTCCAATGGACGGCGGACGCGGCCCGGTCTAGGGTCGGCCCGGGTGACGCGGCTCCTCTCGAGACGAACGCCCGCGCGCTGCCCGTCCACGAGGTCGGGCAGAAAAGGAGGCCATTCCGTCCATGGACCTGACGAACATCGCCCAGGCCACCGTCCTGCTGATCACGGCATTCGCCCTGAAGGTGCTCGGCGCCATCGCCGTCTGGCTCGTCGCCCGCCGGGTCATCGCGTACATCGCGCGGCTGGTCGTCCGTAGCCTCAAGCCCCCCTTCGACCAGACGGTCGCGGGGTACATCGGCACGGCGGTCGTCGTCCTCCTCAACCTCGGCATGATCCTCGGCATCCTCGGCCTGTTCGGCATCGAGACGACGAGCTTCGCCGCGCTGCTGGCCGGCGTCGGGGTGGCGGTCGGGACCGCGTGGGGCGGGATGCTCGCCAACCTCGCGGCGGGGATCTTCCTGCTCACCCTGCGCCCCTTCAAGACCGGCGACTTCATCCAGGCCGGCGGCATCATCGGCACCGTCCAGGAGATCGGCCTGTTCGTGACGACAATCGACATGATGGACAACGTCAGGACGTTCGTCGGCAACAACAAGCTCCTGTCCGACAACATCCAGAACTTCACCGCCAACCCGTATCGGCGCGTCGACCTCGTGGCCCAGCTCCACAACGTCGTCGACCCCCAGGCGGCGATCCGTCTCCTCAAGGCGGGGCTCGCCCGCATCCCGCACGTCCTCACCCAGCCCGCGCCCGAGGTCGAGATCCTGAGCTTCAATCCTCTCGGCCCCGTCCTCGCGGTCCGGCCCTACTGCCACAACGATCACTACTGGCAGGTGTACTTCGACACCAACCGGGCCATCCGCGAGTCCTTCGGCGAGGCGGGCTTCCCGGCCCCCGAGCAGAACGTGTTCGTGCGGAGCGCGGGCTAGCCGCGGCACACCGGACTGCCTTGCAGTCGCCCTCGAGCCCGGACTACCCTGGGCTCCGAACGGGCCAGATCCGAACGGGAGCGGAACCGCATGGAGTTCTCCGTCGAGCCGGACGTCTTCGCGCGCTTTCCGGGCATGCGCCTGGCCGTCGTCGTGGCGCGCGACGTGGACAACCGTGCAGACCGACCTCCGGTCGCCCGCGCGTGGGCCGAGACATGGGCGGCGGCGGCGAGCGCGGCGGCGCCGTACGGGAACGCGCAGTCCCATCCGCGCGTGCTCGCGTGGCGGCAGCGCTTCCAGGCGATCGGCGTCTCCATGCGGCACTTCCCCACGTCGATCGAGGCGCTCCTCCGGCGCGCGATGAAGGGCGGCGCCCCCTTTCGCATCAACCCGCTGGTCGACTTCTACAACGGCGTGTCCCTCCGCCACACGGTGCCCGTCGGCGGCTTCGACCTGGACCGCGTGGCCGGTCCCCTCACCGTCCGGCTCACGCGGGACGGCGATACCTTCGCGGCGCTCGACGGCGACGGCCCGGTCCCGGTGCCGGCCGGAGAGGTCGCCTACGCGACTGGCGCGACGATTCTCACCCGTCAGCTCATGTGGCGCCAGTCCCGCGACGGGCTCATCCACCCGGAGACCCGCTCCGTGTTCCTCGTCTCCGAGAGCCTGCCCGAGGCGGGTCCCGGCCTGGCCGAAACCGTCCTCGACGAGCTCGCCGCCGGGCTCGGCCAGAACTTCGGGGCGTCGGTGCGTCGCTTCGTCGTCGACGCCGCCACGCCATGCATCGGCTGGTGACGAGCGAGTGACGGACGAGGCGATCTCCATCGACCTCGCCCGGCGACGCCGGCTTCTCGTCGCGACGCTGGCCGCGACCCGGCTCGCCGCGGCCGACGGCGCCGGACCGGTGCTCGCCGACTGCCGGCGCTGGCTCGACCGGTGGGCCGGCGTGGGCCTCGTCGCGGCCGGCATGGCGCGTCAGGGCTTCGACCTCGAGCTCACGCGCTTCGGCGACGAGGGCTGGCGCGCCACCTTCTCCCCGGCCGGGCGCGCCCACTCCGTCGCCGCCGGCTCGGCCTGGGAAGCCACGCCCTGGCGCGCCGTCCAGCGCGCGGCCTGGGAGGTGCTCGGGTAGCCGGAACTCGCACGGCGACGGCACGCGCGACGCGTCGCCACCGCCCGGCGGCCCGCGGGCCGCCGGCTCCTAACGGGAGAACGGCCATGGACTACGACCTCCTCGTCATCGGCGCCGGCACCGCGGGCACGTTCGCCGCGCGCCGCGGGGTCAAGCTCGACGCGCGCACCGCGCTCGTCGAGCAGGACGGATTCGCGGGCACCTGCCTCGGCACGGGGTGAATCCCGAAAAAGGTGCTGGTCAGCACCGTCGAGCTCGCCTGGCGCGCCCGGAAGGCCGGCGAGCTCGGGATTCGCGGGTCCAAGGGCATCGGGCTGGACTGGCGCGCGGTCATCGCCCGGAAGAACCGGCTCGTCGCCAGCTGGTCCAAGGGCAAGGCGGGGGGGCTCGAGCACGAGGGCATCACGGTGCTGCGGGGCCGGGCCCGCTTCGTCGGGCCGCACGAGATCATCGTGGGGGACAAGCGCCGCGTGACGGCCAAGCGCATCATCCTCGCGATGGGCTCCGCCCCCGTCCGGCCGCCGATCGAGGGCGTCGAGCGAGGGCTCACGAGCGATCAGCTCCTCGATCGCACCACGCTGCCCGCGCGGCTCGTCGTCATCGGCGGGGGCGCCATCGGCATGGAGCTCGGCTTCGCGCTCGGCCGCGCCGGGTCTCGCGTCACGGTCCTCCAGTCGGGGGACCACGTGTTGCCGGCGGCGGACGGCGAGGTGCGGAAGGCGCTCCTCGAGCTGGCACTGGATGCGGGCATCCGGATCCGGACGGGCGCGCGGGTCCAGCGGATTCGCCCGGACCTCACGGTCGAGGCCGAGATCGGCCGCCGGTCCCATCGTTTCCCGGCCGACGTGGTCCTCGTCGCCACCGGGCGGGCGCCCAACACGGCGGGGCTCGGGCTCGAGCGGGCCGGCGTGGCGCTCGAGCGCGGCGCGGTGCGCGTCAACAGGTTCCGCCAATCCCCCAGCGCGCCGCACATCTACGCGGCGGGCGACGTCACCGGCACTCACCAGCACACGCCGGCGGCGTGGTACGAGGGCCAGCTGGCGGCGGACAACGCGCTCCGGGGCAACCGGCGCGCCGCCGATTTCAGCGTGTTCCCGACGGCCACGTTCACGATCCCGGCGCTCGCCCAGGTCGGCCTGACCGAGGAGGCTGCGCGGCAGAAGGGCGCGCGCGTCGCGATCGGGCGGGCGCCCTTCGCCGACTCGAGCGCCGCGGGCGTCCGCGCGGAGGCCGAGGGCCTGGTCAAGGCGATCCTGGACAAGCGGACGGGCCGGATCCTGGGCGTCCACATCCTCGGCTCCGGTGCCGAGGATCTGATCCACGTCGCCGCCGTGGCGATGCGGGCCGGTCTCACCCGCAACGACCTGGTCGGAATGCACTACGTGTTCCCGACGCTCGCCGGCTCGGTCTTCGACGCGATGTGGCCGTGACGCGCCGGACGGGTGGCGGGGCGATCCGGACCGCCCCCGCTAGAGCAAGCCCATCCAGCGCCAGGCCGGCACGCTGGCGCAGAGCGCGAGCACGCTCGCCGCAGCGTAGGCGAGGGCGGCCGGCCGGGCGAGCCGGTGGTCGAACAGCCGCCCGCCCGTCCCGTGGTAGAGAGCGAGATAGGTGGTGCTCTGGTACGGGACGACGAAGCCGTTGCAGGCGATCGTGGCGACCACGGCGACCACCAGCGGGGAAATCCCGGCCGCCTCGGCGACCGGCGACGCGGCGATCGTGAGGATGGGGGCGGCCGCCTGCCAGCGGAGGACGAGGCTCGCCAGGAACCCGAGCACCGCAAGCCCGGCGATGAAGGCGACGGGCGCTCCCGCGAGGCCGCCCGTCAGGTCGCCGACGAGGCCCGCGAGCCAGCGGTCGACGCCGGTCGCGGCGAGCACGTCGGACAGGCTCGCGAGCATGCCGAAGAAGAGCGCGAAGCTCCAGTTCACCCCGCGGAGGGTGTCCGCCGTCACCAGACCTCCGGCGCCGAGCAGTGCGAGCGCGAGCACGGCGAGCCAGGCCGGATCGACCCCGTGGAGCGGCTGCGTCGCGAAGCCCAGCAGGAGCCCGGCTCCCGTCGCCAGACAGACGCGCTCGGCCCGCGAGGGGCGCCCGAGGAGCGCTCGCTGCATCGCGAGCACGCCCGATCGTGGTCCCCTCGGCGCACGCTCACCCGGGCGCGGCCGGTACAGCCACAGGAGCGCGGCGAGCATCCCCGCGAGGAGGAGCGCGTTGGCCGGCGCCGCGCACACGGCCCACCCGACCCACCCGGCGCTCGCCCGCACCTCGGCGGGCAGGACCGCGTGGGCGAGCACGGCCGTGGTCGAGCTGGTCAGGAACACGGCGCCCATCTGGCCGAAGCCCACCAGGGCGGCCAGGGCCAGCCCGGCCGCGGGCCGGGAGCCGGGCGCATAGCCGAGCGCCTCGATCAGCTCGGCGAGAGCCGGCGCGAGGAAGGCGACGCGGCCGGTCGCATTCGGGACGGCCGGGCCGAGTGCGACCCCCGCCAGCGCGAGGGCCGCGGCCTGACCGGCGAAGCCGCCCCGGGCCCGGCCGACGATCCCGAGCGCGAGCCGATAGAGCAGGCCCGTCGAGACCAGCACCCCGCCGAAGGCCAGCACCGCCACGACGAGGACCCAGCTCGGCGTGGCGAAGCCCGCGAGCCCCACCCGGGCCGGCGCGACACCGCCAAGCGTCCAGAGCGCGATCGTCAGGAGAGCCAGGACCCCCTCCGGCAGCACCTCGAGGGCGAGGACGGGCACCATGGCGCCGAGCGTCCCGAGGGCATGCCAGCCGGCCGGCTCCAGTCCCGCGGGGGGTGGGGTCATCCATGTCACGGCGAGAATCAGCACGGCCAGCGTGCCGCCCAGCGCACGCCTGAGAGGCGACACGGAGCGGGGCTCCGCGACCACCCCGACGGCGGCACCCCGATCACCGCGGTCATCCCCCGGATCGCGGGCCTCGACGGTCCCCATCCCGCGAACGTTGGCGAGCCATACGCGCTCGCTGAGCGCGGCGGCGATCGCGAGCGCGACGGCGGGCTCCTTGGCCACCAATCCGAGGAACCGGCCCCGCTCGAGCCTGAGCGCCTCGGCCGCCCCGTCGGCCCGCACCGTGGTCGAGCGAGGCCGGTTGGAGAGGAGCGCGATATCCCCGAACGTCGCCCCCCGACCCCGCGTCGCAAGCCGCCGGTCGACGCCGGCATCCGGCGACCCGACGTAGTCGCTGAACGCGCCGTGGAGCACCACGTAGAAGGCGTCCCCGGGATCGCCCTCGCGGAACACGGTCTCGCCCGGCCCGAATCGGACTCGCTCGAAGTGCGCGGCCAGCTTGGCGAGGGCCACCCGGTCGAGCCCCGCGAACAGCGGCACTCCCGACAGGACGTGGGCGGGCTCGTCGTCAGGGATGGCGGGGCTTGGCACGGCCCCATCCTACGATGGCCACGACCGGCCCGAGGCCACGTGCCAAGACGACGCCGCGCCTTGACAGGCTTCCCGGCCCGGCCTAGTCTTCCGCCAAGGCTCAGACGCTCGGAGCCCCGGGGCGACCATGCGGTTCGACGCGACCCCGAGCCTTCCCCTTGCCGCCTGCCGCAGCGGCGCCCGCTCTCCGGCGCGCCTGGCGCCGTCACGCGTCGCGAGGCCTCCCTCGCGACTCCAAGGACGACCGTGAGCATCGTCACGATCTCGTCGGCCCTCGGGAGCTCCGGTGAAGCGATCGGCCGCGCCCTCGCCGAGGAGCTGACCTACACGTTCGCCGATCGCGAGATCATCCTGAAAGCCGCCGAGCGCCTCGGTCAGGGCGTCGCCGAGCTCGAGCGGCTCCTCGAGGGCCGGCCCAGCCTCCGCGAGCGCCTCACGGAGACACGCCGCGACTACCTGGCGGCCGTCGAAGCGGTGGTCTGGGAGTTCGCGGCGCGGGACAACGTGGTCCTCATCGGGCGCGGCTCGACGTTCGTGCTCCAGCGCATCCGCCACGCCTTCCGCGTGCGAGTGACCGCGCCGCTGCACGTGCGCGCCCGCCGGCTCGAGGCCGAGCGCGGACTCGTGCCCGACGCCGAGGAGGTGGTTGCGCGCAGCGACCGTGACTGGGCGGCCCGGATCCGCCACCTCTACGACGTGGCCCTGGACGATCCCCTGCAGTACGATCTCGTGCTCAACACGGCGCGCGTCGACGTCCCTGCGGCGGTGGCGACGATCCGCGCGTCGCTGGCCGCCGAGCGCTTCCACGCCACGTCGGCCTCGCTGGCCGAGGTGCGCGACCGCTGCATGACCGCCCGCGTGCACGCGGCGCTGCTGACCAACTCCCGGACGCGGGAGCTCGGTCTGTTCTTCAGCTGCCGAGACGACCAGGTCTCCCTCAGCGGGCGGGTGGCGCGAGACGACCAGCGCCGCGTGGCCGAGGAGGTCGTGGGGCGCCTGCCGGGCGTCAGCCGGGTGGTGAGCGAGATCGTCGTCATCCTGCCGCCGCCGACCCCGCCCGGACCCTGACCGCGGGCGGGCGCGCGGCGCCCGCCCGCATCCCCGGCTCGCGGGGCACGGCCGCCCGTTGATGTATACTCGGCCCTGCGGCGGCCCCGCTCGTTGCCGTGACCAACCCCAAGGGAGCCCGATCCAGCCCGCTGTCGCCACCCCCGGTGGCCTCCCCGCTCGAGACGGCGGACGGCCTCCTGGCCGTCGTCCGCGCGCATGCCAGCGCGCCGGCGCGGGACTGGCTGGCGGGCGCCATCAAGACAACCGGCGCCGCTGGACCGGAGCGGCTTCGCCACGGCGTTCGCGCTCGCGGCCCGCCAGGTCGGCCGAGCGGCGCCCGAGCCGGCGCCGGCGGAGACGGCCCGGCTCCGGGCAGCCGGCGTGATCTGGCCCGTGGCGCCCTGGGGTCTCGACGGGCTGACCCGCTCCGGGCTCCTGCTCCACGCGGCCGCCGGACTGGCCCCGGGTGAGCTCGAGGCTCTGGTGGAGGAGTGCTTCCTCCAGGGTGACACCCGCGAGCGTCAGGCGGTCCTCCGGACGCTCGCCCTCCTGCCCGATCCGGGCCGCTTCGTCCCGCTGGGCGTGGAGGCGTGCCGGACGTCCGTCCAGCCCGTGTTCGAGGCGATCGCGTGCGAGAACCCCTTCCCGGTCCGCCACTTTCCCGAGTCGAGCTTCAACCAGATGGTCCTGAAAGCGATCTTCATCGGGGTCGCCGTCGGGCGTATCCTCGGGCTCGAGGACCGCATCACGCCGGAGCTCCGGCGGATGGCGGCCGACTACGCCAGCGAGCGGCGGGCGGCGGGCCGGAGCGTTCCGGACGACGTCGCCTACCTCCTGGGCGAGAACGGGAGCCGGCCATGAAGCTCTTCGATCCGCACATCCACATGACCTCGCGGACGACCCTCGACTACGAGACGATGGCCCAGGCCGGCATCGCCGCCATCGTCGAGCCCTCCTTCTGGCTCGGGCAGCCGCGCACCCACGTCGGCACCTTCGAGGACTACTTCAACGGGCTGCTCGGCTGGGAGCGCTTCCGGGCGAGTCAGTTCGGCGTGCACCACTTCTGCACGCTGTCCCTGAACCCGAAGGAGGCGAACAACCGGCGGGTCGCGCCGGGCGTGATCGAGCTCCTGCCGCGCTACCTCGCCAAGGACGGCGTCGTCGCGGTCGGGGAGATCGGCTTCGACGACCAGACGCCGGAGGAGGAGAAGTACTTCGCGGCCCAGCTCGAGCTGGCCCTTCGCTTCGACCTGCCGGTCCTGATCCACACGCCTCACCGGGACAAGAAGCGGGGCACGGAGCGGAGCCTCGCCCTCGTCCGGGACGTCGGCTTCCCGGAGGGTCGCGTGCTCATCGACCACAACACCGAGGAGACGCTCCCGCTCGTGCGGGAGACCGGCTGCTGGGCCGGCCACTCCATCTACCCCTTCACGAAGATGGACGAGCCCCGCATGGTCGCGCTGGTGAAGCGCTACGGGACCGAGCGGATCCTGATCAACAGCGCGGCGGACTGGGGGGTGAGCGATCCCCTCAAGGTGCCGAAGACGGTCGCTCTCATGCGTGAGAGCGGGATCCCGGAGGCCGACGTCCGGCGCGTCGCCTGGGACAACCCCGTGGCCTTCTTCGCCCAGAGCGGCCAGCTGGATCCCGCGGCGCTCGAGGCGGAGCCCGCCATCGACCAGAGCCAGCTGTTCGAGGGGAACTCGGTCCTGCGCGGCCAGGCCCCGCGGGTCAGCGGCGCCCCGGGCCGCGCGGGCCAGCCGGGCGACTGACCCGGCCGGCGCGGCGGCGGCTCCGCCGGCGCGCCCCCGATCGCACGCCGTGCACCGGACGATCGTCCTCCTCGTCGTCGGGCTGACCGGAGAGCTCGTCGGCGAGGCAACCCCGAGCCTCGCCGCCCTCGCCCGGGAGGGCGCCTGCCGCCCCCTCCGGACGATCCTGCCGGCGGTCACCTGCTCCGTGCAGTCCACGCTCGTCACCGGGCTCCTGCCGCGAGACCACGGCGTGGTCGCCAACGGCTGGTACTTCCGCGACCTGGCGGAGGTCTGGCTCTGGCGGCAGTCGAACCGGCTGGTCGCCGGAGAGAAGGTCTGGGAAGCGGCCTTCCAGCGAGATCCCGCGTTCACGTGCGCCAAGCTCTTCTGGTGGTACAACATGCACAGCGCGGCGACCTGGTCGGTGACGCCGCGCCCCATGTACCCCGCCGACGGGCGGAAGATCCCCGACGTCTACACGCAGCCGGCCGAGCTCCGCGACGAGCTGAACGCCCGCCTGGGCCAGTTCCCGCTCTTCCGCTTCTGGGGGCCGGCGACCGATCTCGCGGCGAGCCGCTGGATCGCCGACTGCGCGCGCCACGTCTACGACACGAAGCGGCCGACGCTCACGCTGGTCTACCTGCCGCACCTCGACTACAACCTCCAGCGGCTCGGACCCGGGCACCCGGCGATCGCGCAGGATCTCCGGGCGGTCGACGCGCTCTGCGGAGAGCTCATCGCGCACGCGCGGCGGGACGGGACGCGGGTCGTCGTGCTGTCCGAGTACGGCATCACGCCCGTGACCGGCGCCATCCACGTGAACCGCGCCCTGCGCGAGGCGGGGCTGATCCGCGTCCGGACCGAGCTCGGGCTAGAGCTCCTCGACCCCGGCGCCTCCGAGGCCTTCGCGGTCGCGGACCACCAGATCGCCCACGTCTACGTGCGCCGCCCGGAGCGGGTGCCGGAGGTCAAGCGCCTGCTGGAGGGACTGCCCGGCGTCGAGCGCGTGCTCGACGCGGACGGCAAGCGCGCCGCGGGGCTCGACCACCCGCGGTCGGGCGAGCTGGTCGCCCTCGCGCGGGCGGACCGCTGGTTCACGCTACTACTACTGGCTGGACGACGCCCGCGCGCCGGACTTCGCGCGGACGGTCGACATCCACCGGAAGCCGGGCTACGACCCGGTGGAGCTGTTCCTGGACCCCGCGCTTCGGGCCCCCAAGGCGCAGGTCGGCTGGCGGCTCGCCAAGAAGGCCCTCGGCTTCCGGTACCTGATGGACGTGATCCCCCTCGACGCGAGCCTCGTCAAGGGCTCGCACGGCCGCCCGACCGACGACCTGAGCGCGGGCCCGCTCGTCATCTCGAGCGAGCCGGGTCTCCTCCCCGACGGCCCGATCGACGCGACCGCGGTCAAGGCTCTCCTCCTCGACCACGTGTTCGCGCGCTGACGCGCGCGCTCGGGATGGCCGTCCGGTAGGCAGCTACCCACGGAACATGCACGCACAGGGTCCGCCGAGTGCAGGCCCTGACCCCGGGGACCCGTCGCCTGCCAATCGGATTTCCAAGGTGCGTCAAGAGCTTGAGCACCGGAGGCGAGACCGCGACGGGCCATCTGGCACTCGTGATGCAGTAACCCCGGCAACGGCAGCGCAACGCCGCGCACTTCTCGGCAATGGCGCTCGCGCCTCGACGAGGCGCAGCGCCATCGCTGTTTTCGATGTTGGAAGGGAGCGTGTCATGAGGGAACAGGATCGGCCGGTGGTGGTTCTCGTCGAACGCAAGGCCTCGGACGAGGACGTGATGCGGGAGGCCCGCGCGCGGATCGTGATGGAGGCGGCGCCGCTCGTACTGGTCCATGTCGCCCCGCTCGCATCGGCCGGCTCTCTGCGGGACTCGCGCTGGCAGCGACCGCCCGAGCCGTGGCAACGCATCCTCGGCCTCGAGGCGATGGTCACCTACGATCTCCGCCTGATGGCGCGCGACTGGCTCGGGCCCGCCACGCGGGTCGACGTCGAGGTCCGCTTTGGAGAGCCCGTGACTGAGCTCGCGGCGGTGGCGGAGGCGCGCGGAGCCCGACTCGTCGTCGCGCGCGCTCAACCGAGCCGCTGGCTCTTCGGCGGAGGTCGGGACGCGCGTCTCCGGTGGGCCGTGAACGGCCCTCTCGTGCTGGTGAAAGCCGGCCGCGAGTCCCGTCGGGCCGAGCGGCTCAATCCCATCCCGGCGGCGGCCCGGTGGCGTCTGTGACTCGAGCGCTCGCGGCCACCCGCCCGCCGGAAGGCGCCCCTCAAGCGGAGCCGCGCGCGATCGTGTCTGCGAGGGCGCGACCCGCGGCCAGGAGCTCTGCGGTCTCCGCCTCGGTGAACGTGCGTTCCCCGCGGACGCCGATGCCGAGCGTCCCCACGACCTGATCGCCCCGGAAGATCGGCACGCAGAGCGTGCCCTGGGCTCCCGTGGCCTTCGCGCCCGGGCGGGCCACGCCGCTCGTGTCCGTCTGGAGGTTGCACATCGAGACGGGCTTGCCGGTCAGCGCCGTCTCTCCGGCGATGCCCTTGCCCAGGGGAATGCGCCGCACCGCGGCCAGCACCGGCTCCGGCACGCCTGTCGCTCGTCGCGACAAGCTCGAGGTGCCGGTCGGCCGGATCGAGCCGGTGGATCATGCCCATGTGAGCGCCGAAGTGCCCGATGACGGTCGCGAGCGCCGCGGGGAGACGCTCGGCGCTCGGGTCGCCCACGAGCGCCTGGCGGACCGCATCGACGAGCGGGAATGATGTCATGGCTTCCCTCCGGTTTCCCTCACGTGCCGGGCACCCAGCGCTGGAACACGAGCGTCAGGACGAAGCCGAGAACGGCCCACGCCGCCCGGGATGGGTCGCCGGCGCCGGCGATCAGCAGCGCGTCGAGCAGCGAGATGCCGGCGATCAGGCTCACGACCGCGCGTCGGATGTCGCGACGGCCCGGGCGGACGAGGCCGGTCACCGCGTGGGCGACCCAGGCCAGGAAGCCCACGTAGAGGATGGTGGCGATCCCGGGTATCAGGAGCGACGGCCACGCGTAGAGGAACGGCGCGCCCAGGAAGGCGAGTGGCCAGAGGTGGCGGAGCTCGGTGAGATTCTCCTGCTTCGCGACGTACGTGAGCCCGATCAGGTAGCAGAGGAGCACGAGCGCGCCACCAAGCACCGCCGGGCCGATCCGGCCCGCGACGGCGAGCGCCGCCGTCAGGTACACGAGCACGCGGCAGAGCCCCATCACCACCGGGCTCAGCGGGTTCGCCTTGTGCCAGGCGTCGTACGCGGTGATGACGCCGGCCAGGAGCACCCCCGACCCGACGGCCACCAGGCCACCGCCCGACGCCCCGCCCGCGACGGCCGCCACGCCGAGGATCCCGGCGACGAGCAACCCGAAACCGATCGTGAAGACCGGCCCCGCCCCGATACGCCCCGACGGGATCGGGCGCTCGGGCCGCTCGCGCGCGTCGCTCTCGCGGTCGAACGCGTCGTTCAGGTACATGCCGCCCGTGTAGAGAAGCGAGAACGCGAGCGCCAGGAGTGCCAGACGCCCCGGGCCCACCTCGGCGCCCGCGAGGGCGCACCCCGTGAGCGTGTTGGTCCAGACGGTCGGGAGGTTGGAGACCCGTCCCGAGGAGGAGATAGGGGTCGCCTGCCAGCGGCCCGTGGCGGGACGCGACGCCAGGGCCGCCGGGCTCATTCGCCGAGCTCTCCCAGCACCCAGCGGAGCTCGCGCGCCACCGCGGCCGCGATGTCCTCCCGCCGATACGCCTCGGGCAGCACGTCCCACGTGTAGGTTTCCACCTCGAGGTGCGGCGTGTGGGCCTCGCGCCGGAGGAGGCCGAGCACGCCGCGAAGGTAGTCCTGGGTGCTCGCGAACGGGCCGAGCTCCTCGCGGAAGAGGGGCACGTGGAAGTGGATTCGCCACTCGCGGGCGCCGCCCCCATCGCGCGCGGCGGCCTCGAGCGCCTCCGGCAAGTCCAGGTAGCGGACCAACCGACCGTCACGCCGCTCGACCACCTGGTGGAGATAGACGCCCTCGGCGAAGGGCCGGAGCGCGTCCACGAGCGCCCGGTCGCCCGGGTCCATCCGGACGCGCAGGCCCGCGCTCACCTGTACCTTGCCGACGCGGATGCCCGCTCGCGCGAGCGCTGCGAATCCCGCCGCCGCGTCCTCGAACTCGACCGCCATGTGGCAGGCGTCGAAGCACACCCCGAGATGGCGTCGGAGGGCGGCGTCGCTCTCGGCGCGGCCGAGACCGGTCAGGCGGCCGAACGCGGCCACCGCCGGCGCCGCGAACAGGTGGCCCTCGAAGAAGCGCACGGTCTCGTCCACGGTCTCCATGTGGCAGCAGGGCTCGGGCTCGAGCGCGAGCGACACCATCTTGCCGGTGCGCTCCCGGAGCCGGTGGAGCCCCGCCGCGTGACGGACCATCAGCTCCGCCATCCGGCTCTCGTCGGCCGCGCCTCGGACGCGCCCCTTGTAGGCTCCTGGCACGGTGCTGACCGTGCCCTCGAGCCCTGGGCTCGTCCGGCAGGAGAGCGGCGAGCAGCTCGGCCAGGCGATCGCTGTACGAGAGACGCGCGTCGTCGAGCCAGTCGGGGAGGTACACCTCCTCCTTGACGCGCGTCCCGTGGAACGGCCCGTAGGGGAAGCCGTTGATCGTGAAGACGTACAGGCCGCTGTCCCGGAGGAAGGTCCGGAATGCATCCAGCTCCGCCGGCTGGGCGAGCGTGGCCGCCGCCACCGCGGAGAGACGCAGGCCCACCCCGAACGGCCGGGCCGGCGCCACGGACGCCTTGACCCGCGAGACGTGGCGCTCCAGGTTCGCGCGCACCTCGGCCCAGGTCTCCCCGGGATGAATGTTCGTGCAGTAGGTGAGATGCGGCTCGCCCGGAACGGCGAGCTTCACGGCCGGCCGTGGCGGCGGCGGAGCTCGTCGAGGGCGCCCACCACCAGGGGCTCTCGCATCTCGTGCACCTCGACGCCCCGGCCGATGGCGGCCAGGAGCGTGACGGTGAGCTCACCCCCCAGGTGCTCCCG
This sequence comes from uncultured Candidatus Rokubacteria bacterium, assembly GCA_963749975.1. GTDB lineage: Bacteria > Methylomirabilota > Methylomirabilia > Rokubacteriales > DASRDR01 > DASRDR01. The sequence goes on along the minus strand of CAVVOZ010000037.1, from coordinate 274,912 downwards.
GAACTCCGCGAGCCCGTCCAGGACGACGGGCCGCCCGGCGGGATCCTTGAGGTCCAGCGCCTCGTCCCAGCGCGGGAGCCCGAGCCGCCCGAGGAGGTCCAGCACGCGCTCGACGGCCGCCGCCGGAAGGAGCCCCGCCGCGCGCGAGTACAGGGTGTCGAGCGCGATGCCGATGGCGACCGCCTCGCCGTGGCGAAGCCGATTTCGCGTGAGCGACTCGAGCCGATGGGCGGCCCAGTGCCCGAAGTCGAGCGGCCGCGCGCTCCCCATCTCGAACGGATCGCCCGAGGTGGCGATGTGCTCGAGGTGGAGCCCGGCGGCGCGGCGGATGAGCTCGCTCACCGCGTCGGAGGCGCAGGCCGCCAGCGCGTCGGCATGCGTCTCCAGCCAGGTCAGGAACTCCGGGTCGCGGATCAGCGCCACCTTGACCGCCTCGGCCATCCCGGCGATCGTGTCCCGGCGCCCGAGGCTCTCGAGGAACCGGCGGTCGTTCAGCACGGCAAAGGGCGGGACGAAGGTACCGAGGAAGTTCTTCACGCCGAACGCGTTGACCCCGTTCTTCACCCCGACGCCCGAATCGGCCTGGGCCAGCACGGTGGTCGGGAGCCTGCACGGTCCGGATCCCGCGATGCGCGGTCGCCGCGGCATACCCCGCGGCATCGAGCAGCGCGCCGCCGCCCACGATGACCACGAAGGACTGGCGGTCCAGCCGCAGCGCATGCAGCACCGTCTGAAGAGCCAACAGCGGGGCCGGGTCGTTCTTCACCGCCTCGCCGCCCTCGACGATCCAGGGAGACGCCACCAGCTCGAGCCGGTCGGCGTGGCGCTCGGCGTAGCGCGCGACGGTCGCGGACAGGCCCGGCCACGCCTCGGCGACGGCGCGCTCCACGACGACGAACACGCGGTGCCGGCGTGAGGGCTCCTTCCGGGCGAGGGCCTCCACGAGATCCGGGTTCCCGGGGTCGAACACGTCGACCGTGAAGTAGACCGGGTACTCGTAGGGAACGGTGATCTTCTGGAGGATCGGCGGCATGCGCGTCAGTTGGGGAACTCCCGGCTGAGGACGTAGGCCACCACCGACTTCAGCTCGTCCACCGAGAACTCGTGCCGCCACGAGCGGCATGCCCTGGAACCCGTTCGCGACGCGGTCGTAGACGAAGGCGGGGGTGTAGCGGGACGGGTCGAGCTTCGGGGCCTTGCCCGGGTAGGCCATCTTGCCGTGGCAGAACTGGCAGCGCGCCTGCCAGACGCCGCGCCCCCGCACGACGTTCCTGGGATCCCCCAGGAACTCCGACGTGAACTCGACGGGAGGCGTCGGCCCGTTGGCCGGCGGGCCGGCCGGGGCGCCGGAAGATGGCCCGGGCGCGGCTGGCGGAGACTGGGCCGCGCCGACGCCCGCGAGCAGCCAGGCGCCCATGGTCACGGCCGCCGCGAGCCCGAGAGCGGTCGTCTTGCGCATGCTGGAGTGGGCGGGGCCCGGCCGAGCGCCGGGCCCCGCGCGTTCCGACCTACGGCACGATCTTGTAGACCTTCGCGAGGCCGCCGACCGGCCCCGTGGTGTCCTGCGTCGAGGACGTAGACCTCACCGTCGGCATCCTGGCCGAAGCCGAGCACGTAGGAGTTGAAGCTCGGCATGTTGCCGACCTTCACGTCCTCCATCGTCCACGTACCGCCGGCGTTGGTCCCGACGTAGATGCGGCCATCCCTGACGCCGAACTGCTTGCTCCAGTCCCCGAAGAAGTACTTGCCCTGCCAGGGGCCGTGGCTCCCCGCGGTAGACGAGCCCGCCGGTGATGGAGAGGCCCTTGCAATCCTGGGTGACGTTGCAGTTGTTGTACTCGATGATCGGATCGGTCATCCCCGCCAGACTCGCACGACGGTAGGTGAGTGTTCGGGTTGACGTAGTCGAAGCAATGCTTGCCTTCCTTCACCCGCCACCCGTAGTTCCCGCCCTTCGTGACGATGTCGACCTCCTCGAACGAGTTCTGCCCGACGTCGGCGCAGAAGAGCTCCTTGGTGCCGCCCATGTCGAAGGAGCAGCGCCACGGGTTCCGGAAGCCGTACGCCCAGATCTCGGGCCTGGCGTCCTGCCGGCTCACGAACGGGTTGTCGGCGGGAATACCGTAGGGCTCGGCCCCATTCGACGTCGATTCGGAGGATCTTGCCCTGGAGCGACATGAGATCCTGGCCGTTCCCCTTCGTGACGTTATGGCCGATCCCCCAGTCGTTCGCATAGCCGCCGTCGCCGGCGACATGTACAGGAATCCGTCCGGTCCGAAGCCGATCCAGTGGCCGTTGTGGTTGAACTGGGGCCAGTCGATCTTGGTCAGGATTCGCTCGCTGAGCGGGTCGGCCTTGTTGGGATCGGTCTTGGACACCCGGTACTCGGCGACGTAGTTCGTGTGGTTGTACCAGACGACCTTGTCGAGCGTGGAGTCGCCGGGCAGGTACCCGCTGTAGGCGACGAAGAACCGCCCGTTGCTCTTGAAGTCGGGATGGAACGCGAGGCCGAGGAGACCGCGCTCGTCGAAGTCCGGCATCAGGTTCACGATCCGGTGGCGGATGTTGAGGAATGGCTCGTCCAGGATCTTCCCGTCAGGCATCAGGATCTTGATGACCCCGATCTGCTCGGTGATGAACCGTCGCTTCGTGCCGTCGGGCGGCGAGACGAGGTTGAGAGGCGCGGTCAATCCCTCGGCGGCCACCTGGAGGTTGACGGTCACCTCGGCGGACGCCAGGTCTGCGGCGAAGATGCAGAACGTGAAGATCACGAGGATGGCGGCGACGAATCTCATTGCTGCGACTCCTCCTCCGCGTGTCGGAACGGGTGGGGAAAATTTCCTCATTGCCTCTGATCGGACGCCGTCACCATAGGAGAAGCGGCGCGCCGCCGCAAGCGGGTCGTGGCCGGCCCGGCGCATGGCTGTCAGGAGCCACCCCGCCGCAGGCTCCGCACGTAGGCGGTGAGCCGAAGGATCTCGTCCTGGGTCATGCAGTCTCGGAACGACCGCATCGCGCCGAGGGCACCGCCGAACACCGCCTCGAAAAGGCCGACGTCGGTGGCCGTGCGCTCGTAGATGTGCTGCGGGCCGATCAGGCTGGGCCCGATCCGCCCCGATCCGTCGAGCATGTGGCACGACTGGCACCATGGCCGGGCTCAGAGGAACACCGACTAGCACCGGGTCCCGGGCTGTCAACGTCCCCAAAGTCACCTCACACGGTTGCGCGCGCGGGGCCCGCTCGACGCGAGAGCGCGTCTGCCCTACGATGGCGTCCGCTGCGCGGCCCCCGGTGACGGGCCGCGCGCGCGAGGAGGTGCTGGTGCTCTGGTTCGTGCTCTCGGTGGGAAGCGCCTTGTTCCAGGTCCTCCGGAACATGGTGATGAAGCGGCTCGGCCACTCCCTCGACGAGACGATCAACGTCTGGGGCCGGTTCACGTTCATCCTGCCGTTCGCGGCGGCGCCGCTGCTCGTCCAGGGCGTGCCGCCCCGCCAGCCGGGGGTGTACTGGTACTGCTTCCTCTTCGCCGTGACGCAGATCACGGGAACCCAGTGCCTGGCGCTCGCGCTGAAGGTCGCCGAGATCTCGCTCGTCACGGCCCTCTGGAAGCTCTCGGTCGTCCTGCTGGTGGTGTGGGGCTACCTGACGCTCGGCGAGGAGCCGTCGTTCCTGGGGATCGTCGGGGTGCTCGTGTGCGTGGCCGGCGTGTACCTGATCAACGTGAGCCGGGCGCGCGTGTCGTTCTGGGCGCCCCTCGTCTCGCTGATCCGCGACCCCGGCCAGCGCTACACGCTCGGCGCGGCCCTCTTCTACGCCCCGTCGGTCGTCCTGATCAAGAAGATCGCGCTCCTCTCGAGCCCGACGTACGCGGTCTTCATGGGCTATCTCTTCTGCTCGGTGCTGATCACGCCCTGGGTGCTCTACCGCTCCGCCCGCCACTTCCGCCAGCTCGGCCGGCACTGGCTCGGCTTCGTCGGGCTGGGCGCGTTCGCCGCCCTGTCGACCCAGCTCGGCACGACGGCCTACACGATGACCGTGAGCTCGTACGTCGAGGCGGTCAAGCAGATCGAGATCCTGCTGGCGCTCGTCATCGGCTGGCTCGTGTTCGGCGAGGGCGCGCGGATCCGCCAGATCTGGCTCGGCTGCGCCGTCATGCTGGCGGGGATCGTGATCCTCATCCTCGGGAAAGGGTGATCGGCACCTCACGGCGCCGCCCGGACCCCTCCGTCCAGCCGCAGGCTCGGTCGTGGCCCGATGGTTGCCCCCTGAGGGGCCCCTGCCTCTTGCCTCGCTCGGCGCGATCGCGCTATCGTCCTGTCGCCGCGACGAGGACGTTGCCTGCCGTGAGTCCGCAAAGGGGAAGAGCGCCCCGCAGGGCGCGTGGGAGGATTGCGATGCCCAAGTACCTGTTCGAAGCGTCCTACACCCTGGAAGGCGCCAGGGGCGTCATCAAGGACGGCGGCTCCAAGCGTCGGGCCGCGGTCGAGGCAGTGACGAAGAGCCTGGGCGGGCGGGTCGAGGCGTTCTACTTCGCGTACGGTGAGACCGACGCCTTCGTGATCGTCGATCTGCCCGACTCGGTCAGCGCGACGGCCGTCGCGCTGACCGTGGGAGCCAGCGGCGCCGTCCGGCTCAAGACGACGGTCCTCATCACCCCGGAGGAAGTGGACCAGGCGGTCAAGAAGACCGTCGCCTACCGCGCTCCGGGCGCGAAGTAGCGACTCGGGAACTCGGGCGCCCGCCCGGCGTGCCGGCGCCGGAGCCACGCCCGGCTCAAGCGCCGGGCTTGGACGGCGGGAGCGGCACGCCGAACCGCGTCGCCACCTTTCCGAGCTCGGCCCACGTCGCGGGGGGCAGCGGGATGCCCTCGCGGCTGCGCCGCGCCCGCGCCCGCGCCTCGGGCTCGCCGGGCACCAGCACCTCGGCGACCCCCTCGGCGGGCGTCTGGCGCTTGGCGGCGTCGAGCGCCTCGTCGACGAGCTCGACGTAGCGGGCCGGATCGCCAAACGCCGCCGGGTCCACGACCTGGAGGAACACGCCGGCGATGCGGCCGCGGGCATCCGCGGTCTCGGGCGGCGCCGCGCCGACCAGCGTGGGCTCCGGGTCGCCGATCATCCCGAGCGCGCCGAGCAGCGCGGAGGCGAGCCCGAGCCCGTAGCCCTTGTGCCCGGCGACGGCGCCGCCGAGCGGCAGGAGCGCCCCGCCCGCGTAGAACGCCTCGGCGTCACGGGTCGGGTGCCCGTCCGGGTCCACGATGGCGTCGGGCGGGAGCGGCTTTCCGGCCGCCCGCGCCACGCGGACCTTGCCCTCGGCCAGCGTCGACGTCGCGGCGTCGAAGATGAAGTGGCGCCGGCGCCCCGGCACCGAGAGCGCCCAGGGGTTGGTCCCGAGAAAGCGCGTCCGGCCTCCGAAGGGCACGACGCCGCCGATGCCGGCGCCCACCGCCCCCACCGTCACGATGCCGATCAGGCCCTCGGCGGCCGCGCGCTCGGCGTACTCGCCGAGCCGGCCGATGTGGGTCGAGTGCCGGACCGCCACCATCGCCACCCCGTGCTGGCGCGCCCGCTCGATCGCCCACTCGAGCGCGAACATCGTCGAGTGCTGGCCGAACCCGCGTCGCGCGTCCACGAGACCGGCCACCGTGCCGCCCCGCGTGAGCACGGGACGCGCCGACGGAACGAGCAAGCCCTGGTCGGTGTCGCCGACGTACTGCGGAACCCGGATGACGCCGTGGGAGTCGTGACCGGCGAGATTGGAGCCCACCAGGTGGCGCGCGAGCTCCGCCGCCACATCAAGGTCCGCCCCCATGCGCCGGGCGACGGCGGCGACGAACTCGCGGAGAGGATCGGGCGGGCAGAGCACGAGGGGCTTCGGATCGGGCATTGGGACGGGCCTCCGTTCGCGAGAGATGACGGCGCCGTCGATCATCGCACAACACCCGGACCCCCTGGACAGCCGCCGCGCCCCGCCCTACCCTGAGGTCCGTCGGGCGGATCGCCGGAAGGCGGGTCCGCCCGCGCTTCGTCGATTACCATCAGGAGGCCCCGATGAACGCGACCGACCTGTCCTACACGCCCGCCCTCGAGCTCGGCCGGCTCTACCGTGCGAAGACCCTCTCGCCGGTGGAGGTCACGGAGGCGGCGCTTGCCCGGATCGAGCGACTGAATCCGAAGCTGAACGCCTACCTCACGGTCACGGCCGATCACGCGCGCGAGCTCGCGCGGGCCGCCGAGGCGCGCCTCGTGCGCGGCCAGCCTCGCGGTCCCCTGGACGGCATCCCGTACTCCATCAAGGATCTCGAGCCGACGGCGGGCATCAGGACGACGTACGGATCCAAGTTCTTCGAGCACAACGTCCCGGCCGAGGACGGCGCGGTCGCCTCGAGGCTCCGCGGCTCCGGGGGCGTGCTGCTCGGCAAGACGAACACGCCCCACTTCGGCTACAAGGACATGTGCGACAACCTGATCGGCCCGCCGTGCAAGAACCCCTGGAACCTCGCCCGCACGTCGGGCGCCTCCTCGGGCGGCGCGGGAGCCGCGGTCGCGGCCGGGCTCGGCCCCCTGGCCCACGGCTCCGACGGCTCCGGCTCGATCCGCATCCCCTCGGCGCTCTGCGGGATCTTCGGCCTCAAGCCCTCGCTCGCCCGCGTGCCCTACTGGCCGAGCGCGGATCTCTGGAACGCCCGCTCGCACAACGGCCCGATGACGCGGACCGTCCGGGACGCGGCGATCCTGCTGCAGGTCCTGGCGGGCCCCGACGCGCGCGACCCGCTCTCGATCGACGCGCCGCCGGAGGACTATCTCGCCGCCTGCGAGGGCGACGTGCGCGGCTGGCGCGTGGGCTGGAGCGTCGACCTCGGCTTCGCCTCGGTGAACCCGGAGGTCGCGGAGCTGACGGCGCGCGCGGCCCGGCGGTTCGAGGAGCTGGGCGCCCACGTGGAGGAGGCGAAGATCGACTGGGGGCACCCCTACGAGTTCCACAAGATCATCTACTCCGCGAGCGTGGCCGCGCGGAACTACGATCGCGCCCGGGAGCGCCCCGACTGGATCGAGCCCACGCTCATGCGCATGATTCTCGACGCCGCCCAGTGGACGTCGATCGACTACCTGAAGGCGCATCTGGCGCGGACCGAGTTCTGCGAGAAGGTGCGCAAGACGCTCGACCGCTATCAGCTCCTCCTGACGCCGCAGATGCCGGTCGCCGCCTGGCCCGCCGACCCCGGCCCCTTCGAAGGTCTGCCCGACCTGGGCGGCAAGCCCGCTCACTCCATCTTCGACCGCGTGCCGTTCATGTATCCCTTCAACCTGACGGGCTATCCCGCCGCCAACGTGCCGTGCGGCTTCACGCGGGAGAAGCTGCCCGTCGGGCTCCAGATCGTCGGGCGCTGGCACCGCGAGACGGACGTGCTCCGGGCGGCCGCCTGCTTCGAGACGCTCCAGCCCTGGGCGTCGCACCGCCCCCCGCTCGACTGAGGACGGCGGCCGGCGGCACGGTGACCGAGTACGCGGGGTCTCGCATAGCGTCATAGCGGCCGCGCCGAGGATCCGGCGCCCTGGCCGGGTCACGCGGCCGAGGGGAGGTCGCGATGCCGCTCACCGCTTCGGATGCCGTCTCGGCCCGACTCGATCGGCTCGAGCGCGAGGGCCGCCGATGGAGACGCGTGGCCCTCGGCTCGTGGCTCGCGATCGCGGCCCTCCTGCTCCTCGGCCAGAGCCCGCCCCGGGCACCCCGGCCCGCGAGCCCTGCCCGCACGGTCGAGGCCGAGCGCTTCGTCCTGCGGGACGCGCGCGGCCGCGCCGGCGCGACGCTCGGCTGGGAGGCCGACGACACCCCCCGCCTCACGCTTCACGACCCGAGCGGCCAGCCGCGCGCGGTGCTGACGGTCGGCGCCGGCGGGGCGCCCGGGCTGACCCTCTTCGACACCGACGGCGTGACGGTCCGCGCGGCCCTGGTCGTGGGGCCCGACGGCGCGCCGGGCTTCGCGCTCTTCGATCCCGCCGGGAAGCCTCGCCTGGCGGCGGCGCTCTTCCACGGGAGCGCCCCGGGCCGCTCGACGGGCGGGCGCGAGCCGGCGCCGGCGATCGTCGCCTACGACGCGGCCGGCGTGGTGCGCGCGACCTTCGGGATCCGCGGGTCCGACGCGGGGCTCGAGCTGGCGGACGGCCGGGGCACGGCCCGGACCGTGCTGCGCGTCCAGCCGGACGGCACGCCAGACCTCCTGCTGCGGGACGGCGACGGACGCAACCGGGCGGGGCTGTCCGTGCTCGCCGACGGCACGCCCGCCCTCAACCTCAATGGCGCGGACGGGCGAGCGCGAGCGACCATGACCCTCGCGCCCGGGCGGGGCGCGGCTCTCGCCCTCGCGGACGCGCGGGGCGCCGTCGTGTGGTCGGCGCCGCCGTGACGCGGCCGGCGCGCCGGCCGACCGGGCCCCGCGGCCTCCGCCACGTCGCCCTGCGGAGCCGGGACCTCCGCGCGACGGAGCGCTTCTACGTGGACGTCCTCGGGCTCCGCGTCGCGTTCCCGCACCGGGGGATGCTCTTCCTCGAAAGCCCGGGCGGCGGGGACCTCCTGAACTTCGTCGCGACCCGCCGGGCGTTCGACGGGAGCGCCGGCGGCTTCGATCATCTCGGGCTCCGCGTGCCCTCCGCGGGATGGCGCGCGGCGATGGCACGGCTCAGGCGCGCGGGGGTCCGGATCGAGGGACGCCGGGGGCGTGACGCGGTCTACGTGCAGGACCCGAACGGCTACACGGTCGAGCTCTACCGGGACTGACTCGCTACGCGCGCCAGCGTCGCGCGATCTTCGTCTCGACCAGCTCACCCCGGCGGTCCGCCGTCACCCGCCTTCTCCGGTCGCACGCGCGTCGCCCGCTGCGGCCCTCCGTCCTCGGGGCACGAGGTGGTGGACCTTGCCCCTGGCCGTCACGGCCACGCTCCCGCGCTCGACCTCCAGCCAGCGGCCCTGCTGCCAGAGAAGCGCGCTCGAGCGTGACTGCTGCAGCAAGGCCTGCCGAAATGTGTCCATCACGCGCGTGGCGTCGACGGCCCCCACTCGATCCGCCACCATCAGGCGGACGCGAGGCAGTCCGTCCGCGCCCTCCTCCTCGACGAGCTGGTAGTCGAGAGGCCCGCCGCCGAAGCGTGCGGGCAGCGTCTCCTCGAGCACCCGGATCAGCGCGCCGTCGACGAAGGTGACCCCGCCGGCGGTCAGCTTCTCGAAGCTTCGGACGGTCGCGAGATGCGTGCGCCAGCCGAGGGTCTCCAGCGGGCAGCCGCACGCTCGGCGTGACACGTCGGCGCGATCTCCAAGCGACACGTTCAGGAGAACGAGGGGAGCGCCCGCCCGGACCGAGGAGATGAGGAGCGCGTCCTCTGGAAGGCCGGCGGGATTGCGGGGACCCGCCAGCGCCAGCGCGTGAAGATCGTCGAGGAGGTGCACCTCGTCGGAGGCCACAGGCTGCCGGCACGCCTGCCCGATTACCAGTGCCTCGCGGGTCGCGTAACTCGGATAGCCCTCGGCGCCGGTGCTCCGGATCGTTGCGAGACGGCGATCCGTGACCGGCTCGCCGCTGATGGTGAATCGCGCGCCGGTCAGATCGAGGCCGCGCTCCCGTGCGAGAACGGCCAGGCGCACCATCAGTGAGGTCCCTCCGCAGAGGTGAGGCGTGCGGCCCGCATCCAGGTGGCCCCGGATCCACGCGAGGATCGGGGTCAGGGGCGTCGAGCGGGACGTAGCGGGCGGGCGGCATCGGCCGCCCCGCGAGGGCGCCTGCCAGCCGGAGGGCGAGCGAGCCCCAGCGATCGTCGAGGTCGATCCCAGGCTCGCGCGGATCGAGATGCGTGAACCAGTCGACCGGTCCCATCCCGCCGCCGACATAGCGGAGCAGGGCAACCGCGGCACCGTCCCCCAGGATCCCCCAGTAGCCATGGCGCCAGCGCAGGCCGCCGACGGCAGCCATGACGAGCGTGTGCACCACCTCGTGGTCGCGGAACATCGCCGCATGCAGGAGGCGAGCGCGATCGTCGTCCGGGTCCCGAACGAGCCAGCATGGGATTCCGCAGGCGCTCCCGCCCCACCCAGTACGGAGCCCCTGCCCGTGTCACGGGGACGAGCCCCTTCAGCTCGCTCACGGTGAGAAACACCCCGCTCTGGAACAGCGCAGCGAGGGTGCCTTCGACGCCGTCCGTGCGCACCATGCGTTCGATGTCGCCGTACTCGCATCGCGCCGCACGCAGGAGAGGCGCGTACGGGCTTCTCGGCGCCTGGAAGACGGCGCGACGGAGGAGCCTGAGGAAGGCACTCGCCCGGTGTTCCCGCCGCGCGTCGAGCGCCGCGCGAGCCTCGGCCGGCGTCAGCGGGCGTCGCAGACGGCTCACGACACCTGCCAGCATCGCGGTGCCGCGCACGCCCTCCCGGAGGAGACGCCTCACTGACGGGCGCGCCGCCAGCGCGCCGGCGGCGTGCAGGCGCCGCACCCTGCCCGCTCGAGGCGTGGGGGGTGACCGCCGCTCGATCAGCGGAAGCATCGTCTGCCTCCCGACCGGCCCCATCACGTGGCCGCGTGTCCCGCCTACCCGACCTCCGGGAGCCGCCCCTCCACCGGATATGCCGGATCGGTGAGGTCGGGCGTCGAGGCCTGGTCGAGATCCTGGCCAGTGTCGCGCGATCTTGTCACCGGATCTCCGAGGCAGGACACTAGCCCTTGACGTAGGAGAGCTTCTCGGCGACCTTCCCGTCCCGGACGCGGAGGAGATCGACGCCCCGCACGTGGCCCGCCGACCCGTCCGCGTTCCGCCAGCGATAGAGCCACTTCACCACGCATCGGGCTCCGGCGGCGAACATCTCCTCGGTCTCGAACGCGGCGGACGGCGTCTCCCGGAAGAATCGCTCCCAGAAGCGCCGGACCGCGGCCTGGCCCACGTGCCGCTCCCCGTCGGGGGGCGGCAACGTGTTCTCGAAGACGCAGTCCTCGGTCATGGCGAGCATGACGCCGTCCACGTCGTGGCGGGCGAACGCGTCGAGGAAGCGCCGGGCCACCGCCAGCGTCGCGGCGGTTTCGGGATCCGGGACCGCGCGGTCGTCCATGTCGCTCCCCAGGAAGCCGTCGGCCGGCGCGGGCCGCGAGCCGCCGGCCCCGGGGCCGGCGCCGCGGGACGAACAATGGTGAGGCGTGGTGGATTCGAACCACCGACTCCCCGCTTAAAAGGCGGGAGCTCTGCCTGGCTGAGCTAACGCCTCGCGCTCGTCATTCTGCATAGTTGGGGGACGCCCGTCAATGCGAGCCGCCCCCGACGTGCCCGGAAACGTGCCCAGCAATCGCTGGGTCGCCTCTCGGAGATCCGCGTCGCTCACGATCGCGTACCGCGGTAGAAGCGAAGTAGAAGCTCATAAGTACGATGCCGACTCCAGCAGTTGCGAAACCCCGGTCCATCGTTCGTTGCCCTCCTCCCCTGGTGGTCGCCTTCTGCGCGTAGATCGCGGCGATCACTGGCGGGCCTCCTTGATGCCTAGCCACGCCATAGACCCGGCGAGCACATCACGGCCCTCACACTGGACACCCCTGCCCGCGGCCGTTGCCTGTCCGGCGGAAGCGGAGGTAGTGGCAGAGATCGTAGGCCATGGGCTTGTCCAAGGTCCACCCGCGGGCCCAAGGTCCTCGGGGCGTCAAACTGGCGGGTCCTCTGGGGGCCCATCAGTGTCGCTTCAGCTCATCGAGTGCCTTTCTCCTCTACTTCGGGAAGATGCCGTCGAAGACGAGCCTTCTATCGATCACCTCCGCCGACACCTCGAAGATTGTCGCGATCGAGGACGAGACGTAGTGCCGGGCAAGATGGACGTTGGCTTCGATGTCTATCCCCGCCTCGTCCGCTGAACGTCGGGCCTCTCGATAGGCCTGATCAAGCGGATCACGCGGCGCAAGCACGAGCCCGGCGAAGGCGTAGGCTTGCCATTCCATCGACCCACGTTCGGGCTCGGACAACTCGCGGACAAAGCGTTTCCAGTCAGCAAGGGATGTCGGTGTCGCCGCCTTCAGGTGCTCACCGTGAAGCACGAGGTGCCCGAGCTCGTGTGCCAAAGTGAAGCGATATCGTGCGGGACGACCTTCGAACACGGCCAGATCTACTGAGATCTCCGTCATGTCGGCTGACAGGAACCCGTCGGTCCCGAAGTCAGCATGGAGACCGGGTAGCGGGATGATGTTGATGCCGAAGTGGAACTCGACGATGTCCTCGATCGGAACCGGAATGACACGAGAGCGGTGATGCTCGTCAAGAAAAGCGTCCGCGCTCCCTCTGACGTCCTCGTAGGACAGCCGGGGAACGCGGACGCTCACGCTACGCCTTCCGGATTCGCTCCACGAGCGCGTCTAGGTCCTTTTCGTTCACCTTCTGGCCTCGCAACGTACGAAACACCAGCGGGAGCCGGCCGACGAGTCGTTCGTCCGCCATGATGTCGCTGGGGATCTCTCGCCGTGACACGGCCGCGAGATCGAAGAAGGTGATCCACTCCTCGGAGCCCTTCTTGATCTTGAGGGCGCCTGCATAGTCACGCAGCTTCTCCTCGGACGTGGGCGGCACCAAGAGTCCCCGTTCCAGCTTGCTGATGTTCCCGGCATCGTAACCGTTCTCGATGCAGAACTGCCTCAGCGGCAGTCCCAACCTCATCCGCAGCGCTCGGAAATACTCTCCAAATGCCGTGGCCATCCGTACCCCCTTCCCGGGCTCGGTCCTCCTTTGCGGCGTGGCCGATTCCCAGAGGGCTATCGGCATCCTCTCCACCGCCGCCGTTGTACAAACAATACAACACCTCGGGCCCCTCCGCAAGACGTGCCCAGGAACGTGCCCGAACCGGCCAGATCATGCCCAAATCCAGCCATGTGGAGCCAATCAGACAACAGAAAACCCACCGAGAAGTTCGCGACTTCCCGACGGGTCTCGATCGGTCGGCGGGCTTAGGACGCGGGGGCTCTGCCTGGCTGAGCTAACGCCTCGCGTGAGGCATTGTCGCTACTTGCGGGGCGCGAGTCAACGCGCCCGACCCCCGACCAGCCCGGAAAGGTGCCAACAGCGAGACCGAACACGCGGGTCAGAATCGCCTTGCGGGGGCCTCGATCTCCAGCGGGGGGACGACCCGCATGCGCGATCCTCGGGATAGATCGGGAGGCGGCGCGCACTTCGCGCCAATCCGCGGGCGCGCCAACGCAGGCGGCCTCGACATGCCCGAGGGGCCGACTAGGCCGTCGGCGCGCGGGCCGCGCGGCGGCGCTCGCGCTGGGCTCGCGCCTGATGGTGGAGCACGTAGAGGCCGGCGGCGACGGTCGTGGCCACGCCGAGGAGGGTCGACGGGCCGGGGACGTCGCCCCAGAACACGTAGCCCCACAGCACCGCCCACCCGATCATCACGTACTCGAACGGGGATACCGTGCTCGCGGGCGCCACGCGGTAAGCCTGCGTCAGGCAATAGATCCCGACGCTCGAGATGAGCCCGCAGAGCGCCATGCGCCCGAGCGCCCCCCAGGGCGGGAGCGTCCAGCCGCGCACCAGGAAGGCGAGGCTGGGATGAAGGCCGGCCCCCCGGCCTCCCCCGGCTGCGGCGAGCCCGCTCGTCGCCGCCACCAGCACGGACACCAGGGTCGCCGAGAACACGATGGTGGCGCCCGAATCCCTCCGGCCCAGGTGGCGCGTGATCGTCTGCGAGATCGCGTAGCAGAGCGCCGACAGCACGGCGAGGAGGGCGGCCGGCTCGAACGCGGCAGCCCCCGGGCGCAGCACCACGAGCACTCCGACGAAGCCGAGCACCACGGCGGACCAGCCCCGCCGGTCGACCGGCTCGCCGAGCGCGAGCGCCGAGAGCGTGGTGACGAACAGCGGCGCCGCGAAGGCCACCGACGTGACCGTGGCCAGCGGGAGCGCGGCGATGGCCATGTAGTAGGTCGTGAAGGACACGAGGCCGAGCAGCCCTCGCACCCCGTGGAGCCACGGCTGCTGGACCGGAAAGGTGGCCGATTCGCGCTCCCGCCACAGGAGCCACGCGAAGAGCCCGAGCGAGACCAGGCTGCGCACGAACACGATCTGGAGGACCGCGTACTCGCCGCTCAGGCCCTTGATCACGACGTCCTGCACGGGGAACACGGATGCCCCCACGAGGATGAAGGCGATCCCGTGGAGGGGCCGGTCGAGCCTGGCAGCCGGCGCCGGGAATGACGTCACGGGAGCCGGCGGGAGCCGAGCGTCCGCCAGATCATCCGCGCGATCGTCACCGACGTTCCCCTCGCCTCTCCGGAAGAGTTCTCCGATTGCCGTGCCGGCATCTTACCGCGCGAGGATCCCCGAGCGCGCCTCACGGCGGCGGGGGCGAATCGCTCCGCGTCGCATCGGCGGCGGGAGCGGCGGGCTCGACCCCCGTGTCGCCCCCTCGATTGCCGGTCAGCTGCCGACGCCAGCGTGCCCGCATCTCGGCGGGGCGGAGCGACGGCATGAATCGGCGAGCGGCGGGCAGCTGGAGCAGGAGCACCCACAGCGCCGCGATCGCCACGGCGTCCCGCCGGTGGAAGTGAATGCCGCGCACGGCCTCGTGAGTGAGGAACACGTAGGCGGCGAAGCGCGCGCGCGGCTTCCGGCGCCAGACCAGCCAGGCCACGTAGGGCGCCGCCAGGCCGTACGCGACGTAGTTCCAGGGTCGGTCCGGGGCGAAGTTGGCAACCCGGAAGCCGGCGAGGCTCAGGGCCTGGAGCACGGGCGCGAGCGCCAGCCACGTCACCAGCAGCCGGACGACGGCCGGGCGGCGGTCGCGCGCGCGGTCACCGTCCGCCGTCACCGACCCTCCTCCCCGCGAGCCGCCCCGCCGCCGTCCCGAGCGCCCCGCGAGCCCCGTCGACGGCGCCGCCTTGACGCTCCGGAGGCCGCCGCGCTAGCATCCCCGCGAATCGACCGCTGGGCACCCTACGCACCCGCGCGGGAGGACGGTCATGGCCAAGACGCTCGACGAGCTGGAGCTCCGCGCACTTCTCGCCGCCGACTCGGCGGGACCGCGAGCGCCCTCGCCCTACGCGGACAATGCCCGCTACCTCACCTCCCTCGACGGCTTCAACATCAAGCGCCCGGCCATCCCCGCCCACGTCTTCCGCGCCGAGCGGGATCGGGTGCTGGCCCCCGACGCGCCGACCGGCCTCGTGCCGCTCGACCTCTCGGCGACGCTCGGACTCGGCTACCCGGCGACCACGCCGTTCATCCTGTCGCGCTACGCGCGAATCCGCGCGGGAGATACGCTCTCCACGACCTTCCGCGCCAGCACGGAGCTCTATCACGTGATCCGCGGATCGGGCACGACCAGGGCCGGGGACGGGGGATCGCTCGCCTGGCAGGAGGCCGACACCTTCTGCCTGCCCGGCGGCGGGGCCGCGCGCCACGCCGCGGTCGAGGACACCGTGCTCTGGATCACGACCAACGAGCCCCAGCTCGAGTTCGAGGGGCTCCAGCCGCCAGCGCCAGGCGCGGGACCGATCCAGCCCGCCCTCTACCCGATGGCGGAGATCCGGCGGCGGCTGCTCGGCGTCTACCTGGATCCCCGCGGGGCGGCAATGCCGGGCAAGTCGATCAACCTGGGGAACGTCGCCCTCGAGTCCAGCCGCACCACCACGCCGTCCTTCACGCTCGCGCTGAACTCGCTCCTGCCCGGCGAGGCGCAGCGCGGCCACCGCCACAACGCGGTGGCGGTGACGCTCGTCCTGGCCGGCGAGCGCTGCTATTCCCTGATCGACGGGGAGCGCGCCGACTGGGAGCCCCACACGGTGATGATCACGCCGCCCGCCGCCTTCCACTCCCACCACAACGACGGGAGCGAGCTCGCGCTCTTCCTCATCGTCCAGGACGGGGGCGTCTACTACCACTGCCGGACGATGGGGTTCAGCTACAAGTAGCTCCGCTCAGCGGGCGGCCCCGGCGCAGCGAGAGTTGACCGGACGGGGCTGATCGAACGGCCTGCGGCCTGTGGCGGCCTGTGGGGTCACGGCAGGCAGAGCTGGCGGAGGTCGGGAAACCAGCGCGTCAGGCGCGACGGCTCGACGAGGATGGTCTCGTCGCGGCCGGGGCCGGTCGAGACGAGCGAGATCTCGCACTCGATGAGGTCCTCCAGCCACCGGATGTAGTCGTGGGCGCGCGCCGGGAGGGCCCCCCAGGTGCGGAGCCCCGCGGTCTCGCTGAGCCAGCCCGGACGCTCCTCGAACACGGGCTCGAGCTGCGCGACGATGCGCTCCTCTCCCGGCCACTCGCGGAGCGTCGTCCCCTTGTAGCGGTAGCCCACGCCCACCAGCACGGCATGGCAGGGATCGAGCACGTCGAGCTTCGTCATCGCGAGCGTGTCGAGCCCGTTCACGCGGACCGCGTGGCGGAGGAGCGGGGCGTCGAACCACCCGCACCGGCGCGGCCGGCCCGTGACCGCGCCGTACTCCTTCCCCCGGGCCCGGATCAGCTCGCCAAGGTCGCCGGTGACCTCGGTGGGAAACGGCCCGCCCCCGACGCGGGTGGCGTAGGCCTTGGTGATGCCGAGCACCCCGTTGATGCGGGTGGGCGGCACGCCGGTGCCGGGCGCCGCTCCGCCGGCCGAGGCGCTCGACGCCGTGATGTACGGATAGGTGCCGTGGTCGACGTCGAGCATCGTGCCCTGCGCGCCCTCGAAGAGCACCGAGGCTCCGTCGCGCATCCACCGGTGCAGGAGCAGCGCCGTGTCCGCGACGTGCGGGCGGAGCCGCTCGACGGCGCCCGCAACGGCCTTCACCACCTCCTCCACCTCGAAGGTGTCTCGGCCATAGGCGCGGAGGAGGTGATTCTTGACGGGAAGGTACGCCTCGAGCTTCTCCCGGAAGTGGGCCTCGTCGAGGAGGTCGCCGACGCGGATCCCCAGGCGGGCCGCCTTGTCGGCGTAGGCCGGCCCCACGCCCTTGCCCGTGGTCCCGATTCGCTCCTGGTCCATCGCCTGGTCGAGCGCCCGGTGGTAGGGCAGGATCACGTGAGCGGCGTGGGAGACGTAGAGCTGCTCCACGCCGATCCCGGCCGCCGCCAGGCCGTCCAGCTCCGACACGAGCCCGATGGGGTCGACGACGGTCCCGCAGCCGATCACGCTCTTCTTGCCGGGCCGAAGAACGCCCGAGGGCACCAGCTGGAGCACGAAGCGCCGGTCCCCCACCACGATGGTGTGGCCCGCGTTCGGCCCGCCCGAGTAGCGCGCGACGACGTCCGCGCAGGGCGCGACCAGGTCGACGACCTTCCCCTTTCCCTCGTCACCCCACTGGGCGCCCACGATGACGATGTTAGGCAAGAGCGCCTCCGGGAGCGGGCTCGAGGGCGCGGCTCGGCGCCGCCATCAGTGCCGCGAGCGGCCAGGTGACCTCCTGGCCCCCCGCCGGGTCGATCACGCGCACCTCGCCGCGTCCGAGCCCCGCGTGGTCGATCACCACGGCCCGCGCGGCGCGAATGTCCCGTGCGTAGGCGATCGACTCCTCGAGCGGCCGGCTCATGATGTCCCGGGCCACCGCCAGCCCCAGCTCGCGCAGGCGCCGGCAGAGGGCGAGGGCCGTGCCCTTGTCCTCGGTGAAGTCGATGACGAAGAACTCCGGCCCGGTGACGCGAGGCTCGAGACCCTGGGCGGCGAGCGCGAGGAGGAGGCGGTTCACGTCGAAGGCGAATCCCGTGGCCGGACAGGGCGTGCCGAAGCGCCCGAGCATCTGGTCGTACCGGCCGCCACCCACCAGCTCGGCGCCGAACCCGTCGACGTACCCCTCGAAGCTCACGCCCGAATAGTAGTCGAAGCCGCGGACCTCGCCGAGATCGAGCAGGATCGCCCCGCCGAGGCCGTAGGCGGTGAGCAGCCGGTGGACCTCGGCGAGCCCGGCCACCGCGCGCTCCGACCGGGGGTTCTGGACGAGCGCGGCCGCCCGCCGGATCACGTCCGTCCCGCCCTGGAGACCGGGCAACGCCAGCACCAGGTCCGCCGTCGCGGACGGAACGGACAGCTCCCCGACCAGGCGCGTCAGCTCCGCCACGTCCTTCCGTCCGAGGGCCTCGCGCAGGGCCCGCGCCACGGCGCGCTCGACGCCGAGGCTGTCGAGCACGCCCCGCACGAACTCGACGTGGCCGACGTCGATCTGGAAGCGCTCGAACCCGGCGGCGCGGAACGCCTCGATGGCCATCGCGATCATCTCGGCGTCCGCCTCCGGCTTGTCGAGGCCGAGCAGCTCGACCCCCGCCTGGTAGAACTCCCGCATGCGACCGAGCCGCGGTGCCTCGTGCCGGAACACGTTCGTCCGATACGCGAGGCGGTAGGGTTTCGGCCGGTCGCGGAGCCGGGTGGCGGCGATGCGCGCGATCTGGGGCGTCACGTCGGCGCGAAGCGCGAGCATCCGCCCGGTGTCAGGGTCGACGAACTTGAACATCCCCTCCTGGAGCGCCTCGTCCGTCCCCAGCGCGAGGACGTCGAAGAACTCGAAGGTGGGCGTCATCACCTCGCGGTAACCCCACAGCCGGAAGACGCCGAGGAGACGCTCCTGGAGGCCCCGGAGACGGGCCGCCTCGTCGGGGAGATAGATCTTCACCCCGGTGGGGAGCTGTGACTGAAGGTTCCGCCGGTCCATAGCATTCATGCCCGGGAGCCGGGCAAACCCTCGGAAGTATACGGGATGGCCGAACGCAAATCCAGCGACCGCGGCCGGTCACGCGACGCCGGCGCGCGGTGAGCCGAGGCGAGCTCGCCACCCCTGCCCCCCGGGACCGGGCCCTTTAGGTCCGGGCGGTCCGGTGCTAGATTCGTGACCGGTCACCCTTCCAGACTGGAGACTCCGACGACCCTCTCGGTCGAGACGATGCTGACGGTCCAGAACGCCGTGAAGGCGCGGCATCCGTCCGGGCATGACGCCCGGGCCAAGCCCGCGCGGAAAGGACGGGCGTGGAGATGAGAGCCATCCACCGAGGTCGATGTGCGCGAGGCGCGGCACGCGAGTCGAGGTTCGTCCTGGCCCTGGCGCTGGCCGTCGCCGCGCTCCTGGTCGCGGGCTCGACGGCCGGGGCCCAGGGCAAGACCATCACCCTGTCGATGCTGGCCGGGTTCAAGGAGGACGTGCTCCGGGCGAACCTGCCCGAGTTCGAGAAGAAGACGGGCATCAAGGTCCTCATCGACGCCGCGCCCATCGAGGACCTGTACAAGAAGCAATTGCTCTCGATCAGCACAGCCGCTCGCTATGACGTCATGTTCATGGACGAGCCCTGGATTCCTCCGCTCTCCGAGTTTCTCCTGCCGCTGACCGAGCGCGCCCGAGGCTTCGACATGTCCGACTTCGTCCCGACGGCGCTGGCGGCCGGCGCGTTCCAGGGAACGCAGTACGCGCTGCCCGTCGATCCGAACATGCAGCTACTGGTCTACCGGAAGGACCTGTTCGATCAGAAGGGAATGAAGCCTCCCGCGACGTGGGATGAGCTACTGGCCGCCGCGAAGGCCTTCAACGATCCCGCCAAGGAGCAGTACGGGATCGCGATCACGGCGAGCAGCAACATCCAGACCTGTCTCTACATGCTGCTGTCGATGTGGTCGCAGGGGGCCGAGCTCGTGACGGCCCAGGGGAAGGGCGGCGTCGACACGCCCGCCGGCCGGAAGGGCGCAGAGATCTTCCTGGAGCTCCTGAAGTACGCGCCCCCCAACGTCCGGAGCTACACGTTCCCCGACGTCAACAAGGCGATCCAAACCGGCCAGGTCGCCATGGCCATCCAGTGGGCGTCAGGGCGCCAAGCCGATGGAGGACCCGAGCCGGTCGAGCGTGGCCGGGAAGCTCGGGTACGCGGTGGTTCCGAAGGCGGTCCGGCAGACGCCGATGCGTGGTGTCTGGACGATCGGGATCGCGAAGAACAGCGGCAACCAGGACGCGGCCTGGGAGTTCGCGAAGTGGCTGAGCAGCAAGGAGTTCGGCCTTGCGGCGACCAAGTTCCCGAGCGCATCGTCCGCGATCCATAGCCCGCGGGTCTCCGTCCTCCAAGATCCGGGGACGAAGGCGTCCCTGCCATACGTCGACGCCCTGCTCGCGAGCTTGCGGGTCGCCAAGGAACGGCCTCGGCTCCGAGAGTTCGCGGACATTCAGGAACACTTCCGAGTGACGACGGGCAAGCTGACGGCCGGCGAGCTCACCCTCGACGCCGCCCTGAAGGAGATCGACGCCGGGACCAACCGCATCCTCGGCAAGTAGACGGGACGGGAGGCGTGGGCGCGCGAGGAGGACGGGGGTTCCTGCTTCCGGGGCTCCTGTTCCTCTTCGCGATCGACCTGATTCCCCTCGTTTACTCCGCGTGGCTGAGCCTCTACGACTGGTGGCTGCTCCGTCCGCGGAACATCCGGTACATCGGCCTCGGTAACTACGCTCGGCTCGCCGCCGACCCGGAGGTGCGGCGGGCCGTCGTGGTCACGGGGTTGTTCACTCTTGGGCCGTGGTCCTGGAGTTCCTCGCCGGCCTCGGGCTTGCCCTCTTGTTCTCCCAGCCTTTCCGCTTCCTCCGGCCCCTCCGGGTGGTCCTGCTGCTTCCGCTTTTCGTCGTTCCGGTTGTCGGCGCGACGATGTGGCGGGTTATCTTCCATCCCGATCTAGGACCATTGAACTACTACTTGAACCTCATCGGGCTGGGCCGGCCTCCGTGGCTGAGCGATCCCACCCTCGCGCTGGTGTCGATCACCCTGGTCGATGCGTGGCGCACCATCCCGTTCATGTTCCTGGTCATGTACGCGGGGATCGAGGTGCTGCCCGCCGAGTTGTTCGAGGCGGCCTCGGTCGACGGGGCGTCCCGCTGGCAAGCCTTCCGACACATCACGGTGCCGATGCTGACGTACATCATGCTGGTGGCAGTGCTGATCCGTGGCATGGACGCCTTCCGCGAGTTGGACATCATCTTCATCCTCACCGGCGGGGGGCCCGGCACGTCCACCCAGGTGATCCAGATGCTGAGCTATCAGGTGTTCGGACTCGGGCACATGGGGCTGGCCAACGCGCTGGGAATGATCACGCTCGCCCTGGTGGCTCTCCTCTGCTACCTGCTCATGCGCGCGATGCTGCGCCCCGCGCAGCCGGGCGGCGGCGCGCGCGTGAAGCCGACGCCGATACGCGTGTGGCTGACGGGGCTCGTCCTTGTGCCGATCCTGCTGTGGACGCTGTTCCCGATCTTCTGGATCACGACCGCGTCATTCAAGACCGAGCTGAGTCTCTATGCGCGGCCGCCTCAGTGGCTGTTCAGTCCGATCCTAGACAATTACCGACGGGTGCTGACCAACATCCCGTTCCTCCAGTACCTGACGAACAGCCTGGTTGTGGCGGTCGGAACGACGGTCGGGAGTCTCCTGATGGGCATCCTCGCCGGGTACGGATTCGCGCGCTTCCGGTTCCGGGGATCGACTGCCGTGCGGTTCCTAGTGCTGGTCACCCGCATGGCTCCCCGCATCGTTCTGGTCGTGCCCTACTTCCTGATGATGCAGAAGCTCGGGTTGCTCGACACGTACACGGGGCTGCTCATCGCCTACATCTCGTTCGCCCTTCCGTTCACCATCTGGCTCCTCATCGGCTTCTTCATGGACGTCCCGATCGAGATCGAGGAAGCCGCCATGATCGACGGCTGCACACGCCTCGGCGTCCTCGTGCGTGTGGTGATCCCGATCGTGGCACCCGGGCTCGTCGTCGCGGCGATCTTCGCCTTCCTCGTCTCCTGGAACGAGTTCCTCTTCGCGCTGATCCTGAGCGGGGTGAACGCGAAGACCCTGCCCGTCGTCATCGCCGGGTTCATCACCGACGTCGGGACCGCTGTACGGCGAGATGAGCGCGGCCGCCGTGATGGTCATGCTGCCGAACATCGTCATGACGGTCGCCCTGCAGCGGTTCCTGGTCCGGGGGCTGACGCTGGGCGCCGTGAAGGGCTAACCGCACCACCGACGGACCGCGGAGGAACCATGGAATCCCGCAACCTTGGTCTTGGCCGGGCGCTCGCCTGGCAGCGCACCCCCGACGGCGTGGAGTTCCGGTGCGACACCGAGCTGCTCGCGCCGGCGCGCGTCGCCGTCGAGGTAGCCGGGCCGCGGGCGGTGCGCGTCCGGATCACCGCCGGCGCGGCGCCCGTCCCGAAGGCCTTCACCTACGTCACCGAGCGGCCCGAGCCCGGCCCGTGGAGCCTGGAGACGCCGGAGGGGCGGGTCGTCCTGCGCACCGCCCACCTGACGGTCGAGGCGACCCTCGATCCCTGGCAGCTCGCCTTCCGGACCCCCGACGGCCGGCTCTTGACCCACGAGGTGCAGGACGACGTGAACTTCGCCGGCCAGCGTCTCGGCCCCAGGCCGGGGCTCCAGGTCGAGACCCTGCCCTACGATCCCGCCCGCCGGGCGCTGGCCGTCGTGGACAACCTCCTCCTCGATCCCGAGGACCACTTCTTCGGCGGGGGCGAGAAGTTCACGCGGCTGGACCACGTGGGGCGGTCGATCCGCATCTGGAACCGCAACCCGTACGGCGCCCGCTCGGAGCTCGCGTACAAGAACATCCCGCTCCTGGTCGGCAGCCGCGGCTACGGCCTCTTCGTGGATGTCCCCACCGCGGTGACGTTCCACCTGGGCAGCCGGTCGAATCGCACCTTCACGATCGAGGCCGCCGGCCCCGAGCTCGACTACTACGTGCTGGCGGGCACGCCGAAGGAGATCGTCGGCGTCTACACCGATCTCACCGGGAAGCCGCCCGTCCCCCCGGAGTGGGCCTTCGGGCTGTGGGCCTCCACCTGCTTCGTGAAGTTCACCGAAGCCTCCGTGCTGGAGACCGCGCGCCGGCTCCGGCAGGAGGGCATCCCCTGCGACGTCTTCCACCTGGACTCGTTCTGGCAGCGCGCCTTCATGTGGTGCGATTTCGAGTGGGACGCCGAGCGCTTGCCGGATCCCCGGCGCCTCCTGGCGGCCCTCCACCAGGAAGGGTTCCGCAACTGCCTGTGGATCAACCCGTACGTCTCCTGCCAGAGCGCGCTCTATCAGGAGGGCGTCGCCCGCGGTCACTTCCTGCGCCGCCCGGACGGCAGCGTCTACGACGCGCTCGTGTGGAGCCAGCGCACGGAGCGGGGCATGGGACTCTGCGCCATCGTCGACTTCACCAGCCCCGAGGCCGTCCGCTGGTACCGGGGCCTGCTGGACCGCCAGCTCGCGCTCGGAGCCGACTCCTTCAAGCCGGACTTCGCCGAAGACATCCCGGAGGACGCCCGCTTCGCGAACGGTCTCACCGGCGCGGAGATGCACAACCCCTACCCGCTCCTCTTCCAGCGCGAGTCCTTCGAGGCGACCCAGGCCGCCCGGGGACCGCGCGCCGTCGCCTGGTCGCGCAGCGCGGCCCCCGGCGTGCAGCGCTACCCCGGTCACTGGGCCGGCGACTCCGAGTGCACGTTCCTCGACATGGCCAACACGCTGCGCGGCGGCCTCGCCAGCGCGATGAGCGGGCTCGCCTACTGGAGCCACGACATCGGCGGGTTCTGGGGCGATCCCTCCCCCGAGCTCTACGTCCGCTGGGCGCAGCTCGGGTTCCTCTCGGCGCTCAGCCGGTACCACGGCGCCACGCCCCGGGATCCCTGGCTGTTCGGGGACGAGGCGCTCGCCATCTTCCGCGACTACGCGCGCCTCCGGAGCCAGCTGGTGCCGTACCTGGTGAGCCACGGCTGGGAGGCCTCGAAGACGGGCGTGCCCCTCATGCGCCCGATGGCCATGGAGTTCCCCGACGACCCGGCCGGCTACGCCTTCGACCTCCAGTACTGCCTCGGGCGGGAGCTGCTGGTGTCGCCGGTCACGAGTGCGGGCGGCGCCGTCACCACGTACCTGCCGCCGGGACGCTGGATGGACTGGTGGAGCGGAACGGTCCACCAGGGCCCGCTGACGCTACGCCGCCAGGTGCCGCTCCGGGAGCTGCCGCTCTACCTTCGCGAGAACAGTCTCCTCGTGCTCGGCCCGGTCCGGAATCACGTGGCCGAGGCGACGGCCGGCCCGTTGACGGTGGAGGCCTTCGTCACGACGGAAGCGACCTTCGCCCTCCGGGGCGACGCCGGATCGGCCGTCCTCCACGCCCGGCGCGACGGCCGACGGGTGACGTTCAGCGTCGACGCAGCGGGCACGGCATCGCCGGGCTCGCTCGTGCTGCGCCTCCACGACGCCGAGACGCCGGCCGAGGTGGCCGCCGACGGCCACGCCCTGCCCCGCCTGGACCGGGCCGCGCTGGAGCGCGCCGACCGCGGCTGGACGGTCGAGGGCCGCACGGTCGTGGTGAAGGCGCGGGCCCGCCGGATCGAGATCGCCTAGCGCGGCGCCGGCGATCAGACCCAGCCGGCGTCGACGAGGTAGTTCTGCGCCGTGCAGGCCGCGCTGTCGTCCGCCGCGAGGAACAGCACCATCCGCGCGACGTCCTCCGGCACGAGCTTCCGCTTCAGGCACTGGCGGCGCAGCAGCTCGGCCTCGGCCTCGGGCGTGAGCCAGAGCCGGATCTGCCGCTCGGTCATGATCCAGCCGGGCACGACGCAGGTGACCCGGATATTGTGCGGCCCGAGATCGCGGGCGAGCCCCCGCGTCAGCCCGCTGCACCCCCGACTTCGCCGTCGTGTAGCCGGGCATCCCGCCCTGCCCGGCCATCCACGAGGTCGAGCCCAGGTTGACGATCGCGCCCCCGCCGGCGGCCGCCATGTCGGGGTAGACCGCCTGGGCGGCGAAGAACTGGTGGCGCAGGTTGACGGCGAGGCGATCGTCCCAGTACTCGGGGGTGACGGTGTCGAGCGCGTGGCGCTCGTCGTGGGCGGCGTTGTTGATCAGGATCCGGATCGGCCGAGGCGCCGGCGCACCTCGGCGACGGCGCCGCGGAGGGCCGCAATGTCCTTGAGGTCGCACGGCAGGAACAGGGGCCGCTCCCGGCCCGTCGCACCGATCGCCTCCAGGAGACGCTCGGCGGCGGCGCGGTCGATGTCGAGGAAGGCCACCCGCGAGCCCTGGGCAGAGAAGTGCTCCACGATCGAGGCGCCGATGCCGCTCGCGCCGCCGGTCACGAGGACGACGCGGTCGCGCAAGCTCGGGTACGTGGCGTACGTCATGAAGGCCTCCTTGGGGCGGCGATAGTGGTCGACGGCGAGCCGCCCTCCACGCTAGCACACGCGAGTCGGCTTGCCGGAACCGCGGGCGACCCGGTATCCTCGGCCGGCATGGACCCGATCACCCTGCGCGAGTGGCCCGCTCGGCGTCGTGCTCTCGCCCCTGGCGGGAGGTGCGCTCGCGCGCTTCTGGTCCGAAGAGACGGGACCGGCCGTGGAGCTCCTCCGCCCCGCGCCCGAGCTGGCGCTCGCGCGGCATGATCCCTGGGCGATGGCATGCTTCCCGCTGGTCCCATGGTCGAACCGGATCCGCGAGGGACGCTTCGCCTTCGCCGGCCGGACGGTGGCGCTCGCGCCGAACCTCCGCGGTCACGCGATCCACGGGCTCGGCTTCCGGAGCGCGTGGACCGTGACGGCGCGCGACGCAGCCTCGTGCCTCCTCGAGCAGCAGCACGCGCCCGGCGAGTGGCCCTGGGCCTACCGCGCCACCCAGCGGATCGCGCTGACCGCGGACGGCCTCGTGCTCGAGCTGGCCGTCGCCAGCGAGAGCCAGACGCCGATGCCGCTCGGCCTCGGCTGGCATCCGTACTTCCCGCGGACCGCGGGGACGACCCTCACCGCGCGCGTCACCGGGCTCTGGCTGACCGACGCCGAGGTGCTGCCCACCGTCTGCGTGCCGCCCCGCGGCGACCGCGATCCGGGGCGGGGGCTGCTCGTGGATCGGGTCGCGCTCGACAACGCCTTCGTCGGCTGGGACGGCCAGGCCGTCGATCGCGTGGCCCGAGCGGCGCGTTCAGCTCCGGCTGGCGACGCGAGGCCCGCTCGGGACGCTGGTCGTCTACACGCCGCCCGGCGAGTCGTTCTTCTGCGCCGAGCCGGTCAGCCACATCACCGACGCCTTCAACCTCGCCGCCGCCGGCCGGGCGGACACGGGGATGCTCACCCTCGCTCCCGGCGAGTCCGTCGCGCGCCTCGCTCACCTTGACCCCGGAGACCACGTGACGCGGCACGAGAGACGCTCGGCCGCGGAGCCCGGCCTCCCCACGGTCCTCGGATCGTGACCGGCGCACGCTGCGTCCTGCCGGCGCGGGCGCTCCTCGGCGAGGGGCCGCTCTGGGACCCGGAGGACCGCCGCCTCTACTGGGTCGACATCAAGGGCTGTAGCGTGCACCGGTTCGATCCCGCCACCGGCCACGACACGCGATGGCCGACGCCCGAGACCGTGGGCTGCCTCGTCCGGCGCGCAGCCGGCGGTCTGGTGGTGGCCTTGCGCTCCGGCTTCCACTCCCTCGATCTCGACACGGGTGCGATCCGGCCCATCGCCACGCCCGAGCTGGACCGGCCAGAGAACCGCTTCAACGACGGGAAGCCCGACCGCCGCGGCCGGTTCTGGGCCGGGAGCATGCACGATCCCGAGACCGCTCCCGCGGGTGCTCTTTACCGGCTCGATCCCGACGGCTCGTGCCGCCGAATGGTCGACGGAATCGTCATCTCGAACTCGCTCTGCTGGAGCCCCGACGGGCGGACCATGTACCACGCCGACACCCTGCGCCGAACCGTGTGGGCGTGGGACTCGGACCCCGATCGCGGCGAGATCGCCAACCGCCGCGTGTTCCTGCAGCTCTCCGGCGACGAGGGCGCGCCGGACGGCGCCACCGTCGATGCCGAGGGGTTCGTGTGGCTCGCGCACTGGGACGGGTGGCAGCTGACCCGCCACGATCCCGCCGGCCGCACGGAGCGCACGGTGCGCCTGCCGGTCCAGCGCCCCACCTGCCCGGCCTTCGGCGGACCGGACCTCGCGGTGCTGTACGTGACGTCGGCGACGATCGGCCTCTCGCCGGACGCGCTGGCCGCACAGCCGTGTGCCGGGGGTCTCCTGGCTCTCGATCCGGGCGTGCGGGGCTTGCCCGAAGCGCGCTTCACCGGCTGAGATCGGCCCCGTTCCGAACCTGCCAAACCCGCTCAAGCTGGAGGACCAGATGACAGGCATCCCGACCCGCGGCGCCAGCCCGACCGACACCACCCACAGTCCGGCGGCCATGTGGCAGACGCTCGCCGGAGGCGCCGTGACGATCGAGGGCGGTCTGTGGGCCCGGCGGCAGGCGACCAACCGTGACGCCGCCCTGCCCCACGGCTACCGGATGCTCGAGGCCGCGGGGAACCTCGAGAACCTCCGCATCGCCGCCGGCAGATCCACCGGCCGCTACCAGGGCCCGGTCTTCATGGACTCGGACGTGTACAAGTGGATCGAGGCGGCCGCCTACGAGCACGCCCGCATCCCGAGCGACTGGCTCCTGTCCCACATGGCGACCGTCATCGAGATCGTCGGCGCCGCCCAGGGCGAGGACGGCTACCTGAACTCCCACTATCAGGTGGCGGAGCCGGGCCGGCGCTGGACCGACTTCGCCCAGGGGCACGAGCTCTACTGTGCGGGCCACCTGTTCCAGGCCGCGGTCGCGCACCATCGGGCCACCGGCGAGGACGGCCTGCTCCGGATCGCCCGGCGCTTCGCGGACTATCTCGACGCGCGCTTCGGGCCCGGCAAGCAGCCCGGGACGCCCGGCCACCCGGAGATCGAGATGGGGCTCACCGAGCTCTACCGGGAAACCGGCGAGCGGCGCTACCTCGATCTGGCGGGGTTCTTCCTCGACCAGCGCGGCCGCGCCTGGCTCGGCCCCGGGCGCTACAACAGCGCGGCCTACTATCAGGACCGGGTGCCCGTGCGGGAGGCCGCCGAGGTCGAGGGTCATGCCGTCCGCGCGCTGTACCTGACCGCGGGCGTCGCGGACGTGTACCTGGAGACCAGGGAGGCGGCGCTCCTGGCCGCGCTCGACCGTCAGTGGGCGGACCTCACCAGCCACAAGCTGTACGTGACCGGGGGCGTCGGCTCACGCCACCTGGGAGAGGCGTTCGGTCAGCCGTACGAGCTGCCGAACGACCTCGCCTACTGCGAGACGTGCGCGGCCATCGCCAGCATCCTCTGGAGCTGGCGGATGCTGCTGGCCACCGGCCAGGCGCGCTTCGCCGACCTGATCGACCGGACGCTCCACAACGCCGTGCTCGCCGGGGTGTCGCTCGACGGCGAGCGCTACTTCTACGTGAACCCCCTGGCCAGCAACGGGCGACCGGAGCACCTCGGGCGCGGCGGATGCCGGCGAAAGGAGTGGCACCTGGTCGCCTGCTGTCCCCCGAACGTCATGCGGCTCCTGGCGTCGCTCGGGCACTACGTCGCGACGCGCGATCGCGCGGGGCTCCAGGTGCACCAGTACGCGCCGGCCCGGATCGCGACCCAGCTGCCGTCGGGGCGCTCCGTGGCCCTCCGGATGGAGACCCGCTACCCGTGGGAGGGGTCGGTCCGGCTGACGATCGAGGCTGGAGACGGAAGCTCGTGGCCGCTCGCGCTGCGGATCCCGGAATGGTGCGGGCGCGCCACGGTCAGGGTGAACGGCGGAGCGATCGAGGCCGCACCGGACGCCCGGGGTTACCTCCGTCTCGAGCGAAGCTGGCGCCCGGGTGACATCGTGGAGCTCGACCTCCCGATGGACGTGAGGCTGATCGAGCCACACCCGGCGATCGAGTCGACGCGCGGATCCGTCGCGATCGAGCGTGGCCCCCTCGTCTATTGCCTCGAGCAAGCCGATCAGGGCGACGCGCCGATCGCCGAGCTCGAGATCGACCCGACGGGAGCGCCGACGTCCCGCTGGGACCCCGCGCTCCTCGAGGGCGTCGTGGTCGTCCGGGCGCCGGGGTTTCGGGTCGACACCTCGTCGTGGGGCGATCGGCTCTACCGCCCGTTCCGCTCCGGGACGCGCGCCGGCGCGGCAACGGGTGGAGCTGTCGGCAATCCCGTACTTCGCCTGGGCGAATCGAAGCCCGGGCGCGATGCGCGTGTGGGTCCCGCGGGCTACAATCTGATCGCCAGCGGTCTCCTAGCAGGGATCCTCGGAGGCCTCGTCACCTTTTGACCGGGAGGAGCAGCGCGTGACAGGTACGGACAGGATGCGGCTTGGACTCATGCTTCCGATCGGCGCCGGAGCTCTCGGCGAGGGACGGCCCGTCCGCTGGGCGGACCTCCGGGAGATGGCCCGCACGGCGGAATCGGTCGGCGTCGACACGCTGTTCCTGCCCGACCACCTCCTGTTCCGGAAATCGCCGCCGGACAACCTCATGCAGGTCAACATGCCGGAGGGGAAGGTCCGCGGGATCTGGGAGTCGTGGACGATCCTCGCCGCCCTCGGCCGAGGCGACGAGCCGCATCCACCTCGGGCCGCTCGTGGCGTGCACCGGCTTCCGGAACCCGGCGATCCTCGCGAAGATGGCGGACACGCTCGACGAGGTGTCGGACGGGCGCGTCGTCCTCGGGCTCGGTGCCGGCTGGCACGAGCCGGAGTACCACGCCTTCGGCATCCCCTACGACCACCGCGTGGGGCGCTTCGAGGAGGCCCTCGCGATCATCGTGCCGCTCCTCCGCGAGGGCCGGGTCGACTTCCAGGGGCAGTACTACCAGGCGCGGGACTGCGTCCTCGCCCCGCGCGGCCCGCGCGCCGGCGGCCCGCCGATCCTGATCGGCGCCCAGCGCCCCCGCATGATGGCGCTCGCCGCCCGCTACGCCGACCGTGTACGACGCGGACTACCATCTCGTCGCGAGCGACGTGCGGCAGCCGGTTCGAGGCGCTCGACCGCGCGTGCGCCGAGGCGAAGCGCGACCCGAAGACCATCAGCGCACGCGGCCGGGACCCGGGTGGCGCTCGACGCGGCCCGGGGAGCCGCGGCCGGGCGTGCCCGGACGTCACCGCGCCGCCGGGAGTCTCGGTCTTCGAGCTCGGCGGCATGCGCCAGATGGCGCGCGTGGGGACGACCGACGAGCTCCTGGCGCACGTCCGGACCTTCGAGGCGGTCGGGGTCCAGCACCTGACGCTGAGCCTCGTGCATCCCGCCGGGCCCGAAGGGGATCGAGATGCTCGCCCCGGTCGTCGAGGGCCTGCGGCGCTGAGGGGATCGGCGACCTGGACCCCGGGATCGTCAGCGTCTCGTTGGTCACGTTCTTGAAGTTCAGATCGAGAGACAGCCGTCCGCGGCGATCGAAGAGCGAGGCGTCGACCACGACGTAGTCCGGCAGCGTGACGGAGTTCGACAGGTCCGCCGGACGCTCTCCCACGTAGCGGAAACCGGCACCGGCTCCGAGCCCCTTCAGCCGTCCGAGCACTCGTGGACGTCGCCGGGCCTCGCCCCGACAACCCGCGCGGCACCCTTGCCGCCTTCGGAGCTCCTGATTCCTCGTCCTCCGCGCGTGACCGGCCGCCCGCGCGTTCTCCCCCGTCTCCCCGTCGAACCGGCTCCGCTCACCCCTCAGCTCCCTCTCGCTCCCGCGCTCGCCCGCCCCCCGCGGCCCTTGCCCCGGCCTGTGCGCCGGAGCTCGATGACGTTCATCCGGGGAATCCAGGCGAGAGGCCGGCGAACCCGACGATGCAGACGACGAGGCGGGAGGCCAGGCCTATCCGGCGATGGAGGATCCGGACGAATCCTAACCGGACGGCCGATCCGAGGCTCGAGCGCCCACCACCCGGGCATCCAGAGACTCCTCCCGAGCGCGCGCAGTGCGGCCCGGATGAGTGGCTGGCTACCCGACGAGGATCGTCGACGATGGCTGGCTGGTTTCAGCGGATGGCGCGAAGCGCCAGACGCAGACCTTCTACGTCCAGGCCGACCTCTTGTCAAGAGTCACGGAGCCCTCATGGAGCCCTCGGTCCGTGTGACGCTCGCCAGGCGCAAGGAAGTCAGAGAGTTCCTCAATCCGGCGCCTGAGTACCCGTCAGGCTGCTTGGCCTCGAGCTCGGCCCAGCGGGCGTAGAGCCGGTCCACCAGGACGCGCGCGGCCTGGAGCGCTGCGTAGCGGGTCTGGAGCGCCGCCGGGTCCGACGCGATGCCGGGGTCCTCCGCCGCCCGCCGGCACGCCTCGACGGCGTTCTCGGCATCCAGGATCGCCCGCTCCATCCCGTCCCACTCGCGCTGATCGAGATATCCGAGGCGCTTCGTCCTCGGCCGCGCGCGCGTCGACGCCGCCGCGCTGATGGACTGGTCTCGCGCGGCGCCGCCGCCCGGACGGCCCGGGTCGCTTCCCACTGCGCGTAGTCCGCGAACGTCTCGGCGCCGCCTTCGCCGTCGAGGGCCAGGATGACGTTGGACACGCGCTCGAGCATGAAGCGGTCGTGGGTGACGAGCACGAGGCCTCCCTCGAACTCGGCGAGGCTGTCCTCGAGAACCTCGAGCGTCGGGATGTC
This sequence comes from uncultured Candidatus Rokubacteria bacterium, assembly GCA_963749975.1. Taxonomy (GTDB): domain Bacteria; phylum Methylomirabilota; class Methylomirabilia; order Rokubacteriales; family DASRDR01; genus DASRDR01. The sequence goes on along the minus strand of CAVVOZ010000037.1, from coordinate 243,520 downwards.
CAGGTCGTTCGTCGGCTCGTCCAGGATCAAGCAGGTCGGCCGGCTCCCGCATCAAGCGCGCGATGAGGATGCGGGCCTGCTCGCCGCCCGACAGGCGGCCGACGGGCAGCTCGAGCTGCTCGGGCCGGAACAGGAAGCGCTTGGCCCACGAGGCCACGTGGATGCTTCGACCCTGGAAGACGACGGCGTCGCCCTCCGGCGAGAGCGCGCGCCGGAGCGACTGGTCGGGGTCCAGGCTCGCGCGGTGCTGGTCGAAGCGGACCAGCCGCAGTCCCTCGGCCCGCTCGATCTCGCCGGCGTCGGGAGCGAGGGTGCCGGCGAGCAGGTCGAGCAGCGTCGTCTTGCCGCTGCCGTTCGGACCGATGAGGCCGACGTGGGTGCCGCGCACGATGGCCAGGTCGAGGTCCCGGATGAGCGGGCGGCCCCCGAGCGCCTTCGACAGTCCCCGCGCGACGAGCAGCTTGCGCGTCCGGCGCGCCGAGGCCGGGAGCTCGATGCCGGCGGTGCCGCCGGCGGCCCGCGCCCGGGCGTCCCCGAGCTCCTCGATGAGACGGCCGGCCTCCCGGATGCGTCCCTTCGCCTTGGTGGAGCGCGCCTTCGCGCCGCGCCGCAGCCACTCGATCTCGCGGCGGACCGTGTTGGCCAGGGACTCCTCGTAGGCGGCCTGGCCGCGCAGGAACTCGTCGCGGCGGGCGAGGAACTCGCTGTACCCGCCATCGGTCTGGAACAGGCCGTCCGGGTAGGCGCGGTTCAGCTCCAGCATGCGGGTGGCCACGTGCTCGAGGAAGTAGCGGTCATGGCTCACGACGAGGACGGCGCGCGCCCGATCGGCGAGAATGCCCTCCAGCCAGAGGATGCCATCCACGTCGAGGTGGTTGGTGGGCTCGTCCATCAGCAAGACGTCGGGCGCGCCCGCCAGCTCGCGCGCGATCGCCAGGCGCTTCCTCCAGCCGCCCGACAGTGCCTCGACCGCCGCGCGCCCATCCGCGAAGCCGGCGCGGCCGAGCGTCTGGGCGATGCGCCCGGGGCGCTCGTCCTCCTCCACCGTGGCCAGGGCGGCGGCGAGCACATCGTCGACGGTGCCGCCGGAAGGAAGACCGGATCCTGCGGAACGTAGCCGACTCGGATGCCGCCGCGAACGGCGCGGGTGCCGCGGTCGGGGGGCTCGATCCCGGCCAGAATCTTGAGGAGAGTGGACTTGCCGGAGCCGTTCGGCCCCACGAGGCCCACCTGGTCTCCGTCGAGGAGACCGAAGGACAGCTGGTCGAAGAGCGTCCGGGCCCCGTAGGCCTTGCCGACCGCCTCGCAGCTCAGGAGCAGTGACCGGGCCATCTGCGCGCGACTGCTCCTCTCGAGGGATTCACGCCCCACCATTGTACGGGGCCCGCTCGGCAGGGTGACCGGGCCAGCCGGGTCGAAGAGGGGCGGTACAGCAGCATGAGGCGGGGCGAGCGGCTCGACGGCACCGGCGCGGGGCGTCGGGAGATGGACTCGCGCCGCGGTGCAGCGTCAGCGGCCCGCGGCGGCCGCCAGCCGGCGAGTGCGAGATTCGCGGTCCGCGCGCCCTGGTCCGGGGCCAAGCCTCCACGGCTCGCCCATATGTCTTCTCAGTGAATCTATCCTCTTTCACTATCGTGATGGGTCCACACAGGCGCCAGCACCTTGCACCGGCGCCTGGCTATACTCTTCCTCTAACTATCCACGCCTGCTCTCATAGGCCGCCACGTCATAATTCCTGCTACTTTTATTATCTCTCTCTTGCACGCGCTCCCACGTTCGCCCAGCGCTCGCCACCGCGCACGAAGGGAAAGATCCAGAAGTAGCCCCGATACTCCAGGTCGAAGAAGAGGAAGAGACCGTCAGTCGAATCGGGAATGCCCCTGACGTACTGACGAAGGGCGTGGATCACGTAGTCGTCCGTGGTGGATCCCGTCGCGCGGCGGACCACGCTCCGGCTCCCATCTGCCCCGACCAGCATCCGGCAAGTCAGCGTCCGCTCGCCGCTATCGTCCCGGAGCCTCAGGCCGTGCACGCGGTGACCGTCGACGAGCACCGCGCTCACGTGGGCACCCTCGAGTGTCTCGACGCCGGACTCGGCAGTGGCCTTCCACAGGGTGTTGTCGAAGTCCAGACGCGGGATGACGTCGAGAGCTTGGCCCTCCCGGACGAGTACGCGACCATTGGGGTACGACAGGATCTGCCGGGACGTGCAGCTAGCCGAGGGAGTGAGCCCGGCTAGCTCGGGAAAGATCTCCTGGACGGCCGGGATCGCCTGGTAGGTCAGCCCGTCGCCGCATACCTTGTCTCGGGGGAACCGCGATTGATCGATCAGCAGTAACCGGCCAGCCCGCGCCTGCCTGGCCATCGTGCGCGCGAACGCGCACCCGGCGGGTCCACCCCCGACGACGATGATGTCGTAGTCAGAGTCCCCGCCGCTGGGACACATCACCCCTCCTTCAGAGTCCGAAGGGGGTCGTTGGCGCTAGAGCCCGCCCAGGGCCGGCGCGGGCTGTGTCACGGCGGGCCGGCGGGCGGGAACAGGGGGGAAGGAAGCGGCGGCCAGCCGCCGGGCGGCTGCCGCGCGAGCTGCATGCTCGCGACGCTGGTCCCGCGCGCCCAGCAGGATGCTGAGCCGTCCGATGACGCCCGGCACGTCGTTGTTCGGATCCGCCGGACGAGCTCGTCGGCCGGCACGGCCGGCATCGCGTCGACCTCGATCTCCTGGAGTGAGTCGGTGACGAGCCCCCGCCTGACAGCCGGGACGCCCACCGCCGGCTCAGCTCTCCTTGACGAAGATCCGCTGCGCGGCGGCGACCGCTGCGCCCAGCTCCACCGGCACCCCCAGCCGCACGAGGACGCGCTCGAGCGACGCGAGGCCGACGATCAGGTCGGACTCGTCGACCCAGCCGAGGTGGGCGAGCCGGAAGAGCTTCCCCTTCATCTCGCCCTGCCCGCCCGCGATGGTGATGTTGTCCTCGGACCCGTACGCCCGCACGATCGCCTCGCCGTCGATCCCCGCCGGCGGGACGATCGCCGTCACGGCCGGACTCGGCGTCGCCCGGGCGAAGAGGGCGAGGCCGAGCGCGTCCGCCCCCGCCCGCGCCGCGCGCGCGAGCCGGTCGTGGCGCCGATAGACCTCCGCGAACCCCTCCGCGCGAAGGAGCCCCAGCGCGACGTCCAGCCCCGCGAGGAGCGACACGGCGGGCGTGAACTGGCCCTGGTGCTTCGCTTGCCAGCCCCGCTCGGTGGGAAGGTCCCAGTAGAAGCGCGGGCACCGCGCCTCTCCGGCCGCTCGCCAGGCGCGGTCGTTGAGAGTGACGAACGCGAGCCCCGGGGGGCACATGAGCCCCTTCTGCGAGCCCGCGACCACCACGTCGATGCCCCAGGCATCCATCGGGCACGGCACGACGCCGAGCGACGAGACCGTGTCGACGACGCACAGGGTGGCGGTCCGCCGGGTGAGCGCGGCGTAGGCCTCGACGTCCTCGAGGACGCCGGTCGACGTCTCGCTCTGGGTCACGAAGAGAGCCCGCGCCGTGGGATGGGCGGCCAGGGCCGCCGCCACGCGCTCGGGCGGCACCGTCTCGCCGTACGGCGCATCGATGGTGCGGACGGTGAGGCCGAACGCCCGAGCGATGCCGCTCCAGCGCTCGCCGAACTTGCCGCACTGCACGACCAGCACCTCGTCCCCGGGCGAGCACAGGTTGACGACGGCCGCCTCCAGGGCGCCCGTGCCCGAGGCCGCCAGAATGATGACCTCGCTCCGCGTCCCGATCAGCTCGGCGAGACCCGCCCGCACGCGCCCGAAGAGCGCCTCGAACTCGGGCGTGCGGTGATGGAGGATCGGCCGGGCGATCGCCTGGAGGACTTCGGGGGGGATCGGGGTCGGACCCGGCGCGAGCAGATGGTATTTCTTCATGGCCTGGCTCCCTCAGCCTTTCCGCTGAAGTGGTATGGCCCCCGGTAGATGCCGCGCTCCGTGACGATTGCGGTGATGAGCGCGGCGGGGGTGACGTCGAAGGCCGGGTTCCGCGCCGGGGAGGCCGCCGGCGTGATGCGCCGGCCGGCCAGCTCCTGGACCTCGCGGGGGTCCCGCTCCTCGATGGGGATGGCCGATCCGTCAGGGATCCCGGAGTCGATGGTCGAGAAGGGCGCGGCGACGTAGAACGGGATCCCGTGATGACGCGCCAGCACCGCCACGCCGTAGGTCCCGATCTTGTTGGCGGTGTCCCCGTTCCGGGCGATCCGGTCGGCTCCCACCACGACGAGGTCCACCTCGCCGCGGGCCATGGTCGAGGCCGCGGCGACGTCCGCGATGACCGCATGGGGGATGCCCTCGCGCACCAGCTCCCACGCGGTGAGCCGCGCCCCCTGCAGGACCGGCCGCGTCTCGTCGACCCAGACGAAGGGCCGCCGCCCCGCCTCGACGGCGCCGCGCACGATGCCGAGCGCCGTCCCGTAGCCGGCCGTCGCGAGGCCGCCGGCGTTGCAGTGGGTGAGGATCCGCGCGCCCACGGGGACCAGCTCCGCCCCGTGAGCCCCGAGCCGCCGGTTCGCCGCCACGTCCTCCTCGAGGATGAGCTCCGCCTCGCCGACGAGGCCGGCGCGAAGCTCCGCGAGGGGCAGCGCCCGGCGGCTCTGCGCGTACCGCCGCATGCGGTCCAGCGCCCAGAAGAGGTTCACCGCCGTCGGACGGGTCTGGGCGAGCCCGGCGAGGGCCGCCTCGAGATCCCCGAGAAGCGCGTCGCCATCGCGCGCCGGGCTCGTGAGCCCGGCGAGGGCGACCCCGAACGCCGCCGCCACACCGATCGCCGGCGCGCCGCGGACCGCCAGGGTGCGGATCGCGTCCGCCACCTCGGGCCACGTCCGGCACTCGAGGTACACCTCCTCCCCGGGCAGGCGTCGCTGGTCCAGCAGCACCAGCCGATCCCGCTGCCAGCTGACGGGGAAGAACGCGAGCGGCGGCGCGCCCACTAGGCGGAGCGGGCGGCGGCGCGGGTCGGGCCCGCGACCCCGGGCAGCGCGAGTCGGGCGGCGGCCTCGGCGGGCGCGAGACCCGCGACCCGCACGATCTTGGTCCGGGCCGTGTGGCCGCGGACGATCTCGACCCGCGACGGGGCGCAGCCGAGCCGTTCGGCCAGGAGGGCGCGCACGGCCTCGTTGGCGGCCCCGTCGGCCGGCGGAGCGGTCACCCGCACGCGGAGGCGAGTGCCCTGCCATCCGACGATCTCATCGCGGCCGGCGCGGGGGCGCACCTCCACGGTCAGGCGGGTCTCAGGAAGCGGCATTGCCCTCCGCCAGCGCCTGCTCGGCGAGACGCTTGTGCGCGGCGATCGTGCCCATGATCTCCTCGCCCAGCTGCCGCCGGAGCCGCCGGAGCGCGGTGACCTCGGCGGTGAGCTTCGCGTGCTCCTCCCGGGCGTCCTGCATGAACTTCTCGGCCCGGAGGTGCGCCTCGCGAAGAACCAGCTCCGCTTCGCGCCGGGCGTTCTCCTTGAACTCCTCGGCGATCTTCTGCGTCGTGACGAGCGTCTCCTGGAGCGTCTTCTCCCGCCCCTCGACGCCCCGGGACTTCTCCTCGACGATGACCAGCTGCTCCTTGAGGAGCGCGTTCTCCCGGGACAGCTCTTCGACGTCGTCGGCCATCTCCTCCAGGAACGCGTCGACCTCCTGGGGGTCGAATCCCCGGAAGAGTCGCACCGCGAACTGCTGCTGGCGAATGTCGGTCGCGGTCATGCGCATCGAGTCCCTCCTGAGCCTCCGTCTCACCCGAGCCGGTATGCCGTCCTCACGAGGACTGGGACGAGGAACCACTGGAGGAAGTAGATGCCGAGGATGACGACGAGGGGCGAGAAGTCGATCGAGGAGTACGGGAGGCGGCGCCGGATCGGTCGAAGGACGGGCTCGGTGACCTGGTGCAGGAATCGCACGATCGGGTTCCAGGGATCCGGGTTCACCCAGGACAGAAGGGCCCGGATGACGATGATCCACATGTACGCGTACAGGACGTAGTCGACGAGCTTCGCGACCGCGAGCAGGAAATCGCCCAGCACGTACACGGCGTCCCCTACCGCCCCTGGCCCAGCTCGCGCGACCGCTGGGTCGCCCGCTCCACCGCGTCGATCAGGGTCCGCCGGAGCCCCCCGGCCTCCAGCGTGTGGATGCCGGTGATCGTGGTCCCGCCGGGAGAGCTGACCATGTCCTTGAGCTGGCCGGGGTGCATGCCGGTGTCGATCAGGAGCCGCGCCGAGCCGAGGACCGTCTGCATGGCCAGCGTCATCGCCGTCTTGCGATCCAGCCCGACCCTGACGCCCCCGTCCGCGAGCGCCTCGACGACCAGCGCGATGTAGGCGGGACCGGAGCCGGAGAGGCCCGTCACGGCGTCCATCATCTCCTCGTCCAGGATCACGACGCGGCCGACGGCCTCGAAGATCTGGCGGGCCGTGTCCAGGTCGCCCTCCTCGAGCCCGGCGGCGCGCGCGATGGCGGTGGCGCCTTCCAGGACCAGGGCCGGCGTGTTCGGCATGACCCGGATCATCCGGGTGCCCGGAGGCAGGTGGCGCCGGATCTCGCTGGTGGACACGCCGGCGGCCACCGAGATCAGGAGCTTCCCGGGCGTGGCGGGAGCGATCTCGTCCAGCACCCCACCGAGGATCTGCGGCTTGACGGCCAGGATGACGACGTCCGCCCGCCGCACGAGCGTCACGTTGTCCGGGATGACGACGACGCCGTAGAGCCGCTTCAGCTCCTCGAGCCGGTCGGCCCGGACGTCCGCCATGAGGAGGTGCCCCACCGGCATGAGCCCCGTCTTGGTGAGACCCCGGACGAGGGCCTCGCCCATGTTGCCCCCACCCACGAACCCGACCCGCTTGTCCCGGACCGACATGGTCAGTCCTCGCGACCGAGCGCGACGCCAGAGCGCCAGGCGTTCACGGTTCAGCCTCCCCGGGGCCCGAAGATCGCGGTCCCCACCCGCACCATCGTTGCGCCCTCCTCGATGCCCACCTCGAAGTCGCCGCTCATTCCCATCGACAGCTCGGCGAGCTCGGCACCGAGCCCCCAGCCCCTCGCATCGTCGAGCAGCTTCCGCATCGCCCGGTAGTGCGGCCGGGAGTCCTCGGGGTCGCGGGGCAGCGGCGGGATCGCCATGAGCCCGCGCAGCCGGAGCCCGGGAAGCGCCGCCATGGCCTCCAGCGCGGGCCGGAGCTCCTCGGGCGGGACGCCCCCCTTCTGCCGCTCCTCGCCGACGTTGACCTGGACCAGCACGTCGACCCGGCGGCCCGCCTCGGCCGCCCGGCGCGAGATCGCCTCCGCCAGCGGCAGGCGATCGACCGATTGGATCAGGTCGAAGCACTCGAGAGCGTCCTTGACCTTGTTGGTCTGGAGGTGCCCGATCAGGTGCCACGGCCGCGACCGGCCGAGCACGCGGATCTTCTCGCGAGCCTCCTGCACGCGGTTCTCGCCGAGCGCCGGCACTCCTGCCGCGATCGCGGCCCGCACACCCTCGACGTCGATCGTCTTGGACACCGCCACCAGGAGCACGGTGTCTTCACGACGTCCGGCCCGGCGGGCCGCGTCGGCGATCCGCTCCTGCACGGCGGCGAGGTTCGCGCGAATGTCGGTCTCGGTCATGACGCGCCGGTATTGTAGCGGGTTCGCCCGCCCGGCGCCACGCCGCCTCAAGCGGCGCGGCCCTAGTCGAGCAGGGCGAGCGTCGCGAGGCGCCCCGCGAGGCCTTCCTTCCGGTACGAGAAGAAGAGGTCCCGTCGGCAGCCGGTGCACAGCTGCGGGCTCAGGATCGCGCCCGGAGGCACACCGGCCGCCGCCAGCTGATCGGCATTGGCCGCCCACAGGTCCAGCCACCAGCGATCTCGGCGATCCGGGCGCTCCGGACCGGCCGGACGCACCCATCGCTCCCACGCCGACGGGAAGGCCGCGCGCAGGGGGCCGACCACGGGCTCGTCGACCTCGTAGCAGCAGGGGCCGATGGACGGCCCGATCGCGGCCTGGAGCCGGTCCGCACGCGCGCCGGCCCGCTCGACGAGCGCCGCGACGAGCCGGCCCGCGATCCCCTGCACGGTGCCCCGCCAGCCGGCGTGCGCCATCCCGAGGGCCGGCCGCTCCCGGTCGACGACGATCAGCGGCACGCAGTCGGCCGTGAAGATCGCCAGCGGCCGCGCCCGCCGGCGGGTGAACAGGGCGTCGCCGGTGCCGACCAGGCCGCCCACGTCCGTCGCATCCGCGTCGAGACAGACGTCGCCGTGGACCTGCCGCGCGTACCTGACGCTGCCCGGCTCGAGGCCGAGGGCCGCGAGGGCGGGCCACCGCCGCTCACTCCCGAACGGGCCGGCCGGCGCCGAGACGGCGTCGAAGCTCCCCTGGTGGCGCGTCGTGAAGGCGTGCCGCACGCCCGCCTCCGCGAGCGCCGGCAGCACGGCGTGCGTGGGCGGCTCCCCGTGCCAGCTGACCATGGGTCGATCCCGGCCGCCCGCGCCGGCGCCCGTCAGGCGGCCCGCGGCGGCGCGAGAGGATCGGTTCGCTGACCGTCAGTCGGCCTGCCGCCGGAGGAACGCGGGGATGTCGAGGTCGTCGGCCATTCCCTCGAGCCCGTCCGCGCGGACGCCATCCGCGCGCGGTCGCCGCCACGGCGACGGTCGATCGCCCCCGCGGTACGCCTTCAGGTCGACGGTCCGCGCGCCCGGCGCCGCGCCCGCGGCCGCTCCCGCACTCGCGGCCGACGCGAGCGGGTGCATGGCCCCGCGCGCATCGTCGAACCCGGTCGCGATGACCGTGACGCGGATCTCGTCCCCGAGAGCCTCGTCCACCACGGCGCCGACGATGATGTTGGCGTCACCCTCGGCCGCTTCCGCCACCGTGCTGGCCGCCTCGTTCACCTCGTGGAGCGTGAGGTCCGAGCCGCCGGTGATGTTGATCAGGACTCCGCGCGCGCCCTGGATCGACGTCTCCTCGAGAAGCGGGCTCGCGATCGCCTTCTGGGCCGCGTCGACGGCGCGATGCTCGCCCCGCCCGATCCCGGTACCCATGAGCGCCATGCCCATTCCCGACATGATCGTGCGCACGTCGGCGAAGTCGAGGTTGATGAGGCCCGGGACCAGGATGAGGTCCGAGATGCCCTGCACCGCCTGCTGCAGAACCGAGTCGGCGACCTTGAACGCCTCCTGCAGCGACGTGCCCTTCTCGACGACCGTGAGGAGCCGCTGGTTGGGAATCGTGAGCAGCGTGTCGACGATCCCCCGGAGCTCCTGGATCCCGGCTTCCGCCTGGCGCATGCGCCGGGGTCCCTCGAACTGGAACGGCTTCGTGACGCAGGCGACCGTGAGCGCGCCGAGCTCCTTGGCGATCGCGGCGACCACGGGCGCGGCGCCGGTGCCGGTGCCGCCACCCATCCCGGCCGTGATGAAGACCATGTCGGCGCCGGTCAAGGTCTCCTGGAGGAGCTCCCGGTCCTCGCTCGCGGCGCGGCGGCCGACCTCGGGGTCGGAGCCGGCGCCGAGCCCGCCGGTGAGCTTGGTGCCGAGCTGGATCTTGATCTGGGCCGGGGACGCGCGGAGGGCCTGGGCGTCGGTATTGGCCACCGCGAACGTCACGCCGGTGAAGCGCGAGCTGATCATCCGGTTCACGGCGTTCGACCCGCCGCCTCCGAGCCCGACGACCCGGATCTTCGCCGCGAGTTCCCGATCTTCTTCCTCGAGCCGGAAGATGAGCTCCTCCCGCATCGTTCCCTCTCCCCCTTTCGGCCGGCGTTCCCCGACGGCCGGATCTTGCTTTCGCTTACGGCGTCCCCGTCCCATCAGAAGATCTCCCGGAGCCACTCGCGGACGCGGCGCGCGGTCCGGCCCACCCCGGGCCACCCTTCGCCCAGCCCGGGCAGCCGGCCCGCCGCGGTCGGTGGGCGGTCCCGGCGAGCGCCGGTGAGGACCAGGCCCACCGCGGTCGCGAACCCGGGGCTCTCCACCTGCTCGTAGAGCCCTCCGACCCACTTCGGAATGCCACGCCGGACCGGCAGGTCGAGGATCGTCTCCGCCAGCTCCGGCACGCCTTCCATGATCGTCGCGCCTCCGGTGACCACCGCGCCCGCGGTCGCCGCGTCGTCAAGCCCCGCCTGGCTCACGCCCCGGGCCACGAGCGTCAGGATCTCCTCGACGCGCGCCTGGACGATGCGGGCCAGGGTCTGCCGCGACAAGACCCTCGGCTTGCGGCCGCCGATCGACGGCACCTCGACCGTCTCGTCCTCGAGGACGAGGCTCGCCTGGGCGCACCCGAAGAGCTTCTTGAGCTCCTCGGCCGACGGCGGCGGCGTCCGCAGCCCCACGGCGATGTCGTTGGTGATGTGGTCGCCGCCGAGCGGAATCACCGCCGTGTGCCACACGGCGCCGTCCCGGAACAGCGCGACGTCCGTCGTGCCGCCGCCCACGTCGATCAGGAGAACCCCCAGCTCCCGCTCGTCGGGCGTGAGGACCGACTCGCCCGAGGCGAGCGCCTGCAGCACGACGTCCTCCACCTTCAGGCCGGCCCGGTTGACGCTCCGCACCACGTTCTGGACCGCGGTGGCCGCCCCGGCGACGAGGTGGACCGAGACCCCCAGCCGGCTCCCGAGCATCCCGATCGGTTCCCGGATGCCGTCCTGATCGTCGACGGTGAAGCCCTGAGTGAGCGCGTGGAGGATCTCGCGGTCGGGCGGCAGGCTCACCGCCCGGGCGGCGTCCACCGCGCGCGCGACGTCGATGGCGGTGACCTCGCGGGTGCGCCCCTGGATCGCCACGACGCCCTGGCTGTTGACCCCCCGGATGTGCCCGCCGCCGATCGACACGTAGACGGCGTCCACCTCTACCCCGGCCACCTGCTCCGCCTCGGAGATCGCGCGCTTGATGGCCTCGACCGTCGACTCGACGTTCGCGACGACACCCTTTCGAAGCCCCCGCGAGGGGTGCTGGCCGATGCCGATCACGTCGACCCCGGTCGGGGTCACCTCGCCGATGACGGCACAGATCTTGGTCGTCCCCACGTCGAGTCCCGTGATGATGCTCTGTGTCCTACGCACCGTCAGCGTCGCTCCAGGCCAGCCGCGGCCGGCATCGCGAGAGTGGCGGGATCCCCGACCGCCCGGCGCCGGCTCGCGGCGGCCGGCGTCCGGGCCGGGCCGACCGGAGGCGCCGGGCTGTGAGGCGTGAGCACGACCTGATCCCGGAACCGGAGATCTATGGAGGCCACGCGCTCCCCACGGGCGTCGAGCTCGCCGAGGACCCCGTCGAGTCGCGCCAGCCGGTCGCTCCAGGCGTCGGTCCCCAGCCGGACCTCGATCCCGTCGACCAGGTAGAGCACCGGGCCGTGGGCACGGGCGAGATCGACCTCGGAGACCCGTGCGGCGAGACGGCCGGACGTGCGCTGCAGCACGTGCAGCAGCGCCAGCCCCGCGCGAAGGCCCTCGGACGGCGCGGTCGTCCCGGAAACGGGCGCGCCGATGCCCGTCAGGATCGGCAGGCCGGTGGCCCCGGGCCGGGCGTCCGTGGTGACCAGGTAGCCCTCGGCATCGACCCAGTGGAGCCCACCGGCATTGACGAGCGCGTAGGGCTCGCGCTCCTCCAGGAGCACGGTCACCCGGCCCGGCAGGTGGCGCACGACGTGAGCGCGGCGGACCCCCGGAAGTCCGGCGACCCGGGCCTCGGTGGCCGCGACATCGACGGCGAAGAGGTTCATCCCGGGCTCGATGGCCGCCGCCGCGCGCACCGTCGCCTCGTCGAGCCGGCGCGCGCCGGCGATCTCGACGGAGCGCGTGGCCAGAAGCGGTGTCCGCCGCACCCAATCCAGGGCCACGAAGCCCGCCACGCCCAGCCCCGTCAGGGTCAGGCCGAGAACGAGCACGCGCAGCAGCACGCGGAGGGCCCGGCCCCCGAGCCGGGCACGGTGACGCTGGTTGCCGATGAGGCGCGACCGGGACGCCAGGTCCGCGGGCGGCGCGGGGCGGGCCCGCGGCCCCGACAGGGCGCGGGAGTTGGGGGAACTGATCGGACGGCCCCCTTCTGAGGGAGCTGCTCCGACGGCCTTCGGCCTGTGGCGGCCTGTGGCGCCCTGGGGGCTCACGGGATCCCGGCCGCTCCGCGAAGGCGCGCCATGCAGATCACTCGCCCAGGATCCTGAGCTCCGACGTCAGCCGGATGCCCGTCTGGCTGTGCACGCGATCGAAGGCGAGCTCCAGGAGGCCGAGGACGTCCTGCGCGGTGGCTCCGCCACGATTGAGGATGAAGTTGGCGTGCTTCGCGGAGATCTCGGCGCCACCCACGCGCTTGCCCCGGAGGCCCGCCTTCTCGAGCAGCCGTGCAGCGTGATCGTAGTCGGGATTCTTCCAGACGCAGCCGACGGCGGCCAGGGCGAGGGGCTGCGTCGACTTCTTCTGCTTGAGACGGGCGCGGATCTCGGCCATGATCTCCTTCTGCGGCTTCCGATGGAGCTGGATCCGGACTCCCAGAAGGATCGCCCCGGTCGGTAGCGCGAAGGCGCGGTAGGTGAACCCCGGCGCGGGCTTGAGCTCGCCGATCGTCCCGTCCGGGTGAAGGAAGTACACGGCTGACACGAAGTCCCAGATGGCGCCGTCGTGGGTGCCGGCGTTCATGGCGAGCGCCCCCCCGACCGTCGCGGGGATGCCCACCAGGCACTCGATCCCGCCCAGCCCGATGGCAGCGGCTTCGCGGATCATCGTCGACAGACCCGCGCCGCAGCCGATCGTGACCTCTTCGCCGTGGAACTCCATGCGGCCAAGGCAGCCCTCGATCTTCAGCACGATGCCCCGATAGCCGCGGTCCCGCACCAGCGTGTTGTGTCCGCTCCCCAGGATGGCGACGGGCAGCTTCTCCTTGTCGGCGAACATCAGCGTCTTCCGGACGTCGTCGACGTCCTGCGGAATGATGAAGATGTCCGCCGGCCCGCCACAGCGGAGCGACGTGTGGAACGCGAGCGGCTCCTTGAAGCGCACCTCGCCGTGGATCTCACCTAGCATGCCGGTCTCCTTCTCCGCCCGGGACGGGCGAGGCGTCGCGCGTGGCCAGGCGCTCGCGCAGCTGGTCCGCGATCGCACCCACATCGCCGGCCCCGAGGGTCAGGACCAAGTCGCCGGGCCGGATGGCGCGGAGGAGAGCCTCCACCACCTCGGTCCGGTCACCCACGTATCGGACATCGCGGCCGCTGCGCGCCCCGATCCCCTCGGCCAAGCTCCGGGCGTGAACCCCGGGGATCGGCGGTTCGCCCGCCGGATAGATGTCGGTCACGATCAGCACATCGGCATCGTCGAAGGCCGCCAGAAACTCGTCGTACAGGTGGAACGTCCGGGTGTAGCGGTGGGGCTGGAACACCACGACGCGCCGGCGCGCGAAGCCCTGGCGGGCCGCGGCCAGGGTCGCCCGGATCTCCGCCGGGTGGTGCCCGTAGTCGTCGACCAGCAGAACCCCCCCCACCTCGCCCTTGACCTGGAAGCGCCGCTGGACCCCCGTGAAGGCGGCGAGCGCTCGCTGCACGACCGCGAACGGCACCTCGAGGTCCAGCCCGACGGCCGCCGCCGCCAGGGCGTTGGCCACGTTGTGGACGCCCGGCACCTGGAGCCGGAGCTCGCCGAGCGAGTCTCCCTTGTGGAGCACCTCGAAGCGCGCGGTCAGCTCGCTGAGCCGCACCGAGGCGGCAACCAGGTCGGCGGGCGCGGTCAGCCCGTAGGTGATGACGCGCTTCTCCACGCGCGGGAGGATCGCCTGGATCTCCGGCTGGTCGGCGCAGAGAACCGCCACGCCGTAGAACGGCACCTTGTTCACGAACGACAGGAACGCCTCCCGGATGGCCGCGAGGTCTCGATAGTAGTCGAGATGCTCGGCGTCGATCGTCGTGACGACGGCGATCGTCGGGGTGAGCCGGAGGAACGAGCCGTCGGACTCGTCGGCCTCCGCCACCAGGAACTCACCCTGGCCGAGCCGCGCGTTCGCGCCGAGCGCCGTGACGCGTCCCCCCACGACGAGCGTCGGGTCGAATCCCGCCTCGGCCAGGACGGCGCCGACCATGGAGGTCGTCGTCGTCTTCCCGTGCGTTCCGGCGATGGCGATCCCGTGCTTGACCCGCATGAGCTCGGCGAGCATCTCCGCCCGCGGGATCACCGGGATCCCGCGCTGGCGGGCCGCCTGGAGCTCGGGGTTGTCGCGGGCCACCGCCGAGGAGTAGACGACCACGTGGGCGCCCTCGATGTGGCCCGCCGCATGGCCCACGTGGATCTTCGCCCCGAGCCGCTCGAGCCGCTCGACCGCCTCGCCGCGGCGGGTATCCGAGCCCGTCACCCGGTAGCCGAGCGTCAGGATCACCTCGGCGAGCCCGCTCATGCCCACGCCGCCGATGCCCACGAAGTGGATCTGCTGGTACCGCTTGAAGACCCGCGTCCCTGTCATCGCCTCAGACCTCGGCCCGCTGCGAGACGTTCAGGAGCAGGCCGACCGCGGCCATCGCGACCAGGAGCGAGGACCCGCCCGATGACACGAACGGAAGCGGCAGCCCCTTCGTCGGGAAGAGCCCGACGACCACGCCCAGGTTGACCACCGCCTGATTGACGAGGAGCGCGGAGACCCCGAACGCCAGGAGCGCGCCGAACGGGTCGGCGACTCGCAGCCCGATCCGGATGCCGCGCCACAGGAGGAGCCCGAAGAGGACGACGGTCGCGACCGCGCCGACGAATCCGAGCTCCTCGCCGAGGATCGCGAAGATGAAGTCGGTGTGGGGCTCGGGGAGGTAGAAGAGCTTCTGCTTCGACTCCCCGAGGCCGCGCCCGAGGAGTCCGCCGCCGCCGAGCGCGAGATAGGACTGGATGATCTGGAACCCCGCTCCCCGCGGGTCGGCCCAGGGGTCGAGGAACGTGAGCACCCGCCGGAGCCGGTAGCTCGCCGTGAACACGGCCACGACCACGACGGGGAGGGCCAGGGCGCCGATCAGTCCCAGGTGAGCGAGTCGGGCGCCGGCGACGAAGATCATGCAGAGGACCACGCCCACGATCGCCACCGCGGAGCCGAGGTCCGGCTGGAGGAGGACCAGCCCGGCCACGCCGCCCGTCACGACCAGGGGCGGGACGACGCCGCGCCACAGGCTCCCGATGACGGCCTGCCGGCGGGCCAGGAAGTCCGCCAGGTAGACGACCAGGACCAGCTTGGCGAGCTCCGTCGGCTGCACGGAGAAGTGCCCCCACCGGAGCCACCGGCGCGTCCCGTTGATGGACTGCCCGAACGGCGGCACCAGCACGAGGACGAGGAGCACGAAGGCGAGCGCCAGGAGCGGGCTCACCAGGGGGCGCCACCGGCGATAGTCGACGGCCATCACGCCCCACATGACGCCGAGCCCCAGCACGGCCCAGAAGAGCTGCTTCTTGAGGAAGAAGTGGGCGTCCCGGAAGCGGTCGGTCGCGAGGATCGCGCTGGCCGAGTAGACCATCACCACGCCGAGCCCGAGGAGGGCCAGGACCACCAGGAACAGCCAGTAGTCGGGACTCATCTTGCGCGGCATGGCTCAGGGCTCCGGGAGGGCCCGGACCTCCTCCGCGAACACCGCACCCCGGTGCTCGTAGTCGCGGAACATGTCGAACGAGGCGCACGCAGGCGAGAGGAGGACCACATCGCCCGCCACGGCGAGCGCGGCGGCGCGCCGCACGGCCTCGGCCATGGAGGCCGCGTCCTCGACGTGGGTCACGGCGCGGAGCGCGGGCCCCAGCGTGGCGCGACCCTCGCCGATCACGATCGCGGCCTTGACCCGTCCCCGCGCGGCGTCGGCCAGCGCGTCGAAGCGCTGGGCCTTCTCGCGCCCCCCGGCGATCAGCACGATCGGCTCGGCGAAGGCCGCGAGGGCCTTCAGCGTGGCGTCGACGTTCGTGCCCTTCGAGTCGTTGTAGAAGGCGACGCCGCCCCGGTCGCGCACCCATTCGAGTCGGTGCGGCACGGCCCGGAAGGCGCGGATGGCCGCCCTGAGGCGATCGGGCGGCACGCCGAGGGCGCCGGCGCACGCCGTCGCGGCGAGCACGTTCTCGAGGTTGTGGGCGCCGCGGAGGAAGATGTCGTCGACGGGGCAGACCGGCCGGTCCCCCGTGCCGAGACGGAGCGTCACCCAGCCCTCGCGGACCCACGCCCCCTGGGTGACCGGCTGCCGGCGGCTGAGCCAGAGCAGGCGCGCCCGCACGCGCGGCGCGAGAGACGCGGCGCCGGGATCGTCCGCGTTCAGCACGGCCCAGTCTTCGGGACCCTGGGCGCGGAAGATCCGCGCCTTGGCCTCGGCGTAGGCGGCGAGGCTTCCGTGCCGATCCAGATGGTCCGGCGTGACGTTCAGGACCGCCGCCACGCGCGGCCGGAAGGCGTCCGTGGTCTCCAGCTGGAAGCTCGAGACCTCCGCGACGACCCACCCCGTGGCCGGGAAGCGGAGCGCCTCGGCCGCGAGCGGGCGGCCGATGTTCCCGCCGACGAGGACGGGCCGGCCGGATTCCGCGAGGAGCGCGCCGGTCAGCGCCGTCGTCGTGGTCTTCCCGTTGGTGCCCGTGATCGCGACGAACTCGGCGGTCATCGTCCGGTACGCGAGCTCGACCTCCCCCAGGACCGGCACACCCCGCGCCCGGCAGCCGGCGAGCGCCGGGTGATCGGCGGGCACCCCGGGGCTCACCACCACCAGCTCCGCCCCCTCGAAGGCCGCCGCTGGATGGCCGCCGACGACGAGCCGCACGCCATCGGGCCCGAGGGCCCGCGCCTCGGCCGGGAGGGCGTCCGCCGCGCGCGCGTCGGTGCCGGTCACGCGGGCCCCGAGCGCCAGCAGGAGCCGGCACGCCGCGATGCCGCTCCGCGCCAGGCCAACCACGGTCACGGACCGGCCGGCGAGGGCCTCCCGCCAGGGCCGCCCCCGCGCAGCCTGGAGAATCGCCGGACGCGCGTGCTCGAGTGCCATGGTCGTCATCGGAGCTTGAGCGTCGTGAGCGCCAGGAGCGCCATCAGCAGCGCCAGGATCCAGAAGCGGATCACGACCTTGGCCTCGGGCCATCCGGCCAGCTCGAAGTGGTGGTGGAGCGGCGCCATCCGGAAGATGCGTCGGCCCGTCAGGCGGAACGAGGCCACCTGGAGGATCACCGACACCGCCTCCACGACGAAGAGGCCGCCGATGAACGGCAGGAGCAGCTCCGCCTTCGACAGGATGGCGAGCGTGCCGATGGCCCCACCCAGGGCCAGCGACCCCACGTCGCCCATGAAGACCTCGGCGGGGTAGCTGTTGAACCAGAGGAACCCGACGCCGGCCCCCATCATGGCGCCGCAGAACACCGTCAGCTCGCCCGCCCCCCGGACCTTCAGGATGAACAGGTACTCGGACAGTCGTGCGTTGCCGGTGACGTAGGCGATGACCCCGAAGGCCACCGCCGCGACGATGACAGGACCCATGGCGAGCCCGTCGAGCCCATCGGTGAGGTTCACCGCGTTGGACGCGCCGACGATGATCAGAGCGGCGAAGAGGATGTACCAGGGCCCGAGGTCCGGGATCCACTCCTTGGCGAAGGGCACCGACAGCTGGGTCGTGACGCCGTCGGAAGGGAACCGGTAGAGGTACAGGCCGACCGCCAGGCCGACCGCGAGCTGGGCCAGGAACTTCTCGCGGATCTTGAGCGGGCGCCGCGTCCTGAGCTTGAGCCAGTCGTCGTAGAAGCCGATCGCCCCCAGGGCGACCGTCACGAGGAGCAGGACCCATACGTAGCGGTTCTGGAGGTTGCCCCAGAGCAGCACGGAGACGACGAGCGATCCCAGGATCAGGAGCCCGCCCATCGTGGGTGTCCCGGCCTTGGCCCGGTGGCGCTCCGGCCCGTCGGTGCGGATGGTCTCGCCGATCTGGCGCTCGCGGAGCTTCCGGATCATCCACGGCCCGAGGCAGAGGGACAGGATGAGCGCCGTCACGAGGGCCATCGCGGTCCGGAACGTGATGTACCGGAACACGTTGAACATGATGTGATACTTGGCGAAGGCCGCGAGGGCGGTCAGCACCGCGACACCTCCGCCCGAGCGCCGAGCCCCGCCAGGAGCGCGTCGACCGCCCGCTCCATCCGCATGCCGCGCGATCCCTTGACCAGGACGCGGTCCCCGCGCGCGACGCGGGCGATCACGTACGTCGCCGCGCCCTCGGGACTGGCGAAGGTGGCGACGTCGGGGCAGCCAGCCGCCCGCGCGGCCTCCGCCGTCAGGCGCATCGCGGATCCCACGGCCGCCAGCCCGGACACGGGCAGCCCGGCCACCCACGCCCCGACCTCGCGGTGGGCCGCCTCGGTGTGCGCCCCGAGCTCCAGCATGTCGCCGAGGATCACCCAGCGACGGCCCCCGCCCGGTGCCTCCCGGAGCGCGTCGAGCGCGGCGCGAACGGAGACGGGGTTCGCGTTGTAGGTGTCGTCGAGGATCCGGATCCCGCCGGCCTCGCGCCAGACGAGCCGCCCCTTGACGGGCACCGCCAGGGCGAGGGCCGCCGCGGCCTCGTCGAGCGGCACTCCCAGCGCCAGCCCGACCGTCGCCGCGGCCGCCGCGTGCCACGCGTTGTGCCGGCCGGCCAGCGGAAGCCGGACGTCGGCCGTCGCGGGGCCGGCGGCCAGCCGGAACCCGAGCCCCCCCTCGACCAGGGCGACGTCGCCGAGCCGGACATCGGCCCCGTCGGCCTGGCCATACGTCATGACCGGGCCGCGCGCCCGGGCCGCGAGCGCGAGCACCAGGGGGTCGTCCGCATTCAGCACGACGACCCCGTCGGGAGGAATCGCCTCGACGAGCTCTCCCTTCGCCTTCTGGACCCCCTCGACCGACCCCACGCCCTCCAGGTGGGCCGGCGCGATCGACGTCACCACCCCGATGGTCGGCTGGCAGAGCTGGGCGAGCGCGGCGATCTCCCCGAAGGCGTTCATGCCGATCTCGAGCACCGCCGCCTCGTGTTCCGGCTCGAGCGCGAGGAGCGTCAGCGGCACGCCCCACTGGTTGTTGTAGCTCCCCACGGGCTTGAGCACGCGCCGGCGGGCGGACAGCACCGTCGCGACCAGCTCCTTCGTCGTGGTCTTCCCGTTGGAGCCCGTGATCCCGACGACCGGGATGGCGAAGCGCCGGCGATGGGCGGCGCCCAGACGCTGGAGCGCCGCCGTCGTGTCGTCGACCAGGACGACCGGGAAGTCCGCCTCCGCGCCGAGCCCGGGCGGGATGCGCGTCGTCACCGCGCAGGCGGCGCCCCGCATGCGGGCGTGGGCGACGAAGGCGTGGCCGTCCTGAGTCGCCCCGCGGATCGCGAAGAACGCGTCGCCCGGGCGGCAGGTGCGGCTGTCGATCGACACGCCGGTGACGAGCGTCTCCAGGCGTCCCCCGATGAGCGCGCCCTGGGTGCCGCGGACCAGCTCGGCGAGCGTCAGGCGCGGCACGGCGCCTCTCCACCCGCTGCGCCCGCGCGGCCGGCCAGGAATTCCCGCGCCACCACCCGGTCGTCGAACGGCAGGACCTGGCCGGCGATGATCTGGTACGTCTCGTGACCCTTCCCCGCGATGACCACCGTGTCGCCGGGCCGGGCCCAGTCGAGCGCCCGGCGGATGGCTTCCCGGCGGTCCGGATCTCGCACATGGCCGCCCCGCGGGGGCGGGACCAGGCCGACCGCGATCTCCTCGATGATCGCGCCGGGATCCTCCGAGCGGGGGTTGTCCGAGGTCAGCCAGACGCGATCGGCGAGCGCCGCCGCGATCCGTCCCATCACCGGACGCTTGCCGCGGTCCCGGTCGCCGCCCGCTCCGAAGACGACGCCGAGCCGCCGTGGCGTGAGACGCCGGGCCGTCTCCAGGACTCGCTGGAGCGCGTCGGGGGTGTGGGCGTAGTCGACCACCACCAGGAAGTCCTGACCCGCCTCCACCCGCTCGAACCGACCCGGCACCCGGGTCACGGAGGCGAGCGCCGAGGCGATGGCCGGGGAGTCGAGACCCAGGGCGACGCCGACCCCCACCGCACCGAGAAGGTTCATCACGTTGTGCTCGCCGATGAGCGGCGAGACGATCCGGACCGGCCCCGCCGGGCTCGTCGCGAGGAGCCGGATGCCCTCGAGGCCCGACTCGTGCTGGAGGGGGCGGATCGCGTGGCCGGACCCCAGTCCGAACGTGAGGACCCGGCCGGGAAGCGCGGCCGCCCACTCCGCCCCCACCGGATCATCGGCGTTCAGCACCGCGGTCGCCCCGGGCTTTCCTCCCGCCGGCAGGAGCTCGAAGAAGAGGCGGCGCTTCGCGGCGGCATACTCCTGCATCGTCCCGTGGAAGTCGAGATGATCCTGGGTGAGGTTCGTGAACACGGCCACGTCGAACCCGACGCCGTCCACGCGGTGGAGCGCGATGGCGTGCGAGGACACCTCCATGGCGACGCCGCCGACCCCCGCCGCCACCATCTCGGCGAGCAGCCCCTGGAGCTCGATCGCCTCGGGCGTGGTCTGGCCGGCGTCGCGGGCCTGCCCGCGCACGACGTACTGGATCGTCCCGATGACGCCCGTGGCGAGACCCCGGGCCCGGAGAAGGGCCTCGCAGAGATAGGACGTCGTGGTCTTCCCGTTCGTCCCCGTGATGCCCACGACGGCGAGGGCCCGGGAGGGATGCCCGTAGTAGGCATCCGCCAGCCATGGAAGCGCCCGGCGGGTATCCGGGACCAGGATCCGCCCCACGGCCTCGCCGGGCAACGGGTCCGGAGGCTCGGCCACGACGGCCCGAGCGCCACGCTCGACCGCCTGGGGAATGAAGCGGTGGCCGTCGGCGCGAAGCCCGCGGACCGCGACGAAGCAGCCCCCGGCAGTGACCTGGCGGGAGTCGTCCGTGAGACCGCACACGGTCGCGGGCAAGGAACCCAGGATCTGCCGCTCGGGCATCGCCTCGAGAAGCGTCCCCAGGAGAACCTCACGCGGCGCGGCGGCCGTGCTCATCACGACTCGATCGCCGTTGGCCGGATGGCCGCCGGCGGCGCCAGCTCGAGGCGGCAGGACGCCCCGGGGCCGAGCGGCGTCCCGGGCGCCGGCGTCTGGCGCACGACGAGCCCCCGCCCCGCCACCGCCACGTCGACGTCGAGCGCACCCAGGAGAGCGAGCGCCTGGCGCAGGCTCTTCCCGGTGAGATCCGGCATCAGCGCCTCCCCGTCCGGCGACATTCCAGCGGCCGGCTCCGCCGGCGGCTCCCGCTCGGCGTCCCGACCGGCCGCGCGCACGATCTGGACCGCGGGCACGGCCTCGGTCGGCGCCACGTCGAGGTGCCGCAGGACCGGCCCCGCCACCGCCGCGAAGATCGGGGCCGCCGCCTCGGAGCCCCAGACCACGGTCTTGGGCTCGTCGAGCAAGGCCAGGATCACCAGCCGGGGGGCGTTCGAGGGAACGAACCCGATGAACGAGAGCACGCCGGGCTTACGGGAATAGACGTGCGTGACCGGGTCCGGCTTCTGGGCCGTCCCCGTCTTCCCGGCGACGGCGTAGCCCTGGACGACAGCCTTGTGCCCCGTTCCCTCGGCCACCACGGACGTCAGGATGTCGCTGAGGGTCGCGGCCGTCTCGGGCGAGATCACCTGGCGCACGGCCTGGGGCTCCGTCCGCCGCACTTCTTGGCCGCTCCGATCGAGCACGGCGCGGACGATGTGAGGCTGCATCAGCCGGCCGCCGTTGGCGAGGGCGCCGAACGCGGCGAGCATCTGCACCCCCGTGACGGACACCTCCTGGCCGATCGAGATGCTCGCCAAGGACAGCCCGGACCACCGGTCGGGCGGGCGGAGCTGCCCGCGGCTCTCGCCGGGGAGGCCGACTCCCGTCAGGCTCCCGAAGCCGAACTCCGTGACGTGCCGGTAGTACCGCTCCCGGCCGAGCTGGAGGCCCACCTTGATGGCCCCCACGTTCGAGGAGTACTGGAGGACCTGCTGGAACGTCAGCCAACCGTACTTCTTCCAGTCGTGAATCGTCCGGTTGGCGATCGTGATGACACCCTGCTCGCCGTAGAATCGGTCTCCCGGCTTCACGACCCCGTCCTCGAGCGCCGAGGCGGCGAGGATGGCCTTGAACGTCGATCCGGGCTCGAAGGGGTCCGTCACGGCGCGGTTCCGCCACTGGTCGGCCGTGGCGACCTGGTACGCGTTGGGGTTGAAGGTCGGGCGCATCGCCATCGCCAGGATCTCGCCCGTCCGGGGGTCCATGACGAGGACCATCCCGGCCTTGGCGCCGGTGGCGCGCCACGCCGCCTCCAGCTCGCGCTCGGCGAGGTACTGCACGGTCGCGTCGATGGTCAGGACAAGGCCGGTCCCCGGCGTGGGCGCCTTGAGGATCGTCGGCTGCCCCGTCATCTCGCGGCCGAGGGCGTCCCGCTCGACGAGCGCCAGCCCCGCCTCGCCCGCCAGTGACTTGTCGTGGGCCAGCTCCACGCCCTCGAGACCCCGGTCGTCCCGCCCGACGAATCCGAGGATCTGGGCCGCCAGCTCGCGGTTCGGATAGAACCGGAGCGCCTCGGGCACGGTACCGATCCCCGGAAGGCGGCGCGCCCGGATGGCCTCGGCCGCGGCGGGCGGAATCTTCACCTTCACCCAGACGAACGGGCGGTCGCTGGCCAGGCGCTGCTCGATGTCCCGCGGGCGCTCGCCGAGGTGCGGGGCCAGCGCGGCGGCCACGGCGGCCCTGTCGGCGATCCGTCCGGGCAGCGCGTAGACGGACTCGACCGGGGCACTCACGGCCAGCGCGTATCCGTTGCGGTCGAGGATCGGACCCCGCTCGGGCCGGAGGGGGATGGTCTTGGAGTACTGCCGCTCGGCGAGCCGGGCGAGCTCGTCGTGGCGGACGATCTGGAGGTAGCCCAGCCGGAGGACGATGGCCCCGAGCAGGAGGATGAGGCAGCCGGTCAGGACGAGTGCACGGCTCCGGTATCGGGACGCAGGCTCCGTCATGGTCTCCGGACGAGGGCGGGGGCGGCCGCCGGGAAGGCCCGGCCCGGCCGTGGACCCCGCCCGTCCGGTCGCGCGCCGGCGGTCACCGCCGTGTCACCGTGGCCGGTCGAAAGCCGGTCGTCCCCCGGGGACCGACCGCGGCGGCGGGCTGGCCGGCGCGCGTCATGAAATGATCAAGGGCGCCCGGTCTTCTGGAGGTCGTTTTCCGCCGACGCCCGGAGCGACGTGCTGCGGCCGCTCCCGTCGGGCGCGATGTACTCGCGCGCGAGCCGGATCTGGTCCGGCGCGGGCGGCGTCAGGCCCAGGCGCCGCGCGGCCGAGTCCACCCGCGCGAATGCGCGGAGGGAGGCCAGCTCCAGCTGGAGCTTGCGGTTCTGCTCCTCGAGGCGGGTGCGGGAGGTGCGGAGCGCCTCGATCCCGTAGGAGACGCGCACCCGCTGCACCTGCAGCCACACGTAGCCGAGGACGGCCCCGACCAGCACGCACCCGAGGCACAGCACCCCGGCCATGGCCCGGAGGCGGCGCCGGTCGCGCTCGCGAACGACCGTGGAGGACTGGTCCTGGATCAACCGCGTCATGATGCAGAGCCTCGCTCCAGGACCCGGAACCGCGCGCTCCGGGCTCGGGGGTTGGAGTGGACCTCGTCGTCGCTCGGGCGCAGCGGCTTCCGCGTGAGCGCCCGCCAGCCGGCGTGCGCAAGCCGGCGGAAGGCGCTCTTGACGAGGCGATCCTCGAGAGAGTGAAACGCGATCACGCCGAACCGGCCACCGGGCGCCAGGAGCTCGGCGCCTTGCGGGAGGGCGGCCTCCAGGCTGCCCAGCTCGTCGTTGACCGCGATCCGGAGAGCCTGGAACGTACGGGTCGCGGGGTGAATGCGATGTGATCGACGGTGCGGCGGGATCGAGGACGCCACCAGGTCGGCGAGCTGCCGCGTCGTCTCGATGGGAGTCCGCGCACGCACCTGGGCGATGCGCCGGGCGATCCGTCGCGACGCCGGCTCCTCGCCGTACTCGTGAATGATGCGGGCCAGCTCGGGCTCGGGCGTCCGCCTGACGAGCTCGGCGGCGGTGAGCGGCTGGCGCGTGTCGAAGCGCATGTCGAGCGGCTCGTCTCCCTGGAAGGAGAAGCCGCGGCCGCTCCGCTCGAGCTGGAACGACGAGAGCCCAAGGTCCAGGAGGACGGCGTGCGCCGGGGCCGCGCCGCACGCGCGCGCCTCGGCGTCGAGGTACCGGAAGTCGGCGTGCCGGAGAACGCAGCGACCCCCGAACGGGGCGAGGCGGCGCGCCGCGTGCGTGAGGGTCTCCGCGTCCCGATCGAGGCCGAGGAGCCGGCTCTCCGCGGCGTGCGACAGGAGCGCCGCGGCGTGGCCGCCGAGTCCCACGGTTCCGTCCACGATCCAGGTGCCGGGCGGGACGGGCGTGAGCCAGCGGAGGACCTCGTCGACCAGCACCGGCACGTGGACCCCGTCGGCCGCGCGAGCCGCCTCGGGTCGGTCCGCCACCGCACTCACTGGGCTACCCTGGCGGCCCGCGGGCTCATGCCCCGTGCTCCGACAGCTTGCGGGTCATCTCGTCGAAGCCGACGCGCAGCGTCTGGCGATGGTCGGCCCAGCGCTCGCGGCTCCAGATCTCGAACCAGTCGAGCGCGCCGGTGATCATGACGTCCTTCTTGAGCCCTGCGAACTCGCGCAGCTCCGGCGGGACCAGCGTCCGTCCGGCGCGGTCGACGGGACACTCCTTCGCGCTGGCCACCATGACGCGGACGACGCTCCGGCGCTCGGGCGAGAGCTGCGGGTGCAGCCGGAGCCGCTCTTCCAGCTGTTCCCACGCGTCGAGGGGAAACGCCCAGACGCAATGGTCCCCTTCGCTGAGGACGAGGGTGGTGATCCCGCGCGTCGCGAGCTCCTCGCGATAGCGCGAGGGAATGCTCAGGCGGCCCTTCGGGTCGATCGTGTGCTCGTACCTGCCGCGAAACACCCCGGCGCCTCCGCCCTCTCAGGCGTTACGACCTGGTCGGCACGCCCACCTCTGTCCCAGAAATGGGCCTCGAACCGGTCGTTTACGGACTTTCATCCCACTTCATCCCACTTGAGGCGGGATACTAGCGGGGGGCAAGGAGGGCTGTCAAGGGTAAAAATGCCGTTCGAAAAAGAGAAAAACGGGGCTTTGAGCGGGGGCGACCGGTTGGGGCCTTCCAGGGCTAGGTGTACCGCAGGTAGAGCCTACGCACCTCCTCACGGTCCCGGCTCACCCCGGCAATCAGGCGGGTCGCCAGGGCTCCTGACGGCCGGCTCCGAGGTCAAACCGGCCAGCTCCCGGGCAACCCCCTCGAGGACCCGTTCGGCCTGAAACGCCTTCCCCAGGATCTCCCCCCAGGAAACGGGCGTCCCGGCCGGCAGCGGGGGGGGCAGGAGCGGCGCCGACACCCCCAGGGACCCGCGCCAGCGGGGCGAGCCAGGCGGCCTCGGCCCGCTTGGCACGGGCGAGCGCCTCGAGCCCGTGCCGCAGGGCGCCCTCGGCGCGGGTCGCTGCCCCCTCGTAGTCCCGGGCCCCCGCGGCCACGGCGGCGGCGAGACGGGCCACCAGATCGGCCAACACGACACGTCGTGGATCGTCGGCCGTGTCGTAGCCAGAGGGCGGCAGGGGGTCGGACTCGGTCATCACCGGCACGCGGGAAGCACCACGGGGGATTCTAGCACCCGCGGCGCCCTGCCCGTCCGGGCAGGGCGCTCAGGCGCCCCGGAGCCGCGGGTCGAGCGTGTCGCGGAGCGCGTCCCCGAGGAGGTTCGACCCGAAGACGGCGAGGCTGATCGCGAGGCCCGGGAACAGCACGAGATGCGGCGCCTTCTGCGCGTACTCCGCGGCGGATACGGACAGCATCCGTCCCCACGACGGATAGGGCTCGGGCACGCCGAGGCCCAGGAAGGACAGCGCGGCCTCGACGAGGATCGCGCTGCCGAGCTGCGCCGTGCAGAGCACGATGAACGGCCCGACGGTGTTGGGCAAGACGTGGCGGAAGGCGATGCGGAGGTGCACGAGACCGAGCGCGCGCGCCGCCTCCACGTACTGCATCTCGCGAATCGACAGCACGCTCGACCGCACGACGCGCGCCGCCCGCGGGATGATCGGAACGGAGATCGCGATCACCACGTTCGTGATGGACGGGCCCAGCGCGGCCGACATCACCAGCGCCAGCACGAGCAACGGCAGCCCCTGGAGGATGTCGAGCACGCGCTGCGTCACCAGATCGACCCGGCCGCCCACGTAGCCCGACAGGAGGCCGATCACCCCGCCGAGCGCGGAGCCGAGCAGCGTCGATGCCAGGCCCACGATCAGCGAGACCCGGGCACCGTGGACGATGCGCGAGTAGATGTCACGGCCCAGGTTGTCGGTCCCCAGCCAGTGCGCGGCGCCGGGCCGCGCGAGCGTGTGCGCGGCGTCGGTCGCGACGGGATCGTGCGTCGCCACCAGGTCGGCGAAGAGCGCGGTCACGACGATGGTGCCCATGATGACGGCGCCGGCGGCGCCGAGCGGCTTCTTCCGGATGAAGCGCCACAGCGCTCCAGGCGAGCCCTCGGCGATGCTCGGGGCGCGACCGGCTGAGTCCCGGGGTCGACCACGACCGGTCAGCCATAGCGCACGCGCGGGTCGAGGATCCCGTAGAGAAGGTCGACCGTCAGGTTCGACAGGATGACGACGATGGCGATGAACATGACGAGGTTCTGCACCATCGGGTAGTCGCGCCACTGGATCGCCTGGACCAGGAAGCGCGCCACGCCCGGGAGATTGAATACCGTCTCGGTCACGACCAGCCCGCCGATCATGAAGGCGAACTCGATGCCGATGACCGTGACGACCGGCAGCATCGCGTTCTTCGGAGCGCATGGCGCCAGACGACGACGCGCGGTGCTCTGACCCTTGGCGCGCGCCGTGCGGATGTAGTCCTCGCGGAGCACCTCGAGAAGCGCCGAGCGCGTGATCCGCATGATCAGGGCGGACGAGCGGTAGCCGACGGCCAGCGCCGGCAGGAGGAACTGGAGGACGTGAGCCGGAGGTTCTGCGGTCGGCGCTCACGTACGTCATCGGCGGGATCCAGCCGAACCACGCCACGAGCGCGAGAATGATCACCATCGCCAGCCAGAAGGACGGCATCGAGAGCCCGGCCAGGCTCACGACCCGGAGGACGTAGTCGAGGGCCGAATCCTGCCGGATCGGCGCTGATCACGCCGGTCGGCACGCCGAGCAGCACCGCGATCACGATGATCGAGAGCGGGCGAGCTCCAGGGTGACCGGCAGGAGCGGCCGGATGAGCTGCCACGTGGGCAGCTCGTAGCGGTACGACTTGCCGAGGTCGCCGGTGCACGATCTCCCAGATCCAGTCGAGGTACTGGACCCGAGTAGGGCCGGTCGATTCCCGAGCTCCTTCAGGATGGCCTGCTTCTCCGGGGGTCGACGTAACCGGCCGTCGAGAACAGGATGTCGACGATGTCGCCGGGGGCGAGTCGCAGAAGGACGAAGATGACCAGGGACATGCCGAACAGCGTGAGAACCGCGACGGCGAGACGCTGGGCGACGTAGGTCTTCATCGACGCGATCACCCGACAGGCCGGCGGGTCCGGCCGTCACGCGGCCGGCGCCCGGGGCTCTCGGGACAGACGACGGTGGGGAGGCGACCGCCTCCCCCAGCGTCACCGGATCCAGACCCACTCGGAGGCGACCTCACTGGTCGCGCCAGACCTCCTGCATGCGCCCGAAGTTGTACATGGACTGGTGCGGGATCAGGTTCTTGACGTACGGCCAGACGATGAAGTAGTCGAGCCGCCAGTCCAGCATCGGTCGCGCCGCGTCCTCCTCGAGCCGCTTCTGGATCGCGCTGGACCAGGGCGAGTCGCTTCTTCGGGTCGAGCTCCTGCGACTGCTGTTGGCATCTGGGCCATCACCTGCTCGTTGCAGTACTTAGCTGTAGTTGCGCGGCGAGCCGCAGCTGTAGTTCTCGAAGAAGTTGGCGTCAGGATCGTCAGGCCCGATGCCCGTGAGATTCGCGGCGATCTGGAAGTCGCCGCGTGTGCCCATCGGATGCCACTGCGCGCGTCTCGATCTGCTTCAGCGTCGCCTCGATCCCGATCTGCTTCAGCTCGTTGACGACGAAGGACGCCATGGTGACGTAGACGGCGATGTTGCGCGTCACCATCTCGACCCGGAGAGGACTCTGCGGCGAGAACCCCGCCTCCGCGAGCAGCTTCCGCGCCTTGTCCTTCTCGTCCGCCGGTTTCCCGTAGCCCGGGAGGGCGACCAGAGTCTGGCTCGAGAAGACCCCAGACCCCGTACGGGCTGCGGCGCCAGCGACGCGCCGACGACCGCGCCGCCCTGATGCACGGCCTCGGACCAGCGCGCGCCGGTCGATGGCGTGGCTGACGGCCAGCCGTACCTTCGGCGTTGTCGAAGGGCGGCCTTCGTCACGTTCATGACGATGTTGTCGTTGACGTTCACGCTGTACGGCGTGACGACCAGCTGCGGCAACCGCTGTGCTTCAGCTGCTCGGCATTGCGTCTTCGACACCTCATCCGGGAACGACACGTCGACCTGTCCCGTCTGGAGCGCCGCGATCCGAGTCCCGCGCTCCTTGATGACGACGTACCGGAGCGCGTCGAGGTAGGGTCGACCCTTCACGAAGTAGTCGGGGTTCTTCACGTAGTCGACGAACTCGCCCTTGCGCCACTCCTTGAGCTTGAACGGACCGGTCCCCATGCAGCCCGTGCGGTAGCTGGCCGCCGGGACGTGGGCCGCGTAGACCGGCGCTGTAGCCCGACGCGAGCATCAGCAGGAGCGACGGCTGGGGCCGCTTGAGCCGGAAGATGACCGTGTAGGCGTCCGGCGCCTCGATCGCCTCGACGTTCGCGTACCAGTCGGTCCGCGGACTGATCCGGAGCTTCCGCGCGCGTCCGGACGCCTCGCGCACCATGTCGAACGTGTACTTGACGTCCTTCGACGGTGAAGGGCTTGCCGTCGTGCCACTTCACATCGTGGCGCAGGAAGAACACCAGGTTCCGGTAGTTGTCCTGCCAGGACCACTTCTCGGCCAGCTCGCCGATGATCGTGTCGGCGCTCTCCGTGGGCTTGAGGGGATCGAACAGCACCAGGTTGTTGAAGCAGGGCATCGCCGGCCACACCGTAGAGATCGTGGACGTCTCGTGGATGGCGAAGCCCTGCGGCGAGTTCCTCCCGCTGGGTCAGGGTGAGAGTGCCCCCGGGCTTGGGCGCGTGGGCCGGCGCGGCAATGGCCCGCGGCCAGCGTCAGCGCGACGAGCGAGCGGGCAGCAGAAGCTTCCCACTGTCGCCTCCTCCCCAGACGCTGGACGCCAGCGGTCAAGCGTTCCGAGGTCACGCCTTCCGGCTGCCCCGGCGCCCCAGACCGGCCCGCGATCCGCCGCCGGGCTCGGTCCGAAATCGGGCACCGGCTAGGACGCCGCGGTCAATCGCGAGGATTCCGGGACCAGCACCTCGACGCGCAGGGTGAACTTCCGGGCCTCGCCGGGTCGGAGGGCGCCCACCCCCACGACTCGACGCGCGACCATCTCATCGCGCTCGTCATGCACCTCGATCAGCACCGAGTATTCCCAGGGCGCCTCGCTGCCGGGATGCCGGATCGTGCCATCGACCGTCAGTGGACAAACTGCCTCTCGCGCCGGTCGCGCGACCGCGACGGCGTCGAACCGCAGGTGCCGCAGACAGGCGGGACACGTGGGCGCGCTCCGGAGGATGCGCTCCCCGCAGTGTGGACAGTTCCATGCCTCGCCTGTCATCGGCGAGACCTTAGTGCGAGGGCGTCTTCGGCTCGGGAGGGTGCAGGGCCTCGACTTCCCCTTCCTTCCAGCCGAACTCGACCTTGCCGCGCATCTTCGATCCGGCCGCCACCGTGAGGCTCCCCGCCTTGAGGTCGCCGATCAGCGTGCCGGACTCCTTGAACTCGACCCGCGAGTTGGCGATGAGGTGACCGCGGACCTCCCCGCCGACCAGCACGGTGTCCGCCTTGACCTCGCCGTCGATGGACGCGCCGGGCTCGATCGTCAGCTCGCCCTTGACGTTGACGTTCCCCTTGAAGCGTCCGGCGACGCGGATGTTGCCGTTCCCTTCGATCTTCCCCTCGATCGTGAGGCCCGCGGAGAGGATCGACTCGGAACCCTTGGGCGTGGTCATCGACATCGGCGCCTCCTCTACGCGTCGCGTGGTCGCCGTCACGGCAGGAGCCGGCGGGATGACCGGCGCCGGTGGCGGCTCGACTCTGGGCTCGGGTTTCGGAAAGGGCTCGGACTTCGAAGCCGGTTCGTCCTTGCGGGACTGCTGTCCGAACAGTGCCATGTGTACGCGCCTCCTTGGGGCTGGGCGCCGGGCTGCCCGACCACCGCGCGCCGACGCCGACACGAGAGCTTCTGGCCCGTGGGTGCGACGGTCGCAGGGTTCTCCCTACTAGAGCCCGGTGCTCGAAGGCTGTCAAGCCTTACGAACGAGCGGGACGCGCGACTACACCAAAAGGGCGCGGGCCGCTCGCGCGATGGCGTCGGGATCGATGCCGTAGTGACGGTAGAGATCGGCGCGGGCGCCGGACTGGCCGAAGGCGTCGACGCCCAGCGGCGCGTGGGGAACGCCCAGGACGGTCCCCAGCCAGGCGAGGGCGTGGGAGTGGCCGTCCAGAACGCTCACCACCGGAACCTCGCCCTCGAGGTCCTCGGCGGGGAACAGCTCCCGGACCCACATCGGGGCGGGCGCCCGCCCCCGTACCAGCGCGTCCACCTGGCGGCGCCACTCGGCGTAGCAAGCGCGCGGGCTCGTCAGGGCCACGACGTTGGCGTGGATCCCCTCGGCCGCCAGCTGCCGGCTGGCCTCGACGGCCTCCGGCACCATCACGCCCGCCGCGACCAGCGTCACGACGTTCGCGCCGGGCTCGTACCCGGGCTCCGCCGAGCGGTCGACCAGACGGTACCCACCCCTCAGAACCTGGCCGCGCAGCGCCTCCTCGCCCAGACGGTCGAGGGCCGGCTGGAGGAGCGCCTGGTCGACGGTCTTGGTCGAGAGCCGGAGGTACACCGCCTCGCCGCGCTCGGGGTCCTGGATCACCCGGAGGGCTTCCAGGAGGAGCCACTCCACTTCTCGAGCGAACGTGGGCTCGTAGGCGAGGAGATTCGGGACCTCGATCCCCAACGCCGGGGTCAGCACCGACTGGTGGGCGCCTCCCTCGGGGGCGAGGCTGATGCCGGAGGGGCTGGCGACGAGGATGAAGCGCGCCTTCGAGTACGTGGCGTGCAAGAGGGGGTCGAGGCCGCGCGGCAGGAAGCAGTCGTAGAGCGTGCCGATCGGTAGGAGCCGGCGGCCGGAGAGCTCGGGCGCCAGACCCAGGACGGACAGGAGGACGAAGAACGACGCCTCCCCGATCCCCAGCTCGAGGTGCTGGCCGGCCGGCGATTCCTTCCAGCGAATGAGGGGCCGGAGCCCGTGGCGCTCGAAGGCGTCGTCCCGCTCGCGCGTCGCGTAGACACCGCGCCGGTTGACCCACCCGGACAGATGCGTCGTGGTCGTCACGTCGGCGGACACGGTGACCAGGGCGGAGTCGAGGCCTGGCTGCCGGCCGAGGGCGGCCAGGACGTCGCCGAAGGCCTCCTGCGTCGACGTCGTCGGCCGAGGCGGAAGGTCGAGCCGATCGGGGATCAGCGTGGGCGGCGGGGGACGATAGCGCCGGGGGAGGCCGATGCCCTCGCCCATGACGCGCCGCACGTGGCGTCCCTCGGGGCTGCCGGGCGGGAACGGCGCCCACTCGTCGTCCTCCGCGACGCCGAGCTCGCGGCGCAGCGCGGCCAGCTGCTCGCCCGTGAGCTGCGCCCCGTGGTTCAGCGGGTCCCCGGCGAAGGGCAAGCGCCACCCCTTGAGGGTCCACGCCAGGATCGCCACCGGCCGGTCGGCCACCCCGTCCGCTTCCGCGAACGCGTCGACGATCGCGTCCAGGTCGTGGCCGCCCAGGTCGGCGAGCAGCGTGGCGACCTCCGCGTCGCCGAGCGCCTCGAGTCGCGCGACGGTCTCCGGAGGGGCGCCCTCGCCGAGCGCCTTCCGCGCGGCGGCGGGCGGGAGCCGGAGAAGCGCGTGGTACTCGAGGTTCTCCATGGCCTCGAGCCGGCCGCGGAGCCAGTCACCGCCGCGCTCGGCGAAGAGCGCCGCGAGACGGCGGCCGAAGCGAAGCGAAATGACGTGCCAGCCGAGCGCCCGGAAGAGGCGCTCGAGCTGCCGGCTCCGGTGGTCGCCCACGACCCGGTCGAGGCTCTGGCGGTTCAGGTCGACCACGACCACGTGGCCGGCAAGGTCGGCCATCGCCTCCTCGGTCCAGGCCTCCCAGACGCTCCCCTCGTCCAGCTCGGCGTCGCCCACGAGCGCGATGTTCCGCCGGCGCCCGGTCGCGGGCGCCTGGCCCGGTTCCGCTTCGCCGGCGCCGCCGAAATGGTCGCCCAGGTACCGGTCCATGAGCGCCGCGAAGGCGGGCGCCACCGCGCCCAGACCCATCGATCCCGTCGAGAAGTCGAACCAGTCGGGGTTCTTCACGCGGCTCGGGTACGCCTGGAGGCCGCCCAGCGACCGGTACGCGCGGAGGCCCTCGGGCGGCAGGAGCCCCCGCAGGACCTGGATCGCGTAGAACACGGGCGCCGCCGTGGGCTTGACCGCGATCCGGTCGCCCGGGCGCAGGAGCTTGAAGTAGAGGGCGGTGAGGAGCGTGAGCGAGGAGGTCGAGCTCGACTGATGGCCCCCCACCCGCTCCGGCGACGGGTTCGCGCGCCGGCTGTTCGCGTGGTGGATGGTGTTGGTGGTGAGCCAGAGCAGCCGGTCCTGGATGCTCAGCAGGAGCCGGCGCTCCTCGTCGGTCAGCCGGGGACGCAGGACGGGGGCCTCCACCGCCCGCTATCTTACCCCGGTCGGCGGTATCATCGCCGCACCGCGAGACCGTCGGACCACAGGCCGCCGCGTCACGCCACAGGCCGAAGGCCGTTGATACAAGGCAGGCGCGAGGCGCGTCGGCCAGGTAAAAGGAGCGTTGCCCATGCCCGATGCCCAGGAGCCCGCCCCGCCGACCGGTGTCCGCCGCGGCCTGACGAACTACGGCGATCCCGAGTTCAGCCTGTTCGTCCGGGGCGCCTTCGCCCGCGGGATGGGCCTGACCGGAGAGGATCTCTCGCGCCCCGTCATCGGCCTCGCCCAGACGTGGAGCGAGTTCAATCCGTGTCACCGTCACCTGCGGGAGGTCGCCGAGGCCGTGAAGCGGGGCGTGTGGCAGGCGGGCGGCCTGCCCCTCGAGTTCCCGACGATCTCGCTGGGGGAGATCTTCCTGTCGCCGACGAGCATGCTGTTCCGGAACCTCATGGCGATGGACACGGAGGAGATGATCCTCGGCCAGCCGATGGACGGGGTGGTGCTGCTGGGCGGCTGCGACAAGACCCTGCCGGCCCAGCTGATGGGCGCGGCGAGCGCGGATCGGCCGGCGATCGTCGTGACGGCGGGTCCCATGCTCACCGGCCGCTACGAGGGGATGCGGCTCGGGGCGTGCACGGATTGCCGCCGGCTCTGGACCGAGCACCGCGCGGGAGAGATCGACGCGCTCCGCATGGAGGCGATCCAGGGCGAGCTGTTCCCCTCGACTGGCACGTGCATGGTCATGGGGACCGCCAGCACGATGGCGGCGATGACGGAGGCCCTGGGAATGACGCTTCCAGGCATGGCGGCCATTCCCGCTCCGCTCTCCCGCCGCCTGCGGCTGGCGGAAGCGGCCGGCCGGCGGATCGTCGAGATGGCGCGGGAGGACCTCCGGCCCTCGCGGATCCTCACCCGCGCGGCGTTCGAGAACGCCGTGCGGGTCCTCATGGCGATCGGCGGCTCGACGAACGCCGTCGTCCACCTGCCGGCGATCGCCGGACGGGCCGGCGTCCCCCTCGGGCTCGACGACTTCGACCGGTTCGCCCGCACCACCCCCATGGTGGCGAGCATCCGGCCGTCGGGGAAGTACCACATGGAGGACCTCGCCGAGGCGGGCGGCATCCCGGCGGTGATGAAGGCGCTCGCCCCGCTCCTCCATCTGGACGCGCCGACGGTGACGGGGCGATCGCTCGGCGCCACGCTGGACGACGTGCCAGTCCCCGGTAGCTGGCAGGACGTGGTCACGACGCTCGACCGACCTTTCAAGGCGGAGGGCGGGCTCGCCATCCTCCGCGGGAGCCTCGCGCCCGACGGCGCGGTGCTCAAGGTGTCGGCCGCCACCCCGGCCCTCCTCCGTCACCGCGGCCCGGCCTGCGTCTTCCGCGACCTCGCGGACCTCGCGGCCCGGGTCGACGACCCGGCGCTTCCCGTCACGCCGGCAAGCGTCCTCGTGCTCCAGAACGCCGGCCCCGTGGGCGGACCCGGGATGCCCGAGGCGGGCTCGCTCCCGATCCCGAAGAGGCTGCTCGCGGCCGGAGTCCGGGACATGGTGCGCGTCTCGGACGCGCGGATGAGCGGGACCGCCGGTGGGACCGTGGTGCTCCACGTCGCGCCCGAAGCGGCGGTGGGCGGCCCGCTGGCGCACGTGCGAGACGGGGACGAGATCCTGCTCGACACGGAGGCCCGCCGCCTCGATCTCCTCGTGACCGACGCCGAGCTCGGGCGCCGCCGCGCGGCGTGGCGGGCGCCGGCCTCCCTGCCGGCCCGGGGCTACCGGCGGCTGTTCGGCGAGCGCGTCCTCCAGGCGCCCGAGGGCTGCGACTTCGACTTCCTGGTGACGCGCGCGGCGAGCGCCCGGCGCCCGGGCCCCTGAGCCCCGTCAGCGGGGGACCGCACACCGCCGCCGGGGCGGGTCACACGTCGTCGGGCGAGGCCCCGAGCAGGCGGACGGCGAGCGCTCCCAGCACCAGCAAGCTCAGCCCGCAGATCATGAGGAAGAGCCGGTGCCACCCGTGGTCCACGAGCGGGCCGAAGATCGCGGACCCGATCGCGCCGCCCAGGAAGAGGAAGAACGCGAACAGGGCCACCGCCGTGCCGCGCGCCTCCGGCGCCAGCTCGGTCGCGCGGGTCTGGAGCGTCGTGTGGAGCGCGATGTAGCCGAATCCGAGCATGACGATCGCGACCGCGAACAGCAGGAGGGACCCGCTGGCGCTCATCAGCAGATAGGCGCCGCCCTTCAGCCCGCCGCCGAGCGCGGCCAGGTAGCGCTCGGGCAGCCGGGCCCGGATTCGCACCAGCGAGACTCCGCCGACGAGCGTCGCGACGCCGTAGCACGCGAGCAGCAGACCCACCTCGAGCTCGTTGAGCCCGAACCGCGCCACGGCGACCGCGCCGAGGTACGTGAAGCCGCCCCACAGGAACACCCCCTCGAAGCCGACGATCCCGTAGAGGATCCGCGCCGCGCGCCGGCGGAGGACGAGGCCGTAGTGGAGCCCGCCGCCGGTGGCGCCCGGGGGCGCGTGGCGAGTGTCCGTGTGAAAGAGGAGGACCGCCGGAACGAGAGACAGGCACCCCACGCCGACGTACAGGACCCGCCAGGACACGAAGTGGGCCACCGTCCCCCCGATCGCCGCCGAGAGGCTCTGGGCGAGCGAGGTCACGGCGGCGAACCGCCCGAGCGTTCCCTGGCGCTCCGCGTAGGGCACGGTCGCGCCGATGTAGGCGAACGTGAGGGGGACCACCGCCGCCGCGAAGACTCCCGTGAGGAACCGTACCGCGTCGAGCACGGCGATGTGGTGGGCCTGGCCCGTCAGGAGCGTCCCCACGCCGAAGCCGATCGCCGCCCCGCGCACGACCCGGATCGCCCCCAGCCGATCACCCAGCGGGCCGTAGAAGAACTGGCAGAGACCGTACGGCAGCATGTAGAGCATCATCGCCAGGCCCATCGCGGTCACGCTCGTCCCGAGCGAGTGCGCGATCGTCGGCAGGAGGGGCGTCATCATGCGGACGTCGACCTGGACGAGGAACGCGAGAGCCGTGAGGAGGGGAAGCGGGGCGAGGCCTCTCGTCGCCCCCGGGGCGCCGGGATTCACCCGGTCGCGACGCGCCGCGGGGGCACGCCGCCGGGCAACGCCGCGGTGGCGCCCTCCACGGGCCGCGTCAGCACCCCGTTGATCCGCCAGCTGCCTTGCTCGTCGACCAGCTCGTAGAGCGCGTCGACCGTCTCGCCGTTCTCGCCCTCGACCCGCACCTCCACCAGCCCGTGGCCGGCGCCGACCACGTCGACCTTGGACACGGCGGCCCTGGCCGAGCGCGCGATGGGGGCGTAGCCGCTGGTGACCATCTGGCGGAAGGCCTCGAGCCCGAAGCGGGCCTGGATGGTGGAGGACGCGTAGGCGTACGCGGTGGCCCAGTCGTCCCGGCGGAACGCGGCGAGCTGGTCGAGCACGGTGCGGGTCATCTCCGCCCGCGGGTCGCCTCCCTGCCCCGCGGCCGTCGCCGCGAGGGCCAGGCAGGCGAGCCCGAGCGCGCTCCGCGCGAATCCCCGGCGAAGCCGAGCGCCCGGCGTCGCCCGAGACGCCGGCCTCACACGCCCTGGACGGAGTACCCGCCGTCGACGGGGATGGCAGTGCCCGTGACGAAGTCGGACGCCGCGCTCGCGAGGAACACGGCGATCCCGGCGTGGTCCTCCGGCAAGCCCCATCGCCCGGCGGGCGTCCGCGCGACCACCTTGTCGTGGAGGCCTGCGACCTGCTCTCTGGCCTTGCGCGTGAGGTCGGTGTCGATCCAGCCCGGGAGCACCGAGTTCACCTGGATGTTCTCCCGTGCCCAGGCGGTCGCCATCGCCTTGGTCATCTGGACGATGCCCCCCTTGCTGGCGGCGTAGGGCGCCGTGAAGGGCGCGCCGAAGATCGACATCATCGAGCCGATGTTGATCACCTTCCCGCCACCGGCCCGGACCATGTGGGGGTACGCCGCGTGGGAGCACATGAACGCGCTGGTGAGGTTCGTGTCGAGGACCGTGTGCCACTCCTCCAGCGTGTACTCCTCCGGGCGCTTCCGGATGTTGGTCCCGGCGTTGTTCACCAGGATGTCGAGCCGGCCGAAGCGGTCGACGACGGCCTGCACCATCGCCCGGCAGGAGGCCTCCTTCCGGACGTCGACCTCGACCGCCATCGCGCGGGCGCCGAGCGCCTCGAGCTCCTTGACGGCCGTGGCGCTCTTGGCCGCTTGCCGTCCGGCGACGGCGACGGCGGCGCCCGCCTGGGCGAGCCCCCGGGCCATCCCGAGCCCGATGCCGCCGTTGCCGCCCGTGACGATCGCAACCTTGCCCGTCAGATCGAAGAGCTTCATGCGCCTTGTCTCCCTGTACCGGTGCCGACCGACCCGCGGAGGCGGGGGTCGAGGGTGTCGCGAAGGCCGTCGCCCAGGAGGTTCAGGCTGAGACCGGCCACTGTCAAGGTGATGCCGGGGAAGAGGCTGACCCAGAACGCCTCGCGGATCACGTTCTTCCCGCTCGCGATGACGTTGCCCCACGAGGGAACGTACGGCGGCACGCCCACGCCCAGGAATCCCAGGATCGCCTCCGCCAGCACGGCGTACGCGAAGATGAACGTCCCCTGGACGAGAAGCGGCGCGAGACAGTTCGGCAGGATGTGCCGGACGGCGACCGCCAGATCGCGCCGGCCGAGCGCCCGGGCCGCCGCGACGTAGTCGAGCTCCCGGAGGCTCAGCACGGTGCTCCGGACCAGGAGGGCCGTCCGCGGCAGGTAGACGAGCGACAGGGCCAGGATGACGTTCCAGACACCGGGGCCCCGCGCGGCCATGAAGGCGATGGCCAGGATGATCGCGGGGAAGGCCATGAGCCCGTCCATGAAGCGCATGACGACCAGGTCGAGGCGCCGATAGTAGCCCGCGATGAGCCCGATCAGCGTCCCCCCGATCGAGGTGATGAGCATGGTGACGCCGCCGACGAGGAGCGAGACCCGGCTTCCGTGGACGACCAGGCTGTAGACGTCCCGGCCGAACTCGTCGGTCCCGAGGAAGTTCGCCGCGCTCGGGGGCTTCAGGCGCTGGGGCGGGTTGAGGCGCGTGGGGACGTGGGTCGAGATCTGGCCCGCGAACAGCGCGGCCAGGAGGAAGACGAGGAAGATCGCCGCGCCCACGACCACGCTCCGGTTGCGGAGCAGCCGGCGGAACCAGCGGATCCGGAGCGCGGTCGGCTCCGCCACCCACGATCGCGGAAGGAGCCCCGGCCACTGCCTTCTCGACCGCGGCGTCCGTCGTCGGCGTCATGCTAGTCGTACCGGATGCGGGGATCGATGAACGCGTAGACCATGTCGACGGCCAGGTTGATGAGGACGTAGGACGCGGCCGTCACGAGCACGACTCCCTGCACCACGGGATAGTCGCGCCGCAAGATCGCCGAGATGATGAGGCGGCCCATCCCGGGAATGTTGAAGACGATCTCCGTCACGACGGCGCCGCCGACGAGAATCGCGATCGTGACGCCGATGACCGTCACGACCGGAACGAGGGCGTTGCGGAACCCGTGCACGTAGGCCACCACGCGCTGGGACAGCCCCTTCGCCCGGGCGGTCCGGATGTAGTCCTGCTGGAGCACCTCGACCATGCACGAGCGCGCGATGCGCGCGATCAGGGCGGACTGGTTGAAGCCCAGGGAGACCGCGGGCAGGACCATGTAGCGGAGCGCCGCCCATGGGTCGGTGAAGATCGAGGCGTACCCCGCCGCCGGCAGCCACCCGAGCCGGACCGCGAAGAGGTAGATGAAGTTCAGGCTCAGCCAGAAGCTGGGAATGCAGACGCCCAGGAGGGCCCCCAGCATGAGCAGACGGTCCCACCAGGAGCCCTGGTTGGCGCCGGCCACGATCCCGGACGGCACGCCGATCAGGAGCGCGACGAAGAGCGAGGTCGCCGTCAGGACGAGCGTCGGCTCCGCGCGCTCCCAGAGCGCCTGGGTCACGGGCCGGTCGAGGAAATAGGAGCGGCCCAGGTCGCCCCGCAGGATGCGCTTGTAGAAGAGGAAGAGCTGCTCGACGAGCGGGCGATCGAGCCCGAGCGCCTGCCGGACGCCGTCGATCTGGGCCGGCGTCGCGTCGGGGCCGAGCATGACGCCGACGGGATCGCCGGGAATCAGGTGGATCAGCAGGAAGACCACGGTGACGACGACGACCATCACCGGGATCACGGCGAGGAGGCGACGGATGAGATAGGCCGTCATGACAGGAGGCGGCGGGGGCCGCCGGACGGCCGGCCCCCGCCGCGTCACGCGATCAGCCGCGAGCTACTTGTCCAGCCAGACGTTGTAGAGCCGCACCCGCTCCGTCTTCTCGTTCAAGCCCTGCAGCTTCTTCGAAGCCGCCCGCAGCCCGAACAGGTCGCCGTAGCGGATCACGGGGACCTTCTCGTAAAAGGCCTTGTGCATCTGCTCCCAGAGCGCGAACCGCTTCTTGTAGTCCGTCTCGCGGATCATCGCGGTCTTGATGGTCTGGATCTGCTCGTCGCAGGTCCAGCCCGGCCAGGTGCAGCTCAGCACGTTGGAGTTGGTCGGGTCGTACTGGGGCCCGATGCCCGTCGTGAACGCGTCGTACTCCTTGGGGTTGTTGCGCCGCTTCACGAGGGTCGCCCAGTCCACCACCTGGAGGTCGATGTTGAACCCGGCGTCCTCCAGCTGCTGCTTCGAGATCAGCGCGAAGTCGTACATCCACTTGTATTCCTGGGTCGCCATGAAGCGGATCGGCTCGCCCTTGTAGCCCGCCTCCTGGAGGAGCTTCTTCGCCTTCTCCTTGTTGTGCTCGTTCCAGGGAAGCCCCTGCATCTTCACGTGCCAGGCGCCCATCTCCTGGTGGATCAGGTTGTAGTCCATCCGGTAGAACTCGCCGCGGCCGGCGGCGACCGTCTTCATGATGGGCTCGATGTCGAGCGCCGCCTGCCAGGCCTGGCGAAGCTTCTGGTTCGTCATCAGGCCCTCTTTCTTGTTGAGGACCGCGACGAGCCAGTAGTACATCTTCGACACGATCGGACGCGCGTTGGCGCTCGCCTTCAGCCGGTCATAGGCGTCGGCGTTCAGATCGTCCGCCAGCTCGAGCTCGCCGGTCTCCATCTGGGCGACGCGCGTGGCGACGTCCGGGACGGGAATCCAGCGAATCTCGTCCACGTACGCGATCTTCGCGCCGCCGTAGCCGTTGGGCTTCTCGCTGCGGGGCTTGTAGTCGTCGAATCGCACCATCCGGATGTACTGGTCCGGCTTCCACTCGACGAGCTTGAAGGGTCCGGTCCCGACGTACTCGGTGACCTTCTCCGGCCGGCGGGAACTTCTCGGCGATCTCCTTCGGATAGATGGCGGCGAAGTTGTTGGCCACCGCCAGGTTGATCTGGACGATCGCCACCTTCTCCTTGAGCTTCAGCTCGACGGTGTACTTGTCCACGGCCCTGAGGCCGCCCTCGGCTACGTAGTTGAACAGGTCCTTGCCGTAGATCGACTGCTTGCTCCACCGCATGAGCGACGCGACCACGTCGTCCGACGTCATCTCCTTGCCGTTGTGGAACTTGATGCCACGGCGGAGCTTGAACGTGTACGTGAGGCCGTCCGGCGACACGGCCGGCATCGTCTCGGCGAGCATCGGGATGGGCTTGTTGTCGTCGTCCAGGGTGAGGAGCCCCTCGTAGATGTGGTTGGTCAGGGTCTCCGTGATGCTGGCGGTCGTCCAGTGGGCGTCCAGCGTCGGAGGCTCACCCAGGTTCCCGACGCGGATGGTCCCGCCCTTCTTCTGGGCGTGCACGTCCGCAGGCCCGGCCACGATCAGCGCGACCACCGCCACCGCCGCGACGAAGTTTCGGTAGGTCCGTCCCGTCATGCGCCACCTCCCATGGGTCGTCAATGGTCGGATGTGCCCGGCGGACCGCGCCTCCCGCGACGCCAGGCGCGTCGGCCGGCCCGCCCGCAGCAGGTGCTTCATGGTCCGGTGCCGCCACGCGCTCGTCAAGAGGGGTCAGCGATCGGACGCGTGCCTAGCGCTCCAGCCAGACGTTGTAGAACCGCGGCCGCTCGGTCTTCTCGTTGAAGCCCTGGACCTTCTTCGGACGCCGCCCGGAGGCCGTGGAGGTCGCCGTAGCGGACCGACGGCACCTTCTCGTACCAGAGCCGGTGCATCTGCTCCCAGAAGAGCGAACCGCTTCTTCTGGTCCGTCTCCCGCGCCCATCTCCTGGATCAGCCCCTGGATGTCCGCGTCGCACGTCCAGCCCGGCCACGTGCACGAGAGCACCGTGAAGGCCGTCGGCTCGAAGATGTTGCCGGTGCCGGTCGTGAACGCCTCGTACTCCTTCGGGTTGTTGCGGCGCTTGACCAGCGTCGCCCAGTCCACCACCTGGAGGTCGATGTTGAAGCCCACGTCTTCGAGCTGCTGCTTGGATGAGGAGCGCAAAGTCGTACATCCACTTGTATTCCTGCGTCGCCAGGAACCGGACGGGCTCGCCCTTGTAGCCCGCCTCCTGCAGCAGTCGCTTCGCCTTCTCCTTGTTGTGCTCGTTCCAGCCCCAGCTCGGCTGCTGCTTCACGTACCAGGGCTTGTTCTCCACGAACGCGAGGCTGGCGTCCATCCGGTAGAACTCCGACCGACCCCCGGCAACCGCCTTCATGATCGGCTCGATGTCCAGCGCCGCCTGCCAGGCCTGCCGGAGCTTCTGGTTCGTCATCAGGCCTTCCTTCTTGTTGAGGACCGCGACGAGCCAGTAGTACGGCTTGGCGACGACCGGCCGAGCGTTCGCGCTCTTCTGCAGGCGGTCGTAGGCGTCGATGTTGAGATCGTCGGCGAAGTCGAGCTCGCCGGTCTCCATCTGGGCCACGCGGGTGGCGACGTCGGGGACGGGGATCCAGCGGACCTCGTCGACGTAGGCGACCTTCGCCCCGCCGTACCCGTTCGTGGCTTGCTCGGCGCGACTTGTAGTCGTCGAAGCGGACCATCCGGATGTACTGGTCCGGCTTCCACTCGGCGAGCTTGAACGGCCCGGTCCCGACGAACTCGGTGACCTTCTCGGCCGGCGGGAACTTCTCGGCGATCTCCTTCGGGTAGATGGCGCCGAAGTTGTTCGGGCGCCGCGAGCGTTCGACCTCGACCGCCGCGTACTTCTGCTTGAGCCGGAGCTCGATGGCGTAGCGGCCGGTGGCTCGACATCTCGGCCAGCACGGTGGCGAGTGCCTTCCCGTACTACGCCTGCTGCATCCACCGCTTGAGCGAGGCCACGACGTCGTCCGACGTCATCTCCTTGCCGTTGTGGAACTTGATCCCCTGGCGGAGCCGGATC
Organism: uncultured Candidatus Rokubacteria bacterium; assembly: GCA_963749975.1. GTDB lineage: Bacteria > Methylomirabilota > Methylomirabilia > Rokubacteriales > DASRDR01 > DASRDR01. Next base: position 201,296 of record CAVVOZ010000037.1, on the reverse strand, counting down.
GCGTAGGTGAGGCCGTCCGGGGACACCGTCGGCATCGCCTCGGCGAGCATGGGGATGGGGCGGTAGCCCTCGTCGAGCGCGTACAGACCCTCGTACAGGTGGTTGGTCAGGACCTCGGTCAGGGTCGCCGTCGTCCAGTGGGCGTCGAGGGTTGGCGGCTCGCCGAGGTTGCCGACGCGGAGCACGCCTCCCTTCCGGGGGGTCTGCGCATCGGCGGCGATGCCGAGGGCCAGCACCGGCAGGATGGCGACACCGAGCATGCGAAGCGTGCGCAGGACCCCCATGTGCCACCTCCGCGTGGCCGTTCACCTGGCCACGGTTCACCAAGGTGAGATGCCCGACCCGCCCATCCGGCAGCAACGAGGCCACGGCCGGCGACGCGACCGGAGTGCTTCAGCACATCCTCAGGCAGTGGCGGCGGGCCCGTCAAGGGCACGTCCATGCCGCTCGCCCGGCGGCTGCCGCCACCATCCCACGGCGAACGCCAGGAAGATCCCGAGAAGCGGCTCGACGCCCCAGCGGTGACGGATGTCCACGTAGAAGAGGCTCTGCGCGGCCGAGATGCACCCGAACATCAGCAGCGGGAGGACGAGCCGCGGGCGGCCGCCCCGGTCGGCGCGGCTCCAGGCCGCGCAGACGCCGAGGACCGCTCCGGTCAGGAGCGCCACGTAGGTCTCGCCTGACCCTCGTACTCGAAGGTTTCCGGCGCGAGGCCCGGGATCGCGAGGGCCGCCGGCCGGATGGCGACGGCCGCCGCGAAGAGCCAGCCCGCGACTACTACAGGCCGGGACGCGCGTTGGCCCAGGGCCGGGCCTGCTCGAACGCCGACGCCGCGCGGAGCACGGTCGGGTCGTCGAAGCGGCGGCCCACGATCTGGAGCCCGATCGGCAGCCCGTCCCGGGTGAACCCGCACGGGACCGACGCCGCGGGCTGGCCCGTCAGGTTGAAGGGATACGTGTAGGGAAGCCACCCGTAGGGCACGACCGCCTTGCCCGCGACCTCGCCCGGATGGTCGAGGCCGAGCCGGAAGGGCGGGCACGCGACCGTCGGCGTCAGCAGGAGGTCGTAGCGCTCGAAGAACGCACGCGGGTGCTGCCACCACGCGAGCCGATCGAACCAGGCCTGCACGTACCGGCTCGGCGGGTTCGCGGCGGTCGCCTCGATGATCGCCTGGAGGCCCGGCTCGATGTCGTCGCGGCGGTCTCGATACGGAAGGAGCCGCGTCGCGACCCCCCCGCAGAAGATCTCGTACCAGCATTCGGCGGGCGACGGCCAGCGCGGGGCCACCGTCTCCACCCGACAGCCGAGATCGCGGAACGTGCGAGCCGCCCGGGCCACGGCCTGTCGCACCTCGGGATCCAGCGCCGTCACGTTGCCCAGGTCCTCGGCATAGGCGACCCGGAGCCCCTTGACCCCACCGCGGGTCGCCCGGACGTAGTTCACCCCGCTCCGGGGGAGCGAGTACGGGTCGCGCTCGTCGGGCCCCGCGCAGATCTGCATCGCCAGGGCGGCGTCAGCCACGGTCCGCGTCATCGGGCCGATGTGGGAGAGGCTCCACGCCGCGCTCGCGGGATACGTCGGGATCCGGCCGTAGGAGGGCTTGTGGCCGAAGATACCCGCGAACGAGGCCGGGATCCGGATCGAGCCGCCCCCGTCCGTCCCGATGGCGATCGGGGCGAGGCCGGCCGCGACCGCCGCCGAGGCGCCACCGCTCGAACCGCCCGGGGTGCGGTCCAGGCGCCACGGGTTCCGGGTCGCCCCGAAGAGCAGGTTGTGGGTCGCTCCCAGCCAGCCCATGGTCGGCGTGTTGGTCTTGCCGACCATGATGGCGCCGGCCGCCTTCAGACGGGCGACCATCGGAGCGTCCTCGGTCGGGACGTTGTCGGCGAAGAGAGGGGTGCCGAACGTCGTCCGCACGCCCTTGGTGATGACGAGATCCTTGACCGAGAACGGCACCCCGTGGAGCGGCCCCAGCGCCGCCCGGCGACCGCCGAGCGCCCGCTCGGCCGCACGCGCCGCCCGCCGAGCCTCGTCGGCGGTGACCGTGACGTACGCGTTGATCTGCGGGTTGAGGCGTCCGATCCGGTCCAGCACCGCGTCGATGACCTCGACGGGCGAGACCTTGCGGCGGCGGATGAGGGCCGCCAGGTCGGTGGCGGACAGCCAGCAGAGCTCGTCGGACGTCATGCGTGCGCCTCCCGGATCAGAAATCTCGGATCGCGTCAGCCGGATGCCGAGCGCGAGCATCTTAGCATCGCGGCTCTACCGGCTCGCGCGAGTGTCAGCGTGCAAGGCGGTCGAGCACGCCGGCGAGGATCGCGGGCCGGGAGATGAAGGGCGAGTGGCTCCCGTCGAGCTCGATCGGCTCGACACCCAGTCGCTCGCGCGCGACGCGGCGCGACCAGGCGGGTGAGATGGCCCGGTCCTCGCGGCAGAGGATGTACGCCTTCGCGCCCGTGGGCCAGGCCGACAGGGGGCACGGCTCGCGCCGGGGAGCGGCGGCCTGGGGCCGCAGGTGCGCAAATACCCAGCTGACGTCCTCCGGGGTGCAGTCCTGGCAGAAGACGTCGCGCACGGCCGCCTCGTCTCGGAACCGGACGGTGCCGTCCGGGTCGGTCACGCGGCCGGGATGCGAGCGCAGCACCGGATGGTAGAGCTCGGGGTCGGCCGCAACCTGGTTCGCGAGGCTTCGCTTGAACTCAGGGACGAGCGCGCACAGGAAGACGAGCCGCTGTACCGGGCGGCGTGCCGCGACCAAGGGAACCGTCAACCCGGCCAGGGAATGGCCGACCAGCACCAGATCGCTCGCGGGGGGCAGCGCCCGATCGACGACCTCGGCGTAACGCTCGGGGCCCGCGGTGGGATCCTCGCACGGGAGGTCCATGGCGAACGCCCGGTGCCCAAGCCCCTCGAGGATCGGAATCACGCGCTCCCAGCACCAGGCGCCGTGCCCCGCGCCGTGAACGAGCCCGAAGGTTGCCATCGGCTGACAGGATAGCGCCTCCACTGCGAGCCGGGAAGCCGCGCCCGACCGCCGCCGCGCCGGACCCCGCTGGCCGGATGGATTTCACGCGCGGCCAGGTCCGGGGTCTCAGCTCATCGAGGCAGTTCCCTCGCCAACCCTTTCGCGGGAGGTGGACGATGAGCGACTCGACCCCGAAGACGACGGCGGAGCTCCTGTCCCGGCTGGACCGGGCCTGGGAGGCCCTCGAGAGCACCCTGGGCCGTCTCACCCAGGCGCAGCTCACCGATGTCCGCGATCCGGCCGGATGGGCGGTGAAGGACCACGTCATGCACGTGGCCGCCTGGGAGGATGCGTTCCTGGCCCGTCTCGCGGGGCGGCCGGCTCACGAGGCGCTCGGTCTGGACGAGGCCACGCTCGCCCAGGACGAGGACACCGTGAACGCCGCGATCTTCACCCGTCACCGGCACCGCCCGCTGACCGAGGTCCTGAACGCCGCCCGGGCCAGCCACCGGGCGGCGCGCGCCCGGCTCGCCGTCCTCGATGATCGCGCGGTCGCCGGCACGGTTTCGGACGTCGTGCCATCCGGCGCGGAGAGCGATGGCGGTCCCGCGGCGGCGTGGATTGGCGGCAACACGTGGGAGCACTACGAGGCCCATCACAACTGGATCCGCGCCCTGGTCGATCGGCGGTGAACGCCGCGGGCCCGGGCGGGCCCTGGGATCGTCTAGCGTCTCTCCGGGGAGGCCTCGCCACCGGCCCGGCGGCCAAAGACCGGGGTCGGGCCGGGAGGTAGATCCACGTCGTAGGCGTTGAGGATCGCGGCGATCATCCCGTAGTAGCCCGCGAGCGTCACGAGCTCGATCAGGCCTTGGCGTCCGAGCTCCGTGTCGGCGCGCGCGAACTGATCGGCCGTGAGACCGCGGGCTCGATAGATCGCGCGCACGGTGTCGACGATGACGGCCTCTCGCGGCCGGAGCCCGTGCGTCGGCCGGTCCTCGCGCACGACCGCGATCGCCTCGGTCCGGGTGCCCTCCCGGAGCGCGATGGGCTCGTGGGCCGCCCACTCGTAAGGCGCCTCGGCCTCGCGGCCGGCGGTGAGGATCGCGAGCTCGCGATCCGCGCCCGGCAACCCCGACCCGAAACGCAGCAGCTCGCCGAGCGCGGCGACGCGCTCGCAGAGGGCCGGGTGATGGAGCAGGACGACGTACGGTCCGCGCGTGGCGCCGCGCGTCCGGGCGATGCGGTCGTAGAGCTCCCGCACCTCGGGGTCGAGCTGATCTCGGCTCGGCTCGGGGACACGCGTCATTGGGGGGCCCTGGCGTCCAAACGGCGACACCGTCGCGACGGGGTATACACCGGCCGCGCGAGGGGTGTCAAGGCGTGGAGGTGCTGCCGGCCGCATCGCGCGCGCGTGGTGGCACCAGGCTCAGGAGCGCCGCGGCCCCCGCGATCGCCGCCGCCACGCTGAAGGCGTCGGTGAAGGCCGACGAGGCGGCTCCTCCCTCCCCGAGATGGGCGTGGGCGGACAGGCGCGCAGCGTAGACGGCGGTCGTCACGTTCGCCCCCACGACAACCCCCGTCGTCCGCATGAGCGCGACCAAGCTCCCGGCCATGCCCTGGCGCGACGGCGACAGCGCGGCCATGACGTAGTGCATGTTGGCGACGAGGAAGAGCCCGGAGCCGAAGCCGCCGAGCCCGAGGGCCAAGGCGATGCGCGCGAGGCCCGCAACGTCGTCGAGGCGTCCCGTGAGCCAGAGCCCGACGCCCTCGATGGCGAGGGCCAGCGGCGCGAGCCCGCGGCCGGCGCCCCGATCGGCCAGCCGCCCTCCGAGCGGGGCCGCGCACGCCTGCGCGAGCGGCCCGGTCGTGAAGAGGACGCCCCCCAACCCCGCCGAGAAGCCTCGCCGGTCGATCAGGTAGTAGGGCACGAGGAGCCAGACGGCGAAGAGCGCCACGAACGCGAGAAGATGCGCCGCGTTCGCGAGCGCGAAGGTCCGGGGGTCGGTGAGGCCGCTGGCGGCACTCCCCGCGGGCGGGGCGTCCCCCAAGACGGCCGCCGGCGGCGGGCCGATGTCGGGACGGGTCGATCCCGGCGACACCGTCCTCTCCGGGAGCGCCCAGCATAGCCCGAGCGCGACCGCCACGAGGGGGAGCCGCCCCAGGTACGCGACACGCCAGCCCAGCGCCCCGATGAGGACGCCGCCACCGAGAGGTCCCACGACAGCGCCGAGACTCGCCGCCAGTCCCAGCCGGCCCAGGGCCCGCCCGCGCCGGTCCGCTTCCATCGACAGGGTGACGAGGGCGGGCGCGCTCGCCATCACGAGCGCCGCCCCCAGCCCTTGCACGACGCGCGCTCCGAGCAGCCACGCCCAGGCGGGCGCGAGCCCGCACAGGACGTGCGCCACGCCAGTGAGGGCGAGACCTCCCTGGAAGACGCGCGCATGTCCGATCCGGTCGGCAAGCCAGCCGGCAGGAATCAGCGCGATGGCGAAGGTGACCATGTAGGTGAGGACGATCCACTGGATCGATGTGGCCGCCACCTGGAACGCGGCGGAGATTGCCGGGAAGGCGATGTTGACCGCGGTGTCCAGCGAGACCGTCAGGACGCCCAGCGCGGCGAGGAGGACCGGGCGACTCATCGATCAGCTACCGGCAGCAACGTGGCGGCGACACAGCAGCGAGGTGGCGCGCGGCGCCGCGGGGCTCAGCCCGGCGGGACGAGGACGCGCGTCAGGAGCGTGGTGGCGGAAGGTGGATCGGGCGTCCGAGGAAGAGCTCGGCCGCCTCGCCCAGCGTCTCGGAAAGCGTGGGGTGGGTATGAATCGTTCCGGCGAGGTCCTCGGCCACCGCACCCATCTCGACGGCGAGCGTGCCCTCGGCGAGCAGGTCGCCGGCGTGCGGCCCGACCAGGCCCACTCCAAGCAGCCGGCCGGATGCCGTCTCGAACACGAGCTTGGTGAGGCCGTCGGTCCGCCCCATGGCGACGGCGCGTCCCGACGTGCTCCACGGGACCTTCACCGCTCGCGCCTCGATGCCGCGCGTCCGCGCCTCCGCTTCCATGACCCCGCACCACGCAATCTCGGGGTCCGTGAACACGACCGCCGGGATTGCCAGGGGCTCGAACGCGGCCGGGCGCCCGGCGGCAGCCTCCGCCGCGACCAGGCCCTCCGCCATCGCCTTGTGGGCGAGCATCGGCTCGCCTGCCACGTCTCCGATGGCGAGAACCCGCGGGTCCGCCGTGCGGCGCTGAGCGTCCACCACGATGAAGCCGCGCGCGTCCCGCGCCACGCGCGTGTGCTCGAGCCCGAGATCGTCCGTGAGGGGACGTCGCCCCACGGCCACCAGCAGCTGGTCGACCTCGAGGTGCCTCGGCGCCCCCTCGCCGGCCAGCTCCACGGTCAGAGCGCCCCCCTCGTCGCGCATTCCCGTGAGCTTGGTCCCGAGCAGGATCTGCTTGAACCGTCTCCCGAGCCGGCGGGCGAGCGGCGCGACCAGGTCCCGATCGACTCCCGGCAGAATTCCGTCGAGCAGCTCCACGACCGTGACCTCGGTCCCGAGCGCCGCGTAGACGCTCCCGAGCTCGAGCCCGATGTAGCCGCCGCCCACCACCAGGAGCCGCGCCGGCGCGGCGGACAGCTCGAGCGCCGCGGTCGAGTCCCACACGCGGGGACCGGGCTCGAGCCCGGGGAGCGTCGCGGGCCGCGAGCCCGTGGCGACGATCGCGTGCTTGAACCTGAGCGTCGCCGGCGGCGCGTCCTCGCGCGACACCCGGATCGAGCCGTCGGTCTCGAAGCGCCCGTGGCCCGCCACCACGTCGACGCCGCGCGCCTTGGCGAGACCGGCCAGCCCATGGGCGAGGCGGCCGATGGAGCGCTGGGTCCAGGCGCGCAGCTTCGCGGCGTCGACGCGCGGCGGGCCGAACGTGACGCCCGCGTCCGCCGCATCGGCCGCGTCGTGGATCAGCGCGGCGATGCCCAGGAGCGCCTTGGAAGGAATGCAGCCGACGTGGAGGCACTCACCGCCGAGCGCGCCGCGCGCCTCGACGAGGACGGTGTCGAGCCCGAGATCGGCCGCGCGGAAGGCGGCCGCATAGCCGCCCGGGCCGCCCCCCAGGACGACGAGGTCGGCCTCGCGGGGTAGCTCGCCCATGACCACGGGCGCCGGCCCTCCCTACCCCTCGAGGAAGAGGCGCTCGGGAGCTTCGAGGAGGCCGACGAGCTCGGTGGAGAAGCGCGCCGCCTCCATGCCGTCGATGACCCGGTGATCGAAGGCGAGCGATAGCGGCAGGACGAGGCGCGGGACGATCTGGCCGTCCCGGACGACGGGCGTCGGGCGAGCGCGACCGACGCCGAGGATCGCGACCTCGGGATAGTTGATGATCGGCGTGGCGCCGGTGCCTCCGAGGGCGCCGGTGTTGGTCACGGTGAACGTCCCGCTCCGGAGGTCCTCGAGGGTCGCCTTGCCCTCGCGCGTTCGCGTGACGAGCCGCGCGAGCTCGGCCGCCAGGTCTCGAATCCCCTTGCCGTCGACGCCCCGCACCACCGGGACCACGAGCCCCTGGTCCGTGTCCACCGCGACGCCGATGTTGTAGTAGCGCTTGAGGACGAGCTCACCCGTCGCCTGGTCCAGGCTCGCGTTGAAGCGCGGGTGCGCCCGGAGGGCGGTCGCCACCGCCTTGATCAGGAAGACCGTCAGGGTCAGGTCCGCGCTTCCCTCGCCTCCCCGCTTCTGCTGGCGGCGCCGCATCGTCTCGAGCTCGGTGACGTCGGCCTGGTCCTGCTGGGTGACGTGCGGGATCACCGCCCAGGCGAGCGACAGGTGCTCGGCGCTGCGCCGGCGGATCCCGCGGAACGGCTCCCGCTCGACCGGTCCCCACTGCTCGAACCGCGGCAGCGGGGGCAGAGCGATGGGGCTGGCCAGAGGCCGGGCGGCCTCGGCCGGCCCGGCCGGCACCGGGGGCCTCGCGGCGCTCGAGGACGGCGCGCCGGCGGCCGGCGCGGCGGGCCGGCGCCGCGCGCGCGCCCGCGGCGGCTCGAACGTCCTCGTCCGAGACTCGGCCGCCGGGGCCCGTTCCGCGGACGTGCGCGAGGTCCACGCCGAGATCGCGCGCGAGCCGGCGGGTCGAGGGCGTGGCTGCGGGCGGAAGGCCGGTCGCGGGCGGCGCGGCCGGCGCCGGGGCGCTTGGTGCGGGAGCGGCGGCACGCGCGGGCGGCGCGGCCGGCGGTGTCGCGGTCCGGGCGGTGCCTCCCGCGTCGGCGAAGCTCAGCAGCACCGCGCCGACCTTCACGCGCTGACCGGCCTGGACGTGCACGGCGGCCACGCGTCCGCCGAACGGCGAGGGCAGCTCGACCTGGGCCTTCTCGGTCTCCACGAGGAGGACGGCCTGATCCTCCTTGATCTCGTCGCCCTGGGCGACGAGGACCCGGACGATCTCCGCCTCGGTGAGGCCTTCCCCGAGGTCGGGCAGCTTGAAGTCTCTCGCCATCGGACGCGGACGCGCGGCGCGAACCTGGCGCCGGCTAGAAGGCGAGCGTTTCCCGGACGGCGCGCAGCACGCGCTCCGGTCCCGGCAGCCAGCCGCGCTCGCGCGCGAAGCCCGGGTAGACGATGTCGAACGCGGTGACGCGCCGCACGGGCGCCTCGAGCTGGAGGAAGGCGGTCTCCACGACCCGCGCCACGACCTCGGCGCCGACCCCGAAGCTGCGCTGCGCCTCGTGGGCGACGACCACGCGACCCGTCTTGCGGGCGGACGCGGCGATCGTCTCCGTGTCCATGGGCGAGATCGAGAGGAGGTCGACCACCTCGACCTCGGCCCCGTCCTCAGCGTGGACCCGCTCGGCGACCTCGAGGCAGCGGTGGAGCATGGCCCCGTAGGCGACCAGCGTCAGGTCCTTGCCCTCCCGGGCGACGCGCGCCTTTCCGATGGGCCAGGCCTCCTCGGCCACCGGGACCTCCTCCTTGACGGCGTGGTAGAGGGCCTTCGGCTCGAAGAAGATCACCGTGTCCGGATCGCGGATCGCGCTGACCAGGAGGGCGCGCGCGGACCGGGGGCTGGACGGGATCACGATCTTCAGGCCCGGCGTGTGCGCGTAGTACGCCTCCTCGCTCTCGGAGTGGTGCTCGAGGGCGCGCACGCCGCCGCCGTACGGCATCCGCACGACCATCTGGATGTGATAGCGCCCCCGCGTCCGGGCGCGGTACCGCGCGGCGTGGTTCTCGATCTGGTGGAAGGCCTGGAAGGAGAAGCCGGAGAACTGGATCTCCGGCACCGGCTTCAGCCCGTAGATCGCCATGCCGATGGCCATGCCCACGATGGCGCCCTCGGCCAGCGGCGTGTCGATGACGCGCTGCTCCCCGAACTTCGCGAGGAGGCCGTCCGTCACGCGGAACACGCCCCCGTCGACGCCGATGTCCTCGCCCAGCACCAGGACGTCGTCGTCCCGCTCCATCTCCTGCATGAGGGCGAGGTTGATGGCCTGGACCATCGTCAGCTTCCGGGGCTCAGTCATCGCCGGCTCCTCGTCGGTCCTCGGGTGCCGTCCGGTGCATTACCCGTGCGCCGCCTCGCCGGCCGCGGCGAGCTCGCGCAAGAGCTCCTCGCGCTGGGCCCGCAGCTCCTGCGTCGGCTCCGCGTAGACGTGCTCGAAGCCGTCGACAAGGTTCGCCTGCATCCGAGCCTCGGCGCGCTCGACCGCGTTCCGGATCTCCGTGTCGATCTCGGCCTCGAGCGCCGCTTCCCCGGCGGCGTCGAGGATGCCCTTCCCCTCGAGGTACCGCCGGAACCGGGGGAAGGGCTCCCGGGCCTCCCACTCCTTGACCTCGGCCTCGTCGCGGTACTTCGTCGGATCGTCCGCCGTGGTGTGGAGCGACAGCCGGTACGTCAGGGCCTCGATCAGCGTCGGCCCCTCGCCGCGCCGCGCCCGATCGACGGCCTCGCGCGTCGCCACGTAGCACGCGAGCAGGTCGTTGCCGTCCACCTGGATCCCGGGAAAGCCGTACGCGATCGCCTTCTGCGCGAGCGTCCGCGCGTGGGTCTGCTTCGTCCGCGGCAGCGAGATGGCCCACTGGTTGTTCAGGCAGAAGAAGACCAGCGGGGCCTGGAAGACGCCGGCGAAGTTCATCGCCTCCTGGCAGTCGCCGTGGGACGAGGCGCCGTCGCCGAAGTAGACCATCGTCACGCTGTCCTCGCCCTTGTACCGGCTCGCGCACGCCAGACCGACCGCGTGCGGGATCTGGCTCGCGATCGGGATGCAGAGCGGCAGGTCCCGCACACCGTCGGGAACTCGCATCCCCTCGGCGTACCCCGCGTAGTAGAGGATGAGGTTCTCGAGCGGCCAGCCGCGCCACATGTACGCGGGCCACTCGCGATAGTAGGGCACCATCCAGTCCGTCGCGCGGAGCGCGTAGACGCTCCCCAGGACGGCGGCCTCGTGACCGCGAATGGGGCCGAAGGTGCCGATGCGTCCCTGGCGCTGGAGGCGCAGCATCCGCTCGTCGAAGCGCCGGCCGAGGAGGAAGGTACGGTAGAGGCGGCGGAGATCCTCGTGAGGAATTGGGGGCTCGAGCGACTCGTCGACGCGACCCTCCTCGTCAACGATGGACAGATGCTCGACCGACGGGACGTCTAGTCTCGTCCGCGGCACGCACGCCCCCTTTCGAGCCAAAAAATCTCGCGGCCATTCTCCACCCGGGCGCCCCCGCGGGTCAACCTCGCGAACCCGGCGCCGATGTCCTGGGCGCGCTCCCGCGGGAACGGGCGCACGCGGCCTAGCGCCCCGGCGCCGGCGACGGTCGCCGATCGCGCCAGAGTGCGAGGAGGAGCGTGAGGAGCGCGAGCCCGAGCTCGTCGACCAGCGGGAGCGGATCCGGCAGGACGAGGTCGAGCAAGGTCAGCAGCGCGAAGAGCGCGAAGAGGGTCGGGAAGCGCAGGTTCAGGCGGCGAAGGAGGCGCGTCAGGATCGACACGTTCCGAGTATATAGAGAAGGAGATGGCGTGGCACGGATGGCTCGGGGCGCTCGTCCTCCTGGTGAACCAGGCCCTGCTCCCGTGGCAGATCGGCCCCCTGGCCCGCTGGTTCACACCGGTCATGTGGACGGCCTACATCCTGCTGGCGGACGCCTGGGTCCTCCGGCGGGACGGCCGCTCGCTGCTCCGCGACAGGCCCCGGGAGGCCGCCCTCATGGCGACCCTCTCGATCCCGCTCTGGCTCCTCTTCGAGGGCTACAACGCGCGTCTCCGGAACTGGGCGTATTTCGGGGTGCCCGAGTCCCCCTGGGTCGCCGCCGTCGCGTACGCCTGGGCCTTCGCCACGATCTGGCCCGCGCTCTTCGAGACGGCCGCGCTGCTGGGGGCGGGGCCCCTGCCCGCGCCGCCCGCGCCGCGGGAGCCGGTGCCCCTGTCGGTCGGGCTCCGTCTCGCGATGACCGTCGGCGTCGCCTTCGTCACCGTCCCGCTGTTCCTCCCGGCCGCCGTGCGGCCGTGGACCTTCGGCTTCGTGTGGCTCGGCTTCGTGCTGCTCGTCGACCCTCTGAACGCGCACGCGGGGCGGCCGTCCTTCCTGGCTGCCTGGCGCGCCGGTGACCGGCGGTTCGTCCGACGGTGGCTCGTCGCCGGGATCGTGTGCGGCGTTCTCTGGGAGTTCTGGAACTACTGGGCCCTGGCCAAGTGGCGGTACGTGGGCGTCCCCGTCTTCCCCTCGGTGCGGCTCTTCGAGATGCCTCTTGCCGGATATCTCGGATTCCCGCCGTTCGCTCTCGAGGTGTTTGCGCTGTATCATCTGGTGCGCCCTCTGGTCGGGCTGTCCGACCCTGAGAGGAAATCCGGCGACTGGCCCGATCCCCCACCGAAGTGACGCGAGGAGGACGACAAGACCGTGGCGAAGAAGACAGGGAAGCGCTCCGTGACGAAGAAGGCAGCGAGCAGACCGTCCAAGGCGGCTCCGCGTCCCACCGCCAAGGCTGCGACGACCGCCAAGGCTGCGATGAAGCCTGCCGCCAAGGCGCCGGCGGCGGCGGCGCCGAAGCGAGCCGCCGCGGCGGCGCGGCCCGCCCCTCCCGTGGCCGAACCCACCCTCGGCGAGCGTGCCGAGCGCCTGCGCGACGAGATCCAGCGGAGCAAGCTCACCCATCCGGATCCCTGGCGCTACACCGCGAAGGCCCGCGGGTGGGGAGAGCGCGCGCAGGTCCTGGTCGAGCTGATCGCGGTCCGCGGCGACACGGCGTCGGCTCGTGGATCGCTCGAGGCCCTGGCTGCGGAGCTGGAGCGGGACCGCGACTTCCAGGAGGCCCGCCGCCTCTTCTGAGCGAGCCGAGGGCGCTTCGCCCGAGCCGGGGCGAGACCCGGCTCGGGGCCGGCGGGAGCTAACGCGGCGCCGACGTGACGGACCGGCCGGTCAGAGAACCAGCTCCGCCATCAGGCGGATCGCCTCGGGCTGGGTCGTCGAGCAGACGAGCGTGGTCACCCCGGCCTCGCGCCACGCCGTGAGACGCTCCCGGATTCGCTCCGGCGGGCCGCAGAGCGCGATCTCGTCGACGAGCGCGTCCGGCACCGCGGCCTCCGCTTCCGGCCGGCGGCCGGCCAGGTATAGCCCCTGGACGCGGGCGGCCGCCTCCTCGTAGCCGTAGCGGCAGGCGAGGTCGAAGTAGAAGTTCCGTCCCCGCGCCCCCATGCCCCCCACGTACAGCGCCAGGCGGGGCTTCACCTGGGCGCGGCAGGCGTCCACGTCCCGACCCACCACCACCGGCGCCATGGGGGCGACGTCGAAGCGATCGCGCTTGCCCGACACGCCCGCCCGGGCGAAGCCCTCGGCGAGCGCCTGGTGAAAGAGGCCGGCGCGCCCCGGCGAGAAGAACACGGGCAGCCAGCCGTCGGCGATCTCCGCGGCGAGCGCGACGTTCTTCGGCCCGATCGCGGCGAGGTAGATCGGGAGGTCGGCGCGCGCGTGCACGATGCTCCGGAGGGGCTTCCCGAGGCCGGTCGCGTCGGGCCCGCGATACGGGATCTGGTAGTGCTCCCCCGCGTGCTCGAGCGGCCGCTGGCGCGCGAGGATCGCCCGCACGATGGACACGTACTCGCGCGTCCGGCCGAGCGGCTTCCCGAACGGCTGCCCGTGCCAGCCCTCGACCACCTGGGGCCCGGACACGCCGAGGCCCAGGAGCACTCGCCCGCCCGACAGCGCGTCGAGCGTCATCGCCGTCATCGCGGTCATGGCTGGCGTGCGCGCCGCCATCTGGAGGATCGCGGTGCCGAGGCGGATGCGGTACGTCAGCGCGCCGACCCATGCCAGCGGGACCACGGCGTCCGAGCCGTAGGCCTCCGCCGTCCAGACCGAGTGATAGCCGAGACGCTCCGCATCCTGCACGGCCTGGACGTCGACGTGCACGCGCGCCCCCGCATATCCCAGACCGAGCCCCAGCCGCATCGCCGCTCCTTTCACGTCACGGGCTTCGCGTGGGCGGGCCCGCGCGCCGCGCCCGACTCTCGCCCACGCCCCAGTCGAAGTCAAGCGACGACGCCCACTCGCGGCGCGCCTTGACACCTCCGCGGGCGCCGGCCCATCCTGTGACGCCATGGACCTGGAGTTCCTCATGGTCCCGGGCGCCCCGCCGCCTCCGCCCACGGCGCCGTACAGCCACGCGGTGCGCGCCGGGGACTTCCTCTTCGTCACCGGACAGCTGCCCGCCGACCCCGCGACGGGCACGCTCATTGGCGGCGGCGTCACCGAGCAGACCCACCAGGTGATGCGGAACCTCCAGGCCGTCCTGAGCGGGGCGGGCTCGAGCCTGGCGCGGGTCGTCTTCGCGCGGGTCTACCTCGTCAACTTCGCCGACTATCCGGCGATGAACGCGGTCTACGCGAGCTACTTCGCGCCGGGGCGGCTCCCCGGCCGGACCTGCGTCGGCGTGACCGGCCTCGCCCTCGGCGCGCTGGTCGAGATCGACCTCGTCGTCCGCTCGTAGCGGTCCAGGCGTGAGCCGGGCGGCGCCGCCCGGCACCGACGGCGGGGGGGCATCCCCGAAGGGGCCCGGCACGGGACAGCCCGTGCCGCTCCGTCGGCTCCTGGTCTTCTTCGCCACCGTCTACGCCGTCCAGGGGTTCGCCGAGCCGAAGGCGGGGCTCGCGACCCAGCCCATCTTCTTCCTGCTCAAGGACGAGATGCGGCTCGGCGCCGCCGAGACGGCCACGTTCCTCGCGCTGATCGGGTTCGCCTGGAACGTGAAGCCGCTCTACGGCCTCACGTCGGACCTGGTCCCGCTCCTGGGGTACCGGCGTCGGTCCTACCTCCTCGTGACCACCGCGATGGCCGCGCTGGGCTGGCTCGTGCTGGGTCTCCTGCCCGCCTATCCGTGGGGCCTCACGCTCGCGATCCTCGGGCTGACGGGCATGGGGCTCGCGTTCACGGACGTTCTCTGCGACGCAGTGATGGTGGAGGAGGGCAAGGCGCGCGGCCTCACGGCACGCTTCCAGTCGACCCAGTGGACGGCGATCTATGGGGCCAGTCTCGTGGCGGGGATCACCGGAGGCTACCTCTCGGCCCACGTCTCCTACAGCCGCACCTTCCTCCTGGTCGCCCTGTTCCCGGCGCTGTCGTTCGCCGCCTCCGCCTGGGCCGTGCACGAGCCCCGGACGCGCTTCGACCGCGCCACGGTGCACGAGACGCTCGGCGCCCTACGCGAGGGCGTCCGCTCGGGGCCCCTCTGGCGGGCCGCGGCGTTCATCTTCCTCTGGAACTTCACCCCGTCGTTCGGCGTGCCGCTCGAGTACCACATGGTGGACGCGCTGGGGATCACCAAGATCCAGCTCGGCATCCTGACGAGCCTCGGGAGCGGCGCCGCGATGCTCGGCGCCATGGTCTTCGGGCGCTACGCGACGCGGCTCGCGCCGCAGACGCTGCTGTACGTCGCGGTCGCGATCGGCGTGGCCGGGACCCTCGCCTACTACGGCCTGGTGGGCTGGTGGTCGGCGGTCGTGCTGACGCTCGTCGTCGGCTTCGTCTCGGCGGTGGCGCTGCTGGCGACCCTGGACCTGGCCGCCCGGGCGGTTCCCCGCCGGGCGGAAGGGACGTTCTTCGCTGCGCTCATGTCGGTCAACAACCTCGGCACGACCGGAGCCGCGTGGCTCGGCGGGCAGCTCTACGACCTGGTCGGGCTCAGCTGGCTCATCGCCATCAGCGCGACCACGATCGGGCTGTGCGGGCTCCTCGTCCCCTGGGTTCGGCTCCCCGAGCCCGCCAAGACCCCTGACTGACGGCGACGGCAGCCAACCCGGGGCCGCGCGAGCGCCGGCTCCGCCCGCTCAGAGCGTCCGCATCCGCGGGTCGAGCAGGTCGCGCAGGCCGTCGCCGAGGAGGTTGAAGCCGAGCACCGTCACCGCGATCGCGCAGCCGGGCAGCACGGCGATCCACGGGTCGATCAGCATGTACTGGCGCGCCGCGCTCAGCATGAGCCCCCACGACGCGGTCGGCGGCTGGGTGCCGAGGCCGAGGAAGGAGAGGGCGGCTTCCGTCAGGATGGCCGTCGAGAACGACACCGTCATCTGGACCAGGATCGGCGCCGCCACGTTCGGCAGGACGTGTCGCGCGATGATCCGCCCGTTGGAGGCGCCGATCGACCGGGCCGCCTCGATGAAGGGCACCTGCACGACCGTCAGGGTCGGCCCCCGCGCCACCCGCGCGAAGGTCGGCGCGTAGACGAGGCCGATGGCGAGCATCGCGTTGGTCAGCGTCGGGCCGAGCACGCTGGTGATGGCGATCGCCAGCACCAGAGCCGGCAGCGACAGCACGACGTCCATGATCCGCATGATCACGTCGTCCAGCCAGCCTCCGAAGAAGCCGGCCAGGACGCCCGCCGACGCCCCCAGCCCTAGCGCGATGAGGACGGCCAGCCCGCCGACGTAGAGGGACACCCGCGCCCCCCAGATCAGACGGCTCAGCTCGTCGCGCCCGAACTCGTCGGTGCCGAGGAGGTGCGTCGCCCCGGGCGGCAGCAGCGGCTTCGCGATCTGGGAGACCGGGCTGTACGGCGCGATGAGCGGGGCCGTCAGCGCCACCAGCACCACGATGCCGACCAGTGTCGCGCCGATGAGAGCGACCGGCGTGCCCGCGAGCGTGCGGAGGAATCGGGCGCGGGCGAGCTGCGCCGCGTCGAGGCCACGCGGCAAGGGGCCGACAGCCGGCGTGGCCCCGACGTCACTCATAGCGGATGCGCGGATCGAGGTACGTGTACAGGAGGTCCACGAGAAGGTTGACGAGGACGAAGGTGACGGCAAAGACCATCACGGTCCCCTGCACCACGGGGTAGTCGCGCTGGTACACCCCGTTGAGGAGGGTCCACCCGAGCCCTGGCAACCCGAAGATCTGCTCGGTGATCACCACCCCGCCCAGGAGGAACCCCGTCTGGAGGCCGAGGACCGTGACGATCGGGACCAGCGCGTTCCGGAGCGCGTGACGCAGAAGGACGGCCCGCGTGGCCAGTCCCTTGGCGCGAGCGACCCGGATGAAGTCCTGTCCCAGCACCTCGAGCATCGACGACCGGGTCATGCGCACGACGACCGCCGAGAGCCCGAGCGCCAGCGACAGCACGGGCAGGAACATCTGCTGGAGGTTCACCCACGGGTCCGCCCACGGCGTCACGTAGATGAGGGCCGGCAGCCAGCCGAAGAGCGAGGACGCGCCGATGATCAGCAGGATGGCGATCCAGAAATTCGGCAGGGACAACCCGAGGACGCCCACGATCTGGACCAGCGTGCGCACCCGGAGGCTCCGGGACACGCTCGCCACCACCCCGAGCGGGATGCCGACGATGGCGACGCTCACGACCGCCAGCAGGGCCAGCTCGATCGTGATCGGCAGCCGCGAGGCGATGAGGGTCGAGACCGGCTGGCCGGTGCGGAACGACCAGCCGAAGTTCCCCCGGAGCATGTTCCCGATCCACCGGAGGTACTGGACGGGAAGCGGCTGGTCGAGGCCGAACTCCTGCAGCACGGCCGCGCGCTGCGCGCGGCTGAGCTGACCTTCCGTCCCCGCGATGATGTCGACGATGTTGCCTGGAAGGAGGCGGACCAGGAAGAAGATCAGGACCGAGACGCCGAGCACGGCGAGGACGGTCCAGACCACCCGACGTGCGAGATAGCGCATCTACCGTGAAGCAGACCAACGGCGCCCTTCGGGACCGACCTCCCGAGGGGAGGCAGGCCCCGAAGCGTTCGCCGAAGGGCGACCCCCGCGGCTTTGCCGCGAGGGTCGCCGGAAGGGGGGCGGAGCCCCCCTCCGAGTCACTAGGCGAGCCAGGCCTTCTTGAGGAAGAGCCGGCGGCCGGTGAACGACTGGGAGTAGCCCTGGAGCTTGTTCGACACCGCCTCGATGTTGTACTTCGCGTACCACCACCAGTCGAGGGAGTCCCGGATCGCCGTGGCGCTGGATCTCCTCGTAGAGCCGCTTCCGCTCCGCGTGGTTGCTGGACTGGCGCGCCTCGACCAGCAGGGCGTCGAGCTTCGGGTCCGGCGTGTCGCAGCCGCCCTTGTTGATCTCCCCCTTCGAGTGGAAGTAGGGGTAGAGGTAACCGTCCGGGTCGGGGCGGAACGTGTTGGCGGACGAGTAGATGTCCGTGCCTTCCTTGCCGCAGCTGTCGTTCGACTTCTTGTTGTCGGCCACGAACGCGCCCCACTCCATCTGGGTCACGGTCGACGTCGACGTTGAGCTTCTTGAGCGACTCCTGGATCACCAGCGTCGTGGCGACGAACTCCGGGTACTGGGGCGAGCACTTGATCTCGATCTTGAAGCCGCCGTTCGGGTACCCGGCCTCGGCCAGGAGCTTCTTGGCGCCCTCGACGTCCGCCTTCACGAATGGCAGGGTCTTCGGGTCGATGTACCAGTCGCCGTAGCCCGTGGGCACGGGGCCCGAGGGCACGGCGGCGCCGAACGCGGCCTTCTGGATCACCTCGTTCGTGTCGACGGCCATCCGCAGGGCGCGCCGGACGCGCGCGTCGCTGAGCGGCTTGTTCCGCCTGTTGATGTAGTGGACGACGACCCAGGCGGTGGGACTCTTGTTGACGGTGATCCCGGGAGCGCCTTCGAGCTGCGCCGCCCCCTGGCCGGAGAGGAACGCGTACTGGATCTGGCCGGCGCGCAGCGCGGCGATCCGGGCGTTCTCCTCCGTCAGGACCTTGAAGGTCATCCCGTCGAGGTACGGGAGCGACTTGTCCCAGTAGTCGGGATTCCGCGCGTAGACGATCCGGTCCTGGGGCACGTACTCGACGAGCTTGAACGGCCCGGTGCCGATCCCCTTGATCTTGAGGTTCTCCTGCTCGGCCAGCCCCTTGGGGATGATCGCCGACGCCCGGATCCCGGCGAACGAGCCGAGGAGCGGATAGGGGGCATCGAGGTTCATCTGCACGGTCAAGGGATCGATGACCTTGATCTCCTTGATCGACTTCAGCCAGGAGATCCACGGCGACGCCGTCTTCGGGTCGAGGACGCGCTCGATGCTGTACTTCACGTCGTCGGCGGTCATCGTCTGCCCGTTGTGGAACTTGACGTTCGGGCGGAGCTTGAACGTGTAGGTCTTGCCCGCCGTTCGTGACCTCCCAGCTCGTGGCGAGACAGGGCACGATGTTGGTCTTCTCGTCGTACGTCGTCAGGCTCTCGTAGATGTGGTCGTACGCCTGGGCCGAGGAGAAGTTCGAGCTGTTGTGGGGGTCGAGACCGATGGGGTCGATCTCCGCCGCGGCGACCAGCATGCCGCCGCGCTTGGGCGTCTGGGCGGAAGCGAACCGGGCCCGGGAGAGGTCGAGCCCCGCGAGCCCGCCGCCGAGCGCCAGGCCCCCCGCCAGGAACGTGCGCCGATCGACGCCTTGGTGCGAATGAAATCTGCCCCGTGCCATACGCGGCCCTCCTGGTGAGTGTCTCCGGCGCGCCGAGGACGAGGCGCGTGGTCCGGGCAATCCCGTCGTCCGCCTCGACGACCGCCTCGGTAAGGAAGGATGGTAGACCGGTCCCCGGGTCGATGACAAGCCGTTGCGAGCGTTTCCCGCGCGGCCTTGACGCCGAGCGGGCCGGGGAGTCTCCTCTGCTGGACGCCCGAGAAGTGGGAGGTTCTCTTGCGCTCCGGGGAGTCGCGCCCGTCGGTCACCCGGTTCGGGCTCGCGCCGATGTCGGCGGACATCCGCGTCCTCACGTGGATCGTGCTCGCCCTGCCCCTCGCGCTCGCCCTGGGCGCCTCCCAGGCGCGCGGGCCGGCGCAGGCCGTGCTGGTCGCGGTGTCGGCCGTGGTCCTCGTCCTCTACGCGGCGGTGTGGCTCCTCTGGCGGCCGACCGCGTTCGAGGTCGACGGCAGCGGCCTCCGGATCCTGTGGCCGCTGCGGGTCCGGACCATCCCGGCCCGCGAGATCGCCGAGGCCGCCGTGCTCTCCCGCGAGGCGTTCCGGCGGGAGTTCGGCTGGGGGATGCGCATCGGCGCCGGCGGGCTGTGGGGCGGGTTCGGCTGGCTGTACACCTCGAAGGGCCTGCTCGGGCTCTACGTCTCCCGCACCGATCGCGTCGTGCTGGTGCGGCTCCGGACCGGCCGCCCGCTCCTGGTGACGCCCGAGGGCGACGAGCGCTTCGTCGCCGCCCTGCGGGCCCTCAGTCGCGGCTGACCTCGGCGCGACGCAGGAGATACGGCTCGAACGCCTGCGGGTCGACCTCGATCCCCAGCCCCGGACCCTGGGGGATCTCGACCATGCCGTCCGGCCCGATCGCCGGAGCCCCCCAGAGCTCACGCAAGGGGTTCGGCGACTGGTCGTACTCGAACCACGGGTACGGCATCGACGTGTGGCTCCGATACCCGGGCAGCACGGCGCAGAGCTGGAGTGAGGCGTAGAGGTTCAGCGCCGTGCCCCAGACGTGGGGGACGACCGGCACCTCCCAGGCCGCGGCGAGGGCGGCGACGCGCGCCACCTCCGTGAAGCCCCCGGCGATCGCGAGATCGGGCTGCGCGGCGTCGAGGGCGTTGCGCTCGAAGAAGGACCGGAACGCGCGGATGCCTCCGAGCGCCTCCCCTCCGACGACGGCGAGCCCGAGGGCACCCGCCACGTGCGCGTACCCCTCGACGTCGTCCGGCGCGACCGGCTCCTCGAGCCAGGCGAAGCCCTCCGCCTCGAGCTGGCGCCCGGCCTCGATCGCGGGCCGCACCGTGTAGCCCTGGTTCGCGTCGGCGAGCAGGATGATGTCGGGGCCCACGACCTTCCGGACGGCGCTGGCGGCGCGGCCGTCCGCAGCGGGGTCGACGCCTATCTTCATCTTCATGGCACGGAAGCCGGGCGCGATGAAGCGCTCGGCCTCGCGGCGGTACGCGCGGTAGGGATCGCGACCCGGCCGCAGGTACGGCCCGCTCGCGTAGGCCGGCACGCGGGTGCGGATCGGACCGCCGAGCAGCCGGCAGATCGGCTGGCCCAGGGCGCGCCCGCGCAGGTCCCAGAGCGCCATGTCGACGGCCGACAGCGCCATGAGGCCGGGGCCCTGGCGCTCGTATCCCAGGCGCTCGTGCATCGCGGCCCAGAGCCGCTGGTACTCCATCGGGTCCTGACCCAGGATGGCCGGCGCCAGCGTCGTCTCGATCATGGTCCAGGCCGCGGAAGGCGAGTGCCAGGTCTCTCCCCAGCCGCCGAGACCGTCGTCGCTCCTCACCTCGACGAGGAGGGCGGCGCGCCGGTCGATGAAGCTGTTCGCGTTGCCCTGGGGCTCGGGCAGCCGGCACTCCACGAGGTACAGCCGGATCGCGGCGATCTTCACGGCGCTGGCCCTAGGGACCCGTCGACAGGAGGTGCCGCTCCGCCTCTTGGCGCAGCTGGAGGGCCCGAGCCCATTCCCGCTGCTCCTCGAACGTCAGACGCTCCTGGGCCCCCAGGACCACGTGATGGTAGGCGTCGAGGGCGTGCTGGCAGCTTTCGGCCGCCCGGCCGACCCGCCAGGACTGTCGCCAGATCCGCGCGAGCTCGTCGCCGGCGATCTCGATCCACGGGTCCGCACCCTTGACGAGACGCCGGTACTCGGCGCCGAACGACTCGTATTCCAGCCGGATGAGACGCCCATCCTGGAAGGCGGCCCGGAGGACTCCCATGCCCTTCCCGTCCGGCGTCGGACTCCAGAGGAGCCAGGTCGTCACGGGCTCGGGCGTCATCCCGAGCTGACCTCCGGCCAGGGCCGCGATCTCCCGAGAGGACATGCCGGGGCTCAGTCGCTCGTACAGCGCCCGGATGTCGAGGTCGCTCCGGACCTCCCGGTCGGCGGCCACAGCCGGTCCCCCGGCGAGCCCCGTGACGGCAACGGCGATCAGCAGTCGAAGCCATCCCCATCTTCTGTCCATGTGGCTCTCCTCCGACTCGGCAGATGCGCTCGCGTCCCCCAATGCTGGGCGGAGGCCTTTCGAGTGTCAAGCGCGCCGGACGCCCGGCCGCGAGAGCCCCTTGATGGCACGGCCGCCCGCGTCGCATGCTTGGATCGCCGGCAAGCCGCCCCGACCGGACGGCGGCCTCGGCCGAATGCGGCTCCGCCGCCGCTTCGCACCCAGGAGGGCGCGCATGAAGGTCCAGGATCTCGATACCCCGGTGGTCACGATCCACCTCGACGTGATGGAGGACAACATCCGCCGCGTGCAGGCCCACCTCGACCGCCACGGCATCGGGAACCGGGCGCACATCAAGACGCACAAGATCCCCGCGATCGGGCGGATGCAGCTCGCCGGCGGCGCGAGCGGGATCGTCTGCCAGAAGATCGGCGAGATCGAGGTGTTCGCCGATCACGGCGTCGCGCCCGACGTCCTGCTCACGTACAACGTCCTCGGCCGCCCGAAGCTCGACCGCCTGATGGCGGTCGCGCGCCGCGTCGAGCGGTTGACGGTAGTGCTCGACAACGAGGTCGTGGCGCGGGGTCTCTCGGAGGCGGGGGCGCGGCACGGGCTGGACGTCCGCTTCGTCATCGAGTGCGACACGGGGGGCGCCCGGAACGGCGTGCAGACGCCGCAGGCCGCCTACGATCTGGCGCAGGCGGTCATGAAGCTCCCGCGAATGGACTTCCAGGGGCTGATGACGTTCCCCAACCGCGACCCGGACACCCGGGTCTTCTTCGACCGGGCGCTCGAGCTGTTCAAGCGGGCCGGCATCCCCGTGCCGATCGTGTCGGGCGGCGGCACCCCGGCGCTCCTCACCGTAGACAAGTTCCCGATGCTGACCGAGCACCGGGCCGGGACCTGCGTCTTCAACGACGCGGCGACGGTCCGCTCGGGGTGGTCGACGTGGGCGCAGTGCGCGATGCGGATCCGGGCGACGATCGTCAGCCGGCCCAACGACACGCGGGCGATCCTGGACTGCGGCACGAAGGTCCTGACGTCGGACCAGTACGGGATGCCGGGCTACGGGCACGTCCTCGAGTATCCGGAGGCCGCGATCACCGGGCTCTCCGAGGAGCACGGCGTGGTGGACCTCTCCCAGTGCCGGGAGCGGCCCGACGTCGGCGAGGTGGTCAACGTGGTGCCGAACCATTGCTGCGTGGTGTCCAACATGATGGACGAGCTCGTCGGCGTCCGCGGGGACCGGATCGAGGTGGTGTGGCCGGTCGCCGCGCGCGGGAGGGTACGCTGATGGCCGCCGGCCGGCTCGGCGTCGCGCTCCTGGGCGCGGGGCGGCTCGGCGCCGCCCACGCCCGCACCCTGGCGAGCCTTCCCGAGGTATACCTCGCCGTGGTCGCCGACCCGGCGCCCGCGGCCCGGGAGCTGGGCGCCCGCTACGGCGCGCGGACGGTCGCCGACCCCCGCGAGGCCATCCTCGACCGCGAGGTGGAGGCCGTGGTGATCGTCACCCCGACGGGCGCCCACGCCGAGCAGATCGAGGCGGCGGCCCGCGCGCGGAAGGCCATCTTCTGCGAGAAGCCCATCGCGCTCGACGTTCCCTCGACGGAGCGGGCCCTCGCCGTGGTGAAGGAGTGCGGGGTGCCGCTCCAGATCGGCTTCCAGCGGCGTTTCGACACCGGCTTCGCCGATGCGCGCCGCCGCATCGCGGCCGGTGAGCTCGGGCGCCTCCACCTCCTCCGGTCGGTGAGCCACGATCCCTATCCTCCGCCCCCGCACTACATCCCGACGTGCGGCGGCCAGTTCGTGGACATGACCATCCACGACATCGACGTCGCCCGCTTCCTCACCGGCTCCGAGGTGGAGAGCGTGTCCGCGGTGGGGACGGCCCTCGGGCCGCAGGCCGAGGCATTCCGCGCCGTGAACGACTGGGACACCACGGTCCTGACGCTCCGGTTCGCGTCGGGAGCGCTCGGCTCCATCGTCAACTCGCGCCAGGCCGGGTACGGCTACGACATCCACACCGAGGTGCTCGGGGACCACGGCGGCCTCAAGGTGGGCTACGAGCGGTACACGCCCATCACCCGCTACGACCGGGCGGGCGCCCACCACGACTACGTGCCGTACTTCCCGGAGCGCTTCGCCCAGGCCTACGCCGCGGAGCTCCAGGGGTTCGTGGAGGCGGTGCGGGGCGGGAAGCCGGTCAGCCCCACCGGGCACGACGGGCTCATGGCGCTCCGGATCGCGCTCGCCGCCACCGAGTCGGCACGCCACGGGGGCGCCTGGACCCCCGTCGCAGGAACCTGACGCCCGAGACAGGGAGATTGAGCGGGCCTGCCCCGCCCTATAACCGGTCAGGAAGACGGGACCGGTGGGCTCCCCGGTATTGCTGCTGGGGCCAGCTTTAGCGTGGCTCTCGCGGCCAATTCCTGCGCGCAGAGCATCTTGGCTGACTTGTCCGCCGGCCATCCGACAATGTTGGCGTGGCGGGCTGGCACATTGTCCAGGGCAACCTGCAGCAAGACCTCCCTCTCGTCACGGACTCGCACGTCAGCCCGCGCCTTCAGGGTCCTCTCTCGGGGTGTCGCAACGAACACTTGCCCAGTTCCCACACCGTAGCCTCCGGCAGTCTTCGGATAGCAAAGATAGAGGTTGCGATTCCATCCGGGGGCGGCTCGAACGCTGCACGCTTGACGCGGTTCGTCGTTGCAGCGTAGTGGCTTTCGAAGAGAATGAACCGCGCGAGTGGGTCCTCGTCGGTCAGCCCTGGAATTGGCTCAAGCGTCTCCATCTACAGCTGCCATTAGACGATCCAGACACACGGCGATGGCTCCTGGCAATCTATCGATGAACTTCTCTGCCCCATGCGCCTTGGAGGTCCGGCCGTAGAGCGCCGCGTAGCTCAGCAAGCCGGTTGGTCCGACGCTCACCGACAGGATCCTCCAGGGACCGTAGTCCCATTCGAAGGCGATCTCCCCATCCGGCTCGGGCACGACATCCGGCACGGGCGTGGTCGTGGGAAGGGTCTCCAGGAATGCAAGGGCATTCCCGTACGTGGCTGACGACACCGCCTTGGCGCCGTACCCATCCCAGCCGTCGACAGAGGCGTCGACCCAGGCGCGATCGAGCTTTGACTTGACCTCTTCCCGCAGCTTCCCTAGGGCAAGGCTCTCCGAGATGCTCTGCTTCAAGCGACGAAGGTGCCTACGGAGGTCATCAGCTTCTTGACTCACTGCCGGGTCGTCGTCGATCCGGAGCGGCCAAGTCGAAGCCTGCAGAACCGCGACGGTCACTCGAACGTCCTCACCGCAACCTCCGTCAGGCTCTCGAAGAACAGTCGGTTCTTCAACGCCCTGAGACGTTCCAGCATCGGCTCAAGCTTATCATCGTCAGGTGCCAGTTCCGCGGCGTCGCTGAATACATCGATGTCCAAGATGATCGTGACGTCCGAGCTCCCGAGGCTCGGCTGAGAGGCCGTCGTGACGATGGCCGAGAGACCGTGGGATGCAGACAGCGTCACCCTCGTCAGAAAGCCTTTCATCGAGGCCTGATAGCCCTCGGGAGCTTGGGGCGGCGCCTGGAGGTACTCGCTGAGCCCGGTGGTCGGTGCCGGCAATTGAAGGCGGTTGATGTACCGCACGGCAGCACGGTTGATGGCTTCAGGGCCAGCCGTCGCAACGTAGATGCGCCACAGACGGATCGCTTCAGGGAGAATCTCCTCCCAGCTCGGGTAGGGCTTGAGGCGATTGTAAGTGAATCCATCGACCCTGAACTGGACGATGCGGAGCCGATCCGATGACTTGAACATGAAACCCCGAAAGCGTGCTTCCGGGTTGGGCTGGGGTGTCCCGGCCTTGATCTCGAACTGGGCCATGGACTGTCGTTCCGTGATCGGATAGGAGTCCTGAAGGCTCGCCTGCAGAACCTCGAGACTCGCCTCTTTGATCGGGCTAGTTGCGCGCGAGACACGGAAGTCGACCAGCGCCTCCGTGATCGGCGCATTTCGCAGGTGTCGTGCTTGAGCCATCGCCGTGCTGAGCGCGGCGATCCCGCCCTGTTCAGCGCGCCAAGCCTAGCCGGCCGGCAGGACGGGGTCAAGCACCGCCGACCCGTTCGGGACATGGACTTGTCCAGTGGTGCGTGATGCACCAAGTCTGGATCGTCCTCCGCAGACACGACAAGCTGCCGACCTGGTGCGCCCGCGGTCAATGCTGTCGTTGCGTTTCTCCGACTCTGACCCTTAGGATGCGCTTCAGGCTCTTCGAATGGAGCGACCTCATGTCCGAACTACCCGAAGTCGAGATCGCCGTTCCCGAGCACCGACCCAGGCCGAGCCGTCTGCGCGGAACCCGCCATGCCGGGGACTCTGCAACCGCCGCCCGCCGGCGGCCATCCCCTCGGAGGTAATTGAGTCGAGAACCGGCACGCCGCACCACGCGGGCATGTCGAGTGGAGGACGCGCATGACCATCGATCCGGCTGGCCTCGCCGAGCGCCTCCGCGGGACCCTGGCCGATCTCCTGGGCATCCGGTTCGTCGAGGCGAGCCTCGATCGCGTCGTGGCGGAGCTCCCGGTCCGGGACGCCCTGACGACTGTCGGCGGGGCGGTCCACGGCGGCACCCTGATGGCGCTCGCCGACACGGTGGGCGCCGCCGCCACGGTGCTGAACCTGCCGCCGGGCGCCACGACCGCCACGCTCGAGTCGAAGACCAACTTCCTCGCGGCGGGCCGCGGGGGCACGGTGCGGGCGGAGGCGACGTGTCTGCATCGCGGACGGCGGACCATGGTCTGGCAGACGCGGGTCACGGACGCGGGCGGGCGGCTGCTCTCCCTGACCATCCAGACGCAGATGGTGCTGCTCACCGGGTGAGCGAACGGAGCGGCGTCCTCGCCGCGGTTCTCTCGAGCGCGCTGGGAGGCGTGGCCGCCGCGGCGACGCGCTTCGTGATCGGAGGCACCGACCCCATCACGCTCGCCGCGCTTCGCTTCGGGCTGGGCTTCCTGTTTCTCGTGCCGATCGCGCTCGCACGGCGGCGCCGATGGCCGCCGCGGCGGGACTGGATCGCCGTCCTGGCCCTGGGCCTCCTGTTCTTCGCAGTGTTCTTCGTTCTCTTCAACATCTCGCTCCGGTACACGACCGCAGCGCGGGGCACGCTCGCCCTCTCGACCCTGCCGCTCCTGACGATGGTCGTCGCGGCGGCACTGGGCGTCGAGCGGCTCGGCGGGCGCAAGACGGCCGGCGTCCTGATCGCCATGGGCGGGGTCGCCGTCGCGCTCGCAGCCGGCGCCGCCCATGCGCCCGCCGGCGCCTGGCGGGGCGACCTGGTCATGGTCGCCGGGGCGCTCTGCATGGCGCTCTACAGCGTGCGATCCCGGCCGTACATCGGCCGGTCGGGACCGCTCACGTTCACGACGGTCGGCATGGGCGTGGGCGCGGCGGCCCTCGGGCTCGTGGCGTGGTGGAGGGGGGGCTTCGCGGCAGCCGCCCGCTTCGGACCGGCCGAGTGGACCGCGATCGGTTATCTCAGCCTGTTCGGCGCCGCGCTCGTCTTCTATCTCTGGGCGTTCGCGCTCGAGCGCACGACGCCGACGCGCGTCGCCAGCTCGATCACGGTGAACCCGGTGACGGCATCGGTCGTGGCGGCGCTCCTCCTGGGCGAGCCGATCGGGCTCACCCTGGTCGTCGGCGTGACGGCGGTCTTCGCGGGGATCTGGATCGCCTCGACCGATCCCCGCCCGGCGGGCTGAGCGTGCCCCGGCGGCGACCGCGGGCGCGCGCGGTCAGCGGAGGCGCGCCCCGCTCAGAAGAGCGCGATCGGATTCAGCGGCGACCCCGTCACGTTCCGGAGCCGGAGCGGCGCCAGCGTCAGGAGGAACTCCCAGCGGCCGCGGTCGGCGCACGCCTTGGCGATGTCCTCGAGGTTCATGTTGTCGATGAGCCAGAGGCCCAGGCCCACGAGCGCGCCGATGTGGAAGGGGCTGCCCATCGCGGGATAGGGCGTGGGCGTCACGTCGTTGTGGGTGTCGCTCCCCCAGACGGCCACACCCCGCTCCTTCAGCCACGGCAACAGGGCCGCGTGCGGCCCCGGCGAGCCTGCCTGCATCGGGTGCGCCGGCCCCTCGGCCAGCCGGCGCCGGTAGTAGCCGGTGCGGACGACCAGGATGTCACCGGCCTCGACGCGGACCCCGGCCGCCCGCTCGGCGGCCTCGAGATCCTCGGGCATGACGCCCTCCCCCGGAGCGAGCCACGGCACGCCCCGCGTGCGCGCGACGTCCAGGAGGACGCCTCGGCTGACCACGCCGTCGTGGAGCAGCTCGACCGCCTCCACCGTCGCCCCCTCGCGGGAGGTGATCAGGTTGCAGGAGCGGCCGTTGTAGAGCTTCCCCTCCCAGAAGAAGTGGGCGGGCGTGTCGATGTGGGTCACCGTGTACCCGTGGAAGACCATGCCGATGAACTCGCCGGCGCCGCGGCGCGCCTGCAGGCGCCCGGGCGGCGCCGTGTCGCGCCCCTCACCACTGTCCACCATGAAGCGCATGAACTGGAAGGTCGTGTCGGGCGTGATGTCCGTGACGATCGGCCGGGCGCCGGTCACGGCGACCCCGTCCCGCACCAGCCGGGCGGCCGCCGCCCGCTTGGCCGGGGTGATCAGGTTGATCGTCCCCAGCTCGTCCTCGGCGCCCCAGCGCCCCCAGTTCGAGAGCGTCCTCACGTAGCCGACGACCTCTTGCTCGCTCGGCACCCGTCCGGGCATCGTGTCTCCCCTGGTCGATGGTGACGTGTCGTGCGGCGACCCGGCGCGACTCTAGGATCCGCTCCGAGCACTGTCAACCGCCGGGTCGGCTCGGCCACGATCGGCCATAATCCTCAGATGACCGCAGCCCGGGAGAGCCTCGCCAGCGGGCGGCTCGTGCTCGCCTTCACCTGCGCGCTGCTCGTGACGGGGATCACCAACACGTTCCCCGTCTTCTTCCCGCCGCTCCTCGCCGAGTTCGGCGGCTCCCGGGCCGCCACGGCCTCCACCATCACGCTCATCTGGATCGGCGGCGCCGTGCTCGGCCCCGTCGCGGGATGGGCCGTCGCCCGGTGGAATCCGCGCGCCGTCGTCAGCCTCGGGCTCCTCGCGGCCACGCTCGGGTTCGGCATCGGGACCCTGGCCCACTCCCTCCCTCTGTTCACGCTCGCCGTCGGGGTGGGCGCCGGGATCGGCGTGGGGCTGACCGGGATGGTGACGCAGGCCGCGCTCCTGGCCGACGTCTACGTCCGCCGGCGCGGGGTCGCGATGGGGATCGCGTTCTCCGGGGCGATGGCCGGCTACGGGCTTGCGCCACCCTGCCAGTGGGCCATCACGCGATTCGGCTGGCGCGCGGCCCTGGCCGCCTACGTGGTCGCGGTGGCCGCCCTGATTCCCCTGGCGTGGGCCGTGCTGCCGTCCAGGCTGCGCGCCGCGGGCGGCCATGCGCTCGGCCACCCGACGCCGCGCGATTCCAGCCTGCGCGCGGTGGTCGGCTCCGTGTCGTTCTGGCTCCTCCTCGCGGTCTTCACGATGCCGCCGATCTTCGGAGGCCTTGCCACCACCCAGCACACCCTGTACCTGACGGAGCGCGGGTTCTCGGCCGACGCGGCCTCCACCCTGCTCGGGATCGGAGGCGTGCTGGCGGCCAGCGGCCGCGTGCTGTTCGGGCTCATGGCCGACCGCGCGGGCGCCCCGCTGGCGGGGTTCGTGTCCTTCGCCTTCACGATCCTCGGACTCGGCTGTCTGCTCGGCCTGGAAGTGTCCCCCGCCAGGTCCCTGGCCTACGGCTACGTGCTGTTCCTCTTCCTCCCGATGGGCTCGCGGTCCACGATCGGCGCGGTGCTCGTGGGGCGCATCGCCCCGCCGGCTCACTACGGGGTCGTCTTCGGGCTGCTCGGCATCGGCAACAGCCTCGGGTCCGCGATCGGACCGCTCCTCGCGGGGGCGCTCCACGACTGGACCGGCTCCTATCTCGTCATCTACCTCTCCGCGATCAGCCTCGCCGGCGTGGCCGTCGCCGCCCTGGCGACGCTCTGCCTGACGACCCGGGGATGACCCGCGTGACGCGCCGGAGCGCCTGATCCGTGCCGGAGCTGCCCGAGGTCGAGACCGCCCGCCGCGCGGCCGTCGCCGTGGCGGTCGGGCGCCGGATCGTCGGCGTCACCGTGGCGGACGACGCGATCGTCTTCGAGCGAGTCTCGCCCGCGCGGATCCGCCGCGCGCTCCTCGGGCGGCAGGTCCACGCCGTCCGGCGTCACGGCAAGCACTTCTGGTTCGAGCTCGACCGGCGGCCGTGGCTCTCCGTCCACTTCGGCATGGCCGGCGGCCTCCACACGTCGCGCCGGCGGGGGGTGCGCCTCGTGTCCAGCGGCCGCCGCACGGAGCCCGGGTGGCCGCCCCGGTTCACCAAGCTCCGCCTGGCGTTCGAGGGTGGCCACGAGCTCGTGATCGCCGACGGCCGGCGTCTCGGCCGGATCCGGTTGCGCCAGGACCCCGCGACCGAGCCCCCGATCGCCGGCCTGGGCTTCGACGCCCTCCGCGGGCTGCCAGGCGCCGCGCGGTTTCGCGAGCTCGCGCGTGAACGCGCGGCGCCGGTCAAGGCGCTCCTGCTCGATCAGTCGTTCGCGGCGGGCGTCGGGAACTGGATCGCCGACGAGGTGCTCTATCAGGCGCGCATCGCGCCCCGGCGCCCGGCCCGATCGCTGTCCGACCCGGAGCTCGACCGGCTGCGCGCGCGGCTGCGCTCGGTCGTCCGGGTCGCGGTCGGCGCGCGCGCCGACAGCGACCGCTACCCGCGGGCCTGGCTCTTCCATCGACGCTGGGGCTCGCGGCCCGGCGTCACCGTCAGAGGCGACATCATCCGCCGGGAGACGATCGCCGGCCGCACCGCCGCCTGGGTGCCGGCCGTTCAGCGGTGACCGGGCGCGTCCAGCCGCTCCGGCTGATCCGCGCTCAGACCACCGCGAAGGCGCGGACCGGGAACGTCCCGAGCCCGAGCACCTTCACCGGAACGGCGAAGAACCGGAAGCCCGAATCCGGCACGCGCTCGAGCCCGCAGAGGTGCTCGACGATGGGGATGTCCGCGCCCAGGAGCGTGCTGTGCGCGGAGCGGCGGAGGTCCGAGGTGTCGTCGATGTTCAGGGAGTCGATCCCGACCAGCGCCGCGCCGTGACCGGCCAGCCACTCGGCGCCGGCCGCGGTCAGAAACGGGTGGCCCTCGAAGTAGCGCTCGGTCCGCCAGTGGGCGTCCCAGCCGGTGTGGAGGAGGACGGCCTTCCCTCGGACGTCCGCCCCGGCGAGGGCCGCCACGTCGATCCCGCGGCCCGCCTGGCCCGCCACGCGAACCACGACGCCCGGGAGGTCGGCCAGGGACTCGAGCGGCAGGCCCGCCAGATCGCGGCCGCCCGCGTAGCGGTGAAACGGGCTGTCCACGTACGTGCCCGTGTTCGCGACCATGTCGATCCGGCCGATGTGGAACTCCGTGCCGGGAGCAAAGTGGCGGCGGGACTCCTCGCGAGTCCAGTGGTCGCGGATGACCGGCGCCGGCAGCCCCCGGTAGGTGATCATGCCGTCCTCGACCTCGTGGCTCACGTCGACGAGCCGGCGCGGGGCGGCGGCCGCGTGGGCCGCTTGTGCGCCTCCGCGAGGATCGTCTTGTTGAGGATGCGAACCGTGCCCACCATCAGGAGGCGCATGTCCCGGACGAGGTAGTCGGCCAGCGCCTCGTCCGCGATGTCGTCACCCTCGATGTCGAGCCGGAACCCCTGCCCCCGGAGCCCGCCCCCGTTGGAGAACTCGATCTCGAAGTCGAACTGGACCCGCCGATCCGCCACCGCTGTCCCCTCCCGTGTCGGCCGCCGCACCCGGCGCCGTTCGGTCGTGTATCATACGTGGCGCCATGCCGCCCCAGTACATCTTCACCATGCGGGATCTCCGGAAGGTCGTCCCGCCCAAGCGCGAGATCCTCCGCGGCATCAATCTCTCGTTCTTCCCCGGCGCCAAGATCGGGGTCCTCGGGGCGAACGGCGCCGGCAAGTCGACGCTTCTCCGCATCATGGCCGGCGTCGATCCGGACTTCCTGGGCGAGGCGCGCCCGGCCGACGGCATCCGGATCGGCTACCTTCCGCAGGAGCCCCGCCTCGATCCGGCGAAGACCGTCCTCGGCAACATCGAGGAGGGCGTGGCGACGACACGGGACCTCCTCCGACGGTTCGAGGAGGTGAGCGCCCGGTTCGCCGAGCCCATGTCGGACGCCGAGATGGAGAAGCTCCTGGCGGAGCAGGGACGCCTCCAGGACGCGATCGAGGCCGTCGGCGGCTGGGAGCTGGACCGGACGGTCGAGATGGCGATGGACGCCCTCCGCGTCCCGCCGGGCGACCAGAACGTCGCCACGCTCTCGGGCGGAGAGGCTCGCCGCGTCGCGCTCTGCCGGCTGCTGCTCGAGCGGCCGGACATGCTGCTCCTCGACGAGCCGACCAACCACCTCGACGCCGAGTCCGTGGCCTGGCTGGAGCGGTATCTCCAGGAGTACCCGGGAACGGTGGTGGCGGTCACGCACGACCGCTACTTCCTCGACAACGTGGCCGGCTGGATCCTGGAGCTCGACCGCGGCTACGGCATCCCCTGGCAGGGGAACTACTCCTCCTGGCTCGAGCAGAAGCAGGAGCGGCTCGCCCGGGAGGAGAAATCCGAGGCCGCCCGCCAGCGCACCCTCGAGCGCGAGCTGGAATGGATCCGCATGGCGCCCCGCGCCCGCCAGGCCAAGAGCAAGGCCCGCGTCACCGCCTACGAGACACTCGCCCAGCAGGAGGTCGAGCGCCGGTCCGACGAGATCGAGATCGTCATCCCCCCCGGTCCCAGGCTCGGGGACGTCGTGGTCACCGCCGAGCACCTGACGAAGGGATACGCCGATCGCGTCCTGATCGACGACCTCTCGTTCGCGATCCCGCGCGGGGCGATCGTCGGGGTCGTTGGGCCGAACGGCGCCGGCAAGACGACACTCGTCCGAATGATCCTCGGCGAGGAGAAGCCGGACAAGGGCGTGATCCGCGTCGGCGAGACGGTGGTGCCCGCCTACGTCGATCAGAGCCGGGATGCGCTCGACGGAAAGAAGACGGTCTGGGAGGAGATCTCGGATGGCGCCGACATGCTGACGTTGGGCAAGCGCCAGCTCAACTCCCGGAGCTACGTCGCCTCGTTCAACCTGAAGGGCGCCGACCAGCAGAAGCGCGTCGCCGACCTCTCGGGCGGCGAGCGAAACCGCGTCCACCTGGCGAAGCTCCTCAAGCGAGGCGGCAACCTCCTGCTCCTCGACGAGCCCACGAACGATCTCGACGTCGACACCCTGCGGGCTCTCGAGGACGCGCTCCTCGGGTTCGTCGGCTGCGTCGTGGTGATCAGCCACGACCGCTGGTTCCTCGACCGCATCGCGACCCACATCCTCGCGTTCGAGGACGAGGGACGCGTGGTCTGGTCCGAGGGCAACTACACCGACTACGAGGCGGACCGGAAGAAGCGCCTGGGGACCGAGGCCGACCGGCCCCACCGCCTCCGCTTCAAGCGGCTCAAGTAGGCCGCAGCGAACCGCGGCGCCTCAGGGCGGGACGGTGCCGGGCTGCCGCGGCCCGGCGTTCGACGGCTCCGCCAGGACGCCCTGGACCACCGCCTGGAACTCGGCGATCGTGAACGGCTTCTCCAGGTAGCGGAGACAGGTCTCATCGAGGAAGCGGCGCGTCGCGGTGCTCATGATGTCCCCCGTGACGAACACCATGCGCCGCACCACCTCGGGACGCACGACCCGGAGCTCGTGGTAGAGCGCCGGGCCATCCACGTCCGGCATCCGCACGTCGCTCACGATCAGCGTGTAGGCCCGGCGGCGCACGAGATCGAGCGCCTCGCGCCCGTTCATGGCCCGGTCGACCTCGTACCCTTCGAGTGCCAGGAACTCCGCCAGCAGCTCGCCCACGACCCGCTCGTCCTCGACGAGGAGGGCTCGCGCCCCGCGCTGGCCCGCCCTCGGTGGCAGCGCCTCGGGGGCCGGCCCTATCCGCCCGAGGTCCGGCGGGGCGCTCACGGCGCCTGACTCCCGATCCGCCACTCGCCGGAGGCCGGATGGTCGGCGCGGCGCCCGGCCCGGATCGGGAGCGCAACCGTGAACACCGTCCCCTGGCCGGGGGTGCTGCGGAACGTCACCGTGCCGCCGTGGTCCTCGACGATCTTGTGCGCGATGGCAAGCCCGAGCCCCGTGCCCCCCGACTTCGTGGTGAAGAACGGGTTGAAGACGTCCGCCGTCTCCTCCGGCTTGATCCCGCTGCCGGTGTCCATCACCTCCAGCACGAGCCGGTCGCGGAACGCGGCGCCGAGGCCCTCGGCGGTCTGGGGCCAGCCCAGGCGCACCGTGAGCGTGCCACCCTCCTCCTCCATGGCGTCGATGGCGTTCGCCACGAGGTTCAGGATGGCCTGGTACAGGTGCTCGGCGTCACCCGGGACCGGCGGCACGCTGACCGACCATTCGCGCCGCACGCGGATGCGCCGGGCCTCGATCTGGGGCGCGTAGAGCTCGAGCGCCTGCTCGACGAGCGGCGGCAGGTGCACGGGCGCGAGCACGAGACGCGCGGGCCGGGCCAGGCGCAGGAGCCCGTCGACGATGGCGTTGATCCGCTCGAGCTCACGGGGAACGACGCTCTGGAACCGCTGGCGGAATCGCTCGTCGTCGAATCGCCGGGCGACGTGCCGGCTGAACGTCATGATGGACGTGAGCGGATTCTTGATCTCGTGGGCCAGCCCGGCCGCCAGCGTGCCCAGCGCGGCGAGGCGGTCGGAGCGGCGGAGCTGCTCCTCCAGCTGGCGGACGGGCGTCAGGTCGCGGAGGATGGCGACCACGCCGAGGGCCTGTCCCTCCGCCCCGCGGAGGGGCGTCGTGGCGACCTCCACCGGCACCGAGGGCCCCTCGCCGCGGGGCAGCATGAGCACGACCTGCGGGATGCCCACGCGGGTCCGGAGCGTCTCGAGGAGCAGGTCCCGGAGCTCCGGGACGTGGTGGAACACCTCCGTCGCCGGGCGGCCCGTGAGCACGCTCGCCGCGCACCCGGTGAGCGTCTCCGCGGCGAGGTTCACGGTGACCACGCGGCCGTCGAGGTCGAGCGTCACGAGCCCGTTCACGAAGGACCGGAGGATGTGGTCGGTGTAGCTCTTCAGGTCGGACAGCTCCGCGAAACGCTGGTGCAGCGCCGCGTCGGCGACCTCGAGGTCCGTGCGCTGCTGCCGGAGCTGCGCGGCCATCTCGTTGAAGGCGAGCGCCAGCCGGCCGAGCTCGTCGGAGCGGCCGGGATCGATGCGCTGGTCCAGCTCCCCGCGCGCGATCGCCGCGACACCGTCGGCGAGCTGGCGCACGGGACGGGTGATGCGCCGGGCGACGATCGCCGTCGCCAGCCCGCCCAGTACCAGGGCGACCACGGCCAGCGCCGCCAGCTCCCGCCGGGTGCCAGAGATCTCCGCGTCCATCCGCCGGCGCGAGAGGGCGATCCGCACGGTGCCCCAGCGGGCGCCCTCGACGAGGATCGGCACTGCGATGTCGTAGAGCGCCTCTCCGTCCGGCCCGACCGTTTCCTGGATCACGGGCGCGGCCGCGAGCGCTCGGAGTGACACCGGGTCCGACGGCGTCGACCCCACAGCCCCGGCAGCCCGGCTGTGCGCCACGACCTGGCCGAACCGGTCGAGGATCATCGCGGAGGCCACGTCGGTCTCACGGTCGAAGCGCACGACGTTCTGTTCGAGAGCCGTGAAGTTGTAGAGGAGAAGCGCGCCGGCCGAAACGCCGGCCAGACCCTCTGCCATCGCCGTCCCGCGCCGGTGGACTTCCTCGATGATGGTCGTCCGCTGGCGATGCTCGACGACGGCCGTCACGGCGGCCATGAGCACGGCAACGATCAGGATGGTGCCGATGAGGAGCTTGGTGCGAAGCGACACGAACACCGGGCGAGCCATCCGACGTCCGATCAGCGCGGCCGCTCGAGCCACACTTTCCGGAAGGGAATGTACGAGTCACCGAGACCGTTGACCTCGATACCCTTGACGTACGGCTGGAACAGGCGCTCGTAGGTCTGATGCCAGATGGGGATCACGGGAGCGTCCTCCATGACCATCTCCTCCGCCTGGCGATAGATCTCGACCCGGCGCGCCATGTCCGACTCCGCCCGCGCCTTCTCGAGGAGCGTGTCAACCGCCGGATTGGCGTAACTCGTGTAGTTCCACGGGCTGCTGGAGTGGAACAGCTTCGGCAGGAAGTTCTCGGGATCCGGGACGTCGGCGAACCAGGCCCGGAGAAAGACGGGCAGTTTCCGCTCGGACATGGCCTTAGAAAAGCTCGGCCAATCGGGGTTGTACTGGAACTCGGTCGTGACACCCACGGCCTCGAGGTCCTTCCGGATCCGCTCGTGCTCGCGCAGGATCTCGTCGGAGCGCACGCTCGACCAGATCACGATAGGAGGCAGTCCACGCCCCCCCGGGTAGCCCGCCTGGGCCAGCAGCTCGCGCGCCTTCGCCGGATCGTGCGGGTAGCCCTTGAGCTTCGGGTTGAAGCCGAGGGTGCCGGGCGGGAGGATTCCCCGCGCGAGCGCGTAGCGGCCGAGCCAGACCTCCGAGACGATGGCCTCCCGGTCGATGGCGTACACGAGCGCCTGGCGCACCCGCCGGTCGTCGAACGGCTTCATGCGGGTGCTGAGGCCGTAGTGGCGGAGATTGAACATCGGTCGCCGGACGTGTTGATAGGCCTGGCTGGCGATGATCTGACGGTAGTCCTTGGAGGGAATGGGAGTGTCCTCGAGAGCCCCCGCCTGGAACTCGGCGAACACCCGGTCGAGCCGTTCCCCCGCGAAGATGCGGAAGACCAGCCGGGCAAGCTTGGGGGGTCCATCGAAGTAGTCCGCGTTGGCCGCGAGCACGATCTCCTTCCCGCGCTCCCACCGCACGAAGCGGAACGGTCCTGTGCCCACGGGCTGAGTCCCGAACGCCTCACCTTGCGCCTCTACCAGCTCCCGCGGCACGATCTTCGCCTGGCCCACCGCCAGGATGGAGACGAACGGCACCGGCGCCTCGCTGAGGGTCACCCGTACGGTGTACCGGTCGAGCGCGGCGAGGCCCGCCACCTGCTTCGCCCGCCCGTCCCGGAACTCTGCGGCGCCCTGAATGGTCAGGAACAGGTCAGCTCCTCCGGAGCGAAGCTGGGGGTCCAGCAGCCGGGTGAAAGAGTAGACGACGTCGTCGGACGTCACTTCCCGGCCGTGGTGGAACTTGACTCCCTTGCGGAGGGTGAACGTCCAGGTCAGCCCGTCGCGGGAGGCCACCCAGAACTGGGCGAGCGCCGGGGTGATGCTGAGGGTCTGGTCGAACTGGACGAGGCCATCGAAGATCTGCTGGCCCACCGCGAGACTGTAGATGTCACGGAGCCGAGCCGGATCGAGCGTCGCCGGCTCATGGCCGAGCGGCCGTCGATAGACTCCGCCATCCAGGGCCGGCGGGCGCTGCTGAGCCTCAGACTGTCCCGGCCCGATGCCCAGTGAGAGCCAGAACACTCCCAGGACCAGACACCAAGCCCGCCATCCACCGCGCGGGGGTGGTGCCGTCCCGGCGAAACGCATCGAGTACGTCGAGGTCGTTACCAGCCGCCGCCGCCACCGTCGCAGGCGTTGCCCACCGCCTGGAAGAGGGGCACCGAGGTCCGCGTCCCCGACTCGATCACCGGGGCCACCAGGAGGAGGGACGCCACGATCGCCAGCACGGTCCATACCTTCGTCATCATAGCCTCCAGGGCGCCCTTCGGCGCCTGACTGCGGGGTGATTGATCGGATCCGTCATTGCCGCGGGCAGGGTCTACCAGCCGCCGCCGCCACCGTCGCAGGCGTTGCCCATCGCCTGGAAGACGGGCATCGAGGTCCGCGTCCCCGACTCGATCACCGGGGCCACCAGGAGGAGGGACGCCACGATCGCCAGCACGGTCCACACCTTCGTCATCAATAGCCTCCAGGGCGCCCTTCGGCGCCTGACTGCGGGGTGATTGATCGGATCCGTCATTGCCGCGGGCAGGGTCTACCAGCCGCCGCCGCCACCGTCACAGGCGTTGCCCATCGCCTGGAAGACGGGCATCGAGGTCCGCGTCCCCGACTCGATCACCGGGGCCACCAGGAGGAGGGACGCCACGATCGCCAGCACGGTCCACACCTTCGTCATCAATAGCCTCCAGGGCGCCCTTCGGCGCCTGACTGCGGGGTGATTGATCGGATCCGTCATTGCCGCGGGCAGGGTCTACCAGCCGCCGCCGCCACCGTCGCAGGCGTTGCCCACCGCCTGGAAGACCGGCATCGAGGTCCGCGTCCCCGACTCGATCACCGGGGCCACCAGGAGGAGGGACGCCACGATCGCCAGCACGGTCCACACCTTCGTCATCAATAGCCTCCAGGGCGCCCTTCGGCGCCTGACTGCGGGGTGATTGATCGGATCCGTCATTGCCGCGGGCAGGGTCTACCAGCCGCCGCCGCCACCGTCGCAGGCGTTGCCCACCGCCTGGAAGACCGGCATCGAGGTCGGTGTCCCCGACTCGATCACCGGGGCCACCAGCAGGAAGGACGCGATGAGGACCAGGATGGCTGTGAGCTTGGTCATGGACAGGCCTCCTCCATGCGTCCCATGTCGGGACGCTTCTCTGGGTTTCGAGCAGGGATGAACAGCAACGGCGGGGCCACGACGAGGTGGATAGCACTGATCTGGTGCAAGTGTCCGCCAGCATAAGGAAATCAGGATCGCTTTCGCCCGAAGCCTCGGGTGTCGGCTCCGAGCCGACGTGCACTGTTTCTTGTGCACCTCGCGGGCTGATCGGGGGCGGACCACCCGACCCACACCCACAGAATCAGGTACTTACACGACAGTGCACACTAGACTGTGCACCCTGCACTGTCTACTGTGCACCTCCTCCGTCCGGTCGACCTCCGGCGGAGGCCAGGGCCACGGGGTCGATCCCCCAGGCCAAGAGCTTGGTCTTGAGCGAATTCCGGTGGAGCCCGAGAAGCCGGGCCGCCTCCGACTGGTTCCAGCGTACCCGCTCGAGCACGCGCAGGATGACCTGGCGGTCGAATCGCTCCCGGGCCTCTCGAAGAGGCAGGCTCGTCGGGTCATCGACCAGATGGCGTACGTCGGGCAGCATCAGGTCGAGCGGCACGTCCTTGACCTCGACCACGGCCCCGTCCGCCAGCGCGACGGCGCGCTCGATGACGTTCTGGAGCTCACGCACGTTGCCCGGCCAGCCGTACGCCATGAGGACGTCCAGCGCCGCCGGCGAGACGGCGGTGACGCGCTTGTGCAGGAGATGGTTCGACCGGCGGATGAAGTGGTCGACGAGAAGGGGGATGTCCTCCCGCCGGTCCCGGAGGGGAGGCACGGTGATCTGGACGACGTTCAGGCGGTAGTAGAGGTCCTCGCGAAGGCTCCCGCCCTGGATGGCCTTGCGCAGGTCGGCGTTGGTGGCGGCGATCACGCGCACGTCGACCGGGATGCGCCGGGTGCCCCCCACCCGCTCGATCTCGCGCTCCTGGAGCACCCGCAGGATCTTGGCCTGGAGGTCGACCCGGAGGGTGGCGATCTCGTCCAGGAACAGGGTGCCCCGGTGCGCCAGCTCGAACTTCCCGAGCTTCCGCGAAACGGCGCCCGTGAAGGCGCCCTTCTCGTGGCCGAAGAGCTCCGACTCGATGAGCGTCTCGGAGATCGCGGCGACGTTCACCGGGATGAACGGCTCGTCGCGCCGCGGCCCGTGCCGGTGAATCGCCCGCGCGACGAGCTCCTTCCCCGTCCCGCTCTCCCCCACGATCAGCACGGTGAGCGGGTTCCTCGCGACCGCGCTGATCAGCTGGTAGAGCTGCTGCATCAGCTGGTGCTGTCCCACCAGCTGGTCGAAGTCGCGCTCCCGCGCCAGCTCCGACCGGAGGTAGACCACCTCGCGGTCGAGGGCGCGCCGCTCGAGCGCGCGGCGAATCAAGGGCAGGATCTCGTCCTCGTCGAACGGCTTGGTCACGTAGTCGAGCGCGCCGAGCTTCATGGCCGCCACCGCCGCCCGGACCGTCTGGACGGCGGTCACCAGGACCACCTCCACGTGCTCGTCGATCGCCTTGATCCGCTCCAGGACCTCGATGCCGTCCATGCCCGGCAGCCGCACGTCCAGGAGGACGAGGTCCACCGGGGAGCCCTGGACGCGCTCGAGGGCCTGCGCCCCGTCCTCGGCCTCCAGGAGGTCGTACTCCTCCTCCAGGACGAGCCGGAACGCCTCGCGGATGCCCGGGTCGTCGTCGACGACCAGGATGACCGGACGGGCGGCGCGATCCGGTCCGGACGGGTGCGGCGACATCCTCTTCAGCGTGAGGCCTCGACGGCGCCGGGATCCGGCTCGTAGAGCACGAACCGCATGGGCGTCGGGCGGTGGGCGTTGGTCGGCGTGATGTCCGACGGGCAGGCGGAGTTGGCCGCCAGGACGTCCATCTCGGCCAGGAGGTCGACGTAGTCGCCCGCCCGCGAGGGCGCCGCCATGGGGCGGACCGCCCCGTCGGGCTGGACCGGCCACTGCATGAAGAAGTTGAAGGAGAACGGCACGTCCTCGAGCTCGATCCCCCAGGGCGCCAGCGCCTCCGCCAGGTTCGAGCGGCAGCTCCGGTGCGGCCCGGTGTAGTCCAGCCGGTTCCGGTAGTATTCCTCGCTGCAGGATCCGCAGATCAGGTCGTGCACGCCGACCGTGTCGGCGATGAGGCGCATCATGGGCCGCCCGCGATCGGACACCAGCGCGGCGCCCAGCTTCGGATAGATCGTGCGGTTGAAGAGGACGGTGTTCTGGGGAGAGTAGCGCTCGCCGAGATCGTCCCGGTTGAAGCAGACGAAGTCGCCCACCTGCTGGCCCTCGACGTCGATCACCCGCAGGACGAGCCCGCGCGGCACCTCGATCGCCGCGCCGTGACGCGCGGGGATCTCGACCGCCCGCACCACGCGGCCCGGCACCGATTCCCGTCCGAGAGGCGTCGAACTCACTCGGGGACCTCCCGCACGCCCACGGTCACAGGGCCCGCCCGGCGTGCGGGGGGAGCGTATCACAGCCGGCCCACGGTATGATGGCCGCCGAAATTCGGCCTGAAGCCAACCAAGGAGGATCTGGATGGGGCGCCTCGAGGGCAAGGTGGCCATGGTGACCGGGAGCGGCGGCGAGCGCGGCTTCGGGCGCGCGATCGCGCGGCGGCTGGCGGCCGAGGGAGCGGACCTCGTGCTCACGGACATCGCGCCGGCCGGCATCCGTGTCGTGGCCGCGAAGCGAGCCACCGGATGGCGCGGCCTCGAGGCGGTCGCGGACGAGGTCCGCGAGGCCGGTCGCCGGGCCGTCATCGCGCAGGTCGACGTGCGCGCGGCCGACCAGGTGCAGCGCGCCGTCGACCTGGCCGACCGGACCTTCGGCCGGATCGACATCCTCGTCAACAACGCCGCCGCCCCGCCCGGCGCCGACCGCGTCCCGGTGGTCGAGCTCCCGGAGGAGGCGTGGCACGTGATCCTGGAAACCAACCTCACCGGCACGTACCTCTGCAGCAAGGCCGTCGCCGGGCTGATGGTGGCGCGCGGCACACCGGGCCGCATCATCAACATGTCCTCGAACTGCGGCAAGGTCGGCTACGCGCGTCTGGCCGCGTACTGCGCCTCCAAGTTCGGCGTGATCGGGTTCACCCAGGCTCTTGCCATGGAGCTCGCGCCACACCGCATCACCGTGAACGCGATCTGCCCGGGCTCTGCCGACACCGATCGGCTCGACTTCCTCGGCCGGCGACCCGACGGGAGCTACGACGAGGCGCTCCGGGCGGGGGCCATCGCCGAGCGGTCCGCCCAGATCCCGCTTCAGCGCGTGGCCACGGCCGAGGACGTGGCGGAGCTGGCGGCCTTCCTCGGCTCGGACGCGGCCGGCTACGTCACCGGGCAGGCGATCAACCTGGCCGGCGGCGCCATCATGCACTGACGGCGCTCCGCGCCTTTACTTCGGGAGCAACGCCTTGCGGAACCCCTCGTCCCGGATGACGCTCGTGGTCGCGTCCAGCAGCGAGTCACTGATCGTTTCGTAGTAGTTCTCGGCCTTGTACGAGCGACCCCAGCGGCTCGAGGTCCCCGAGGTCACGCCCGCCCATTCCGTCTTTGCCGCCCCGTTTCACGGTGAGCTTGAGACGCACTTCGCCCTTGTAGGTGTTCGTCTCGATCACCATGAACTCCAGGA
Source organism: uncultured Candidatus Rokubacteria bacterium (assembly GCA_963749975.1). GTDB lineage: Bacteria > Methylomirabilota > Methylomirabilia > Rokubacteriales > DASRDR01 > DASRDR01. The sequence continues at coordinate 159,715 of CAVVOZ010000037.1, read as the reverse complement.
TCTCGCCGCCGACGACGACGTCGCCCCTGTTCGGCACGACGGTGAGTCCGTACTGCTTCAGGGTGTTCCGGAAGTTCTCGGTGCAGAACTCGGCGACGTTATCCGACGTGGTGACGGGCTTCGGGACCTTGCCCTCCTGGCTCTCGCCGAACTTTGCCTTGTCGGAACGCGTGTCGGCGAACCCTTGCACCTGGATCTTCACGTTGAGAAGCTCGCCCAGGTTCACGACCCCTGCGTCCTTGCGATTGGTCGGCTTCCAGACGAGGGGGATGCCCTCCAGCGTCTTCTGCGCAAGCGCTGGCGCGCTGAGGCCGAGCCCCAGCACGGCAACCAGCACGGCTCCGCGGAGCGATCTGCGACTCATGCGAGCCCTCCTTCGTGAGGTCTCCCGTGATCCGGGATGTTCCCTGCGCGCGTTCCGGCAGTCGAGTGCGGAGACGTCCATCACCAGGCTCGGCCGAACCAGGAGTCGCCGTGCGACCGGTCATGAGGAGGGTCGACTCGAGCGCTCACCCGCGGGCGTGCTTCACGGCCGGCTCCTCCGCCTGGGGGTTGGCGGTCCAAGACCACGCCGCCCCGATGGTGCAAGGCCGGCGTGAGCGGTGTCAAGGGCGGGCACACCAGCGCGGAGCGGGCCGCGGACCGTGTGGAGCGGCGCGCGGCAGCCCGCCGTGTTTGCGCTGGGCTGGTTCCCGGCGCTCATTGATCGGGCTCCGTCCGATCGCATCCACATGCAATCGGAACCGACCCTCCGGCGCGTCGACCGATCTGGTCGGGGCGCCGTCATGCATTGACGGTGGGCAGCAGCCGGACGACCCCGATCAGAACCGCCCAGCGGTCGCCGTGCTCAGGCGTCGGTGCCGGGGACTCCAGCCAGCGTCCGGGCCACCACGGCCAGGAGCCCGGCCCCGTAGCGCTCGACCTTGTGGGGACCGATTCCGTGGGCGAGCCGCAGATCGTCGAGCGTGTGCGGCCGGAGCTCGGCCAGCTCGCGGAGGGTGCGGTCGCTGGCGATCACGTAGGGCGGCAGACCCTGCTCGCGCGCCAGGGCCAGTCGGTGCCCACGCAGGGCCTCGAAGAGAGCTCGCGCCACGGGGTCGGCTTCGGCGACCTGGGGCCGCGGCCGGCGGGCGGCATCGCCGGGTTCCGGGAAGGAGGCAACGGAGTTGGGCCCCGTCGAGACCGGCGCCGGCCCCGTCACCGGAACGACCGAGACCGGAGGCAGGCGTAGGCGGGCCGGTCGCTCGCCGCGCATCACCGCGCGCCCGTCCTCCGTCAGCACGAGCACGGGCCGGTCGCCGCCGCTGAAGGTTGCCCACCCTCCGGTGACGCAACGCCGGAGGAGACGCAGAAGCCAGGGCCCGGAATGGTCCCGCAGGTTGCCGAACGTGGGCGTGGCGACAAGTCCGGCGCGCTCGAGCCGGGGGTCGGCCTCGCCCCGGAGAAGCTTGACCGCGAGCTGGATCCCGAAACGCCCGCTCACCCGGGCCACGCCGCTCAGCGCCTTGCGGACGATCAGGGTCGTCTCGGCAGGGTTGGTCCGCTCTGCCTGACGGAGCGCCAGGCATTCGTCGCAGCGTCCGCAGCCGTCGAGTGTCTCCGCCTCGTCGCCGAAGTAGCGCAGAATGGCATCGTGCCGACAGCTCCCGCCCTCCACCCACCGCAGGAGCTCGAGGAACAGGGTCCACTTGTGCTCGAGCGCAGCTCCGTCGACGACCTCCGCCGTCACCCGCCCGTTCAAGTAGGCGTCGTCGGAGCGCCATGTCTCCGGGCCCCGTGAGGAGCAGTCCGATCGCTGGGTTCCCGTCTCGCCCGGCCCGCCCCACCTCCTGGTAGTAGGCCTCGATCGAGCCGGGCGCGGCCAGGTGGACCACGGCCCGCACGTCGGGCCGGTCGATGCCCATGCCGAAGGCGTTGGTGGCGACGACGACCTCGACCCGCCCCTCGGCGAAGGCCTGCTGGACGGCGTCGCGCCGGGATCCGTCGAGCCCCGCGTGATAGGCGGCGGCCGTCCAGCCGGCTGCCTGGAGGCGCGCGCACTCCGTCTCGGTCTCCCGACGCGTCGCCGCGTAGACGATGGCGGCGCCGCGCCCCGCCCCGGGCCGGGCGAGGGCCTCGGCGAGGACCGCGTCCACCTGCCGGGCGCGACCCCGCCGCCCCTCCACCTCGGCTGCGCGCAGCGCCAGGTTGGGGCGCGCGAATCCTTGGACGATCTGGGGCGTGTCGGCGGGAAGGCCGAGTCGGGCCAGGATCTCGTCGCGAACCACCGGGGTCGCGGTGGCCGTGCACGCCAGAACGCGCGGCGCCCTCAGCTCGGCCAGGAGTGCTCCCAGCTGCAGGTACTCCGGCCGGAAGTCGTGCCCCCACTCGCTGATGCAGTGAGCCTCGTCGATGGCGACCAGCGGGCAGGCGAGCCGATGCAGAAGCGCCCGAAATCCCGGATAGGCGAGCCGCTCGGGGGCGACGTAGGCAAGGGCGAGGCGGCCGGCCCCGAGCTGGCCGAGGCGGCGTCGCATCTCGGCGGCGTCGAGGGTCGAGGCCAGATAGGTGGCCGCGATGCCGCGCGCCTCGAGGGCCCGCACCTGATCCTGCATGAGCGAGATGAGCGGTGAGACGACGAGCGTGGTCCCGCCGAGCAAGGTGGCGGGAAGCTGGTAGACAAGGCTCTTGCCGCCACCCGTGGGGGCGACGAGCAGGAGGCGCCCGACGGCGAGGAGCCGCTCGATGGCTTCCCGCTGCCCGGGCCGGAAGCGCGTGTAGCCGAGCCGGCGCAGGCCGGCGTCGAGGTCGAGCCGCACGGACTCGTCGACGGGGCGTGTCCCTTCCGGCACGCTCGCGGGCCCTTCGGAGCCGTGCAGCTCGACTCGGGTCGGCATGTGCCTCGGAGTCTAGCAAGAAGTCGGCCCGCGTCACGGCCCTGCCGACTGCGGGGGTCGGCGCGCGGCGAGCGCGGGCCCAAGGCCGAAGAGGCGGGCGGCCGTGCCGCCGACGATGTTCGCGATGTCGCTGGAGCCGACTAAGCCCTCGCAGTGAACGGTGAATGTCTCCAGCGTCTGGCGGTAGGTGCAGAAGCGCTCGACGTTCGGCATGTCCGTGCCCCACATCAGACGCTCGGACCCGAGCGCGTCGACCAGCTGGGCGACCGCCGTGTGGAGCTCACGTGTACGGGTACTCCCAGATGTTGCCGAGACTGATGTGGAAGAGCAGCTGCAACCGGGCCGACGGCGCCCGGAACGGCTCAAGCAACGCGCCGGGCAGCCGGAGTCGGCGACCCTCGAGGAGCAGCCGCCACGGAAAGCCGTGGGTGAGGACGGCGGGGAGCGTCGGGTACCGCTCGAGCCACCCCTGCCAGGTGCGAAGCTGCCCGAGGTAATCGTCGAGCGTCGGCCGCGGCCACGGAGACAGCGTGAAGAAAACCGGTTTGCCCAGGCGCGCCACTTGGTCCCAGAAGGATCGGAGGCCGGGACCATCCCAGGACGCCGCGACGCCGTGCCGGTACCGGCTCGTCACACCGAACTGGTAGCCATGCAGCCCGAGTCCGTAGGCCCGGCTGATCTCCGTCACAGCCGCCTCGGGGTCCCGCTCGATCTCCCACTCCCGGAGGTGCGCGAGAGCCAGCAGCCGCGTTGGATGGCGACGGACGCAGCCGGCGAGGTAGTCAGTGAGCCGGCCCATGACATGGTCGGTGTGAAGCAGTGCCCAGTCGACGTCGGTGTAGTCCATCTGCGCGACCAGCATCTCCGGAGAGTGGGAGAGGTCGGTGAGGTAGGGGGGGAGGTACTGCTTCGCGTACTGGTGGCCGTCCACCGTCCAGACGAAGCGGCCGTGCCCGCCGGCCTCGAAGCCGACGTCTCGCAGGCCTGCCAGCGTGCGGTCGGTAGGCTCGGCAAGCATGGCGTTGTCGCCCGCGGCGCGGTCCGCGAGCCGCCACACCGGCTGGTGGTGGTCGGCCATCTCCCGCTGCACGTAGCGGAGGTGCTCGCGCACCGAGGGGAACCCGTTCGCGTCACCCAGCGGCGGAAAGCAGTACGCGTGGCCGTCGACGATCATCGCGCTCCTCGCACTGACCCGCCGGGCGTTTGGGGAGACCTCACCGCCGCACATCGCAAACGAGCGCTGCGACCGTCGCATCGCTGCGAATCAGCTCGCCGCCTTTCATGACGAGACCGACTTGCTGGAGTCGCTGGACGTCGGCCGGCGGGTCGCCGGGCACCGCGACCACGTCCGCCAGCTTGCCGCCCTCGAGGGTCCCGCCCTCACGGTCCTGGCCCAGGAACCGCGGCGCGTCGGGAAGCGGCGAGCACGGCCGCGAGCTCTGGCACGGTCGCGGGGTCTTCAGCACCGTGCAGCTCGACTCGTATCGGCATGTGCTCGGAGTCTAGCAAGATTCCCGTCGCATCACGGCCCAGACGGCCGAGGGGATCGCGCACTGGCTGGGTTGGCTGATGGGGTAGCCCACGCGCGCTGGCAGGCCCGCCGCGTTTGCGCTAGGCTGATTCCCGGCGCTCATTGATCGGCTCCCTCCGATCGCATCCACATGGAATCGGAACCGACCGTCCGGCGCGCGTGGCCGACCCGGGTCCCGGGACTCTGGGCGCTGGCCGTCGGTCTTGCGCTGGCCGGCTGCGGCCTGCTGGACTCGCCTGCGACGACGCTCACGCCGCGATCCGACTTCGGCTGGACGTCTCACCGGATCTTCCTCCAGATCCTCCGCTGGGACACTGCGATCTTCCTCGTGGTCCAGGTGCTGCTCCTGGTCGCGGTCTTCAAGTTCCGGGAGCGCGATCCCAAGGCGATCCCCACGGCAGGTGCGCGGCAGCGCGATCCTCGAGATCGTCTGGACCCTCATCCCGGCAGTCATCCTGACCTTCATCGCCTTCCCGACCGTCGCGGCGATCTTCCGGACGCAGGCCGCGCCTCCGAAGGACGCGCTCCGCGTGAAGGTCGTCGGGCACCAGTGGTGGTGGGAGTTCCAGTACCCGGACCTCGGTGTCGTCACCGCGAGCGACCTCCATCTCCCGGCCGGCCGCCCGGTGAGCCTCGAGATCGCCAGCACCGACGTCATCCACAGCTTCTGGGTCCCGCAGCTCGGTGGGAAGCGCGACGCCATTCCCGGCAGCACGACGCGCATCGTGCTCACGGCCGACGCGCCGGGGGAGTACTACGGCCAGTGCGCCGAGTTCTGCGGCGCGTCGCACGCCAACATGCGCCACCGCGCCGTCGTCCTCGCGCCGGAGGCCTTCGCCGCGTGGGCGGCGAAGCAGAAGGAGCCTGCCCTGACCCCGCCCGACGGATCCCCGGCGGCCGCGGGCCTCCAGGTCTACCGAAGCGGCACGTGCGTCGGGTGCCACACGGTACGCGGGGTGTCGGCGGGCGGGATCGGGCCCGACCTCACGCACTTCGGCTCCCGCCGGACGATCGCCGGTGGCATCCTCCCGAACACCCCGGAGAACCTGGCGCGCTGGGTCCGGCACGCGCCGGCGGTGAAGCCGGGCTCGCTCATGCCCGAGCAGAAGCTCCCGGACCCGGAGGTAGCGGCGCTCGTCGCCTACCTCCAGAGCCTCCGGTAGACATGGCCGACGGCCACACCGCGTCCGTCGCCGTCGCGGCCCACGCCGACCGGGCCACCGAGGCCCGCGGCCTCGCGTCGTGGCTGACCACCGTCGACCACAAGCGGATCGGACTCCTCTACGGCACGTCCGCGCTCCTGTTCTTCCTGATCGCGGGATTCGAGGCCCTCCTCATCCGGATCCAGCTCGCCCGGCCCGACGGCCAGCTCCTGGGCGCCCAGCGGTACAACGAGCTCTTCACCATGCACGGGACCAGCATGGTGTTCCTGGCGGTGATGCCGCTGTCAGCCGCCTTCTTCAACTACCTCATCCCGCTGATGATCGGCGCGCGTGACGTGGCCTTCCCCCGGCTCAACGCGCTCTCGTACTGGGTCTTCCTCCTCGGCGGGCTCTTCCTCAACACGAGCTGGCTCGTGGGGACGCCTCCGGACGCCGGCTGGTTCGGCTATGCGCCGCTCACGTCGAAGCCGTTCTCGATCGGGCCCCATTCCGACTTCTGGCTGCTCGGCCTCGTCTTCCTCGGGACGTCGAGCATCCTCGCGTCGCTGAACTTTCTGGTGACGATCCTCAACCTGCGGGCGCCCGGGATGACGTTCCTCCGGCTGCCGCTCTTCGTCTGGACCACTCTCATCACGAACGTCCTCATCCTCCTCGCCTTCCCCCCGGTCACGGTCGCCCTCATCTTTCTGATGTTCGACCGCTTCTTCGGGACCCCGTTCTACCTCCCGGCCGGCGGGGGCTCGCCGCTGCTCTGGCAGCACCTGTTCTGGATCTTCGGCCACCCCGAGGTCTACATCCTGATTCTCCCGGCCATGGGGATCGTCTCCGAGGTGCTGCCGGCCTTCGCGCGGAAGCCGCTGTTCGGCTACCCCTCGATGGTCTACGCGACCGCCCTCATCGGCTTCCTGGGCTTCGGCGTCTGGGCCCACCACATGTTCGCGGTCGGCATGGGTCCGATCGCCGACTCGGCATTCGCGCTGACGACGATGCTCATCGCCATCCCCACCGGGATCAAGATCTTCAACTGGCTGTCGACCCTCTGGGGCGGCTCGCTCCGGTTCCGGACGGCGTTCTGCTTCGCGGTGGCGTTCATCGCCATGTTCACCATCGGCGGCCTGTCCGGCATCATGCACGCCTCCCCGCCGGTGGACCTCCAGCAGACCGACTCGTATTTCGTGGTGGCGCACTTCCACTACGTGCTGTTCGGCGGCATGGTCCTCGGGCTGTTCGCGGGAATCTACTACTGGTTCCCGAAGATGACGGGCCGCCTCCTCGACGAGCGGCTGGGGCAGCTCCACTTCTGGCTGATGCTGGTCGGGTTCAACCTGACCTTCTTCCCCATGCACTTCCTCGGGCTGATGGGCATGCCGCGGCGGATCTACACGTACGCGCCGGGGCTCGGCTGGGACTTCTGGAACCTGGTCTGCACCGTCGGCGCGGCCATGCAGGGGATCTCGCTTCTCGTGTTCCTCCTGAACGTGGCCAAGAGCCTCCGGGCGGGAGCCCTGGCGGGTCCGGATCCGTGGGACGCGCGAACGCTCGAGTGGGCGCTGCCCTCGCCCCCACCGGCGTACAACTTCGCCGCGCTCCCCACGGTCCTTCGCCGCGACGCCCTCTGGCTCACCAAGCACCCCGACGCCCGCGGACCGGGGCTGGCGGATCTCCGTGCGCTCGTCACGCCGATCGGACCGATCCACGTGCCGGAGCCGTCCTACTGGCCGCTCCTCACGGCCCTCGCGATGATCGTCCTGGTCGCGGGCCCGCTGCTCCACCTGGGCGTCGTGATGATCGGGGGCCTCCTGACCGTGCTCGCCGTCCTGGCCTTCGCGACCGAGCTGGTCCCGGCGCGCGCGGCCGGCGGCGTGCACGCGGGCGCGGGCCACGAGGACCCCCACATCGGCGCGACCGGCCTCGACCACCGGAAGCTCGCCATCTGGGTGTTCATCGGCTCGGAGTGCCTGTTCTTCGGAACGCTGATCTCGACGTACATGGTCTACCGGGGCCGGAGCCTCCAGGGCCCCTATCCGCATGAGATCCTCAACATTCCCCTGATCACCGTGAGCACGTTCGTCCTCCTCATGTCGAGCCTCACGATGGTCCTCGGCGTGGCCGCCATCCAGGCGCGGGACGTGCGGGCCGCGCGCCGCTGGCTCCTGGGAACGGCCGCCCTAGGCGGCGTGTTCCTGGCCGGCCAGGTGTACGAGTTCAACCACTTCGTCCACGAGGGGCTCGGGCTCACGACGAACCTGTTCGCGGCGACCTTCTACGTGATGGTGGGCTTCCACGGCGCCCACGTGACCGTGGGCGTGCTCTGGCTGCTGACGCTCTGGTACCTGCTGACGCGCGGCCGCCTGGCCGCCCGGGACGAGGCGCTCGTGGACATGGCCGGGCTCTACTGGCACTTCGTCGACGTCGTGTGGATCGCGATCTTCACCCTGGTCTACCTGATCCAGTAGGATCGGGGCGACGCCGAGGGAGGCGAGAGGCGTGAGCGGACAACCCTCCAGCACTCAGGGTCACCACGCGGAGACCGGCGCAGGTCACGGCGCGGTTCACACGGGTGCGGGTCCGCGCACGTACCTCGTCGTGGCGGCGTTCCTGCTGGCGATCACCGTCATGGAGGTCTGGATCTTCTACGTCCCGGCCCTCGCCCGCGTCCTGGTCCCGATCCTGCTGATCCTCTCGACGCTGAAGTTCACGCTGGTCGCCATGTTCTACATGCACCTCCGGTTCGACCACGCCTGGTTCTCGTACGTGTTCGTCGGTCCCCTCCTCATCGCCGTCAGCCTCGCCGTCGCGCTCCTGTGGCTCTTCGGCCACATCGGCACCACGGGCGGGCCTCCGGCGGGCGCGGGGTGACGCGGATGTCCGGCTTCCACTGGCACCCGGAGGTCGCCCTCGGCCTGGAAGCGCTCCTGGTCGGCTACTTCCTCGCCACCGGCGTGCTGCGGCGCCGCTTCGGCTGGGGGCCGCCGCCCGCGCGCGGGCGCGTCACGGCGTTCGTCGCCGGCACGGCGATCCTGGCGGGCGCCGTGCTCGGGCCCCTCGCCGAGTGGGCCGAGCACGTGGCGCTCTCGGCGCACATGGTCCAGCATCTCCTGCTGATCCTGGTCGTGCCCCTCTTGTGGCTCCTGGGCCTGCCGCCCTGGCTCCTGGCGCCGATCGCGCGGGCCCCCGTCGTCGGGCGGCTCGGCTGGTGGCTCACCCGGCCGCTCCCGGCGCTCGCGCTCGCCTCTGCGGTCCAGGTCGCCTGGCACGTCCCGGCCGCGTTCGACGCCGCCCTCCGCGTGGATCGGTTCCACGCCCTGGAGCACGTCACGTTCCTGGCCACCGGACTCCTCCTCTGGTGGCCGGTCGCGGGACCGACGCCCGAGTGGCCCCGGCCGAGCCCGCCCGCCCAGCTCCTCTATCTCTTCCTCGCGACGATTCCCATGATGGCGATCGCCGCCCCCATCACGCTGGCCGACGACGTGCTCTACTCCCACTACGCCGCGGCCGGCCATTCCTGGCCGCTCGCGCCCCGGGCGGATCAGGAGCTGGCGGGAATCCTGATGTGGGTGGGCGGGATGTTCGGCTACCTGGTCGCGGGCACCGTGGTGTTCTTCCGGTGGGCGGGGCCCGAGACCCGCGATGACGGCGAGGCGCCCCTCGTCGGGGCGGAGGCGACGGCGCATGGCGGCTGAGGGCCGGATCGTCCGCGAAGGGATCGTGGCCGGCCTGATCGGCGCCGCGGCGGTGGCCCTCCTCATCCTGGTCTTCGACATCGCGAGCGGCGCGCCGCTCCAGAGCCCGGCGATCCTGGGCTCGGCCATCCTGAAGGGCATTCGCGACCCCAACCTCGTCACCGTGTCCGCCGGCCCGGTCCTCGGCTACACGATCCTCCACGGGCTCGGGTTCGTCGCCGTGGGGCTCATCGCGGCGTTCCTGGTGGCGAGCGCCGAGCGCGAGCCGGCGATGGTTCTGGCGCTCCTCATCTTCTTCGCGGCCTTCGAGGTCTTCTTCCTCGCGCTGATCGCGTTCTGGGCCCTGCCGGTGCTGGGGGTGCTCGCGTGGTGGGAGATCCTGGCGGGAAACCTGGTGGCCTCGGTGGCGATGCTCTACTACTTCCACCGGTGCCACCCGGGTCTCGCGCGGAGCCTGATCGGCCGCTGGGTCGACGTCGTCCGCGAGGGAATCATGGCCGGATGTCTCGGGGGCTCGGTCGTCGCGGTGTGGTTCCTGCTCTACGACGCCATCCGTCTCCGGCCGCTCCACACGCCCGCGCTCCTCGGCGCCGCGGTCCTCCAGGGGCTCCGCGATCCCGAGCTCCTGATCCCCCGCCTGGACGTCGTCGTCGGGTACACCATCTTCCACTTCGCCGTCTTCGGCTTCTTCGGGATCGCCGTTGCCGCGTTCCTCCTCGCCGCCGAGCGCGAGCCGCGGATCCTGCTCGGCCTCTTCACCATCTTTCTCTGCTTCCAGGTCTTCTTCTTCGGGTTCCTCCAGGCGCTCGACGCCCTGCTCGCGGGCGAGCTCCCCTGGTGGAACGTGGCGATCGGAAACCTCCTCGCGTCGGTGGCCATGATCACGTACTTCTTCCTGGGCCACCGCTCGCTGGGCGCGCGGCTACTGGAGCGCTGGACCGAGGAGGACTGAGCCCGGACCGACACCGCTCCGGGGCGGGTCGCGTCCGTGCGCCTCGCGAGAGGACCTTCGGGGGCGATGGCCGGTTCGCCGGGCGTCACCACTGCCCGGCTGGATGGCCAGAAGTAGGCGTCGGGAAAATCGAAATGTCCCCGTTCCCCGTTTCACCGGTGACCGACGTATCCCGGCCCTCTCCCGCACCAGCTTCGGGACCGTCCAGACGTGGCCTCCCCCCTGGTATCCTAGAGCGCGTGTGGCCCGCCCCCGTCTGGATCCGGACAGCTGACGAGGCCGAGGCGCTCGCCCGGGAGCTTCACGGCGTGCCGGCAGTGGCCGTCGACACCGAGGCCGACAGCCTCCACCACTACCCCGAGCGTCTCTGCCTGATCCAGCTCGCGGACCCCGAGGGCCGCGTGTTCTTCCTGGACACCCTCGCCCTTGTCGACCTCGAGCCGCTGCGCCGGCTCTTCGCCGACCCGGCCACGGTGAAGGTGTTCCACAGCGGGGACAACGACGTGGTGTACCTGAAGCGCCGGTTCGGCCTCGCCTTCGCCGGCCTGTCCGACACCATGCTGGCTGCCCGCTTCCTGGGCGTGCGGGAGCTCGGCCTCGAGCGGCTGCTCCTGAAGTACCTGGACGTCCAGCCGGTCCGGTCCCAGCAGAAGACGGACTGGGCCCGCCGCCCGCTGACGCCCACGCAGGAGCATTACGCCGCGGAGGACGTCCGCCACCTCATCGTGCTCCGGGACCGTCTCCTCGCCGAGCTGCGTGCCATCGGCCGCGAGGGCTGGCTGGAGGAGGAGTGCGAAGCGCTGGCCGCCCTCCCGGTCCCCGAGCGTCCCTCCGACGAGGAGGGGTACCGGCGGATCCGGGGCGCCTCGCGACTCCCGCCGCGCGGCCTGGGGGTCCTTCGCGCCCTCTATCTCCAGCGCGAGGCGTGGGCGCGCGCGGAGCACCGGCCGCCCTTCAAGGTCCTGAGCCCGGAGACGCTGATCGCGCTTGCCGAGCGTCAGCCCGCCGAGCCGGCCGCGCTCGTGGGGGTGCCGGGCCTGAGCCCGCGGCTCGTCGAGCGATACGGGGAGAGCCTCCTGGCTGCCGTGGCACAAGGACTCGCGGAGCCGCCGCCGGAGCCACCGCGGGTGCCGCGACCGGCGCGCCCCGTCGTCACCACGGCCAGTCGCCAGAGAGCCGAGGCAGTCCGCAAGTGGCGGACCGAAGCGGCCGAGGGATCGGGCCTCGATCCGGGGGTCCTGCTGCCCCAGCGCCTGATCGACGCGCTGGCGCTCGACCCGCCCACCGACCTCGCCGGCCTGCGGGCTGTCCCGGGACTCCGGCGCTGGCGCGTCGACGCCTTCGGCCGGGCGATCCTGGCCGCGCTCCGAACGACCTGACCAACCAGCTCCCGCCAACTTCCGCTCACTTCCGGAGGACCCTCGGATGGCTTCGCGGCTTCGCGTCGGCGTGATCGGCACCGGCTTCGGCTCGCTCGTTCAGATTCCCGCCTTCCGGGCGCACGCGCGCGCGGAGGTCGTCGCCGTCGCGAGCGGCACACCGGGCAAGGCCAGGAAGACGGCCGACGCCCTCGGCGTGCCGCACGCCTTCGACGACTGGACCAAGCTCGTCGCGGCGGACCTCGATCTCGTCAGCATCACGACGCCGCCGCACCTCCATCACGCGATGGCGCTGGCCGCCCTCAACGCGGGCCGGCACGTCCTCTGCGAGAAGCCGATGGCGATGTCGGCCCGCGAGGCGGAGGAGATGCTGTCGGGCGCAGAGCGGGCGCGGCGCATCCACGCTCTCGACCACGAGCTGCGCTTCAACCCGAACCGCCGGAAGGTGCGGCGGCTGATCGAGGAGGGGTTCATCGGCGCGCCACGCCACGTCCTCCTCACGGCCGTGAACGCGAGCCGGCACGATCCGATGAAGCCCTGGGGCTGGTGGTACGACGACGCCCAGGGCGGCGGCCTCCTCGGCGCGGTCGGATCGCACCAGGTGGATCTCCTGCGCTACTGGCTCGGGGAGATCGCCTCCGTCACGGGAACCGCCGTGCCGTTCGTCCCGGAGCGTCCCCTGCCCGAGGGAGCCGGCCGGCGCCGCGTGACCGCGGACGAGTTCTCGACGTTCTCGCTCCGGTTCCGGTCCGGGGCGATCGGCACGGTGCTCCTCAGCGGCGTCGCCACCCACACGGTCGGACCGCGAGTCGAGGTCTGGGGCGACGCGGGGTCCCTCGTCCTCGACGAGGCGGACCGGCTCTGGGGCGGACGCCTCGGCGAGCCGCTGGCGGAGCTCACCGAGCCGGAGACGCTCCCCACGCCGCCGGGCATGCAGTACGTCTCGCTCTGGGGCCTGTCGTTCGTCCGGCTGGTGGACCATCTCGTCCGGGCCACGCTCGACGGCGCGCCCATCGCGCCGGCCGCGACGTTCCGCGACGGCCTCGCCGTCCAGCGGGTCCTCGACGCCGTCCGCAAGGCCACGCAGACGGCGTGGCTCTCCGTCTGACGTAGCCCTGGCTGGGCCGGTGTCGGCGTCGTTGCCTTGACCGAGACCGGCCGCGCGTGGTTTGCTGCCTTCCGGTCAGCGATGCTGCGTCTCTGCCGAGCAGGCGAAGCGTGGGCTGCGATCGCCGGGGGCCGGAAGGGACGCCCGCGATGCGGATGGACCTCGAGGCACGTCCGGGCGTGGGCGGTTGCCTGCGCGGTCACATGCGCGGCGACGGCGAGTTTCGGGAGCCTGTCCGCGGAGGACCCCTCCCGCCGGATCCGAGTCGCGTTCTCGTCGACCGTCGACCTCGGAGACCTTCCCTCCCTGATGGCCCATGCCCTCCTCGCGACGCAGGGGTATGACGTGGTGCCCACGTTCTTCGCCCAGGCGCAGCTCGCCGCCGACGCGCTGGCGCGCGGCCAGGTGGATGTGGGCAACGGCTCCACTCGTACCTACTGGGCGGCGATTGGCAAGGGCGCGAATGTCACGACCATCATGGAGCAGGTCGGCAACGGATGGGCCATCGTGGCGGCCACCGAGATCCGGACCTGCGCGGATCTCCACGAGCGGCGCTTCGCCATCACCGGCGACGGCTCGGTGAGCGCCGCCATCTCGAGCGCGTACCTGCGGAATCGCTGCCCGGGCGTCGCGCCGCGTGTCGTGACGATCGCGGGCTCGGAGCACCGCGCGGCCGCACTCTTGGCCGGCCGGCTCGACGCCGCGCCGGTCGAGCTGACGGAGTCACTGCAGCTGGTCGCCAAGGCTCCAGGACGCTTCCGAATACTGGTGAGCTTCGCGGAGGAGCTGCCCTCCCTCGTGACGACCGGTGTCCAGGTGAACCGGAACTGGGCGGCCCGGAATCCCCAGGCCGTGCATGACTACCTCAAGGCCCTGCTGCTGACCCACCGGCGGATCCTCGACCATCCGGATCTCCTCGTCGCGGAGGCCCGGAACCGGCTCCACATCGATCCGACTCTCCTGACCGAGGTCGTGGCCGCGCACCTCCGGACCAACGCCTGGGACGTCAACGGGCGCCTGACCGGCGCGGCCGTGCGCGACAGCCTCGCCTTCTTCGTCCGGTCGGGGAGCCTCCCGACGAGCCTCACGCCGGAGCATGTGGCGGACCTCCGGTACCTCGGGCGGGCGCTGGACGCGATCGGCCGCCACTAGGCCAGGTCACGCCTCGCGCACGATACGCGGACCTGGCGGTGGACCCCAGACCTCCCCCGGTTCTCCACGCTGCCGACGAGCTCGCACGATCGCTCGACCGACCCAACGGCTCGCCCGAGGCATGGGCGATGCGCGCAGGGGTGCTGCTCTTGACCGCTGCCGCCTGGGAGGTCCTCGCGCGAGGCCTCGGAAGCCTCATGCTGCCGACCGCGTCGGCCACGCTCGCCGCGCTGGCGCGCCTGGCGCACAGCGGCGAGCTCTGGCGCGCGCTCTGGACGAGCAACCAGGCGCTCCTGCTCGGCTATCTCCTCGCGGCGGTCGTGGGCGTTCCTCTCGGCCTGCTCCTGGGTCGGGCTCCCAGGCTCAGCGCCTTCGTGGACGTCTTCCTCGACATCCTGCTCTTCACGCCGATGCCCGCGATGATCCCCCTCCTCGTCATGGCCACCGGCCTCGGCCTCGAGACGCGCCTGCTCGTGGTGTTCCTGTTCGCGGTCGCGGTCATCGCGGTGCACGCGGCCACCGGCACGCGGGGAGTCGACCCCGAGCTCGTTGAGATGGCATGCGCCTTTGGCGCCAGACCCGTGCAGCTCTGGCGCCGGGTCCTCCTGCCGGGCGCGCTTCCCGCGGTGCTCGTCGGCCTCAGGCTGGGCCTCTCTCGAGCCATCAGCGGCATGATCGCGGTGGAGCTGCTCCTGGTGGCGGTCGGCGTCGGACGCCTCGTCCAGCGTTTCCAGGGGGACTTCGACGCGCCGGCGGTCTACGCCGTCGTGCTCGTCATCGTGGCCCAGGCGGTCCTGCTGACGGCAGCCATCCGGCGCGTGGAGCGACGGCTCGCGCTCCGGCGAGCCGACCTCGTGTTCGCATGATCGAGCTCCGCGGCTGCCAGAAGGTCTACTCCGCCCGAGACGGACAGGCGCCGGTCGCCGCCCTTGCGGGCGTCGACCTCGTGATCGGCGATCGGGAAATCGTCTGCGTGCTGGGCCCGAGTGGCTGCGGGAAGACCACGCTTCTCAGGATCGTCGCGGGCCTGCTCCCGTGCAGCGCCGGGGAGGTTCTCATCGACGGCCGGCCCGTGACGGGCCCGGGCCAGGACCGGGCGATGGTCTTCCAGCACTTCGCGCTGTTGCCGTGGGCCGACGTCGTGACCAACGTCGCCTTCGGCCTCGACCTCCGAGGCGTCGCCCGGGCGGAGCGCGAGTGCATCGCGATGGAGCTGATCCGCATCGTCGGTCTCTCCGGCTTCGAGCGCCATCTGCCGTGGCAGCTCTCGGGCGGGATGCAGCAGCGCGTGGGGCTCGCGCGCGCCCTCGCCATCGATCCGCGAACGCTCCTGATGGACGAGCCGTTCAGCGCCGTCGATGACCAGACGCGACGCGAGCTCCAAGAGGATCTGCTCCGCCTCCATGCCGAGCGAAGGCAAGCCGTGCTCTTCGTCACGCACAGCATGGACGAGGCCGTGCGCCTCGGGGATCGCGTCGTGCTCCTGACGCCGAGGCCGGGACGCATCCGAGAGGTGATCGACGTCCCACTGCCGCGCCCCAGGCCGCCCGACCTGGAGCGGCATCCCACGTTCATCGACCTGAAGGAGTACCTGTGGGGGCAGCTCCGGGCGATGCGCGCGTGACGATGCCCTCGGCCGTCGTCGGCGGCGCGCTCCTTCCGGAGCGGGCCTGGGGCCCACGGCGGGCCCGCAGCCACTGGCCTCGCCTGATGGCGCTGGGGGCCCTGTTCCTGACGTGGGAGGCCGGTGGGCGCCTCGCCCGGTTCCCGTTCCTGCCGCCGCTCTCAGCCGTTCTGACCGCTCTGTGGCAACTCACCGTCGACGGAGAGATTCTCGGCAACCTGGCGCCGAGTCTGCTCGGCTTGCTGCTCGGCTATGCCCTGGCCGCCGGACTCGGCATGGCACTCGGCGCCCTGATGGCCCGTCATCCGGCCCTCGACCGCCTCCTGGACGGCTACGTCAGCGCCATGTTGGCGGCGCCCAATCTCGTCTTCGTGCCAATCCTCGCTGCCCTCCTGGGCGTCGGCCGGCCGACCCAGGTGGCCGTCGTGTTCCTCTACGCGTTCTTCCCGGTGACCGCCACCACGGCGGCGGCGATCCGGCTGGCGGATAGCGCACTGGTCGAGATGGCGCGCGCGTTCGGCGCCGGCGGTCGCCAGCTCTTCTGGAAGGTCCTGGTGCCGAGCTCGACGCCGATGATCCTCACGGGCCTGCGGATCGGCATGGTCCGCGCCGTGAAGGGCACGATCACCGGCGAGATGCTCGTCGCCGTGAGCGGACTCGGCGCCCTTGCTCGGATCTACGGCAGCCGGTTCGATGCCGAGCGCGCGCTGGCGGTCCTTCTGGTCATCGTGGCGGTCGCGCTCGGCGGAGCGGGAATGATCCAGGCGCTGGAGCGTCGATGGAGAGACCGGATGTACCGGCCGCCCTGAGCTCCCCGCGACCTCGAGTCATGGCCGCGGTCGTGTCGGCTGCGCGCGCTCCTGATGGAGATGCAGGATCTTACCAGCAGGGGTGAGTAGAGGCGCGCGGCGCTCGACCTCCAGCAGCTGGGCCTCCTGCCAAAGCAACCTCATCACGCGCTCCACGCCCGTCCCGTGGCCGATCGCGGACAGAAAGGCCACCGCAACCTCCTGGGCGTCCAGCCGGCCGACCGCAGGATCGACGAGGAGGCGCAGCCGCGACCGGCCGTCGCCGGCCACGTCTTCCACCAACTGATAGTCGGTGGGACCGCCGCCGAAGCGCTCCGGGAGCACCCGCTCCAGGACTCGGACGACATCGAGGTCCAGGAAGCTCATCCCGGCGGCGGTCAGCTTCTCGGAGCTCCGGAGCGAGTGGAGATGGGTGGTCCACCCCAGCCGCGCCATCGGGCAACCGCACTCCCGCGTGTCAAGCACGCCCTCGTCGCCGAGTGATGCGTTCAGCAGGACCATCCGGGCCGTCGGGCGGAGCGACGTGATCAGGAAGGCGCGACGCGTCAACCCGTCGAGCTCACCCGATCCGGGTTGGATGACGGCATTTAGATCCTGGAAGAGGTGGAGCTCGTCGCACACCTCGGGCGACAGGCAGCCGCTCCCGATGAGCCCGGCCTCGCTGGAGCCGCACCGGGGTGTCGCCTCGGCCCCGGTGCGCCGGATTGCCGCCAGCCGCGCCTCCGTCACGGGCTCGCCGGTCACGGTGAAGCGGACTCCGCCGAGATCGACTCCGCGCTCGTAGGCAACCTGACACAGGCGGGCGGCCGAGCTCGCGTACGTCTTGAGGTGGGGCGTCCCACCCTGGCGGCGCACGTCCAGCATCCACTCGATGATCGGAAGGGGATCGTCGAGTGGCACGTACCGGGGCGCAGGAAGGTGGACCCCGGCTGCCGCGGCCGCCCAACACATGAGACGCGCGCTCCAGCGGTACCGCGGATGCAGACCAGGCGACGCGGGATCGAGCTGGGAGAACCAGCGCGCCGGAGGACCCTGGAACGGATGGCATTCGAGCACGTGCACCATGGAGGCGCCGCCCGGGACCTCCCAATAACCGTGTCGCCAGCCGATCCCGCCACGGACGTCGTAGCTGAGGCAGAGCGTCACGGCGCGCTCGCGGAGGGAGGCCAGGCCGACGGGTACGGGAGCCTGGCTGCCGCGGCTTCCGCTTCGGTAGCGGAGCAGGTCGGCTCGGACCAGCGGATTCAGGAAGCCGTCCGTGTCCGCCTCGATCGAGGTCCGGCCTCTCACGATCGGTCGTCGCCCCTTCAGCTCGTCGACGGTCAGGTACACTCCCTGCCGCAGAAGCGCCTGCAGCGTCCCCTCGAGCCCGCGCTGCCGCACGAGGCTCACCAGATCGCCGAACTCGCACCCCGCCAGCCTCAGCAGCCGTCGATAGGGACTGCGGGGCTGCTCGTAGATACCCCGCCGCACGAGGAACAGGAAGTCGTCCTCACGCCGCTCCAGCCGGCGACTGAGGATGGCGCGAGCCGAGGGAACGTCGATCCGGTAGCGGAGGAAGGCAGGCAGCCGGCACAGGAACCGTGCCCCTACCGAGATCTCGGAGAGCGGCAGCGCCCAGGAGGAGCGGCTCATCAACGGTTCACCGAGCCACCGGCGTGCCCCGATCTGGTGAGCGGCGCGCCCGGGGATGCCGGCTGCTCGAAGACACGCCGGCGCGCGCGGACCCTAGTCGACTCGGGCGGCGCGGGCGAGGGCCGCGACGCGGGCGGGGTCGACGGGCGCGGTCGTCCGGCCCTCGCGCTTGACCCAGGTCCCGACGATGGCGCCGTCGGCGACCCGCAGGAGCTCGGCCACCGTCGCGGGCTCGACCCCGGAGCCGACGAGGATGGGCCGGTCGGGCACCGCGGCGCGCACGCGCTTGACGTCCCCGAGCGGTGTCGGCTCTCCGGTCGCGACGCCCGAGACGACGAGGGTGTCCGCGAGCCCCCGATAGGCGGCGTCGCGCGCGACCTGCTCGAGCTCGACCGGAGCGAGCGGGACCGCGTGCTTGCCGCCGACGTCGACGAACAGGCGGGTCTCCGTCCCGAGGAGCCGCCGGTAGCGCAAGGTCCCGTACGCGTCGCCCTGGAGCACGCCCTGGTCGGCAACGACGGCGCCCACGTGGACGTTGACCCGCACGAACGTCGCGCCCACTGCCGCCGCCACCGCCAGCGCCGCCTGGGCGTCGTTCTTGAGCACGTTGATCCCGATCGGCAGGCGCACGGCGCGACGCACCTCGCCGGCGGCGACCGCCGTGGCCGCGACGGTGGCGGGATCGGCCCGGCCCGGGCTGAAGGGCGCGTCCCCGAAGTTCTCCACGAGGCAGGCGTGGAAGCCGCCCGCCTCGAGCGCGCGGGCGTCGGCCACGGCACGCTCGACCACCGCGTCGAGCGACCCGCCCCAGCGGGGGCTGCCGGGCAGCGGGAGGAGGTGGACCATCCCGATCAGCGCGCGCCGGAGACCGGGGATCGCTTCGAGGGTCACCGCGACCTCCTCGCGCGCGGAGACCGGGCGCCGGCGCCGCTGCGCTCCATCTCGGGGCCGAACAGCTCCATCCGGCCGGCCACGAGCGCGAGCGCCTGGCGCCACGCGGCAGCCTCGCGGTCGGTGAAGGTCGGTCGCACGCGATGATCGTGCTTGTCGACGAACCGCCCGAGGTCGGCGGCGAGCGCTCGGAGCTTCTCCCGGGCCAGGCCGACGAGCTGCGCGGCTGCGGGGCCCGCCCCGGCCCGCCCGAGCGCCAGCTCGAGGTGCGGGAGGCACAGCCCGTCGGAGGACGCATACGCAGGGCCGAGCGTCGGGTCCGCGAGACCCCCGAGGAGCGCGTCAAGGTGACACCGCTCCGCCACGACCAGCTCCACGCACACCGGACAGCGCGCGCGGCGGGGTCGCGACTCGCTGCCGGCCGCGCGCGACCCGCCCACCAGCGCCCGCCACCCGCGTCGTCGGGCGGGCGTGGCCACGGCGCGCGCCGCCTCGTCCAGCCACTGGCACGCCCGCTCGACGAGGGCCTGGTAGATGATCGCCGTTCCCAGCGCGACCTCGGGCATCTCGCGGAGGGCCGTCGCGTGGGCCGCGCAGAAGCCCCACGCCTCGGCGAGACGGGCCCGGGAGAGCGGGTCCGTCACGTGCTCCGCCAGGACGGCTGCGAGGTGCCGGATCGCCACGTCGCGGAGACACCCGCAGACGGGGCAGCCCGGGTGGGCACACGCCTCGACGAGGCGGTGATCCCCGTTCCGGCTCACGGGCCGAACCGCGTCGCGCCGCCGAGCTGGAGGACGACTGCCTGACGGGACACGATCTCGTCGGACGCGCGCGACCGGTCGCTCATGGTGGGTACTTCAGACCACCGTGTCCCGGGGTGTCAAGCGGGGGGAAGGCCGCTCGCCCGGAGGCGGTCGAGAAACGCCCGGACGCGCGCGGCGTTGACGCCGAGATCCCCGACGCCGACCCGCGAGAGCGAGCGGACGTCGACCCGGCTGCCCGGCCCCCGCGCGCGGACGCGCACGACCACGTCGTCCTTGAAGCCGAACCACGGCGTCGTGGCCGTTGCCTCGAGCCGTCCCTCCGCCGGCGCCGCAGCCACGATCTCCCAGCCGAGACTCCGCGCGGCCGCCTCGGCCGCCGGGAGGACGCGCTCGGGGGGCGCGGCCAGATCCAGGGGCACGAGGTCGGGAAAGGCGCGGCGCTGCTGAGCGGCCACCGCGGGACCGGCGTACTCCACCGGGTTCCGCGCGCCCGAGCGGCGGGTGACGACCGCCACGAACGCGGGCGGATCCTCGGGGTCGGTCGTGACGTCGTGGATCGCCGGGACGCGACGCGCCTGCGCCTGCATCCGCCAGGGGATCCCGAACGCGGCCAGCGCGATGGCCAGGGCGAGGATCCCGAGTCCAAGCCGCCGGCGGGAGCGTTGAGCCCCGCCCACCACGATCGCCGCGGCGGCGACCGCGCCGGCCCAGAGACCCAGCTCCGCACTCGAGCGCAGGAGCGCGAAGGCCGGGCCGAGGCCCCACCATCCGAATCGATATCCAGGCCCAGCGAGCACGACGCCCGCGGCGGCCATCACCGCGAGGCCCAGCGCCAGGCCAGGGACGACGCGTCCGAGCCAGCTCACCGGTCAGCCTCCCCTGCGTCGAGATGGGCGCGGCGCCGCGTCGCGGACGCCGGCCCTGCGCGCCGCGATCGACGGACCTCGCGCCAGGATCTCGATACTCCTCCGGACTGCCGGGGTCAAGCCTCGACCCGTCGCATCGCTCGCGTATACTCGCGACGTGACGCTCGCTCTCCCTGCCCTCCTGGGCCTCGTCGCGGTCCTCGCGACGGGGTGCCAGAGCCCGGGCTCGCCGAAGCCCGGCGGCCCACCGCATCACCTCGAGGGCGGATTCCGCAATCTCAACCCCTCGTACGCGCGACCCGACTTCTGGACGCGGTGGACGTTCGTCATCCCCCGCCTCCTGAAGTCCACCTTCTCGGCCCGTGAGAGCTTCCCGGTCACTCCGAACGACGGACAGGCTCTCCGGGAGAGCGCCGGCGCGCCAACCGTGACGTGGGTGGGGCACTCGACGCTCCTGGTCCAGCTGGACGGGGTCAGCGTCCTGACCGATCCTCAGTGGTCGGAACGAGCCAGCCCCGTGTCGTTCGCCGGGCCACGCCGGGTCGTGCCGCCCGGCGTCCGCTTCGAGGACCTGCCGCCGATCGACCTCGTCCTCATCTCCCATGACCACTACGACCACCTGGACGCCTCCACGGTCGAGCGCCTCTGGGCCGCCCACCGGCCCCGCTTCCTCGTGCCGCTCGGCCTCAAGGCCTGGTTCGCGGAGCTCGGGATCGACGGCGTGGACGAGCTCGACTGGTGGGAGACTCGGACCGTCAAGGGCCTCGCGGTCGTGTGCCTGCCGACCCAGCACTGGAGCGCGCGCACCCTCTGGGACGAGAACCGGCGACTCTGGGCCAGCTGGGCCGTGCTCGGCCAGGACCGGCGATTCTACTTCGCGGGAGACACCGGCTACTACGCGCCGATATTCCAGGAGATCGGCCGCCGCCTGGGCCCCTTCGATCTCGGCGCGATCCCCATCGGCGCCTACATGCCCCCGGCCATGATGCGCTTCTCGCACCTCACTCCCGAGGAGGCGCTCCAGGTCTTCGACGACATCGGCGCGCGGCGCCTGGTGGCCATCCACTGGGGGACGTTCGCTCTCGGGAGCGAGCCGCTCGGCGAGCCCCCGGTCCGCACGGAGGCGGAGGGACGGCGCTTGAGCCTCGACCCCGAGCGGATCTGGATCCTGCGCCACGGCGAGACCCGGCCGTGGTGAGGCCCGGCGGGCCGAGCGGGGCGAGCTACCGGCGCGGCGCCGCGTGCTCGCGGTGGGTGATGACGACGACGCGGCCGCGGTCGCTCACGAAGCCGTTCACCGCCCAGCTGAGCGCGCTCACGATCAGCGCGCCCCAGAAGGCCGGCCAGAACCCTCGCACCGCGAACCCTGGCACGATCGCCGAGGTGAACCAGAGACACACGGCGTTGAGGACGAACAGGAAGAGGCCGAGCGTCACCAGGGTCAGCGGCAGGGTCAGCACGAGAAGGACCGGGCGCACGATGGCGTTGATCAGGCCGAGCACCATCGCCGCCACGATCACCGTGACCGCGCCGCGCGCCTCGATGCCGGGAACGACCTCCGTGGCAAGCCAGATGGCCACGGCGTTGACGAGCGCCCGGATCAGGAAGCCCATCTCCTGCCCCCTCCTCGCGAGGATCGCGCGGGCCCGCGTGATCCGTCCCCAGTATGCACCCGTTCGCCCGTGACCTCGCGGGCAGACATGCCTGAGGACGTGCGCCGGGAACGGGCGTGCTGATCCTCTTCGGGGCGACGATCTTCGCCGCTGCCAGCCTCCTGTTCCTGGTCCAGCCCATGTTCGCGCGGATGGCGCTGCCGCTCCTCGGGGGCGCGCCGGCTGTCTGGAACACGGCGATGGTCTTCTACCAGGCGGTCTTGCTGGCCGGCTACGCCTACGCGCACGTCACGACGCGCTGGCTCGGGGCTCGCCGGCAGGCCGGTCTCCACCTCCTCATCCTGCTCGTGCCGCTCCTGGCGCTGCCGATCGCGCTGCCGGCGGGCTGGATCCCGCCCGGCGACACGAATCCCATCCCCTGGCTCCTCGCGCTCCTCGCCGCCGCCGTCGGGCTTCCCTTCTTCGCGGTCTCCGCAACCAGCCCGGTCCTGCAGGCCTGGTTCGCGACGACGGGCCACCCGGCCGCGCGGGACCCGTACGTGCTCTACGCCGCGAGCAACGTCGGCAGCCTGCTGGCGCTCCTTGCGTATCCGGTGCTCGTCGAGCGCTTCGTCCATCTGGACTCCCAGAGTCGCCTGTGGGCGTGGGGCTACGGGATCCTCGTCGTGCTCGCCGCCGGCTGCGCGCTCGCGCTCTGGCGCGCGGGTTCGGCCAACCGTGGGGAGGAGCCCGGGAGCGCGGCGACGATGGCCCCGCTCGCCGTCGCCGAGCTGGGCGACGCAGACCAGGCGATCACCCCTGGCCGACGCGCTCGCTGGGTCCTCCTCGCGGCCGTCCCGTCCAGCCTGATGCTCAGCGTGACGACCTACCTCTCCACCGACATCGCGGCGATCCCGCTGCTCTGGATCGTGCCGCTCGCGATCTATCTCCTGACGTTCGCCCTCGTGTTCGG
This sequence comes from uncultured Candidatus Rokubacteria bacterium, assembly GCA_963749975.1. GTDB lineage: Bacteria > Methylomirabilota > Methylomirabilia > Rokubacteriales > DASRDR01 > DASRDR01. The sequence continues at coordinate 136,717 of CAVVOZ010000037.1, read as the reverse complement.
CCGGCGACGGCTCATCCCACACCGCGTCTGGGTCGATCTCCTGCCCGTGGCCCTGCTCCCCCTGGTGCTGGTGCTCGTCGCCCGGGCGAACGAGCCCCTCCTGCTGGTCATCCCCACGCACCTCGCGGTCTTCTTCGTCGCCGCGATGGTCTGCCACGGCGAGCTCGCCCGGGACCGGCCCGACCCGCGCCACCTGACGACCTACTACCTGTGGCTCTCCGTCGGCGGTGTGGTCGGCGGCGCGTTCACCGCGCTGGTCGCGCCGCGCGTCTTCACGAACGTCCTGGAGTACCCGCTCGTCCTGGCGCTGCTCCCGCTCCTGCCATCGCGGCCACCGTCCGCCTGGCAGGGGCGCACCCGCCAGGTGCTCGACGTCGCGCTTCCGCTCGCTCTGGGCATCCTCACCGTCACGCTGATCGCGGGTCTCGAGCGTACGGGCATGGGCTCCGAGGCCATCGGCCCCGCCGTGGGTCTGGCCACGCTCCTCTGCCTCACCTTCTGGCGGCGGCCGGTGCGGCTGGCGCTGGGGCTCGCGGCGCTGCTCCTCGCCGGGTCGGTCTACCGCGGCGAGGAGGGGCAGCTCCTCTTCGCGCAGCGGAGCTTCTTCGGCGTCTCGCGGGTCACCCGCAGCCCCGGCGGCGACTACCACATGCTGATGCACGGGACGACGCTCCACGGAATGCAGGCGCTCGCCCCGGCGCGACGGCGGGAGCCGCTGACCTACTACCACGCGAAGGGGCCCCTCGGCCAGTTCTTCGGGGCGGCCGAGACGCCGTCTTCCCGGCGCGCGGTGGCCGTCGTGGGTCTGGGCGCGGGGTCGCTCGCGTGCTACGGCACACCGGACCAGCGATGGACGTTCTACGAGATCGATCCCACCGTGCTCCGGATCGCCAGCAGCACGCGCTTCTTCACCTTCCTGCGCGACTGCCCCCCGAAGGTGTTCGTCATCCTGGGCGACGCTCGCCTCACGCTGGCCCGCGCGCCGGACGCCGCGTACGACCTCATCATCCTCGACGCCTACAGCTCGGATTCGCCGCCGCTTCATCTCCTCACGCTCGACGCGGTCCGGCTCTATCTCTCGAAGCTCGCGCCCGGCGGCATGATCTTCCTCAACATCTCGAACCGCCACCTCGTGCTGGAGCCGGTGGTCGGCGCCATCGCCCGGGCGGCCGGGCTCGTCGCGCGTACCCGGAACGACGCCCACGTCGACGACGCCGAGCGCCTGGCCGGAAAGGTGGAGTCGCAGTGGGTGGCGATGGCGCGCCGGGAGGAGGACCTGGGCGCCCTCCGGGAAGACGCCCTCTGGAAGGCGCCGGTGGCGCCGCCGGATCTGGCCCCCTGGACCGACAGCTTCGCGAGCCTCCTCACCGCGTTCCGCTGGGGGCCGCGACCCTGAGCGGGACCAGACGGCGACGGCGGCACATTCCCGGCTCAGCTCGAACGTCCTAGAATGTCAGGGACGTCAAGGTTGACCCCGAGCACCCGAACATAGGAGCCATCATGCGCACGTTCGACCGCTCCCGAGCCCTCCTCGAGCGCGCCCGCCGGTCCCTGGCCGGGGGTGTCTCGAGCCCCGTTCGCGGGACCGCCCCCGTTCCCCTGTACTTCACGCGCGGGGTAGGTCCTCGCCTCCAGGACGCCGACGGCCACTGGTACATCGACTACGCGGCGGCCTGGGGACCCGTGATCCTGGGCTACTCCCACCCCGCGCTCATCGCCGCCGCGCACCGCGCCGCGGAGCGCCCGTTCACCTACGGCGCCCAGCACGAGCTGGAGATCTCCGTGGCCGAGCGGATCCAGGCCGCCGTCCCCTCCGCGGAGCGGGTCGCGTTCAGCTCGAGCGGCAGCGAGGTCGTCCAGCTCGTGCATCGCCTGGCCCGCGCCTTCACGCGGCGGACCCTCATCCTGAAGTTCGAAGGCCACTACCACGGCTGGATCGACGGGGCGCTGGTGAGCTACCACCCGCGCGAGGGCCTCGGCCCCCGCGAGACGCCGAACGTCATCCCGGGCTCCTTCGGCCAGGTCCCGAACGTCGTCGAGAACGTGCTCGTCGCGCCGTGGAACGACCTCGCCATCCTGGAAGGCCTGTTCCGGACGCATCCGGACCGGATCGCGGCGGTGATGATGGAGCCCGTCCTCTGCAACAGCGGCTGCCTCATGCCGGTGCCGGGCTACCTCGAAGGCGTCCGGGATCTCTGCCGCCGGCACGGGACGCTCTTCATCATGGACGAGGTGATCACGGGCTTCCGGATCGCGCTCGGCGGCGCGCAGGCCCATTTCGGCGTCACGCCCGATCTCTCCACGTTCGGCAAGGCGGTGGCGGGCGGCGCGCCGCTGTCGGTCGTGGCCGGGCGCCGGGAGATCATGGAGCAGCTTCACGGGGCCGGCGTCGCCTTCGGCGGCACCTTCAACGGTAACCCGCTGTCGCTCGGGATCGCCGACGCGACGCTGGAGGAGCTCGCCCGCGACGGCGGCGCGGCCCTGGTCCAGGCCAACCGGACGGGCCAGGCGCTGATGGAGGGGATCCGCGCCCTCGGCCACCGGCACGGCCTTCCGATCCTCGTCACCGGGTTCGGCGCGGCGTTCACGGTCCATTTCACCCGGCGGACCGAGCTCCGGGACTACCGCGACACGCTCGACGACGACGCGGAGCTCCTGGACCGATTCCTCCGCGCCGCCCTGGACGAGGGGCTCCACGTCCTCCCCGACGGCCGGTTCTACGTCTCCGCCGTCCACACGGCAGCCGAGGTCGAGGAGACGCTCGCCATCGTGGACCGGGTGTTCGCCACGCTCGGGACACCCGCCCGCCGGGCCGACCGGGTCACCGCCAGCCGCCCCTGAGGAGACCTCCGATGATCCTGCACCGCCACGGGGACCTCGAGCGCGTGACGCCGGCCCCCGGCCTGTCTCGCATCATCTCCATGGACCAGCCCCTGGGGTCGGGAGCGATCACCCAGGGAATGGTCACGATCGACCCGGGCCGGCAGAGCCGGCCTCACACCCACCGGGTCGAGGAGTCGATGACCCTTCTGGAGGGGCGCCTCCGCGTCCTGATCGGGACCGAGGTCGCCGAGGTCGACGCCCCGGCCACGTTCCTCGCTCCCGCCAACACGGTCCATGCCCTGCGGAACGTCGGGACGACGCCGGCGATCCTGTGCATCGCCTACCCGAGCGTGAACGTGGGTACGTACTTCGTCGACGGGATCGAGTACTAGCGGGGAAGGCGCCCGTGGCTCCCGCGAGCTCGACGGGCGGGACAAACAGAATCCGGCCCGGCTCCCCGGATGGGGAACCGGGCCGGATTGCTCGAGAAGCCTTGCTCAGACCTTCTTGACGTTCGAGGCCTGGAGACCCTTCGGACCCCGGGTGACCTCGAACTCGACGCGGTCACCCTCGGCCAGGCTACGGAAGCCGCTCGCCTGGATGGCCGAGTAGTGGACGAACACGTCCTGCCCGTCCTCCTGGGTGATGAATCCATAGCCCTTCGCGTCGTTGAACCACTTCACTAGTCCCTGCGCCATACTCGGTACTCCTCCTTGCTTGGTTCCCGCCGATGCGGCGGTGCTTCCCCCACATCGGGGGACAAAGGAAAACGCCGCGTGAACCCGGGTTCACGCGGCGTTGCCTTCACTCGACTGCCTGTCCACCACTGAACCACGAAGCTGGCGGAAGTATACACTGGTCGACCGATCGGGTCAAGGGAAAACCACGCTTTGGGTCCCGCGGGGCATCCCGTTCCCCGCTCTCCCCATCGACGATATCGATGATCTCGTAAGATACTGCCATGCTGACAAATTCCGCTCAGGACGCGTGCTCTGGAGTCTCCTGGCGAGCGACCGGGCGGGCCTGGAGTACCCTGGGGCCCATGACGGCCAATCCGCGGGGGCCGAGGGCGCCAGAGACGAGGGCCTGTGGACGCGTATTGGACCTTGGTCCATGGTCGTCTTCTTCGCTCTCGTATTGACCTGGCTGGCGCCACCGCCAGTCCGGGTGGGGCGGGCTCGGCCGGGCACGGCGGGGTGGTACAGCTGAACCGCGCCCCGGCGGGCCCCTACGCCCTGTCCGTCTGGACCCAGCCCGCGCCGCCCACGGCGGGGCCCTGGCAGCGTCGATGTCGCCGTGATGCGGGAGACGGGCATGCCCGTCACGGACGCCGTGGTTCGTGTCCGCGCCGAGCCCCTCGCCGGCGCCGGCCCGCCGGTGGAGACGGACGCCCGCCGCGACGCCGACCCGCTCGGGGTGCGCTACCGCGCGAGCCTCACGCTCGGCGCAGCGGGGCCCTGGCGGGTGTCGGTATCCGTCGCCGGGCCTGCGGGTCCCGGCGCCCTCACCTTCCCGGTCGACGTCGAGCCCGCGAGCCGCGGATGGTGGCTCGGCGCCGCCCTCGGTGCCGCGGGCCTCGCCGTCCTGGGCGCGGTCGACGCTTCGCCCGACGCCGCCGGCTCGCGGTCGCCGCGCTCGGGCTCGTCCTCCTGGCGACGCCCGCCTGGCCCCACGCCTCCCTGGTACGGTCGAGCCCCGCCCGCCGCGCCACGCTCACGACCGCCCCGGACCGCGTCCAACTCTGGTTCAACGAGGCCATCGAGCCGAAGTTCTCGAGCGTCTCGGTGTGGGACGCGGCCGGCCAGCGGGTGGATCTCGAGGACGCCCGGGTCGAGCCCGAGGACCCGAAGCGCCTGACGGTCGGCCTCAAGCCGCTCGGCCGGGGCGCCTACCGCGTCCGCTTCCGCGTCCTCTCGGTCGACGGCCACGTCGTCGAGAGCGAGTTCCCGTTCACGCTCCGCCCGTAGCACGGCCAGGCCAGTCGAACAGTCGACGCGCCGGGTGGCGCCGGGAGATGCCCGGACCTTCGGGCTCCAGGGCGTGCTAGCGAAACAGGCGCGAGACACTCGAGCCGTCGTGGATGGCCTGGATGGCCTCCGCGAACAGACGCGCCACCGACTGGACGTGGATCTTGTCGATGCGCTTGCGTGGCGGGAGCGGGATCGTGTCCGTGACCACGAGCTGGCGCAGCGGAGAAGCCTCGATGCGCTCGATGGCCTTCCCGGACAGTACGGCGTGGACGGCGCAGGCCTCCACCGCGACGGCACCCCGCTCCAGCACGAAGCGCGCCGCCTCCATGAGCGTCCCGCCGCTTGCCACCTCGTCGTCGATGACGAGGGCGACCTTCCCCTGGACGTCGCCGATCAGATTCGTGGCCCGCGCGTTCTCATCGTCTCCGTAGCGTCGCTTGTCCACGATCGCGATCGGGAGGTTCAGGCGGTTCGCGTAGTGACCGACCTCTTTCGATTCGCCCACATCGCCCGCGACGAGCACGTAATTCGCGAGGTCGCGGCTCTGGCTGAGGTAGTCGCACAGGATGGGGGCAGCCTGGAGCTGGTCCGCCGGGATGCGGAAGAAGCCCTGAATCTGCGCCGAGTGCAGGTTCATGGTGAGAATGCGGTCGGCGCCGGCCGTTTGGAGCAGGTCCGCCATGAGGCGCGCCGTGATCGAGATGCGGGGCCGGTCCTTCTTGTCGGAGCGCACGTAGGGGAAGTACGGCAAGCACGGCAGTGATGCGGCCTGCCGACGCGTGCTTGAGCGCGTCGATCGTCATCAGCAGCTCGATGATCCCGTCCGAGACGGGCGGGCACGAGGGCTGGATCACGAAGACGTCCGCCTCGCGAACGTTCTCGTCGATCTGGACGAGCATGTTCTCGTTCGAGAAGCGCAGGACCGTCGTCCGACATGGAGCGGTGCCCAGGTGCTTGCAGATGTCCTGCGCCAGCTCCGGATGGGCTGTTCCGCTGATGATCTTGACAGCCCCGATCATGCGCCCTCCCCTGGATGGACCGCGGACACCTTCCAGATGCGGCCGCAGTCCCGATGGGCCGTCGTGCTGCCGCGGCCAAGCCCCGGCACCGAGTCTATCCCGAGCCCGGACTATCGCGCAGCGTGCGTGGCCTTCAGGGTATCGGGGTCACGCCAGCTCCGGTGGAGGCGGACGCCCGCCTGGCCCCCCCGCCTCCCTGGTACGGTCGAGCCCCGCCCGCCACGCCACGCTCACGACCGCCCCGGATCGCGTTCAGCTCTGGTTCAACGAGGCCATCGAGCCGAAGTTCTCGAGCGTCTCGGCGTGGGACGCCGCCGGCCAGCGGGTAACCTCGAGAACGCGCGGGTCAAGCCCGAGGACCCGAAGCGTCTCACCGTCGGCCTCAAGCCGGTCGGCCGGGGCGCCTACCGTATCCGCTTCCGGGTTCTGTCCGTGGGTGGCCACGTCGTCGAGAGCGAGTTCCCGTTCACCCTCCGCCCGTAGCCTGGCGAGGCGCGAATCGAGCCGGATCCGGGCCGCCTGAGGCCATCCCTAGCGCATCAACACGGTCAGCTTCAACAGCTGCGTCCGGCCCTCGACCTCGGGATGGTAGGTCTCCTCGGCCACCACTGTCCAACCGCTCAGGCGTTCCGGCAGTTTGCCGAACACCAGCACGAAGTCGGCGCGCGCCAGGGCCGCCTCCATCCGCTTCGCGGAACCGTCTCGTGGCGCCGAACCCAGAGGCCACCCCTGGCCCAGCTCCAGCGTGTCCTGTACGTCCACCTCGCAAGATCGGCCACGACGCGGCGCGGCGGCCGCGCGAGGTAGGTCTTCCGTAGCATACTGGCGCGCATCCAATGCGTGCCGGCCTGCGACGATCGCGAGGACGGTGATCGGGGCCTGCCGAGCATGGCGAGGCGAGTCGGCGTAGTCCGCGCAAGGCCTCCGCGGCCGGGCTGCGCGCGCGGGTCCGCCCGCCCAATCGGAACGCCCGCGCGGTCGATCGCGTCACGACCATCGTTGGGCGTGGCCGCGTCAGTAGGTCGCCCGCGGATCCAGCGTACGCGTACGACGACAGTCCACGATCCGGTTGAACGGCGATGTCAGACCCTCGCGTAGCACCGACGGTTCCGAGACCATGGGAGTCGCGATTGAGGCGCTCTGGACCGTGCGTCCGGGAATCCGAGGATCGGCCGACGTCCGCCGCGGCCGCCGTCCCCAGGTAGCGAGATCTCTGCCCAGCAGCGACTCGCGATGCCGTGTCACCGCGGCCCGGAGCCCGGCCCGCGCCGAGCGAACCCGTCCCAGGTCACCGAGCATCCGGGGCGAGCCGCGCGACGTAGCGCTGTAGAAGGCCGGACGACCGACGGAAACGATGACGCCTCCCAGCCCGCTACCGCGCCACCCGAGCCAGAGGGCGAACACGAGGATGAGTAGCGGCCCGAGCATGAGTTCGGCCCGAGCCGCCGCTGAGGGCGATCGACATCGTGCGGTAGTCGCCCAACGGTTGTGGCGGATCGCCGCCTACCGGCGCCGGCCTGTCGGCGCGCCGCACGGCGAGCGCCAGGCCCAGCGCGCGCGTCACCGGCGTCACCGAGACCGGGAAGCCCAGGCCAATGAGCTCGTTGACCGTGCGCCCGGGTAGCGGAAGGAGGGGCCGAGGTCGCCGCGGGACGCTGCTCCAGGTAGCTCGCGATCACGCCGCGGGCCTCGTCGCACTGCGTCGAGGCCGGCCCTTGCCCGTCGCTCGAATCAGGTCAGACCCCACACGAAGAATGGGAGGAGCCACACGTCCCACTGCGGGAAGACGTGGGCATCGACGATGACCGCCGGGTTCATCCAGAATAGGAGAGCCGCAACCAGTCCCCCCAGCGTGCGGGCATCGAGGCCCATCCACACGGCCCCCCGGCCGACCTGCATCAGCAACGCATCTGCGACGCGGCCGTCGGGCTCGGACCGTGGGCGCGGCAAGCCACCCGAGCCGGGAGGGTTGAACCAAGCTCTCACGAGGAGAAAGATCCCCAGGGCAGTCGCCAGCTCGGCCGCCAGGTTTAGCCGCAGCAGCGGCCTGACGACAGACCGCGGCCAGGCGTCCCGATCGAAATCGGGAGCCATGTTCCGCGACCACGAGCGCGGCTCGAAAGTCGGATGCGTCTCCCGCAGCCACTTCACCCACCGCGTCACAATCAGGAGGCGGAGGGGCGGGTAGTCAAGCCGGTAGCCACCCTCCTTTTGGGGTGCCACGGTGTCGTAAAGGCGGAGGTATCCGGACTCGAGACTGCGCGCCCCAGGCGTACGCGTTGGCCAGGTCTCCGAAGTGAATCGGCAGAGTCACGCGCCAGGCTGCGCCCCGGACTGAGGCATCCAGCTCGTCGGCCTGAACGCGTGCCCGGTGCGGACGTCCTCGCCGCGACTGCGCAGCCGACTCGGTCGCCGCTGCGACGCGGCATCGACCGCCCACTCGGGCCCTGGACAGATGCGTCGGGGAAGGTCGCCGGAGATGGCCGCAGTGACCCGGCGGTCGGTGGGTCAGGAGAACGTCACCGCTGCGCGTAGTCGGCGCGTGTTCGCCTTCTGGCCCCGAGCTGGGAGCCGGCTCACCCGGGCACCGCCTCGATGATGCTCTCAGCGACCGGGGTACCGATGACGCGGTGCAGCCGGAAGCCGGCCGACGACAGGAGCGCAGAGTACTCCAGCTCGGTCCGCTCCCGGCCGCCGGTGATGACCATCATGTGGAGATCCGCCATCACTCCCCGCTGCGCGGCCTCGGATGCTTCAACGCGCTCCGGCATGACCTGTTCGAGCAGCAGGAGCCTGCCGGCCGGCGCCATGGCGGCCCGACAGTTTCGCAAGATGACGTCGCTCCGCGCGTCGTCCCAGTTGTGGATGATGTGCGACAGGATGTACGCGTCCGCGCCCGCCGGCACCGACTGGAAGAAGTCCCCCGTCACGATCTCGCACCGGGCAGCGACGCCGGCATCTCCGAGGAGTCGCTCGATTCCGGGCGCGAGCGCGGGCCGCTCGAACAGGATGCCCTTCACGCCCGGGTTTGCCCGGAGGATCGCCGCCAGCAGTGTTCCGTGACCGCCGCCGACGTCCGCGACCACGCGGAAAGACGAGAAGTCGTATGCTGTGACAACGCCCGCGGCCCGTGCCGCCGACGAGGCGGACATCGCGTCGTTGTAGATTGCGGCGATCACCGGATTCTGCGCCATGTATTCGAAGGTGCCCATGCCGAACACGTGCTCGAAGGCCGTCTGGCCGCTTTGCACGCTGTGTAGCAGTCCACCCCAGGCGCGATAGGATCGCTCGCCGGCGAGCAGCGCCGCGGCCCGCACCGACCCGGGAGTGGCCGCCTGGAGATAGCGTCCTCGCTCGGTCAACTCGAAGCGACGGTCACCCACGTCCGCGAGCACACCGAGGCTGGCCAGGGCCCGCAGGACGCGATGCAGAGCGGTCTCGTCACTGCCGGTGAGGGTCGCCAGCTCACGGCTGGATGTGGTCCCCCGAGCGATGAGATCGGCGAGGTCGAGCTTGGCGGCGACGTAGAGCGCTTGGACTGCTTCGTAGCCGGCGATCATCGCCCGGAGAGCGGACACGTCGTTGGATGATCCGGGTGCGCTCATGGTCGTCTCCTCGTGATCGGCACCGGGCCAGGGGCGAAGTCGGGGGACGCCCTAGTCGAACGTCGTGAGCTGGGCGGCCGCCTGGCGGTCGTAGCCGAGGCTCGCCTGGAGAAGCTGGCGGGTGTAGGGCTCGGCCGGCGCCGCCGCGCGCAGCTGGTCCGCCGTCAGCTCCTCCACCGCCCGCCCGGCGTTCATCACCAGGAGCCGCTCGCAGAGGTGCGCCACGATCGCGAGGTTGTGGCTCACGAGCACGTACGTGAGCCCGCGCTCCCGGCGGAGCCGCGCGAGAAGGTTCAGGATCTCGGCCTGCACCGAGACGTCGAGCGCCGAGGTCGGCTCGTCGAGGAGCAGGATGCGGGGCTCCAGGATGAGAGCCCGCGCGATGGACACCCGCTGGCGCTGACCGCCGGAGAGCTGGTGCGGGTAGCGGAACCGGAAGCTCGGGCCGAGCCCGACCTCGACGAGCGCCCGCTCGACCCGCCGGTCGGCCTCCCCGCGACGGGCCAGCCCGTGGATCGCGAGCGGCTCGATCAGCACCCGGTCCACCGTGTGGCGCGGGTGGAGCGAGCCGTACGGATCCTGGAAGACCATCTGGCAGAGGCGCGCGAACGCCCGCTCGCGATGCGGCCCCTGGGTCCGACCGCCGACGGCGATCCGCCCGCCCGCCGGCGCGACCAGGCCCGCGATCGTCCGCAGCACCGTGGTCTTCCCCGAGCCCGACTCGCCCACCAGGCCGAACGCCGCGCCCTCGGCGACGCGGAAGGAGACGTCGCGGACGGCGTGGACGGCGCCCGCATCGGGCCCGCCGCGGCCGAAGACCACGTGAAGCCCCTCGACCTCGAGGATCGCGGGAGCCGCCAACGGGCTCACGACAGGCTCACGCGGGGCTCTCGTCCTGCCACGCCGGGTCCCGCTCGAGGACCGCCAGCTCCGCGACCGGGCGGTCGATCCGCGGCAGCGAGCGGAGCAGCCCCTGGGTGTAGGGGTGGCGCGCGGCCCCGAGGTCCTGGGCGCGGCAGGTCTCGACGATCCGCCCGGCGTACATGATGAGCACCCGGTCGCAGAACGAGGCGACCAGGTTGAGGTCGTGGCTGATGAAGATGAGCCCCATGCCGCGCTCGGTCACCAGGTCGTCCAGGATCGCCAGGACCTGCATCTGCACGGTGACGTCGAGGGCCGAGGTGGGCTCGTCGGCGATGAGAAGGTCGGGGCCCGCCGCGAGCATCATCGCGATCATGACCCGCTGCCCCATGCCCCCCGAGACCTCGTGGGGGTAGGCGCGGTAGACGCGCTCCGGATCTCGGATCCGGACGGCCTCCAGCATCTCGAGCGCCCGCCGGCGCGACTCGCGCCAGGACGCGCCCGAGTGCACGCGCCACGCCTCGGCCACCTGGGCGCCGACCGGCATCACCGGGTTCAGCGAGAACTTCGGGTCCTGGAGGACCATCGCGATCCGCTCGCCGCGGATTCGCCGCATCGCGGGCTCGCTGGCGGCCAGGAGGTCGATCCCCTCGAACACGAGCCGCCGCGCGGTCACGCGCCCCGGATGCGGCACCAGGCGGAGAATGGCACGGCCGGTCATCGATTTCCCGGAGCCCGACTCCCCCACGATCCCGAGCTTCTCGCGCCCGACCTCGAAGCTCACGCCCCGGACGGCCTCGACCGCGGCGACGCGCCCCGGGAAGCGGACCCGAAGGTCCTCGACGGTCAGGATGGGCGTCATGCGGGTCGGCGAAGGGATTGGCTCACGGCTCTCATCCGACCTTGGGATCGAGGACGTCCCGAAGGCCGTCCCCGAGGAGGTTGAAGCCGAGGCTCACGACCAGGATGGCGATCCCGGGCACCGTGGCCACCCACCACTGGTCGAGGAGAAACCGCCGCCCCGACGCGATCATCGCGCCCCACTCGGGAGCGGGCGGCTGAGCGCCCAGCCCGAGGAAGCCGAGACCGGCGGCGGTCAGGATGATGCCGCCCATGTCGAAGCCGACGCGAACGATCAAGGACGACGTGCAGAGCGGCACGACGTGGCCCAGCACGATGCGAAGCGGGCCGGCGCCCTGGAGGCGAATCGCCGCGATGAAGTCGCTCCGCCGGATCGTCAGCGTCTCCGCCCGCGCCACGCGCGCGTACGGCGGCCAGGCCGTGCAGGCGATGGCGATGATCGCGTTCTCGATACCCGGGCCGAGGGCCGAGACGAACGCCAAGGCGAGGATGAGCCGCGGGAAGGCGAGGAACACGTCGGTCACCCGCATGAGGACCGTGTCGACCCAGCCCCCGAGGTAGCCGGCGGCGGTGCCGATGAGGAGGCCGGTGGGCGCGACCATCACGACGACCAGCCCGACGATCACCAGCGTGATGCGCGACCCGTAGAGCACGCGCGTGTAGATGTCCCGCCCGAGCTCGTCCGTCCCGAACCAGTACCGGGCGCTCGGCGGCTGGAGGCGCTGCCCCAGGTCCTGGGCCACCGGCGACTGGTTGGTCAGGAGCGGGGTGAAGCAGCGCGATCAGCACCAGGGCGACCAGGACCGCGAGACCGGCCATCGCCAGGGGATTCCCGCGGAAGCCGAGCCAGCCGACGTACGCCTGGCCGAGCCGCGCCTGGGTCCGGGACGCCGGCGTCTCCGCGAGGAGCCATCGTCGCCACTGCCGAAGAACCTCGAGCCGGCCGGCCGGCGTCATCGGGCGCGGGGATCCACGAGCCGGTAGAGAAGATCGGAGAAGAGGTTCAGGCCGATGAACACCGTCCCCACGACGATCGTGCCGCCGAGGACGGCGTTCATGTCGGCGCTCAGGAGCGAGCTCGTGATGTACTGCCCGAGCCCCGGCCAGGCGAAGACGGTCTCCGTCAGCACCGAGCCCTCGAGCAGGTTCGCGTACGCGAGCGCCACGACGGTGATGAGCGGCACCAGCACGTTGCCGAGGGCGTGACGCCACACGATCCGCCGCTCGGAGAGCCCCTTGATCCGGGCCGTGGTGATGTACTCCTGCCCGAGCTCGGCCAGCATGAAGCTGCGGGTCATCCGGGCGAGGTACGCGAGCGAAAAGTAGCCCAGGATCGACGCCGGCAGGATCACGTGGCGGAAGCGCGTTCCCGAACACCTCCCACTCGCCCGCCAGGGCCGAGTCGAGCAGGATCACGCCGCTGACCGTCGGGACCACGTCGTCGAAGGCCACGTCGAGCCGGCCCGGGCCGGCCACCCAGCCGAGCCGCCCGTAGAAGAGGAGGAGGCCCATGAGCCCGAGCCAGAACACTGGCACCGAGTAGCCGAGGAGACTCACGACCCGGATCACCTGGTCGGCCCACCGGCCACGTCGCACGGCGGCGATGACCCCCATGGGGATGCCGAGCGTCACGCCGATCAGCGTCGCCACCGTCGCCAGCTCGAGCGTGGCCGGGAAGAACCCGGCGGATGTCGACGAGGACCGGGTTCGAGGTCAGGACCGACCGCCCGAAGTCGCCCGCGAGCACCTTCTTGAGGTACAGCCAGAACTGTTGCCAGAGCGGGAGGTCGAGGCCGAGCTCCCGCTTGACCCGCTCGTAGACCTCCGCCGGCGCGCGGTCCCCGACCGCCGCGAGGACGGGGTCGATCGGGACGACGCGCCCGATCAGGAAGGTGACGAGCAGGAGGCCGAGGAAGGTCAGCGCGACCGACCCGACGACCCGCGCCACCGGCCACAGGACGCGGACCGGGAGCGAGGTCGACCTCGCTCCCGGCGGAAGCGTCCGGGCCGGCGCGCCGGTCACCGAAGAGCGGCCGTCCGAGGCGTCAGCTACTTCCGGATGGTGGCGTACAGGTTGTTCTCGAAGCTCGGTCCGATCACGAAGCCGTCCACGTCCTTCCCGTGTGCCGCCACCTCGATCTGCTTGAAACATGATGATGAAGGGCGACGTCTTCTGGTGCTCCCGCTGGATCTGCTGGTACGAGCGCCTCGCGCTTCTTGGCGTCGCGCTCCTTCACCGCCGCCTGGGTCAGCTTGGTCATGTCCGGAATGTCCCAGCTGTTGCGCCAGGCCAGCGTCTTCGACTTCGCGGCGTCGGTGTTGTCCACGTTCATCGCGAACGTCTCGGCGTTGCTGTGCGGGTCCTGATAGTCCGGCCCCCACTGGCAGATGCATGACGTCGTGGTTGCGCGCCCGGTACTTGGTCATGACCTGCTTGCCGTCGCCCGGGATCAGCTCGAGCTTGATCCCCGGCCTTGGCCCAGCTCGCCTGGACCGCCTGGGCGATGTCGGTGTTCGGCGAGGTGTTACGCACGTCCATCGTCACGCTGAAGCCGTCGGGCACACCGGCCTTGGCGAGGAGCGCCTTGGCCTTCGACGAGGTCGAACTTGTAGGGCTTGTCGTCGATGGCCCCCAGGAAGCCCTTGGGCAGGAAGGCCTGGTGGACGACGTAGCTCCCGCGCAGGATGTTCTCCTCGATCGCCGGCGTAGTCGACCAGCCACTTCAGGGCTTCCCGCACCTCGGGCTTGGCGAGGTTCGGGTTCTTCTGATTCAGGCTGATGTACCAGATGGAGCCCTTCGGAGCCTGCTGGGTCACGATGTTGGGCTTGCCGCTTGATCGCCTCCAGCTGGTCCTTGGTCAGGTTGCGCGCGTAGTCGACGTCCCCCTTCTCGAGGAGGAGCCGCTGGCTGGCCGCCTCCGCGACGTGTTGCACGACGACCCGCTTTGGCAGGGCTTTGGTCCCGTGGTAGCCGTCGTTCCGCTCGAGGACATAGCGATCGTTCGCCTTCCAGCTCACGAGCTTGAACGGCCCTGAGCCGGCCGAGTTGGTCTTGAGCCACTCGTTCCCGAAGTCGCCGTCCTTCTCGTGGGCCTGGACGGTCTTCATGTCGACGATCCCGCCGATGACCGCCGTCAAGCAGTAGTAGAAGAACGTGGGCGCCACCTGGTCGCCCGTCTCGATGACGAGCGTCTGGTCATCCGTGGCCCGGATCTTCTCCTTCGCGTTCTCCTTGGTGAAGCCGAACTGGGTCAGGATGAACCCGGGCGTCTTGTTCATGATCACGGCCCGCTGGAGCGAGTAGGCCGCATCCTGAGCTGTCACCGGGTTGCCGGAGGCGAACTTGATGCCCTTTCGCATCTTGAACGTGTAGGTCTTGCCGTCCGCGCCCACCGACCAGCTCTCGGCCAGCTCGCCCTTGAGCTTGCTGACGTCCTTCAAGTCGTACGCGATCAGCCGCTCGTAGATGTTGCCGACCGCCTCGCTGCCCGAGAACTCGAACGACTCGGCGGGGTCCAGCGAGATGATGTCGTCGATCTGCTTGGCCATGACGACCGTGTCCTTGGGTGTCGCCGCCAGGGCGGGACCGGCGACCAGGACCGTCGCCGCGAGCAACCAGGCGATTCTCCTCATGCAGGGCTCCTTTCGGTGGCTCCGGCCCCGTCGGGACGCCACGCGTGGCGCGACGGGGATCCGGGCCCGGGCATTTGACGCATGATCGGGGCGGCCCGACAGCCTGTCAAGCCGCGCCCCGGGGTCCTGCGCGCCGGGGTCCGATGGCGGCGCGCCGGCGCCAGGCGGCCACGGCTGGCCGGGCAGCCCTGGCGCGTCCATCCCCCTCGTAGGATCATGCCCGTGAGCGACGAGCGTCCGGGAGAGCTGAAATGATCACCCGCGATCAGCTGGACCAGGCGAGGGCCGTGATCGGCGGGCACGTGCATCGGACGCCCATCCTGTCGGTGGCCAGCCTCGGAGCCCGATGCGGCGTGGAGCTTCACGTGAAGTGCGAGAACCTCCAGAAGACGGGCTCCTACAAGCCGCGCGGCGGGCTCAATCGGATCGCCCAGCTCGGCGCCGAGGAGAAGCGCCGGGGAGTCATCGTCATGTCCGCGGGCAACCTGGCCCAGGGCGTGGCCTATGCCGCGCGCCAGGCGGGCGTGCACTGCTGGGTCGTGATGCTCGAGACGGCCTCCGCCGCCAAGATCCAGGCGGTGCGGGACTACGGCGCCGAGGTCGTCCTGCATCCGGACCCCCGGACCTGGTTCGATCGCGTCGAGCAGCTGAGGGCGCGGCACCGCGCGGTCGTCATCGATCCCTGGGCCGACGAAGCCCTCATCGCCGGCTACGGATCGATCGGCAGCGAGATCCTCGAAGACCTCCCGGACGTGGAGACGGTGGTGGTGCCGGTCGGCGGGGGCACGCTGATCTCGGGCATCGTCACCGCGATCAAGCTCCACCGCCCGACCGTGCGGGTGGTCGGCGTGGAGTGCGCGTCGGGGAGGCTGCTCCACGAGTCGGTCGCGGCCGGCAGGCCGCTTCGGCTCACGCGCACGGCGAGCATCGCCGACGGCCTGGCGTCACCGACGACGAGCGACCTGGTGGTGGAGACCGTGCGGCGGTACGTCGACGACCTCGTCGCCGTGTCCGACGACGAGATACGCGGCGCGATGCGCGGCCTGCTGGAGCGGGGAAAGCTCCTGGTCGAGGGAGCGGGAGCTGCGGGAGTCGCCGCGCTCCTCGCCGGCCGGGCCGAGTGGCAAAGCGGCCGGAAGGTCGTGGCGGTCCTGAGCGGCGGGAACGTGGACTTCACGCGGCTTCAGGAGGTGATCGGGCGCGACGGCGGTCCGTGACTCCCGCCGCGCCCGGGCGTCGGGACGCCGGCGGCCACGCCGGTCGCTAGCCCTTGACGGACCCCGCCGTCAGGCCCTGGACCAGGTAGCGCTGGAAGACGAGGACGAGGATCACCGCCGGCAGCGCCCCGAGGAAACCGGAAGCGGCGATGACCGAGTAGTCGATGTTGATCTGGGCGTTCATGGCGGCGATCACCGGGGGCAGCGTCGTGGTGCCGGGCTTCGTGTTCAGCACCTGGGCCACGAGGAACTCGTTCCAGCAGAGCATGAAGGTGAAGGCGCCGCCCGCCACCAGCCCGGGCCCCGAGACCGGCAGGATGACGCGGTAGTAGGCCTGGAGGCGATTACAGCCGTCCACCAAGGCGCTCCGGTCGAGCTCGGCGGGGATCGTCTCGAAGTACGCCTTCATGATCCAGATCGTGAAGGGGAGGGTGAAGGCGCAGTACGCGATCGTGAGGCCGGTCAGCGAGTTCTGGAGTCCCAGCGTCCGGAACATGAGGAAGAAGGCCGGGATGAGGACGATCGTGGGCAGCATGCGGGTGAAGAGCAGGGCGTAGAGCGACACGCCCTTGAACGGGAACCGGAAGCGGGCATAGGCATACCCGGCGGTCGTGCCCACCACGAGGTTCAGCGCCGTCACGACGGCGGCCACGATCAGGGTATTCAGCATGGAGGGCAGGATCTTCGCCGCCTGCCCCTCGGCGTGGAAGCGCACCAGCCCGAAGATCATCCGGTAGTTGTCGAAGGTGATCTCGGGCGGGATGGGAGAGAACGGCCGGACGAGCAGGTTCCTCTGGTACGACACGCTGGTGACGAACAGCCAGACGAACGGGCCGATGAGCCAGAGCGTCACCGCGCCCACCAGGCCGTAGACCAGGATGCGGCGCGCCAGTCCGCGCTCGCCGACGATCGACCCGCCCATCAGGCCTCGGCCTCGAACCGGCGGAGCACCACCCAGTGGTACACGAACGTCAGGAGCAGGCACAGCGCCGTCAGCGTGTAGAGGATCGCGGTGCCCGGACCGAACTTGAAGAAGCTGAAGGCCGTCTGGAACCCGAGCCAGGAGATGGTCGTGGTGTCCTGGCCGGGGCCGCCCATCGTGAGGACGTAGATCAGGTCGAGCATGAGGAAGGCGTTCACGGTGCTGAGCACCAGGATCAGGAACAGGATCGGCCGCAGCGCCGGCAGCGTGACGTACCAGAGCCGCCGCCAGTAGCCCGCGCCGTCCACGGCGGCCGCCATGTAGTGCTCCTCGGGAATCGACTGCATGCCCGCCAGGAACAGGAGCGTCGCGAACGGCGCCTGGTTCCACATGTAGACCGACACCAGCACGTTCAGCGCCTGGAAGCCGTCCTTGAAGAACGCGATGTACCCGTCGATCAGGCCCACCCGGTGGAGGACGCCGTTCAGCGCGCCGAACTCGAAGTCCAGGAGCCCGATCCAGAGGAGCCCCACCACGACGCGCGACAGGGACCACGGGACGAGGAGGAGGCTCCGCATCAGCGGCCGGCCCGCGAAGCGCTCGTGGAGCACGAGGGCCATCCCGAGACCGACCAGCGTGGCCTCGAGGACGAAGGCCGCCACGAAGTAGAGGGTGCGCCAGAGGGAGCTCCAGTACACGGGGTCGGCGAACGTCCGCGCGTAGTTCTCGAGGCCGACGTACCGGAACAGCGGGAGCCGCACGCCGAACAGCTCGATCGCGGGCCCCGTCGCGCGGAGCAGGTTCACCTCGGTGAAGCTCATCCAGAGCGAGTAGACGAGCGGGAAGACGATGACGAGGAGGATGCCGAGCACGGCCGGGATGACGAGAAGCCAGGCGAACGCCGCTTCCGAGAGGACGACCGGCCGGAGGGCGGTGCGCGTCCGCCTCCGGCCGGCCCTCTCGATGCGGAGGGCTTCGGGCGCCCCCGTGGGCTCGGCGCCCATCCCGAGCTCCCCTACCCCGCGGGTACCCTAGGCGAGCGACTTCTGGAGCTTCGCCAGGTCCTTGAGACCCTGCGGTACCGTCAGGGTGCCGCGGATGATGTTCTGCACGATCGGGATCGCCTTCGTGTCGTACTCGCCGTACCAGGGCTCCTTGTAGGCCGCGATGACCTTGCCCTTCGTGTACTGGGTCTTCAGGAGCTTGAGATCGATCCAGTTGTCGTAGGACTTGACGATCTCGGGAAGGTCGTACATCTCGGGGTACGGGTTGTCGAGCCCGGCGAGGAGGCACCACTGCCGCTGGACGTACCAGTCGCCGTTCAGGTTCCCGCCCAGGAACCGGGCCAGCTTCCAGGCCTCCTCCAGGTTCTTCGACTTGGCGTTGATCGTGTACCCGTCGGTCCACATGTAGCTCTGGCCGGTGCCCGGGTACATCGCCATCTTGGCCTTCTTCGGGGCGAGCTTGGAGTTCTCGGGCTCGCCGGCGCTGGACTTGAGGTAGTAGGAGTGGGTCGTGGTGTAGGCGTAGCGCCCGGTCCAGAACAGGCGGTGCGTGTCGGTCGAGGAGGTCTTCGTGAGAACCTCGGGGTTGACCAGCTCGGCCTTCCACGCCTTCTGCCAGCGCTCCATGGCGCGGGCGGCGCCGGGCTCCTGGTCCACGATGACCTGGTTCTTCGCGTCGAAGACGTTCGCCCCCTCGGAGAAGCAGTCGCTCATGAACTGGGGCATCGTCCCCGACGGGCTGTTGTTCCAGTTCGGCAGGTACGGGGTCTCGCTGGCCTTGTCCCGCTTGAGCTTCATGCAGTGGTCCATGAGCTCGTCCCAGGTCTTCGCGGGCGCCTTGATGCCGGCCTGCTGCAGCATGGGCTCGTTGTAGATGAGGATGAACAGGCTCGTGAAGTACGGGACCGACGAGAGAGAGCCGTCCTTGTTCTTGAGGCTCTCGAGATTCGCCGGCGTCATCTTCTTCTTGAGCTCGTCCATGCCCGGGAGGTCGTCGACCTTCCGCAGGAGCCCGTTCTCGTGCCAGCGCTCGCGGAAGTTGTGGGCGCAGTACATCACGTCCACCACCTCGCCGGCGAAGGTGCGGGTCTCCATCGTCGGGTGGTACTGGGCCCAGGGGATGGCCTCGTACTTCACCTGGCCGCCGTGCTTCTGGTTGAAGAAGTCGACGTAGTCCTTGACGGTGTCGGGCTTGAAGACCCACCCGCTGAAGTTGATGGGCTTGTCGGCGCGCGCGGGCCGGGCTCCGGCTCCGGCCAGCGCCGTCGAGGCGCCGAGCATCCCCGCGCCCTTGAGGAAGGTCCGGCGATCCAGTCGGCTCATGGCATCCCTCCGGTCGAGTCGGATGTGGTGGGTCGACGCCGACCGGCGGGGCAACCGACGCCCCTTCGGCGGCGCGACCATCGGTCCCCGTGACGGCGCGATTCTCTCGGGGTGTCGGCGGCCCTGTCAAGGGGCCCGCGGGCCGACGCGGTCAGATGGGCGTCGCGCTGCGGGGGAAGGCCGCTCGCCCGCGGAGAGGAAACTTGACCCTCACCCGGGCGGCGAAGTAGCGTTCCGCCAAGCGGGGCGGCAACATATGAGCGTGAAGTCTCGGCCGGAGCGTCCGTCGCCAGCGTCCTCTCGGGAAGGCCCGAGCGACATCGGCCAACCCGCTCCGGGTTGCATCCTCAGCTGGCCGCCTCCTGAGTCGGGTCGACCCAAGACAACTCCGCGCAGCCCCTAGGCTGCAGGCGTGAGAAGCGGGACTGGTGGAGCAGCACGGATGGGGTGGGGGCAAATCTCTGCGGAATTGGTCCCGCCCCCTCGTTGATTGGACCGGGGTCGCTCGATCCGAATCTCATGTTTCCAAGGGGTTGCGGCGAGTACGCTGTGGCACGGCGGCTGCACAGACTGTCGGGTATGACTCGCGGGAGCCTCGGGGATCGTGCACCACGGAGGGCGACTGTACGGAAGTACGGCCAGGGTGAGCGTCTGCCGTCCCCGAGAGTTGGTCTTGCGCTCCTGCTCGGGATCACCCTGCTGACGGGGGCCGGGACGGCGGCTGCCCAGACTGTCCCTCCTACCATCGAGGAGCTGGTCGCCAAGGCCACCCGCCAGGGCACGCTCCGGGTGATCGTCGAGCTCAAGATCGATCCTCCCGGTCCCCCGAGCCGCGAGGCCATCGCGCAGGCGCAGGATCAGGTGCTCCAGGAGCTGGCCGGCACGAGCCACCGGGTGCTCCGGCGCTTCACGACGATCCCGTTCATCGGGCTCGAGGCGTCGGCGGACGCGCTGAGACGTCTGGGCGGGTCGGCGCGCGTCGCCGGCATCCGCGAGGACAAGGTGCTCCGCCCGCAGGGATCTCCGGCCTCTCCATGAGAGTCCGTGGGTCCCGGGAGGCCGATCCGTCACACGCGACCCGGGCGCGGGTCCTCATGTCGTGTCTGACGGTTGCCCTCGCTCTTCTCGCCGCCTCGCTCGTGTCTGCCGACGAGTCCCGCGGAGCCGTGCCGGCCGATCTCCTCCAGAAGGCGTGGAACAAGGGCACTGTTCGCGTGATCGTGGAGTTGGGGGGCGTGGGGGCCCTCCCTGAGGGTCACCTGCCGAGCCACGCCGCGATCGCCGCGCAGCGAGGGCGGATCGCGTCGGACCGGGCCGCGCTGCGATTCGCGCTTCGTGGTCTCCGCCACCGCGTGCTTCGCGAGTTCAAGACCATCCCCTACGTGGGCCTCGAGGCCGACTACGACACGCTGCGCCTCCTGGACTCCTTGCCGGGCCTGGCGAGCCGCGTGCACGAGGATCTCGTACTACGATCGATGCTCGCGCAGAGCGGGCCGCTCATCAAAGCGCCGGAGGCGTGGAACGCTGACTGGGACGGGAGCGGTCAGGTCATCGCGATCCTCGACATCGGAGTGGATTCGGACCATCCGTTCTTGTCCGGAAAGGTGATCGAAGAAGCCTGTTTTGACTCGGTCACCTCCAGCTGCCCTAACCACTCCACGTCGCAGAACGGGCCTGGAGCCGGTGCGCCATGTGCGGTTCCAGCAGTCTGTGATCACGGAACGCACGTGGCCGGCATCGCGGCCGGAAACGGCAGCACGGCCGGGAAGAGCTTCTCCGGAATCGCGCGGGGCGCGAGCCTCATGTCCGTGCAGGTATTCCATCTCGAGTTTGACGCTGCTGAGTGTGCTCCTAGATCGGCCCCCTGCACGTTCGCCTCATCGATGGACATTACCGCTGGCCTCGAGCGCGTCTACGAGCTACGCGACATCCGCACCTTTGCGGCCGCTAATCTGAGCCTCGGCGGCGCCACACATATGGCTCCTTGCGGCGGCGCGGCTCCCGCGATGGACGCTGCTATCGCAAACCTGCGGTCAGCGGGAATCGCGACCGTGATCGCCTCTGGTAACAACGGACTCGTCGACGCCATCTCCTTTCCCGCGTGCATCCCGGGCGCTATTAGCGTGGGAGCGACCAAGGACGGCTCGGGCTCGGGAGGCGGCCCCGCGGATCAGGTTGCCCTATTCTCGAATGCCGCCTGGTTCCTCTCCTTGCTCGCACCGGGTCAGTGGATCAACTCCTCGGTACCGGGCGGAGGGTACGCAGACTTCCAAGGCACGTCGATGGCCGCACCTCATGTAGCGGGCGCCTGGGCCGTGATGAAACAGGCGAAGCCGGACGCATCGGTGGACGAGATCCTGGCGGGGCTCCAGAACACCGGCAAGCCGATCCCGGACGTCTTTGTCACGGCGTCGAGGATCGCGTTCACCGCCCTCCAGTTCAGCGCGAGCGCCTACAGCGCGACCGAAACAGGCACGGCCACCATCACCGTGACGCGGTCGGGGGCGATGTTCGGTCCCAACTTCGCTCCGCTCACCGTCGACTACGCGACGAGCGCGGGCACCGCCATCCCCGGTCAGGATTACACCCACACGTCGGGGACCCTCATGTTCAACCCTGGCGAGACCTCCAAGACGTTCACCGTCCAGATCATTCCTGACTCCAAGGACGATGGTCCCCGGACAGTCAACCTGACACTCACAAACCCGGGCGGCGGCACGCTCCTGGGAGCGCGGGACACGGCTGTCCTGACGATCGCCGACAACGACGTCGGGGGGTCGATCCAGTTCGGCGCGAGCGCCTTCAGCGTGGGCGAAGAGGCGGGCATCGCGAGGATCACGGTCAAGCGGACGGGCGGCAGCGCCAGCGACGTCACCGTCCAGTACGCGACGAGCGACGGCACGGGGCACGACCCCGTGGACTACCAGTCAGTGACCGGCACGGTCACCTTCGATTCGAGTGGACCGGGCGCGACGATCCAGACGTTCGATGTGCCGATCGTCGACAACGGCCTCCCGGACGGCAGCCGCACCGTCAACCTCTCTCTCCACACCCCCGAGGGTGGTGCGCTGCTGGGCGGTCAGAAGACGGCCGTCCTGACGATCGTGGACGACGAGATCGCCCTCCAGTTCAGCCAGGCGAGCTACAACGTGAGCGAGGGAGCGGGGAGCGCCACGATCACCGTGACGCGGAGCGGACCGAAGGCACTGCCGGTCGGGGTGACCTACACGGTGCTCCCGGGGTCGGCGACCCAGGGGAACGACTACGGCGGGACGTACACCGGGCTGCTGCCGTTCGCGGCCAACCAGACGAGCCAGACGTTCAAGATCCCGATCGTCCCCGACAAGCTGGCCGAGGGGCCGGAGACAGTGCTCCTCCAGCTATCGAGCCCGACGGGCGGGGCGATCCTCGGGTCCCGGCAGACCGCCGTCCTCACGATCACCGACAACGACACCGCGGGGTCGCTCCGCTTCAGCGCCGCCTCGTACAGCGTCAAGGAGGGCACCCCGACCATCACCGTGACCGTCACTCGCTCCGGCGGGTCGGCCGGCGGCGTGTCCGTCGATTACGCCCTGGATTCTCTGGACCCGGGCACCGCGACCGAGGGACCCGACTTCACCATGCCCAGCCTCCCCCACACGCTCGACTTCGCGCCCTCCCAGAATAGCCGCACGTTCTCGATTGCCATCGCCAGCGACGGGGACGTCGAACCCAACGAGACCGTCAGGCTCAAGCTGCAGAATCCCGCGGGTGGCGCTTCGCTGGGCAGCCCTTCCGAGACGACGATCATCATCACCGACAAGGACCGCCTGGGGACCTTCCAGTTCTCCGCGGCGGCCTACAGCAGGAACGAGGCCAGCTCGCCGGTGACGCTCACCGTCACGCGCAGCGGGTCGACGAGCGGACCGGCCAGCGTCACCGTGGAGCTCGAAGATCTCACGGCCACCGGCGGAACGTGCGATGCCGCAGGCGCGGACTACGCAGCCGCCAGTTACTCTGTCGAGTTCGCGCCCGGGCAAACCTCGCGACCCGTGGCGGTTCCGATCTGCCAGGACACGGAGCTCGAAGGTCCGCAGACCTTCAAGGCGCGGGTGACGAACCTGCCGGCCGGCTTCGCGCTCGGAACGAACGGTGAGGCGACGGTCACGATCGTCGACGACGAGGCCACCGTCCAGTTCGGCGCCTCGCAGTACGTCGCCAGCGAGGGCGCGGGCTCGGTCAGCCTCCAGGTGACCCGCACCGGCGGGACGACGGTGCCGGCGTCCGTCTCCTATTCGATCACGCCGGGCTCGGCCACCCCCGCCCTGCTCCCGGGCGCCTGCAGTCCGGGCACCGACTACCGCCCGGTCTTCGGCACCGTGGCGTTCAGCGCCGGCCAGACCTCGAAGACCCTGTCCATCCCGCTGTGCGGCGACAGCCTCGCCGGCGAGGGCGACGAGACGTTCAGCGTCATCCTCGGTCCCACCCTCACGGGCCCGCTGACGCTGGGCGCTCCCGGTACCGCCACGGTGGTGATCCAGGAGAACGACGGTGTCTTCCTTCTCTCCAAGGCCCAGTACTCGATCGGCGAGGCTAGCTCGACCGTCGGCATCACGGTCCAGCGGACCGGGGCCACGGGCAGCCCGGCCACGGTCGAGCTGGTCGCCGAGGAGTCCGGGAGCGCCACCGGTGGCGCCGCCTGCGACCCGGGCGTGGATTTCGTGGCGTCGACTCAGACCGTGACCTTCACCCCCTCGCAGACCAGCAAGACCGTGCCGATCTCGCTCTGCGGCGACCCGCTGTCCGAGGGCGCCGACACCTTCACGGTCCGCCTCCAGAACCCGCAGGACGGCCCGGCCCTCGGCTCCCCCGACGTCGCCACGGTCACCGTCGTGAACAACGACGTGGCGGGCAAGGTCCAGTTCGGCGCGGCCGCCTACACGATCGGGGAGGACCAGACAGAAGCGGTCATCACCCTGACGCGGACGGGTGGCGCCGCTGGCGGCGTCAGCGTGCGTGTCACCACGCACGACGACAGCGCCATCGCGGACACGGACTACGTGGCCGTGGATGCCGTCGTCACCTTCGACGCCGGCCAGCTCACGCGGACCGTCAAGGTGCCGATCATCCCGAACGCGAGCGACGACGGCACGCGGGCATTGACGCTCGAGCTCGACATGCCCCTGCCTTCAGGACAGACGGCACTCGGCACCCCGACCACGGCGACCCTGTGGATCCTCGACAACGACTGAGAGCGGTGTGCGTCCATGGCGCCCTCCGGCTTCAGGCGGGCGGCCACTCTCCCGGCCCTGGCGCTCATGGGGACGATCCGAATCACGACCGCGGGCGGCGCCGCGGCGAGCGCCACCGCACTCACGGTAATCCCGTAGTCGGGCGATGAGCGGGCCGCGCTCGGGAGCCCCTCGACGGTCACCGCCTGGATCCTCGACCCCGCCTGAGCGGGCGATACCGCGCCGGGGCACCAATCATTCCCGCGCCGTCGCGGCGAGCATCCCTGGGTTCGGCGTCCCTCGGCGCGGCTGACCGTCGCCCCGGCGGATCATCCAGAAGGCCAGCTCGATGACCCCCACCGACGGCCCCGCGCATCGTGCGCCACAAGGCCACCGCCGTCTCACTGCCGACCCGGGCATGCTCGACGCCGGTCCGGACGGGTGGTCGAACCTCGCGATCCTAGCCTTCCTCCTGGCGATCGCAGCCCTGGCTCACCAGACCTCGAAGCTCACGCTCGTGTCCTCGCTACCGACGGTGCTGGTGTCCGGCAGCGCCGTCTTGCTTCTCGCCAGGCCATTCTGGGCGCCTCTTCTCCTGCTGTTCGCGGCATCCCAGCTCTGGATGCTCGTCGGGCACGACCCGCCAGCCGTCGACAACCACTGGTGGCTCATCGGCTGCGTCAATGCGGGGCTCCTCTGCAGCGCGGCCAGCGCGGCCAGGCGGGACGGAGCCGTGCCGTGGCGGGTCGCCCAGCTCGAGCCCTTTGCACTGCCACTCGTCCGCGGGTGCGTTCTGATCCTGTATGGACTGTCCGTCCTCCACAAGCTGAACGCGGCCTTTCTGGACCCCGGTGTGAGCTGCGCCACGGAGCTGTACGCGGTGCTCGCCCGCCGCTTCCCGCTGCCGGCCAGCGCGTGGCTCCCGGGATTAGCAATCCACGCCACCCTCGTGAGCGAGGTGGCGATCCCCGCGCTGCTCGCCTCACGTCGGCTCCGGACGGTCGGCATCCTGTACGGCCTTGCCTTTCACTACGTGCTCGGGCTGGCGGGCTTCCAGAACTTCTCGCTGACGATGGTCGCTCTCTACGCCGCCTTCCTGCCGGCTGGGTTCGGCAGGGAGCTCGCGCGCCTCAGGGCCTCCGTGGTGCGAGGGCGGCGGCTCCTTGGATGGGCCGCCTCACTCCTCGGCCTCTGGCTCCTGATCTTCCTGGCCGTCGTGGCCGCGCTCGCCGCCCGCGGGTTGGCCCGCGACCCACGGTGGCTCGTCCACGCGGGCTGGTATGCTCTCTGGATGGTCTGCGGGCCGCTCCTCGCGGCGGGGTACATTGTCGTGACGGCCCGCTTGGCGCGAGACGCGGACCCGACGTCGGACCGGATCGCGCCGCGGCGCGCGTGGCATGCGGTGACCTTCGGGCTGCTACTGGTGAACGGGCTCTCGCCCTATCTCGGGCTCAAGACGGAGGCCGCGTTCTCGATGTACAGCAACCTCAGGACGGAGGGGTCGCACTGGAACCACTTGCTGCTCCCTTCCTGGCTCAGGCTCGACTGGTACCAGGACGATCTCGTGAGCATCCACGCCGCCAGCGTGGCGCCGCTCCGGCGGCACCACGAGCAGGGGGAGCAGCTCGTGGGCGTGGAGTTCGAACGACTCGTCGATCGGCTCTGCCGGGAAGGGCACCGGCCCGTGGCCATCGACTACACGCGGAACGGGCAGCGACACTCGGTGCCTGACGCGTGCGAGGTGTCCCCGCGCACCGGCCATCCCGTGGCCTGGGCGGATCGCCTTCTCGTGTTCCGCCCGGTCACCCCCGCCTGTCGGCACTGACGCGATGGACCCGAGGTCCGGACCCGGACCGGGTGTCATGCGAGACTCCCCGCGGACATCCGGCCTGGTGCCGCCCCTCAGTGTGGTCATGCCGGTCTACAACGCGGCGCCCTATCTCGACGCGAGCATCGAGAGCATCCTCCGTCAGACCTTCCCGGACTTCGAGCTCGTCGTCCTCGACGACGGGTCGACGGATGGATCGGGGAAGCTCATGCGGAGCTGGGCCGAGCGGGATCCCCGGGTCCGGGTCATCGCGGGATCGATGCGGCTGGGCATGGTCGGCAGCGCCAACCGCGTCATGCGAGAAGCCCGCGCACCCGTGTGCGCCCGGATGGACGCCGACGACATCTCGTGCCCCACACGACTCGAGGTTCAGTGGGAAGTGCTGCGAGCCAACCCGGATGCGTCGCTGGTGGGCACGTTGTGGGAGGGTATCGACGCGGCCGGGCGCCTGGTGCGGCCGCGCGACCGCTGGCGGCTGGTCCGGCGGTCGTCCTTCGCCCCGTTCCCGCACGGCTCCATCATGTTCCGCCGTGGGATCTTCGAGGCGGTCGGCGGCTATCGAGAAGCGTGCGCGTACTGGGAGGACCTCGACCTGTACCACCGGATGGCCACCCGCGGACGGCTCCTCGTCCTGCCGGCGCCCCTGTACCGATACCGCTTTCACGCGGCGTCGACTCTGGGCCGCGAGATCGAGACGGGCGAGGAGCGCGCCACCGAGCTCATGCTCAGGTGCCTCGCCGTCCGGCGGACGGGCGCGGACTACACTCCGCTCCTGACGGCGGCGTCTGAGGCCCTCGGGAGACCGGGCCTGAGCCCGGGCACGCTGTACCTCTTGGCCGCGCGCCGACTGTGGGCAGGCCACCGGCCTGGGATCCTGCGCCGTCTCCCGGTCGTTCGCCCGCGCAGGCCCGGTCCCCTGTGGCTGGGTTTGCTCGCTCTGGCCACCACTGGCGACCTCGCCCCGCGCGGGGTGCGCTCCGCGCTGCGCGGGTTCATCCGGGTGCGCGATGCACTCGCAGGCGCCGCCATCCGGGACGGAGGGCCGATCGAGTGGCGATTCGAGTAGTCGTCCTCGGGCTCGGGAAGCGTGGCTGCCAGTGGGTGCGTGTGCTTCGAGACGCCCCCGGCTTCGAGCTGGCCGGTACCGTAGAACGCGACGCCGAGACGCGACGAGCGGCCGCGGCGGCCCTCGAGCTCTCCGATCGCCTATGTCACGACCGGCTCGAGGCCTCGGTCGAGGCCGGGGCCCCGCAGGCCGCCATCGTAGCCACCTCGATCGACAGTCACGTCGAGCCCTGTCGAGCTGCCCTGGACAGGGGCCTCGGGGTGCTGGTCGAGAAGCCCTTCACCCTGAGTCTCCGCGAGGCGCGCGGCCTCGTCGGCCTGGCCGACGCGCGCAGGCTACCGCTGATGGTCGGCCAGAACTACCGGTACATGCGGATGCCGCAAACCCTCAGGCGCCTCTTCCGAAGCGGCGAGCTGGGACGGGTCGGCATGATCGTGGCTCAGACCTACCGGAGCCAGAAGGAGACTGCCCGGGCCCTGGCGACGCTCACGGACAGCATGCTGTGGGAGATCGGCGTTCACCACCTGGACGCGCTCCGCTACGTGGTGGAACAGCGCGCGGTCCGCGTCCTGGCGGAGCGCTTCACCCTCCCGTGGAGCGCGGCGCCCCCCGGCGCCTCGCTCCAGCTCCTGCTCGAGTTCGAGGGTGGGGCCCGGGCTTCGTACTGCGCGACCTACGAGTCGCGGGGACAGGAGTTCTTCGAGCGTGGCCAGGAATTCTACCTTCGGGCCGTGACCGATCGGGGCACGCTCCACGTCTTCCACCGGTGGCTGGTCTGGTGCGAGCACGGGCGGTATCCACGGCTCGTCCGGCGCGGCCCCCGTCCCGAGGTCGAGGAGCTGACGCTGCTGCGACAGCTGGGGCGTGCGATCACGGATGGAACGGAGCCCGAATCCAGCGGGCGCGACAACCTCCAGACGATCGCCCTCCTCGAGGCCTGCGCCCGCTCGGCGTCGGAGGGGCGGTGGATCAACCCCCAGGAGCTCTTCCATGAACCGCTCTGAGCGACCGCGCGTCCTCGCCATCGGGATCGACGCCGCAGAGCCGACGCTCGTCCGGCAGCACCTGGAGCGAGGCGACCTGCCGGTTCTGCGGGGGCTCGCGGCCGCGGGGGTCTGGGGGAGGGTCACCTCCCCGGCGCCGATCGCAAGCGGCGCCGTGTGGCCGAGCTTCCTCACGGGCCGCGCGCCGACCGAGCACGGGCTGTACGGCGAGTGGGTCTGGCGACCCGACACCATGAGTCTGGTGCGGCCGGTGTGGGACGACCTCGACCCGTTCTGGCGAGTCGACGCCAGCCAGCACCGGACCGTCACGATCTTCGACGTCCCGTTCACCCCCTTGCTCGGCATCCCCGGCTGCAACGAGGTTCTCGACTGGGGGGCTCACGACTACCTCAAGGGCCGGCTCGAGGTCTCGCCCCCGGCCCTCGAGGGGCTCGTCCGCAGCGCCGGCGGCACGCATCCCTTCGCCGCCGGCTCCGTCGATGCGGCAGGGCCACAGGATCGCGCGGGACTCGACCGTGTCCTCGCAGGCTGTCTCACGGGCGTGGAGCAGCGGGGACGTCTGGCGCGGCGGCTTCTCTCTGACACCGCGCCCGATCTCTTCGTCATGGTGTTCACGGAGGTGCATCACGCCGAGCACCTCCTGTGGCACACGGTCGACCCCTCGCATCCCGACCATCGGGCGGCGGCCGCCGGCGACCAGGACCGCCCGGGGCTCCGGGAACTCCTGCAGGCGATCGACCGGGAGATCGGGCATCTCCAGGACCAGGCCGGACCCGAGGAGGCGATCGTGGTCTTCTCGCTCCACGGGATGCGCCCGGCGCGCGGCATCCCGAGCATCCTCGGGCCATTCCTCGAGGCCCACGGTTTCGCGGTGCGGAGCTCCTGGCGCGATCGCTCGTGGTCCGGGCACCTGGAAGAAGGTCTGGCCGCCGTCAAGCGGAGCGTGCCCGACCGCATCAAGTGGTTCTACCACCAGCGGCTGCCGAAGCAGGTGACCAACCGGCTCGCGCAGCCGTCGATGCCGCTGCCGTCCTATGACTGGTCGCAGACGACGGCGTTCTCGCTGCCAACGGACCAGCACGGCTGGATCCGGGTGAACCTTCGGGGGCGGAGGCGCGCGGGAGCGTCGAGCCTGAGCAGTACGACGCCCTCTGCCGGCGCGTGGAGGAGACGCTGCGCGCGGCGAAACGCATCGACGGGCAGCCGATCGTACGAGCGGTGATCCGCACAGCGACCGACGCTACGACGGCAGCATCGACGCCATTGCCGGACCTGATCGTCCACTGGACCGACGCGACGTTCGCGTCCCCGCTCCGTCTCGGAGAGTCGGAACTCGTCGCACCCCAGGTCGGGCGCAAGTTCACGGGTCAGCACGCCTTTCGGGGCTTCTACGTCCTCCGGCCGCCGCGGGGCCGACCTGCCCCCGACGGAGCTCCCATCGCCGCGGAACGCCTCCACGAGCTCTTCCGGGAGGTCGCTGGCTGGCCTGGCTGATCTCCCGAGTGGCCGCGGCTCACGGCAAGGGCAGGCTCGCCGCGCCCGCGGATCAGCCTCCCTGGCCCCGGAGGTCGAGGACGCGCTTGGCCTTGCCGGCGCTCCGCTCGATCGTCTTCGGCGCCACGATGCTGACCTCGACCGACACCCCGAGGGACTCGACGAGCCGGCGACGGACGCGCGCGGTGAGCGCCCCGGCCGCGCCCTCCCCCGGCGGCACCGCTCCCGGCTGGCCTTCCACCTGCACCTCGAGGGTGTCGAGGGTGTGCTCGCGCCGCACCACCAGGAGATAGTGCGGCGCGAGCTCTGGCACCTGGAGAAGCGCGTGCTCCACCTGCGAGGGGTACACGTTGACGCCGCGGATGATCAGCATGTCGTCGGACCGCGCCATGATGCGCTCGAGTCGGACCAGTGTTCGCCCGCAGCGGCACGGGGCGGGATCGAGAGACGTGAGGTCGCGCGTGCGATACCGGAGGAGCGGCATTCCCTGCTTGCTGAGCGTCGTGAGCACGAGCTCGCCCGTCGTGCCGGGAGGCACCGGCTCGAGGGTCTTGGGGTCGACCACCTCGGGCAGGAAGTGGTCCTCCGCCACGTGCATGCCCCGGCGCTCGGGGCACTCGACGGCGACCCCGGGGCCCGTGACCTCCGACAGCCCGTAGATGTTGAGCGCCATCAGGCGGAGCCGCTGCTCGATGGCGGTCCGCATGGCCTCGGTCCACGGCTCCGCGCCGAAGAAGCCCACGCGGAGGCGCAGGGCCTCCACGGACAGGCCGGCCTCCTCGATCGCCTCGGCCAGGTGGAGCGCGTAGGAGGGCGTGCAGCAGAGCACCGTGCTCCCGAGATCCTGGAAGGCGACCAGCTGCCGCTCCGTGAAGCCGCCCGACACCGGAATCACCGCGGCGCCCAGGGACTCCGCCCCGTAGTGGAAGCCGAGGCCGCCCGTGAACAGGCCGTACCCGTACGCGTTCTGCACGACGTCGCCCGGACGGACGCCGCCCGCCCGAAGCGTCCGGCCCATCACCTCCGTCCAGACGTCCAGGTCGCCGCGTGTGTAGGCGACGACGGTCGCCTTCCCGGTGGTCCCGGATGAGGCGTGGATGCGCACGACCTCGTCCATCGGCACGGCGAGGAGACCGAACGGGTACGTGTCGCGGAAGTCCGCCTTCGTCGTGAAGGGCAGCCGCCGGAGGTCGTCGAGCGCGCGAATCCTGTCCGGCCCCATCCCGGCGGCGGCGAGCCGGTCCCGGTGGAGCGGCACCCGCGCCGCGCGCGCCACCAGAGCGCGGAGGCGCTCGAGCTGGAGCCGCTCGAGGTCGGCGCGCGGCAGCGTCTCGACCGGCGTCGTCAGCACATTCACGGCGAAGCCTCCTCTCGCAGGCGCGCGAGCTCGCGGGCCTGGCGTCACGACCGGTGCTGGACGCGGCGCTCAGTCCCCGCGCGTCATTGTCCCACGGCGTCAGGGCGCGAGCAGGCGCAGCTCCGCGACCGACCATGGGTGGAACGCGTCCTGGCCGGTCTGGACGACCCGCAGCGCGCGCACCCGGGTAGAGGGAAAGATCACGACGACTCGCTCGACCCCCGCCCGCAGGACGTGGGTGCCCGTCCACACGAGCGGGCCCACCCAGCGGATGGTGACGTCCATGTCCTCCCAGCCCGCGTCGCGCGCGACCTGGACCGCGAGGCCGCGCGGGTACTCGAGCGCCGCGCCGCCGAGGTCGAGCTCGAGCCCGCCGAGCTCGGCCGGGGCCTCGAGCTCGACCTGGAGCCACTGGCCCGGGGCCTGCGGCGCGCGGGTCGACCATCGGGTCTCCGCGCGTCCGTCGGTCGCGGCGCGCGGATCGCCGCCGGCCGGCTCCGCCGTCACCCGGGCAGCCGTGGCGCGCGCGATGCGCCCGGACGCGGCCGCCGGCTGGAGCCCGCCGAGGAGCCGGTAGCCGCCCACGTCGGCGGCGGTGAAGCCCACGCCGGCGGCCCGGAGCGCGGCCTCGATCGACGGCCCCGACGGCGTCCCCGCCCGGTACACGACGGCCGCGTCCGGCGCCGAGACGAGGAACGGGAGCCGCTCGAGCGGCGGCGCCAGGCCGTAGCGGTCCACGCGGACGTTGTCCGCCAACGCGAGGAGCCTCTCCCCCGCGGCCTCGACGAGCCGCGGCCCTTCCCCGTGATCCGCGTAGACGCGCCGGGCGCCCATCGCGAGGAGCGCTCCGGCGGCCGCGCGCGCGTCGCCCCCGGGCTCGCCCGTCGCATCGCCGGCCTCGTAGACGAACAGCTCGCGCACCGTCCACGGGAAGCGCTCGTCCCGGCCGAGATGCGTCAGCCGCACGTAGCGCGCGGGCCTGCCCGGAAAGCGCGCCTCCACCCGTCCCCAGCGCACGCGTCCCATCGGATGCCCCGCCGCCCAGTAGAGCGGCCCGTAGTAGACCGGCACCTCCCGCGCCACGGTCCACCGAGTGCCGTCGGTGGAGGTGTCGAGCCGGAACCCGAGCGGCACCTCCTGGTAGCCGCCCGGAAGCCACGCCACCATGCCGACCGGATGGACGCGGCCGAGGTCGACCTGGAGCCAGGCATCCGCCGGCCGGCCCGTGGTCCGCCATCGCGTACCGGCGTCCCGGTCGATCGCGTGACCCGCCAGCTCGGGCCGAAGCGACGCGGTGGCGGTCCACCCGGCCGGCGGGATCTCGCGGAACCCGGCGGGCTCGAGCCGGAAGCCGGTCAAGAGCGGCCCGAGAGGCGTGTCCTCCCGCTCGAAGCGGATCCCGGCGGCGGCCAGGCTCTCCTTGAAGCCCACCGGAATCTGCTCGGGCGCGAGGTACGCCACGCGCAGCGCCGCGTCGACCTGCCGGCGCGGACCGGGTCGTCGGCCAGGTAGAAGTGGGACACGGTGACGCGCCCGCCGCTCGCGAAGGTGATCACGTCCGGATCGTGTGTGTACACCGCGTTGAGGCCACGCGCCGAGAGCGCGTCGGCGACGGTCGCCGGGCGAGCCAGCACGGCGCGCGATGCCCGCCAGGCGTCGAGCGAACGGAGCGCCGGATGCGCCGTCGCAACCGCCGCGCCGTGCGCCAGGACGAGGCCCACCGCCACGGCCCGGCCCAGGCCGGACGGCGGCGCGCCACCCGCGCGAGCGCGCCGCCGAGGAGCACCGGCAGGAGCGCCAGGACCGGCAGGAGGTAGCGCGGGTCCTCGGTGGCCAGTGTCTGGCCCCGCTCCGTGACGAGCACCGCAGCGAAGGAGATCGCGGTCGCCAGCCCGAGGAGGAGCCGGCCGGAAGGATCCGCCGCGACGATCACCGAGGGCCAGGACCACGCCGAGCCCCACGATCCCGACGACCGCGACCCCGACCGCGCACGGTCAGGGCGGCGTCGGGGCCCTCCTGCCACCAGGGGGAGCGCGTTCGCCAGGAGGTCGCGCGCGTGGTCGAGCGATCTGCCTCGCCCGGGGCGAGCGGCACCGATACGGTGGGCCGCGCGCGCTGTAGACAGCCGCGAACAGCCAGACGGGGGCGCTGCCGAGGAGGAACGTGAGCGGGGCGAGGAAGCGCCGTCCAGAGGACCCGCGGCCGCCAGAGCGCGAGCGCCAGCACGCAGGCCACCAGCACGGGAGCGAGCAGGAGGTTGATCCACCAGCACAGGTCCCCCCGACGAGCGCCAGAACGACGAGCGCTCGGGTCCGGCGCGCCGGCGTCGGCGCTGGTCGACCACGCCCAAAGCGAGGAGCAGGCAGAGTGGGGTGAGGAGCGAGCAGCGAGCCCGTACGCCAAGTCGCGCCTCGCCGGCCCACTTGAGGAGATACGGCGACGGCACGAGCGCCAGCGCCGCGGCCCACCCGCCCGGCCGTGAAAACGCGGTGCGCCAGACAGGCCACGGTCACGACGTAGCCCAGCGACACGAGCACCGCCCAGACGCGGAGTGTGGCGACCGACTCCCCGAGGAAGACGAACGAGACCGCGTGGAGATAACCGTCGACCGCCCCCATGAACGGTTGTCCGTAGAAGAAGAACGGGAACTGGCCGTGGAGGACGTCGCGGCCCATGAGGCCCCTCGTGGCCTCGTCGAACCAAATCGGGAGCTGTGGCGATCGCGGCGGCGCGGATCGCGATGCCGGCCACCACCAGGAGCGCCGAGCGCAAAGAGGGTCACGCGGCGCCCCGAGCGCGGTGCTCCATCCCCCTCGGGGCGCGGCATGGAAATGCCCCTAGGGGCTGCCGCGTCCGCCGCAGCCCCCCGCGTCGCCGGCCCGGCCGGACTCAGGCGGTCTGGAAGACCGACGTGTCCACCTCGAGCTCGGCCAGGCGCGCCGCCGTCGGCTGGCCGGTCTCCCCGTCCCACCCCGCCATCTCGTAGTAGAGGCGACGGGCGGCCAGGAACTGGTCGGGATCGACCCGCTCGCCCTTGAGCGCCCCGTTGCCGATCCCCTCGTGCATGCGTGCAGGCAGCACGTCGTCGGCGGGCGTGAAGCCCTCGCGGCAGTTGAAGAGGCGCGCGAGCGTGTTCGACCGCTCGCCCACCTTCATCAGCTCGTAGAGGCTCATGTTCCAGCCGGTGACGCTGTTCACGTAGCCGATGAACTGCTCGAGCCCCAGCGCGTTGAGCGGCGTCCCCACGAAGTCGCACATCCCGACCGAGTTGTAGAAGCTCCAGACCTGCTGCGTGTAGTAGTACGCCCGCACCTTGCGCGGCCCGAAGTCGAGCATCTTCACCGGCTCGATGAGGCCGAGCCCTCCGAGCGGATGGCCATCGGGATGGAACCCCTCGTAGAGCGGGTCGTGCGGCGCCTCCATGTGATCCGCCCCGGTGGGCGAGAGCGCGTACGCGAGCGCCAGGCTCTTCTTGCCGCGCGGGTCGTGCATCGGGAGCTCCTGCCCCTTCACGTGCATCGCGAACCGCTCGGCTGCCGCGGCCGAGCCGCTCCGCCGCGCGCTTGACGCCCTCGCCGAGGAGCTCGCCGATCCCTTCCCGGCGGCCGATCAGGTGGACCATCTGCTCCACCGCCTCGGCGCTGCCCCAGACGAGCTCGACCCCGCCCGTGTCGGCCTTGGTGATGATGCCGTGCTCGTAGCACTCCATCGCGAAGGCGATGGCGACTCCCGTGGAGATCGAGTCCAGCACGTACTGCGCCAGGAGCTGATTGATCTTGGCGAGCGCGTTGAGGTCGCCGACCCCGCAGAGCGATCCGGTGGCCGCGAGCGACTCGTACTCGGGCCCGCCGAACCGCGGCGACACCCCGAGCTCCTTCACCTCGACCTCCCGC
The DNA here is from genome assembly GCA_963749975.1 of uncultured Candidatus Rokubacteria bacterium. Taxonomy (GTDB): domain Bacteria; phylum Methylomirabilota; class Methylomirabilia; order Rokubacteriales; family DASRDR01; genus DASRDR01. The sequence goes on along the minus strand of CAVVOZ010000037.1, from coordinate 101,626 downwards.
TTGCACGCCACCATGCAGGCGTAGCAGGTCCCGCGGTTCACGAGGATGGTCTCCGCCATCTTCTGGCCGCTGATCGCCTTGGCGTGCTCGAAGGAGCCGTCGCGGAAATTCCGGGTCGGCAGGATCCCGCTCGCCTCGAGGTTGAGGAGGCCGCCCGCCGTTCCCGTCTGGTGGAAGCGGTCACGGGCGCGGTCGTAGTGCTCCTTGAAGAAGGTGAGCGTGGCCTTGGCCCCGACCTTGTCCACCGGCGCGTTGACCTTCGCGCCGCGGACCGCGATGGCCTTGAGGTTCTTCGCGCCCATGACGGCGCCGAGCCCGCACCGGCCGTGGAAGTGCTTCAGCTGGTTGACGATGGCCGCGAAGCGGACGCCGCGCTCGCCGGAGATGCCGGTCTGGAGGACCCGGATGCGCTTGTCGCCGAGCTCCTGCTCGATCCCTTCCTGCACCTCGCCGGAGAGCTTGCCCCAGTACGGCCGGGCGTCGCGGAACTCGACCTGGCCGTCCTTGATCCAGAGGTAGACCGGGGATGTCGGCGCGGCCTCTCACCGTGATCCCGTCGTAGCCGGCCGCACGGAGCTCCGGCGCCCACCACCCGCCGGCCTCCGACTCCCCGTACCCGCCGGTCAGCGGCGACTTCGCCGCCGCCGTGTAGCGATTCGTGCCCGAGAGCGACAGCCCGTTGATGATGCTGGTCGTGAACACCAGCACGTTGTCGGGCCCGAGCGGATCGACGCCCGGCGGCATGTCGCGGAGCAGGAGATATGCGGCCAGGCCCCCGCCGCCGAGGTGCCGTCGCAGGATCGGCTCGGGAATCTCCTCGACGCGCGTCGTCCGGGTGCTGAGGTCCACGTGCAGGATCTTCGCCGTCACAGCAGCCATGCTCGCCGTCTCCTTCGCATGCGGGGTGGGTCGCTGATCCAATTGACCCTATCCGGTCCACCCGCTCCGGGTCAACTGGTCGCTCCGGGTCAACTGGCCGCTCCGGGTCAACTGGTCGCGGCGGAAGCAGGTCCGGCTCAGCCCTTGACAGGCCTGCCGCCCGGCCCCAATGCTGCCACGGACTCGGAGGTGAGCGAAACACGTGGCAGAGCCGAGCACGGCGGGACAGCAAACGGGGCGGGCGGGGCGGCCCGCGGCTCTGGCGTTCCTGGGCGTGACGGCAACGGGGGTCCTGATCCGCCTGATGGTGGCCGCCACGGCCACCGTCTGGTTCGACGAGGCGACCGCGGGGCTGATGGGCCGCCGCACGCTGCGCGGCGAGTTTCTGCTCTTCTTCCACGGGCAGGCCTACATGGGCGCGGCCGACGGCTATCTCCACGCCGTCCCGTTCGCCCTCCTCGGGTCGTCGCTCGACACGATTCGCCTCCTACCGCTCGTCCTGTCGGTCCTCCATGTGGCGCTCGCGGCCCTCTTGGCCCGGCGCATCACGGGGGATGGCCGCTGGGCGGCCCTCCTCGCGCTGGTCCCGACGCCCATCCTGCTCAAGTGGGCCCACGACGCCCGTCTGTACTACGGCCTAGTCCCCGCATGCACGCTCCTCCTCCTCCTCCTCGGGCTCTCTGCCGTGGACCGCGCCGCGTCGCCCGCGAGGCGCACCCGCGCCCTTCTCGTGGCCGGATTCATTGCGGGGCTCGCGTGGTGGACGAACCTCATCCACACGATCCCGATCGCGGCGATCGCCGGCGTGATCCTCCTCCGCCGGCCTCGGCTTCGCCCGGCGGCGTTGGCCGTGCCGGTTGCGTTCGCTCTCGGAAGCGTCCCGTTTTGGGTGTTCGCGGGCCTCCGCGGTCATCTCGCGGCGGTCCGGACGCCCCTGGCCGAGCCGGCAGCGCTCCCCGGGCAGGCGTACCTCCTCCTGACCCATGCCCTCCCGCTACTCCTGGGTCTCCCGCCGCGCGCCCTGGCCGGCGCGGCGGGGCCCGGCCTCGTGGCGGCCAGCCTGCTTGTGCTGGCCCTGGCCCTCGCGACCTGTCTCGCCCGCGGGGGCGCGGGCGGGTGGCTCGTCGCGGGCGTCGTGGGCCTGGGCTCGGCCGCCGTCGTGGTGGCCGAGCACGGGCGGCATCTCGGGGGAGACGAGCCGATCTATCTGCTCCCCGTCGTCGCCGTGCTGCCGGTGGCGCTCGGAATCCTGCTCGCGCATGTCGGCCGGCGGAGCCGGCTCGCCGCCCTGGGCCTCGGCCTCGCGCTCCTCGGCGGTCACGTGGCCGGGCTCCAGGTCGCGTACCCGGAGCTGTTCTCCGCGCCGGAGTGGCAGAGTCGGCGCCAGCACACCCGGTGGACCCTCACGACGGTCGATCAGCTCGCCTTCGGCGGGGCAAACCGCCGTGTACACCCATGACCCGGACGTGCTGACGTTCGCCAGCGCCGAGCGGATCACGGTCTCGCACCTCTATCAGGAGCGGTACCCGCCGCTCGGCGATCGCGTCGACGGCGCCCCTCGGGTGACCTACCACTCGGCCAACGTGCCGCCCGGGTTCGACCGGAGCCTGGCCGCCGCGGGGATCGCCTGGACCGCCGAGCACCTCGCCGATGGGGTGGGCGCTCTACTCGGATTTCCGCCTCGAGCACGACGGCCATCGCGAGATCCGCACGGACGGGTGGACCGTCAGCGCATCCCATCAGTCCCCCCTCGTCCGACACGCCATCGACCGGGACGCCCGCACCTACTGGGAGGCTCGGGCGGGACGCGACGCCACCATCTGGGTCCAGATCGACCTCGGCGCAGCGCACGAGGTCGGGATGGTCACGATGCTGCCGCGCACGTTCCAGGAGGTTCCTCCGGGGCTCCGCGACGGAGCTCTCGCTGGACGGCCGGGACTGGACAGTCGCCCGTGAGGTTCCGGAGTACTACGGACCGCTCTACTGGTCCGGCGGCCACCCGATGGGCCGTGTCCGCTGGGGTCGTGATCGAGCTCCGCTTCCCGCCGCGACAGGCCCGGTACGTGCGGTTGACCCAGCTCGGCACGAGCTCGCGCTTCGCATGGAGCGTCCGCGAGCTCTTCGTCTACGAGACGGGCGGACAGGCCGAGCGAGACGCCGGTCGCCGACCTCGGCCCGACCCTGGACGCTCTCGGCCGGGCCCGGACGCGTCGCCTCCTCGCCGACCATGCCGTGGCCGCCCGCATCGCGCAGGCGTCCAGCAGCGCGCCGTACCACCCCTCTCGGCAACCTGTACGACCTCGACGGGACGATGCAGCCGCTCGGGTCTCCTGCCGCCTGTCCCGCTCGGCGCCGATCTGGCGATCGCCTACTCCCCCGCCCTGCCCTCGGCCGCGTCGATCGAGGCGACCATCATGCGCGCCGGGTGGACCTTCGCCCGCGAGGATGTGGGTGGGTACCGTCTTCTCACGCGCTTCACGCCGCGGTCGCTCGGCGGCGAGCAGCTGCCCCGCCAGGGCTGGCAGCTCGCAGGAAGTCCTGGCTCAGGCGACGCCTCGAGCGGCGGTCGACGGTCGGCCGGAGACCCGCTGGTCGACAGCGACGGCCCCAGCAACCTGGCGACTGGCTGCGGGTCGATCTGTCGGCCCCGACGACGCTCGTCGGGGTGGATCTCGATCTCGGGTCCTTCACGACGGACTATCCGCGGGGTGCGGCCGTCGAGGTGACCGGTGACGACGGGTCGCTGGGTCCGCCTCCCTGCCGAGCCGGTGCTCCTCGGACCGCTCGTCTGGGCCGGCACGCACGTCCTGCGCGACGGCGTTGAGCGTGTCGCGCTCCGCTTCCCCGCCGTCCGCACCCGCGCCGTTCGGATCATCCAGACGGGCAGCGACCCGGTCTTCGACTGGTCCGTCGTTGAGCTTCACCTCCTCGGCCCCTGATCCGGGGCGGAGCTGCAGACCGGGCTCGAGACGGCGGCCCTCGGCCGCCGACAGGTGGGCTCCGTGAACGACCGCGACGACGTCGCGCACCAGGGCGGTGCCGGAACGGACGCCCGCCGCCGGCGCGTCGCAGCGCGGACCGTCAGGCGTCGGGGCTGTCGGGGACGAGGCCGGCACCGTCGGCCGCCGCGAGCCGGTATCGTCGGCCGCAGCGGCACGTGAAGTCCGACCCGAGCGTCTCGGCACACGCGCACACCCAGCCGATCCGGCGGGCGGGGTTGCCCGCCACGAGGGCGTGGGGTGGACGTCACGTATCACCACTCCGCCGGCCGCCACGAACGCGTTCGCCCCCACCGTGACCCCGCACCGAATCGTGGCGTTCGCGCCGATCGACGCACCCGGCCTGACCCGGGTTGGCAGGAAATCCTTCGGGGGCGTCCGAAAGCGCACCCGCGGCCGCAGGTCGTTCGTGAAGACGACACCCGGACCGACGAACACCTCGTCTTCCAGCGTGACCCGGTCCCAGACGAGAACCTGGTTCTTGACCGTCACCCGGTCGCCGATCCACGCTCCCGTTTCCACGAACACGTGGTCGCCGAGGTTACAGCCCGCTCCCACGTGGGCACCCACCATGACGTGGGCGAACGCCCACACCCGCGTACCCGAGCCGACATCCTCGCTCTCGCAGAGCGCCTGCGGGTGCACGAAGACCGACCGCCCGATTGGCGGAGCGGCCACCGCCGAGCGGCGCGACCGCACGGGAGACCGCGTCCGGCTGGAGCGCCGACCGGAAGCACGAGTCCCCTCCGCCCGCGGTCGCATCGGGGTCACGATGGCTCGCCCAGAGCGCGACGCAGGACGGCGACCACGTGCTCCTGCTGCTGTGGCGTGATGTGAGGGTAGATCGGCAACGAAACCATCTCTCGAGCCGCTCGCTCGCTGACCGGAAAGTCCCCCATCGCGTACCCGAGCCATCGGAGCGCGGGAACTAGGTGGAGAGGCGTCGGGTAGTGCACCTTCGCGCCCACTCCGGCTGCCTCGAGACGCGCGAGAACCCGGTCCCGGTGGGGCACCCGGATGACGTAGAGATGGAAGACGTGCTCGTTGCCCGCGAGTGTCCGGGGGCGCACCACCTCCGGCAAGTCCTCGAGGAGCGTGTCGTAACGCTGGGCCGCCTCGCGTCGGCAGTTGTTCCACCGGGTGAGACGCGTGAGCTTGGCCGACAGGACGATCGCCTGCAGCGTGTCTAGTCGCGAGTTGAACCCGAGCACGTCGTGCTCGTACGACCGCTCTCCCCGAGCCCCAGCTTCCCGGGCCCCCTTGGTTGACCTTGAGGAACCGGGAGCCTTGGACGAAGTCCGCCCGACCGTCCGCGATCGGATCCAGCAAGAGCGGGATCTCCTCCGGCGAGTCCTTGTTGTTGCCGGCCATCACGACGACGACGTCGAAGCCGGCGTCGACGGCGTGGCGGAATCCCGCCCGGAGCGCGGCCCCGACGCCAACGGTCCGCCCGAGTGGCAGCACGCAGGCACCGCCCGCCCGAGCCACCTCGGCGGAGTCGTCGCGAGAGCCATCGTCGATGACGAGCAGCTCATCCACGAGCGGGCGCGGGGTCCGGGCCACGACGCTCCCGATCTTCAGCGCCTCGTCGAGCACCGGCGCCATGGCGATCACGCGGAGCCCGCCGTACATCAGCCCGTCCCGCCGCCCGGCGCGAGGCGGCTCGGCCCCTCAGGCGTCTTCCGCCAAGGAGGCACGGGGCGTAGCGGCGAAGGACTCGATCGGCCGAAACGCGTAGGTGAACTGCCGGGCGATGTTTCCTTCGGAAGCAGCTGCTGACCGACGCGCGAGACGGAAATCGCCAGGGTGTTGGTGATCGCGATCCGAAGAAGGATGTTGATGACGAGGTAGACACCGTCGGTGAAGAGGCCGGGACGGAAGAGGGCCTGCGGCCGCGCCGGCCACAACCGCTCCGCCACGAAGGCGAGCACCGCAATGATCGAGAAGGCAACCAGCATTTGCTTCGCTTCCTGGAGGGCCCCCACGTCGGCCCGGCGGCCCGACGACCCAGATCGGCGGCCAGTGCGGTGGGCATCCCCGCGTTGGGGGTCCACCGACGGACGACAGACTAGCATTCAGATGCCCTCCGTGTCGCGCCTCACGGAGCGCCCCGGGCCCATGCGCAACCAGCCCGGGGGCGCCCCGAGCCGAGCCTAGCGCCCGTCCCCGACCGGCCCGGGGGCCGCCGGCGAGGGCACCTGGCCGTTCCCGGCCCGGCACGGCGATCCGGCATGCGCCGGAGACGTCCCGTCTCTGATCGGAGGCTCAGCGGAGGTAGGCGCCGAGCTCGACGCGCCGGCCCTCCGCGGCCGACAGGTAGGCGCCGTAGACGACGGCGAGGACGTCCCGCGCGAGGGGACCCCCGGACAAGCGGCTCGCGGCCGCGCGCCACGCTCTCGACGAAGTCCTGGAGCTCCCCGGGGTACCCGGTCATCCAGTCCTCGTCCGGCTGAGGGAACGTCCACCCGGCCTTGGTCTCGATCTTCTCGGTGATGTACTCGGCGCCGAAGACGGCCGGATCGGGCGCGTAGGCCTGGACGGCGTCGTTGGGGTTCATGTTGCAGAAGATCACGGCCTTCGCGGCGTAGACCTGGAGCTGGTTCCGGATCCCGCCGAGCACGACGTCGGCGGCGGAGACCTGGGCGACCGTGCCGTCGTCGAAGCGCACGAGCATGCCGCCCCAGTCCTCGACGTCCGCGCCCTCGACGGTGTTGAGGTAGCGGGGCGCGGCGCCGCGGAACGCCTCGGTGTCGGTGAGGTGGGCGACCTCGGCCAGGACCGAGACGGGCCGGACCGGCCGGCCGCGGAGCCGCAGGCCCTCGTCCGCCTTGAGATAGAGGATGCCGCCGAGCGGGTGGCAGCCCTTGCCGAGAAGCGAGCCGCCGCCGGCCGTCACCCACCGCTTGTTCGCGGGCGCGTGGGTTCCCGAGTGGCTCTCCTCGCCCACGAGCCGAAGAATCGGCCCGCCCGCCGCCGCGAGGAGCCGGCGCGCCTTCTGGATCGGCGGCGCGTAGACCCAGTTCTCGGCGTAGCAGAGGCGCACGCCCGCCGCGCGGCAGGCATCGATCAGCGCGTCGGCCGAGGCGAGGGCCGCGCGGAGCATCTCGGGGCGGGGCGTCGCCGGATCGCCGAAGAACCCCGTGAGGGGCTTCTCGACGATGACGTGCTTCCCCGCCCGCGCGGCCTCGAGGCCGATGGAGGCGTGAACGGCGTTGGGAACGCAGAGGTCCAGGACGTCCACCTCCGGATCGTCGAGGATCCGCCGGACGTCGTCGGCCACGCGCCCGACGCCGAACTCCTCGGCGAAGGCCCGCGCCCGCTCCGGCCGGCGGGCCGTCACCCAGCGGAGCTCGACGTCGATCCCCCGGACGTGCCGGTAGGCCTCGGCGTGGATCCGGGCCACGAATCCCGCCCCCGCCAGGCCCACGCGCACCCGCGGCCGCTCCTCTGCCATCGCGCCCCTCCCTGGGGTCAGACTTTGACTTCTAAACATTCGTCCGGCGTCGGGACTCGACGGTCGCGGCAGGCGATCCCGTCGCCGGGAATTGTTAGAAGTCAAAGTCTGACCCCGGTCCTCACTCGGCGGAGCCGAAGTTCCACTCGATCCCGCGGACGCGGCCGTCCCGCAGGTGGAAGTGCACCGTGTCCGGGTAGCCGTCGGAGTAGAGGTACATGAGGTGGCTGTCCGCGGCCTCCTGCGGCTCGCCGAGGACGCGCTCCACCTCCTCGCGCGGGCTCCCGACGTCGAGCCCGAAGGGAAAGCCCCGGCCCGGCGCCCCGATCCGGACGCGCCGGACGCGTCCACCGTCCAGCACGTCGATCACGAGCCCCGGGTAGGACAGCCGCCGCGTGGGACGGAAGACGGCCGGGTCCCGATACGTCGACACCGCGCCCGCCTCCCTCTGGAGCGGCGGGCCGAGGGTCCGCTCCACCTCGGCGCCGGTCCGTCCGAAGAGGACGCGCGGCGCGCCGATGTAGTCGTCGACGCGGACGATGTCGGTCGGACCCACCGTCCCGGCCGCAGCAGACTCCAGGGGGGCGAAGCCCCAGAGCAGCCAGGGCAGCAAGACCACGGGGAGCACCCTCGCCATGTCGCCTGCACTCTGCCACAGGCGAGCGGGCCCCGCGCCGTTGACGGCTCCACCGGTCGGCCGGACCATGACACGATGGGACACGATGGGACGCGAGGGAACGCGATCGCGGACGACGGGACCCGTCCTGACGAGCGCCTTGTGATGCCGAGCAGCGCGCCGGCCCTCTACGACCGGATCGGCAGCGGCTACACCGGGACCCGCCGGCCCGACCCGCGGATCGCCGCCGCCATCGGCGCGGCGCTCGGCGACGCCCGCACGCTCGTCAACGTCGGCGCAGGGGCCGGCGCCTACGAGCCGCGCGACCGCCGCGTCGTCGCCGTGGAGCCGTCGCGGGCGATGATCGGGCAGCGCCCGACCGGCGCCGCCCCGTGCATCCAGGCGGTCGCCGAGCGTCTGCCCTTCCGCGACGGAGCCGTCGACGCGAGCCTCGCCGTCCTCACCATCCACCACTGGACGGACCAGTCGGCGGGCCTGGCGGAGCTCTGCCGGATCGCGCGCCGGCGCGTCGTCGTCCTCACGTGGGACCCGGGCTCCCGCGGCGAGTTCTGGCTCACCACGGAGTACTTCCCCGAGATCCTCGACCTCGATCTCCCGCGATTCCCGTCGATGGCCGTGCTCGAACAACACCTGGGAGCGATTCGCGCGATCCCGGTGCCGATTCCTCACGACTGCCAGGACGGGTTCCTCGGCGCCTTCTGGCGCCGGCCCGAGGCCTACCTCGACCCCGCCGTCCGCGGCGCCATGTCCGGGTTCTCGCTGCTCGATCCCGAGCACGTTCGGCGCGGCATCGCGCGCCTGACCGAGGACCTCGGGTCAGGGAGCTGGGAGGCGCGGCACGCCGCCCTGCGCGAGCGCGAAAACCTCGATCTCGGTTACCGGCTGGTCGTCGCCGAGCGAGGCTAGCCGAAGTGTCGCGACGAAGCCCGCCCGGCCCCGGTGGGGTCCCCGCGCGGGGGCACGGGATCAGGGGCCTCGTCGTCGTACGTCGTCAGCGGAGCCGGGGACCGGGCTCGTAGCGCCCCTCGAGACGGTTCGCGTGGCGGTGGACCAGCCGCCACTCCCCGTCCTCGAGGCGGAACACGTGCGTGACGCGGTTCGACCATTCGGTCGGCCGGTCGGTGCCGGCGAGCCGGACTCGGGTGCTCTCGACGTGGGTCGTGACCGCCAGACCCGGGGCGGTCACCGCCGTGAGGTGCTCGTAGCGGACCGGCCCGCCGCCCTGGAACTGCGCGGCCGCCCAGTCCCATCGCCGGCTCACCTCGGCCCAGCCCTTCTCGTAGCCGCCCCAGCCGAAGAAGGCGGTGACGTCGTCCCGGTGCGAGTAGAGCGCCTTGATCGCGCTCGCGTCGCCCGACATGAGCGTGTTCATCGCGGCCTCGAGCCGCTCGACCGCGCGGCGCCAGCCGTCTTCCGGATCACCGTCCATCATCGGAGCGTTCCCTCCCCTCGCGCCCGAGTCTGAGCATCGACGCTTGGCCCGACCTGGCCAACCTCATCCGCGACCTAGCCGAGGCTGCAGCCGCTCCAGGCCGTCCTCGACAGGCGTTGGCCCTGTCATCATAGCCGTCCGGAGACGGCTCGGCGTCCGTCGGTGGTCCGCGTCGATCGCCGTCGGATATGACGGCGCGCCGTCGCCGGTGGTGACCGTCCCCGCCGGTCGACGATCCGAGTCGGCGCCAGCAGGTCCCGACCACGGCGAACGTCCTGGCGCTGAGTACTCGCGGACCGGCTGCCGGACTCGGATCAGGCAGACGCCTCGCCGACCTCTCGGAGCCTACCTCGGGCGGCCATGTATGGAACATCGAGACCGCGTCAGTCTGGCGAGGCGGAACCTGGCTCGACGCCGGGGCTTTCGGGGGGGTGGTTTTCTCGTCGCTGTCGTGGAATGCTCGACCATGGGTCGATCGTCACGACCATGCGGGATGGAAGGCAACGGCCTCGGGGAGGGAGCGCCCCATTGATGAAGGGGGAGCTGCCCCCTTTCGGCGGCTAAGCCCTCGGAAGATCGAGCGCGTGTCGCTGGCACGCGATGTGCCTACCCTAACTCTTCTTGGAGCGCGGACGTCGGTATCCGATGACCAACTCACCCCAAGCGCGAGGTCACAGATGTCATTGATGACGGAACGCCGCCTGAGGCCGAGCGCCACGCCTCGCTGGACCCGTCGGATCCGTCGCGAGCCACCCCGATCATCCCGTCGCGCGCTCGGCCTGCTAGCGCTCGTCGCGCTGTTCCCGGCCCTGACCACCTGCGACCGGACCAAGACCAAGGAGGCCGCTCCCGCCCCGCCGCCTCCGGCCGTCATCGTGGCGGAGGTCGTCAAGAAGACTGTTCCGATCGTCGCGGAGTTCGTGGCGCAGACCGACGCGGTCCAGACCGTGGAGCTGCGGGCGCGCATCCAGGGGGTCCTCGAGCATGTCCGGTTCGAGGAAGGCGCGGACGTCAAGGAAGGCCAGGTCCTGTTCGAGATCCAGCGGACCCAGTACGAGGCGTCCCTCCAGAGCGCCCGCGCGCAGCTCGCCAAGGCGCAGGCCGAGCTGGCGAGGGCCCAGGAGCAGGTCGAGGTCCTCCGCTCGCAGGCGGAGCTCGAGCAGCGCCAGGCCGCGCTCGCGAAGGCCAAGCTCGACGTCGCCCGCCTCAAGCCGCTCGCCCAGGCCAAGGCGGTGCCGCAGGTGGACCTGGACAACGCCCTCGCGGCGGAGCAGGTGGCCGTCGCCGGGGTCGCCGCGGCACAGGCCGCCCTCAAGGACACCGAGCTGAACCAGCGGATCGGCATCCAGCAGGCCCAGGCCGCGATGGAAGCGGGCCGGGCCGCCGTCACCCAGGCCCAGCTTGATCTCGCCTACACGACCATTCGCGCGCCGGTGAGCGGCATCATCGGGCGGCTCGACGTGGACGAGGGCAACCTCGTCGGCCGGGGTGAGCCGACGCTGCTGGCCACCATGTCCACCGTCGATCCGATCAAGGTCTCCACGACCGTGAGCGAGGTGGACTACCTCCGGTTCGCCCGGCGCGCCGCGGGCCGCACGGCCGCCGACGAGGCTGTGCAGCTCGAGCTGGTCCTGGCCGACGGCACGCTCCACCCGCACAAGGGTCGGGTGACCACGCTCGACCGGACCGTCGACCCCAAGACCGGCACGATCGTCTTCGAGGCGCTGTTCCCCAATCCGGAAAAGCTCCTGCGGCCGGGCCAGTTCGGGCGAGTGCGCGCCGTGGTCGAGGTGCGTGAGAACGCCATCCTCGTCCCGCAGCGCGCCATCCAGGAGACCCAGGGCCAGAAGACGGTTCTGGTGGTGGACCAGGGAGACAAGGTCGCGCTCCGGAGCGTGACCCTGAACGAGCGCATCGGAGACCTCATCATCGTGACGCGCGGGCTGGAGGGCGGGGAGCGCGTGATCGTGGAGGGCCTCCAGAAGGTGCGGCCCGGGATGCAGGTGAAGCCCGAGGCGGCCCCGCCGGCCGGGACGCCGCCCGCCGCTGGCGCGGCGACGCCGGGGTCGGCTCCGCCGCCAGCGCCGGCCGCGGGCGCCGGCGCGCCGCCGACCACGCCGCCGAAAGCGCCCGCGGCCAAGCCGCAAGGCGGCGGCTAGGCTCGATGGCGCAGTTCTTCATCGGTCGCCCGATCGTCGCGATCGTCATCGCGATCCTCACCGTCCTGCTGGGGACCGCCTCGCTCCTGAAGCTTGCCTTCGAGCAATATCCCTTCCTCGCCCCTCCGTCGATCCGCGTCACGGCGACCTACCCGGGCGCCTCGGCGGTCGCGGTGGAGCAGTCGGTCGCCACCCCGATCGAGCAGGAGGTCAACGGGGTGGACAAGATGATCTACATGCAGTCGTCGAACACGAGCGACGGCCGCATGCTGCTCGACGTCAGCTTCGAGGTCGGCGTCGACCAGGACACCGCCAACGTCCTCACGCAGAACCGGGTCACGGTGGCCCAGGCCCGGCTCCCCCAGGAGGTGATCCAGCAGGGGGTCACCGTCAAGAAGCAGAGCCCCAGCATCTTGATGGTCATCTCGGTCAACTCACCCGGGGGAAGCTACGACGCGAACTTCCTCATCAACTACTGCGGCATCAACCTGCGGGACCAGATCCTCCGCATCCCCGGGATCGCCCAGGTCGATCTCTTCGGCGGCACCGACTACGGCATGCGCGTCTGGCTCGAGCCCAACAAGCTGGCCAAGCTCGGGCTGACGCCGGCCGACGTGATCTCGGCGATCAAGGAGCAGAACCTCCAGGCGCCAGCCGGGCGGGTCGGCGGAGCGCCCTCCCCCAAGGACCAGCAGTTCACCTACACCGTGGCCGCGCCGGGCCGCCTGATCACCACGGAGGAGTTCGAGAACATCATCATCAGGGGCACCGCGACCGCTGCCCAGGTCCGGATCAAGGACGTGGGCCGGGCGGAGCTCGGCTCCCAGGACTACAACTCGTTCGGTCGGCTGGACGGCAAGCCGGCCGGGTCGATGGCCGTCTACCTCCTCCCGGGGGCGAATCAGCTCGAGGCGTCGAAGCGGATCTACGAGACCATGGCGCGCGCCAAGACGCTCTTCCCGCCCGACATGGACTACAAGATCGTCTACGACACGACGCCAGCCGTCGAGGCCTCGATCGAGTCGATCGTCCACACCTTCGTCGAGGCACTGATCCTCGTCACGCTGGTGGTGTTCATCTTCCTCCAGAACGTCCGGGCGACGATCATCCCGCTCCTGACCGTGCCCGTCTCGATCATCGGCACCTTCATCTTCTTCCCGATGCTCGGCTTCTCGGTCAACACGCTCTCGATGTTCGGCCTGGTCCTCGCCATCGGCATCGTCGTGGACGACGCCATCGTCGTGGTGGAGGCCGTGATCCATCACATGGAACACGGGCTCGACCCGCGGGCGGCGACGATCCAGGCCATGAAGGAAGTGTCCGGCCCGGTCGTCGGGATCGCCCTCATCCTCTCGGCCGTGTTCGTGCCGGTCGCCTTCCTGGGCGGCCTCACCGGCCGGATGTACCAGCAGTTCGCGCTGACGATCGCCATCTCGGTGCTGCTCTCGGCATTCAGCGCGCTCTCGCTCTCGCCCGCCCTCTCCGTCCTGCTCCTCAAGCCCGGGCACGGACCCGGGCGCGGGCCGCTCGGCTTGTTCTTCCGGGGCTTCAACTGGGTGTTCGACCGGGTGACCAACGGTTACATCGGCGTGGCCCGGACTTCTGGTCCGGCGTGCGGTGCTGACGATCCTGATCGTCCTCGTCGTAACCGTCGGCGCCGGGCTCTTCGGACGCGCCATCCCGGCGGGGTTCATCCCCGATGAGGATCAGGGGCTCCTCGGTGTCAACGTGCAGCTCCCGCCCGGCGCGTCCCTCGAGCGGACGGGCGCCATCCTGACCCGGGTGGAGCAGATCGTGGCGAAGACGGAGGGCGTCGACGCTTATACGACGATCGGCGGATTCGGGCTCGTGACGAATACCTACCAGCCGAACTTCGGGACCATCCTGATCCGGCTGAAGGACTGGGAGGAGCGCCACGGCGAGGCCTTGCACGTGAAGGGGATCATCGGACACCTCGTCCCGCAGTTCGCGGCGATCCCGGAGGCGGTCATCTTCCCCTTCAACATCCCCACGATCGCAGGCTTCGGCGCTTCGGCCGGCTTCAACTTCCTGCTCCAGGACCGGAGCGGCACGCTTAGCGTCGAGGAGCTCGGGGTCCAGACCCGCGCCTTCCTGACCGAGGCGCGCCAGCGCCCCCAGCTCGCCAACCTGTTCACCTCCTTCGATCCGAACTATCCCCAGGTGAAGGTGGAGCTCGACCGGGAGAAGGCGCGCACCCTCGGCATCCCCGTCAACGACGTGTTCCAGGCCATGTCCGCCGTGCTGGGCGGCGCCTACGTGAACGACTTCAACCGCTTCGGACGGCTGTTCCGGGTCTACGTCCAGGCGGACGCCGACTATCGCCGCAAGCCCGACGACATCGGGCAGATCTACGTGCGCAGCAACACCACGAACACCATGATCCCGCTCTCGACCCTCGTGACGATCCGGGAAGTGCCGAGCACGGAGATCACCACCCGCTTCAACCTGTTCCGCTCGGTGGAGATCAGCGGAGTCCCCGGACGCGGCTATACCTCCGGTCAGGCCCTGGTCGCCCTCGAGGACGTCTTCTCGAAGACGATGCCGAAGGAGATGGGCTTCGCCTACTCGAAGCTCTCCTACCAGGAGAAGGTGGCGCCGCCCGCGGGCCCGACCTTCGTCATGGCGATCGTCTTCGTGTTCCTCCTGCTGGCCGCGATGTACGAGAGCTGGCGCCTGCCGTGGGCCGTGCTCCTCGGCTCGCCGCTGGTCGCGCTCGGCGCCTTCTTCGGTGTCTGGCTCGCGGGCTACGACAACAACGTCTACGTTCAGGTCGGGCTGATCATGCTCATCGGTCTCGCGGCCAAGAACGCGATCCTCATCGTCGAGGTGGCGAAGGTGAAGCACGAGGAGGGCAAGCCGCCGCAGGAGGCCGCGCTGGAGGCCGCCCGGCTTCGCTTCCGGCCCATCCTGATGACGGCCTTCGCCTTCATCCTGGGCGTGGTCCCGCTCATCCTCGCCAGCGGGGCCGGGGCCGGGGCGCAGAACGTCATGGGCACGGCGGTCTTCTGGGGCATGCTGGTCGCCACGTTCCTCGGCGTGTTCATCATTCCGGGTAACTTCGCCTTCGTGGAGCAGCTGGGACGGCGCCACAAGCGGGCGAAGGACCCCGCCAAGGGTCCCGTGCCCGAGCCAGCAGAGGCGGCGTTCCGGGGGGAGCACCCGTGAGACGCGGTCTCCTGCTGGCGCTGATCCCGATCGTCCTCGCCGCGTGCACGCTCGGGCCCGACTATCGCCGGCCGGAGGTGTCGCTGCCGTCCTTCTACCGCGGGCTCGATCCCGCGGCGCCCGGCCGAGCCGGGGTCGCTCGCCGACGTCGCCTGGTGGACGCTCTTCGAGGACGAGGTCCTCCAGACGCTGATCCGGACCGCGCTGGCCGAGAACTACGACCTCCGGCTCGCCGTGGCGCGCATCCTGGACGCCCAGGCCCAGGTCGTCGTCACCCGCTCGTTCCAGTTCCCCACGATCGACGGGTACGGCCCAGGCACCCTTCCGACCACCGTGGGCGATCGGCCGCCGCTGCTTCACCCTCGAGAACTCGTTCCTCCCGCAGGGCAGCGTCAACCTCTCCTTCGAGCTCGATTTCTGGGGCCGGTGGCGTCGGGCCACCGAGGCAGCCCGCGCCGAGCTGCTCGCAACCGAGGAAGGCCGCCACGTGGTCCTGAGCAACCTCGTCTCCAGCGTGGCCATCGCGTACTTCCAGCTGCGTACCCTGGACCTCAGCCTGGAAATCGCCCGCCGGACCGTCGGGCTCCGCCAGGACTCCCTGCGGCTCGTCCAGCTCCGCGAGGAAGGCGGCGTGGTGTCGATGATGGACGTGTACCAGGCCGAGACGCTGCTCTCGGGGGCCTTGCGGGAGATCCCGGACTTCGAACGGCAGATCGAGCAGACGGAGAACCTCATCAGCGTGCTCATCGGCCGGAACCCCGGACCGATCTCGCGCGGCCGGGCGCTGGAAGGGCAGATCGGCCGGCCCTCCGTTCCCGCCGGCCTGCCGGCCGCCCTGCTCGAGCGGCGGCCCGACATCCGCCTCGCCGAGCAGCAGCTGGTCGCGGCCAACGCGCGGATCGGCGTGGCCAAGTCCGACTTCTTCCCGCGTATTTTCCTCCTCGGCTCGATCGGCGTGGCGGGAGGCGTCCAGAACAGCGTGTCCTTCGGCCCCATGGGCTTCTTCGGGATCGGTCCCACGCTCTCGGTGCCGATCTTCAACATGGGCCGCGTCCGGGCCGGGGTCGACTCCGCGGAGGCCCGCGTCCAGGAGGCCGTCGCCCGCTATCAGCAGACCGTCCAGCAGGCTCTCCGCGAGGTGTCCGACTCCCTGGTCGGTCATCGCAAGCGGCAGGAGGCCCGGCGGGAGCAGGAGACCCTCGTCCAGGTGCTGCGGAACGCCACGAAGCTCTCGAACCTCCGCTACGACGGGGGCGTGACCAACTACCTCGAGGTCCTGGACAACGAGCGCCAGCTCTTCTCCGCGGAGCTGGACCTGGCGCTGGTCCAGCGGGACGAGCTCCTGACGCTGGTCGGGCTCTACCGGGCCCTCGGAGGCGGCTGGGCGCAGTAGGAAGCGTGAACCGTCCCGCCAGCCTGAAGAGCGGCCCAGCGCGAACGTCAGTGCGGCTTCGTGGCCCCTCCGGTCGCCGTCCCCCGGCCGTGACCATGCCCAAGGGGCATCATGCCGGACGGGGCCAATCGTGAGGAAGCTGCGGACGCCGGTCGACTACATCAGCGAGGCTAGCGATCTGGCCGCCGGCGCCATCCGCGAGTTCCTGCGACTCCAGGCGGCGGGCGGCATCGTCCTGATGCTCGCGACGGTCGTCGCGCTGTTCCTCGCCAACACCCGCGCCGAGGGCCTCTACCAGGCGTTCCTGGAGACGCCGGTCGAGGTCCGGATCGGCGCGCTCAGGATCGCGAAGCCCCTGGTCGTGTGGATCAACGACGGATTGATGGCGGTCTTCTTCTTCCTGGTCGGGCTCGAGATCAAGCGAGAGGTGATGGAAGGCGATCTCGCGAATCCGGCCCAGCTCGCCCTTCCCGCGTTCGCGGCCGCGGGCGGCATGGCCGCGCCGTCGGCGATCTACTGGTGGCTCAATCGAGGCGATCCCGTGGGCGTCAACGGCTGGGCGATCCCGGCGGCGACCGACATCGCGTTCGCGCTCGGCGTTCTCTCGCTCCTCGGCTCGCGAGTGCCCCGGGGCCTCAAGGTGTTCGTCCTGACCCTGGCGATCCTGGACGACCTGGGGACGATCCTGATCATCGCGCTCTTCTACACCGAGCGCCTGTCCTGGCTATCGCTCGGCGTCGCCGCGACGGCGATCCTGTTGCTGGCGGTGCTCAATGCGACCCGTGTCCGAGCGATTCCCGCGTACTTCTTCATCGGCCTCGTGCTGTGGGTGGCGGTGCTGAAGTCCGGGATCCACGCCACGCTCGCGGGCGCGGCGCTCGCCCTGTTCATCCCGATGCGGACCGGCGAGGCAGAGGGAACGTCGCCCCTCCGCCAGCTCGAGCACGATCTCCATCCCGTGGTGGCGTTCGGGATCCTGCCCGTCTTCGCCTTCGCGAATGCGGGCGTGTCGATCCGAGGCCTGTCGCTTGGCTCGCTCCTCGACCCGGTGTCGCTCGGAATCGCCGCGGGGCTCCTCGTCGGCAAGACGGTCGGCGTGTTCCTGATGAGCAGCGCGGCGATCGGCCTTCGGATCGCCCGCATGCCGGAAGGGGCGAGCTGGGGCTCGCTCTTCGGCGTCTCGGTCCTGTGCGGGATCGGGTTCACGATGAGCCTGTTCATCGCGAACCTGGCGTTCGCCGAAGACGCGCCCGAGCTGGCGGTGAAGGCGGTCGTCGGCATTCTGGCGGCGTCGCTCGTCGCGGCGGTGGCCGGCTACGTCCTCGTCGGGCTCGCACTCACGAGAGAGGCGGACGCCGTCCCCCGGGCGCCGGAGGTCTGAGGGGAGGTCGTGATGCGTACGCGCTGGATCATCCTCCTCATCCTCATGTGTGGAAGTGCCGTCTTCGTGTCGAGTCCCCGGATCGCTCAGTCTCAGCCGGTCGACATGGAGCGGGCGCTGATGGAGCGGCTCGGATTCTCGGCGGCCGAGATCGGTCAGCTGCGCGCCGGCCAGACCGTGGTCAAGACCATACCAGCCCAAGGGCGGGAGATCGCCGTCGCCGGCGCGGTCCGGATTCCCGACGACAAGGAACGGCTCGTCGGCTGGATCCGGGACGTGGAGGGGTTCCGCAAGGCGGCCGACCTGGGCGTGTCACGCAAGCTGAGCGCATCCCCGACGATCAACGACTTCGGAGACCTTGTCCTCGACGCCGGAGAGCTCGCGGCCCTGCAACGATGCCAACCGGGTGACTGCGCCCTCCGCTTGGGCGACCGGGCCATCGCCCGGTTTCGGGCCGATGTGGACTGGGCCGCGGCCGACGCGGGACGACGGGCGAATCTGCTGACCCGACAGCTCATGCTGGGCTACGCCGAGGCATACTTGCGGAATGGGGACGGTGGGCTGGGTGCCGCGCACAACGAGCGGCAGCCTCGCGCGGTCGCCGAAGAGTTCCGGACGCTGATCCGAGGCGCCACGAACCTGTACGCGCTGGCCAATCCCCTGGCCACGTATCTCGAGCGCTTCCCGGAGGCTCCGGGCCTTCCCGTCGAGCAGTTTCTCTACTGGGCCAAGGGGGGGATTGGATCCGAGCCGTCGATCACGCTGCACCATCTCGTGATCCAGCGGGAGCCGGGCGGGAACATCTACATCGCCAACAAGCAGCTCTACGCCAGCCGGTACGTGGACGCCTCGCTGCTCGTGCTGTGGCTGGGAACGCCGCCCGACGGCCAGGGATACTACCTGCTGGCGGGCATGCGCGGACGCTCGAGCCTGCTGGAGGGCTTCACGGCGCGACTGCTTCGGAAGCGGATCGAGGAGGAATCGCACGCGTACGTGCAGATTTACCTGGATTGGCTCAGCAAGAGCCTCGCGCCAAGATAGCTGCGTCCCTGTAGCAATTGGTGGGTGGAGGGACCGATGACGCTCATGATCACGCGGACGACGCGGTGGACGGCGATCGCGACACTCCTTTTCCTCGGGGGTCAGCTGACAGTCCCCGCGGCCTGGGCACAGGCGCCGTCCATGCCGGCATCCGGCGCCCCGGCATCGAAAGCCACCGGACCTCCGGGCGCTCCCGCCTCCCCGGCGGCTCGGCCCGCCACTCCGACCACTGCGGCCGGACCGGCAGCCTCCCGGGAGGGGACCGGGAACGCCCCCTGGCCCCGTGAAGCCACGGAGGGAGGCCGGACATTCACCGTCTACCAGCCGCAGATCGAGACGTGGGACGGCACGCGCCTCCACGCGCGCGCGGCCGTCTCGGTCGAGAGCGCGGCGTCGCCGCTCCAGCACTTCGGCGTCGTGTGGTTCTCCGCGCGCGCCGAGGTGGACAAGGTCAACCGGCTGGTCGCGCTCGCCGACTTCCGGGTCGACAAGGTCGCGTTTCCGTCGGAGCCCGACCAGGCTGCCGAGTACCAGAAGGTGCTCGAGCGGCGTCTGCCTCGGGAGGTGTCGCGGATCTCGCTCGACCGGGTCCAGGCCGCGCTCGCCATCACCGAGGCCCAGCGAAGCGCCGGCACCCCTCAGGCGGTCAAGAACGACCCGCCGCGCGTCATCTTCAGCATGACGCCGGCTCTCCTGGTGCTGGTGGACGGCAAGCCGGTCCTCCGCCAGGTCGAAGGCACGAGCATCAGCCTTCAGCGGGTCGTCAACTCGTGGGCGCTCATCCTCGTCGACCAGAAAGCGGGCAAGCACTACCTACGGGCGGTGGGACGGTGGTTCGAGGCCAGCACCCTCGACGGTCCGTGGGCCGTGGCCGTGCGGCCGCCCGCCGCGCTCGACGCCGCCATGCAGACCGCGGAGAGGAGCCAGCGGGTGAATCTCCTCGACGACCCCGGGCCCGACGTGAAGGACGCGGTCGCGCGGGGCGTGGTCCCAGCCGTCTACGTCAGCACGGTGCCGGCCGAGCTCATCCAGACCAAGGGCCGGCCTGACTACGAGCCCATCGAGGGAACCGACCTCCTCCACGTCCGGAACTCGTCCGTGAACATCGTGCTCGACCCGACGGACCAGCGCCACTACCTCCTCCTGTCGGGACGGTGGTTCCGGAGCGCGTCCCTGGCCGAGGGTCCCTGGGAGTACGTCCCGCACGACAAGCTGCCCGCCGCCTTTGCCAAGATCCCGGAGACTCACCCTCGGGGCGCGGTTCTGGCCTCGGTGCCGGGCACGCCCCAGGCGAAGGAAGCCCTCATCGACAACAGCATCCCCCAGACCGCCGAGGTGAGCCGGACGGCGACGACCTATCAGGCGACGTACGACGGGGCGCCGAAGTTCCAGGCCATCGAGGGCACGCCCCTTCACTACGCGGCGAACTCGCCCATCCCGGTGATCCAGGTCGACGCGAAGACGTACTACTCGCTGAAGGACGGGGTGTGGTTCGCGGCGAATGCGCCCATGGGGCCGTGGACCGTGGCCACGACGGTGCCGGCGGTGATCTACACGATCCCGCCCGGCTCCCCCTTGCACTACGTCACGTACGTCCACGTGTACAGCAGCACCCCCCAGACGGTGTACGTCGGCTACACGCCCGGCTACTACGGGACCGTCGTCGCCCCGTCCAGCGTCGTCGTCTACGGGACCGGCTACGTCTACCCCCCGGTCTACGTCGGCGCGTACTGGTATCCGCCTCCCCCGACCTACGGGTACGGCGCCGGGTTCGGGTGGGGCGCCGTGACGGGCTTCGCCTTCGGGGCGATGACGGCGGCCGCCTGGGGTGGGGCCTGGGGCTGCTGCGGGTACGGCGACGTGGACATCGACCGGACCGTCAACATCAACCGGAGCGACGCCTACAACCGCTGGAACCAGAACCAGGTGCGGTCCAACCTCGAGAGCCGGGCGCAGTCGCTGACGCCGCAGCAGCGCCAGCAGGCCCAGCAACGGGCCCAGCAGACCGCCCAGCAGCGCAGCGCCGCGCCGCGCTCCAATGACGTCTACGCGGGGCGCGACGGGAACACCTACCGGCGCGGCGCCGACGGCTGGGAGCAGAACACCGGACAGGGCTGGAACCGGGCCGATTTCGGCCAAGGCAGGGAGTCGGCGGCCGACCTGAATCGCCAGCAGCAGGCGAGGAGCGCGGGAGCGGCTCGCGAGGCTTCCTATCAGCGCAGCGGCGGCAGCAGCGGGATCAGCCAGGCCGGCGGCGCGCGATCATCCAGCGGCGGGGCGCGGGCGGGGGGCGGGGGCGGCGGTCGCGGGGGCGGCGGAGGCGGCCGCCGGCGCTGAGCCCGCGTCCCCGCGCGGCGGTCCGGGAGGTCACTGAGCGCTCGCCGACTCGCTCGCGTGGCCGGCGATCGGACTCGCCTCGTGGACGGCGTGCGTTTCTCTCTGGCTCGGCGCGCTCCGCCCATTCTCGACGCCCGCATCTGCACCTGGGCGGACGGCGGTCGCGTGGCTCGCTCTGCAGCCGTGCCCGCATCGCGGTCGATGATGTACATGCAGCGCTACCTTCCGCATTTTCCCGCCGCCGGGGAAGTCGTCATCTTCGATCGGAGCTGGTACAACCGCGCGTGTGTGGAGTACGTCATGAGCTTCTGCTCCAAGGAGGAGCACCGGCGCTTCCTGGAACTGTGCCCCCTGATCGAGAAGTTCATCGTGGAGGGCGGCATCCAGCTGATCAAGATCTGGCTGGAGGTGAGCGACGCTGAGCAGAAGCGCCGCTTCGAGGCACGCATCGACGATCCGCTCCGCCAGTGGAAGCTGAGCCCGATGGACCTGCCATCGCGCGAGCGCTGGTTCGACTACTCGCGCGCCCGGGACATGATGCTCAGGCCACGGACACGAAGCACGCGCCGTGGTACATCCTTCGCTCCGACGACAAGCGGCGCGCGCGCCTCAACTGCATCGCGCATCTGCTGAAGCTCATGCCCTACAAGAAGGTGCCGCGCGAGAACGTGAAGCTCCCCAAGCGCTCCAAGAAGCGCGCCTATGACGACCAGTCTTCACTCGCTGGCCGGAAGTTCGTGCCCGAGCGGTACTGAGCCTGACGCGCACCACTCGTGGCTCGCGGATGAAGCGCGGCGGCTCCATCGTCTCGAACCGGGGTTTCCACGCATCGGCATCTCGCACCGCGCCCGAAGGGAGGCCAGAGCGTGAAGCCCTCGGTGAACTGGCTGCTGGCCCTCATTCCGGTCACGCTCGCGCTCGAGCATGCCGGCGCGCCGGAGCCCTGGGTGTTCTTCGCGGCAGCGGGCGCGATCGTGCCGATCGCGAGTCTCATCGTCCGGTCGACCGAGCAGCTCGCGACCTACACCGGCGACGCGGTCGGCGGTCTCCTCAACGCGACCTTCGGCAACGCTCCCGAGCTGATCATCGCCCTGGTGGCGCTGAGAGCGGGGCTTCTCGACATGGTGCGCGCCTCCATCGTCGGCGCGATCCTCGCGAACCTGCTGCTGGCGCTCGGCATCGCGTTCCTGGTCGGCGGGCTGCGCTTTCACAACCAGAGCTACCAGGCGCCGGCCGCGCGGGTCTACAGCTCCATGATGCTCCTGGCGGCGATCAGCCTGACCGTGCCCAGCGCGTTCAGCCGCCTCTTCGCGCCCGGGGAGACCGTGCGGGAGGAAGCGCTGCTCAACATCGGCCTCGCCGTCGTGCTGCTCGCGACCTACGGCCTCTACCTCGTATTCATGCTCAAGACCCACCCCGACGAGTTCACGGGAGATGCAGGCGGCCACGAGGCCCACGACGGCCCGCACTGGAGCCGCGCGCGCGCGATCGGGAGCCTCCTCGCGGCGTCGCTCCTCGCGGCGTGGATGAGCGAGATCCTCGTCGGCGCGGCGGAGGGCACCGGGACGGCGCTCGGGATGTCGCAGGTCTTCATCGGGATCGTCCTCCTGGCGATCGTCGGCGGCGCCGCTGAGAGCGGCTCCGCGATCGCGATGGCGCGCAAGAACCGGATGGACCTCGCGGTGGGCATCGCGCTCGGCAGCTGCATCCAGATCGCCCTCTTCGTCGCGCCGGTGCTGGTCCTCGCGAGCTACTTCGTGGCGCCGTCGCCGCTCGAGCTCTCCTTCAGCCGACCGGAGATCGGGTCGCTCTTCATGGCCGTCCTGATCGGAGCGCTGGTGGCCGGGGACGGGCGCTCGAACTGGTACAAGGGGGTCCAGCTCATCGCCGTGTATCTCATCATCGCGCTGATGTTCTACTTCATCCCCACGACACAGTGAGCGTGTCGATGGTTCGTCGGCGACGGGCGCTCGGGCGCAGCGCGCGAGGCCCGGTCTCGTGCTCTCGCGACGCCGCGGGCCAGGAGAGACATCGATGATCAGACTGATCCTGTCCGCGCTCGGGCTCACGGCGATCACGGTGATCATTCATGGTGTCGGCACCGTCACGTCGGTCGGACGCGTGGCCAGGCACTGGAGCGGGCGCAAGGACCGTCCAGGCCGACTCGTCGCGGAGCTCCTCATGACGCGGCTCGTGGGTGCCCTGCTGCTGCTGCATCTCACCGAGGCGGTCGTGTGGGCGCTCTTCTTCGTCCTGGTCGGCGGGCTGCCCGACCTCGAATCGGCAGTCTACTTCTCGCTCACGAGCTACACCACCGTCGGCTATGGCGACGTGGTGTTGCCCGAGCCATGGCGCCTCCTCGGCCCGCTCGAGGCGGCGGTGGGAGTGCTGATGCTGGGATGGTCCACCGGCATCCTCGTGACCGTGATCGGGGTGATCTACGGGCGGCTCTTCCCATCCCTGAAGACCCCGGCATGAGTGCTGACCGGAGGGCGCGAGTGACCCACCAGGTCGCCGGGCGCCCCGACTTCACTCACGGATCTCTTATGGAGCCCCGTCCTCGTCGACCCGAACGAGTCGCTCCAGACCGATCGCCCAGGCCACGCCGATGCCGAGCGCGGTCTCGATGAGGCGAAAGAATGCGTAAGCACCGTCGCGCGTCCAGGCCCGGCACGACGGGCCGGCGACGTTTCAGCGCAAGAACCGCACGCTGCCAGTCTTCAGTTCGTAGATCGCCCCCACGAGCTTCAGGACCCCTTCCGCCATCCGGGCTTGACCTTCGGGCGTGTCCAGCAGCTGATGCATCGACCAGCGCACATTGGCCTCTACCGCGGCCTCGAGCTGGTCCTGCGGCGTCAGTTCCGCATTGATATCCCGCAATCCAGGCAGAATCTCTTCCAGGAGCAGCGCGATGCGGGCGCGCTCCCGCGCGCCCTGCCGCTTCACCGCGAGTGCGGCCTGCACCGCACCGCAACCCTCGTGGCCCAGCACGACGAAAAGCGGTGTGTGCAAGTGCAGAGCGGCGTACTGCAGCGTACCCATGACCTCGGGTGAAATCACGTTGCCGGCGATGCGCACGATGAACAGCTCTCCAAACCCTGCGTCGAAGACCAGCTCGGGCGGCACGCGCGAGTCGCTGCAGCCGATGATCGTCGCGTAGGGGCGTTGACCCTTCGCGAGGTCGGCGAGGATCTCCTTCTGCACGGTCGGGAATCGCGCCTGCCCGCGAACGAAGCGCTGGTTGCCTGCGACGAGGCGGGCAAGCGCTTCCTCCGCCGTATAGGTGCGTGCGGCTCTGCTGCCTGCGCTCATCCCCGCCAGCCTCGGTTAGAGGGGGGAGTCGACAAAAGCTGTCCTCGGCATTCCCGCAGGGGGCTGACAGACGACATCTCTTGGCCCAGGAGGGTGCGGGGCTGACACGCGCAATGCCAAGAGCGCTGGCGGCGGCACCGGACGCTCTGCGATGTCCCGACAGGCCAAACATGGTTCAACCGGCCGGCTGCGAATCAGGCTCTGCCTGGCCCGCGTATACCCAGCCCATGAAGATCTGGTAGCCCAGCGCCAGCAGGATGGCGCCCACGAACAGTCCGACCATGCCCCTGGCCGCCATGCCGCCCAATGCGCCGAGCAGGATGACCGGCATCGGCGCATCGACGCCACGGCCCAGCATCAGCGGCTTCAGGACGTTGTCCAACATGCCTGCGACGAGCAGCAACGCCGAATAGACGATCGCCGACGCAGTGCCGTAATCGCCGCTCGTCCAGACGTAGAGAATCACCGGCAAGAGGACGAGCACGGCGGGCAGCTGTGCAATGCCCAGCACCAGGACGATGATCGCGAGCAGGCCCGCCAGCGGGACTCCGGCCACGAGCAGTATCCCGCCGACCGCGAGGGCCTGGATCAGGGCCACGCCGATGACACCCTGTGCGACCGCACGAATGGTCGCCGTGGACAGCGCAACGAACTGGGGAGCGCGCTCCGGGCTGATGATCCGCGCGAAGATCGCCTCGCTGTTGCGTGCGCCAGCCTCGCCAAATGCCATGATGACGCCGGCAATCACGAACGCCGCCAGGAACTGGAGCATGCCGCTGCCAATGCCGGCCACCGCGCCCAGCACCCAAATCGCGAGCTCACCGATCTTCGGCTGCATGCTCTGCACGAGTGCCGGAAGGTCGGAGTGTGCCTTCGACCAGAACGCATGGATCTCCTTGCCGACGATCGGCCATCCTTCCACACCCGGGCGCGGAGGCGGAATCTGCACGGTGTTGTCCTTGACGCCTCGCACGAATTCCTGCGCCGCGTCGCCCAGCGAACCCACCAGCAGGCCCGTCGGCACCACGATGAGCACCACACCAACCAGAACGATCAGCGTGGACGCCCATCCCTGCCTCCCGCCCAGCCGGTACGCGAGCCGCCGGTGGAGCGGGTACATCGTGACGGCGAGGATCACCGCCCAGACGGTCAGGGTCAGGAATGGCGAGAAGATCCGGTAACAGAGCGTCGCCAGTGCGAAGATGAGACCGGCGCGGATCAGCACGTCGAGCAGCGGCGTCGTCCGCTGTCCTTCGAGGCCTGGGTCTGGCTTCAAGGGCGCGTTCATCGTCCTTCTCCTTGCGCGTCCCCGCGCGCCGTGTGTTCATTGCGGGGGAATCCGTGGTCTTGCTCAGCGCCTCGGCACCGCAACGCTCCGAACTGAGTCCCCCGGTGCTCTGCCGTCACCGGGTCGCGCGGCGGGCGTTCGCCATTGCGTTGGTTCCGGACGAGGCGCTCGCTCCGCGCCCCGTGCTTCGCGCCAGGCAGTGACGCGACATCGGCAACTGACCGAAGAAGGTCGCTCCTCGTCGACCAGGCTGCGGCCCATGCACAGCGGTATCCATCACCCACGTGGTCGGGCACTGCGTCCGGGATCCCCATAGCCCTTGCCGAATCCCACCAGGAAAGACGGCCGGCATCAACCTGCCGGGAAGTTGTCTTGTGCGGCCAAGTTTATCACCCAGGCGCGGCGAGATATTCACATCGCCAATGCCCGCTTGCACGGGGCCGCCTCATGTCGTAGAACACCAACATGTCCCCAGGGGGCGGGGAATTCGGCCGAAGAGGACGGGGGCAGTCGTAAGCGGTCACACCAGACCAACTCATGGGGCGCTGAGTATGTTGAGGAATCGCCACCTGCCAGCACACCGCCCGCCAAGCCGCCTTCGGCTGGCCATCGGCGCCGCTGCGGTCCTCGCGTGCACCCCTCTCGCCGGCCCGTTCCATGCTGCAGCCGTCGCACAGCCGGCCCCCCAGACGCCGCAGCGTGAGCGGCTCACCATATACCCCGAAGACGCGATTCAGCCGTGGACCGGTGATCTCGACGGCATGATCCAGCGGCGGGTCATTCGAGTGCTGACGGTCTACAGCAAGACCTTCTATTTTGTTGATAAGGGTGTCCAGCGGGGCGGAACGTACGACTTTGCTCACCTTTTCGAGGAGGATCTGAACAAACAACTGGCCAAGGCTCGGAAGCTGAAGCAACGGAATCTCAAGGTGCGAGTCGTGTTCATTCCGGTCGGCCGCGGCGAGATTCTGCAGGCGCTGGCGGCCGGCAAGGGCGATATCGCGGCAGCCAACCTCACCATTACCGACGAGCGACAACAACTGGTCGACTTTTCTTCACCGGTGTATCCCAACGTCAGCGAGGTGGTGGTGTCGGGTCCCGCCTCACCAGCGGTGTCCAGCGTGGACGACCTCGCGGGCAAGGAGGTCTTCGTTCGCACCTCCTCCAGCTATTACGAGAGCCTGATCGCCCTCAACAAGCGGTTCGCCGAAGAGAAGAAGCCTGCGGTGATCATCAAGGAGGCGCCGGAGACGCTGGAGGACGAGGATCTGATCGAGATGGTGAACGCCGGCCTGATGCCGCTGATCGTCGTCGACAAGCACAAGGCCGACTTCTGGAAGCAGGTCTTCCCCAAGATCACGGTGCACGCCGGGGTCGCGGTGCGCACCGGCGGCGACATTGCCTGGGCGATGCGCAAGGGCAGCCCGCAACTCAAGGCCGCTGTCGACGACTTCATCGCGCGGTACGGCCAAGGGACCACGGCGGGAAACACGATCCTGGCGCGTTACTTGAAGAGCGCGAAGTACGTGAAGAACGCTGCCTCCGAATCCGAACGCAAGAAATTCCTCGATCTGATCCAGTACTTCCAGAAGTACGCGGACAAGTACGATGTGGACTGGCTGCTCATGGCGGCCCAGGGATACCAGGAATCCCAGCTCGATCAAGCCGCCCGCAGTCGGGTGGGCGCCATCGGCGTGATGCAGGTCATGCCGGCCACCGGGAAGGATCTCGGCGTGGGCGACATCACCCAGATCGAGCCAAACATCCACGCCGGCATCAAGTACATGCGCTGGATGATCGACCAGTACTACGGTAGTGAACCCATGACCAGACTGGACAAGGCCCTGTTCGCGTTCGCTTCCTACAATGCTGGTGCGGGCCGCATTTCTCAGCTCCGCAGGGACGCCGCCAAGCGCGGGCTGGATCCGAACGTCTGGTTCCACAACGTGGAGTATGTCGCCGCCGACAAGATTGGTCCGGAGACGGTGACCTACGTCGCCAACATCTACAAGTACTACATCGCCTACCGCCTGATCCTGGAATCGAGGGCAGCGAGAGAGGAAACCCTCGAGAAAATCAAGAAGGAACAGGGCAAAGGGGCTCCTTAAGTCCGCAACCAGGCCGGCGGCCTACCCACCGCTACGTCCGCCAGCCCGCGTAGTTCCGCACCCCCGGGACGGCCCACAACCCCGAACGTGCGGCCATCCACCTCTGCCTTCCGCCGATGGCCCCACGCGTCGCTGAGAATCCTGGATGTCCCAAGGCACGCTCTCTGAGCTTCCATCCAGCCGTCCGGCCGCCCGGGACTTGTGCGCCCGACGCCGGGTCGAGGAGGCCCATTCGGCGCGCGCGGCCAGGACATCCGGGCGATTGCCGCGCCGGGTCGGCGTGAATCCAGGTAACGCCGCCCAACGACACCAACTCGCAACATTGTCCGCCACACCCGCCTCGCCGGTCCCGCCCGCGCGCGCTACACTCCGACCACAAATAAAAAATTATATATAAAATTAAATAAATTTTATTTTTATATCTATAAAATATATTAAAATTTTAATATATATAATTATTTAAATAAAACTAATAAAAATAATATTAAATTTCAATTATTTTATTTAAAAAATTTATCAAATAATATAAATTAATTATAATAAAATATTTATATTAATATAATAAAAATTTAAAAATATTATTATAATTAAATTTTTTTATTTATATTAATTCTTAAAAATAATTTTATAAATTCAATTTACTAATATATTTATATCATAAAAATTTTAAAAAATTCATAATTAAAATAATATATATCAAAATTATAATCATTATATAAATATAATAAATTTTTATATTATAATAAATATTTAATAATTAATTTTATATCAAACAATTTTAATTTATTTTTATTTAAAATAATATAATTTAAATTTATATTATTAATATTATCAATATTTATCAAATTTATCCGCGAGCGAGCTCTTGGCTGCGTCAGGAACTGCTACCTGCGCGAGCGAACTCTTTATCCGAGCGAGCAACGCTCCGCGTGCCAGCGAAGTCCGCTACGCGCGCAGTGAGCAGTTCCGGTGCAGTGAGATGCCGCGCTATCGGCGAGCGTCCCCAAGTAGTCCATGCCAGCGATATTTCGCCTCGTCTCCACGCCCACCTGCCGTTCGTCCTACATCCGAGAACCCTACGGTCATGATAAGCAGTCTCTATGATAATCACGCACTACCTGCCCTGATCAGATTTCAGATCTATCACACTGCGTTCCCTATCGCTTCACCGTATCCTCTCCTCCGCTCATACGATGCTACCACACCTCCTGAATAGCGCTACGCATCACCTCGACCACCTGATCGAGCTGCCGACAAAGAGATCGAGCGACCTAGTCCAGCCGCACTACCATCAGCTCGCGACATGTACCGCATCGCTTCCAGTCGATTCGCCACACTGGCGCTCCACAATAAAACCTGATACGGCTTCCGCGCTTCCGAATGCAGACTCGAAATCATCACATCTACGCAACGCACGCTTCTTTCCGCTCATCGATCGCAACTGAATCAATTAACGCTCAGATTCACATCGCCGACATTACAACGGCACTTCAGCGCCGACCGCGAGGCATTTGGCTCCCGAGTGCGCTACATGCCCGCGTCGATAACTCTTGCACGACGCCGGCATCCGCTACTTCTTCATCGACACGCACGGCATCTTTGCGATCACCACCAAAATTCGGCGTCTACGCTCCGATCTACTGCCGAGCGGCGTGCGCCTTCGCCGCGATACGAGTCGTCGAAGCAAGTGTGGAGCGCGATAGAGGTTACCCTGGCGACCCGCAGTATCGCGATTTCTATCGCGACATCGGCTTCGATCTCGATCGATACATCGGCCCCTATTTGCACTCCGACGGCCCGACGTACTGGCATGAAGTACTACAAAATCACTCCGCGCGATGCATACAAGTAATCTACAATCCGACATCGCGGAGCGGCCGTAGCACGCGGCAATTCTTTCAACCGCGAGCTCAGATCGAATAGCTTGCGGCGCACATGGACCGCCCGCTGATCTCGTCAGCCTACGATGCCGAGCTGTTTGGCCATTGGTGGTACGAAGGCCCGAATTCTGAATCTTTCCGCAGCTGCACTTCGATCAGATACTCGCGATCACGCCTCAATACCTCGCCGCATCCGAAGCAGTCCACGCGCCTCTCTGGCCACAAGGCTACCGAGTCTGCTACGGCCAACGACTGTTACCGCCACTGCACAGCCGAGCGCATGTCGACTGCCCCCCCCCGGGGCTCACCCGCGTCAACGCGGCGCTCGCGGGATCTATCCGGCATTGCGTGTACGGATCGCGGTCGCGATGTCTCGGCTCACCGCGGCGAGCAGACGACTGTGCGAGGCCACGAGGGCCGCATATGTCGAATCGACGGGCCGCTCGTCGAGCGTCACCGTTCGACGGGCCAGCTCGTTGCCGTCCTTGTCGAGCAGCCGCCAGCGCACACTCAGCACGACGGGACCTCCGAGAGTGCCGTCGAAGCGGAAGATCTCCAGGGTGACGCGGTATGTCACGACCCTGGGAGACCGCCACGGGTACACGAGTGCCGCGTCGGTGGGGATCATGACCGCGAGGTTCTCGGCGACCACGCGCGTCACGCCGTCCTTGAGCGGCTCGGCCCAGTGATGGCTCGTGGAATCTCGGATCTCGCCGTCTGCCTCGTGCATCACGATGGAGCGTCGATCGAGGTACGCGGGAAGCGCCACTGGGCCTACGCCCACCACTGGGCCCTCATGAGCGCCCGTCGTCGCCGGCACGCCCGCCGCCGACAGAATGTAGGTCCTTGGCGGCGCATCGCGCAGCGAGCAGCCCGCCCCCAGGGTAGCGAGGAGCACGACGACGAATAGGGCGGCAAGACGGTTCCTCATTCCTTTGGTGCTCCCCGACCGAAGAGGAGCACGTTTGGCTGCCGGTCGATCTCCTCTCCCAGCGTCCGCAAGATGCGAACGGCGCGGGTCAGTTCGTCCAGCACATCCACCAGCTGATAGCCGAGCGGCGAACGTCCATCGAGCACACCATCCACCTGATCGAGGGATCTCTCCGCTTTCCGCAGTGCATCACGGGCAGAGTCGCCGGCGGCTCGGAGCGAGGCCAGCGTCGGGCCGAGCTGCTCGTCGACGTTGCGCAGACTCCGCTGAACGTCCCGCAGGAGCTCCCGGGCCGAGTCGGACGTCGTCGCCAGGTTCGCCGCCAGGGGCTGCACCTGGTTGTCCACGCTTCGGACCAGCCTGCTCACGTCGCGGCCCACCTCATCGATGGTGCGTTGCGCCTGCCCGAGCGTGGCTCTGTAGCGCCGCACCGCTGGCGTCAATGCGGGTGTCGATGTTGCGCAGGACCGTCCGGGCCTCGAGCAGCGTGCCGTCGAGCGACTCGACGGCGCGCCTCAGCTCTGGCGCGCGCACCACCTGGTCGACGCCCTCGATTGTCCGCGTGGCCGATTCCACGAGCTCCTTGAGGGGCAACTGTTCCACCATCGTCAGGATCTTCTTCGCCTGATCCTGGAACTGCGCCAGCGCGGAGGGAATGGTGGGGATCTCGCAATGCGCCTTGTCGATGCCCGTCATCCGAGCGGGTGTCTCGGGATGTTCCTCGAGCCCGATGTAGAGTTGTCCGGTGAGGAGGCTCAACGTCTCGAGCCGGGCCCTCATGCCTCTCTCCACGGCGTCCTGGAGGGTCCGCGCCAAGCCCTTCTGCGCGATCACCCCTGGCAAGCCGCTGACGCGCGCGGGGTCGAACTCGGTCGTGACGACCACGAACGGCGTCCCTGCCCGAACCTGGATGCTCGACACAGTGCCCACCTGGACCCCGCGGATGCTCACCGGCGATCCGACCGCGAGTCCCGTCACGTTGCCGTCGAAAGCCATGAGGCAGATCAAGGGACGCTTGAACCACTCCCGTCCCCCGAGGAGCAGGACCGTGGCCACGACGAGCGTGAGGCCCCCCAGCACGAAAGCGCCGATCAGGGTTGGGTTTGCGCGTTTGGCCATCGCGAATGTCGTCCTTCCCCCTTCACCGCGCCGGAGCCTGTCCGCGCGTGAGAAAGGCCTGCACCTTGGGAATGGTCGACTCGGCCAGTAAAGTCTTTGGGTTGCCACGGGCGATCATGGTCCGCGTCTCCGGATCGAGGAACACGGAATCGTCGCCGATCGCAAAGATGCTGGCCAGCTCGTGGGTCACCACCACCACCGTGGAGCCGAGGCTGTCGCGGAGCTCGAGAATCAGATCGTCGAGCCGTCGGGCGCTCATGGGATCGAGTCCGGCGGACGGCTCGTCCAGGAACAGGATGTCAGGGTCGAGGGCCATGGCCCGCGCCAGGCCCGCGCGCTTCTGCATGCCGCCGCTGATCTGCGA
Organism: uncultured Candidatus Rokubacteria bacterium; assembly: GCA_963749975.1. Taxonomy (GTDB): domain Bacteria; phylum Methylomirabilota; class Methylomirabilia; order Rokubacteriales; family DASRDR01; genus DASRDR01. Next base: position 69,726 of record CAVVOZ010000037.1, on the reverse strand, counting down.
GGGATAGAAGTCCTCGAAACCGGCCAGACCGACCAGGGCCAGCTTGAGGGAGGCGACCTCTCGGATCTGGGCCGCAGTCAGATCAGTGAACTCGCCCAGTGGCAGGCCCACGTTCTGGGCGAGAGTCATGGAGCTCCAGAGCGCGCCGCCCTGGTAGACGACGCCAAAGTTCCGGGTGACCCGCGCCCGGTCGTCATCGTCCGACCTCCACAGATTCCGCCCCCCGAAGACCACGTCGCCGCGCAGGGGTGGCAGGAGACCGATCATGACGCGCAGTACCGTGCTCTTCCCGCAGCCGCTGCCGCCCATGATGACGAAGATCTTCCCGCGCCCCACCTCGAAGCCCAGGTTCTTCTGGACGACGAAGCTACCGTAGCCGACATCGAGATCCGTGACGACGACGGCCGGCGCCACGGGCTGCGACTCAGAGCTTGAGGGCATTCAGCACCACTGCGAAGATCCCCTCGGCCACCACGATCAGGACGATGGCGGTCACGACCGCCGACGTGGCGGCCAGTCCGACAGCCGCCGCGCTGCGCCCGCTCTGCATGCCCCGTAGACAGCCAGAGAGCGCCACCAGGATCCCGAAGACCGATCCCTTGAAGACGCCGATGAAGAAGTTGGTCAGGGTCAGAGCCTGCGCGGTTCGGTCGAAGTATTCGACGATGCCGAGCCCCAGCATGCTCACGCCGACGAACGCGCCGCCGAGAATGGCGAGGAGATCCGAGTACACGGTGAGCAGCGGCATCATGAGAACCAGCGCCAACATGCGTGGGAGCACGAGGAACTCCATTGGCGAGATCCCCATGGTCGCGAGCGCGTCGATTTCGTCGTTGACGCGCATGGTGCCGAGCTGGGCCGCAAAGGCGGCTCCCGTACGGCCGGCCATGATGATGCCGGTCATGAGGCAGCCCATCTCGCGAGTGGCCGCGATCGCGACGAGATCGGCCACGTACACCGAAGCTCCGAAGCTGTGAAGCTGGACGGCACCCATGAACGCGAGGATGAGGCCGACCAGGAAGCTGATCAGCGTCACGATGGGCAGCGCCCGGGGGCCGCAGGCCTCGGTCACCTCGGACAGGTCCGCCCAACGAAAGTTCGCTCTGCCGCGCAGGAGCCGCCCCCCGGCCAGGGTCGCTTCGCCCACGAATCTCGTGAAGCCTCGGACCGAGTCCCAGACGGCGATGCTGGCGAGGCCGATACGGGCCAGCCACGAACCGGCTGCCGGCGGCGGCTCCATCTTCTTCTCGGGCACGGCCGTGGCGAGACCGATGAGGCGATCGACGCCCGCCGGCAGAGCCTGTCGATCCAAAGCAATCGCCCTGCTCTCGCAAAGCCGCATCGTCTTGAGCACGAAAGCGACCAGGCCCGTGTCCCATGCCGTCACCTGGGTCGCCTCGAGCGTCAGTCGCCTGACGGAGGGGTTGCGGGCAAGTGCCCCCTGGACCTCGGCGACGTCGGGCAGATGATCCTCGAGGCGCCATGTCCCGGATAGACGCACCCGCACGAGGTCGGGGACAGGGCACTCGACCGCCAGTTGCCAGCCAGGTTGCGGACGACTGGTCACAGCCACGGCACTACGAATGAGTGCAATGGCTCGGCGTGAACGTCGAGCGCGCCCGGCGCCTCTCGGCCGCCCATGGCTGTTACGGAACAGCGCATATAGTTCCGCTCTGCCTAGACACCTTGGCCACGCTTGCCTCCGTTCAGTCCGGACGCAGTCCGCACCACGCCGAGCTGCTGAATCCGCCGCCGGGGCCCGAAATGGCCGGCCAGGAACGAATCGGCGGGCGTCGCCGCCTTCAGAACGCGAAGCTGATCTCGGCCCCGACCGACCAGCCCGAGAACTTGTCCGACCAGAAGTACCCGGCCCCCACGCCCACAGTACTCCACGTGCCACAGGAGGCCCTGGATGTCCATCACGAAGCGGCCCCCGGCCTGGTACAGGTAGTTGGTCTTGAATGTCTCCTCGACCCCTCCGAAGAGCTCGGAGCGGCTGACGTACGCGCCCGTCCGGAGCTGCCGGCCCCACAGGTAGAGCGGCATCCGCCACTCCACGTCCACCTCGTTCAGCCACCACTGGGAGGTGCTCTCGAAGCTCAGCGCGGTCGTGGATCGCTCGATCGGCTGCGTGTGGAAGTACTTGAACCGCGACGTCACCGTCAGCTGCACCGGGCCGAACAGGTGGCGATAGCGCGCCTCGATCCCCGGCACGAGGGTGATCGTGTCGGCGCTCCAGTTGATGAGGTCGTTCGGCCTGGCTCCCGGCGAGTCGCAGCACCGCCTGCCCGGCCTCGTTGCGGGCTTCGAAGTCATTCTCGGAGTGTGCGTAGATGACGCCGAAGGTCGGCGTCAGGCTCCAATCCTCCCAGACCGTGAAGCGGACGCCGCCACCGAGAAACGCGGCGAGGCTGGTGACGGTGCTCTGGTTCCCGGCCAGCGCGCCGCCGTCGAAGTGGTTCTCGTACGTCGCGTACCCGATGCCCCCTTCCACCACGGGACTCCACAGGATTCCGGTGTTCCCGATCGGCCGCTTGGCGGCCACGTCGCCGCGTCCCGTGACCCGCGTGATCGAGAGGTCGGTGTCGTTGACCTTGGACGCATAGGTGCCGCCGCTGGCCCCGCTTTGCGTGTCGAGCACCGCGAAGGTCTCGACCCGGCTCCCGACCACCTGGTCGATCTGCTCGAGGGCACCCGGGGGCAGCGTCTGGGCCCACGCTGGGCCCGTGCTCAGCACGAGCGCCAGGATTGCGCCACTCAGACTCGGGGCTCCCGGCGAATGGCGCAGCCGCTCGCGCGCGACCGACTGAGGCTTCATGCGTTTTCCTTTCGGACGAACCGTCCCGACGTTATGCCGCGTGGGCTCGTTCGGCACCGCTTCCTCTCCTCCCCTGCCGCCCGACGATAGCGCGGATGGCGTCGAAGGGCGAGTGGCCGGCGAGGGGCCGCACCCCACCGGGCGGGGCGACGAGCCGGGGCGGGACCGACGACGAGCCCCGATAGCAGAGCGCGGTGAACAGCCGACCGGGCTTACGGGCATGACATGGACCACCTCGTTGGGTCTGCGGCCGCAGACGCCCGGAACGGGGCCCCGCTCGACCATCTTGCTCCCGTGAACGCTGTTGAGATCGCGGTGCTCTGCTTCGCGGCCATCACGCGGTGCGACGCGCTGGCGCGACGTGCGCCGCCACGCGGTCTCCGCCAGCGTAGCACTCCACGAACGGCAGGACGTTCCCGCCGACCCGCGTCTCGTTCGCGAAGGCGTGGTTCGCCGCGTAGCGGTGGAACTCGTCTCTGACCCTGGCGTCCCTCAGTTTCCTCTCCCGAAGCAGGGCTCTCCGCGAGCGCCATGGCGCTTGCGAGACGATCTGGAACACACTGCGGCCGCGGGTGCCCTTCGCATGCGGGGAGCTTAGCTCGTACTTGGGACCGGCGCACGGAGGTAATCGAAATCCTCATGGGATCGCTCCTGTAGCGACAGACGAAGCCTCGGGTAGGATAGGAGTCATGGATCCCGCCCTCAGATACGCGGCGGAATTTCACATACCGCCGGTCCTCGATCTCATCGCCATCATTCTCTTCGCCATTACGGGTGCGCTGAGTGCCGCGAAGCGCGGCTACGATTGGATCGGCGCCATGTCGATCGCTCTCGTCACCGGATGCGGCGGCGGGCTCATACGCGATATCCTCTTGAACGTTCGCCCGGTCTTCCTCGAGCACGGGGCATACCTCTGGGCGGTTCTCGCCGCCGTGCTCCTGAGCATCTACCTTTTCCCGCTCGTTTCGCGAATGCGTTGGATTTTTGTCCTGGCCGATGCGCTCGGACTTGCGATGTATGCGGTGATCGGCACGCAGAAATCAATGAATGACGGGCTGGGGATCTCCGCCGCCATCCTCATCGGCACGCTCAACGCGATCGGCGGCGGGCTAATCCGCGACATTCTCACCCGGGAGGAAGCGAGCCTGCTGAAGCCGGGGCAGTGGTACGCGGGGATTGCGTTCGGGGGCAGTGTGCTCTTCTGTCTCCTGAGCCGTCTCTTGCGCGTGCCCCCTGCCGTCGCCGGGACCCTCGTCGTTCTCGTTGCCTTCACCGCGAGACTTGTCGCGTACCGCTACGATCTTCGGACCCGGGCGGTAAGGCCCGTGGGGGTGGATACGCATCAGTCGTAGACAACCGGTGCCGGACCGGTTCCGGTCCGGCTTGTGCTCCTGGGCCACCGCAACTACCATGCTGCCCTTACCATGCTGTTGCAGGTCCCCGCAACCAGTCGCGCGGGAGACCGAGCCGCCGTCACCAATGGCAGGGCGCCTGACACCGCAGGACGGCGACCGCGGCACCGCCTGGCTCGCCCATCTGCCCGCGCAAGGCGACACCCCAGATTGTTCCTCAAGCAGGAGGTCACCATGATCAACTCCACCCGGCGAGTACTGCTTCCTCTCGTGTGCACGATCGTGCTGTGTGGCTGCGAAGGGCTGGTCACCGACACGCAGAGCCTGCTCGCCCCCACGTTCACGCGGTCAGAGATCCTCGGCTTGATCGCGGGATTTGGAACGACCTTTGCCGCCCTGCCGGACCTGATCTCGATGCTGAGGCGGCGGTCGAGCGCGGGCATGAACCCGAAGATGGCCGCGATCATGGGCGCCTTCCAGATTCTGTGGATCTGGTACGGCCTGCTCATCGTGTCGAGACCCGTGGTCCTCTGGAATGCGATTGCCGTGGTGACGAACTCCTTTGTCGTGGGAGCGTATCGTTACTATGCGCGCCGCGAACGCGAAAGATCGGCGACGACGGCGCGCTGATCGCCCGCGGCTCGGTGCATCACTGGCAACGCCGCCGAAGGGATGGGGACCCTCGAGCTCAGTCCCGCTGGGGGCGCGGAGGAGCTCCGCCGCCGGGCCACGGGCGCCGACGTATCGTGTCACTCCCAGCGAAATCCGGGCTAGACCTTCTCCCGGACGCTCTCCACGTAGTTGAGGCGCTTGATCCGCACGTCCACCAGCTAGATCCCAGTCGGAGGTTCACCATCGCGCGCGCCTGAAGCGGCTGTGGCTCCCCTCAGGAGCCACAGCCCGAATCACTTGCCCGCACCGACCCAACGAAACCCAGAAGCGCCGCCGGAACTCGGCGACCGTGCGAGTGGCGTGCGCGAGGATGACGGTGCTTGCCACCAGCGGCCGGAAGCCCGAGTCCATGAGCGAGGTGCCCCCGGGGCGGCTCGTCCCGACGGTTCATCGGGGTGAGCCCGGCCCACGCCTGGATTCGCGTAACGGTCAGCAGGACGAGGCTGGTCCGAGATGTGTCCCAGCCTGAGGGCATCCCGGCGCCGCGAAAAGATCCGGGCCGCCCACGTCTCCCGATCGCGCGAGCGGCCCGGATGCTCTGCCGGGATGTTTCGCGGGGAGGGCTACGACCTCCCGCCCTTCTGGAAGGGCTCCTTCACGACGACCTTGACCCCGGAGATGACCCCGGTCGCCGCCCGAGTGACCTGGTCGACCGCGGCATGGCTGATCTCGCCAGCCGCCTTGAGGGCCCCCGTGGCCGCCGCGGACGCCGCTTCCTCAGTGCTCACCCCGACCTCCTTGGCCCCCTGGATGGCACCCTCGACCGCGTTTTTGGCCGCGCTGCCGACGTCCCCCCCCACGGCCGCGACGCTCTTCACGATCTGACTGGCGGTGGAGCTGGCCGCGGAAATCGTTTCACCTCCGACCTCCTTGGTTCCGCGCAGCACACCGACGATTGTCCCCTTGGCCACCGCGCCCACGTCGCCTCCCGTCTGCGCGGTGGTCTCGATGATACCGTCCACCGCTCCCCGGACGGCCACGCCGACATCGCCGCCCACGGCCGCGACGCTCTTCACGATCTGACTGGCGGTGGAGCTGACCGCGGAAATCGTTTCACCTCCGACCTCCCTGGTTCCGCGCAGCACACCGACGACCGTCGCCTTGGCCACCGCGCCCACGTCGCCTCCCGTCTGCGCGGTGCTCTCGATGATACCGTCCACCGCCCCCCGGATGGCCACGCCGACATCGCCGCCCACGGCCGACACGCTCTTGACCACCTCGCGGGCGGTCGTGCTCACCGTGTCCAGCGTCTGGACCCCGACCTCCTTCGTGCCCCGCAAGACGCCCACGGCGGCGCCCTTGGCCGCCGTGCCGACGTCACCACCGACCTGCGAGGTCCCCTGAATCGCGCCGCGCACCACGTCCGCGAGGGTCGACGTCAGCGTCGTGCCGACCGCCCCCGTCCCCTTGATCAGCCTGACGAGACTCCCGCTCACGGTGTCGACGACCGCGTTCGCGATGTCTCCGACCCCCCTGATACCCCCGACGATCTCCCGGGTCACCGTCTCGGCGATGGGCTTGCGCTCCTCGGCCATTATGGTCTCCCTTCCCCTGATTCCCCTGGTGCCGAAGTCAGTGCCACCAGAGGGAATCGCGACCGGCGTCGCTCACCAGTGGAATTTGGTCGTTTGCTGCGCGGCGAGAAAGACCATAGGGAAACAGCTTCCGCCTGTCAAGGGCGCTACAGTAGTGCCGTCGCCGCATGAAAATGGGGTGCGGGCGGGATTGTTCCGAGCCTGGTTGCGGGGCGACTCACGAATCGCCCGGTGGCCGCGACCGTAACACCTTGGCATTTGCGAGGTGTAGCGGCTCGAGCGGCGCTTTCAGGCCGCCGGGGCGGCAGGCCTGGTACACCGCACCCGGTCTAGACGACGGGGACGTCCGCGTAAGTGCCCGCCACGCAACGTGATCAGGACGCGCTCTCCGACGCGAGAGCCCATCCAATCACGAGTCGTGAATGGCCCACGAGTCGTGAATGGGGTACGGCTAGAACAGCGTACCAAGCAGCGTCTTCACCAACTCTTCCAGCGACATCATCGTGAGCGCGAGCGGCACGACCGGCGCGAGCGTCGCGGCGGCGAGATAGAGGACCGCCTCCTTCGTCACCGGCACCACGCGCATCGTCCGCACGACCTCGACGCTGTTCCCCAGATCGGCGAGGGACTGGATGTCGCCGCTCCCCACCAGGCGCTCGTCGGCGGGGGCGCCGCCGCGCAGCCACTTGGCATCGAACTCGCGGACATACCGCTCCGCGAGCGTGCCATACTCCCGGCTTCCCGTTCGCTTCGCCTGAGCGAGCTGCACCGCGAACACCAGGAGGGGGCCGAATACCAGGCACAGCATGAACGCCAAGACGACCGCGACCTCGATCTTGAAGTCGAGCAGCCGGGCCCCGAGGTAGAAGATGCGGTTGGCAATCAGCCCAGCCAGCAACGCGCCGTGGGCCAACGCCAGCGGGACGAAGGCGTAGACCGTGTTGGCCAGGAACCCCAGACCGCCCACGCGGTCCGGATGCGTGGGAATCAGGCTCAGCTCGATGCGTGACACGTGCCAGAGGAAGCGCGCCCAGATGAGGATCCGGAAGTACCAGCGCATGAGCAGGAACTGAAAGAGCGCCAGACTCACGTACGCATACCACACCCCCGTGCGCGAGAGGGTCATGCCGTCGGCCGTCGGGGTCGCGTACCACGTGGCCGTGGTGAGCACGACGTACTGCCGCCAGAAGAGCGAGACACCGACGAGGCCCACGAAGGCGATCAGCAGCACTTCGGCCAGCACCGAGTTGCGCAGGCGAAACGCCGAGGCGATGGCGGCCTCGAACCGGCTCACGGCGCTCGGGGGAATCAGGTTGCGCTCCAGAAATTGCCTCACCACGAGACGCATCCGCTGGTGCACCACCAGCTCCGCCACGACGAGCAGCGGCAGCGCCACCAGAAAGCGCGCGTGAGTGTCCCAGTCCCGCAGGAAGGGCACGGCCACGCTCCCGCCCCACGCCCGCCCATCGAGAGCCGAGAGCACCAGCAGGGGCACCCAGGCGAACAGCGAGATGACGACCACGCGCCGGCGCATCAGCTCCAGCGCATCGCCGGTCATGTGCGCCCGACGGAGAAGCTGGAAGAGAGGGCCGCCCAGGACCAGCGAGAAGTCTGGCGGATCCGAGCGCCGCGCTTCGCCGAACGGTGACGTGGGCGATGCCATGGGGCCTCCGGGTCACTGTAATCGAGAGTGCTTCAGGAGGCGCGTTGATTTGTACCGACCATCAGCTTGCCCACGGGTCGCGCGGGTCGGACGGGTGGCGGCTGGCCCAACCGGCCGCGATTGACTGACACCTACTGGCAGCGGACTTGCCGGAGCCCGGTCTCAAAGTAACTGGCGGATCACGTCTGGCTCCTCCGCTCGCGGTCTCGCCACTTTCGAGGGCGCGGAGGAGTTCCGCCATCGCGCTACGCCGCCGACGGGCGTGTCCCGGCGCATGGCGGAGTCCCTCGGATCACCGGTGCTCCCCGGCGCCGGCCAGGGGGTCCGGGACTCCGCGCGCCCTCGTCGACGAGGCGGCGGATGACGCTGCGCGCCCTCGTCTCGACGAGCCATTCGCCGAGTCGCCGGCGGGCCGCGTCGCCCTCGAGCCGCGCGCGGACCGCCTCCCGCGCCGCCTCGCCGTGCGCGCCGGGCCCCATCGCCGCCGTCACCTCGGCCTCGGAGACGAAGGCGAGGTCGCGGAAGCGGAGCTCGACGAAGCGACGTCTCATGAGATCCTCATCGACCAGCCGCCGCGCCCAGGTCGGATCGACGTCGGCGCTCCGGAGCCATGCCTCGAGGCTGGCCTGGCCACCCGCCCGGCCGGCGGTGGCCGCCCACGCCTCGGTCCGCTCGTCGGCCGTCGTCTCGAGGCCGAGCCGCGTCGCCTCCCGGACGAGAAGCCGTCCATCCACGTAGCGCTCGACATCCGTCGCCTCGATGGCGCGCGGCGCCGGATGGAGCTCGAAGAGCCCGAGCGCCCGCGCGATCGCGACGTCGCTCGCCGCCACGAGGGCGCCATCGATCTCGGCCACGACCTCATCCAAGAAGCGGACGTCGGCGTGGCTCGTCAGGGCGGCGCCGAGCACGCCGAAGACGGCGAGGAGGCGCAGCGCCGCTCTCACGAGCTTCGGCGAAGCCCCTGAGTCCGCTCGGCGTCTCCCCGTAGGAGTCGCGGGGGACCTGTTCGCCGCAGCCATCCGTCGTCTCCACATCAGAAGGGGAACCCCACCGTCAGATAGAGCTGGAGCCGATCCTCGCCCTGGATAGGCTGGAGCGCGTAGGCCGCGTCGAACCGGATGGGCCCGACCGGCGTCGCGACGCGCAGACCCGCCCCGGCCCCCGACTTGAATGCCGAGAAGCTCAGGTCGCCGACTTCCGGGGTCACCGTGCCGGCATCGACGAACACCGCTCCACCGAGCCAGCGCCAGAGCGGAAAGCGCCACTCCAGGCTCAGGACCGCCAGCGCCTCGCCGCCGAGCGGGTTCCCGGCCGCATCCCGCGGGCCCAACTGGTTCTCGGGAAACCCGCGTACGCTCGTGCTGCCGCCCGTGAAGAAACGGTCCTGGATCGGCAGGCTCTGTGTCCCGCCGAACGGGGTGGCCAGCCCCAGCCGTCCCGAGATCGCGAACACGGTGGGCGGAAGCCACGAGAAGAACCAGCTCGTCGAGAGCTCGGCCTTCGCGAACTCGACGTTCCCGCCGAGGGCCGCGAGCGCCGTTTCCAGGGACACCTGGTGGAGGCTGCCCCGGCGGGGGTTGAAGCGGTCGTCGCGGAAGTCCCACACGACAACCGGCGTCAGGCTCCCGATCCGATCGGTACCGGGCTCGATGCCCTGAGCCTGGAGATCCGGGCTCACGTTGGAGACTTGCGCCCCCTCCAAGCGGTAGCGGAGCTGGGATCGGAAGATCTGCGTCCCGCGCGGATTCAGGAGGTCGTCGCCGATCCAGGCCACGAGCCCGACGCGCTGGAGGTCATAGCCCAGGTTCTCGCTGAGCTCGGCATAGAGCTCCATCTGACCCTGCCAGGGCGTCCCGGGAATCCAGGGCTCTCGGTAGATGAGGTCGACGTGGTCGAGGCGCTGGATCGCCTCGCCGCCGACGGCCTCCGTGATGCGGATGCCGGCGCTCCGGGCGGTCCCGAAGAGGTTGTCGTGCGACAGCTCGAGATACCCATTGAGGCCAACCGCGGTGTCGTAGCCGACGCCCAGCTCGAACCGCCAGGGCTTCTGCTCGGCGACAAGGACCTCGACGTCGGCGAACGGCGCGGGCGAAGGGCGCGGCGGGCCCACGTCGGCCGTCGCGAACGCCGGCGGGCGTTCGAGGCGTCGCCGGGCCGCGGCAAGCCGCTCCGGGTCGAAGACGTCGCCGGGCTCGAACCCGAGCTGTCGGCGCACCGTTTCCTCCTTCGTCACCGCGAGCCCGCGCAGGAGGATCCGCCCGATTCGCGTCTGGGGGCCCTCGGCAATGCGATAGACCACCGAGACCTCGCGGTCGCGGCGAGTGACGTCGGCGTCCGCCGTCGCGCCGTGATGTCCCCGGCGGGCGTAGAGCCGCTCGATCCCGCGCCGCCCCTCCTCGATCCGGGCAGGATTCCATGGATCCCCCGGCACGATCGGAATCGCGGCGAGGAGCTCCGCCGTCGAGAAAAGGGTCTGCCCTTCCACGTCGACGTGCGCGACCCTCACCCGGGGTCCCTCCACGACCGGGATCACGATGTGCGCGCGCGTCCGGTCGTCCTCGAACCGGACCTCGGCGGGGCCGACGGTCGCGTCGGCGAATCCCTGGGTCCGGGCGAAGGCCTGGAGCGCGGCCACGTCCCGGTCGAGGATGTCCTGGCGGAACAGTCCCTTCTCCAGGACGCCCGAGGGGCGCGTCGCGATCGCCGCTTGCAACTGCTCGGCCGTGAGGGCGACGTTGCCGGCGAACGTCACCGACGCGACGCGCACCTCCGGCCCCTCGGTCACCACGAAGCCGATCGCCGGGGGGTCGACGGCGCCGTCGAGCGTGCCCGTGACGCGAGCGAAGGCGTATCCCCGCTCACGGTAGAGGGCCTCGAGCTGCCGCGCGCTGGCCTCGACCTCGAACTCGTCCACCGTGCCGCTGTCGAGCAAGGTCAGGCGGTCCCGGAGCACCGACTCCGCCAGGGCGTGCCGTCCGGCGAAGGTCACCGCGTATCGCCGGCCCGCAGCGACGTCGATGGTCAGATCGACCCGCGGCCTGCCGGCGACCCGGCTGGGCGGGCGGGCCGTGACGCGAGCCTCGAAGAATCCCTCGCGCCGCAGCCGCTCCTCGAGCGCGCGCACCCGTTCGCGCACCGCCGCCTCCCGGTATCGGTCGCCGGGGCGGAGGCCGAGCGCCTCGGTCACCGTCTTCTCGGGCAGCCCGAGCGACCCTTCGAAACGGACCTGCTCGAGCTGGACCGGTAGCCCGGCGGAAAGGACGACGGTGACGTCCTGCCCCGTCTCTCCGCGGACGGGCACGGTCTCGACCTCGACCTGAGCGTCGAGGTAGCCCTCGCGGCGGTAGAGCGCGAGGAGGTCCTCACGGGCGCGCGCGAGCCGTGCCGGAGACGCCTCCTCGCCGAGCGCGAGGGATGCTGCCGCGACGAGCTGGCCCAGGTCGAGCCCCGTGTCGCCCTGCCAGGCGATCCGGCGCACGAGGGGCCGCGGCGTCAGGCGGTAGCGCAGGCGGAGGCCCTCGGGGGCATCGATCTCCTCGACGAGGATGTCCGCGAAGAGCCCGAGCGCCCACAGGCGCTCGAGGCTCTCTCGCACGGCCTCCCGCGAGCGCGGGCGGCCGACCATCTCGCCGATCGCGATCCGGACCAGCGACTCGGGGACTCCAGCGGCAGTGATGAGGTCGACCGCTGTGACGACCGCGCGCGCAGCGTCCTGAGCCCGGGCAGCGTCCGGCCCGGCCGTGGCCGCGAGCCAGAGCGTCGCCGCGAGGGCGACGGTCGCACCTCCGCGCGCCCTCATCGGAATCGAAGCCGCAGGACCACTCCGGCGGTGTAGCCGCCGCTCATCCCTCGCTCGCCGACCAGACTCAGCGGGCCGAGGAGCTGGTATTCGACCCGGACCCGTTGCTGTCCGCCGTTCTCCGTCCCGGGGGCGCTGGCCGGGGTCGTCCGCTCGGGCGTCGTCCGGGTTCCCACCTGGAGCCGCTGCTCGCCGCCGGTCGCCGCCACCCAGTCCCGGCAGGCCTTCGAGTCCCAGGAGGTCGCGGACGATGGTCCGGGCCGCCTCTTCGGCGAGGACGCCGGCGGGCGACCGCTCGAGCTCGGCGCGCGTGGCGCCGAAGGCGACGAGGGCCAGGAGATCCTCCTGCGGGAGCGGAGGGGTCGAAGAGAGGCGCACGTCCAGCCGGTCGGTGCGTCCGCTGACCCGGGCGGTCACGTCGTACTCGCGGATGCGCGCGGTGGCGACTGCATCGATGAAGGGGTCCACGCGCCGGGGATCGACGAACCGGGCCGTTGCCGTGAGGATCGTGAAGCGGCGATCCCGGAACGTCACCCGGCCCTCCCGGGTCTCGAGCACCCCGAGCACGGCCGGTGCCGCCGTGGAGCCCTCGACGGAGAGGGTGCCGCCGATCCGCAGGGAGGCGGTGCGGTTTCGCACCACGAGGTTGTCGTCGAGCTTGACGGCGATCGCGCAACGGGAGCGCGACCCCGCCGGACGGCGGCCCGGCCGTCGACCCGTGCGGTCCGCCGGCGGCGGGAGCGAGCTCGCGCGTGTAGATCCCCCGGACCAGGCGCAGCTCCCCTTGGAGCAGCCCGCGCGCGGCGCGGCCCGCCAGCTCCAAATCGCCGTCCCAGAGGGTCGAGAGGCCGTCGAGCGGCGTCGCGGCGACGCGCCGAGCCGTGAGGACCGCGCGATAGGCCCCGAGCCCCCCGTCCGCCAGCGCCGCCTCGCCGCTCGCGGTCAGGGTCCCTCCGCCGAGGACGCCCCGAGCCTCGACCAGACGCAGGCCGGCGGGAGACGCGGTGAGCCGCGCCTGGATTTCGCGTACGGGCTCCGCGTAGCCGCGGACCGTGACGCTCGCGCCGTCGAGGGCTCCGGTGCCGCTGATCTCGGGCGCCGAGGTCGTGCCTCGCGCGGTCACGCTCGCGTCCAGCATCCCGCTGGCCGCTTCCACCTCAGGCCGGAGCGACGCGAGCACGCCCAGCGGGATCCGGCCCCGGAGCTCGGCATCGAGGGCGCCTCCCGCGTGAAGCGCCCCGCGGCCCGTGATCGTCCCCGCACGCCCCTCGAGCAACAGGCGCTCGACACGCAGCGCGCCCGCGTCGAAGCTCGCGACGATCGGCTCCTGGCTCGCGAGAGCCTCGCCCGCGACCACGAGTCGGAGCGGGTCGAGACGGAGCGTCCCTCGCCCCGCCCTCGGGCGGTCCAGCGGGACGTCGGCCAGGAGCCGCGCCGACACCGAGCCGTCGACCGTCGCTCGCTCCCCCAGGCCGAACCGTCGCCCCAGCTCCCCGAGGGGCAGGTCGTCGACCGCGGCGCGGACCCTCATCGTGGCGCCCGTCTCGGCACGCCCCTCGGCAGCCGCGCTGAGCCGACGCTCGGGAAAGCCGAGCTCGGCGCGGACCGCGCGCCCCCGGAGCTCGGCCGCCAGGGTCCCGGCGCCGAGCGTCTCACCCGCGGCGCGGACCCCGTCGAACCGGAGCGCCAGCGAGGCGGTGACGTCCTCGAGAGACCGGAACACGGCCTCGAGGCGCCCCGACGCCGAGCCGGCAAGGCCGAGGGCCGGGGGGACCACGCGGAGCTCCGCCAGCTCGGCCGGTCCGAGCCGGGCCTCCAGGCGACCGCCTCCGCTCCACTGCCACGACCCCGTTCCCCGCACGGCCACGCCGCGAACGCGGGTGGACACGGCGGTCGCCTCGAGCCGCTCGGCGTCCACCCGGAAGGCGGCGTGGAGCGCCTCGATCGGCCAGCCGCCCACCGTCAGGACCGGGGCCGTCAGCGTTCCCCGTCCGCGCCACCCTCCGGTCGCCCACGACGCTTCGCCCTCGAGCGCGAGTGGATCCTTCCCGAGGACGGCGCGGGCGTCGGCAATCCGGATGGCGGAGGGCGTGAGCCGGAACGGCACCGTGACCCCCGTGAGCGTGACCTCCGCGCTCGTGAGGGCGGTCGCCTCGAGCCGCCCGCTGGCGACAGGCTCCCGCCACGACCCGCTCACGTCGGCGGAGACGATCGCCTGGCCGGCAACGCGATCCTGGCCGAGGCTACGCGCCAGCTCGGCCCCGTCGGCCATGAGCCGGCTGCGGAGCGCGATCGGCCCTTCGAACGGCACGCGGCCGTCCAGGGACACGCGTTCCCACCGGCCAGCGGCCGCGGATCGACACGGCCTCCAGCCCGGTCCTGGTGAGCCGCGCCTCGCCCCGCACGTCGCCCGGGGTGACCCGGTCGAGCGGCGGCGGCAGCCGCGCCTGCTCCAGCCCGAGCGCGATGCGGGCGTCGCTCCCGCCGGCTTCCATGACGGCGGACGCCGTGATCGTTCCCGGCGGGCCCTCGGCCCGGAACTGGTCCAGCGAGAGCCGCCCGCGGTCCCACCGGATGACTGCCGGCGAGCGAGTCGTCCAGCGCCCGCCCGCGACGACGAGCTCGTCCGGAGTGATCGACGCCGTCATCCGGATCTCTCCCGGCCGCCAGAGGGGAACCTCGGCCTCCGCGCGTGCCGAGACGCTCCCGAGCACTCGCCCGCGTGCCGCGGGCGCCGCCTGGGCCACGATGGGATCCAGGTTGGCCCGCTCGAGTCGGGCCTGCGCGGTGAGGGTCCGGCCTTCCTCGAGACGCCCTTGGGCCGTGGCCGAGAGCCTCATCGCGGGGAACTCGAGCGCCGCCGTCAGGTCGCGGCCCGTGACACCGACGTCGAGGCGGCCCGGCCCGAGGAGGACGCCGCCGAGCGAGACGTCGCGGAGGCCGATCGCCGCGGTGGCGGACACCGTCCCCCGTTGTGTGCTGGCCCGGAAGCGCGCCTCACCGGACCCCTCCAGCGAGACGCCGGCGGGAAGTCCGGGCAACCCGCCGAGCGCGACCGGCCCGAGGTCCCCCTCCGCCCGTCCGTCGCCCCCCCAGTCCCAGGTCCCTCGCAGCGTCAGCGGGATGCCACGCACGCGGGCGGTCAAGGGCTGGACCTCGACCCGCTCGGCGTCGAGCACGACGGCCGCGCGGAGGCCCTCGATCGGCACCCCGGGGAGGACGACGCGCGGCGTCTCGAGCGTCCCTGTCCACCGCGAGAAGCCTTCGCTGCTCGCCAGCCGGTAGCGCAGCTCCGCGCGATCGAGCGTCCGCGTGGTCAGGGTGAGCGGGCCCACGTCGGCCTGCCCGGCGACGACCGGCCGATCCCACGTCCCCGTCGTCTCCGCGGTCACGCGCGCCGGTCCCGCAACGCCCGTCGCGCCCATGGCACGCGCGAACGGTCCGAGATCGGCGTCGAGGTCCGCGCGGAGCCCCAGGCGGCCCCCCGGCTCCACGCGGCCCGTGACGTCGAGCCGCGCGGCGGCCCACCGCGCGGTCACCGGCCCGAGCTCGATCCCACCGCCCCCTTCGAGCCGGCCGTCGGCCTGCACGTTCGCAGGGCCGAGGGACGCGAGGACCCCCGGGAGCCGGAGCCCGTCCAGCGCGAGGTGGACCCGTCGCGCGCCGGCTCCCCGGTCGGGGCTCAGGGTGAAGGCGCCCCGGACGGGCCCGCCAGGGAGGTCTCCGTGAATGTCCCGAAGGTGCAAGGTCCCGTCCCCGAAGCTTCCCTCGAGGTGGACACCTCGCGCGCGAAACGATCCCGCGGCGAGCTCGGGCACGGTGATGCGACCCTCGACCCGCGGGGCGGCGACCGGTCCCTCGAGCGTCGCGTCGAACCGGGCGATGCCGGTAAGCGGCCAGGTCATCCCGGCGCGGCTGGCGATCGGGACCAGGCTGGCCTCCCCGCGAACCGTTCCGACGCACCGTGAGCCCCGCCGGGGCCGGTCGAAGCTGGCCGGACAGCTCGGCCTCGTGACCCTCCCACCGGAACCGCACGCTCCGGGCGGTCACCTCCCCCGCGCGGATCGTGCCCTCGGCGCGGACCCGCTCGACGCGCTCGCGCACCGCGGGCGACTCGAAGCGGAGGCTCTCGGCTGCCGCGGAAAGGGCGAGCGCGTCCGGCTGCGGCCGGCCATCGGCGTCGAGCCCATCGGACCTCGACCGTCCACGGCGCATCCGGATCCCGGTAGAGGATGTGGCCTTGCCGGATCTGCACCACGGCGAGCCGCGCCGTCACCGGGCCGATGGCGACGGTGTCGGGCAGGATCGGGATCGCCAGTCCGCCGCCCCCCGCGGCCGTGGCGGTCACCTCGACCCCCGTGAGGGTCACGCCGATCACGAGCCGCCGACGCCAGAGGCTCTCGAGCCGGACGCTGACGTCGCCGTGGTCGAGCTCGAGGAGGGTGCCCTGCTCCCAGGACGCGCCGCTCGCGACGGCGACCCCGGAGACTCGGAGGGCGACCGGCCAGGGACGGAAGGTCACGGCGTCGACGCGGGCCGGGCGCCCGAGCGCCGTGACCAGCGCGCCCTCGAGCTCGGCGCGGATCAGCTCGGGCCCGCGAAGCCGGAAGAGAATCCACGCCGTCGCCACGCCCGCTCCGAGGAGCAGGACGAGTGCCGCGAGCCCGACGAGACTCCAGCGGACGAGACGACGCCTCGGAAGGCGCTGCCGAGGTCGGCGACAGTTCGTTCACCGTGAGCGATGCTCCGCTATGTACTAGACCAAGTTACAAGGAATCAAGAGAGGCGGCGCCCCGTTAGCCTGCGAAACGAGTGCAGGGGGGCCCGGCACTCCGGTCCGCTAGAATGCGAAGCTGATCTCAGCGCCCACCGTCCAGCCCAAGAGTCTGCCCGTCCAGAACTGGCCGCGTCGACACCCACCCACTCGAGCTCGGGGAAAGTCTTGGACGTGCATCACGAATCGCCGGCCGGGCCGGTAGAAGTGGTTGGACCGCAAGAAGTCCTCGAGTCCGCCGAAGAGGTCCGAGTGACCGAAGTACGTCCAGGTCGGAGTCGGAGTGGGCAGCTCTCACCAAGGTCGGTTGCTTGAAGCCATCCACAAGCCGTCGCCAACACCGGCGGGCCGCACGGCGCCGAGCAAGCATCTCGGATCGAGCGACTGCGGCAATTTCGCATCGCGGCGAGACTGCGGCGCCGGCGCACGTTCGCCGCACGACGACGTCTGCCTAGCGGCTCGCGATTGTCCGTAGGTCCCCGAGAAGCTCGCGCGGAAGCGGGCATCGTCGCGGGGCCTGCGCAACGCCACGGCCGGCGGCGTTTCAGGGCAAAGCCGCACGTGACCCGTCTTCGTAGATCGCCCCCACGAGCTTCAGGACCCCTTCCGCCATCCGGCTTGACCTTCGAGCGTGTCCAGCAACTGATGAATCGACCAGCGCACATTGGCCTCTACCGCGGCCCCGAGCCGGTCCTGAGGTGTCAGTTCCGCATCGATATCCCGCAATCCAGGCAGAGTCCCCGCAGGGGCGGACGGACGACATCTCTTGGTCTTCCCGGGGAGCCTTTGGGGCCTTGGGGGCTTGCGCGAAGGCCGGGACGGCCGCGAGCAGCGACTGCAATGCCAGGCCAGTTCGAACAGTGCGACGCCCGTAGCGATGCACGATCTGCTCCTCGGAGGCCGTCCCCAAAGTCAATACGTCGCCGCACCGGGGCGACTCCACGAGTGCTGGAATCGTCTCCAGTAGGCGAGCTTCGGCACAACAGGGCCGGTTCGGTCAGCCCCAGCCGAGCGTCACTAGGGTGACCGGAATCTCAAACCGCCGGACTTGTCCGGATGCGACACAGCCCCTTCTCGAAGGCCCGGTCCAGCTCAGTCGCGGCGCACTGACGACGACGCCAGTATCCGAGCATCCCGGCATCGCCCCCGGTCCGGGGTGGCTTGTTGCTCCTGGTGTCACTCGACCTCGTGCTTCTTGAAACGCGAGCCCGAGAACGACACATCCCCCATCAAGCCCTTGTCGCCGAAGATGAAGGACACGATGTCTTTCTTCAGATTGGTCGTATCGAGAGCGCCGCCAGCGCCCACCTTGGCCACGGCCACCGACGCATCCACGCCCATCTCCCATTCGCGCTCGCCCTTGGTGAACTTGGCCACCGCGGCGTCCGTGTTCAGCGCCAGGATCATCGAGTACGAGGCGATGCCTGCGAGGAGTCCCCCCTTGAGCGCCGACGTCCCGTAGTAGATCGGCTTTGGGGCACCCTTGGTCAGCACGCAGTTGCCTGACTCGATGCCGATGATAAAACCCCCCTTGGTGATCTTCGGGCACACCAGGATACCCTTGGCGTTGGCGAACACCTCCTGGGCGCCCTTCGTGTCTGCCTGGAACTTCGTCAGCGTGGCCTTCGCCTCGGCCTCCAGCTTGGCCGCTTCCTGGGCCGTGAGGGCCGCCGCGGTCTGACCCGACAGAACCAGACCAACGGCCACGACACCACTCAGCAGGCCTGCAGTGATCCTTCGATTGAACATACGTCCTCTCCTCTCAGTTAGTGAGCCGAGGCGCCGCAAACGCACTTTGGTCATCGCGCGCCCCAGGGCGCCTCTGCCCGGGGCGCGATCGCGGTCCGCCGCACGTGGCGGCTCCTCGAGTCGGTTCATGGTCACGTGGTCCCGGGCCTCGACCCCGAGCCCACGCCGTCTTCGAGGGCGCGCGCGACGACGCGAGCCGCCGCCTCGCGAGAGCCCAGGCCGAAGGCCAGGGCCAGGGCCAGGCAGACCGCCCCGAAGAGCAGGACGAAGGCCCACACCACGATCGTCTCCCCGAACCCGATCTGCTGGAGCGCCATGGCGAAGGCGAAGATCACCACGGCATACTTCGCGAGGGCGGCGATCGTCTGGGGATGGCGCGCCCCGGTCCGCGCGAGCGGTCCCCCGACGAGCCTCTGCACGAGGTTCCCGGCCCAGAGCCCGACGCCGACAATGGCCGTCGCAATCACGACGTTGATCAGGAAGGCCACCAGACGGTCCCCGAACCCGGCCAGTCGGTGGAGCCCGATCACCTCGAAGGTCTCGACGCTCGGCAAAGACCAGGACGAGCGTCCTGACGACCACCCCGGCCAGATCGGAGGGCGTCCTCCCTCCCGGCGACTGCAGCGCCGCCAGGCCCAGCCGGGCCGGCAGTCCGTCGAACCCGACGCCGCGGAGCAGCTGGGTCACGAGGTTCCCCACCAGCCGGCTGACGACCCAGGCGAGGATCAGGAGCACGGCGCCCCCGAGTCCTCTCGGCACCCAGGCGAGG
The DNA here is from genome assembly GCA_963749975.1 of uncultured Candidatus Rokubacteria bacterium. GTDB lineage: Bacteria > Methylomirabilota > Methylomirabilia > Rokubacteriales > DASRDR01 > DASRDR01. The sequence continues at coordinate 50,595 of CAVVOZ010000037.1, read as the reverse complement.
AGGGTCTCGAGGGCGTGGATGGCGGGCCGGGAGATCGCCTCGATCTTCAGCGCGTCGAGCCCCGCGATGATGAAGGGGATCCAGACCACGAAGTAGACGACCGTCGCCACCAGGGCCGACGGGCGCACCCCACCGGTGGCGGGCACGAGGCCCGCGCGCTCCGCAGCCCGGTCGAGGCCGACCCCGACCAGCAGATTGCCGACCACCTGGCGCAGGATGCGCGCCACCACCCAGCCCAGGCCGACGCTGACGACCGCCGCCGCCACGTTGGGGAGGTAGGAGAACAGGACGCGCAGCATCTCGGAGAGCGGGGCCACGAGGGCGCTCTGTCCCAGGGCGGCGAGGAAGGGGGGGACGGCCAGGAGGAGCACGAGGGAGAAGGTCAGGGTGCCCATCGTCTGCGCGAGTCCGCGCGGGTCCGTCCCCTCGGGCACGAAGAAGTGGCCGAATCGCCGCTCGACGTCGAGGCGGGTGAGGGCTTTCACGACCAGCCACCGGAGCAATCCGGCGAGGATCCAGGCCACGGCGAAGATGAGGCAGGCGTGGAGCACGCTCGGCGCGACGCGGGCGATCGTGTCCGCGACGTCCCGGAGCGGCTCGGCCACCATCGTGAGCCCGATCTGATTGAAGAAGCCGATCAACACGAAGAGCATGATGAGCCAGAAGGCGATCCGCGCCACCACCGAGCGCACCGTGGCGGGCGCGCCGGCGCCCGTGAGTCCGAGGGCCTCGGCCGTCCGCGCGTCGAGGCGGGTGCGGCCCAGGACGCGGCTCACGAATCCGGCGGCGATCTTGGCGATCACGTACCCCACAACGAGGATGCCGAGCGCGAACAGGAAAGAGGGAAAGGTCGTCGAGATTCGCTGCACCGATGGCGCGACGATCTCCATGCCCGTCATGTGGTACCTCCCATGGTGTGGCAGATGGTGGACATTACACCCCTTCTTCGCCGTCTCCCGGTTCCCCAAGCAAGAGTTGGAGTGCCGCGCTCATGGTAGTCTCCGTTACGCTCCGCTTCACAAGGCGCCTCCCTGGTCCCGATGGACCATGGTCTTGCGTGGGTTCGGTCGCCGATCTCGGCCGTCCGTGCCGTTACCGGGCAGGCCTGCGTGGGCCTGCCCGGCAGCTGCACCCCGCCTGGGTGCCAGTCCTACTGGTAGGCCGCCAGAATCCGGTCGATCTCCCGAGGCCCCCACGCGATCGGGCCGGATTCGAACACGGGCTTCCCGTCAACGGCGCGCGCGTACGTGGGTGGGCACTTCCCAGAGTCGGTCAGCTTCACCCCGTAGGCGGAGAGGATCTGGTCCATCTCCGCCGGCGTGTACGTCCGTGGCGCCATCTCCCAGACGACCTTGTCGCCGACCTTGCGGGCATAATTTGCCGGCGCCTTGCTGACATCGACCAGCGTCAGGCCGTACGCGGACAGGACCTGATCGAAATACTGGGGCGGAATGGCCGTCGGAGCGCTCATCTCCCACCAGCCCGGCGGTGCCTTGGCGCGGTCCTTGACCTCGAGCGCCCCTGCGCCGGAGACCCAGGTGAGCAAGACAGTGAAGCTGACTGCCAGGAACCCGACGTGTTTCATCTCAACCTCCTTCGGTGCGTCCAGACCTCGATCGTGACCGCCGCTTTTCGAATGACCCCCGGCGGGAAGGCGGTCGCTCCGTGAGCGCTAGGCGTATTCCCGGTCCTTCCGTTCGCGCCGTCGCCATCGCCTGCGGAGCCGTGAGGCCACTACAGCTCGTTGCGCAAGCCGCTGGTCGAGAACCCAGTCAGGTGCCGCCTGCCGGCCCATGCGCCGGGCGCGTGATGTCGAGCTTTCGCATCCGATTTCGCAAAGTGCTCGGGTTCAGGCCGAGGCGCTCGGCCGCCTGTCCGTGTCCCTCGATCGTCCACCGGCACCGCTCGAGCACCTGGACGATGTGGGCTCGCGCGATGTCCTGGAGGGACTCGGTGGGAGCGCGCGGGCCGGCGTCATCCCCGGCGGCGGCCCCCGGTCCGAGCACCTCGTCGACGCGGAGGACCGACCCGTGCGACAGGATCAGCGCCCGCTCGATCACGTTCTGTAGCTCCCGGACGTTTCCGGGCCAGTCATAGGCCTGGAGGGCGGCCATCGTGCCCTTGGGAATCCTCGTGATCGCGCGCCGGAGCGACCGCTGGCGCGATTCGACGAAATGCCAGACGAGGAGGGGGATGTCCTCGCGTCGGTCCCGGAGGGGCGGCACCTCGATGGGGAAGACGGCCAACCGATAGTAGAGGTCCGAGCGGAAGCGGCCCTCGCACATGTCGCGGCGCAGGTCGCGGTTCGTGGCGGCGATGACCCGCACATCGACCTTCCGCGTCACGGTCGCGCCGAGCCGCTCGATCATCGCCGTCCTCGAGGACGCGGAGGAGCTTCGCCTGAAGGGGGAGGTCGAGCTCGCCGATCTCGTCGAAGAGGAGCGTGCCGCCGTCGGCGAGCTCGAAGCGGCCGGGCTTGACGTGGCTCGCGCCGGTGAAGGCGCCCTTCTCGTGTCCGAAGAGCTCGCTCTCGATGAGCGCGGCGGGCAGGGCCGCGCAGTTCACCGCGATGAAAGGGCCGTCGCGCTGCGGGCCGTGCGTGTGAAGGGCGCGGGCGAGCAGCTCCTTGCCGGTGCCGGTCTCTCCGAGGAGCAGCACGGGCGCGCTGGTGTCGGCGACCCGGCGAACCTTCTCCAGGGTCGCGTGGAGGGCGGCGCTCTGCCCGACGATCTCGCTGAAGTCCCGGACCTCGCCGAGCTCGGCCTTGAGGTATGCGCACTCGGCCTCCAGACGCTCGCGTATGCGGTCGTTCTCCGCCAACACCGCGCGAAGGGAGGTGGCGCTATCGTTCATTTCGAAGCCTCCTCCTCGGAGACCACCGGATATCCCGATGGCGCCTGCTCCCGGCGACCACGTGGGTCATGCGCGGGTGCGGCGGGCTCAACGGCGCACCGAAGTCGATGCCGCGGCCAAGATGCCTCGCTATTGCCGCGCCCGGGCCCCCACCTGCGCGGCCGGTACCGGCCATTTGGAGTCGATGACCGAGTGCATGACATTCGCGCTAGGGGCGCTAGGCAGATGACAGGGTGCAGTGCTATCACCCCGTCCTGGCGGGCGTCTATAAGACCTTAGTCCTACTTCGGTCCCTGGCACGTGGTATCCTCGCGAAATGAAATCGTTATCTCTGGCAGACGCCTGGCGTAGCCGGAGCGTTCGGAAGCCTCCTGCCGTCCTCGCTTGGGTCGAGTCTCTCGCCATATCTTCCCCGCGGGGATCATGAGGGGGTCGCGCTCGGGAAGTCCCGAGGGAATCCGCAAATTTCTCCAAAACGGCTCTACCCCCCGGCAAGCGCCGTGATCGGGTTTGAGCGTGCGGGACTTCGAGCCGGCCGCTGTGACTCGTTGACCGAGCGGGAACCGCGGTCTGAGCGCAACGGTGACCGATGGGACCAGTCCGGCGCCCATGTTCCTCCCGGTGCAATCGTCGAACCAGACGCGGCTCGGATACCGTGGACTAGGGTTGGCTCTTCCACACGGTCGAGACGCGCGCTTCGCCGTGACAGTGACGCCTCTCGTCGAAAGTACGCCCCTGGAATTGCCGGTCGCGCATCGCGTCCCGACCTGGGACAGACGTGCCCCAGAGTGGGGCGATCCCGCCCCGGCGGCCACGGTCTGCTGCGATCTTGTTCAGCTCGAGCCGCGCACCATCTCTTGTCCTGAGGTCATGATGGGATCGCCCACGGGAAGTCCCGAGGGAACCCGCAAGCTCCTCCGGAACGCTCCCCGCCCTGGCCCGCGCCGTGATCGAGTTTCCGCCCTACCGGTTGGACGAGCGTGCGGGACGTCTATGGCGCGAGGACCGCCCGGTGGAGTTGCGACCCAAGGCCTGGGCTCTGCTGCGCTATCTGGCCGAGCGCCCCGGCGCGCTAGTCACGAAGGAAGAGCTGCATGCGGCCGTCTGGGGCGACATCGTGGTGTCGGACGACACGCTCACGCAGACGCTCGGCGAACTGCGGCGGGCTCTTCGAGACGATCCGCGAGCACCGCGCGTCATCGAGACCGTTCACCGCCGGGGGGTTCGCTTCATCGCCCGAGTGCACACGACCCCACCCGGGGACGGGGGACTCACGTCGGCGGTCGCACTCCCGCCCGTCCCGGGCGCGGGACCCCCCGCGACCCTGGTCGGCCGCGACACCGAGCTCGCGACGCTCCGGGCCATCTTCCAGACCGCGTCCGCCGGCGAGCGCCAGGTGGTGTTCATGCAGGGCGAACCCGGCATCGGCAAGACCTCGATCGTCGAGGCCTTCCTGCGCTCGCTGCGGGCGTCGGCCGACGGCGTCCTGATCGGCTATGGCCAGTGCGTGGAGCAGCACGGCGAGCGGGAGCCCTACATGCCGGCCCTGGAGGCCCTGGAGCGGCTGAGCCACGGACCGGCCCGCGACCGGCTGCTCTCCATCGCTGCGCGCCGTCGCCCCGAGCTGGCTGGCGCGGATGCCCTCGCTTCACTCGCCCGCCGACGCGGGGCGGCCCGGGCGCGGGGACACCGACACGACGCCCCACCGCATGCTGCGTGAGTTCGCGAGCCTGGTGGAGGCGATCTCGGTCGATCGCCCGCTGGTGCTGGTCCTGGAGGACCTGCACTGGAGCGACCAGGGCACGGTGGATCTCGTATCGGTGCTCGCGCAACGGCCCGAGCGGGCGCGAGTCATGCTCCTGGGCACCTATCGGCCGGCGGAGGCGACGGTGCTCGACCACCCGTTCGCCCAGGTCGTGGCGACGCTGCGCACGCACCGTCAGTGCCGGGAGATCGCGCTCGAGTACCTGAGCCGGAGCCACGTGACGGCATACCTGCAGGATCGTTTCCGCGACTCGACGGTGGACGACGACGTCGCCGCCGTCGTCCACGCGCATACGGACGGGAATCCCCTCTTCATGGTGAGGCTGGTGGAGCATCTCCTGGACCGCGGCTGGCTGGCCGAAGACGGGGGCGTCTGGCGGCTGTCCGCTGACCGCGCGGCGATCGAGCAGGAGGTACCGGAGGACGTCCAGCAGCTCATCGAGGGGCAGCTCAGGTTCGTGTCGCGCGCCGAGCGAGACGTGCTCGAGGTCGCGAGCGTCGTCGGGGTGGCGTTCGACGCGCCGGCCGTGGCCGCGGGCCTCGGCCGCGCGCTCGACGAGGTCGAGTCACTCTGCGATGAGCTGTGCCGCCCCCGTCGCTGGCTTCACCATCGACGGAGCGTCGAGTGGCCGGACGGCACTCTGGCGGTTCGCTACGCCTTCGGGCACGCTCTCTATCAGCGCGTGCTCTACGACCGCCTCTCGCCGAGCCGGCGGGCCATCCTGCACCAGCAGATCGGCGAACGGCTGGAGGCCGGGTACGCGACCCGGACCGCCGAGGTGTCGGGCGAGCTGGCCATCCATTTCCAGCGCAGTCGCGATCGACGCCGCGCCGTCGCGTACCTCGAGCAAGCCGCGAGACGGGCGTACGACCGGCTCGCCTACCGCGACACCGTCGCGTGTCTGGAACCGGCCCTCCGGCTCCTCGGGGAGCTGCCGGACACGCCGGACCGAGCCCGGGACGAGCTGCGCCTGCGCCAGCTGTACACCGTCGTGCTGTCCCAGACCGCCGGGTACGTGGCCGAGGGCATTGCTCGACAACCTGACACGCGCGCGACGCCTCTGCGAGCAGCTCGCGGACCCTGCCGGGCTCTTCGACGTCCTCTGTGCTCTCTGCCTGCTGCACAGCAACGGCGGTGACTTGCGCGAGGCGGAACGGGTCGGCGAAGAACTGTCGCCGCTTTCAGAGCAGCTGAACCCGTCCGCCGTGGTGGAGGCCTCCTTCCTCCGAGGGGGGGTCTCCTTGTGGGGCGGCGACCTGGATGCCGCGGAACCCTTCCTGGCCAAGGCGCTATCGTCGTCGGTGAGTCCTGAGGAGGCGGATCGGCTCTACGGGGTCAATCCTCTCGTTGCGGCGCGGTCCTTCGAAAGCCTCCGCCGATGGGTGCGCGCCGAACCGGATCGTGCGCGGGCCGTGCAAGGGGAGGCCATGGCGCTGGCCGACCGGCTCGGCCGCCCCTTCACGGTCGCCCACGCCGCGGCGTATGCCGCGTTTCTACACGTGCTCAACGGCGAGTGGAGGGAGGCTGCGAGGATGGCCACCAGGGCGGCCGATCTCTCGGACGAGTACGGCTTCCCGCTCTGGTCCGGGACCGCGCTCGTCATTCGTGGCCGGGCGCTCGTCGAGCAGGGCGAGGGTGAGCGAGGCCTTGCGGAGATCCGCGAGGGCCTCGACGTGCTGCGGCGGGCCAAGATACGCCTCGCCGCTTCGCTGTGGTTCTCTTTGCTCGCCGAGGCATGTCTGCGGCTGGACCGCGTGGATGAGGGACTGGCCGCCACCGACACCGGGTTGACCCACTGTCGCGACACCGCCGCCCGCCTCTTCGAGGCCGAGCTCTGGCGCGTCAGAGGAGAGTTGATCCTCCGAGGGGCCCGCTCCAAGACGCGTCCGCGGCCGGGCGCGATCCGTGAATCGGAGGAGTGCTTCGAGAAAGCTCGAGCGGTGGCGCGTGCCCAGGGGGCGCACATGCTGGAGCGGCGCGCCAGCCGGCGGGACGCCGGGGCCACCGCGCCGCGCAAGCCGTCACGCTGACGCGATCATCATCAGGCATCGTCGGGGCTATCCGCGCCGGCGAGCATCGCCATGATCCACGCGAGCAGCTCGTCGGCCGACGCGAACCGCGAACGGCGCCCCGTCTGAAGATGCTCGACCCGCCCGGTGGTGGTCCCGAGTCGGGGATCGGTCTCCGCACTGAACTGCACGACGAACGCCTTCGCATACGGGAGCGCCGACTGGGTGTGGGCCCGGCCCGGGTCGGGGCTCTCCGCCCCCTGATGAGCAGCGTCGTGCGCCATGCTTCGTCCGTTGACATCATGCCCCCCGGTGCCGCGGAAGTCCCAAGGGAACCCCCAAATTTGTCCAAAATCTAACGCTCGATCCACACGTTGGCGGCCTCACCGGGGATGGCCGGGAGGGTCCCGCGCGCCTAGCGAGACGGGCGCGTGACTGCCGAGCTTCCGCATGCGGTTCCGCAGCGTGCTCGAGTCAGGCCGAGGCGCTCGGCCGCCTGCCCGCGCCCCTCGATCGCCACTGGCAGCGGTCGAGCACCTGGACGATGTGGGCCCGCTCGATGTCCTGGAGGGACTCCGAGGCGCGGCGGCGCTCGCCGCCGTCCCGTTCCGGCTGCGTCTTCCCGAGCGCCTCCTCGACACGGAGGACCGGGCCCGAGAGGATCATGGCCCGCTCGATGACGTTCTGCAGCTCGCGGACGTTCCCGGGCCACGCGTAGGCCTGGAGGGCGGCCATCAGGGTCTTGGGAATCTTCGTGATCGTTCGGTTCAGAGCCCGCTGCCCGACTGGATGAAGTGCCAGACGACTTGAGCGGGTCGTTCCATATCAGAGCGGTGTGCCCAGCAGCATCCTCAGCAGCTCTTCCAGCGACATCATCGTGAGTGCGAGCGGCACGACCGGCAGCGAGCGTCGCGGCGGCGAGCTGGAGGACCGCGTCCTTCGTCACGGGCGTCAGGCGCATCGTCCGCACCACCTCGAAGCTGTTCCCCAGATCGGCGAGCGACTGGATGTCGCCGCTCCCCACCAGCGCGCTCGTCGGCCGGCGGCGCCGCCGCGCAGCCACTTGGCGTCGAACTCGCGGACGTACCGCTCGGCGAGCGTGCCATACTCGCGGATTCCCGTTCGCTTCGCCTGGAGCGAGCTGAGGCGCGAACACCAGCGAGTGGGCCGAACACCAGGCACAGCATGAACGCCGAGCACGACGCGCCGACCTCGACCTTGAAGTCGAGCAGTCCGGCCCCGAGGTAGAAGATGCGATTGGCGATCAGCCCGGCGAGCAGCGCGCCGTGGGCCGCCGCCAGCGGGACGAAGGCGTAGGCCGTGTTGGACAGGAATCCCAGACCGCCGACGCGGTCCGGATGCGTGGGAATCAGGCTCAAGTCGATGCGCGACACCTGCCAGAGGAAGCGCGCCCAGATGAAGATCCGGAAGTACCAGCGCATGCAGCAGGAACTGGAAGAGCGGCAGGCTCACGTAGCCGTACCACAACCCGGTGAGCGAGAGCGTCATGCCGGCGGCCGTCGGTGTCGCGTACCACGTGGCGCGTGGTGAGCACGACGTACTGGCGCCAGACGAGCGAGACGCCGACGACGTACACGAAGGCGATCAGCAGCACCTCGGCGAGCACCGAGTTGCGCAGGCGGAACGCCGATGCGATGGCGGCCTCGAACCGCCTCGAGGCGCTCGCGGGAATCAGCCTGCGCTCCAGGAACTGCCTCACCACGAAGCGCATGCGCTGGTGAACCACCAGCTCCGCCACGATGAGCAGCGGCAGCGCCACCAGAAAGCGGACGTGAACGTCCACGTCCCGCAGGAATGGCACGGCCACGCCCCCGCCCAGCGCCTGTCCTTCCAGAGCCGAGAGCACCAGCAGCGGCAGCCAGGCGAACAGCGCGATGACGATCGCGCGCCGGCGCATCAGCTCCAGCGCATCGCCGGACATGTGCGCTCGACGCAGAAGCTGGTAGAGAGGCCCGCCCAGGACCAGCGAGAAGTCGCGGCGAATCCTGGCGCAGAGCTCCGACGAACGGCGACGTGCGCGATGCCATGAGTGGCCTCCGGCATCGCCTAATCATGTTCGCCGGTGAGCCCGACGACGATGCCTGATCGAAGTCGATGGCGCGTCCGGAGCGAGTCGGTCGCGGCTGCATCCGTGCGAGTGCGCTCCCGATGATCTCGGCAATCCGCCTCAGCTGGTCGATCACCGGGGGAGGCCAGGACCTGCCGTGCAGACCGTGCCGAGCATGAGCCAGCCGACCGACGCCCCGCCGGTGAGCAGCGGCAGGCCGGCGAGCGACCGGATCCCAGCCGCTCGAGGAACTCCCGGTCCGTCGCCGCCGGCGCCGGGAGTCGTCGGGCGTCGCCAGGCAGACCGGGACCCCGCTGCCGAGGCGGCCCGCGATCCACGGGAGCTGGGCCGCCGGGTCGAACGGGTCCGGCAGCGCGCACCCAGGCCGGACCCAGCGGTGGGCGATCCGAAGCGGGCCACCGTCCAGGGGCGGTCGGGCCAGTGCGGCCTGATCGACATCGACGAAATCGCCGACCCGGCCGACCAGCTCATCGAGCTGAATATCGAGGGTATCGAGCGGGCATTGCGCCAGCGCCGTGGAGAGTCCGTCGAGGAGACCCTCGAACGCCGGCCGGTCCGCCGCTCCAGAGGGATGGATCAGGAATCAGGCGCTTCTTCCTGGTCACGCTCGTCGTCTCGGGCCATGGCCCGTCGTATGTGACGGCCCGCCATCGCCCGCGGTGGCCGTTCCCCGGCTACCCGGTTGGCGATTATCGAGTATGGCATTGGTCCATGACCATTTCCACACGAGGCGTTCACTGGAATGCTTCTTGCCTCAGGTCGTTCGGGCGCCGATCACTGCGGCTCCATGAGCTTGGGTCTCGCCGACGCGTGCTTTCGCCCGGAGGGGGTCTGACCGGATGGCCTTCCGTCTGATCGTGTCCGAGGCTCCTGACATCACGACCATCGGGGTCGTCGGACGCCTCGGCGACGACGCGGTCGTGATCCTGGGGGAGGCCTGCAGCGGGGCCGGGCGGCCCCTCGTCCTGGATCTGTCCGATCTGACGAGCGCCAGCGATGCCGGCGTGTTGCAGTTGCGCCGGCTGGCAGGCGAGGGCGTCCACCTCCTGGGGGCGTCACGCTACATGAGGCTCCTGCTCGATCTGGCGCCGGGCGAATCGAGCGTGACATCGTCGGGTCCGTTGCAGCGAGCTCGACGGCGCTCGAGAGCGAACCCGTCATGAGGGCCGCTACCCCGCTCCTCGGGAAGTCGAGTCCCAGCTGGGGGCGCCGGCGCCCCAGCCCTCCGCGACGGGCCGAACGGGTGAGTATCGCGATTCCACGAGCCTGCGCAACTTCTCCCCTGGCATGCGCCTTGCCCGGCTCCATGCATGCCTGAGGACGAAAAGGGGGCTGACCAGTGAAACGATCGAGCCCGCTGAGCAACGGGGATCGGTTCGGGTGGGATTGGACGCGGCGCGTCCTGATCGTGGGCGTGGCGCTCCTGGCGTGGCTGGGCGGCTCTCTCGGGACCCGGGCCGAGGCCGACGAGGACCAGCCTCGGCCGCCGGCCATGGAACGGCTCTTCCCCGGGCTCAAGGAGGACATGAAGGACCTCCCGGCCTTCCTGCGTGACACGGACTTCACGCTCTACCTCCGCAGTTACTACATGAACCGCGAGAACCCGGACGGCACGGAGAACGAGGCCTGGGCCTTCGGGGGCTGGTTCAGCTACCGGTCCGGCTGGCTCCTCGACGTGTTCCAGATCGGGGCCACCGTCTACGGGTCGGCGCCGCTCTACGCGCCCGACGACAAGGATGGGACCACGCTCCTGAAGACGGGACAGGAAGGCTACGGGGTCCTGGGCGAGGCCTTCGCCGCGCTGCGGTACAAGGAATACGCGATGGCCAAGGGCTACCGGCAGGAGGTCAGCCAGGGCTACATCAACCGCCAGGACAACCGGATGACGCCCAACACCTTCGAGGGTCTGACCCTCGGCGGGAAGCTGGGGCCGGTGGAGTACCTCGGCGGGTACCTCTGGGACATCAAGCCCCGGAACGCCGACGAATTCCAGTCCATGTCGGAGAAAGCGGGTGCGGCGGGTAGCGACGATGGGGTCGCCCTCTTCGGCGTGAAGCTCGCGCCCCTCCCCGGCCTGAAGCTCGACGTCAGCGAGCAGTACGGGTTCAACACCTTCAACACGGTCTTCCTCCAGGCCGACTACACGCACCCCCTCCGCGGAGGACCTCAAGCTCATCTTCGGCGGCCAGTTCACCGATCAGCGGGCGGTGGGCGACCAGCTGCTCACGAACGCGTCGGCCAAGGATTGGAGCACCTACAACGTGAGCGCCAAGGCCGGCGTCGCCTATCGCGAGCTGACCCTCACCCTCGGGGGCTCGGTGACCGGCGACGGGAACACGATCCAGGCGCCGTGGGGGAGCTTCCCGGGCTACCTCTCGCTGATCCAGGAGGACTTCGACCGGGCCAACGAGAAGGCCGTGCTCGTCGGCGCGGCCTACGACTTCTCGAAGCTGATCACCCCGGGGCTCGGCGCGTTTGTCAATATCGTGTACGGCTGGGACGCGATCGATCCGAAGACGCGGGCGGCGGCGCCGGACCAGACCGAATACGACCTCACGATCGACTACCGGCCGCCCAGCGGGTACCTCTTCCTCCCCACGACGCGCAATCTCTGGTTCCGGCTACGCGGCGTCATCCTCGATCGGCAAGACGCCGACCAGCTCGGCTGGCAGGTCCGGTTCATCATCAACTGGGAAATCCCGCTGCTGTAGGAGCGACGGCCCAGCGCGGCATCTCGGACGAACGAGCCACATCGGGACGACTCAGGGCGGGCACAGGGCCGCAGGCCACGAGCCGGCCCACCTAGCACGCGCCCAGGAGGAATGGCAGATGGCGACGACGTCGACTGATCGGACCCTCGGCCTGAACGAATTCTTCGCGGCCTCGGAGGCACGGGTCGACCGCTGGCGCACGCTCAACCGCGTGGCCAAGGCCCTCGCGGCAAGCGGTCCACGGGCGGCGGGCGGTCCCGGGATGGATCCGCAAGCGCTGCTGGCCGAGATCGCACCGCTCGAGGCGCTCTGTGGCTATCCCGGGCCTGGTCTGATGGCGCAGGTCCAGGAGCGCCTGCAGACTGGCGACTGGACCGGCTTCGCGCGCCTGGTGCAGCGGATCAGCGGCGCGCTCCTCTCCAGCAGCTACCGGGACGACCAGGAGCCCTGGAAAGCTGACGAGGAGGGGGATGCGCGTGTGCCCGACATCCTCCCGCCGTCGGTGGGACGCGGCCAGAGTCGGCGGCCCTACTTCGAGATCCTGCTCGTCTCCCCGGCGGAGCGGGCCATGTGGCCGGGCATCCGCGAGACCCTCCGGCGGCTGCGCCGGACCGAGGACGAGTTCGTCTACGAGCCCGTCGTCGTCGGCAGCTTCGAGGACGCCGTCCTCGCCGTCGTGTTCAACCCGAACCTCCAGGCGGTGGTGATCAGCGACGGCTTCGCCTACCCCTCGCAGTACACGGTGCCGGTCCTGCGCGAGATACTCACCCGCCAGGTGCAGGTCGCCGAGACGGCCCGGAGCGGCGATCTCGGGATCCTTCTGGCGCAGATGGTGCGCCGGTGGCGGCCGGAGCTCGACGTCTACCTCACGACCGACCGTGACGTCGCCCGGCTGGCCGGCTCCGACGAGGCGGCGCCGATCCGGCGGATCTTCTACGGGGTCGAGGAGCCGATGGAGATCCACCTCGCGGTCCTCGACGGCGTGAAGGACCGCTACGAGACGCCCTACTTCGACAACCTCAAGCGTTACGCCCAGCGGCCGATCGGCACCTTCCACGCGCTGCCGGTGGCCCGCGGGAAGTCCATCTTCAAGTCCAACTGGATCCGCGACATGGGCGAATTCTACGGGGCCAACCTGTTCCTCGCCGAGTCGTCGGCGACCACCGGCGGCCTCGACAGCCTCCTCGAGCCGACCGGCAACATCAAGGTCGCGCAGGACAAGGCGGCCCGCGCGCTCGGCGGCGACCGCAGCTTCTTCGTCACGAACGGCACGTCGACGTCCAACAAGATCGTCCACCAGGCGCTCCTCAAGCCGGGCGACATCGTCCTGATCGACCGCGACTGCCACAAGTCGCACCACTACGGGCTGGTGCTGGCCGGCGCCCAGCCGCTCTACATCGACGCCTTCCCGCTGACGCAGTTCTCGATGTACGGGAGCCTCGCCATCAAGCCGATCAAGAAGGCGCTCCTCCAGCTGAAGGCCGAGGGCAAGCTCGATCGCGCGAAGCTGGTGGTCCTGACGAACTGCACGTTCGACGGCCACGTCGCGAACGTGAAGCGCACCATGCTGGAGTGTCTTGCCATCAAGCCGGACCTCATCTTCCTCTGGGACGAGGCGTGGTTCGGGTTCGCGCGCTTCTCGCCGTTCCTGCGGCGGCGCACGGGGATGGGCGCGGCCGCGGCGATCCGCGAGCTGATGCGCGATCCCGCGTACCGGAAGCGCTACGAGACGTTCAAGGCCAGCGCCGGCAAGCTGGACCCGAAGGACCCGAAGCTGCTCGACATGGAGCTCCTCCCGGACCCGGACCAGGTGCGCGTCCGCGTCTACGAGACCGACTCGGTCCACAAGTCGATGTCCTCGCTCCGTCAGGGCTCGATCATCGTGGTCGCGGACCAGGACTTCCACACGATCGAGCCGTCCTTCAAGGAGGCGTTCTTCACGCACACCTCGACCTCGCCCAACCTCCAGATCATCGCGTCGCTCGACGTGGCGCGGCGGCAGATGGAGCTGGAGGGCTACGAGCTGGTCGGGCGGGCCATCCAGCTGGCGCTCGAGATCCGGCGGCAGGTCAACGCGCACCCGCTCATCTCCAAGTACTTCCGCATCGCCACGCCGGCCGAGATGATCCCCGCGGAGTACCGGAAGTCGGGCTTCACCGACTGGGGCGCGCCGGGCTGGACGATGACCGACACGATGGGGGCGCTGGACAACGACGAGTTCTACCTCGACCCGACCCGGATCACGCTCCTCTGCGGCGCCGCGGGCTACGACGGCAGTCAGTTCAAGGCGCTGCTGGCCAGCGAGCACGACATCCAGATCAACAAGACCTCGCGGAACAGCGTGCTCGTCCAGATCAACATCAACAACACGCGGAGCGACCTGGCGCACCTCATCAAGGCGCTGGCGGACATGGCGCGGGGGATCGAGAAGCGGCTCGCCGAGGGCGGCGAGGAGGAGCGTGCGGTCTTCAAGGCGCGCGTGAAGTCGCTGGTCGAGGACGTGCCGGACCTGCCCGACTTCCAGCGCTTCCACGACGCCTTCCGCGACGACCCGAAGAGCGGCACGCAAGAGGGGCACATGCGCGAGGCCTACTACATGGCGTACGATGCCACCAACATCGAGCACGTCAAGCTCAACAGCAAGGAGATCGACGAGCGCCTGGCCAAGGGGCCCGAGCTCGTCTCGGCGAAGTTCGTGATCCCGTACCCGCCCGGCTTCCCGATCATGGTGCCGGGCCAGGTCGTCACGAAGGAGATCATCACGTTCATGCGGAAGCTCGACGTGAAGGAGATCCACGGCTACAACGCCGGCAAGGGCCTCGAGCTCCTGAAGCCCGACGCGCTGGCGAAGCATCGGGCCAAGGGCAAGTAGGAGACGGCGTGCATGGCCGTCAGGCTCGATGTCCGCGCTGGTGAGCCTGGTGCCCCCGCTGGTGCCGATCGAGGAGCCCACGCGAGAAGGCCCGTGACTCAAACCGGAGCACGCCAACGGAGGTCGACATGATCGACTGGCTTTTCACGACGCTGCGTCAGTACCCGGAGATCGCGATCTTCCTCTCGCTCGGGATCGGGTACTACGTCGGCAAGTTCACCTTCAAGGGCATCGGCTTGGGATCGGTCACCGCGACCCTGCTGGCCGCGGTCGTGATCGGGCAGCTCGGGATCACGGTCAACCAGCCCCTGAAGGCGTTCGCCTTCCTGATGTTCCTGTTCGCGGTGGGCTACGGCGTCGGGCCGCAGTTCGTCCGCGGCGTCGCCAAGGATGGTTTGCCGCAGGCGCTGTACGCGGTGGTCGTGTGCCTGCTGTGCCTGGCTTCCGGTGTCCTGGTCCCCAAGCTGGCCGGCTACGACCTGGGATACGCGGCCGGGCTGTACGCGGGAGGGCAGACCATCTCGGCCTCGATGGGCCTCGCGACCGACGCCATCAACCGCCTGGGTCTGGCCGCCGACCAGACGAAGGCCCTGCTCGACAACATGCCGGTCGCCTACGCCGTGACCTACCTCTTCGGGACGGTCGGCTCGGCGATCGTGATCGCGCTGGTCGGGCCGGCGCTGCTGCGCATCGATCTCGTCGCTGCCGCCAAGGACTACGAGCAGAAGCACGGCGGCGGCGGCAAGGATCTCGGCGGGGCGGGCTCGGCCTGGCACCGCTGGGAGCTGCGCGCCTTCCGCGTGCGACAGGGCGGGAAGGCCGTTGGCCTCCGGGCCGTCGAGGCCGAGGCCCTGGTGCCCAACGCGCGGGTCTTCGTCGAACGCATCCGACGCAGCGACGGAACGATCGAGGACGCCACCGCCGACAGCGTGATCCGCGAGGGGGACGTGCTGGCGGTCGTCGGGCCGCGCGAGGTCCTCGTCAAGGTGATCGGGGAGAACGCCCAGGAGGTCGATGACCCCGAGCTGCTGAACGTCCCGGTCGAGGGCGTCGACGTGTACGTGACCGAGAAGGCCGTCGACGGCAAGACGCTCGCGGAGCTGGCCCGGCTGCCCGAGGCGCGCAGCGTCTTCCTGCGCCGGATCACGCGGGGGGCGACCGCCACCGAGATCCCCATCCTGCCCAGCACCACGATCCAGCGCGGCGACATCCTCAGCATCGTGGGCCGCACGCAGGACACCACCGCCATCACCAAGCGCCTGGGCGTGCCCGATCGGGCGACCGACGTCGCCGACGTCGCGTTCATCGGGTGGGCGGTCACGCTCGGCGCGCTGGTCGGCGCGCTGGTCTTGAAGATCGGCGGGGTGCCGCTGACGCTGTCCACCGCCGGCGGCGCCCTCATCGCGGGGCTCGTCTTCGGCTGGCTGCGCTCGACGCGCCCGTCCTTCGGGCGCATCCCGTCGTCCACCGTGTGGTTCATGAACTCGGTCGGCCTCAACATCTTCATCGCCATCGTCGGGATCTCGGCCGGCCCGGGATTCGTCAACGGCCTCAAGACGCAGGGCGTCAGCCTGTTCCTGTGGGGCACCGTGGCGACGACGGCGCCGCTGATCGTCGGGATGTACATCGGCAAGTACGTGTTCCGCTTCCACGACGCCATCCTGCTCGGGGCCGTCTCCGGGGCGCGGACCACGACGGCGTCGCTCGGCATGGTCTGCGATCGGGCCCACAGCCAGGTGCCCGCGCTCGGGTACACCGTCACCTACGCCATCGGCAACACGCTCCTCACGATCTGGGGTATGGTCATCATCATGCTGCTGTCGTGACGCCATGAACCTCGTGACGCTCCGTCAGCAGTGCGCGCTCCTGACGCTGAGCCCCTTCGAGCCGGGGGATAAGCTCATCGCGCCGGCCGCTAACAACGCCAAGCTCACAAGGAACAATCAATGGACGACATGAAGCTCAAGCAGTACGAGAAGCTGGGTCCGTTCGAGATCAAGGACTTCCTCGCCAAGGTCGCGTCGAAGGCCGCGCAGGAGGCGTCCATCTCGTACCTGAACGCCGGTCGCGGCAACCCGAACTGGGTCGCCACCGAGCCGCGCGAAGCGTTCTTCCTGCTCGGGCAGTTCGCGGTCACCGAGAGCAAGCGCGTGCTCGACCTGCCGCCGGGCGTGGGTGGCATGCCCAAGGCATCGGGTATTGCCGGCCGGCTCGAAGCCTGGCTGAAGAAGCACGACGACATGCCGGGCGCCCCCTTCCTGCAGGCGATGGTGCCGTGGGCGGCAAAGAAGTTCGGTTTTGACCCCGACAAGTTCGTGCACGAGCTGGTGGATTCCATCATCGGCGACCACTATCCGGTGCCGGACCGCATGCTGGTGCACAACGAACAGGTCGTCCACGAGTACCTGCAGTGGGCGATGTGCGGGACCCCGCGGCCGAAAGGCAAGTTCAAGCTGTACGCGGTCGAGGGCGGCACCGCCGCCATGTGCTACATCTTCAAGTCGCTGAAGAGCAACCGGATCATCAACCCCGGCGACACGATTGCGCTCGGCGTGCCGATCTTCACTCCGTACCTCGAGATGGCGCACCTGGAGGACTACGACCTCAAGTTCGTCGAGGTGCACGCCAAGCAGGAGGACCGATTTCAGTACTCGGATGAAGAGATCAAGAAGCTCCTCGACCCGAAGATCAAGGCGTTCTTCATCGTCAACCCCGGCAACCCGTTCGCCGTGGCGCTTTCACCCGACACGATCAAGAAGATCGGGGCCGTTCTCAAGAAGCGACCGGATCTCATCCTGCTGACGGACGACGTCTACGGCACCTTCGTGCCGGGCTTCCGTTCGCTGATGGGGGAGTTCCCGAAGAACACCATCGGCGTCTACTCGTACAGCAAGTACTTCGGCTGCACCGGCTGGCGCCTGGGCACGATCGCGGTCCACGAGGACAATATCTTCGACGAGATGCTCGCCCGGCATCCCGAGCCCATCAAGAAGCTGCTGGACAAGCGTTACGGCACGCTCACGCTCGAGCCCCGCAAGCTCGCCTTCATCGACCGCATCGTGGCGGACAGCCGCGACGTCGCGCTGAATCATACGGCCGGCCTGTCGCTTCCCCAGCAGGTGATGATGACGCTGTTCTCGCTGAGCGAGCTGATGGACGAAAAGAAGGCCTATCAGAAGGCCTGCATCGGCATCGTCAAGAAGCGGGTCGAGGCGACGATCGAGGGGCTGGGCATCGAAGTCAGCCCGAACGAGCTGTTCGACTACTACTATGGCCTGATCGACTTCGAGTTCTGGGCCCGCAAGTACTTGGGCGAGGACATGGTCAAGTGGATGAAGGCGAACGTGCATCCGCTCGACATCGTGTTCCGGCTGGCCGAGGACCACGGCATCGTCCTGCTGAACGGCAGCGGCTTTGCCGCTCCGGACTGGTCAGTGCGCATATCGTTCGCGAACCTGGATGATCACGTCTACGACGACATCGGCCGGGCGGTGCGCGCCATCGCGCGCGGCTACAATCAGGCCTATCAGGCCGCCACGGGCAAGGGCGGCAAGCCGGCTGTGCCCACGGCTCGTCGGCGGGACGTTCGATAAAGAGGGCATGTCATGTCCGCCCTGCTATCACCCGTTCATGTTGCCTGTCATCTGACTCGGAGGAGGAGCTGGAAGATGGCCTTTGGACTGACCGCATCGGAGGCGCCCGATCTCACGACGATCCGGGTTGCCGGATACCTCGGAGACGCCATGGCGGTGTACAGCAAGGGGAAAGCGGTGAAGACACTTGTTGTCGGGTTGCTGGTGAGTGCGCTTGTCCCGGGGGTCGCGTTTGGCGCGAGCCCCGCAACGGCTCCTGTCCTCGCGCAGGCCACGGCGCCGGCCGCCAAGCCGAAGACCCCGGAGGCGGCCAAGCCGAAGGTGCAGGAGACCGCGGTCGTCACGCTGCGCGGCACCGTGGAGGCGATCGACAAGGAGAAGCAGACGGTCACCATCAAGGGCCCGACAGCGAACCCTGACCGTTCGGGTCCGCGACCCCAAGAAGCTCGAGGCGATCAAGGTGGGCGATCCGGTGGTGGGCAAGTACTACGAGGCCCTGGCCTTCGAGGTGAAGAAGGCGGGCACGGCGACCCCCGGCGTGACGACTCAGCAGGGCGTGGCCACTCCAAGCCGGGCGCGACGCCGGCGGGCGCCGTCGGGGAGCAGGTCACCATCACCGTCGACCATCGTCGCCATCGACAAGGCGGCGCAGACGGTGACCATCAAGGGCCCGGAGGGAACACCGAGACCGTCAAGGTGCGGGACCCGAAGAATCTGGACGCGGTGAAGGTGGGCGATCTCGTCGAGATCACCTACACGCGCGCCCTGGCCATCGCTCTCGACAAGTCGACCAAGAAGTGATCCGCTCTCTCGATCGGGTGGTGGTGCTGCGCGCTGAGAGGATCGCGATAGAGGAGCGAGCATGCTAGGACGGAGGCGAGCGGCCCGGGTTCTCGTGGCAGCCGTCGCTCCTCTGATGATCCTGATCGGGGGAGGCTGCGCGACCGCCATCAACCATTCCTACGACCCGTCGACGAACTTCGGCGCCCTCAAGAGCTACGCGTGGGCGCCCGGGTCGGCGGCGGCCTACTCGCAGAGCAGTCTCGTCGAGGCGAATGTCCAGTTCCTCGCCGACCCGCTCCTGGCGAAGAAGGGATTCACCAGAGCGACGGCCACCCCTGACTTCGTCATCTTGGTCAGGATCGAGAACTACCCGGTCGGCAGCTCCGAGGGCTACGAGCTCAGGATACTGGACCTGAACGTGTACCGACCCGACGGTCGGACGCTGATCTGGCGGGGGACGGCGTCCGGTTCCATCAGCACCGACGCGGCGTCCGGTGACCTGGGCAATGCGGTCCAGGGCATTCTGGCCGCCTTCCCTCCGAAGTAGGGCGACCGTCGGCAGGACGGGGGTACTCCGCGCGCAGTCGGCACGGCCGTCCGAGCCGGCGCCCGTCGCATCTCCGGGCGCTGGCTCGCTGTGACGGCGATGGCGTCGTTGGAGAAGGTCTGACGGAACAAGGGGGTCAATAGATGAGCTGGTTCGTCGAAGCCCTCCGGCACAATCCCGAGCTGGCGATCTTCCTCACGCTGGCGCTGGGCTTTCTCATCGGGAAGGTCAAGATCGGGAGCTTCAGCTTCGGGACGGTGGTGGGCACGCTGCTGGCGGGCGTGCTCGTCGGCCAGCTCAGCATCCAGGTGCCCTCGATCGTCAAGACCGTCTTCTTCGACCTGTTCCTCTTCACGACCGGCTACAAGGTCGGGCCCCAGTTCTTCCGGGGCCTGAAGAAGGACGCCATCTCCCAGGTCCTGGTCACCGTGGTCCTCTGCGTCACGTGCCTCGTGGCCGCCTTCGTCGCCGCGAAGGTGCTCGGCTACGACATGGGGACGGCGGCCGGGCTCCTGGCCGGGGCCTTCTCGGAGTCCACGGTGATCGGGACCGCCGGCGATGCCATCAACCGGCTGACGACGATCTCGGCCGAGGAGAAGGCCCGCTTCGTCAACAACATTCCCATCGCCTACGCGGTCACGTACCTGGTCGGTACGGCCGTCCTCGTGTGGTTCATCCCCACAGTGGGGCCCAAGCTCATGGGCGTCAATCTCCGCGAAGAGGCCGCGAAGATGCAAGCGCATGGGCCGGGCGGCAAGGAGGCGGAGCCCGGGGTCGTCTCGGCGGCCCGTCGATTCGACGTCCGGACCTACCGCGTGACCAACGACGCCATGGTCGACAAGACGGTCGGCCAGCTCGAGGGGCTGCCCAGGGACTTCCGGGTCTTCATCCTGCGAATCCGTCGGCAGGGCGCCCTCCTCGATGCCGAGCCGACGACGGTGATCCGCCGGGACGACGTCGTGGCGGTGGCCACGCGCCTCGACGTCCACGTGGAGCGCGGAAGCACGATCGGTCCGGAGGTCCAGGACCGCGACCTGCTCGACATCCCGATCGAGGTGCTGGACGTGGTGGTCACGAACAAGGCCCTGGCCGGGAAGAGCCTGGGGGAGCTGGCGAGAGGCGAGTTCGCCCGCGGCGTCTTCCTGCAGAAGCTCGCGCGGGCCGGCGAGGAGATGCCGGTCGCCCCCGAGACACGCGTCGACCGGGGCGACGTGGCAACCCTGATCGGCCCGAAGCCCGCGGTCGAAAAGGCGGTCAAGGAGCTCGGGTACCCCGACCGCCCCACTGCTGCCACGGACATGATCTTCGTCGGCACCGGCATCGTGCTCGGGGGCTTCGTCGGCCTCCTGTCGGTGGTCGTCGCCGGTGTGCCGCTGACCCTCACCGCCAGCGGCGGTGCCCTCATCATGGGCCTCGTGTTCGGATGGCTCCGGTCGGTGCGGCCCTTCTTCGGGCGGATCCCGGAGCCGGCGATCTGGATCTTCGACACCGTCGGCCTGTGCGTCTTCATCGGCGTGGTCGGGATCACGGCCGGCCCCGGCTTCGTGACCGGGCTCCAGAAGACCGGCATCAGCCTCGTCATCGTGGGCCTGATCTGCTCCCTGACCCCGCACATCGTGACGATTCTCTTCGGAAGATACGTGCTGCGCATGAACCCCGTCATCCTCCTGGGCGCTTGCGCGGGCGCTGGGACGATCACGGCCGCGCTTCGCGCTCTCCAGGACGAGTCCCAGAGCAGGGTGCCGGCCATCGGCTACACCGTGCCGTACGCCATCGGGAACATCCTGCTGACGGCCTGGGGGCCGGTCCTCGTGGCCATGATGGCGGCGGGACGCTAGCAGACCGGATCCGGATCGGCGGGGCGAGCGCTCGTGATGCAGGTGCCGGAGCCCAGTCCGTCCGCTCGCCGAGGCGCAGCGACGCGGGCAGGACGACTCACGCTCGGGCTTGCCGGCCTCACGCTGCTGGTGCTCCTGCTGTCGGTGCCGGGCTCCTTGCGTGAGGCCTTCGACCGGGGCGGCTTCTACCTGTTTTCACGCGCGTTCGTCGAGGACCTGCCGAGGCGCTTGATGGGCCCCGGTCGCTTCCGGTTCGTCTTGCAGCCGCTGGTCGCGACGGTCCTGGGAATCCGGAGCGGCAGGGCTGACGCGCGGGCGGGACGACCGCCATACCTCCTGGGCCTGGTGACCGATCGCGAGCACCGCGGTGAGCTCATGCGGGACGGCCTCGGGTCGATCGCCAACCTCCTGCTCATGGGCATCCTGCTCGACTCCGTCTTCCAGTGGGTGATCCTCGGGCAGTCGTACCCGGGGGCGGCGCTCGTCGTGGGGCCGGTCCTGATCACGACGCCCTACGCCATCGCCCGCGCGCTCTCGAACCGCGTGGCCCGCTTGGGCGGGTAGTCTATTCTGCGAGCTTCATTAGAAAGACGGCGGCAGAGGGCTCGTCCTGCCCCCCTGGGGAAACAGCTTATGTTGCCGACCCCGATGCGAACCAATCGCTTGCTCATCGGCCTGCTGGTGATCGTGGCGCTGGCCGGCTGCGCCAGCCGGCCGATCAACGAGCGGATCACTCAGTTCGATCCCACGTCCGGGTACCGTCCGCAACTCCTGATCCCCAAGCGTCAGAACAACGACCCGCACACGCTGTTCATCCTGGCGTTCTCGGGTGGCGGCACCCGCGCCGCGGCGTTCTCGTACGGCGTGCTGGAGGAACTCCGGCGCACCGAGATCGTCATCGAGGGCCAGCGCCGCCGGCTGATCGACGAGGTCGATCTCATCACGGGAGTATCGGGAGGGAGCTTTACGGCGCTCGCGTACGCCCTCTACGGCGAACGCCTGTTCGTCGAGTACGAGGCGCGGTTCCTCAAGCGCGACGTGCAGGGCGCGCTGCTCTGGCGCACCTTGAACCCGTTCAACTGGTGGAAGTTCATCGGCGGCACCGCGGGGCGCTCGGAGCTCGCCGCGGCGTACTACGACGAGATCCTGTTCGACGGCGCGACCTTCGGCGACCTGCTCGACACGCCGACGCCGGTCGCCGTCGCGACCGGGACCGATATCTCGACCGGATCGCGGCTCGCGTTCCACCAGCAGGATTTCGACCTGCTCTGCTCGGACCTGAACAAGGTGCGCCTGTCACGCGCGGCGGCCACGTCCTCGGCCGTCCCGGTCGCGCTGTCGCCCGTGACGTTCGCCAACTATGGCGGCACGTGCGGCTATCAGTATCCGGCCTGGGTCCGGGACGTCGCCAAGCCCGAGGGCCGTCCGCGGCCGGCGGGGCGTGCGGTGGAGCGCTACCGCGAGATGCAGGCCTTCCAGAACAGCCAGGACCGCCCGTACATCCACCTCGTCGATGGGGGGGTCGCCGACAACCTCGGGGTGCGCCCCGTGCTGGAGACCCTCGAGGAGCTGATCCTGAGCCCGGCGTTCCGCGGCGAGGTGGGGTTCGGCGTCTTCCGCCGGATCGTGCTGATCGTCGTGAACGCCCGCTCGGCGCCGCGGACCGACTGGGACCGCAAGGAGGCACCCCCCGGCACGGTGGTTCAGCTGCTGCAGGCCTCCGGGGTGCCGATCGACCGCTACTCGTTCGAGACCATCGAGACCATGAAGGACAAGCAGGAAATCTATGCCTGGCGGCGCGAGCTGCTCATTGCACGGGCGCGCCTGGCGGGCGCGACCGAAGCGGAGGCCGAGGCGAGCGTCCCGCTCCCGAAGCTCGCCGTGCACGCGCTGGACGTCAGCTTCGAGAATCTTCCGGCTCCGAAGGAGCGGGAATACCTCATGAACCTGCCCACGAGCTTCGCGCTGCCGCCCGAAGACGTCGACCGGCTGCGCCAGGCGGCCGGCCAATTGTTGCGCCAATCACCGGACTTCCAGTCGTTGTTGCGCGAGTTCGGCGACGCGCCGGCGAAGTAGTGCGGTAGCTGCTCCTCTACTCGCCGCTCGAGGCCACGTTCGCCGAGCTGGCGTCGGAGGTGAAGAACGCGGTGAGCCATCGCGGCGTCGCCCTCATGCGCGCGCGAGGTGCTCCGCCGCTGGCTCGGGTGAGACGCCCGGCACCCGTCGATGCAAGCGGTGTTACGATGCAGCGACCCGGAAGCGACACGGAGTCCACCAGGGAGACGTTGACATGGTTCTACGAGTCTTGTTGCTTGCCATCCCAGCCACATTGTTGGTGCACTGGTTCGCAGGCGATCGCACGACGCTCCTGTTCTTTTGCAGCATGGTCGCCCTGATCCCGGCGTCGCTCTACATTGAGAAGTCGACTGACTCGCTGGCGACGTATCTCGGACAGAGTGCGGGGGGGCTGGTCAATGCCACGTTCGGGAACCTCCCGGAGATCTTCATCGGCGTGGCCACTCTCCGGCTGGGCTTGCAGGAATTCCTGAAGGCGCAGATCGTCGGTGGCATCATCGTCAACCTGCTCCTCGTTCTTGGACTGGCCATGCTCTTCGGTGGACTTCGCTATCACCTGCAAGTGTTTAGTACGACCAGCGCACGCTCATACTCGTCGCTGATGCTTCTGGCGATCGGTGCGCTTCTTTTCCCATCAGCCTTCGCTGTGTCGTCACATTCGGACACCCGCCGGTTAGTCATGTTGTCGGTCTGTGTCGCTCTCGTCCTTTTGGTCACGTATGTGCTGTACCTGATGTTCAGTCTGCGGACTCACAGAGACGTCATCGACACCCCCGAAGATGCAGAAGCTGTTCATGACGACAGTCCTCGTTGGTCACTGTCGGCGGCCATAGCTGCCTTGCTGGTCTCATCGCTTTGTGCCGTGTGGCTCAGTGATATCCTGGTCGACACGGTGACGCCAGCCGCAAGCGCCTTGGGTCTCAGTCAGGTCTTCATGGGCATCATTCTCATGGGCACGATTGGCAACGTCTCGGGGATGGTCACGGCGATCAAAGCGGCGCGGAAGGATCGGATGGACCTGGCGTTCAGCGTTTGTGTTGGTTCGAGCGTTCAGCAGGCTCTGTTTGTGGCGCCGATCCTAATGTTCCTTAGTCTGGTCGTAGGCCAGGCTCCAATGGATTTTGCGTTCAAGCCAGCGATGGCCGTGACCACCCTTCTATGCGTCATTCTCATGGCCGTGCTCATCACTGATGGCCAGAGCCACTGGATGAAAGGTGTTCAGTTGCTCGCGCTGTTTTTTGTCCTCACGAGTGCCATACTGCTGTTGACCTAGGTCTTCGAATCTTCTTAACGCGCCTGACGCCTATATTGTTCCACTAACTTATGGGACAGGACACTAGAAGGCTGGGCCCCCGCTCGGGACGCAACCGGGCTGATCGCTGCATGGAGTGGCACTGATCTCCCGCGTGCGCAGCACGAGGGAATACCAGAAAGGGAGAAGAGACATGTATCGCTCGATGACCCGTTGGGTGGCCGCGGCAACGATGACGCTATTGCTCGGGACCGCGCCGGCGTGGGCGGACGACGCCCAGGAGGC
Organism: uncultured Candidatus Rokubacteria bacterium; assembly: GCA_963749975.1. Taxonomy (GTDB): domain Bacteria; phylum Methylomirabilota; class Methylomirabilia; order Rokubacteriales; family DASRDR01; genus DASRDR01. Next base: position 25,922 of record CAVVOZ010000037.1, on the reverse strand, counting down.
GCGACAGATCGTCGAGAAGGCGAAGCTCACGGTGGAGCAATTCCAGACTGACTCGAACATGGGAGTCTTGCGTGACCTCGCGAAGAAGGCCAAGGGGATGATCATCCTGCCCCAGATGCTTCGCGGCGCGTTCATCGTCGGGGCGTCCGGGGGTACCGGCGTGCTGGTCGCGCGTGACGAGAAGACCGGGAAGTGGCGCGGTCCCGCCTTCCACACCCTCGGCGGGGCGAGCTTCGGCTTCCAGGCGGGAGCGGACGCGGCCGAGGTCATCATCCTGGCCATGACCGAGCGCGGGGTCACCAAGCTGCTCAGCCCCCAGGTGAAGCTCGGGGCCGACATCAGTGTCGCGGCGGGACCCGTCGGCGGCGGCGCGACCGCAGCCACAGCGGGTCTCAGCGCGGACCTGCTCAGCTTCTCGATGTCGAAGGGCCTCTACGGCGGATTCTCCGTTGACGGCTCGGTCGTGGGAGTTCGCACGGCCCTGAATCAGGCCTTCTATGGCAAGCCGGTGAGCCCGACTGACATCCTCATCAAAGGCACGGTGACGAGCCCGCAGGCGGACCCACTCATCGGGGCGGTCACCAAGCTCGCGGGCGGCCGCTAGCCTTGGTCCTCCCGATGTGACGCTCGCTCCGGATGGGAGGACGGATTCCGTAGGCGGTGAGGCAGTGACCGTCGCGATCTGACGGGCCTGGCCCGGTGGCCGGTGTCGAGAGATACCGGCCACCGGGCCCGCACGGTCGACAGGCCGCGGAAGGAAAGGTCGCGAAAGCGATCGTCGGCAGGGCGATCATTCCGAGATGACGAGACGCTGGGCGGCGCGACACGCCGTGCCGCGTCGGCATGAAGGGGCGTTCGATGGCAACGGGACAGGGTCGGGCGGAAGAGCAGCGGCTGACGGAGGCGCGGGAGCACGGGGTGCCCTGGCGGAAGTGGGGCCCATACCTTTCCGAGCGCCAGTGGGGGACCGTGCGCGAAGACTACAGCGACTCGGGCAATGCCTGGGACTACTTCAGCCACGACCAGGCGCGTTCCCGCGCCTACCGGTGGGGCGAGGACGGGCTGGCCGGCGTCTCCGACGACCGGCAGCTGCTCTGCTTCGCGCTGGCCCTGTGGAACGGGAAGGATCCGATCCTCAAGGAGCGGCTGTTCGGCCTGACGAACAGCGAGGGAAACCACGGCGAGGACGTCAAGGAGTACTACTTCTACCTCGACTCCACGCCGACCCACTCGTACATGAAGTACCTCTACAAGTACCCGCAGGCGGTCTACCCGTACGCCGACCTCGTCGAGACGAACCGCCGCCGGGGGAAGCACGACTTCGAGTACGAGCTCATCGACACGGGCGTGTTCGATCAGGACCGGTACTTCGACGTGTTCGTCGAGTACGCGAAGGCGTCGCCGGAGGACCTCCTCGTCCAGGTCACCGTCTGGAACCGCGGTCCGGAGGCGGCGACGCTCCACGTCTTGCCGACCCTCTGGTTCCGCAACCTGTGGTCATGGGGCGGCGATGCGCCCCGGCCGACGCTCCGGCAGGCCGCCGCGGGCCCGACCGCCGTGATCTCGGCCTCCCATCCGGAGCTCGGGGAGCGGTTCCTCGCCTGCGAGGGCGCGGCCGCGCTGCTCTTCACCGAGAACGAGACGAACAACGCGCGGCTCTTCGGGGCGCCCGAACCGCACGCCTTACGTCAAGGACGGCATCAACGAGTACCTGGTGGGCGGCCGCCGGGAGGCGGTGAACCCCGCGCAGACGGGGACGAAGGCCGCCGCGCACTATCCGCTCACCGTGGCGCCCGGCGCCTCTCGAGACGCTTCGGCTGCGACTCAGTGACGTGGCGCCGGGCGGAGCGGCCGCGACGAGCGCCGGCCCGGAGCGGCCGTTCGGCCGCGACTTCGACGACGTCATGGACGCAGCGCCGGAAGGAAGCCGACGAGTTCTACGCCTCGGTCATCCCGCGATCGCTCGACGCCGACGCGGCCAACGTGATGCGCCAGGCGCTGGCCGGGATGCTGTGGTCCAAGCAGTTCTACTACTACGACGTCGACCGGTGGCTCGGAGGAGCACGGCGCCGAGCCGTTCAAGGCCGGACGGCGTGCGGCCCCGCGCAACGACCACTGGCACCACATGCACAACGCCGACGTGATCTCCATGCCGGACAAGTGGGAGTACCCGTGGTACGCGGCGTGGGACCTGGCCTTCCACTGCCTCGCCCTGACGCTCGTCGACGAGGACTTCGGCAAGCAGCAGCTGGACCTGATGCTGCAGGACCAGTACCTCCACCCCAGCGGGCAGATTCCCGCGTACGAGTGGAACTTCGGCGACGTCAACCCGCCGGTGCATGCCTGGGCCACGATGTTCACCTACGCGATCGACAAGGCCCGGCGGGGCCAGGGTGACGTCGACTGGCTCGAGGGCGTCTTCCAGAAGCTCCTGCTCAACTTCACCTGGTGGGTGAACCGCAAGGACCGCACGGGCAGCAACCTCTTCGAGGGCGGCTTCCTGGGGCTCGACAACATCGGGGTCTTCGACCGGAGCGCGCCGCTTCCGACCGGCGGATATCTGGAGCAGGCCGACGGCACCGCCTGGATGGCGCTCTTCTGCCAGAACATGCTCGAGATCGCCGCGGAGCTGGCGATGGAGCGGCCCGCCTACGCGGACCTGGCCGTCAAGTTCGTCGAGCACTTCCTGTGGATCGGGACGTCGATGATGCACGCCGGCGGGGACGTCGGGATGTGGGACGAGGCCGACGGGTTCTTCTACGACGTCCTCCGGCTCCCGGACGGCCGAGCCCAGCGCCTGAAGGTGCGCTCCATGGTCGGGCTGCTCCCCCTGTGTGCCGTGACCGTGTTCGACGGCGAGCTTGCTGGAGAAGTACCCGGAGCTGGCCAAGCGCTTGCGCGGTTCCTCGAGGCCCGCCCGGAGCTGAGGGCCTTCATCCACGATCCGGCCAAGCGGGGTCAGGCGGGCCGACGGCTCGGCGCCATCCTGGACGAGACCAAGCTTCGCCGGGTGCTCGAGAAGATGCTCGACGAGCAGGAGTTCCTGAGCCCCTACGGCATCCGGGCCCTGTCGCGCTATCACGCCGACCATCCCTACGTCTTCCACGTGGGGGATCAGGAGTACCGGGTGTCGTACCTGCCGGCGGAGTCCGACAGCGGCATGTTCGGCGGCAACTCCAACTGGCGCGGGCCGATCTGGATGCCCGTCAACGGCCTGATCATCCGGGCGCTGCTCCAGTACCACACCTACTATGGCGACACGTTCACCATCGAGTGCCCCACGGGCTCCGGGCGACGGATGAATCTCTACCAGGTCGCCGAGGAGATCGCCCGCCGGCTGGCCAGCATCTTCCTGCGGGACGGCCAGGGCCGGCGCCCGGTGCACGGCGGCGCCAAGAAGTTCCAGGAGGACCCGCACTGGCGGGACCTCATCCTGTTCTACGAGTACTTCCACGGCGACAACGGGGCGGGCCTCGGCGCGAGCCACCAGACCGGCTGGACCGGCATCGTCGCCCGCGCCATGCACCTCTTTGCGACCAGCACCTCCGAGGAGTTCCTGAGGCTCGGCAAGACCGCCGGCGTCGTCGGAGGTGGAGCCGACGCGAGCACCCCGACCGGCAGCGGGACGTCGCCGGGACGAAAGCGCTGACTTGCAGCGCCGACGGTCATGAAGCCGGCCCTTCTGCTTCCTCACCGCGCTCGGCACGTGTCGGGATGCGCGAGCATCGGCCCGGGGACCGTCGCGCGGGACCGATTCGACTACACCAGCGCGATCGCCGAGTCCTGGAAGAGCCAGATGCTGCTGAACCTGGTGAAGCTCCGCTACGGCGACACCCCGATGTTCCTGGACGTCGGGCAGATCGTCAGCGGCTACACGGTGCAGAGCACGTTCTCGGCGGCGGGGAGCATCTTCAGCACCAGCGGGGTGGTGCCGGGGGTTCCGAACGGCAGCGTGACGCTGGGCGCCCAGGGTCAGTTCATCGACCGGCCGACCATCACCTACACCCCCCTCGCGGGCGAGCGCTTCGCCCGCTCGCTGATGACGCCGATTCCCCCGGCGGCCCTGCTGAGCCTGATCCAGGCCGGGAACCCCGTGGATCTGGTGCTGCGGCTCGCGGTGCACGTCATCAACGGCATCAACAATCGCTACGGCGGCGACGCGCGGGCGCGGCCTGCAGACCCGGAGTTCTACGTCCTCCTGGAGCGGCTCCGCCGGATCCAGCTCTCGGGGGCGATCGGTCTCCGGGTGCGCCGCATCGATCGCGAAGAGGCCGTGCTGATGACCTTTCGGCGGCCAGGTGGACCCGAGCCTCGAGGCGGAGGTGCTAGCCGTCCGGCAGCTCCTGGGCCTGGATCCCGACCGGACGTGAATTTCAGGTCGTGTACGGCTCCGTGCCTGCCAACGACACGCAGATCGCGATCCTCAGCCGGTCCATCCTGGAGATCCTGGTGGACCTCTCGTCCTTCATCGACGTACCCGAAGCGCACGTCGCCGACCGGCGCGTGTCGCCGACGGCGGAACCCGAGATGGGCCCGAGCGGCCCCATCCGGCCCCTGATCCGCATCGGGAGCTCTCCGGAGCGGCCGGCCGACGCCTTCCTGGCCGTGCCCTATCGGGGTTACTGGTTCTGGATCGACGACCGCGACATGGCGTCGAAGCGGCTGTTCACCTTCCTCATGTTCGTCTTCACGCTCGTGGAGACCGGCGGGAAGGAAGGCGTCCCCGTTCTCACAATCCCGACCCAGTGATGGAGGCCCAGCCGATGCGGCCCGCCCCGATCTACCCGTCGCTCTACCAGATCAACACCCGCGTCTGGCTCACGGAACGGTCCCGGATCCTGGGCCGGCCGGCGACGCTGGACGACATTCCGGACGCCGACCTGGACCGCGTGGCCGGCATGGGGTTCGACTGGATCTGGCTCCTCAGCGTGTGGCGGACGGGGCTGGCCGGACAGCGGGCGTCGCGCGAGAATCCCGAGTGGCGGCGGGAGTTCGAAGCGACCCTGCCGGACCTGCGCGAGGACGACATCGCCGGCTCCGGGTTCGCGATCACCGGCTACACGGTGCACCCGAGCCTCGGCGGCGACCCGGCGCTGGCCCGGCTGCGCGACCGTCTCCGGAAGCGCGGCCTCCGGCTCATGCTGGACTTCGTCCCGAATCACACCGCGCTGGACCACCCGTGGGTCGAAGGTCATCCCGAGTACTACGTGCCCGGCACCGAGGCGGATCTGGCCCGGGCGCCGCAGAACTACACCTGGGTCAAGCGGAGGCAGGGTCTCCGGCTCCTGGCCCACGGCCGGGACCCGTACTTCTCCGGGCTGGCCGGACACCCTCCAGCTCGACTACAGCAACGTGGCCACGCAGGAGGCGATGCTGGACGAGCTGCTGAAGATCAGCGGGCAGTGCGACGGCGTGCGCTGCGACATGGCGATGCTCGTCCTGCCCGACGTCTTCGAGCGGACCTGGGGCCGCCGGGCGCCGCCCTTCTGGCCGCGGGCGACCCAGCGCGTGCGGGAGCGCGTGCCGGGCTTCTGCTTCATGGCCGAGGTCTACTGGGACCTCGAGTGGACGATGATGCAGCAGGGGTTCGACTACGCCTACGACAAGCGGCTCTACGACCGCCTGCACGAGGGGCACGCGCGGCCGGTGCGCGAGCACTTCCTACGCCGGGCTCGACTACCAGAACCAGCTCGCCCGCTTCCTGGAGAACCACGACGAGCCCCGGGCCGCCGCACGGCCTTCCCGCCCGGCAAGCACGAGGCGGCGGCCGTCCTCACGTACCTGTCGCCGGGGCTTGCGGTTCTTCCACCAGGGACAGTTCGAGGGCCGGCGGAAGCGCATCTCGCCGCACCTGGTGCGGGCGCCCGTGGAGCCCGTCGACGAGACGCTCCGCGCGCTTCTACGACGGCGCTCCTGGCGGTGCTCCGGCAGCCGACCGTGCGCGACGGCGCAGTGGCGCCTGCTCGAGTGCGTGCCGGCGTGGGAGGGCAACTGGACGTGGGACGGCTTCATCGCGCTGGTGCTGGCAGGGCACGGGCGGCCAGCGCGCTGCTGGTGGCCGTCAACTACGCGGGGAACCAGGGCCAGTGCCGTGTCCGCCTGCCGTTCGACGACCTTCGCGGGCATTCCGCGCGCCTGCAGGATCGGATGAGCTCCGCGGTGTACGACCGGAGCGGGGACGAGCTGCTGACGTCAGGGCTCTACCTCGACATGCCGGGCTGGGGCTATCACGTCTTCGACGTGAGCCGGCTCTCGTGATGAGCTGCCGGACCGACGGACCGCGCCATCGCGGCGGACGCGCCGTGGGGCGCTCGTTCAGGCGCGCGCTCAGCGGCCTCCTCCTGCTGCCCGTGCTCGCTGGATGCGGTGGTGGCAGCAGCGCGCCGGCGCCCGTGTTCGGGGGGAAGTCGGTCCAGGACGACCAGAAGTGGCCGCAGGAGCTGATGGGCGGGGACGGCTCGACGGTCCTGCTCTACCAGCCGCAGGTCGAGAGCTGGAAGGACTACAAGCTCCTCCGGGCGCGCATGGCGGTAGCGTTCCGCCGGATGGGGACGGACAGCCCCACGCTCGGCGGGGTGCTGCTCGAGGGCGACACCTCGACCAGCAGCGAGGCCGGGCACGTCCGCATCTCCAACATCCGGATCGTCGAGGGGCGGTTCCCCGGCCTCAGCGCGCCGGACTCCGCGCGCCTCCTCGACGCGCTGCGGGCGCGCATGAGCAAGGAGGACGTGATCGTCGAAACGGAGCGGATCACGGCCTATCTCGAGCGGGCGGAGACCGCCCTCACTCCGGCGCGCGCTGAAGTCGGACCCGCCGAAGATCTTCGTGAGCACCAGCCCCGCGGTCCTGGTGAACATCGATGGGCCGCCGGTGCTGGCGCCGATCCCCGGCACCGAGCTCTCGTACGTGGTCAACACGAACTGGGACCTGCTCCGCGCCGGGACGACCTACTACCTGCGTCACGAGCAGGGCTGGCTCACCGCACCCGCGCCGGCCGGGCCGTGGACCGCGGCGACGACCATTCCCACGAGCTTCGAGCGGATCCCGGCGAGCGACCCGAACTGGGCCGACGTGCGGAAGGCGGTGCCGGGCGTGGCCCTGACGCCGGCGGCGGCGCCGAGGGTCTTCGTGAGCGAGACGCCGGCGGAGCTGATCCTGCTGGACGGGGAGCCGAAGCTGGACCCGATCAAGGGCACCAAGCTCTCCTGGGTCACCAACACCCAGAGCGACCTGTTCCGCGCGGCGGCCGACCAGCGCTACTACTATCTCGTGGCCGGGCGCTGGTTCCGCGCCGAGAAGCTCGACGGCCCCTGGCAGTTCGCGACGACCGAGCTCCCGGACGACTTCAAGAAGATCCCGCCCGACCATCCGGCCGCTGACGTCCTCGCCCTCGTGCCGGGCACGTCGCAGGCGCAAGAGGCGGTGATCCGGGGACACATCCCCCAGACCGCGCGCGTCGAGCGCGGCAAGGTCGAGGCGCCGAAGGTGACCTACAAGGGCGCGCCCGAGTGGAAGCCGATCGCCGGCACCCAGTTGGCCTACGCAGGCAACAGCCCGTACGACGTCCTGAAGGTGGGCGAGGTCTACTACCTGTGCTTCCAGGCGGTGTGGTTCGTCGCCAAGAGCCCGGAGGGGCCCTGGGAGCTCGCCGACAAGGTGCCCAGTGAGGTCTACCAGATCCCACCGAGCGCGCCCGTCTATCCCACGACCTACGTCTACGTGTACGACACGAATCCCCAGTACGTGACCTATGGCTATCTGCCGGGCTACTACGGGGACTACTATGCCTGGGGCGTGATGGCGTTCGGGACGGGGTGGTACTACGGGTCCTACGTCTACGACGACGTCTACTGGCCGTACGGGTACACGTACGGCGCGGGCACCTGGTACAACGAGCACACGGGCACCTACGGCCGGAGCGTCGTCGGCTATGGCCCCTACGGCGGGGCCGGGCGGGCGGCCGCCTACAATCCGACGACCGGGACCTACGCGCGCGGCGCCGCGGCCTACGGCGAGTACCGGGCGGGCGCCTGGGCGGAGGCCTACAATCCCCGGACGGGGACCACCGCGCGCACCGTGCAAGGCAGCAACGTCTACGGCAACTGGAGGAGCACGTCGGTGGTGCGCGGCGACGACTGGGTCAACGCGGCGCGGGTCAGCGGCAGCGCGGGGGACGCCGCGGCCGTCCGCACGTCGAGCGGCGGCAGCGCCGTCGTGGCGCGCGGGGACAACAACGTCTACGTCGGCAAGGACGGTCAGGTCTACCGGCGGACCGAGGGCGGCGGCTGGCAGCAGTACGATGGCGGCCAGTGGAGCGGCGCCGCCGCCTCGCGCGCCGATTCGAGCACGGTGCAGAGCTTGAACCGCGACGCCGAGGCCCGGACCACCGGCGCCAGCCGGGCGAGCCAGTCCCAGTCGTGGCGAAGCAGCGCGGGCGGAGCGGGGTACGGCGGCGGCGCGGGGGTTGGGGGAGGCGGCATGCGTGGCGGCGGCGGACGAGGCGGGGGTCGCCGCTAGTGCCCGTGAGAGCGACGAGCGCCGTGAGGAGAGCGGGATGCTGAGGCCGGGTGGCAGGGCCCGGGCGCGGGCGCCGAGGAGGTGGACCGCCCGGCACGCCCTCTGGCTCGGTCCCCTGGCCGCCGCGTGGCTCGTGGCCGGGTGCATCGGCCTCTGGCGAGGAGACTATTACGCGGGGCGGACCAGCGGCGACCTCGAGGAGTGCGTGCCATTCACCTTCGACGTCTCCATCGAGGAGGGCGGGCGCATTCTCGGTCTGGCTGCGACCACGTACCCATGGGGAACGGCGAGCTGGGACGTCACGGGCATGGTCACCGGAGGTGACATCGTCCTCGAGACGCGGACCGACGATCCGCGGGTTCCGGAGCGCATGCTCCGATGGCGAGGAAGGCGGGGCGCCGTCTCGCTGCAGGTGACCGAGGAGGGAGGCGGGAAGTGCGCCGCGCCCCGGAGCGCGAGGCTCGACCGGAAGTAGCGGCTCAGCCGGGAAGCTCCAGGCTGCCGTCCGGCCGCAGCGGGAAGTGCGGGTTCCAGGCCACCTCCCACAGGTGGCCGTCCGGATCGGCGAAGTAGCCCGCGTAGCCGCCCCAGGGCGTCGGCTGGGCGGGTTTCAGGATGCGGGCGCCCGCAGTCCGCGCCTCCGCCAGGATCGCGTCGACCGCCTCGCGCGTGCGCGCGTTGTGGGCGAGCGCCACGCCGCTGAAGCCTCGCTCGTCCGCGACGTTCGCGTCCGCGGCCAGCTCGGCCCGCCCCCAGAGGGAGAGCGCCATCCCGCCGAGCTGGAAGAAGGCGACATCCTCCTGGCTCGCGCCCGACGCCCGCCAGCCGAGCGCCTCGTAGAACCGGCGACTCCGCGCGACGTCGGCGACGCCCAGCGTGATCAGGCTGACCCGCGGCTCCATGGCTCCCTCTCGCGTCCGGCGGCGGCCTCGAGCACCTGCTTCAGCCGGCGCACGGCCTCCGCGGACTCGCTCTGGATCCTCGCACGGATCCTGATGCGGTTCAGCGCCGCGAAGAGCAGGTTGGGCGACCCGTAGACGAGCTCGCGCTCGAAGCGCGTCCCCGCGCCGGCGCTCGCGAGCGTGTAGGTCACGGCGCCCGCGGGCCGCCCGTTGACCTCCCCGGCGATCACCCAGCGCTCCGGCGCCTCGCGCTGGACGACGGTCCACACCGCCTGCCCCCGCCGGCCGGCCACCAGGAAGTCCTCCGTCACCTGCTCGCCCAGGTCCAGCGGATGATCCACCGCCCCGCTCACGCCGAGCGACGAGGGATGCCACTTCGGCCAGTTGGCCGGCGTCGTGACATAGGCGAAGACGACCTCGGGATCCCGGTCGATGGAGACCGAGTTGCGGATCCGGGTCGTGTCGTCGAACGGGAGCGGGACCAGCAGGACGCCCACGATCGCCGCCACGGCGAGGAGCGCGACGGCCCATCGCTTCAGCCGGCGCGTCACCCGGCGGCCGCGTCTGGTCAGGTCCGCAGCGACGCGAGCGCCGCCTTGACGCGGTCCGGCCGGAAGGGCACCACGCGCAGCCTCACCCCGGTCGCGTCGAAGACGGCGTTGCCGAGCGCCGCCGGCACGGGGGCCGAGGCGGCCTCGCCGACGCCGAGCGGCGGCTCGTCGAGACGCTGGATCATGTCGAGCTCGATCGTGGGCACCTCGTCGAAGCGAAGGATCGGGTAGCGCGCCCAGTCGACGCTGGTCACCCGGTCCCGGTCGAAGACGATCTCCTCGTGGAGCGTGCGCGAGAGCGTCTGGAGGATGTTCCCCTCGAGCTGGCTCGCCACGTTGTCCGGGTTGATCATGAGCCCGCAGTCCTGGGCGCAGACCACGCGCGTCACGCGGATCACGCCGGTCGCGCGCTCGACGGCGACCTCCATGCCCATCGCGACGTGGTTCTCGGCGTGCTTGTAGTGGACGTAGGCGATCCCGCGCCCGGTGAGCACCGCCGCCCCGGGGTCGGGCGGGCGCGGCGACGGCCGGGGCTGCCAGCCCATCAGCGCCGCCGCGCGGCGGAGCACTTCCTGCCCCCGCGGATTGGCGAGGCGGCGGAGCCGGTACTCCACCGGATCGATCTTCGCCAGCGCGCACACCTCGTCGACGAACGACTCGACGGCGAAGATGTTCGCGACCTTGCCGGGCGCGCGGATCGGGGACGTCCGGAACGGCGAGTCCTCGAGCCAGTGCACGACGGCGTGGACCGCCCCCACGCGATAGGGCGGGTCGATGTTCTGCTGGACCAGGCCGGTCGCGCGGCCGAGCGGCTGGGCGAGCCCGGCCTCGATGGGCGCCAGCAGCGGGAGGTTCGGCAGGCCCTGCGTCGAGAGCGGCAGCCAGGCCTGGGTCTCCCACGCCACCACGTCGCCCCCCTCGCCCACCGCGGCCCGGAGATCGAGGAGCTGGGGCGGCCCCTTCGGGTCCCAGCCGTGCTCGTCCTCGCGCATCCACTGGACCCGCACCGGCCGGCCCACCGCGCGCGAGAGGAGCGCCGCGTCGCAGGCCGCGTCCTCGGCGCCGTTCTGGCCGTAGGAGCCCGCGCCGTCGAGGTAGATCAGCCGCACCTTCTCCCTGGGGAGATTCAGGATCTTGGCGAACGCCTCGCGGAAACGGTGGGTGGCCTGGGACGGCGTCCAGATCGTGGCACCGTCGGCGCGAACGTCCGCCACGCCGCACGACGGCCCGAGGGAGCCGTGGGTCTGGACCGGCCACCAGTACGTCGCGCCGAGCGTCCGCACGCCGGGGCCGGGGGCGCCGAGCGCCGACAGATCGCCCTGCTTCGCGACGTCCTGGTCCCGCACGATCCGCGTCGCGCGCACCGCGTCGGCCAGCGTCAGGTGGTCGGGCAGGCCGGTGCCCGCCGACCACCGGGCCTTGAGGAGCCGCGCCGCGCGCACCGCGTCCCACTCGCGCTCGGCGACGACGCCGAGGAAGCTGCCGATCCGGACGACCCGGGCGCCCGGGATGCCCGCGATCGACGACTCGTCGACCGACTGGAGCGTCGCGCCGAGCGCCGGAGGCCGGATCGCGCGCCCGTGGAGCATTCCGGGGAGCGCGAGATCCTGGACGTAGAGGTGCCGGCCCGTGGCCTTCGCGGGAACGTCCGGTCGCCGCACGGACTGGCCGATGTAGCGGAACGCGCTCGAGGGCTTGAGCGGCGCCTTCGCGTCGATCTTGAGGCCGACCTGGCGGTCCCCGATCAGCGCGCCGTACGCGACCCCGGGGCCGCCCCCCTTCGGGCGGACCACGCCGTCGGCGGTCTCGAGATCCGCGACGGGCCGCCCGAGCCGCTGGGCGCCGAGCGCCAGGATCGCCTGGCGCGCGGTGGCGGCGGCGCGCCGGAGCTCCTGACCGCCGCGGGAGATCCCGGTGCTGCCCCCGGTGCCGCCCTGATCCGGGCAGAGGGCGGTGTCACCCTCGATCAGCTCCGTGATGCGCTCGATGGCGACGTCCAGCTCCTCCGCCACCATCTGCCGCATGGCCGCCCGGCCGCCCGTCCCGAGATCCACCTTCCCCGTGAAGACGGTGACGGTGTCGTCGGCGTGGATCGCCAGGAAGGCGTCGACCTGGTCGGGCGCCACCGTCTTGCCGAGGTACCGGTCGGTCGTCCAGGCCGTCGGCGGCAGGGCGCTCGCCGGCCTGCGCGGCGGCGCGCCGGGGCGCCCGGCCCCCGAGACCGAGCCCGACGACGAGGGCCCCGCCCGTGCCGAGGAACGCGCGGCGGCTGATCGGAGGCGCCATCTCACGCCCCTCCCATCGCCGTCGCCGCTCGCATCACCGCCCGGATCACCCGGACGTGGCTCCCGCAGCGGCAGAGGTTCCCGGCCAGCGCCTGCTTGACCTCGGACTCGGTCGGCCGCCGGTTCTGCTGGAGGAACGCCCGCGCCGCCATGACGAGGCCCGCCGTGCAGTAGCCGCACTGGGGCGCCTGCTCCGCGATGAAGGCGGCCTGGACGGGGTCCGGCCGCTCGGGGGAGCCCAGGCCCTCGATGGTCGTGACCTGGCGGCCGACGGCGGCGCTGACGGGCATCGAGCACGAGCGGATGGCCTGGCCGTCGAGGTGGACGGTGCAGGCGCCGCACTGCGCGAGCCCGCAGCCGAACTTCGTCCCGGTCAGCGCGAGGTCGTTCCGGAGGACGTAGAGGAGAGGCGTCGCGGGATCGTCGATCTCGACGTCCCGAGCCGCGCCGTTGACCTGGAGTGTCAGCCTGGCCATCGTGCCTCCTCGTGTCCGGCCGGCGCCGGCGCCACGGTTCGGGAATCGGATCGCGGGCGGCCCACCTCACGCGCCCCGGCGCAGGACGAGATCGGCCTCGAGCTTGATGTCGTCCTCCACCCCGAGCACCACCGAGACCCGGGGAACCTTCAGACCGAAATCGCCGAAGCGAAACGCGGTTCGCGCCCGGACGCTGACTCGCGGCCCATCGAAGCTGGCCGTCGCGTCCCACGTGACCCGTCGCGTGGCGTCCTTCACCGTGAGGTCGCCCACCAGCTCGAACGGAACCGAGCCGCTCTGCGGGAGCGGGAACGGCAGGCGCCGCGCCTCGGTGGGAACGAACGTCACGGTCGGGTAGCGGTCGGTCTCGAGCGTGTTGCGCCGGACGTAGTTGTCGCGGCGCGCCTCGTCGCTCCGGAGCGTCCTGAGGTCGATCGTGAACCGGGAGTCGCCGGACAGCACGCGACCCTGGCCATCGAACGTGACGCCGCCCTCGACCGCGCTGGTCGTCCCGACGGCGTCATTGGGAAGGCTCAGGCCGACGAGCTGCTCCCGGACCCGGTAGCGAACCTCGCTCCCCTCCGCCACGACGCCGTAGCGGATCGGCGCGCGGTCCTGCGCCAGCGCGGGGACGGGCGCCCGGAGCGCCCCCCCGCCGGCGAGCACCGCCAGCAGCAGCACACCGCAGGCCGTCGCTCGCGCAGAAGCACACGCCCTGGAGTCGCTCACCGTGTCCTCATCCCGATCCTACCATCCCGGCGCGGAAGCTCCTGGCCGACGGCAGCCAGGACGCGCGCGAGCTGGGAAATCGCCCTGGAGAACGTCGAGCGTCGCGACGAGCCCGTCGAGGAGCCGCCAACAGGAGCTGGCACACGCGGGACCGGCATGCTCAGCGGGCTGCGTGCGCTGGCCCAGCCTCCCGCCCTCCGCCCCTGAGCGTGGCGTCACCTCTCCCCTGAGGGTCTCGCCGCTCTCAAGCGGCACCGGTTTGGCCTTGACGGGTCGGAGGCAGCTGGGCTAGTCTGCGCCCAACCGATTGCGCAATCGATTTCTTCTGGGATTCCTTCTCTTCCAGGGGGACTCATGGCCACCATCCGTGAGGTCGCCGGACGCGCCCGGGTATCGCCGACCACGGTCTCGCACGTCGTCAACGCCACGCGCTTCGTCTCCCACGAGATCCGGGCGCGCGTGATGGAGGCGATGGCGGAGCTCGGCTACCATCCGAATGCCGTCGCCCGCTCGCTCCGGCGAGGACGCACGCACACGCTGGGTCTCGTCCTCCCGGACAGCGCGAACCCGTACTTCGCCGAGCTTGGACGGGCGATCGAGACCGCCGCTTTCGGGCGGGACCACAGCGTGGTCCTGTGCAACACGGAGGGCGAGGAGCTCCGGGAGCGCGTGTACGTCGACCTCCTCACCAGACGCCAGGTGGACGGGCTCCTGTACGTGCCCGCCGGCAATCGCGTGGACATCCTCCGCGACCTGCTGCGCCGACCGCTGCCCGTCGTCCTCGTCGACCGCGACCTCCCGGGCGCGCCGATCGACGTCGTGCTGAGCGACAAGCGCGGAGGCGCCTACCTGGCGACCCGCCATCTCATCGCCCTCGGACACCGTCGGATCGGGTGCATCGGCGGCCCGTCGAGCCTGCTCATGAGCGGCCAGCGGCTCCAGGGGTACCGAGACGCCCTGGCCGAGGCCGACCTCCCCGTCGACGAGAGCCTCGTGCTCCGCGGGGACTATCACCCGCAGTCCGGCTGGGCGGCCGCGCGGAGCCTCCTCGCCTCGCCGGACCCACCGACGGCCATCTTCGCCGCCAACGACCTCATGGCCATCGGCGTCCTGCGGGCCGCCGGAGAGCTGGGGCGGCGCGTACCCGGCGATCTGGCGGTGGTCGGGTACGATGACATCGAGCTCGCCTCCTACACGACGCCGCCGCTCACGACCGTCAGCCAGTCGGCCGGCGAGGTGGGGCGGACCGCGGTCGAGCTCCTCCTCGAGCGGCTCGCCGATCCGGGCCGCCCACCCGTCCGCAGGACGCTCGAGACCCGGCTGGTCGTGCGGGCCTCGTGCGGGAACCAGGCGTGAACCGTCCCCGAAGGGAGATCCGATGACCTCCAGAGCCCACCGGAAGCCCGTCCCCGTCACCTCCGAGCTCCGCGAGCGCGCGGCGGCGGTCCACCGCTCCGCGATCGTGATCGATGGCATGTGCACGGACCACATCGAGGACCCGCACAACAAGCTCCGGTGGAACGAGCCCTACCTCCAGCGCCTCTTCGACGGCGGCATCACCGCGCTCAACCGCGGCGGCGCGCACTACCAGAGGTTCGCGGACGGGGTGAAGGCGATCCGCAAGTTCCAGCTCCGGGTCCAGCACTGCCCGGAGCGGACGCTCTTCGTGCGCACCGCCGACGACATCCGCCGGGCCAAGCGCGAGGGCAAGGTCGGGATCATCGCGGGGTTCCAGACGTCGGTGGTCATCGAGGACGACGTCGACTACGTCGAGGCCCTGTACGCCGTCGGCGCCCGCTGCATGCAGATCACGTACAACGAGCGCTGCTACGTCGGGGACGGGTGCCAGGAGCGGAACCCGACGGGGCTCAGCCACTTCGGCATCGACGTGGTCAAGGAGATGAACCGGGTCGGGCTGGTGGTCGATCTCGCCCACGTCAGCGACGCCACGGCGCGGGAGGCGGCGGCCCTGTCTTCCCGGCCCGTGATCGTCTCCCACTCCGCCTGCGGCGGGCTCCGCCCGAATCCCCGGAGCGCGACCGACGAGCTGATCCGCCTCGTCGCGAAGACCGGGGGGGTCATCGGCATCTGCTTCCTGCCGTTCCTCCTCGATCACGACGGCCGCACGCGCTGCACCTTCGAGGACTTCCTGCGGCACATCGACCACGTGGTCGACATGGTCGGCGTGGACCACGTCGGCTTCGGCACCGACCTCACGGAGGAGATCAACCCGACCGAGATGATGACGGAGACCGGGGAGCTCGGGAACTGGCCCAACAAGCCCTACCGGCCCGTCGTCTACCCGCCGCTTCCGTGGATCTTCCCGCCCGAGATCGACTCGCTCGCGAAGATGGGGAACATCACGCTCGGCCTCCTGGCCCGCGGGTACTCGGACGAGGACGCCCGGAAGATCATGGGAGGGAACTTCCTCCGGGTCTTCGGGGAGGTCTGGCGGTGATGCCACCGGCCGCTGCAGCCGCCACAGCGCCGCCACAGGCCGCCACAGGCCGAAGGCCGTCCATAGATGGTCCAACAACAGATGGTCCAACAACTGCTCGGGGCCCGAGCGAGATGATCCGGTGAGCGAGCGGGCGCACAGGTGACCACGTACCTCCTGGCGCGGGTGGTGCGCCTGATCCTCGTCTGGATCGGGATCACGCTCGCCACCTTCGGCCTCCTCCGCCTGACCGGCGACCCCGCGCGGCTGATCCTGGGCGAGCTCGCGAGCGCCGAGGCGGTGCGGGAGTTCCAGCGCCTCCACGGCCTCGACCGCCCGCTGCCCGCGCAGTACCTCGCCTTCGTCGGAGGGATCCTCGTCGGCGACTTCGGCCGGTCGCTCCGGTTCGAGCAGCCGATCCTGCCCATCGTCCTCGAGCGGCTGCCGGCCACGCTCGAGCTGGCCGGGGGAAGCCTGGCGCTGTCCGTCCTGATCGGCGTGCCGCTCGGCATCGCCGCCGCGCTCCGCCGCGACCGCCCGGTCGACTACCTAGCCCGCGGCCTGGTAGTGGTGGCCCAGGGTGTCCCGAACTTCCTACTCGCGATCCTCATGATCCTCTTCTTCAGCGTGCGCCTCCGGTGGCTGCCGACCGGGGGGCGCGGTACCTGGTCGCACCTGGTCCTGCCCGCGATCGTCCTGAGCTTCATCCTGCTCCCCCTCACGGTGCGGGTCACCCGGGCCACGATGCTCGACGTGATCGGCCGCGCCTACGTCCGCACGGCGCGAAGCAAGGGACTCCGCGAGTCGGCCGTGCTGGGCCGCCACGCGCTCCGGAACGCCGCCCTGCCGATCCTGACGATCCTCGGCGTGCAGGCCGCGAGCCTCCTCGGGGGATCGATCGTGACCGAGACGGTCTTCTCCTGGCCGGGGGTCGGCCGCCTCATCGTGAGCGCGATCTTCGCCCGCGACTTCCCGCTCGTGCAGAGCGCCGTGCTGGTCGTCGCCACGGCGGTCGTGCTGGTGAACTTCCTCGTCGACTCGCTCTACGGGGTCCTCGATCCCCGTATCTCGACCTCGTGACCCCGTGGCGCTCATCGGCCTCTCCGCCGCGACGTGGGGTCACCCACCCCTCCGGGCCGTGCCGGTAGCGGCGCCGTCGCTCCTGCGGCTCCGCGTTCGGGCCTACCGGCGGAATCCCGCGAGCCGGCTGGGGCTGCCGGTCGCCCTGGCCATCGCCGCCATGGCGTGCGTGCCGAGCGCCTGGCTGCCCTACGATCCCGTCCTCATCAACCTCGGCGAGGCCAAGCAGCCCGGGTTCTGGGCGGGCGACTACCGGCATCTCCTCGGCACCGACTTCCTCGGCCGCGACCTCGTGTCGCGGACGCTCCATGCCGCGCGCCTCACGCTCCTCATCAGCGGCGGCGCGGTGGCGATCGCCACCCTGATCGGAATCGCGCTGGGCATGGCGGCGGGCTTCTACCGGAGCTGGGTCGACGAGGTCGTGAGCTGGCTCGTCGACGTCCAGCTGGCGTTTCCCGTCATCGCGCTGGCCGTCGCGATCGTCGCGATCGTCCGGGGCGGGCTCCTCACGCTCGTCGCGGTGCTCGCCTTCACCAGCTGGTCCACGATGGCCCGGGTCGTCCGGGCCCAGACCCTCAGCGCGCGGCAGGAGCCGTACGTCGAGGCGGCGCGCGCCCTCGGCGTGCCGACCGCCGGCATCCTGCGCCGGCACATCCTGCCGAACGTGCTCTCCCCGCTCCTGGCCGTCGCCACCTACGAGGTCTCCCGCCTGGTGCTGACGGAGTCCGCGCTGAGCTTCCTCGGGCTCGGCGTCTCGCCGCCCGCCGTCACCTGGGGCGGGATGATCGGCGACGGCCGGAACTTCATCTACGACGCCTGGTGGACGGCCGCGGTCCCCGGGCTGATGATCGCCGTCCTCGTGTTCGCCCTGAACTTCGTCGGCGACGGGCTTCGCGACGCCTTCGACCCCATGTCGTGGCGCGAGGGACCGTAGCCGGTGTGCCCGGAAAGGAGACGCCCTTGCTCCGCATTCCCCCGCGACCTGTCTCCGCGTCACCCGTGCCGTCCGGCTCCGCGGCCAGCGCGCGCGGACCGAGGAAGGAGTGCCCCGTGATCCTCAAGAGAGCCCTGCTCGCCGCCCTCGTCGCGCTCCTGCTGGCCAGTCTGCCGGCGGCCCTCCAGGCCCAGCCCGCCGCGCGGGACACGCTGACGATCGCCCAGTTCGTCGACCCGCCGAACTTCGACCCCTTCAACACCACCGCGCCGTACATCAGCGTCTTCGCCCAGATCTGCGAGCCGCTGATCTACTGGGACAGCGACAGCTCGGGCAACGCGGTGATCAAGAAGCTCCTGGCGACCGACTACCGG
This sequence comes from uncultured Candidatus Rokubacteria bacterium, assembly GCA_963749975.1. Taxonomy (GTDB): domain Bacteria; phylum Methylomirabilota; class Methylomirabilia; order Rokubacteriales; family DASRDR01; genus DASRDR01. The sequence continues at coordinate 7,637 of CAVVOZ010000037.1, read as the reverse complement.
TGGCTCGACGACACGCGGCTCCAGTTCAAGCTCCGGTCCGGAGTCAAGTTCAGCAACGGCGAGCCCTTCAACGCGGCGGCGGCCAAGTGGAGCCTCGAGCAGCTCTTCGCCGCGTTCAACTACAGCCAGTGGCTGAAGGACCTCCTGAAGGAGGTGACCGTCGTCGACGACTCGACGGTCGTGCTGGCGCTCACCAAGCCCGCCGGCTACGTGGTCTCCGTGCTCGCGTACGGGAGCTTCCAGGTCGCCCCCAAGGACTTCCAGGCCCGCGGCAAGGACGCGTTCAACCAGTCCCCGGTCTGCACGGGGCCCTGGGTGTTCAAGGAGCACCGGAAGGACAGCCACATCACGCTCGTGGCCAACCCCGCGTACTGGGGCGGGACGCCGAAGTTCAAGACGATCACCTACCGCATCATCCCGGACGACGCCGCGCGCGTGGCGGCGCTCGAGGCGGGCGAGGTCGACATCGCGCCCAACGTGCCGAACTCGGCGGCGGCCCGAGTCGAAGGGAAGAGCGGGCTCAAGCTCCTGTCGATCCCGAGCCTCCGACAGTTCGCCACCTTCTTCGACACCGCCAACCCGAAGGCCAAGCCGCTCGAGGACGCGCGCGTGCGGCTGGCCATGAACCTCGCCATCGACCGTGCGGCGATCTGCAAGCAGATCTACGCGGGCCGGTGCACGCCGATGGACGGGCAGCATCTCTCCAAGTGGCACTCCGGGTACAACCCGGCGCTCAAGGCCTACCCGTTCGATCCCGCCCAGGCCAAGAAGCTCCTGGCCGACGCCGGCCACCCGAACGGATTCGAGATCGACTACACCTACACGACCGGCCGGTATCCGCTCGACAAGCCCGCCGGCGAGGCGATGGCCAGCTACCTCCGCGCCGTCGGGCTCAAGGTCAACGAGCGCGCGGTGGACTTTCCCACGTGGGCGCGCGAGTTCGACGCGAATCCGCGCACGACGACGGCCCTCTTCACGGTCGGGTTCTTGTTCTCCCAGGACGGCTACCTCTCCATGCTGAGCTTCGCCGAGGGCCGGCGCTTCCGCACGAGCGTGATGCCGAAGGCCTTCGACACGGCGATGGACCAGGCGGGCAAGGCGACCGACGACGCCGCCCGCACGAAGTTCGTGCAGGAGGCGATGGTCGCGTTGAACCGGGAGCCGTTCGCCGTCTACCTCTACAGCATCGACGACCTGTACGGCGTCCAGAGCTGGGTGCAGGGCTTCCTCCCGCGTCCGGACCAGACGATCCGCGTCACGAACATGGGCGTGACGCCGAAGTAGCTCGAGGCAAGGTTCGCCGCGGCCGCCTCCCGCGTGCGGAGGCGGCCGCGCGCACGTCGCGCGACAGGGGCGCTCCGTCGAGCCGCTCGCCGCGCGCCGGCGTCGACAGGCCGGTCATGCGGGCCGGCAGGAAGGTGCCTGGCATGGGAGTCCTCGATCGATTCCGACTGGACGGCAAGCGCGCGTTCATCACCGGCGGCAGCCGGGGGCTCGGGCGCGAGATGGCGCTGGGCCTCGCCGAGGCGGGGGCGAACCTCGTCCTGGTGGGGCGGGAGCAGGCGGCGCTCGACCACACGGCCACCGAGATCCGGGCGCGGGGCCGGGAGGCCTTCACGATCCAGGCCGACGTCGGGCAGCCCGCGGAGGCCGAGCGCGCGTGCCGGACGGCGCTCGCCGAGCACGGGCCTGTCGACATCCTGATCAACAACGTCGGCGGCCGGCGCGTCGACATCCCCACCCAGGACATGCCCGTCGAGACCTGGCAGACGCTCATCGATCTGAACCTCACGAGCACCTTCGTCTGCACCAAGATTCTCGGCGGGGCGATGATCGGCCGAGGCCGGGGAGGCCGGATCATCAACATCGCGTCGATCTCCGGCCTCATCGCGAACCGCGGCATCGGCGGGCGGAGCTACGAGACGGGCAAGGCGGCGGTGATCGCGTTCACGCGGGCGGTCGCGGCCGACTGGGCGCCGCACCGGATCACGGTGAACGCCATCGCGCCCGGCGGGTTCATGACCGCCCCGAACCTCCGCTGGAAGAGCGTCAACCCGGCCATCATCGAGACGTTCAAGGCGCAGGTGCCGATGGGGGAGTACGGCGAGCCGGAGGATCTCGCGCCGCTCGCCATCTACCTGGCGAGCGACGCGTCCCGCTACATGACCGGCGCGGTCCTCGTCATCGACGGCGGCTACACGCTCTGGTAGCCGCTCCGCGGCATCCGTGGCACCGACCCCGCCGGGTGGAGCGCCCGAGAGATCGCCGAGGGATCACAGCCGCCATCGCCTCGATCGTCGTGCCCCAGCAGACTGGCGGTCAGTCGTGACGGGAGTGGTCACCGGCCTATCCTCCGAATCCGTCCGTGAATATCTGGCGATTATCGACAGGTTTTCATAGTACGGCGCTACCGCCATGTCGACGCGATCCACGCCCAGCGGACGCAGCGCGTCGATAATCGCATTGAACGGCGGCACGCGACGCAGTCCAAGCTGACTCTTGCACTGCACTGTGTTACATTGCTGTCGGAGGGCGCACACCCCATGCCAAGCCAGCTCACGGTGCGGCTACCCGACGATCTCGACCGCGCCTTGAAGGCGGCCACCCGCCGGATGCAACGTGGAAGCTCCGACATCGTGCGGCTGGCGCTGCGCGAGTTCCTCGGGGGATCGAGCCAGCTACCTGGACGCCCGATCGATCGCGTCCGAGGCCTGGTCGGGTCGCTGGCGTCCGGCGTTCCCGATCTGGCTGCTCGACACCGCGAGTACGTGCTGAGGTCGTTGACTCGCCGGCGGGTCACCCGTGGCGGGTGATCTCTTGCTGGACACCGGAGCGCTCGTCTCCCTCCTGGACCGGACCCAGCGTGATCACCAGGCGTGCGCGCGGTTCTTCGAGTCCTGGGAGGGGTCTGTCCTCAGCTCCGAAGCGGTGCTCACCGAGGCAACCCACCTGCTCGGCGGGATTCCTGGCGGGCGTCGCTCCTGCCTCGACTTCTTCCTGGCGGGGGGCGCCGTGCTCGTCCCGACCACTCCAGCCTCCCTGCGCCGGGCTCGCGAGCTGATCGAGCAGTACGCCAGCCTTCCCATGGACTACGCCGACGCGATGCTGGTGGTGCTTGCCGAGGAGATCGAAACCGACTTGGTCTTCACGACGGATCGCCGGGATTTCAGCGTCTACCGGATTCGCGGACGGCGCCGCTTTCGAATCGTACCCACCTGATCCGGACGCCAGTCGGACCGCCGACGAGGTGGTGTACGCGCAGCCGCGTCCGTGACGCCCGGACCGGTCTTCCTCGCGTTCCTGGATCGATCCGACTGGCATCGCTGCTAGTCCGTGGTCAGGACGACCCAGCCGAGCTGGCCGATCTCTGAGCCAGCGTTCGTCCGCCGCACCCGGCGGAACGACGAGGTTCATGAAGGACAGAAGCGGCCGGTGATTCCTGGCCCGGGCCTGACTGCCTCAGCCCTGGAAGATGCCCTCCGGCAGGAGTGCCGAGACGACCACGTTCGGGACGTCCACGACGTTGCTGATCCGGAGGTCGACCGCCACGCTGGCGATGACGTAGGCCTGCTCCCGGCTGAACCCGCGTTCGCCCAGGAGGTCCAGCATGGCGAGGAGCGCGTTGCGGCACGCAAGGTTCAGGTCCTCGCCGTGGTTGACCCCCTGGGCGTCCACCGGCATCCCCATCGTGGCGACGAAGTGCCGCGGCGCGACCCAGCGGGGGTCACTGAAGTAATCGCCGTGCGCGAAACGCGGGAAGCGGACACCGCGCCGCGCCGCCTCGCCTTTATGGACCCGGAAGCGCACCACGCACGTCGCGCCCATCTCGACGGCCGTCACGCAGACCTCGCCGTCGCCCTGCGCGAAGTGGCCGTCGCCCGTCGAGAACAGCGCGCCATCCACCGACGACCGGCAGGTAGAGCCGCGATCCGCGCGTCAGCTGCTTCACGTCGAAGTTGCCCCCGTTCTCACGGGGCGGGAGCGTCCGCAACCCGTGGGTCGCCGCCGGCCCTCCGGCCGGGATCGCGCCGCCTGCGTCCGGCGGGAGCGCCATCCCGCCGCGCGCCGCGACGTCGGCCTCGCGGCGGGTCCATGCCTCGACCTGCGCCCGCGAGGGGGCCACCCCCGAGACGCCCATGAAGGGTGCGCCGGGAATGCGGACGCCTGGCAGCTGGGGCGAGGTCGCCCAGCCGTCGGCGATGGTCCAGTGGACGAGGAACGGCGTCGTCATGACGTCGCGGAGATAGCCGAGGCCCGGGATGATGGCGCTGAACGCCCACGGCTGGGGCGCGATCTCCCGGAACTCGATCTCCAGGAGGTCGCCCGGGCGAGCGCCCTTGACGGACACGGGGCCGGTCAACGGGTGGATGGCGCCCACCGGGAGGCTCGCGAGGTCCGCGACGGTCGAGCGCGACGTGAGGTGCCCGTCGCAGGCGTCGCGGGTCTCGAGCGTCACGTCCTCGCCCTCGCCCACCTCCACGATCGGCTCGATGTCGGGGTGCCAGCGATTGTGCCCCGTCCGGGGCTCCTCGGCGAGCGGCTTCCGCCGATCGATCGAGATGGTCCTCGTCATGGTGCTCCCTCCTTCAGCCTTTCAACCCGCTCACGCGCACACCCTCCACGATACGCCGGTTGGCGACCAGGAAGACGAGGAGGAGCGGCAGCGCCGACAGCGTCGCCCCCGCCATGATCGGGCCGTAAGACTCGGACGCTGTACGCGCCCCGGAGGAGGGCGAGCGCCACCGGGAGCGGGAACATCTCAGGCCGGTTGACCGCGATCAGCGGCCAGAGGAAGTCGTTCCAGGCCGACCGGAAGGCGAAGATCGCCAGCGCGGCGAGCACCGGCTGGGACAGCGGCAGCACGATGCGCGTGAACACCCGCCAGGTCCCCGCCCCGTCGATCCGGGCGGCGTCCTCGAGCTCCCGCGGGATCGTCAGGAAGAACTGCCGCAGCAGGAACACGCCGAAGGCGAAGGTCATCGCGGCCTCGGGGACGATGAGCCCCTGGTACGTCGAGAGCCATCCGAGACGCTGGGTGAGCACGTACTGAGGCACCAGGACCACGGCGTTCGGGATCATCAGGCTGCCGACGAGCAGGCGCGAAGATCACGTTCCGGCCGCGGAACTCCATGCGCGCCAGCGGATAGGCGGTCATGGCGCTCGTGATCACCACCACGACCACCGCGCCAAGCGACACGATCACGCTGTTGAGGAACGCGCGGCCGATCCGCGCGGTCCGCGACGACGAGAACAGCACCTCACCGTAGTGCGTGAGGGTCACCGGCCAGGGAATCCACTCGGGCGGCACCCGGATGATGTCCTCGGTCTGCTTGAGAGAGGTCACGAGCACCCAGATCGCCGGCAAGAGCCACAGCACGGCGACGGCGACCATCACGACCGCCAGGACGGCTCGCCGCCGACCCGCGGCGCGACCGGCCGGGCGGGCCGCGCCCGAGGGACGCGGGCCCACGCGGCGTCGACCCAAGGATTCGCGTCGGCGCCATCAGTACTCCGTGTGGCCGCGGAGCAGCCGGAACTGGAGCAGCGAGAATCCGAGGATGATCAGGAACAGCACCCAGGCCATCGCGGTGGCCGAGCCGAAGTGGAAGAAGTTCCGGAAAGCGGTCTCGTAGAGGTGCTGGACCACCGTGCGGGTGGCGTCGCCCGGCCCGCCTTCGGTGAGGATGTAGACCTGCCCGAAGATCTGGAACGACCCGATGACATGGGTGACCAGCACGAACAGGAACACGGGCCGGAGGAGCGGAAGCGTGATCGACCAGAAGCGCCGCCAGCCGCTGGCCCCGTCGATCGAGGCCGCCTCGTAGAGCTCCGGCGGGATGTCCTGGAGCCCCGCGAGGTAGATGACCAGGTAATAGCCCGTGACCCACCAGACGGTCGTCAGGATGATCGCCCACATCGCCGTCGAAGGATCGGCGAGCCATGCGCGCACCGGCACGCCGGCGGCCTTCAGGTAGTAGTTGAAGGGCCCCACCACCGGATCGAGCAGCCAGAGCCACGTCAGCCCCACGGTGACCACCGAGAGGGTGAACGGAAAGAAGAACGCGCTTCGGAGGACGGTCCGGAGCGGAATGCCCCGGTCCAGAAGCACGGCGAGGATCAGCGGCACCGCGAGAATGGGCACCGTGCTCGCCACGGTGTAGAAGGCGGTGTTGACGAGACTCACCTGGAACCGGCTGTCCTCCAGCAGCTTCTCGTAGTTGGCGAGGCCGACGAAGGCGTACTGCGCGCGCCCCAGCCGCGCGTTCGTGAAGGACAGCCAGAGGCCGTCCAGGAGCGGGTAGAGGCGGAACGCGACGAAGAGCAGGACGCCGGGCAGGAGAAACAGGTACGGGGTCAGGGCCCCGTGCCGGAGGTGTCCCGCGCGGCGGGCGCGCGGGCCGGACCGCCCCGGATTCACCGGCAACGGCCGCCCGACCCGAAAGGGCCGGCCGGTGGGTCCTGGGCGTCCCGGCCGTGAGCCGTGCGCACGATGGAGGCGACGAGGACGCCGCTAGGTGGGCAGCGCGTTGATCTGCTTCGCGAGGTCCTCCATGGCGGCGCGCGCAGGAGTCTGGCCGATGTAGACGGTCTCGATCACCGGGCGCGTCAGGTTCTCCGCGGCCACCCACTTCGGGGTCTGCTGGCCCACCTGCCAGCTCGAGGCCTGGGCGAGGAGCGTCCGGAGCGCCGGGTCGGCCTGGATCCGCGGGTCGGAGTGGGCCTTGCGGAACGCCGAGACCTGTCCGGCCTTGAGCGTCCACTCGGCCACGTGGTCGGTCATCCAGCGGATGTGCGCCCAGGCCGCGTCACGCTTCGCCGGGTCGGCGGCCTTGGGCTTGGGGAACGAGTACTGATGCGGGATCGTCCAGACGACGGGCTGCTTCAGGAGACGCGGCATGGGCGCCACGGCGAAGTCCACCTTGGCCTCGCGCAGGCCGGCGACGTTCCAGGAGCCGGCCAGCCACATGCCGAGCTTCCCGGCGATGAACGCGTCGCGGGCGTTCGCGTTCGCCGGCGGCGCCACCTTGTGCTGGGCAAAGAACGACCCCCAGAACTCGGCCGCCTCGATCGCCGCAGGATCGGCGAGCGCCGAGCGCTTGAGATCGGGCGCATACACGTTCACGCCGTTCTGCCAGAGCATGTGATGGAAGCCCCAGGTGTACTTGCCGAGGTTGAGCGTCCCGATCGCGAAGCCGAACGTGTCGCCCTTGGTGATCTGCTTCGCCATGGCCACGAGCTCGGCGCCGCTCGCGGGCACCTTGGGCTTGCCGTCCGCCCCGACGAGGCCGGCGTCCGTCATGACCTTCATGTTCATGTAGAAGAGGTGCTGGGGCACGTCGAGCGGCACCGTGTAGCGCTTCCCCTGAAACACCCCGCCCTGCCAGGGCGACGCCAGGTAGTCCTCTTCCTTGAAGCCCTTCGCCGCCAGCGGGCCCGGCTCCATCGGGTCGAGGATGCCGTCGCTGGCGAAGTGCGGGACCTCGACCGTGTGGATCAGGCAGAGGTCCGGCCCCTCGCCCGCCGGCACCGAGACCTGGAGCTTCGCGTAGAGGTCGGGCCAGAGGATGCGCTGCTGCTCGATCGGATCCCCGTCTCGTTCGTGAACTGCTCGATCAGCCCGTCCATGACCTTGCCGT
>CAVVOZ010000036.1:0-108107 GCA_963749975.1 uncultured Candidatus Rokubacteria bacterium | reverse complement strand
CCCGCGCGGTGAGCCCGCAGCGTTACGACGGCCGGCAGCAGCGCCAAGACCGCGACGAGGAGCAGGGCGTTGGCCGGCATGTGCAGCCCGAAGTCCACGGTGCTGTGGAACCCGACAGCGGCCGCGGCCCCGAGGCCACCCAGGACGAGTCCCCGCACGAAAACATCCTGACGGTCACGCCACCGGCCCACGACGAATCCGAACCACGCCCACGCCGCCCACCCAAGAACGAGAATGCCCAGCGCCCCGGCTTCGGCCAGAAGCTGGAGATAGTCGTTGTGTGCGTAATCAACGTAGAGCCGGTCGGACAGCCCCATCGGGCGGTAAGCGACGATCGCGTCCTGGAACGACCCGAGCCCCACCCCAAGAATCGGGGCTTCGGCGGCGATTCGGAGCGACGACCGCCAGATTCCCCATCGGAGGTCGCCGAAGGGCTCCTGGGCGAGGACCGCAAGGCGATCCAGGAGCGCATCAGCACCCAGCCACGTCATGTAGGCGACGAACATGCCGAGGCTCGCGGCCAGGCCAATCACGACGTGGCTCCGGACCCTCCCTACCAGCGCCAGCACACCCACTGTCAGCAGGCCCGCGACCGCAGCGGCGACACCTCCCCGCGATCCAGTCAGCACGAGCGCGACGCCGAGAACGACCACCGCACCCCCGAAGAGGATTCTCGCCACCGGCCCGATGCCGCACAGAGACATCGCCATGGTGCCTGCGCCGGGACCGGCGGCGCGTCTCGAGGGCCGCAGCAGCATGCCGAGGGCGAGAAACAGCAAGATGACAAAGTAGAGAGCCTGGTGGTTCGCGTTCACAAACGTGCTGACGAGCCGGCCACGGTACCACTCCTTCTCGAGCCAGAGCACGAGCTCACGACCGAGAGCTCGATTGGTGAGCCCCCAAGAGGCCAGACCTACACCCCAGAGCACGAGGACCGAGACGAACCGCACGATCCGTTCCGGCGTCACGAGATGCGCACTGAGGACGATCAGGAACGTGAGGTAGGCCGCGAGGAGTCGAAAACTCTCCCAGGTCGCGTATGGGCTCACGCTTCCTCCGGGGAGAGCCAGTTGCACGCCGACAAGCGCGAGCATCGCGACGCCAGGCCAGAGAAGCGGGGTGACACGTGCAGCAATCTGACCATCGACTAGCATGCGCATGACCCAAATACCCGCCGTGAGCGCCACGAGAACCTCAAGGCTCGCCTGAGCCCAAGGAAGGGCGGACCCGAACGGGATTGGCGAAAGCAGCAGGATCACGAAGATCCCCGCCTCCAGCCCAAAATCGAGGAGGCGTCCCGTCATGCGGCCACTCAGCTGCTGCGCTTCGTGTAGTAGTTCTCGTAGCGGTCGTAGTAGCGGCGTGAGTATCCCTGAGCCCCCGCGTCAAAGCGGTTCAGGACTGCTCCCACGATTCGCCCCTGGACTGCCTGGATGGCCTCCTTTCGCTCGGCGCAGCGCCAGACGCGAGGCATCCCCGCTCCCGACGACGAGCAGCACGCCATCCACCATGGGCACGAGGGCGCCGGCGTCGCTCACCGCCAGCACCGGGGGCGAGTCCAGGACGATCATGTCGAACCGCTCGCTCGCCGCGTCCAGCAACTCCCGCATGCGACGGGAACCGACCAGCTCGGCGGGATTCGGCGGCGTCGGTCCACTGGCGACGATCGAGAGATTCGGCACAGCCGTCTTCTGGATGACGGCGTCGAGGAGCGCGTCCCCTGCCAAATACGACGACAGGCCCGGTGTGGCCGGCTGCCGAAACAGGGTGTTGATGACGGGACGCCGCAGGTCGGCGTCGACCAGCAGGACTGCCCGATCGGCCTGCGCGAAGCAGACGGCGAGGTTCGCGACCGTCGTGGACTTCCCCTCGCCTGCCCCCGCGCTCGTCACCAGCAGCCGCCGCAGCGGCGCGTCCGGGTTCGCGTAGTGCAGGTTGGTCCGGAGGACCCGGTACGCCTCGGCCGCGAAGGAACGGGAGTCGTCCAGGACGACCAGTCGGGACATCTCACCGCGCTTCACGGCTGACACTCCGGTCCCCGGGCGGCTCATGACCGGCTCCGGCCGGAATCACGGGGATGAGGGCGAAGACCGGCACCCCGATGACCTGCTCGACGTGCTCCGGCGTGCGCACCGTGTCGTCCATGTACTCCACGAAGAACGCGAGGACGAGTCCCGTGCCCAGCCCGAGCACGATGCCGACGGCCAGGTTCAGCAGCTTTCGGGGCTTGACTGGCCGGATCGGCGTGACGGCCGTCTCCACGATTCGGACGTTGCTGGAATCGAGACCCTGGCTCAACCCCGTCTCCTTCAGGCGCTTCAGCAGCACGTCGTAGAGCTGCTGATTCGAGTCGGCCTCTCGCTTGAGAATGCCGTACTGGATCTCCTTCTTGGCCAGACCCTGTGCCTCGTCGCGGTACTGGTTGACCGCCTGGACCATCGCGTTCTCGCGCGCCTTCAGGGCGTTGTACTCGCTCTCCATGCTGAGCGCGAGCCGGCCCACCTCCTCGCGGATCTTCTGGGAGATCTCGTCGATCTGCGACTGGACCTTGACGACCTCGGGATGCTTGTCCCGGAAGGTCTTCAGGAGCTTCGAGCGCTGGACCTCCAGCTCGACGAGCTGGCCCTTCAGCCGCTGGATCAGCGGATTGTTCATCACGATCGGAGACGACTCGAGCAGCTCGGGCTGCTGCGACGCCCGCCGCAGCTCCGCGAGCCGCGCCTCCATCTCGAGACGCCTGGCCTTCGCCTCGATGTAGTTGCTGTTGAACTCGGCGAGCTTCTTGGCGGTGAGACTCTGCTTCTCCTCGACCGCCACGAGGCCCGATTGCTCGCGGTATCGCTGCAGGGTCAGCTCCGACTCGTTGACCTTGGACTTCAGGTCCTGCACCTGTGCCGTCAGCCACGTCAGGGCGTCCCGTGCGGCGCCGAGCTTGAGCTCGAGATTCTGGTGCACGTACGCGCTGGCAAGGGCGTTTGCGATCTCGGCCGCGAGCTTCGGGTCCGGATCCTCGACCTGGATCTCGACGAGCCGCGTGTTCCGCACCGGCTCCACGGACACGCTCTCGAGGAATGCCTCCGCCGGGTCCGCGGACCGGGCCAGTTCCGGCTTGCGATCGAGGAGCCCCAGGGAGTCGATGACCCGCTGGACCACCGGCCGGCTCCGGATGATCTGGACCTGGGTCTGGAAGAACTCCAGCGGAGTCGCCGCCCGACGGGCGTCACCTCCTGGATGTTGACCACCCGGGGCGCCTCCGGTGCGATCAGTGCCCTGGTGGCCGCCCGGTACACCGGCTGCTGCATGTAGGTCCCGATGGCGACCGCGCCCACGATCACGGCGAAGCACGCGAGAATGAGCCAGGCATGCTTCCGGATCACCCGGATGTACTCGCGCAGGTGCACGCTCTCCATGACCTCAGAACGATCCATCCAATCCTCCGATTAGAAGAAGCTCTCGGGCACGACGACGACGTCGTTGGCGAGCAGCGGGACGTCCTTGTCCTTCCGCCCCCGCTTGATGACCTCGTTCAGGTCGACGACGAACGTCTCCTGTCGACCGTCACGATGGGTCCGAATGATCTTGGTGCGGTTGGGCGCCGCCCGATCCGTGAACCCACCCGCCAGCGCGACCCCTTCGATCGCCGTCGCCGCCTGCTCGAGCTGGTAGGCGCCGGGCTTCTTCACCTCGCCCAGCACGTAGAAGCTGTTGCCCGTCGGCACGAGGATCGTGTCGTTCTCGGCCAGGAGAAATTCCCGGGCGCGGGGATCCGTGCCGCCCAGATCGATGACGAGCGTCTCCTGGTTGCCGTCCGGCCGCTTCCGGAGGACCTTCGCCACCGTGGAGGCCGCGCGCTCGGTGAACCCGCCCGCGAGCGTGATCGCCTCGAGCGCCGACGTCTCCTTGTCCAGCACGTAGGCGCCGGGCTTCTTCACCTCGCCCAGAACGAAGAAGCTCGTCTGCTTGGGAACGTAGACCGTGTCCCCGTTTTCGAGCACGAGGTTCTCGGACGCGTCGCCGTCGAGGAGCTTCTTGAGGTTCACGCGCAAGCGTCGTGCTGCCGGCCGTGCCCGGTGTCACCGGTGCCTCGGACTTCGGGAACGCGGACGACGACCAGCTGCCGGCCGGCCGTCTTGCTCGGCCCGCCGGCCTGAGACAGGACGTCCAGGAGCGTCGCCCGGCCCGTGAGCGCGTAGGTCCCTGGCTTCTCGGCCTCGCCCAGGACGAACACCTTCTGCGAGCGGTATTCCTGGACGGCCACGCTGACCTGGGGATCGACGAGGTAGTCCTTCCCGAGAAGCTCGCGCAGACGCGCTTCGAGCTCCGTCGGGGTCAACCCGCTGGCCTGGACATCCCCGATCAGAGGAAACGGCATCCGGCCGTCGGCGGCCACCACGGCCGGCCGGGTCAGGTCCTCGTGGCCGTAGACCGTGATCTTCAGGACATCCCCGGGGCCGATCCGATAGCCCTCGGCGGGGGCAGTCGCCCCCAATCGGGCCAGGAGGATCAGCGCCACCAGCCCGGCGAGGATAAGAACATCCCATACCCGCCCGGGTACCCGCTCGAAGCTGCCGTTTCTGTTGATCTGCACACCACCCTCCGGTTCTGGTGGTGTTAGGAGCAATTCGCGTGCCCGGGTCGAGCCGGGACAAAATCCCTAGAAGAAGCTCTCCGGTACGACGAGGACGTCGTTCGCGATGAGGGGAGGGTCCTTCTCCTTGCGGCCCCGCTTGACCACCTCGTTCAGGTCGACGACGATCGTTTCCTGGCGGCCATCAGCGTGAGTTCTAATGATCTTCGTCCGGTTTGGCGCGGCTCGGTCGGTGAAGCCCCCGGCCATCGCGACGCCCTGGATCGCCGTGGTGACCTGATCGAGCTGGTAGGCGCCAGGCTTCTTCACCTCGCCTAGGACGTAGAAGGTGTTCCCAGCCGGAACAAGTAGAATATCTCCATCCTTGAGGAAAAATTCCCTGGCACCGGGATCCGCCCCGGAGAGATCGAGGATGGTGACCTGCTCGACACCGGACGGGAGTCGCCGGGTGAGCTTGACCTGCGTCTGGGACGCCTTCTCGGTGAATCCCCCGGCCAGGGTCATCGCGCTGGCGGCCGTCGTCGCAGGATCGAGCTGGTAGGCGCCCGGCTTCCGCACCTCGCCCAGGACGTAGAAGGTATTCCCCGAGGGGATCAGCAAGCGTATCGCCATCCCGCAAGGCAAAGTCGCGCGCGGCCGGGTCGGACCCCGAAAGGTCCAGAACCACTGTCTGTTCCTGCCCCGAGGGCGATCGGCGGATCAGCTTGGCCTGGCTCTGGCCGGCCTTCTCGGTGAACCCGCCCGCCAACGGTCACCGCGCCGAAGGCGGTCGTGGACTTCTCGAGCTGGTAGGCACCCGGCTTCCGCACCTCGCCCGAGACGAAGAAGGTGTTGCCGCGGGGGACGAGGAGCGTATCGCCCTCGGTCAGGTGGACCTCACGCGCCTTCGGATCGGTCAGATCGATCTCGATCGTGTCCTGGGCTCCGTCCGGCCCCTTGCGCAGGATCTTCGCCCCATTGGGCGCAGCCCGATCCGTGAAGCCGCCGGCGAGCGTCACCGCCTCGAGCGCCGTCGTCTCCTTGTCCATCGCGTAGGCCCCCTGACGCAGGACCTCCCCCAGAACGAAGAACGACGTCAGCTTGGGAACGAAGACCGTGTCCCCGTTCTGCAGGAGGATGTTCTCTCCACCGTCTCCGTCCAGCAGGCGCTTGAGGTTGGCGTCGCAGCGTGACGCTCCCCGCCGCGCCCGGGACTCACGGGGCCCTCGGACGTCGGGAAGCGGACGACGACGACCTGCCGCCCGGCATTCTTGCCCGGTCCTCCTGCCTGCGAGAGGACGTCGAGCAACGTCGTCTGCCCCGTCATGGCATAGGTGCCGGGCTTCTCCACCTCGCCGAGGACGAAGACCCGCTGCGAGCGGTACTCCTGGACGCTGACGGAGACCTGCGGGTTGACGAGATAGTCCTTCCCGAGAAGGTCCCGGAGGAGAGTCTCGATGGCCCCTGGCGTGAGTCCGGCCACGCGGACATCGCCGATCAGAGGGAACTGGAACGTCCCGTCCGCCGAGACGACGACCTGGCGCGAGAGGTCCTCGTGTCCCCAGACGGTGACCTTCAGGACGTCCTTGGCCCCGACCCGGTATTCCTGGACGGGGCCACGCGGAGTCTGGCCGGAGGCGAGAGTCTTGAGGCCCGGGACGACTCCTACCGCGAGGAGAAGAAGGAGACAGAGCCCTGAGGTATCGCCCCCACAACACGACCCATCACGTATGGCCCTTGCTGCCTGCGTTGCCGCGGGCGTGTGCCCGACTCAGTAGGAGAACAGCACGCTCGCCTTGACCCGATTGTCCGTGTAGTCGAACTCGTCGAAGTTCGAGTTATTGACGAGGTAGTTGTAGCCGAGCTCGAATGCGAGCCAGCGCCGCATCTGATACTTGAGAGAGATACCCGCCTCGAAGAACGTGTCGGTTCGATCGGCGGAACCCGCACCCAGGAGCACGTCCTCGGGATACTCGTTGACACCGCCCAGCCCGCGGACCCGCAAGATCAGCCGCTCGCTCAGGAAATGCCGGACCTCGGCCCCTCCGTACGTCGTGACGTAGTAGTTCGTTCCCTCGAACGTCGACTCGACGTTCGCGCGACCGCCGAAGACTCGGACCTCCGAAGGCTCGCGGTACTTCCAGATGACGTTCGCCTCGGCGACCAGTCCGTCCCAGTCTTCCCGGCCCGGATTCTCGTAGTCCTTCCACTCCCAGCCCATCTTGATGAGGACCGTCGTCTTCGCGGTGATGTCACCCTTCACGCCGAGCCAGAACCGCCAGGCGTCGGAATCGCGATCCCTGGCGACAGCCGGGTCGTCATAGCGGACCATGTTGTAATCGACCTCCCCGAGGACCGACGTCTTCGAGAAGGACGCGGTAGAAGAACGTCCCCGCGATGGTGTAGTCGTCCCGGTCGAACTGGTCGAACGAAGGGTCGTCCTTGTAGTCCACCATGAACCAGCGGAAGTTGACGTCGAGCGTGTAAGCGCTCGCGCACGGTGTAGTCGACTCCGGCGTCGAGCGTGTTCTCCCACCGCTCCACCCGCTGCGTCACCTCCGGCACCGGAAACCCCGAGAAGTCGTCCGTGATGAGGAAGCGGTCGGTCAGCCGGAACCCGAGGCCGACCTTGAAGTTGACGCGCGCGTCGGCGAGGAGGCTGTGGTGGATGGTATCCAGATCGGTGTTGTCGAAGTAGCGAAGGATGTCCGCCTGGTATCCGAGCCGAATGGCGTACTTGCGAGACGGCAGCTCGATGACGACGCCGGGAGTGATGTGGAAGATGAAGTCGTCGATCTCGTTGTCAGGCGTCAGAAGGATGTTGTCGTCGTACTCGAGGGACAGTCCGAGCGAGGGAAGTATCCGGAAGGGACCGAGCTCGAGCCCCTGGGCTGCCGCCGAGCCGGCAAATCCCGCGATCGCAAGGAAGCACCAGTCCGGCCCATGCCGCCGGAGCTCGTAGCATCCGCATGTCTCCCCTTCTCAGCCACGAAGCATCGCCGCCGTCGGACAGGCTCCGAACGGCGGCGGCGAGTTAGGGTCGTTCCGAACGTTCCGAGAGGACCTCGGTCTCGCAGGACCTAGCTACTACGGTATGGTGGGGCTCACGCTGTTCGTGGTGGTGGGACCTTTGCCGGAGTGGATCGTCCGGTCAGATCGGTAGGGATGTACGCAGGATTGGCCGGACTGATCATCTGAATCCCGGCATTGGTCGTGGTGTACGCCGTGGGTCCCGCCCGCCTGCGCGATCGGGCCCGTCCCGGAGAGCCGGATCGTGATGTTGCCCGGGTCGTCCACGAGAGCGCGGCCGACGATCTCGGCCTTCCCCGGCTCCACGACGATCAACCGGCCATTGGGCAGGAGGATCTCCACGCGACCCTCGGTGCTCTCGACCAGGATCAGGTTCTTGGCCGACGTGACGATACGCGCCTCGCCGACGAGCGTCTTGACGATCAGCTTGCTCGCGTCCGGCTGGAAGGCCGTCTCGGCCGACGCGCCCTGCCCCAGCACCAGCTCGAGACCGCCGAACGAGGTCTTGCTGGGTCCGTTGATGATCCGCTTCTCGTCCTCTGCGGCCCACGTTGATGTGCCGATGGTGACGATGAGTGCCCCGAGCAGCGCCATGAGCGCCCTACGCGTCATATGCAGCTTCCCCCAATTCCTCGGGCTGGTGACCCGACGAGATGCAGTGAATCAGTATCCCAAACACGCCGAACGATACAGCAAAGGGAGTGCCAATGGCAAGAGCACTTCGAGTCCCGCTTCCGCCGATCGCTGCCTGTCAACCCTGAAACCGGCTGAAGTCGCGGCCACGTTCCGCCTGCCAACTCTCGACCTGCACAAGAATGCATCTGGGGATTGAATTGGCTTGACAGCCTCCGCCTCGCTCTGGATAGTGGAGTCCGGGAGAAATTCCGTAGCCTTTTTCCTCGAATGGATCAACCTATCGTCCTAATAGTCCACGAGGACGCCGCCGTCCGGGCCCTCCTCGGGCGGATGCTCCCTTCCTTCGGGTACGCGGTCCGGACCGTGACGTCCGGAGAGGAAGGGATCGACCAGGTCGCCCGGGGGGACGTCAGCGTGGCCCTTCTCGACCTGGACCTGTCCGGCATGTCGGGAGCGGACACGCTTCGGGCGATCCGCGCCATGTCCCCGGCGCCGGAGGTCGTCGTCACCTCCGCCCGCGGTACCGTGACCGCAGCGGCGGAAGTCGCCCGGCACGGCGCCTTCGACTTCGTCCCTCAGCCCTTCGACTTCAAGGACCTGAACCACATCCTCCGGACGGCCCACGAGCAGGCCGTCCGGCGGCGCCAGACCTTGCATCTCGAGGCGGCGCTCACGGCGCACGACCCCTTTCCCGAGATCGTCGGCCGGAGCCCGGGAATCAAGCGCGTGCTCGCTCTGGTCAACAAGGCCGCGCGGACGCTCTCCCCGGTCCTGATCCAGGGCGAGAGCGGCACCGGCAAGGAGCTGGTCGCCCGGGCCCTCCATGCCAACAGCCCGCGCGCGGCCACGCCCCTGACCATCGTCGACTGCGGCGCGCTCCAGGACACCCTCCTCGAGAGCGAGCTCTTCGGCCACGAGCGCGGCGCGTTCACGGGCGCGCACGGACTCAAGCACGGGCTCCTCGAGACGGCGAACCAGGGCACCCTGTTCCTGGACGAGATCGGCGAGATGAGCCCGGCGACCCAGGTCAAGGTCCTGCGCGCGCTCCAGTCCGGCGAGTTCCGCCGGATCGGCTCCAACCGGCACATCAAGGCCGACATCCGGGTGATCGCCGCCACGAACAAGGATCTGCGACAGGAGGTCCAGCGAGCCCGGTTCCGCGAGGACCTCTACTACCGCATCGCCGTGATCGAGATCCACATGCCGCCACTCCGCGAGCGGACGGAGGACATTCCGTTCCTGGTCGAGCACTTCCTCCGGGTCAACGCGTATGGCGGCCGGGAGCGACTCCAGGTCACCCCTGAAGCCATGGTGTGCCTGACGAGGTATCCCTGGCCGGGAAACATCCGGGAGCTGCGCAACGTCATCGAGCGGCTCTCGGTGCTCGCCGACAGCCAGGTACTGACGGTCGACGCCCTTCCCCCGGCGATCGCGAAATCGGCCCAGGAGGCCGCGGAGCGGGAGGTCCCCGTCCGATCATCGGACGACGCTCGGGGCGACGGGGCGCCAGATCTCACGCTCGACGAGGTGGAGCGTCACCACATCCTGCGGACGCTGGAGCGGCACCGCTGGAACAAGAAGCGCGTCGCGGGCATCCTCGGCATCGACACGAAGACGCTGTACAACAAGCTGCGTCGCTACGGCGTTCCCATCGGCATGCGCGGCGAGGGCGATGCGGCCGCCCCCTCCTCCTAGCCCGAGCGTGCGGAGGCGAACATGAGCCACGATGCCGCAAGCGCGGCCCAGGCGGCCGTGGAACGCGAGCGCATCCTCGTCTGCGACGACGATCCTCGCATGCGGGAAACGATCGTCGAGGCGCTGGCGGCGGAGGCGTTGGACGTGGACACGGCCGATCGCGCAGTCGACGCGATCCAGCGCATCATGCACACCAGCTACCGCGCGCTGATCCTGGATCTCAAGCTCCCCGGCCTGGGCGGGCTGGACGCCATCGCCGTCGTGAAGCGCTTCGACGAGTCGCTGCCGATCATCGTGATGACGGGCCACGCCTCCTACGAGGTGGAACAGGCGGCGCGCGCGGCGGGAATCTTCTACTACCTGGTCAAGCCGTTCAACCTCGAGGAGCTGGTCGCGGCCGTCCGCGCGGCCATCCGATTCCGGGACAGCAATCGCCGGCGAGCCTGAGGGCGGCTCCGGGGCCGGCGGCTCAGCCGGGAGCCCCGGGGCTGGCCGCCCGGAGCAGGATCCGGGCCGGAACCCGTACCCGAGGCTTCCGCCAGGAGTCCTCGCACCACCTCCGTGAGGCGGTCACGGAGCTCCGCGTCGTCGGGCTCGTAGACGTCCGGGATCCCGAGGACACGCACCTTCCGCGCCTGTGCGGGCCAGTGCTTCCGGATGTAGGTCTCGTGCTCCGCCTCCATCACGCAGATCACGTCGGCCCACGCGACGTCCCGCCCCGTGACCGGGCGGCCACCCGAGTCCGGATCGACGCCAGCCGAGCGCGCCTCGTGGTCGCCCCGGCCCCCGACGCTCCAGGTGAGGACCTGGAAGATCTGCTCCCCCACCCGGCTCCGGCAGACGTTGCCGCGACAGACGAACAGAACGCGCATGGCCTCGGCCGCTCAGCCCCCCGCGCTCGAGACCGCGGGCCGGGCCTCGGGCGAGCTCACGCGCCGCTCTCGCAGAAACCTGAAGAACTCGACGCCCTCTCGGAGCCGGCGCCGCATGACGGCCGGGTCTCGCAGCATCCCGCCGACCATCGCGACGATCTTCCGGGGACGGAAGTAGAACCGGCGGTAGAACGCCTCGACCGAGTCGAAGATCTCCGACTGCGCGAGACCAGGGTAGTCCAGGGCCGCCAGCTGGACCCCGTCCCGGTTCACCAGATCGCCCGTCGCCCGCGGGAGCCACCCCTGCTCCTCTGCCTGACGATAGAGCGCCGTGCCCGGGTACGGCGCGGCGAGGGAGACCTGGATGGTGTCGGGCTCGATCTCGCACGCGTAGCGGATCGTCTCCTGGATCGTCGCGGGCGTCTCCCCCGGGAGGCCGAGGATGAACGTCCCGTGGATCGTGATGCCGAGCGCCTTCGCGTTCCGGGTGAACTCCCGGGCGACGTCGAGGCGCAGCCCCTTCTTGATGTTGTTCAGGATCCGCTGATCCCCCGACTCGTAGCCGACCAGCAGGAGGCGAAGACCGTTGTCCCGCAGGATTTCGAGCGTCCGCCGCGGAACGTTCGCCTTCGCGTTGCACGACCAGGTGATACCGAGACGGCCCAGGCGGCGAGCGATCTCCTCGGCGCGGGGGAGGTCGTCCGTGAACGTGTCGTCGTCGAAGAAGAACTCCCGGACCTGGGGGAAGTAGCGTCTTGGCCCGGGCCATCTCGGCCTCGACGCTCTCGGGGCTTCGCACCCGGTAGCGATGCCCGCCAACGGTCTGCGGCCACAGGCAGAAGGTGCACTTGGATCGGCACCCCCGTCCCGTGTAGAGCGAGACATAGGGGTGGAGGAGGTAGCCGATGAAGTAGTTCTCGATCGTCAGGTCCCGACGGTACACGTCGACCACGAAGGGCAGGGCGTCCATGTCCTCGATCGGCGGCCGGGGCGGCGTGAACCGGATCCGGTCCCCGTCACGGTACGCGATGCCCTTCACGTCGGCGAGCGGCCGCCCCTCCGCGACCTCGGCGCACGCGTGGTCGAACTCCCCCACGCCCACCCAGTCCACGGCGCGCGCCGCGCGGAGCGACGCCTCCGGAAGCACGGCCACATGGGCACCCACCATGCCTACCAGGACCTTCGGATTCTCGTCCTTCAAGCGCTCCGCGACCCGCAGGTCACTGCCGAAGGAGGGCGTGCTGGTGTGCATCACCACCTGGTCGTACTCCCGGGCGAGCGGGGCCACCCGCTCGACGGTCAGACCGTCAGGCGGCGCGTCGATCAGACGGCTGCCGGGCACGAGCGCGGCGGGCTGGGCGAGCCAGGTCGGGTACCAGAACGAGCGGATCTCTCGACGCGCCTGGTACCGGGATCCGGCGCCGCCATCGAAGCCTTCGAACGAGGGAGGATGGAGGAACAGCGTCCGGAGTGCCACGAGACCCTCAGACACGCCCGGAACTGCCCCGGCCCGCAGAGGCAGGGGTCTGGAGTCGAGTCGGACTGGCCTCTGGGCGAGCGCTCATCCAGCCCAGGACGACCAGGCCAAGCCCCGCGTAGACCAGCTCCCGGATACGCCGCACGACACCGACCGTGAGGCCACGGGCCGGATTGAGCCCGAGGGCCGCGAAGAGCACCACCTTGCCCCCCTCCTGCGTCCCTACCTTGGCGGGCACGAAGAAAAGAATACCATCGATGAGCACCGACCCCGTCTCGAGGGACAGCGCCGTCCGCCAGTCCACCGCGCCGCCGACCCAGAGGAGGATGAGGTAGATCTCCGCCGCTCCCACGGCCCATCCTGCAACGAAGCAACCGAGCGACGCGGCCGCCCGCCATGGGCCCAGTCGCGCGAGCGTGGCATCGAGATCGCGACCGGGACCGGCCCAAGACACCGGCAGAAGCCAGCCGAGGCGGATCGCGCCGGAGCGCGCCCTGGGTCGTCGTCCAGAAGCCCCGGTCGACCGCCCAGACGAACGCGACCCAGGGCGCGATGGCGGCCGCACCAGCCACGGAGGCGGCGACAATCGCGCCCCCCCACCCGAGCCACCCGCGCGCCACGGCCAGCCCCGGGAGGACGATGGCGATGTCCCAGCAGGATGAAGACGGCCTGGGCCAGCGACTGGCCGATCTTGGCAACGCTCACGGATGCCCATCGGAGGGTCGAGGAGACGTGCGGGCCCAGCAGCCGCACTCGGAGAAGCTCTCCTCCAACAGTGGCCGACGGGGTGAGGTAGTTGACGCCGTCGCCGGCCAGGCGGGCGCCGAACAGCCGCCCGGCGCTGACCGGTCGCTCGCCGCTCGGAAAGGCCAGCGCCCAGCCGCCGGTGTTCAGGGCGACGCTCAGACTCTCGACCAGCAGGATGACGGCGAGACCCCACCCCAGGGTGCGGAGGTCCCGGGCGAGAGTCTCGGCCCCGATGGCCCAGACGGTGCCGGCCAGGACTGCCACACCGAGAGCGAGACACGCCAGCTCGAGGCCGCGGCGCCGGAACGCCATCACCGGGATACCGCGTCCCGACGGCGGCTGGGCATGGCCAAGAACCGATACGCGACCAGAGCCACGGTGAAGATCCACGCGCCTCCAGCGGCAGCGTAGAGGAACCACTCGAGGTGACCGATGGCCGCCAGCACCAGGAGCAGATACGTGTAGTCGCGGCTCGCCAGCTTCTCGGCAACCATCGCCCCCGGCCGGCCGCGAAGGCTCCACGCGTCGCCGGCCCAGTGGAGGTCGCCGCTCTGTCGGAGGGCGGGACGGATGAACAGCACGTGAACCGCCGCCATCGCCGCACCGACGCCGGTGATCAGGGTCAACGCCGCCCAGACGCCGCTTGCCGGCAACCCCTCGCGCCAGAGGCCGGTGGCCAGCCCGGTGAAGACCGCCAGGTGCACCAGGTAGTCACCCATCACGTCCAGCCGCGCGCCCGCCGGGTTCTGCGCGAGTCGCGCCCGGGCCATGTCCCCGTCGACGCAATCGAGCACGACGGAGACGAGCAGGAGGATCACTCCGCCAAGGCGCCCCCAGTAGGACACCGTCGCCAGCCCCGCCGCCCCGAGAAGCCCGGTCGCCACGCCGAGGAGCGTCACGTGCGAGGGAGCGAGCGGCGTCCGGAGAAGCAGTCGCGTGAGCGGCCTGGACATCGGACGGTCGAACAGGGTCGCCAGGTAGCTGTCACCGGTCGCCCGGCCCGCGAGGTACTCGAGCAGTGCCCGCTCCAGGCGGGCGCGTGACCCGGCGACCCCGAGCGGCACCGCGAGGCCGGCCGCGATCCGCGTCCCCGGCCCCGGCGACCGCGTCCAGAGATCAGGACGTCGAAGACACGTCAGCGCGTCGGCGGGACCACACACGACTCCGACCAGCCGGCCGGCCGTGGTCCAGACGGGGCCCGGAGGCCCGGCCCGGAGGGCCGCGACGGCGGCGCTGTCCAGGAGCACGTCTCCAGCCAGAAGGAGGGTGAAGGCATCCCCGAAGTCCGAAAGGTCGGTGGCCCCGACGGAAGGGGGCTCCACCCACTGGACCGAGACCCGGCGGCGCGCGAGCGGCTCAGCGGCCCATCGGGGTCTTCCCGGGACGACGAGCCCAACATCGTCGAATCCGGCCGCGTGCAAGGCCAGGACGGCCCGTACGGCCAGCGGCAGACCCCCGACCACGATCTCCGCCCCAGGATCCGTCCCCAGCACGATGGCACGGTGGACCTTCCCCAAATGAGATCTCCCGTTCCCTCTTGCCTGACAGCCCACCGGTCCCGCGTGCTGCAGACCTGCGCAGCGTACCAGAGCCGACCTGGTGGAACCGCGTCAGCCCTGTCTCCGGAGGTGTGGGAACACCTCCTCCATTCGGGCCCCTGCCTGGGCCTGGCCAGCCCGGCGCATCCAGTCGTAGACCTCCCCGAACGGTCGATAGCGGGCAGTGGCCAACGCAAGCCGGATCGCCCAGGGTCTCCGGCAGCGTCGGAGAGGCGTCGAGCGTCGCCGCACGATCCCCTCGACCGCGCCGTCGCCCACCAGGCCGTGGACGGCGAGGCGGCTCCCGTTCACCCGGATCCGCGCCCACACGCGATGCAGGCTCTCGCGGCTCCAGCGGTCAATCGCATGTCATGGCCGGTGGCGGCGAAGACCAACACCACCCGTGCCCGATGAGGCCGTTCCGGATGACCGCGATCGCGCCGGAGCGCACCGGTGTCGTCATGTCCGCCCCTCTTCGCCAAGCTGGCCGTCGATCAGGGTCAGCGTGCGGTCCGCGGCGCGGGCGAGCTCCGCGCTGTGCGTCACCAGCAGGACCGCCGCGCGGCCGCTCCGCGCCCGCGCCCGGAGCTCCGCGAGCAGCACGCCGGCGTTCTCCGCGTCCAGGTTCCCCGTCGGCTCGTCGGCCAGGATCACGACCGGGTCGTTCAGGACGGCCCGGCAGAACGCGACCCGCTGCTGCTCACCGCCGGAGAGCGCGGGCGGGTACTGCTCCGCCCGCTCCCAGACGCCCAGCCTCTCGAGGAGATCGCGCGCCGCCGTCTCGGCCTCCGCCCGCGCGCGGCCCACGTAGCGCGCGGCGAGGAGGACGTTCTCGCGCGCGGTGAGCTCGGGGATCAGATTGTACGTCTGGAAGACGAAGCCGAGGTGCCGGCCGCGAAAGCCGGCCATGGCCCGACGGCTCGCCCCGGTCAGGCGCTGGTCTCGGAACCAGAGCTCCCCGCCATCGGACCGGTCGAGACAGCCGAGGAGGTTCAGGAGCGTGGACTTTCCGGATCCGGACCGTCCGATCACGGCTACCAGCTCCCCGGGCGCGAGCGCGAGGTCCACCCCGCGGAGCACCTCGAGGACACGCCCGTCCGGGGTGCGGAAGCGCTTCGCGAGGCCGGACGCCCGGAGGAGCGCCGCGCCGGTGTTCATGGTCTCAGGCTCCGCGGCGGATCGCCTCGGCCGGCGGCACCCGCAGGATCCGGACGGTCGCGTAGGCGCCCGCGACGGCCCCGAGGACGACCGCGAACCCGAGAGCGAACGCGACCAGACGGCCCGAGAAGAGGAACAGCTCCTGTCCCGCCCGGGCCGCCCGGGCGTCGACCGCACTCCCGAGCAGGACCGCAAGGGCCGTTCCGAGAAGGCCACCGCCGAGACTGACCGCGAGGCTCTCCCGGAGGACCTCACCCAGGAGCTGGAGGTCGGTGGCGCCGAGTGCCTGCTTGATCCCGAAGTCCCGGATCCGCTCGAAGGTCGACGCCGCGACGGTGTTCGAGAGGGAGAGCCCGCCGATGAGGAGCCCGATCCCCGCGATGCCTGCCATGAGCCAGGAGAAGAACGCCGTCGACGCGGCCAGCTGGCGCGCCACCTCGCCCGGCGCGGCGACGTTGACGCCGGCCACTTCCCGGCGAATTCGCGCCGCGAGGGCGTCAGGGTCCACACCGTCGGCCCAGCCCACGGCCGCGCCGGTGTTGAGGTCCTCCCGGGCCAGGACGCCGCCCGCCCCGAACAGCGCGCGGAGCGTGGGGTCGAGGGCGAGCCAGAGATCGCGAGCGTCCTCGATCGGCAGGACAGCGAAGCGGTCGGGCGCGGTGAGGAGGCGCTCCAGAACGCCGACGACCTCGAAGTCTCGCTCGCCGATCCGGAGGCGCGATCCGGAGCGAAGCGCCCGACCCGCCGCCAGCTCGGCGCCGACCATGACGCGCCCGCGGTCGGTGGGGACCAGGGCCCGTCCCTCGGCGATCGGGGAGGTAGGGTAGTTGCGGTTCGGCGACGGGACGCCGAGGTCGACGCCCAGGACCAGCTCCTGGTTCACGGAGAAGAGCTCGGACGTGCCCGGATTCAACGGCAGCATCACCTGCGCCTGGATGGCGGCGACTCCCGGAACTCGGCGAATCGCCTCGATGGTCTGGCGGCGCAGGAGGCCTCCCGCCGTGAAGCCGGCTCCCGTGCCGATGCCCGCGCCCGCCACCGAGATCTGCCCCAGGACGAAGCGGTGCCCGCCGTCGATGAACCGGCTGATGCGGTCGGCGAGGGCGCCCAGAGCCACGAGACCGGCCATCCCGACGGCGATACCGGCAATCGCGAACCCGTAGCCTCGGGGCAGCAGGCGCCGCCGACGCGCCACCCCCCGGCCGCTCACCACGAGCGCTGCGATTCCAGGGAGAGCCCGAGCCAGCGGCGGCGCCCGATGGCCCGCCGCACGACTCCGCGGCAGACGACGCCGAGCCCGGCTGTCGCGGGGCCGATCGCCCGAACCGGCTCCCCGCCCATCGCCGCGACGTCACATCGGGCCGGCATGGCGAGCTCCATCGGGCGACGCGCGCGCGGTCGCTCAGAGCTCGCGCGCAAGACGGGCTCCCGAGGCGACGGCGGCCGGGCGGACGATGCCCGCCGGCCCCCCGCCTCCGAACCAGACGCGCGTCAGGTACCACGCGATCCTGGCGACATCCGTCACCGCGTGGAAGCGGCTCCGGCGGCCGCGCGGGTACACGGACCGGATCGGCACCGAGACCAGCGGGTATCCCGCCCACGCTGCTCGGACCAGCGCCTCCGTCTCGAGAACGAATCCGCCCTCGCGCAGCGCGACCTCGCGCAGAAACGCTCCGGGATAGATCCGGAACCCGCACTGGCTGTCCGACAGGGGGGCCGGCAGGATGGGTCCGAGGGTTCGGTCCGCGGCGCGAATCGCCACCCGCCGGAGCGGCGGGATGGGGTCGCCCGCCGCGGCACCGAACCGATGGCCCAGGACGAGAGCGTCCGGGGCCTCGGAGTGAGCGGCGAGAAGGCGAGGCAGATCCGCTGGATCGTGCTGGCCGTCTCCGTCCAGGGTGGCGACCGCGGTCGCCCCGTGGCGGAGCGCGGCACCGAACCCCGTCCGGAGCGCGGCGCCCTTGCCCTCGCGGCGCGCGTGCCGGAGAACCTCCACGGCGCCGGCCCGAGCCGCGACCCCGGCGCTCCCGTCCGTGGAGGCGTCGTCCACCACGATCACGGGGCAGTGCGCGCGAAGCCGCTCGACGACGCTGCCGAGCGTGCGGACCTCGTCGAACACGGGAACGACGGCCCACAGCCTGTCGCTCATGCGGCGGCCTTCCGATCCTGGCCGAAGGTCCGGAGCACCAGCGCGACGTGGCTGCCGCCGCGGGCGAGGCCGTGGACCAGCGCCGTCTCGGGCGCACCCTCCGACCGGCTCTCAACGAACCGGAGATCGTGGCGGATCGGCTCCGAGAGGTCGGGGAGCGCGGACACTCCGGAACCCGCCACGGCGAGCGCCGCTGCGGCAGCACGCAGCGCGCCGAGACCCGCGTGCTCGCCGACCAGAGGGGTCAGCGCGGTCAGGCGGGCACGCCCGCCTCCCAGGGTCCGGGCCACGAGGTCGAGCTCGCACGCGTCGTGCTCCGGATGACCCGATCCGGTCAGGTACGCGGTCTCGACAGCCTCGGGCGCCACGCCGGCCGAGGCGAGCGCACGGCGGACCGTCAGCGGGTCGCGCCGCCGGGGCGACGGGAAGCCGTGGGCGGGCGTCGGGAGATTGCCCCACGCCGCGCCCGCCAGCTCGGCGTAGACGCGCACGCCTCGTGCCCAGCGCGGACTCCGCTGACTCCAGGACCAGGAACGTCGCACCCTCCCCCAGAACGGTGCCGTTCGCCCGGCGGTCGAATGGCCGGCAGCCCTCGGGGCCCGGCGCCGTCCGGGACATGGTCCCCAGCCGGCTCAGCTCTCGGTAGAGGATCGGGGAGAGCTCGTCGCTCCCACCCGCCAGGACCGCGCTCGCCCGCCCCGAGGCGATCAGGGCGGCGCCCCGGGCCACGGCGAGCTCGCCGGCCACGTCGACCTCGTTCATCGTGAGCATCGGCCCGCGGACGCCGACGGCGATCGACACCTGGGCGGCCATGGCGTTCATCACCGTGCTCGGGAAGACGAGCGGGGAGAGCCCGAGTATCCCTCGCTCGAGGAACCCGAGCGCAAAGGCCTCCGAGGAGCGAAAGTCACCCCAGTGCGATCCGAGCACGAGCCCCATCGCGGCCGGCTGGCCCGGCTGGAGGCTCGCGTCCGTCAAGGCGAGCCGGGCGGCGACGACCGCGAGCTGGCTGGCCCGCGACAGCCGACGCGCTTCCCCGTCCTGGAGGTGCGTCGTGAGGTCGCCGACCTCACCACCGAGCCGGCTCGAGCAGCCATCGGTCGGAAAGGCCCGGACCGGCCCGATGGCGGACACTCCTCGCGCGAGCGCCTCGCCCACGGCGGCGCCGTCGCCGGCACCAAGCGCGCTCACGCTGCCCACCCCGGTGACGACGACCCGGGGCCGGGCACCGCCCTCTCGCTCAGCGGGCGGCATCCAGGCTCCGCGGAGCGGCGACGCGCCGGAACAGGAGGCTCAGGTTCTGGCCGCCGAACCCGAAGGAATTCGACAGGGCGCACTCGACCGCTGCGGGACGCGCGACGTTGGGCACGCAGTCGAAGACCACCTCGGGGTCCGGCTCGGCGAGGTTGGCAGTAGGCGGGACGAGCCCGTGGACGAGCGTCAGCACGGTCGCGATCGCCTCCAGCGCGCCGGCCGCCGCCATCGCGTGCCCCACGAGGGACTTGTTGGAGCTCACGAGGACCGCGTCCGGGTCGAACAGCTTGCGGAGGGCCGCGGCCTCGACCCGGTCGTTCTGAGGCGTGCCGGTCCCGTGCGCGTTGACGTACCCCACCGCGCTCGCCGGAACGCCCGCCCGGTCCAGCGCCTCCGCCATTGCCCGAACGCTGCCCTCGCCGTCGGGGTGGGGCGAGGTGAGATGCCAGGCGTCCGTGGTCAGCCCGTAGCTGGCCAGCTCCGCATAGGCGCGCGCGCCGCGCGCCCGGGCGTGCGCCTCGCCTTCGAGCACGACGAACCCGGCGCCCTCCCCGAGCGACATGCCCCGGCGATCCCGCGAGAACGGACGGCAGGGCGCGGGATCGAGGAGCTTGAGCGCGTTGAAGCCCATGAAGCAGATCCGGGTCATGGCATCGACGCCCCCCGCGAGGGCCAGGGGCACCTCGCCGGAGGCGATCAACTCGGCCGCCAGCCCGAGCGCCGCGCCGCCGGAGCTACAGGCCAGGACCACGGTCTCCTTGGGGCCGGTCGTCCCGTAGCGGCGCGCGACGACGTCGGCATGGGCGAACGGCAGGACGCTCCAGAGCGCCGTCCGGAGCTTCGGGTCATCGACCCGGTCGCGCTCGCGCCGCCAGAACCAGGCCTCGGCTTCGAGCATGCCGCCCCCGATGCCACCGACGATCACCGCCGCCGGGCGCAGCTCCGCGCGCGAGAGGCCCGCGTCCAGGACGGCTTCGTCCGCCGCCGCCACGGCAAACCGGTCGGCCCGCGAGCGGCGCGGGGACACACCGGGAAGCGCGGTGCCAGCGGGCACCTCGGCCCCGACGCGGGCGCGGAACCCCTCCGTGTCGAAGAGTCCGATGGGACCGATCGCGCACCGGCCCGCCGTCAGACCCTCCCAGAAGACGCCCCGGCCGGCGCCGTACGGGCTGACGACTCCGAGGCCCGTGACGAGAACCCGCGTCATTCGACGCGCCGCGATGCTTCGGGCCTGCGGCCCTCAGGACGTCGCGTCCCTCCAGAGGCGGGCCTCCCCTGATTCATGGACGGTCTTCGGCCTGTGGCGGACCTCCCATCCCGAGCCGGGAGGGGGGCCCGGCGATCCTGAGCGGGCCGGCGGGTCATTCGGGACGGGGTCTCAGGTGCCCTGGGCTCGCGCGCCCACGAAGCGCACGAGGGCGCCGAACGTGCCGAAGTGAGCGGCCACGTCCTCGCCCTCCTGGATCACGATGCCGAATCGCTCCTCCAGCGCGATCGAGAGCTCGATGAAATCGAGCGAGTCGAGCCCGAGCGCCCCCTCGACACCCTTCGGGAGGGGCGTCTCCGCGGTCAGCGCGCTCAGACGCGCAGGATCGAACCGGAGTCGCTTGACGACGATGTCGCGCAACTCCCCGATGATCGCTCGGTCGTCCATCCGTCCTCCCGTGTCGTGCCTACCGCGCCCACAGCAGCGCCGCGTACTCGCTTCGCCACGTGGCGGTCAGCAGCCAGGGCCCAGGCGCTCTCTCGCGGTGGATCCGCGCCAGCGCGAGAAGCGGTCCCATCGCCAGGGCTTCGCCCAGGCGAGGCGTCGGGGCCGGGGCTCCCCGGTCTGCCAGGATCCTTGCCTCGGCGGCTTCCCGGCTCGCTCCCGTCGACCCGCTCCAGACGAGGCCGGGCCGCTCGCCGTCCAGCACTCGCTCGAGCACCGCCGCGACCGTGCCCCGCGCCCCCGTCGGCCCGGCGAGCGCGGAGGCCCAGCGGAGGACGCTCCCCTCGCCCGGTTCCAGGAGCAGGCACGCCGCCCCTTCGACGAGGGGGCCCGCGTACAGCCGTCGGGCTCGGCCGAACAGGTCCCGCACCTCGTGAAACGCCTCCACGGCGAGCACGAGAAGTCGGTCGGCTCGGCCCTCGGCCAGCCAGCGCGCCGCCCACCAGAGCGCCTGGAACGTCGCCGGGGCGCCGCCCATGAGGTTGACGGACGGCCCCCGGATTCCCAGCTCGATCGTCACCTCGCCGGGCACCGCGCTGGGCGAGGTGTACGGGAAGTGAAGCGTCGTGGACGTCTCGTCCTCGAGGAACGCCCGGTTCGCGGCAGCGTACCCCGTGGCGCTCACGTACAGGATACCCGTTCGCGGGCCCGCCAGCTCCGCCTCCGCGAGTCCGGCGTCGGCGACCGCCGCCTTCGCGGCCGCGACGGCGAGCAGGCATTCGCGCGTCGCGCGCCGGAATCGGTCGCCGCCGAGGACGGGCGTCGGCGCCGTCACCAGCCCCCGGCCGCGCTCGCCACGCCGGGCGACAGCCTCTGGCAGCGCCTGGACACCGTCCCCCCAGCCCGTGACCGCGCCGATCCCCCGGATCCGGGGCGCCGGCGGGTTCGCGAGCTCCGAGCGCGCCGCCGCCGCTCTCACGGCTCCTCTCCCGTCGCCAGCACCAGGGCGGCGTTGCACCCGCCAAAGCCGAGCGAGGTGGACAGGCTCACCCGTGGCCGCCAGATCCGCGCCGCGTTCGGCACGCAGTCCAGATCGCACTCGGGGTCCGCCTCGCCGTAGTTGAGGGTCGGCGGGACCTGGCCATGGCGGCCGGCGAGGAGGCACATGATCGCCTCGAGCGTCGCCGCCGCCCCCATGGTGTGGCCGAGATGCGCCTTGATGGAGTTCACCGGGATGGCGCGGGCGCGCGGGCCGAGGACGCGCTTCAGCACGTCGGTCTCGACGCGGTCGTTCGCCGGCGTCCCCGTCCCGTGCGCGCTCACCAGGTCCAGCGCGTCCGGCGCGAGTCCGGCCTCCGCGAGGGCGGCTCGCACGGCGAGCTCGAGCCCCCGCCCCTCCGGGTCCGGCGCCGTGATGTGGGCGCCGTCCGCCGTGCTCGCATGGCCGAGGAGGTATCCGAGCGGTCGGTGCCCTCGGCGCACGGCCGTGTCGACACGCTCCAGGACGACCAGGCCCGCGCCCTCGCCGAGGAGGAGACCGCTTCGACGCCGGTCGAACGGGCGCACCGCGTCGCGCGTCAGCGAGCGCAGCACGTTGAAGCCGCGCTGGACGAACCGGCACAGCCCGTCAGCCCCGCCCGCCAGGACGACGTCCGCCTGGCCCGCGCGCAGGAGGTCGGCGGCGAGACCGAGGCTGGTGGCGCCCGACGCGCAGGCCGTCGTCACGGTCAACGCCGGCCCCCGGGCTCCCAGCCAGCGTGCCAGATTGCGCGTCGGACCGTCGTACACGGAGCCCGTCAGCGCCCTGAGCGCGCCCGGCGCGGCGAGAGCGCGGCTCGCCTCGTCGATCCCGCCCAGCGCGGTGCCGACGACCACCCCGATCCGGTCGGCGTCGGGCAGCGCGTCCCGGAGCTCGGCGGTCTCCAGGGCCTCCCGAGCGGCGTGGACGAGGAATCGCGAGGTGCGGCAGTAGGTCCCGCGACGGGGCCGTCCATCGCCCCCGCGGGGCGCGCCCGGAATGTCCCGCCGGAGCTTCTTCACCTCTCCGGCCCGCGTGACCCGCAGGTCTCCCACGGGGAAGCCCTCGATCTCGCTGATGCCGGACACCCCGGTGACGAGCCCGGCCCAGAAGCCGTCCAGGTCCTGGCCGATCGCGGTCACCACGCCGGCGCCCGTGATGGCAACCGGCGAGACCCGTGGGGCCAGAGCCCCCTTCACGACACGCGCTCCCAGACGTCGTAGAAGTTGAACCACTGGTCCCAGTGCGTGCGGACGTAGCGCTCCAGGGTCGCCACCGCGGCGCCGAGCGCCTCCACCTCGCCCCCGCGCGACACCGCGAGCGCCGGCTCGACGTGGAGACGATAGCTCCCTCCCGCCTCGAGCACGCAGAAGGCCGGGACCACCGGCGCGCCGGCGGCGGCCGCCATCAGGAACGGCCCCAGCGGGAACGTCACGGGCGCGCCGAAGAACGGCACCGTCGCGTCCCCTCGCCCGCCCAGCGTGCGGTCGAGCTGGAACGCGACGACCTCCCCCCGGCGCAACGCGGCGACCAGCTCGACGCCGACCGTCGGGCTCGTCAGGCGCACGAACCGCAGCCCCGGGTAGCCGCCGCGAGCGAGCAACGCGCCGACGGCAGGGTCCTCTTCCGGCGCCATCACCACGTGGACCGGCCGGCCCAGGGTCGCGAGCAGCCGTCCCCCCAGTTCCCAGTTCCCCAGGTGCGCCGTGAGGGACACGCAGCCCCGTCCCCCCGCCAGCGCGTCGAGCGTCGGCTCCTGGCCGCTCCCCGCCGCAACGTGTCGCCAGAGTCCGGACTCCTCGCGGTTCAGCGAGAGGAGGTCGGCGAAGCACACGGCGAAGCGCGCGAACACCCGATCGACGGCCGCGTCCAGCCAGGCCGCGTCCCGTCCCGGGTGGACGCGCGTCAGGTTCCGCCGCACCGCCGCGCGCTCGGCGGGAAATCGGACCACGAGCAGGCCCGCCAGGCGCTCGGCGAGCCATACCCTCATCGGCCGCGGCAGCCGTGGTGCCGCGGCTGCCGCGAGTCGGTAGTAGCGCGAGCGGTTGTACGGGTGGGCGTGCCAGCGCGCGCGAGGAGCGTCCACCCCGGCGGCAACCGTCACCCCCACAACGCGCTCCGATCGACGGCAGGTCGGGCTCGCTCGCGCGGCGGGTGCACGAGCACGCGTCAGAAGAGCGGCGAGGTGTAGAGCCGGAAGGCCCGCACCCGCCCCGGAGGGCTGTAGGTGAGCGGACCGACCCAGAAGGCCCGGGCCTCGTCGTCGTAGTAGAGCGTGAGCGGCGAGCCTGGGTCGTTCGGGTCGTAGGCGGCGAAGTCCGTCCCCTGCTGGGCCGGCCGGCGATCGTAGACCAGGACGGAATGGTTGAGAAGGTCCTCATGCGGAAAGTTCGTGATCATGAGCGGAACCGGCCGGCCGGCATCCACTTCGGCGATGAGCTCTCGCGCGAGGCGCTCCTGGTGCTCCGGCGGAAAGTCGACCCCGACGCGCCACGTGCGCCAGTGCACCATGCTGAGGACGTTCGAGCCGAGGGCCGCCTTGATGACCCCCTCGTGCGCGGCGGAGAAGCTGTGGAGATCCGTGTACCCCGGGATGACGACCCGCTCGGTCTCCGTCGCCGGCGGCGCCCACGGCGGCTGCGAGAGGACCGCGCGCACGAGCCGGTCGTACTCCTCCGGGGACGCCGGGGGTCGGTCGGCCGCGAATCGAGCGAAGCGGTAGAACTGGCTCGCGGCCCGCGCGATCACCAGGCAGTAGTTGGCGAAGGCGTCGTTCCAGCCCGGACGCTCGGCCCGCACGAGGTTCGCGAAGGCAAAGGCGTCGCGCTCGAGATCGAAGCGGCCCCGCGTCGCGGCCGGCGTGGTGGCGGGCGGAGCGCCCGCGCAGGCCGTCGCCAGAAGCCCGAGGGCGGTCACCACCCCCAGCGCGGTCACCGGGCGCCGCCGGCGACACCGGAGCGCGTCCCGATAGGGCCGACCGCGCCCTTCCGCGCGGCATAGGTACGTCATAGACGGTCCATTGTGGGCGTCGCGCCCGGGGTTCGTCAACGGCAGCGGCTCCGGCCGGAAGCGCTCTGGAAGCGTCCCGCGCTCAGCGGTTCAGCGTCCGGCGGAGGAATCCGAGCAGCCCCTGCGGCAGGAAGATGACCATCGCCGTGAAGACGAGGCCCACCGGGATCAGGTAGTACTCGGTGAAGAACCGGGAGACGCCCTCGCGGAGGAGCTGGAAGAAGGCCGCCCCGGCCACGGGACCGACCAGCGTGCCCATGCCGCCCATGACGTTGAAGATCACCGTCTCGCCCGAGAGGACGAAGTGGATGAAGTCGGGAGCCGCGAACTTGTTCTGGATGGCGTAGAGCACGCCGGCGAGGCCCGCGAACAGGCCCGACAGCAGCACGGCCACGATCTTGTACCGCTCCACGTGGTATCCGATCGCGCGCACCCGGGGCTCGTTCTCCCGGATGGCCTGGAGCACCATGCCGAAGGGCGAGCGGAGGACGCGCCTGAGCGTGAGGTAGGAGAGCGTCACCACGGCGAGCACGAACCAGTGGAGCGTGACCGGCGTGAAGGCGACCGTGCCCACGCCCGGGAGCCCGAGGGGGGGCTGCCTGAACGTGAGCCCGTTCTCGCCCCCCGTCACGGCGGTCCAGGTGAACACGATCACGTAGAAGATCTGCGAGAACACGAGCGTCGTGATCGAGAAGTAGATGTCGCGCAGTCGCGTCGCGAAGAAGGCGACGCAGGCGGCGATCGCCCCGGCGCCCACGAGCCCCGCCAGGATCGCCAGCCAGAGGCTCGGCGGCCGGACGGCGAGCAGAGCGGCCGCCGCCCCGTACATGCCGAGCCCGAAGAACGCCGAGTGACCGAACGACACCATGCCCGTGTAGCCGATCAGGATGTCCGACGACATCGCGAGCAGCCCCCAGATCAGGATCTCCGTGACGAAGCGGCGCCAGAATTCCGGGAGGACGAGGGGGGCCAGCACCAGGAGCCCGACGACGACGCCGAACCCGACCCAGTAGCCCGGTGAGCGGGCGTCGGGACACGCCTGCGGCGACGGGCGCGGATGCCGGCGCGCTCACTTGGGAGTGGGCACGAACAGGCCGGTCGGCCGGAACAGGAGGGTGAGGATCAGCGCGGCGAACGACACGATCACCGCCTGGGCCGGGCTCACGACGAGCGACGCGTACGCCTCCAGCAGACTGATGAAGATCGACGCCAGGATCGACCCCGCGAGGTTGCCCATGCCGCCGACGACCACCACGATGAAGGCCCGCAGGGTGAAGTCGAGGCCCATCGTCTGGGTGACGCCGCCGAGGGGGCCGAAGAGCACCCCGCTGGCGGCGGCCATCGCGGCGCCGATGGCGAACACCCCCGTGTGCACGAGGGGAACCGGGATCCCCATGGCGGCGGCCATCACCCGGTCCTGGGTGGTCGCGCGGATCCAGACGCCGTACTTCCCGTGCTTCAGGAAGAGCCAGAGCGCGAAAATGATCGCGGCGGACAGCCCCGCCGTCAGGATCCGGTACCAGGGGTACTCGAGGTAGAAGAGCGCGAACCGGCCCGTCACGGGCTCCTGGATCTGCCGGGCCGACGGGCCCCACTGCCACAGCGCGTACTTCTGGAGCACGAGCGACATCCCGAAGGTCGCCAGGATCGTCGTGAGCGGGTCGCGGCCGACGAGGGGACGGAGCGTCGTCGACTGGAGGATCGCCCCGAAGGCCCCGATCACGATCGCCGCCGCCAGGAGCGCCAGCCAGAAGCTGCCGGTCGCCGCGATGGTCACGGCCCCCACGAACCCGCCCAGCATCACGAGGTCGCCGTGCGTGAAGTTGACGACGTCCATGATGCCGAAGATCAGCGTGAGGCCCGACGCCACGAGGGCCAGGATCATGCCGTTGACGAGCCCGTTGACGGTCTGGATGAGGATCTGGTCCATGGGGTCAGACTCCCAGGTACTGGTGGATGACGCCGGGGTCCGCCCGCAGCTCGGCGGCCGGCGCGTGGTGCCGCACGGTGCCCTTCTCCATGACGTAGACGCGCTCCGCCACCTCGAGCGTCAGCGGCAGGTTCTGCTCCACGAGCAGGATCGCCACACCCTCCCGGTGGAGGATCCGGATGATCTCCCGGATCTGCCCCACCATCCGCGGCATGAGCCCCTCGGTGGGCTCGTCGAGCAGGATGATCTTGGGCTCCAGCATCATCGCCCGGCCGATGGCGAGCATCTGCTGCTCGCCGCCGGACAAGGTGCCTCCCGCCTGCCGCCGCCGCTCGGCCAGCACCGGGAAGCTCGCGTAGACCTTCTCCAGAAGCTCGGCCCGCCGCGCCTCCGACACGCCGCTCCGGTCCAGGCCCGTCCGGAGGTTCTCGAAGACGGTGAGGAGCCGGAAGATGCGCCGATCCTCGGGGACCCACGCGATGCCCAGACGCGCGAGCTGATGGGGCGGGAGCCCCGTGACGTCGCGTCCCTCGAGGGTCACGCGCCCGCTCGACGGGCGCACCAGACCCATCACCGCCTTGAGCGTCGTGCTCTTGCCCACGCCGTTCCGCCCGAGCAGGCCGACGACCTCGCCGCGCTCGACCCGCAGCGAGACGCCGTGGAGCACGTGCGACTTCCCGTAGTGCGCGTGGACCCCGTCCAGGGCCAGCATCACGTCTTCAGGTACACCTCCTGGACGCGGGCGTTGGCCTGGATCTCGGCCGGCGTGCCCTCGGCCAGGACTTCCCCGTAGTGGAGGACCGTGATGGTGCGCGCGAGCCCCATCACGACCTCCATGTCGTGCTCGACGATGAGAATCGTGTAGTCGGCGGCGATCCGGCGGACGAGCTCCACGGTCGCGCGGGTCTCCGCCGCGCTCATGCCGGCGGTCGGCTCGTCGAGACACAGGAGCCGCGGCTCGGTGGCGAGCGCGATGCCGATCTCGAGGGTGCGCTGCTCCCCGTGCGAGAGGTTCGCGGCCAGCTCCTCCTCCTTGTCCTCGAGGCCGACCGCCGCCAGCACTCGACGGCTCCGCTCCACGAGATCGGCGTACGCGAGGTGGTGGCGCCAGAGGCCCCAGCCGTGGCGGCGCGACTGGGCCGCGATCCGCACGTTCTCCAGCACCGTGGCGCCCGGCAGGATGTTGGTGATCTGGTAGCTCCGCGCGATGCCCTTGTGCGAGATGGCGTGAGGCGGGAGCCCCGCGATGTCCTCGCCGTCGAGGACGATCCGGCCCTCGGTCGGGCGCAGCACGCCGGTCAGGCAGTTGAACAGGGTGGACTTGCCCGCGCCGTTCGGGCCGATGACGGCGCGGATCTCCCCGCGCGCCACGGCGAGCGAGACCTGGTTGAGGGCCGTGAGGCCCCCGAACCGCACGGTCAGGTTCTCGGTGCGGAGGATGGTCGGCGAGGCGGCCCCCGGCTCGAGCCGAGGAGCCGCCCCGCCGACGCGCGCGTCGGTCACGCGGACCGCGCTATGCGAACGTGCAGGCCGGTGGGAAGATCGTCTTCTCCTTGGCGATGACCTCGAGGATCCGGTGCTTCCCGCCCCGCATGTCGAAGATGAACTCCCGCAGGAACGCCTGGTGGTCTTCCTTCCGGAGGGTCTTGTCGCCCTGCGGGAAGTCGTCCCCTTCCTTCATCTCCAGCCCTTCCAGCGCCGCGATCAGCTTCATGGTGTCCTGGCGGCCCTGGAAGCCGGACTTCTGCATGCCGAGCTTGAGGGTGTTCATCGCCTCGAAGTTGGCCTGCACGTAGCGGTCCGGCAGCGGGCCGGTCGGATCGATCTGCTTCAGCCGCACGACCGCGTCGTCGAAGAACTTCTTGTGGGCGGGCGTGTTGAGGGGCCCCTCCAGGACCGGCACGTACCGGTTGATGCCGACGAACCCCTCGATCTTGTTCCCCAGGGCCGGCAGGTTGGTGGCCTCGGCGATGGCCCCGTCACCCGCCCACTTGTACTTCTTGGTGAGGCCGAGGTCGAAGGCCTGGTTGCCGATGGTCACCCCGTCCTTGCCGAAGAAGATGCCGAAGAGCCCGTCGAAGCTGCCGGTGATCTTCGACAGGAACGGCGTCATGTCCGCCGTCCCGAGCGGGATGCCCGTGGTCTCGACGACCGAGCCGCCGGCCTTCGAGATCTGCTCGGTGTAGGCGTCGCGGGTGGACTGCCCCCACGCGTAGTCGGCGTAGGCGATGTGCCACCGCTTGCCCAGCTTGCTGACCATGTACGGCGCGAACGCGACCGCCTGCGCCGGGGCGTAGTCGAACGGCCGGAAGGTGTAGCGGCTGCACTTGGTCGTCGTGATCGTGGTGTCGAGGCACACCCCGATCATGTTGACGACCTTGTGCTCGTCGAAGACCGGCATGCACGCCAGGCACACGTTCGAGAGGAACCCGCCCTGGTGGGCGTCCACCTTGTCCTCGACGAGGAGCTTCTCCGCCTTGCGGCGGCCGACGTCGGGCTTGGACTCGTAGTCGGCGATCACCAGCTCGATCGGCCGGCCGCCGATCCCGCCCGCCTTGTTGATGCGGTCGACCGCCATCTGCGTGCCGACGAGGGCCGTCTTGCCGCCGGCCGCGCCCGCACCGGACAGGGGCTGGAGCGTGCCGATCTTGAAGGGCTTGGCCTGACCGAACGCCTCCCGCCACGGGGACGGGACGAGCATCGTCGCGCCGAGAGCTCCCGCCGCACCCACCGACAGGCCGAGGAACCGCCGGCGGGTCGTCTTGCCGCTCCACCACAGGTCGCGGGCCCACGCTTCGTCCTGCCAGCGTTCCGCCATCGTCAGCTCCTCCCTTGTCGGGTGTTGGCTTGCTTGGTGTCGGAGTGTCGGCCGTGGACTGGTTCGGTCCGGGTGGCCTCTCTATACTCCACGGCGGGGGCCCCACGCAAGCCTCGCAGCCGGCCGCGGCCCCGCCACTCTCACCACGCCGCGATCTCGCCTGCGACGACCTTCGCCGGCACCACCCGGCCGTAGGCCCGGCGGACGATGTCGAGGGTCGCCTGCTGGATCTCCGGCCAGAGGGTCGCCACCCCGTCCTCCACCACGGTCACCCGGTACTCGCGGTTGAACGCGCCCACGACGGTCGCGAGGACGCAGATGTCGGTCATGGTCCCGGTCACGACCAGCGCGCGGACGTCCTGCGCCCGGAGCGCCCCGTCGAGCGGGGTGCCCGCGAAGGCGTCGTACCAGTGCTTCCGGACCGCCAGCTCGCCCGGGTGCGGGGGCGAGCTCCGGCACCACGTCGACGCTCGGGTCGCCCGCGAGGCACGAGGACGAGGGCCGGCCGAACCCCGTCGGGGCGCCGGGCACCGCCGGCCGGTGCTCCGGATGGAGATCGCCCACGAGGAGCGGTGCCGCCGGCGAGTAGACGAACTGGCTGAAGCACACGGGCAGGCCCGCCCGCCGGAACAGCGCGATCAGGCCGGCCACGGTCGGCACGATCGCGCGCGCCTCGGGCACCTCCATCGCCGCCCCGGGGTCGAGGAAGCCCCGCTGCATGTCGACCACGAGCAGGGCCACCCGGCCCGGCTCGAGCCGGAGGACGCCCTCGAAGGCGTCCGACCTGTCGCCCATCGCGATCGGGGTCGCGGGTCAGCCCAGGATGGCCGCTCAGTCCCACTTCCGCCGATCGTCGATCTTCTTCGCGTTCGGGAGAATCGTCCCGGGCGCCACGATCCGGATCTCACCCCGGAGCTTCATCACGTCGCGGATGGCCTCGACCATGCCGACGCTCACCTGCTCCGCGCTGGCCCCCGGCGCCAGCTCGACGTGGAACTCGAGCCCGTCCTGGTGGCCGTCTCGGGTCACGACCACCTGCCAGCGGGCCACCGCCGGGAACCGGGCGGCGATCTCCTCCGCCTGGCGCGGGTGGACGAACATGCCCCGGACCTTCGTCACCTCGTCCACGCGGCCGCGCCAGCCGAGCATGCGCGGCGCGGTGCGCCCGCACGGGCACGGCGCCTCGGTGACGACCGAGAGGTCGCCGGTGCCGAAGCGGATCATGGGATAGGCGCGATGGTTGACGGTGCAGACGATCTCGCCGGTCTCGCCCGCGGGCAGCGGCGCGCCGGTCTCGGGATCGCAGATCTCGAGGACGACGTCCTCCATGACGTGCATCCCGTCGGCCTCCCGGCACTCGTAGGCGATGATCCCGAGATCCGCCGTGCCGAAGCCCTGGCGCGTGAGGATCCCGTGGTCGGTCTCGATGGCCCGCCGGAGCGAGGGCGGCAGCGCCTCGGCCCCGACCTGGGCGACCTCGAGGGGAAGCCGCCCGAGCCCCTTCTCGTCGGCATGCTTGAGGATCGCCAGCAGAAACGACGGGGTGCCGACGTAGCCCGTGACGGCGAGATCGAGGATGGTCCTGACCTGCACCTCGACGTTCCCGGGACCGGTCGGGACCACGGTGCAGCCGAGCAGGGCCAGCCCGCGGTCGAAGAGGTGGGCCGCCGGCGTCAGATGATAGAGAAACGTGTTGACGACGACGTCTCCGGGCCGGAAGCCGCCGGCGTAGGCGGCCGTCTCCG
Organism: uncultured Candidatus Rokubacteria bacterium; assembly: GCA_963749975.1. Classification (GTDB taxonomy): domain Bacteria; phylum Methylomirabilota; class Methylomirabilia; order Rokubacteriales; family DASRDR01; genus DASRDR01. The sequence continues at coordinate 76,813 of CAVVOZ010000036.1, read as the reverse complement.
CGCGCCAGGGACTCCAGTCCCGCCGCGCGAACGGCTCGTAGATCGGCCCCGGCGACACGAACACCCAGCTGAGATCCGCCGGCGGCGACGCGGAGAACCCGCCGAAGGGCGGATCCGCGCGCTGCAGGTCCGGCATGGCCGCCTTCTTCATGACCGGCAGGCGGCCGAGGTCGGCCAGCGTCCGCACGGTGGCCGGCCGGAGCCCCGCCGCCTCCAGGCGCCGCCGCACGCCGGGCGCGCGCCGCCAGGCATGGGCCACCAGCGCTCGCACCCATCCATCCTGGTAGGCGCGGCGCGCCCGCACCCCCATCGTCTCGCGCTTCCGATCGTAGAAGCCGCGCAGCCGGTCCGCGCGCGTCATGTTCACCCTCGCCCGGCCGCGGGCCCGCCGGCCCACGGGTGCTGTCGCCGCCGCGTCCCCAGACGCGCCGGAGCTCCGTCACCACCTTGCGCTCCGGCGCGCCGGGTTCCCGGCGGCGCCGCCCGTGGGCCGGCGACACCCGGATCTAGCCTTCCTTGGAGCAGTCGCGCTTCGTGTACTGGAGCTTGCCGGCCTCCTCGACCGCAGCCTCCTCGAGCTTCGGCCGGACCACCTCGCGCATGGGCTCGATCCAGTCGGAGACGATGTTCCACTTCTTGCCGTCCCACTGCTGGACCATCGCCATGCCGTTGCCTTCGTGGTTCTCACACGTGACCTTGAGCGGCCGCATCAGGCCCTTCATCCCGAGCTGCTCGAGCCGCTGCTCGGTGATGTTCAGGTTCTCGAAGCCCCACCGGACCTGCTCGCCGGTCGGCACTTTGTTGCCGTACTTGCCCATCGCCGTGCGGATGGCCTCGACGTTGAGCATCGCGTTGACGATCATGCGGTTGTACAGCACCTCGCCGATGCCGTCACGCCTGCCGGCGCCCTTGCCCTTCTCGTAGAGGAAGGTGTTGATGTCCTGGTGAATCTTGAAGTTGGCGCCGGGGGCGGTGAACGTCAACGACTTGTAGCCCTTGGCGCCATCACCGGCCGGGATCACGTCGATCTCGGTGCCCGTCCACCAGTTGCCGACGACGTGGTCCATCTTCAGCCCGTGGGCCGCGGCTTCCTTCACCGCCACCTGGTTCATCACGCCCCAGCCCGAGATGTAGATCCAGTCCGGGTTGATCCGTCGGACCTGGAGCCAGGTCGCCTTCTGCTCCTGCCCGGGGTGGTCGACGGGGAGCAGCGTCAGATCGTAGCCGAACTGCTTCGCCAGGGTCTCGAGCGTCGGGTTCGCCTCCTTGCCGTAGGGGCTGTTGTGGAAGATGTGGACGATCTTCTTCCCCTTCAGCTTGTCCATCCCGCCTTCCTGCTGGCCCACGTACTTCACGAAGGCGGACGCCTGGCTCCAGTAGGTCATCGGGAAGTTGAACACCCAGGGGAACCAGCGCCCGTCGGCGGAGGCCGTCATGCCGTAGCCCATCGAGTGGACGACGACCTTGTCGACGGCGGCCTTGGGGATGAGCTGGTAGGTGATGCCCGTGCTGTACGGGTTGACGATCACCGGGCCCTTCCCCTTCAGGCGCTCGTAGCACTCGACGCCCTGCTTCGTGTCGTACTGCGTCTCGCACTCCTCGGTCACGATCTTGATGCCGTTGATGCCGCCGTCGCGCTCGTTCACGAGCGCGAAGTAGTCGCTGGCGGCGTTGGCGATCGGGATGCCGTTCGGCGCGTAGGGGCCGGTCCGGTAGACGAGCAACGGCATGAAGATCGTCTTGTCCTGCGCCGGGGCGGACGTGGCCATCGGCCACGCCGCGATGGCGAGGAGCAGGACGCCGATCCGGAAGGCTTTCCAGTTCATGGTTGCTGCCTCCTTTGTGCGGGGTGTTGGTGTGCGGAGTCTCGCGTCGGGGAGGTGGTCGGCGCGCCGGTCACGAGAGCCAGCGCTTTCGTCGCCGGTAGTGCTTGACGTCGCGGTAGCTCTTCCGATTGCCGACCCCGGAGAGCCCCAGGTAGAACTCCTTGACGTCCTCGTTCTCGCTGATGGTATGGGCATCTCCGTCCAGCACGATTCGCCCGCTCTCCATCACGTACGCGTACTGCGCGAAGCTGAGCGCCATCGAGGCGTTCTGCTCGGCGAGCAGCACGGCCACCTTCTCCTCGCGGTTCAGGCGGCTGACGATCTCGAAGATCTCCTGCACCAGCATCGGGGCCAGGCCCATGGACGGCTCGTCGAGCAGCATGAGCTTGGGGCGCGCCATGAGCGCCCGGCCGATCGCGAGCATCTGCTGCTCACCGCCCGACACGTAGCCGGCCCGCACCGTGCGCCGCTCCTTCAGGCGCGGGAAGTAGCGGTACACGCGCTCGAGGTCGTCCGCGACCGCCCGGCCGTTCCGGCGCGTGTAGGCCCCCGTCAGGAGGTTCTCCTCGACCGTGAGGTGCTCGAAGACGTGGCGCCCCTCCATCACCTGGACGACACCGGACCGGACGATGGCCGAGGCGTCCTGCCGGTGCAGTGGCCGTCCGAGGAACTCGACCGCGCCCTTGGTCACCTCGCCCCGCTCCGTGCGGAGCAGCCCGGAGATGGCCTTGAGCGTCGTGCTCTTGCCCGCGCCGTTGGCCCCGAGAAGAGCGACGATCCCGCCCTCGGGCACGCGAAGCGACACCCCCTTGAGCACCAGGATCACGTGGTCGTAGATGACCTCGATGTTGTTGACGGTCAGGAGCGACCCGCCGTTCTCGCTCATGCGTCACTCCGCATCGGACCACCCGTCCCCGACGGGGGCTCCGCCTCGGCCCGGATGCGCTGGAGGGCCATGGATGCTCCCACCCTACCGCAGTTCGCCGTGGAGGCGTGACTCCTCAGTACGGGAAGGGCCACAGGCGCAGCTTCTCCTTGGTGATCTGCCAGAGCCGCGCCAGCCCGTTCGGCTCGACGATCAGGAAGAAAATGATGAGCCCGCCGAAGGCCATCAGCTCGATCTCTTTCTGCAGTGCCACCGACATCTTGACGCCCAGCCAGTGGGGGATGTTCGTGAGCAGGATAGGAATCAGGATGATGAACCCGGCCCCGAGGAAGGAGCCGAGGATCGAGCCCAGCCCCCCGATGATGATCATGAAGAGGACCAGGAACGACTGGTTGATGTCGAAGGCGAGGGTCTCCGCGCTCCCGAGGAACAGGAACACGAGCTCGGCCCCGGCCACCCCGCAGTAGAACGAGCTGATTCCGAAGGCGAGCAGCTTCGTCCGGAGCGGCCGCACGCCGATGATCTCGGCCGCGATGTCCCGGTCCCGGATGGCCATCCAGGACCGGCCGATCCGGCCCCGCACGAGATTCTTGGCGACGAGCGCGAACACGGCCACGAAGCCGAGCGCCATCAGATAGCGCGCGGGGGCCCCGGCGTTGGGCCCGGTCACCAGCACCCCGAGCACGGCCCGGTTCGGCGCGGTGATCGTGCCCGACGACGCGTAGTTCACGAACCACCCCACCTTGTTGAAGAGCCAGATCAGGAAGAACTGCGCGGCCAGCGTGGCGACCGCGAGGTAGAAGCCCTTGATCCGGAGGCTCGGGAGTCCGAAGAGGAGCCCGACCGCCGCCGCGATCACGCCGGAGGCCAGGAAGACGAGCAGGATGCTGACCCGCGGGAACGCGGTGGTGAGCTTGAACGCCGAGTAGGCCCCCACCGCCATGAAGCCGCCCGTGCCGAGCGACAGCTGCCCGGCGTAGCCGGTGAGGAGGTTCAGGCCAATGGCGGCCAGGGCGTAGACCAGAAACGGGATGAGGATCGCCTGGAGCCAGTAGTCGTTGGCCACGAGGGGCGGCACCAGGACCGCGGCCGCGAGCACCAGGCCCGCCACCCACCGGTCCTGGACGATGGGGAAGATCGCCTGGTCGCTGGCGTAGCTGGTCTTGAACTGCCCGGCCTCGCGATAGATCACGCGCTCACACCCGCTCGATGATCTTCTCGCCGAACAGTCCCTGCGGGCGGAAGACGAGGAATGCCAGCGCCAGCACGTAGGCGAACCAGTTCTCGATGGCGCCGCCGACGAGCGGCCCCCAGTAGACCTCGCCCAGCTTCTCCCCCACGCCGATGATGAGACCGCCCGCGATCGCCCCCGGCACCGAGGTGAAGCCGCCGAGGATCAGGACCGGAAGGGCCTTCAGGGCGATGAGCGACAGGGAGAACTGCACGCCGCTCTTGGCGCCCCACATGACGCCGGCCGCGAGCGCCACGAGGCCCGACACCGACCACACGATCACCCAGATCGTCTTCAGCGGGATGCCGATCGACAGGGCCGCCTCGTGGTCGTCGGCCACCGCCCGGAGGGCGCGGCCGATCCGCGTCCGCTGGAAGAAGACCGCCAGGATCGTCACCAGCACGCCGGCGGTGATCGCCGCGGTCAGCTCGAGCCGGTTCACGAGGACGCCCCGGACGACGAACGAGGTGTCCGGGATGCCGATGTCGAGCTTCTTGACGTTGGCGCCCCAGACCATCTCGCCGAATCCCTCGAGGAAGAAGTTCAGCCCGATGGTCGCCATGAACAGGATGATGTACGCCTGGTTGACGAGCGGGCGGAGCACCATGCGCTCGACCGCGAAGGCGAGGGCCACCATGATCGCCATGGTCAGCCCCAGCGCGAGCCAGACCGGCACCCCGCGCTCCATGAGACCGACCAGCGTGAGCGCGGAAAAGAGCACGAGGGCGCCCTGGGCGAAGTTGAAGACGCCCGAGGCCTTGAAGATCAGCACGAACCCGAGGGCCACGAGCGAATACATGAGGCCAGCCGCGATCCCGCCGATGAGCACCTCGGCCAGGAAGGCCGGGTTGGCCACCATGTCGGCAAACGGCGCGATCAGCACCGCGCGGGCGATCTCCACGGAGGTCAGCCCTCACCCGAGGTCCGGAGGTCCGCGCCCCCGTCGACGACCCGGCGGTCCGTCACGGCGCGCCCGTCCGAAGGCGGCGGATCACTCGTGGGCGACCCCCAGGTAGGCGTGGATCACCTTGGGATCGGCCCGGACCACCGCCGGGGAACCCTCGGCGATCTTGCGCCCGTAGTCGAGCACGGCCACCCGGTCGGAGATGTCCATGACGACGCTCATGTCGTGCTCGATGAGCGCGATGGTCGTGCCGAACTCGTCGTTGACGTCGAGGATGAAGCGGCACATGTCCTCCTTCTCCTCGACGTTCATGCCGGCCATCGGCTCGTCCAGGAGCAAGAGCGTCGGCTCGGCCGCGAGCGCGCGGGCCAGCTCCACGCGCTTCTGCAATCCGTACGGTAGCCGCCCGGCCGGCGTCTTCCGGATCGCCTGGATCTCCAGGAAGTCGATGATCCGCTCGACGAAGGCCCGATGCTCGAGCTCCTGCCGCCGGGCGGGCCCCCAGTAGAGGGCTTCCCACAGGAAGCTCCCGCGCATCCGGAGGAGCCGCCCGGTCATGATGTTGTCGAGAACCGTCATGCCCCTGAAGAGGGCGACGTTCTGGAAGGTCCGGGCGAGGCCGAGCGCGGCCACGTCGGGCGCCCGGAGATGGGTCCGGTCGCGGCCCTGGAAGAGGATGCGTCCCTCGTGGGGATGGTAGAAGCCGCTGATGACGTTGAGGAGCGTCGTCTTCCCCGCCCCGTTCGGCCCGATGATGGCCAGAATCTCGCCCCGCCGCACGTCGAGGCTCACTTCCGAGAGGGCGTGCACGGCGCCGAAGCGCACGCCGATGCGCTCCACCTCGAGGAGGGGCGTCTCGTCGGGCCTCGCGCCCACCGGGGCCGCCGCCGGCTCGACCGCCCTGCGCGGCGCGCGCAGCGTTCCCGTGCCGGGCTGCGAGCTCATGCCGGCGCCCCGTCCGCGAACACCTCCGCCTCGCGGATCCGCACGTCGGCCCGCACGATCCCGGTCCGGCCGTCCTCGTAGGTGACCTTCGCCTCCACCGAGACGTGGTCCTGGCCCGAGTAGAGCGCCTCCACCAGCGCAGCGTACTTCTGGGCGATGAAGCCGCGGCGCACCTTGCGGGTCCGGGTGATCTCCTGATCGTCGGGGTCGAGCTCCTTGTGGAGCATCAGGAAGCGCCGGATCTGCGCGCCGCGAAGCTGGGGCTCCTCGAGGAGACTCCGGTTCATGCGGGCAATCTCCTCCCGGACGAGCTCGTACACCTCCGGCTTCTGGGAGAGATCCGTGTAGCTCGTGTAGGCGAGCCCCCGCCGCTCGGCCCAGCTCCCGACCGCGGTCACGTCGATGTTGAGCAGCGCGGCGACGAATGGCCGCTCCTGGCCGATGCAGACCGCCTCCCGGATGTAGGGCGAGAACTTCAGCTTGTTCTCCAGGTACTTCGGCGCGAAGAGCGTCCCGTCCGCGAGGTGCCCCACGTCACGGGCGCGGTCGATGATGCGGAGGTGCCCGTCCTTGTCGATGATCCCGGCGTCCCCGGAATGGACCCAGCCATCCTCGAGGGTCTGGCGGGTGGCGTCCGCATTCTTGTAGTAGCCGACGAAGACCCCGGGGCTCCGGTAGAGCACCTCGCCGGACTCGCCGATCCGGACCTCGACCCCGGTCAGGGGGGTGCCCACGGTGTCGAGCCGGACCTCTCCGTCCCGCTGGATGCAGATCAGGGCGCTCGACTCGGTCATGCCGTACAGCTGCTTCATGTTGACCCCGATCGCCCGGTAGAACTCGAAGAGCTCCGGCCCGATCGCCTCCCCCGCGGTGTAGGCGAGGCGGACCTGGCTCATCCCGAGGTTGTCCCGCAGCGGACCGTAGACGAGCACCCGGCCGAGGGCGTGGAGCAGGCGATCGCCCGGCGGCACGGGCTTCCCGGCCAGACGCCGCCGCTCGACCCGCCGGGCCACGTCCAGGAAGAACCGGATCAGGCGCCGCTTGGGCCCGGCCGAGTCCTCGATCCGGATCATGGCCGTCGTGAGGATGCGCTGGTAGATACCCGGCGGCGCGAAGAAGTACGTCGGCCCGATCTCCCGAAGGTCGTGCAACACCGTCGTCGTGCTCTCCGGGCAGTTGGTCGTGAAGCCGGTGAGAATCGACTGGGCGAACGAGAACATGTGGTCGCCGATCCACGCCATGGGGAGGTAGGCGACGACCTCGTCGGTCGCGCGAAGGCCCTCGTACTCGATCGCGTTCCGGCCCGTGACGATCAGGTTCCGGTGGGACAGCATCGTCCCCTTCGGCTGGCCGGTCGTGCCCGAGGTGTAGCAGATGATGGCGATGTCGTCCGCCGTGCCCTTCGCCACCTCCTGCTCGAAGTAGCCGGGGTGCTCGCGATCGAAGCGGCGGCCGAGCTCCTGGACCGCCGCCAGGCTGATGAGGCCGGCGTCCTCGTAGTGCCGGAGCCCGCGGGCGTCGTCGTAGACGATGTGCTCGAGCCGGGGGCACCGCGCCTTCACCTGGAGGAGCTTGTCGACCTGCTCCTGGTCCTCCACGACGGCGAAGCGAGCCTCGGCGTGGTCGATGATGAACTCCATCTCCTTCTCGATGGAGTCCTGGTAGAGCGGAACGGGCACGCCGCCGAGCGCCTGGGTGGCGAGCATCGCCCAGTAGAGCTGCGGGCGGTTGTCGCCGACGATCGCCGTCTTGTCTCCCCGCTGGAACCCGAGCGCCGCCAGGCCCAGCGCGATGAGCCGCGACTGCTCGAGGTACTGCCGCCAGGTGTACGCCTGCCAGATGCCGTAGTCCTTCTCGCGAATGGCGATCTTGTCGGGGAAGCGCTCGACGTTCTTGACGAGCAGCTTCGGAAACGTGTCGAGCGCAGGGTCCAGGCCGGCACCCCCGTTCGTCGCGTGTGGCCGATCTGGCAGGGCCATCAGCTCTTCGCGGTCCTTCCGATGAGGGCCCGCGCGGGGTCGATCTGGTCGCGCAGGATCTCGAGCTCGCGCGGGCTGGGCGGAGCCAGCCGCTCCACGTGCGCGGCCACGCGCGGCTTCACGCCCATCTCCGCGACCACCGCGTCGACGCTCCGCCCCTCGAGGACCCCGAGCAGCGTCAGCTCGTGCGACACCTCGTCGAAACCGAAGAGCGCCTGCGAGGTCACCACGCGCCAGGGCCCGGTGTCGAGACGGCCCACCGCCTCGGCGGCGGTCGTCGTCTTGTCGACGAGGTCGCGCCGCTTCCGGTCACGCATCCAGGCCCGGAGGGCATCCGGATCGTGGAGGCGATAGTCACCCTCGCCGGTGGCGAGCAGCTCGATCTCTGGCATTCACCCGCCTCGGGGCCGTCATTGGTCGGAGCCACGGGTGGGATCACCCGACGGTGGGCCCGATGCACGAACACCCCGAAAAGGTAGGCGGAGTGTAGCGGAGCGTTCGGTCGGCTGTCAAGAAGGACGCGGACTTACGAGACATGCCGCGCCGTCCTGGCACCGATGAGCCGGCTGGTTCCCGTGGCCTCGGCCCGCCTATACTCGACTCCGCAGCGACCACACCCTCGCGGAGGTACCGCCCATGCAGCCCACGGAGACTCCGGACCCGACCGCCCGGCGGGACGCGCTCGCCAACCGTCTCCTGGAGGCGACGCTCGGCCTCATGGACCTGGGCGCCGTCCACATCGGCGACCGGCTCGGCCTCTACCGCGGGCTCCAGCGTCTGGGGCGTGCGACGGCAGCGGAGCTGGCGGCCGAGACCGGGACCCAGGAGCGCTACGTCCGCGAGTGGCTGGAGCAGCAGGCGGTGAGCGGGCTCCTCGAGGTCGACGATGCGGGCCGTCCGGCCGAGGGGCGGCGCTACGTTCTCCCGGCCGGCCACGACGCCGTCCTGGTGGACCCCGATAGTCTCGCCACCATGACACCGCTCGCGCAGTTCGGAGTCGGGGTCATCCGGGCGATGCCCGCTCTGCTGGAGGCGTTCCGGACCGGCGGCGGCGTCTCGTGGGGCGCATTCGGCGCGGACGTCCGCGAGGCGCAGGCGGCCCAGAACCGGCCGGCCTTCCTTCAGCTCCTCGGCGAGGAGTGGCTGCCTGCCGTTCCCGATCTCCATGCCCGCCTCCAGGCCGACCCTCCCGCGCGCGTGGCCGACGTGGCCTGCGGGGCTGGCTGGTCGGCCATCGGGATCGCCTGCGCCTACCCGAAGGTGCGAGTGGACGGGCTCGACCTCGACGGCCCATCGATCGATCTGGCGCGGGCGAACGTGGCGAAGGTCGGGCTCGCGGACCGCATCACGATGACCGTTCGCGACGCCGCCGACCCCGCCCTGGCGGGCCGGTACGACCTCGTGACGATCTTCGAGTCGCTCCACGACATGTCGCGCCCCGTCGACGTCCTGCGCGCCTGCCGCCAGCTCCTCGCGGCGGGCGGCTCGGTCCTGGTCGTCGACGAGCGGGTGGCGGACGCCTTCGGCGCCCCCGGTGATCAGGTCGAGCGCCTCATGTACGGCTTCAGCGTCCTGTGCTGCCTCCCCGCCGGGATGGCCGACCAGCCCTCGGCCGCGACCGGCACGGTCATGCGGACGGACACGCTCCGCCGCTACGCCGCCGAGGCGGGCTTCCGGAGCACGGAGGTCCTGCCGATCGCGAACGACCTCTTCCGCTTCTACCGGCTGCGTCCGTAGGGCGCGACGAGCGGATCTGGCGCCCCCGGCGTGCCGGGCGAGCGCCGAGTCGAGGGCAGACCCTACGGGGCCCTACTTGATCGCGCCGACGGTGAAGCCGGCGATGAAGCGGTCCACGAAGAAGTTGTAGAGAATCGCGACCGGGACGCTCGCGATGAAACAGCCGGCCATGAGAGACCCCCAGAAATACACGTCGCCGCGGACGAGGAAGGTCGGCACGCCCACGCTCACGGTGAACTGCCGGGCCCCGGAGATGAACGTCATGGCGTAGACAAACTCCTGTGTGACCAGCGTGAAGGCGAAGATCACCACGGTCAGGACGCCCGCCACGGAGATTGGGACCACGACCCGGAGGAAGGCGCCGAACCGGCTGCAGCCGTCGATCATCGCCGCCTCCTCGAGGTCCCCGGGGATCGCCTTGAAGAACCCCATGAGGAGCCAAGTGCAGAAGGGAATCGTGAACGACGGGTAGACCAGCACGAGGGACCAGAGCGAGTCCTGGAGGCCGAGGGTGGCGATGACCCGCGACAGCGGGATGAACAGGAGCGTCGGCGGCACCAGGTATGTGAGGAAGATCCCGATGCCGAGCTGCTCTCCCCACCGCCCGGTGAGCCGCGCCAGCGCGTAGCCGGCCGGCAACGCGAGGAGGAGCGTGATGGCCACGACCAGCACGCCGACGAACGCCGTATTGAAGAGCCACCGCCCGTACAGCGTCTCGAAGAACAGCACGCGCAGGTGCTCGAGCGTCGGCGGATCGTTGTAGAGGAACGGGTTGTTCTCGCGCTTGAGCAGGTCGCTGTTCCGCTTGAACGTCGTGATCAGCATCCAGTAGAACGGGAACGCGGAGAAGAGCGTGAACACGCCCACGATGCCAGCGTGAGCGCCGCGTCCCAGGAGCCGTCTCAGCCCACCCGGCCGCATGCTCAGGTCACCTCCGCTGCGGCGCGCGACTCGGAGGAAGAGCACGGCGGCCGCAAGGAGGAGCGGGAAGAGGAACAGCGCGATGGCCGCGCCCGCGGCGAGATCACCTCCCTGGATGCCCGTGAAGAATGCGAGGCTCGACAGGACCTGGGTCGTGTCGTACGGCCCGCCGCGCGTGAGCACGAAGATCACGATCATGTCGGTGAAGGCGAACACGAGGCCGAACAGGAGGGCGACCAGCATGATGGGCCGCACGAGCGGCAGCGTGATCCGGAAGTGCTGGCGCCAGAAGCCCGCGCCGTCCACCCGCGCCGCCTCATGGATCTCCTTGGGGATCGAGGAGAGCCCGGCCAGCAAGATGACCGTGGCCAGTGGCAGGAGCCGCCAGACGTGCACCGTGATCACCGAGCCCATCGCGAGGTACGGGATGCCGAGCCACATGGGCCAGTCGTTCGGCCGGATGAGCCCGAGCGCCTCGAGCGTCCAGTTGATCACGCTGTAGATCGAGTCGAGGATCCAGAGCCACCCGATCGCACCCAAGGACATCGGGGCCACCCAGGGCAGGAGCAGCAGGAGCCGCACGATCCACTTGCCCCGGAAGTCCCGCATGAGGGCCAGGGCCAGGATGTTCGCGCCGACGAGCACGATCACCTGGGAGACAACGGCGAAGACGAACGTGTTGCGGAGCGCCGTCTGGAACTGGCTGGTCCCCACGATGTTGGCGAAGTTCTTCAGCCCGACGAAGTTCAGGCTCTGGCTGCCCGCGGTGATGTCGCTGACGCTGTAATAGAGCGCCAGCACGAAGGGCATCCCCACCACCAGGAGGATGTAAAGGACGGCGGGGCCGATCATGAGAGCACCGAGCCACCCCGGGCGGTCCACCAGGCGCCGACCCCGCCGGCGGGCGAGGGCACCTGTCACGGATCGGTGGTCGGCGATGCTCATGCCTGGAAAGCACGGCGGGAGGCCCCGAGACCCGGAGCCTCCCGCCACGTTTCGCGCAGTTTCAGGGGTTAGACCAACCCCTTTTCCTTCCACTTGCCGAAGATGCGCCTGCAGGCTGCCTCGGCTTCGTCGAGCGCCGCCTCCGGGGTGGCCTGGCCGGCCGCGACCTTCCCGAACATCGTGTTCAGCACCCACGTGCTGTAGATCTCGTCGATGGCCGCGGTGGCGTACCCGGGGTAGCCTACGTTGGTCGCCCAGTTCAGCACGTCGTCGAGGACCTTGTACTTGTCGGGCGGGTGGGCCTTGGGATCGTTCGAGATGAGCTTGCCGAGGTCCGGCACCGTCTTCTGGAAGCACGGGAAGTCGTAGAACTCGCCAGCCACGAAGGCGTCGCGGAAGCTCGTCACGTAGTCGAGCAGGAACTTCTTGGCGCCGTCGATGTTCTCCGCGAACTTCCAGATGATGCAGCACTGCATGACGTGCTCGAGGCCGATGGCGCGGACCGGTCCCCCCAGCGCCTTCGTCAGCTGGATCTGGCGCGACATCTCCGGGTTCTCTTTCTCCGCCGTGCGCGTCGTCGAGATCGCATTCAGCACCAGGGAGACCTTGCCGGACGACCACCGCGCGGTTGTTGGACGACGCGTCCCACGTGAAGACCTCGGCCGTCATCGTCTCCTCGTAGAGGGCCTTCACGAACTTCAGCGCGTCGAGCGTCTGCTTCGACTTGAGCGTCAGGTTGCCCGCCTGGTCCTGCTCGTGGGCGCCCCACGCGTACATGATCGTCCGCATGGCCATCGCGGTGTCGATCTCCTGAGCCAGGCCGATGCCGACCGGATGGCCCGTGTCCTTCTTGATCTTCGCACCCGCGCTCCGGACCTCGTCCCACGTCTTGGGGCCGTTCGGCAGCCCGACCTGCCCGAACAGGTCCTGGCGGTAGTTGACGGGATCGGGCGTGAACGACGGCGACAGGGCGTAGTAGGTCTTCGTCTTCGGATTGTAGGTGCTCTTGACGCAGAGGTCGATGGGCTTCCCGAGCTTCTTCTCCAGCTCCTGGTAGAGGTCGTTCATCGGCACCACCTGCTGCTCGAATGCGGGCGGCGGCCAGTTGAACTGGACGATGTCGTGGCCCTTCCCGGCGGCGGCCTCGGCGTTCGCTCGGGCGTTGATCTGGGCCAGCCCGATGTTGTCGACGATCACCTCGGTGTCGTTCTTCGCGCCCCACTCCTTGACGTACTTCTTGTTGAACCACTCGTCATAGGCGGGAACGAAGTGCACCCACTGAAGGATCTTGAGCGTCTTCGCCGCCCGGGCGCGCCCCGGGATGATGATGTTCGCCCCGAGCGTGGCCGCTCCTGCCGCCGCTCCGGTTGCCCGCACGAACTGGCGCCGACTCAAGCGCTCTCCAGCCATCAGCCCCTCCTCGTCGCCGTCGGGCCCCGGATGACCGGGTGCCCGGACGGCCCCTGACGTGAGACTTGCGGACCCGGCCGCGAGGACTGCCGCGATGTTACGCCTCCCACGCGAACACGGTTCAAGGGCCGTGGCCTACGATTCTCTCACCGCCCCAGCGCGGCGAGCATCTCCTCCACGCGGGTGAACTTCACCCGCGGGCGCCCGGAGGCCCGACCGCGGGCGACCTCGAGCGCGTCGAGTCGCTGCCAGTCGGGCCACGAGACGAGCTGAGGCTGGCGTTCCTGGACCAGCGCCAAGGCGGCGCCGGATTCCGGCTCGGAGGGCGTGAGCAGGCGGTCCCGGCCGGCATCCTCCACCATGCACGCGACCGTCTCCGCGGCGTCGGGCTTGTTGGTGCCGATGACGCCGCTGGGACCGCGCTTGATCCATCCCGCCGCGTACTCCCCCACCCGCGGCTCGCGGCTGTCCGGGTCCAGGACGCGCCCCTTGTCGTTCAGGATCACGCCCCAGGCGTCGTGGAAGGGCACGCCGGGGATCGGCACCCCCCGGTATCCCACCGAGCGAAAGACGAGCCCCGCCGGAAGCTCCTCGAACCGGTCGGTGGCGCGGGCCTGCAGCGTGCCGGCCGCCGTGGCGTGGAGCTCGTTGCGGACGACGCGGAGGCCGACCACCTCGCCGCTCTCGCCGCCGTGGAGGGCCACCGGTGAGACCAGGAAGCGGACGATCAGGGTCCGGGGCTTGCCGAGAGGCGCCCGCCGCGCGTACTCGCGCAGGATCTCCACCTTCTTCAGCGTACCCCGGTCCGCGCTCTTCTCGAGCTCCGCGCGCGTGAGCGGGTCGAGCTCGACCTCGTCGGGCCTCGCGGCGACGTCGGCGCCGGGCAGCTCGCCGAGCTCCCGGATCTCGGGGTTGGTGAAGGCGGCCTGCGCCGGGCCCCGCCGGCCGAGCAGGTAGACCTCGCGCACGCGGCTGTCGCGCAGCGCGGCGAGCGCATCGTCGCTGATGTCGGTCGCCGCCAGCTCCTCGGGCGTCCGGCACAGGATGCGCACCACGTCCACCGCGACGTTGCCGACCCCGACCACCGCCACCCGCTCCTGCGAGAGGTCGAACCGCTGCTCGCGGTAGTCGGGGTGCCCGTTGTACCAGGCCACGAAGTCGGTCGCCGGGTGGCTCCCGCGGAGGTCCTCGCCGGGGATGCCCATGCGGCGGTCGGTCTGGGCGCCCGTGGTGTAGACGATCTGGTGGTAGTGCGCCCGGAGGTCCTCGATCGTCACGTCCTTCCCGAGCTCGACGTGGCCGAAGAACCGGAACCCCGGGTGAGCGGCCGTCTTGTCGAAGGCGGCCGTGACGTTCTTGATCTTCTGGTGGTCCGGAGCCACGCCGAATCGGACCAGGCCGTACGGGGTCGGCAGGCGGTCGTAGAGATCCACCTCGACCGCGAGGCCCGGCTGCCGGAAGAGATGCTCCGCGGTGTAGAAGCCGGCCGGGCCCGCACCGATCACCGCGACGCGCAGCGGTCCTGCCACCGGAGTCAGGCCGTGACCCCCCGACAACCCAGACCGGCGCCGCGCGGCGAGGGCCCAACCCGCATGGGCGTCAAGGCCGGGCCCCCACCTGCATCTGCAGCGTGTCCACCTCGCCGAGGTACTGGTCGAGCTCGGCCTTGACGACGTCGCCGATCGACACGATGCCGATCAGCCGCCCCTCCGCGACGACGGGGACGTGCCGGATCCGCCGGTCCGTCATCGTGTGCCGGACCGCCCGGAGGTCGTCCTCGGGCACGCCGACGATCACGTCGCGCGTCATGATCTCGCCGACACTCCGCCCGAAGAGCCGCTCGTCCCGGGCCGCCTCGCGGACGATGTCCCGCTCGGACAGCATGCCCGCCGGCACCGCGGTCTCGTCCACGACCACGAGCGCGCCGATGTTGTGCTCCGCCAGCAGTGCCAGGGCCTGCCGGATGGATTGCTCCGGACGACACGTGGCAACCTTGCCACCCTTCCGCGCCAGGATGCTCGCGATGTTCATGTCAATCCACCGCCTTCGCCTGCTCGCGCAGGACGTATTTCTGGATCTTCCCGGTCGAGGTCTTCGGGAGCGGCCCGAACACGACGGCGCGCGGCGCCTTGAAGTGCGCGAGGTGCTCGCGGCACCATGCGATGACGTCCTCGGTCGTGAGGGGAGCCGCCTCCGGCCTGAGAGTGACGAACGCGCAGGGCGTCTCGCCCCACTTCGGGTCGGGCCTGGCCACGACGGCGGCCTCCATGACGGCCGGGTGCCGGTAGAGGACCTCCTCGACCTCGAGCGACGAGACGTTCTCCCCGCCCGAGATGATGACGTCCTTCGACCGGTCCTTGATCTCGATGTAGCCGTCCGGGTGCCACACCGCCAGGTCGCCGGTGTGGAACCAGCCGCCGCGGAACGCCTCCTCGGTGGCCGCCGGGTTCCGGAGGTACCCCTTCATCACGGTGTTGCCGCGCAGCATCACCTCGCCCATCGTGGCCCCGTCCCGGGACACCGGCGTGAGCGCCACCGGGTCGGCGACCATGAGTCCGTCGAGCGTGGGGTACGCCACACCCTGCCGCGCCGCGTGGACCGCCCGCTCCAGGAGCGGGAGCCCGTCCCACTCGGGCTGCCAGGCGCAGATGGTCGCCGGACCGTAGGACTCGGTCAGTCCGTAGAGGTGCGTCACGCGGAAGCCCATCGACTCCATCGCCGCGATGACGGCGGACGGCGGGGCTGCCCCTCCCGTCGCGACCTCGACCACGTGGTCGGGTCGGATCTTCACCTCCTCCGGCGCGTGGATCAGCGCGGTGAGCACCACCGGCGCCCCGCAGAGATGCGTGACGCCATGGCGACGGATCAGGCGAAAGATCAGCGCCGGATCGACCTTGCGGAGACACACGTGCGTGCCCCCGACCGCCGTCACCGCCCACGGATACGTCCACCCGTTGCAGTGGAACATCGGGAGGGTCCACAGGTACACCGAGCGGGGCGTCAGGCCGAACGCCAGCGCGTTGCCAAGGGCGTTCAGGTACGCGCCCCGGTGCGAGTACACGACGCCCTTCGGATTCCCGGTGGTCCCCGAGGTGTAGAGCAGCGCCAGCGCCTGCCACTCGTCGGCCGGGCGCGGCCACTCGTGCTCGGGGTCACCCTCGGCGAGGAGCGCCTCGTAATCGATCGCGCCGAGACGCGCGCCTCCCCGGCCCACGTCGGCCAGGGGATCCACGACGTCGACGACCGGAATTCGTCGAGGCAGGAGATCGAGCGCCGGCCCCACCGTGTCGGAGAACTCGGTGTCGGTGATCAGGAGCTTGGCGTCGGCGTGCTGGAGGATGAAGGCGATGGTCCGCGCGTCCAGCCGGTAGTTGAGCGCGTTCAGCACGGCCCCGGCCATCGGCACGCCGTGGTGGGCCTCGAGCATGGCCGGGACGTTGGGCGCCATGATGGCCACCGTGTCCCCCACCCCGATCCCGCGCCGCGCGAGCGCCGCGGCGAGGCGCCGCGACCGCGCGTAGAGCTCAGCGTAGGTGAACGTGGCCTCGCCGTGGAGCACGGCAGGCTTCCGCGGGTAGACGGCGGCCGCCCGCGCGAGAAAGCTCACCGGCGTCAGCGGCGCATGGTTGGCCGCACGCCGCTCGAGCCCCTCGTCGAAGGGATGCCCCACGGTCAGCGCCCGGCCGGCGGCGGGAAGAAGCGCGCCTCGCGCCGCTCGTCCCACGCCCGGTTGGCCTCGAGGAGCTCCCAGCCGCGCATGCACTCCATCTGCGCGGCGACGACGTCGTCGATCAGCTCGCGCGGGTCCCGGTGGAACGAGGCCAGGAGAAGGCGTTTGGTGTGGCGGGTGGCCGTGGGAGCCGCGGCCAGGCACTTGTCGATCACACGGCGGAGCTCGGTGTCGAGCGTCTCGACGGGGACGACCCAGTTGACCAAGCCCATCGCCAGGCCCTCCGCCGGCGTCAGATGGTCGTTCAGGAGGGCGAGCTCCTTGGCGCGCCCGAGCCCGACGACGCGGCCGAGACGGAGGACGGCGCCGTCCGGGATCAGTCCGTGGCGGGTTGCGCCCAGGCCGAGCACCGCATCGGCCGCGCACAGCCGGAGGTCGCAGGCGAGAGCCAGCTGGAGCCCACCCCCGATGCAGTAGCCCCGGATCGCCGCCACGACGAGCTTTCCCATGTCCTCGAGGCCGTTCAGGGCCCGGATCCAGTCGCGGAAGAACGGCTCCCCGACGGCGCCGGCCGACAGCGCCCGGCGGTCCATCCCGGAGGAGAACGCTCGCCCCTCGCCCGTCACCACGACCACCCAAGCATCGGGGTCGGCCTCGGCGGCCGCGACGGCCGCCGCCAGGTCCGCCACGAGCTGAGTATCGAGGGCGTTCAGCACCTCGGGCCGCGTGAGGGTAATCCACCCCACGCCGTCCACGGCCTCGTACCGGACGTGCGCGCCGACGAGCTTCACCGGGAATCTACCCTAGCACGGCCGGCGGACCCATCCGTTGGGGGGCCAGCGACGGCCAGCGGAGCAGGTTGGGCGGCCTACGACACGAACCTTCCAGTCTCGCTGATCAGCAGCCGAGACCCGTTCGGACGAGACGTCGATGACCTCAACGTCCAAAGCGCTTCCTCCACGCTGCTCGCCTCAGGCGAGCGAGCCGAGGACGACTCGCCGGTGGAGCGCGGAGAGGATCTCGTCGACCGCGGCCGAGGCCCAGATGCGGAAGAACGGCGACGCCTGGAGCGCCCCGAACTCCCGGTCCACCCGCGCCGCGGTCGCTTCCGGGGTCTCCCCCGGCCGCGGCACGCGGATGTGGCCGTAGACCAGCCGGTCCTTGTCGTAGATCCTCGGGTACTCGACGTAGTGGTAGAGGTACCGGAGGTCGTACGCTCAGGCCGTCGTGAGTCCGACGCCCCTCGGAGAACGGCCGACTGCCTGGGTCCTATCGCTCGGCACCCGCCCCTCAGGCGCGCGGACCGAGGACGAGCCGTTCGTGGAGCGCGGAGAGGATCTCGTCGACCGCGGCCGAGGCCCAGATGCGGAAGAACGGCGACGCCTGGAGCGCCCCGAACTCCCGGTCCACCCGCGCCGCGGTCGCTTCCGGGGTCTCCCCCGGCCGCGGCACGCGGATGTGGCCGTAGACCAGCCGGTCCTTGTCGTAGATCCTCGGGTACTCGACGTAGTGGTAGAGGTACCGGAGGTCTCCCGTGTAGAACACGGCCACCGGGACCGACTGCCAGGTCTGTCCCCTCTTCTCGTTCAGGAACTCGGCCATGAGATCGGCGTTGCTGTCCGGCGCCTCGGCGAGGCTCGGGCGCTGACTCTGACCGAACCGCTGCCCGTCTCGGCGGAAGATCCGAAGCTCCAGCTCGCCGGCCTCGGCGAGACGCTTCAGCATGGGAATGTCCCGCCGGCAGTCGGACGACCACTCCTCGGAGATGGCGAGGATCCGCCGCGGCCCTTCCGGCTGGGCCGCCAGCCAGCGGATGGCCGCCGTCTGGGCGTCGGACAGCCGCAGCGAGTCGTACCAGCCCCGCATCCATCCGCTCCAGTCCCGACGCGCCTCGCCGCTGGCGGAGCCCTCCCGGCGAAGGTTCTCGGGGCTCGCCACGTACTGGAGATACTGCTCGAAGGTCATGCCGGACCCGTAGCGCTCCGGCGTGACCACGGTCTTCGTCCGATCCATTGGGCCTCCGGGTCCTAGCGTGACTCGAGGAGATGCCGCGCGATGACCATGCGCTGCACCTCCGACGTCCCCTCGCCGATCTCGCAGAGCTTGGCGTCCCGGTAGAAGCGCTCCACCGGAAACTCGCGCGTGTAGCCGTACCCGCCGTGCACCTGGACCGCCTTGGTCGCGCACCGCACCGCGACCTCGGAGGCGAAGACCTTCGCCATCGACGCCTCGTGCATGACGGGGCGGCCCTGGTCCTTCCCGTAGGCCGCGCGGAGGGTGAGGAGGCGCGCCGCCTCGATCTCGGTGGCAAGATCGGCGAGGATCGCCTGGATCCCCTGGAAGCGGCCGATCGGCCGGCCGAAGGCCTGGCGCTCCTTCGCGTACCGCACCGCCTGGTCGAGCGCCCCCTGGGCAAGCCCCACCGCCATCGCGGCCATGGCGATCCGGCCGCCCTCCAGCACCTTCTTCGTGTCCTGGAAGCCTCGGTTGCGCTCGCCCAGGAGGTTCGCCTTCGGAACGCGAGCGCCTTCGAGGACGAGCTCGGTCGTGTCGGAGGCGTGAAGCCCGAGCTTCTTGTAGCGCTGACCGGGGCGGAAGCCCGGCATCCCTCTTTCCAGGATGAACGCCGACACGCCGCGGCCGCCTGCGGCCGGGTCGGTCTTGGCCATGACGACCGCCGTCCCCGCGACGCTGCCATTGGTGATGAAGGCCTTCGTGCCGTCGAGCACGAAGGCGTCGTCCGCCTCCACCGCCCGGGTCTCCATCGCCGCGGCGTCCGAGCCCGCTCCGGGCTCGGTCAGGCCCCAGGCGCCGAGGACCTCGCCTCGCGCGAGCGGCGGCACGTACCGCTCGCGCTGCGCTCGGGTGCCGAAGCTGTAGATGTGGTTCGTGCAGAGCGAGTTGTGGGCCCACATCGTGATGCCCACGGAGCCGTCCACTCGGGACAGCTCCTCCACCACGAGCGCGTACGCGACGTAGTCGAGCCCGGCCCCGCCGTACTCCGGCGGGAACAGCGCCCCCAGGAACCCGAGCGCGCCCAGCTTGGCGACGAGCTCCGCGGGGAACTCCTCGGCCTCGTCGTAGCGGGCGATGACCGGCGCGATCTCGGCCTCCGCGAACTCCCGGGCGGTGCGCCGCGCCAGCTCCTGCTCGGCCGTCAGCTCGAAGTCCATCGCCTGCCGCGCCGTCGCCGGTCGGATGGCGGCTTCAGCCGTCCCTTCCGACCGAGAAGGCCCGCACCATCATGAGGACACCGTACGCGGCGAGCAGCCATGGCCCGGCGCTGCCATCGCCGGCGAGGAGAGCGTCCACGAGCTCGGCCGGATGCCGAACCACCTCGGCGGCAG
This sequence comes from uncultured Candidatus Rokubacteria bacterium, assembly GCA_963749975.1. GTDB lineage: Bacteria > Methylomirabilota > Methylomirabilia > Rokubacteriales > DASRDR01 > DASRDR01. Next base: position 57,012 of record CAVVOZ010000036.1, on the reverse strand, counting down.
CCGGACCCGTGTGCACGAACTCCTCGGCGGCAAAGAGGAGGCACAGGACGCCGAGCGTCAGACGCCAGATCATGCGGAGAGCCTCAGGAACGCCTTCATCACCTTCCCATTCGGGTTCCGCGGAAGCACGTCGAGGACCTCCACGACCTCCGGTACCTTGAAGCGCGCGAGCCCTGCCGCGAACGTCTTCGGCCTAGAGCCGGGCCCCGGGCCGCGCCACGAGGCACGCCTTGAACCCTCTCACCGTACACCGGATCGGGCAGGCTCACCACGGCGGCCCTAGCACGGACGGATGGGGGCAGAGCACTTCCTCCACTTCCACGCAGGACGATCCGGCGCCCGCGCGAGAGCGCGGGCTAGGAACCCCGGGAGGCCGGCCGTCAGCCCGGGCGGCCACGCCTCGAGGCCGCCCGGGCTCGTCCAAGCGGGGCGGTAGGCCGACGCACGGCTCCCCGCCTCCCGCGCGTCCGAGGCGATCGGGCGTGGCCCGTCAGGTCCGGGCAGGACGGACGTTCGCGGTCACGAAGGCGACGATGTCGCGCGTCGACGTGCCGGGCGTGAAGATCTCGCGCACGCCCTCGGCCTTCAGTCGCGCGATGTCCTCGGGCGGCACGATGCCGCCGCCGAAGACCAGCACGTCGTCGACGCCCTTCTCGCGGAGGAGCTCGAGGACCCGGCCGAAGAGGTAGTTGTGGGCGCCGGACAGGACCGAGAGCCCGATGGCGTCGACGTCCTCCTGGATCGCGGTCGCGACGATCTCCTCGGGACTCTGGTGGAGCCCGGTGTAGACGACCTCCATGCCCGCGTCCCGGAGCGCCCGCGCCACGATCTTCGCGCCCCGGTCGTGGCCGTCCAGCCCAGGCTTCCCCACCAGGATCCGCAGCTTGCGCTCGGTCATGGGACCCGGCCGGCCGCGTCGGCGGAGCGAGCGATCGTCTCGTATCTCATCCGCATGTCCTCACGCGAGCGCCCCCCGGATCTTCTCGGCCGCCGCCTGGATGCGCCCCCGGTCCCCGGCGACGACGGGCCAGTCGAAGCCCTTTCCGTCCCCGGTGAAGCGCGGAATCAGATGGAAGTGAAAGTGCGGCACCGACTGGAACGCGGCAGCCCCGTTCGCCTGCAGCAGATTGAGACCGTCGGCGCGCAGGGCCGCCCGGATGGCCTTCCCCACGCGCTTGGCCGTCGCGATCGCCGCCCGCAGGTCCGCCTCGTCGGCCTCGAAGAGGGTCGCCGCGTGGGCGCGCGGGATGACCAGGGTGTGGCCCTCGTTCAGAGGGTTGATGTCCATGAAGGCGATCGTGCGCTCGTCCTCGTACACCCGCGTCGAGGGGATCTGGCCGTCCCGGATCCGGCAGAACACGCAGTCCACGCGCGGCCCTAGCCTTCCTTGGACTGCTGGTCCACCTCGGCTTGGACCTCCGCGAGGGCCTTCTTCGCGGCCTCGATGCGCTCCTTGGCATCCGGGGCCGTCCCCTCGGATTCCGCCTCGAAGGCCTCCACGGACATCTGGAGGGCCCGGCCCGCCCGGCCGTGGAGGTCCTGGAGGTCCGAGGGCACCTGGAGCGCCCGCCACTTCTCGCCGAGCCGCCGGAACGCGGACGCTTTCGACTGCGAGTCCAGCACCGTCTGCGTGAACAGCGCCTCGCCCTCCTTGAGGACCTGCGACATCTCGCGGGCCGCCGCGCCGGAGCTGCTCGCGGTCGGGACGACGGTGGCGCTGGCTGGGGCCGAGTACATGCGGAGGTCGCGCGACTGATTCATCCCTTCGATGCGGCTGATCTCGGTCTTGAGGATCCGGATGATGCCGCCGCCGCGGGTGAACTCCACCGCATCCCCGGTGTCCCGCCAGGCGTCGACCTGGATCGTGTTGCCATTCGTCAGGAAGATGACGTCTGCGCGCGCCGCGGGCGCGGCCGCCACCGCCGCCACCAGCCCGACGCCCACTGCCAGCCCTCTACCCCTCATCGCCCCGCCTTCCTCCGGCAACGCCCCGCGCCGGCTCTCAGAAGATGATGGGCTCCCGGTAGCGCCCGAACGTCTCGCGGTACACGTCCGCGATCTCCCCGAGGGAGGCCTGCGCCTTGACCGCGTCCACGAGGACCGGCATCAGGTTCTGCCCGTTCCGGCACGCCTCCGCGACGCGGCGCAGCTGGTGAGCGACCTCCGCCGGGCTCCGGGCCGCCTTGATCGCGCGGAGACGCTCGACCTGCTCGCGCTCGACCGCCTCGTCGAGCCGGAGGTACGGGATCGGAGGCTCGTCCGCCTGAACGTGGCGGTTCACGCCGACCACCACGCGCTCCCCGGCGTCCTCCTGGAGCTGCGTCCGGTAGCCGGAGTCCGCGATCTCCTGCTGCGGGAACCCCACGTCGAGGGCCCGGATCATCCCGCCCAGGTCGTCGATCTTCCGGATGAGGCGCCAGGCCTCGGCCTCCATCCGGTCCGTGAGCGCCTCGACGAAGTAGGCCCCGCCGAGCGGATCCACGGTGTGGGTGACGCCCGTCTCCTCGGCGACGATCTGCTGGGTCCGGAGCGCCAGAGTCACGGCCTCCTCGGTCGGGAGCGCCCACGTCTCGTCGTAGGAATTCGTGTGGAGCGACTGGGCTCCGCCGAGCACCGCGGCCAGCGCCTGGATCGCGACCCGCGCGACGTTGTTGAGCGGCTGCTGCGCCGTCAGGGAGACGCCGGCCGTCTGCGTGTGCATCCGGAGCCGCATGGCCCGGGGGTCGGTGGCGCCGAACCGTTCCTTCATGAGCGTGGCCCAGATGCGGCGGGCCGCGCGGAGCTTCGCGATCTCCTCGAAGAAGTCCGAGTGGATGTCGAAGAAGAACGAGAGCTGCGGCGCGAACCGGTCCACCGGCAGCCCGCGCTGGACGCAGGCCTCGACGTACGCGATGCCGTCGGCCAGCGTGAAGGCCAGCTCCTGGATCGCCGTCGCGCCGGCTTCCCGGATGTGGTAGCCGGAGATCGACACCGGGTGAAACTTCGGGACCGAGTGCATGCAGAACTCGATCATGTCGACGACGATCCGGACGGCCGGCGTCGGCGGGCAGATCCACTCCTTCTGGGCGCTGAACTCCTTCAGCATGTCGTTCTGGATGGTGCCGTCCACCTCGGTCCAGGGCACGCCCTGCCGCTCCGCCACCGCGAGGTACATCGCGAGGACGACGGATGCGGTGCAGTTGATGGTCATCGACGTCGAGACCCGGCCGAGGGGGATGCCCTCGAAGAGCCGCTCCATGTCGGCGAGCGTCGAGACCGACACACCCTCGCGGCCGACCTCGCCGCGGGCCTTCGGGTGGTCGGCGTCGTACCCCATGAGGGACGGCATGTCGAAGGCGGTCGAGAGGCCGGTCTGGCCTTGCTCGAGGAGGAACTTGAAGCGCCGGTTCGTGTCCTCGGGCCGCCCGAAGCCGGCGAACATCCGCATGGTCCAGAGGCGTCCCCGGTACATGGTGGGATAGACGCCCCGGGTGAACGGGTACTCGCCAGGGAGCCCGAGCCGCTCCGGGTAGCGCCAGCCCGGGAGGTCCGCCGGCGTGTACACGCGCTCGACGGGCAGGCCGGACATGGTCTCGAAGGCCGGCTTCCGCTCTGTGGACCCGCGGTCCTGGCTGCGCTCCTCGGTCACCGGGCCGGCCTCCCGTCGTCCTTGGTCGCGATCACGTGGCCTCCAGCAGCGACCGCGCGACGACCAGCCGCTGGATCTGGGACGTCCCCTCGTAGATCTGGGTGACCTTCGCGTCCCGGAAGAAGCGCTCGACCGGATACTCCTTCATGTACCCGTACCCGCCGTGCACCTGGACCGCATCCGTGGCCACGCGCATGGCGGTCTCGGAGGCGAAGAGCTTGGCCATCGACGCCGCCGGGCCGTACGGCTTGCCCCGGTCCTTCAGCGCGGCCGCGCGCCAGGCGAGCAGCCGGGCCGCGTCGACACCCGTGGCCATGTCGGCGAGCATCCACTGGACCTGCTGGTGCTGCCCGATCGGGACGCCGAAGCTCCGCCGCTCCTTCGCGTACGCCACGGAGGCCTCGAGCGCCGCCCGGGCGATGCCGATCGCCTGCGCGGCGATGCCGATGCGCCCGCCGTCCAGGGCGCGCATCGCGACCTTGAACCCCTCGCCCTCGCCCCCGAGACGGTTCGCCACGGGCACCCGGCATCCCTCGAACACGAACTCCGCCGTGTCGGACGCGCGCAGCCCGAGCTTGTCCTCCACCCGGGGGACGTGGAATCCCGCCGTCCCTTTTTCGACCAGGAGCGCGGTGATGCCGTGGCGAGCCTTCTGGACATCGGTCTGGACGAAGACCAGGGCCACGGTCGACTCCCGGCCGTTCGTCACGAACACCTTGCGCCCGTCGATCACGTAGTGGTCGCCGTCGCGCCGGCCCAGCGTCGCCTGGTTCGTGGCGTCCGATCCCGCCTGAGGCTCGGTCAAGGCGAAGCAGCCGAGCGCGCGGCCGGAGGCCAGGGGTCCGAGAAAGCGCTCGTGCTGGGCCGGCGTCCCGAACTTCAGCAGGGGGTCGCACACGAGGGAGTTGTTGACCGACATCACCACGGCGTGGGACGCGCAGGCGACCGCGACCTCCTCGAGGGCCAGCACGTAGGACAGCGTGTCGGCGCCGCCGCCGCCCAGCTTGTCCGGGACCATGATCCCGAGGAGCCCGAGCTCGCCCATCCGCTTCACCGTGGCGTGGGGGAAGCGCCCCTCCCGGTCGCACTCGGCGGCGACGGGCTTGACCTCCTGCTCGGCGAACTCCCGAGCGAGGCCCTGGACCATCTGCTGCTCGTCCGTCAGCTCGAGCCTCATGCCCACCTCGGGGTCACGCCGTGACTCCCAACCATCGGCTTCACCGCGCGCGGTGAGCCCTCAGGACGTCAGGCCCTGACCCACATTGCTACCGCTTCAGCTTGCGGAACTCCTCGGTGAGGAGCGGGACGACCTCGAACAGGTCCCCCACGAGCCCGAAATCGGCGATCTTGAAGATCGGCGCGTCGGCGTCCTTGTTCACGGCGCAGATGACCTTGGAGGTCCGCATCCCGGCCAGGTGCTGGATCGCCCCGGAGATCCCGCAGCCGATGTAGAGCTTCGGGGAGATGGTTCGCCCCGTCTGTCCGATCTGGAAGCGGTGCGGCTTCCACCCGGCATCGACGGCCGCGCGCGAGGCGCCTACCGCGGCGCCGATGACCCCGGCCAGCTCCTCGAGCAGCACGAAGTTCTCGGGGCCCTTGAGTCCCCGGCCGCCCGACACGACGATCTCGGCCTCGGTGAGCTCCGGGAGACCCGTCTGCGCTTCTTCCCGCCGTTCCACGAACCGCGTGGCCGGGGTCACCGCCCCGAGACTCTGCCGCTCCACCACCGGCGCGCGCCCCGTCTCGGCCTCCGCGGCCTTGAAGACGTTCGGGCGCAAGGTGGCGAGGGAGGGCCCGGTCTTCCAGCGGACCCGCGACAGGAGCTTGCCGGCATACACGGGACGCGTCGCGACGAGCTGGCCGTCGGCCAGGCCGAACGCGACGCAGTCCGCGGCGATCCCCGCGCCGAGGCGCGCCGCCAGCCGCGCCATCAGCTCCCGGTGGCGGCTCGTGACGGCGCCCCAGATCGCCCGTGGGGACTCACGCCCGGCGAGGTCGGCGAGCGCCGGCACCCACGTCTCGCCCCGGTACGGGACAAGCGCGGCGTCCTCCCACAGCCAGATCCGCGACGCCCCCCAGGCGGCGAGCTGGGCGAGGCCCTCGGGCGCCGCACGGTCGGTGAGCCAGACGGCCTCGACCCCGCCCCCGAGCTCGGCGGCGCGGCGGCGCGCCTCTCCGATCAGCTCCGCGGTGACCTTCTTCGGGTGTCCCTGCCGATCGTCCTCGACCACGCACCAGAACGCGCCTGCCATCGGGGTCTCCCTCAGATCGCCTTGACGTCTTCGCGGAGCGTTCGTACGAGCTCCCGCGCCATGTCCTTCGGATCACCGGTGAGGATGCGCCCCGGCGGGCGCGGCGGCAGGGCCTCGAGCGCCACGATCTCGAGCGCGGGCGCCACGGGGCCGAGCCCGGCCGGCTGGAGGTCGGTGGCCTTCCACTCCTTGACCTCCTTCTTCTTCGCTCCCATGATCCCCTTGAGCGTGGGGTAGCGGGGCTCGTTCATGCCCTTCTGGGCCGTCACCACGCACGGCAGCGGCACGTCGAAGACCTCGAGGCCCCCCTCGACCTGGCGCCCCACCCGGATGCGGCTCGCGTCCTCCGCGAGGGTCTCCTCCATGATCCACGACAGGCACGGCCAGCCGAGGATCTCCGCCACCTGCGCGCCCGTGGCTCCCATGTCATCGTCGATCGCCTGACGGCCGGAGAGGACGAGCTGCGGACTCTCCAGTCGCACGACCGCCGCCAGCGCCCGGGCCGCGGTCAGCGTGTCCGCACCCTCGAACGCCGGGTCGTTCACGTGGATGGCGCGGTCGGCGCCCATCGCCAGGCAGGAGCGGAGAGCCTCCTTGGCCCGCTCCGGGCCGAGAGTCACCGCGACGACCTCGTCGGTCGCCGTCTGGCCCCGCTTCTCCTTGATCCGGAGGGCTTCCTCGAGCGCGAACTCGTCGTACGGGGAGACAATCCAGGTGATGCCGGTCTGGTCGATCGTTCGCGGGTCGCTCCCGACCTTGACCTGCGTGGCGGTGTCCGGCACCTGCTTCACCAGGACGAGCATCTTCATCCGTCGGGCTCCTTTGAGCGATGCGACTGGGGCGATCCCGGGGTCCGTCTGGTAACGCGTTGATTTTATTCACGCCACACGGCCGAAGTCAATGACACGGGGCTCGAACTCGCGCGTCTCCGGCTCGCGAGCGCGTACAATCCTCGATTGAAACCCGGCCGGGCCACGAGGCGCCCGTCGGGCGGTCCACGACGCCATGGCGCCCCTGCACTCGATCCCAGCCGCGTGGCCCGACCCACGGGCGCTCGGGCCCTGTCTGGACGAGCCCATCGCGCGACGCCTCGGCGACGGCAGCGGGCAAGCGCTCCGCGTCACCCTCGCCCGCGCGACGCGGACCGATGACCTGATCGTCGCGGACGGCCTCGCGGTGGGACGCGTCCTCGGCCACGGCTCCGTGGCTCTCTACCGACCCGATCCGGCGGCTCCCCTTCGGCATCGCCTGCTCGAGGTCGACCCGCGCGGCCGGGTGACGGTCGTGCTCAACCGCGGCGCGCGGGGCGAGCTCCACGAGGCGTGGGTGCGCCTGGCGGACGGCAGCGCGGCCGGCGTTCTGCCCGGCGGCGCGCGTCACCCCCTGTGGGGGGCCTCGGACCGCCTCGTTCACGCAACCGCCTGGCGGCGTTCCGACGACGCTCACGCTCGCCGGGGCTGTCTCCTGGAACGCCGTGGACCTGATTCCGCCCGTCGCCGAGCCGGGCCGGCTTCCCTCCGGCGCGGGCGCCGCGCTGCTGAACGTCCTCGCAGCGCTCGCGTGGGACCAGGGCCGGCCCGCGCTGCGCTACCGCGGCCCGTATCCGACGGAGCAGCTCTTCTGGAGCCTCACCGAGTCCTTTCGCTTTGGCGCTCTCGGCCCAGGCTCCGATCCTCTCGCGCGATTCCTGACGAACGCCGAGGTGACGTTCGCGCGGGGCGCGCCCGAGGAGGTCCCGGTCGACTGGATCCCCGCGCCCCACGAGCGGCGGGTCCACTCCGACGGTCTCGTCGTCCAGCTTCGGGACGGCATCGAGCGGGTCACCTGGCAGGGCCGCACGCTACCACCGGACCGAGTGCCAGGGCCTCCGCCGACGAGAGCACCGCGTCGTGCGCAGCGTCGAGACCGGGGACGGCGCGCGGCGCTACGTCGCGTCCCTCGAGGCCCTCGGAACGGTGCTGGAGGACCACCTCACGCTCGACGAGCGGGGAGACCCGCTCGACCGCCACCTCCCCGTTCCCGATCCGGCCCTCGAGACGCCCCTGGCCGCGCCGTGGCGCGAGGCCCTCGGCGCCCTCCTGCCCCTCGAGGCGACGCCGCTCCTCGCCGGCGCGATCGAGGCCGTATGGCCCGAGATCCGACGTCGTCTGGGGACCGGTCCCGGGCGACCTCGTGGAGACGCGAGGGGCGACGCTCCGGCTGTCGCCGAAGCTCCTGCGTGTCTACCGGGCCGTGTTAGCGGCCGCTCCGCCGCCGGTGCACGTCGAACCGTGGCCCAGCAGCTCGTCCGCGAGGTGCTCGGGCTGATCGGTCCCGCGGTCCGCGAGGCCGCGGTGGCCTGGCTGGAAGCGCTCCCCGTGGCGCGGCAGGAGGCGGAGCTGGCGGCGGCCGCGCGCCGGCGACCGGGTCAGGCTGGCGGCGGCCGCCCTCGCGCCCCTCGGACGCCTGCTCGACGCCGTGGAGGCCGGCGCCGCCCTTCCGGGTGACCCGCTCACGCCGGGTACCGGAGCACACCCGCCGAGGGCAGCACCGACGCCCCGCGCGCCCGCCCGGCACCGGGCGGGGCGGTAGCCCGCCGCAGGACGGCTCGGTCAGGCTACTGGGTGGTAGCGGCCGTCGTCTTGGTGCGCGCGGTCGCTCGGGTGCCGCTCAGCTCCACGTAGGTGGAGGCGTTGAACGCCCCGCCCTCCCAGATCCGCACTTGGAGCGACGCGTCCCCCTTCTCGTAGAGCTGCATCGTCCCCATGCCCGGGAAGGAGGTCGTCCGGACCATGCGCCAGCCGCTCCCCAGGAGGCCCTCCTGTATCGACAGCACGAGGCTTCCCGGCTCGAACTTGCTCGAGTACATGAGCCGGGCCGCCCGTACGGTCTCGGACTCGATCACCGCCGACTTGTCTGGCGATGTACTCGAGTCCACCCGGGAGCGGGATGTCCATGAACTCGCTCCGGATCGGAGGGATGCCCTTGGTGGACGAGCAGGCGGAGAGGAACAGCGCGAGCGTGACGGCGACCTTACCGACTGTTTGAGCTCTCATGCGCTCGACGCTACAACCGGACGCCACGCCCTCCAAGCTTATTGTGGCGGCCAGTCGCCCCGCTGGTGCTCGCCGCCATTGGCGGACCTGGGCGTGCACGGTATCCTGACCGACATACGTGGGCCGATGTCGATCCGAGAACCTGCGCGTGCCGCCCTCGTACACACGCCCGGGCCCTCCTGTGGCCGAGGGAGAGGTCCGGACCCGCTGCCGCGCCCGGCCCGCTCCCGGGAGCCGCCCGTCCGAGTCGCGTCACGCGTGACCGGCTTCCGCCGAGCCAAACCATGACCGCGTTCGCGAGCCCTGCTTCCCGGCGCGGCCCCACTGGGGTCGACTGGCGATCGCTCCTGGTCAGCGGATCAACGGCCGCGGCGGTCGGCGTGGTCCTCTGGAACGTCTGGTGGTGGGCGGGCCACGAGCCCGGGGCCTTCAGGGCTGGCCTCAAGGGGCACGGGCCGGACCCGTACGCGTGGCCCCGGCTGCTCGCGCTCTGGGCGCCGGCCGCGCACGTGCTGTTCGCGTTCGCCTACGCGCTGCTGGCGCGATGGGATCCGCGGCGCGCGCTGCGGCGATACGTCCTCGCCGATCAGATCAGCCTGGCCCTGGTGCTCCCCGTCCTGGTCGCGCTCCCGATCGTCGGCGTGGACGGCGATTGGCGGGCGATGCTGGGGATCTGGTTCACGCTCTTCATCGGCGTCAAGACGGCGATCCTCGTCGGCGGCCTGTGGCGCTGGCTGACGAGCCACGCGGTCCCGGCGCCGCGCGCGAGCGTGGGGATCTTCCTCGGCGCCTTCCTCCCATACCTCTTCCTGGGCGCCCACGTCATCACCGCCATGTCGAGCACCAGCGACGAGCCCTACTACCTCCTCGTGGCTCACAGCCTCCTCCACGACCGCGACATGGACCTCGCCAACAACTTCGCCACGCGGGACTATCTCCCGTTCTACTGGGGGCCAGCTCTCCCGAGACCGGCCGGGCCTCCGGACCAGGCTCCGGACGGACAGCATCGTTCGCCCGCCTGTATCAAGGCTTTCAGCCGATCCTGCTGCTTCCGGGCTACGCGGTCGCGGGGCGGCGCGGGCGCCGTGATCACGATGAGCCTGCTTCGGCGCCGCCGCGCTCCTGCTCGTATTCCGGCTCGCGCTGGCCAGTGGGGCCAGCCTTCGCGCCTCCTTTCTCGCCTGGCTCGGTGCGGCCTTCAGCCTCCGTTCGTGACCTACGCGGCGTCGCCGTTCCCGGAGATGACTCGGCGCGTTCTTCGCCACGGCGGCGGCCTATCTGCTGTGGCACTCTGCCCCTGACTCGCGCCGCCGCGGTCGCGGCCTCGATCTGCCTTCGTCGCGATGGTAGCCGCCAAGACCCGCCTGTTCGTGCTGGTGCCACCGCATCGCGCTGGGCTTCCCGCGACGGGTCAGCTGGTCGAGCGTCGCACTCGCGGCCGGCGCGCTCGGGGTCGCGCGCTCGCCGCGGCCACGGCCTACGACGCCTTCGTCCTCGGCGGGCTATGTCGTGCGCGCAGCCGAGGGGAGGAGACGTCGTCCAGGTCGCTCGCGCTGGTTCCTCAGCTGGACGCATCCGTGCCCCCCTCGAGTATCGGGGCCATCTCGGGTTGCTGCTTCGACCAGGAGTTCGGTCTCCTTCCCGACGGCGCCGGTGTTCGCGCTCGCGATCGCGGGCCTCGTCGTGGCGGTCGCCGAGCGCCGCTGGCGTCTCCTGCTCCTCACGGCCGGGCCCTTCGCTGGTCACCTGGTACTACCTCGGGCGCCGTCGCCCTCGGAGGCATCGCCGCGCGCGGCGTGTCCTACTGGTACGGGGGCTTCAGTCCCCCCGGCCCGGTTCCTCATGGCGGGCCTGCCGCTCCTCACGGTTCTCGCGGCGCTGACACTCGATCGCCTCCGCGGGCGACTGGGCTGGAGTCATCACCGCGGTGCTCTACGCAGCACGTTCGCCTACACGGCCGTGCATGTCGATCTGGCCGGCCTGGCGGTTCCAGGACGCCACTGGCCGGGCCACGGCTCTGCTCACCGTCTTTCGACGGACCGGCCTCGATCCGGGCCAGCTTCCTGCCGTCCTTCATCACGCCGGACGCCGGGTGGACGTGGGCGGGACTGGCCGTGCTCGTCGGGATCCTGCTCGCCGGATACGTACTGTCGCGCGGGCCAGGACAGGACGCCCCATCCGGGGCCTGGCTCACGGGGGCCGTGGCAGCCATCCTCGGAGTCGCCATCCTGGTCGCGATTGCGTGGATCCACCCGTCCGGCGCCTACCCGGCGGTCCTGGCGACCGGGCGGGGTGGGGTCAGCTTCTGGGGCCAGCTCACGGTCAGTAGCGGAAGCGAGACCGCCACTCGAGAACGCCTGGTCTGGGCGACACAGCGGAATGGGGTGCTGGAGATGGCTCCGCGCCTGCGCCCGGGTCGCTACCGGTATCGTCGTTCGTGCGGGCGCCCAGGCCGTGGATTCGGGGCCCGCGTTGCTCATCGAGGCCGGGGCCGCTCCTCCCCAACACGTGGTCCTGGAGAGTGCCGTACCACCCGTCTGGCGCGAGCGAGAGTACGCGGTCGAAATCCAGTGGTCCGGCGGCCGACTGCCGATCCGTCTCGAGCTCGGACAGGTGTCCCGCCAGGATCCCGTGCGTCTCGCCTACGTCGACACCATCGAGATCCGGCGCCTGCCGCCCTAGGCCGGGCAGGCTTCAGGTCGCGCCGGCCACGCCACGGGGCGGTTCCGGCGCCCGGCCGCGCTTCAGGCGGCCGAGGGCGCCGATGGCGCGGCGCGCGAGCCAGACGGTCAGGGTCACGGCGAGGGCAAGCGCCACGAGCCCCGCCCCCAGCGCGAGAAGCGGGTGCGCGAGAGCCATCCACACTGCGCCCGCCACCAGCCCGTTCTCGGCCAGGCTGATCAGGACGTTCGACACCGGCTCGGGGCTGGCGTTCACCGCGAGCCGGGTCGTCGCCTTCGCCGCGTGTGTCGCGAGCGTTGCCCCGCCCAGCAGGAGGAGCGCCAGCACCTCGGCGGCCGGGGACAGCTCGCCCAGCGCACGGCTCGCCAGGAGGGCGCCGCCGACCGGCCGGATGACCGTGTGAACGGCGTCCCAGAGCGAGTCCACGACCGGAATCTTGTCGGCCAGAAACTCGACGAGGAACAGCACCCCGGACACCGCGAGCACCACGGGGTCCGCCAGCACGGCGAGGGACGTCCAAGCCGGGGCGAGGTGGACCCACTCCAGCCGGATGGCGAGCCCGGAGACGAAGACCGCGCCGTAGAGCGAGAGCCCCGAGGCGATCGCCAGGCCGAGCGCGGCGCCGACGGGTCCGGCGATCTCCGGCACCCGCCTACCCCTTGTCTTGGGCCAGCTCGTGAGACAGGCGGACCAGCGCCTCGAGCTTGCCGCGGGCCGCGCCGCTGTCGATCGCGTGGGCGGCCAGCTGGGACCCCTCCTTGAAGTCGCGGGCACGCGCTCCCGCCACGAGCGCGGCGCTCGCATTCACCAGCACGATGTCGCGGCGCGGGCCGGGCTCCCCCGCCAGGATGCGCCGGATGATCTCGGCGTTCTCCTCTCGATCACCGCCCCGGAGATCCGCGATCGTCGCGCGGGGCACGCCGAAGTCCTCGGGGCGGATCGCGCTCGTCCGGACGACGCCCTCGCGCACCTCGGCCGCCCAGCTGTCGCCAGTCGTCGAGATCTCGTCGAGCCCGTCGGCGCCGTGTACCACGAAGGCGCGGATCGTTCCGAGCTCGGCCAGGACGCGCGCCAGGGGCTCGACGAGCGCCCGGCTGTAGACGCCGATCACCTGCGCGTTGGCGCCGGCGGGGTTCGTCAGGGGGCCGAGGATGTTGAAGACCGTGCGGATCCCCATTTCCCGGCGGGCGGGCATGACGTGCTTCATCGCGGTGTGGAGGAGCGGAGCGTAGAGGAACCCGATGCCCACCTGATCGATGCACTGGGCGACCCTGGCCGGGGTGAGGTCGAGGCTCACGCCGAGGGTCTCCACCACGTCCGCGGATCCGCAGAGGCTCGAGACCGACCGATTGCCGTGCTTGGCCACCTTGAGCCCCGCGCCGGCCACGACGAACGCGGTCGCCGTGGACACGTTGAACGTGCCCGACGCGTCGCCGCCCGTACCGGCCGTGTCGATGAGCATCTCGCGGTCCGTGCCGGCGAGGGCCGTCCCGACGTCGCCGCGAGTCCGGACCCGGACGGCCTTGAGCCGCATGACCTCCGCCAGCCCGATCAGCTCCTCGACGGTTTCCCCCTTCATGCGAAGGGCGGTGAGAAAGGCCGCGACCTGGACGGAGGTGGCGGCCCCGGACATGAGGGCCTCCATCGCGGCCGCTGCCTCGAGCCGCGTGAGATCGCGCCGATCCACCAGCGTTCGGATCGCTTCCACGATGACGGGACTGGTCATGGGTCTTTCCCCTCCCCTATGCGGATCCGCCAACTCCACGGAAGCTCGCGACGACCTCCTGGACGTCCTCGAATCGGAAGGGCTTGGTCATCACGCGGTCGACGCCGTGCGTCTGCAGCTCGTCCGCCTGGACCTCGACCCCCCAGCCGGTCACCAGGACCACCGGTACCTGGGGGCGTGCCGCCTTCACGGCCTGCGCCACCTGCCACCCGGACATCCCGGGCATCGCCAGATCGGTCATCACCAGGTCGAAGGCCCCCTCGCGGAAGCGGGCCAGTCCCGAGATGCCGTCGTCGGCCACGACGACGTCGTGGTGCTGCTGGCGGAGAATCTCCCCCAGCGTGTCGCGGACGAACGGCTCGTCGTCGATGACGAGCACTCGCACCGACCCGACCTCCATCGCCGGCACCCGCATCACCACCGCGGGCGGCGGGCGTCCCACGGGGAGCCGGATCGTGAAGGTCGAGCCCGCACCTTCGGCGGTGTCCACCAGGATCTCTCCGCCGTGGCGCGACACGATGCCGTACACCATGGCGAGCCCCAGGCCGGTTCCGCTGGGTCCCTTGGTCGAGAAGAAGGGCTCGAAGATCCGCCGCCGGACGGAGTCGGACATCCCCACGCCGGTGTCGGCGACGCTCACCTCCACCCGCTCCCCGCGCTCCCGGGTCGCGATGCGGATCTCCCCGCCGCGCGGGAGGGCGTCCGCCGCGTTGAGAATCAGGTTCGTCAGGACCTCGCGGAGCTCGGAGGGCTGCCCGTCCACCGGCGGCACGACGCCGAGGTCCAGCGCGAGGTGGATCTGCACGCCCCGGGACTGGGACTCCTCTTGCCACCGGGCCCGCGTCATCTCGACGGCATCGCGGACCGCCTGGTTCACGTCGACGGTCTGGGTCGGCTGGTCGCGACGGACGCGCGTGAACTCCTGGATCTGGCGGACCGTCTGGGCCCCGTCGAGCGCCGCCTGCTCCACGATCGCGAGCCAGCGGAGGAACGTCGGGTCCTCGAGCTTGCGCTGGAGGAGCTGCACCCGGCCCAGGATCACCGCCAGGACGTTGTTGAAGTCGTGCGCCACGCCCGAGGCCATCTCGCCGAGGGCCCGGAGCTTCTCCATGCGCACCAGCTGCTCCTGGGTGCGGCGCAGCTCGTCGAGCGCCCGTCTGGCCTCGATCTCGTGGGCCCGCGCGTCCTCGTAGAGTCGCGCGTTCTGGATCGCCACCGCCGCCTGCCCGACCAGGGCCCGGAGAAGCGCTTCGTCCGCCTCGCCGAGGGGCCGGCCCTCGCGGTCACTGACGGCCAGCACCCCCAGCAGGCGGTCGCCGAGCATCACCGGAAGGCCGCTGAACGTGCGGACGCCCTGGGCCAGGAGCGCTTCCCGCCCGACGATCTCGGGATTGCCCTCCACGCGCACGTTGAGCAGGGCCTCGCGTCGCTCCGCGACGATCCCCACGCCGCCTTGCCCGAACGCCAGGCGGGCGGGAAGCTGATCGCGGAGCGCCTGGGCTCCGTGGAAGGCGCGGCGCACGAGGACGCGCTCGGTCTCGTCGGCGAGCCAGGTGGTCGCGAGGGGCGCGTCGCACAATGCCCCGGCCGCGCGCGTGATCTCGTCGAGGACGTCGTCCAGGCGAAGCGAGGCGGACACCGCGCGGTTCACGTGGCTGAGCCGCTCGAGCCGCTCGACCTGGTGGCGCGTCGCGTCGTAGAGCCGAGCGTTCTCGATCGCGACCGCGGCAAGGGTGGCGAGGGACGTGAGAGTCTGCACCTCCGCCGCGGTGGGCTCGTGTGGCTCCCACCAGTAGGTCGCCAGGCAGCCGAAGGTCGCCCCCTGCGTGAGAATCGGCACGGACAGGGCGGCCCGGTAACCCTCGTGCTCGACGAGCCGCCGCACCAGGTCGCTCCCCACCATCTCGGAGCCGAGGATCTTGGCGGTCCAGACGGGCCGGCGCTCGGCCACGGACCGCCCCGATGTCCCGTCGCCGGGGGGCACGACCATCTCCCGCACGAACTCCTGTGACAGGCCCGCTCCGCGCGCGTAGCGGAGCAGGCCGTCCGGGTCGAGCCGGAAGATCCCGCACGCCCGGACCCTCATGAGCTCGAGCACCCGCTCGACGATCCGGTCGAAGACCCGGTCCGGGTCCAGGGTGGAGCTGATCAGCCGGCCGACCTCGAACAGGGCCCGGGCCTCGGCCTCCCGGTCCCGCGCTTCCTGGTAGAGCCGCGCGTTCGCCACCGCGACCGCCACTACGCGCGCGAGATCGGTCGCCAAGCTCACGTGCTCGTCGGAGAGCTCGACAGGCCGGCTCCAGAACCCGTAGAGAATCCCGACGATCTCGTTCTGCAGCCGAACGGGGACCGCGAGCATCCCGCGGATGCCGGCCTGCTCGATCTCGGGAATGAGGGTCTGGGTGATCCTGGGGTCGCGCCCGTAGTCGCTCGTGTGGAAGGACTGGCCGTGCCGGAGCACCCAGCCGGTCACTCCCTGGCCCGGACCCACGACCAGGTGCTGGAGGGCGTCCGCCCCGAGCCCCACCCGGGCGGCGAGCCGCATCGTGCCGCGCCGGGTGACGAGGCCGATCGCGCCCCCGTCCGCCCCGAAGAGCTCGCGCACACCGTCCGCCACCCCCGCGAGCACGGTCCGGAGGTCGAGCGAGGCGGTCAGGGTCTGCGTGATGGCGGCGAGCTCTTCGGCCGTCTCCTGGCGCCGGCGGATCTCGGCGAAGAGTCGGGCGTTCTCCAGCGCGAGGGCCGCGTGGGCAGCCAAGGTCTCCAGGAATTCCCGGTCCTCGGCGGGAAGGCGAAAGTCGACCGCGTGGTAGATCGCGAGCACACCGAGCACGCGGTCCGTCGCCAGCAGCGGCACCGCCGCGATCGCGCGGAGGCCCAGGGACTCGACCCGGGTGCGTGTCTCCGGCGAGAGCTCGATCTTGGGATCGAGCAGGATATCCGGAGTCTCCACCGTTCGCCGATCCCGCGCCGCCCGTCCGACCACGCCTTCGCCGAGAGCGATGTGGTGGAACCGCTCGCCGAGGCCGAAGCCCCGGGCGTAGTCCAGACGATCCCGGTCGAGCCGGAACACCCCGAACGCTTCGGCCCCCAGGATCTCGCGGGACTTCTCGGCGATGAGGTCGAGGATCCGATCGGCGTCCCGCGTCGACGCCAGGAGCTGCCCCACCTGGGCGGCGGCCTTCATCCGCTCCGCGCGGGCCGACGCCAGGCGCAGCAGGCGTGCGTTCTCCAGGGCGATCGACGCCTGGACGGCGAAATCGGCCAGGATCGCGAGATCGGTCTGCGTGAACGGGCGCGCGGACACGTCCCGGGAGACGACGATCACGCCCCGGAGCGTACGACCGGCCACGAGCGGCTGGGTCACGACGGCGCGGTGAACATCCCGGAACCGCGCCAGCGCCAGAGGCGAGCGCGGGAAGTCGTTGACGATCATCCCCTGGCCGCGAGTCGCCGTCAGGCCGATGACGCCCTCGCCCACCGTGATGGGCACGCTCTGCATCCATTCCGGCCAGTTGAAGGCGGCGTGCGGGCGCAGGACGTTTCCCGCCTCGTCCAGCAGATAGACACCTCCGGTGTCGGCGTCGAGCAGCTCGGCGGCGCGGCGGCTGATCATGGCCACCAAGGCGTCCAGGTCGCGCTGACCGGAGATCTCCCCTTCGATCTCGCGGAGCGTTTCCAGCCGCCGCAGGCGGCTCGAGGCGACCTCGAGGAGCGCCGTGCCTTCGATGGCGACCGCGGCATGCGCACCGAACGAGCGGAGGAAGTCCACCTCGAGCGGCGTGAAGGTATGTGGCTGCCACGTGAGGACGCAGAGCGCGCCGAGCAGGCGATCGCCCCGGGCGAGCCGGACGCCGGCCAGCGAGCAGACGCCCTGTTCTCGCGCCCAGGCCCGATTCAGGACCCGCTCGTCGTCGGGGAAGGACGGGACGACCACCGGCTCCGCGCTTCCCACGACTGCCCCGAGGAGGCCTTCACCCATGGGCATGGCCCGGCGGAGCTCCGTACCGGCGTGGTCCGGCCGCGCGCCGACCTCGGTGGCGAGCGTGAGCTCGCGCTGGTCCTCGCCGGCGAGCCAGACGTGGACCAGCGAGCCGGGGACGAGGGTCGCCGCGGCGCGCGCCACGCGCTCGAGAACCTCGGAGAGATTCGCCCCCGCGCCGGCCGCCCCGGCCAGTTCGATGAGGGCCCGCTGGGCCACCGTCGCGCTGACCGGCGGGCCCGGCTGCTCGCCGGACGCGCTCGGGGTCACGGTCACATCCCGAGGTACGCCTGCCGGACGTGGTCCGAGCGAAGAAGCTCTTCGCGTGAGCCGACCAGCGTCACGGCGCCGTTCTCGACGACGTAGCCGCGGTGACACAACCCCAGCGCGCGCCGCACGTTCTGCTCCACGAGGAGAATTGTAGTCCCCCGCCGATTGACCGTCTCGACGATTTCCATGATGCTCCGGACGGCGAGCGGCGCCAGGCCGAGCGACGGCTCGTCCAGCAGGAGCAGGCGCGGCCGCGCCATGAGGCCCCGTCCGATGGCCAGCATCTGCTGCTCGCCGCCGGAGAGCGTTCCGGCAATCTGCCGCTCGCGCTCCTCCAGCCGAGGGAAGAGGGCGAACACCTCCTCCAGGCTCCCGCGCCGCGCGGCCCGGGCGGCCGGCGTTCGGGCGCCCATCTCGAGGTTCTCGAGGACCGTCAGGGACGGGAACACCTGGCGGCCCTCGGGGACGTGCGCGAGCCCGAGAGCGACGATCTGGCGAGGATCGAGACCGGCCAGCGAGCGGCCCTCGAACAGGACCCGACCGCCGCGGAGGGGCAAGAGCCCGGTGATCGCGCGGAGGGTCGTCGTCTTCCCCGCCCCGTTGGCTCCGATCAGGGCGACGCACTCCCCGGGGCGAACCTCGAGCGATATCGAGCGGACCGCGAGCACGTCTCCGTAGCCCGCCGCGACCCCCTCAAGCGCCAGCACGTCCACCCTCCATCGCGCCGCCGTACGCCTCGCCCAGATACGCCTCCACCACCTGCGGGTCGCGCGCGATCACTCCCGGTGGCCCCGAGGCAATCACCTGACCCTGGTTCAGCACGACGATCCGCCGGGAGAGCGCCATGACGGCGCGCATGACGTGCTCGATCAGAAGGATCGCGATGCCGCGGGCGTTGATCGCCCGGCAGAGCTCGATGATCCACTCCGTCTCGGTCGGCGTCAGGCCGGCCATCACCTCGTCGAGCAGCAGGAGCCGGGGCTCCGTCGCCAGGGCTCGCGCCAGCTCGAGCCGCTTGCGATCCGCGAGCGTGAGGCCACGGGCGGTCCGGTCGGCCCGGTCCTCGAGGCCCACGAGGGCGAGGATCTCGCGAGCCCTCCTGGTGGCGGCTCCGAACGGCCGCGTCCGAGCCAGCGCCCCCACGCGCACGTTCTCCAGCACGGTGAGACCCTGGAACGGCTTGACGATCTGGAAGGTGCGGGCGAGGCCAGACCGGCAGACCTGGTGGGGCCGGAGCCCCCGAGTCGACACGCCGTCGAGCCGCACGTCGCCCTCGTCCGGCGCGAGGAAGCCGGAGATCAGGTGGAACAGGGTCGTCTTGCCCGCGCCGTTCGGCCCGATGAGCCCCACGATCTCTCCTGGCGCGACGTCGAGGCTCACCCCGGACACGGCCTGGAGTCCGCCGAACCGCTTCCGGACGTTCGCCACCTCGAGGAGCGCCACGTCAGGCGCCACCGGACCGGCGACGCGCCCAGGCGCGCCGGAGATGCGGGTAGGCGCCCTGGGGGAGGAACAGCACGATCCCGACCAGGAGCGCGCCGTAGACGACGAGGTGGAGACCGGTCCAGCCGGGCCGGGTGAAGTAGATGCGGGCGACCTCGGCCAGCGGCGAGAGGATCAGAGACCCCAGGAGGGGTCCGAGCAGCGTCCCCGCGCCCCCCACGACGGGGCGGATGATGATGTCCACCGAGAGGGGGATCCCGAACACGGCATTCGGCTGGAGCGAGAACAGATAGTTCGCGTAGAAGGCCCCCCCGAGTCCCGTCAGAAACGCCGAGAGGACGATGGCGTAGAGCTTGTAGCGGAAGGTGTCGACACCCAGCGCCTCGGCGGCATCCTCGTCCTCCCGGATCGCCACGAGATACGCACCCAGGCGGCTCCGCTCGACGAGCGCGACGACGCCCGTCGCCAGCAGCATCAGGGCCAGCGCGACGTAGTAGTACCCGCGGTTGTCCTGGAACTGGAGCTGCCAGGGGTTGCCGGTGAACGTGATGTAGAGGCCGAGCGCGCCTCCCATGGCGTCGGTGTTGAGCGTGACGATCCGGCACACCTCGGCGAACGCCACCGTCAGCAGGACGAAGTAGAAGCCGCGCAGCCCGAACCGGAAGCCCAGGCCGCCGATGATCGCCCCCAGCCCCGCCGCCAGCACCCCGCCGGCCAGCATCCCGATCCAGGGCGACAGCCCCCAGTGGATCGAGAGCAGCGTCGTCGCGTACCCGCCCACGCCGACGAAGGCGGCGTGACCCGCCGAGAGCTGGCCGCCGTAGCCGCCGAGCACGTTCCAGGCCTGCCCGAGGTAGCCGTAGAAGAAGATGAAGATGAACACGGTGACGGCGTAGGAGCTCAGCACAGCCGGCAAGGTCAGCAGCGCCGCGACGGCCAAGCCGCCGAGGCACAGCGCGCGCCGGCTCACGATTCGGGCCTTCGCACGCCGGAGCGGCCTGACCGCCCCGGGTGTCGCCGGCGGCGCCCCGCCGCGGCGCGCGCGGTGGCCAGGACCCGAGGCGACGGACGACGCGGCGTCATGCGCGGCGTCCGAAGAGGCCGGCGGGCCGGAACAGGAGGATGACGATCAGCATGCCGAAGCTCACGAGCTCCTTCATCGACGGCGACAGGAACACCGCGCCGAGCGACTCCGCCACCGAGACGAGGAGGCCTCCCGCGAACGCGCCCGGCAGGCTTCCCATGCCCCCGATGATGACGATGTTGAACGACGCCACGGACGCCGACAGGCCCACCGAGGGCGAGAACGGCAGGATCGGGGAGACCAGCGCTCCGGCGGCCCCGACGCACGCCGCGCCGATCCCGAACGCCGTGGCGTAGACGCGCCGGACGTTCGTTCCGACCACGAGGGCGCCATAGGGATTGTCGGCGGTCGCCCGCATCGTGCGCCCGAGATCCGTCCGTCGGAGGAAGAGCCACAGGGCACACGTGAGCGCGAGCGCGACGGCGAACGCGGCGAGGCGAGCCAGATCGACGAACACCGGGCCGATCCAGAGCGTGGCGCCGGTCAGCGACGAGCGTACGCGCTGGGGATCCGGGCCGAACGCCACGAGCGCCGCGTTCTCGAGCACCAGGCCCACGCCGAGGAGCAGGAGGATCTGCATCTCGTGGGGCGCGTCCCGGATCCGGTCCACGAGGCCCCGCTGGACGAGGACCCCCAGGGCGAAGAGCGCCGCCGCGGACACGGCGAAGCCCAGCGTGGGATCGATCCCCAGGCGCGTCGCCAGGAGCCATGCGAGGTACATGCCCCAGACCATCATGTCCCCGTGCGCGAAGTTGACGACGCGCATCACCCCGAAGATCAGGGTGAGCCCGACCGCCATCAGGCTGTAGACGCCGCCGAACAGGACGCCGCTGACGAGGCTCTGGGCGATCAGCGTCGGGTCCATCGGAGTCGGTGCGAGAGGGAAGGGCCGGTCCGGGGACGGACGCGGTCCGTCCCCGGCGACGGATCAGCCGGACCCGGTCACCGCTTCGGCCGGGGGAGCACGAGCTTCTGCTCGGCGGCGTCCTTCGGCCAGACCACCACGGGCTTCTGGCCCAGGATCTGGATCATGGCGGTGGACGCGTTGGGGTTGTCGCCCGTCTCGTTGAAGACGACCGGTCCGGTCGACACGGCCAGGCCGCCGGTGAACCGGCTCTTCTTGATGGCCTCCACCACGGCATCCGGATCCCACTTGTCCAGCCGGAGGCCATCGCGCCCTGCCCGCTCGAGCACGTCGGCGATCAGCATCATGCCGTCGTACGAGAACACGGAGTTCGTGTCGAACGTCTTGCCCCTGGGATTGGCCGCGTCGACCGTCCGCTTGGCGTACTCCTCGGCCACCTGCCGGGTCTTGGCGTTCTTGAAGTTCGGCCAGGGCACGTTGTCCATGACGAACTCGACCTGCTCCTTGAGCTTGGCGATCTGCCCCGCCTCGTAGAGTCCAGGGCTGCCCGGGCCGATGATCCCCATGGCTTCCACGCGCTGCCTCTCGATCTCCGGGAGCAGCAAGAGCGCGCTCGCCGGCCGCGTGATCGGCGCGATGATGTCGGGCTTCGCCGCCTTGAGCTTGGAGACCTCCGTCGACAGGTCGGCGGGCGGCTCCGGCCAGGGAATGACCTCGACGATGTCCCACGCCGGGCTCGCCGCCTTGTGGGCGGCCTGGAACGACCGCGCCTGAACCTGGCCGAACAGGTCGTTGGCGTACAGGAGGACGATCCGCTTCGGCGAGATCCCGGCCTCCTTGAAGATCTCCCCCATGAACTGCACCGCCCGCTGGCCGAACATCGCGCCCGTCGGGAAGTTGCGGTAGACGTACTGGACCTTCTGCTGCCCCTCCTTCACCGACTTGGCGACGTTGGCCGTGATGGGGTCGGCCGCCGAGATGTCGACGACGAAGGGGACCCGGCGCTGCTGGGCGACCGGGACCACCGCATTCGTGTCCCCGGAGCTGAACGTGCCCATGAAGAGCTGGGCGCCGCCGTTGACGAGCCGTTCGGCTTCCTGCCGCGCCACCTCGGGCTTCGACTGGGTGTCTCCGAGCAGGAGCTCGAGCTTCGCGCCGCCGAGCGCCTTGATGCCCCCCGCCTGGTTGATGGCCTCGGCCGCCAGCTGGGCGCCGAGCCGGCAGGCCTGCCCCGGCTCGGCGAGCGGTCCGGTCACGGTGTGGAGCACGCCGAGCCTGACCGGTGGCGCCTGCGCTCTCAGGACCGCCGGGAACCCGAGGGTGGACAGCCCTGCCGCGGCCCCCGCCCCCGCCACGAACGACCGCCGGCCGATCACGTGCGCCTCGCCCATCGTCGTCTCCTCGCTCCCGCTACCGGAGGCCCAGGAGCTCGCGCGCGATGACGAGCCGCTGGATCTGGTTGGTGCCCTCGTAGATCTGCATGATCTTGGCGTCCCGCATGAAGCGCTCCACCGGGAACTCCCGCGTGTACCCGACGCCGCCGAAGACCTGGACCGCGTCCGTCGCGACCTTCATCGCCGCGTCAGCGGCGAAGCACTTCGCCATCGAGGCCTCGAGCACGGTGCCCGCGACGCCCCGGTCGACCAGGCTCGCGACGTGATGGACCATGAGCCGCGCCCCGTGAACCTGCATCGCCATGTCGGCGAGCATGAACTGGATCCCCTGGAACGCCGCGATGGGCTGGCCGAACTGCCGGCGCTCCTTCGCGTACCCCGTGGCGGCGTCGAGGGCCGCCTGGGCGACTCCGACCGCGGTCGCGCCGGTCATGGGTCGCGTGAAGTCCAGGGTCCGCATGGCGATGCGGAAGCCCTCGCCCTCCTCTCCGAGGCGGTTCTCCGCGGGCACCTCGCAATCCTGCAGGTGGAGCGCGACCGTCGGGGACGCGCGGATCCCCATCTTGCGCTCCTGCTTGCCGACGGCGAAGCCGGGAAACCCCGGCTCGACGAGGAACGCGGTGATCCCCCGCGGTCCCTTGCCGGCGTCCACGGTGGCGAACAGCGTGATGACGCCCGCGTGCGAGCCGTTGGAGCACCAGAGCTTGGTGCCGTTGAGGACGTACCGGTCCCCTCTCCTGACGGCCGTGGTCCGGAGGGATGCGGCGTCCGAGCCCGCGTCGGGCTCGGAGAGCGAGTAGGCGGCGAGGAGCTCGCCCGCGGCGATCCGCGGCAGGTAGCGGCGCTTCTGCGCCTCGGTGCCCGCCAGCAGGATGGGGTACCCGCCGAGAGGCGTCGCGCCCCAGTTCGTCGCGGTGGCCGCGCACGCCCACGCGATCTCCTCGGCCACGAGGGCGACGGCCAGGGCGCCCATGTCACTGCCGCCGTAGGCCTCCGGGAGCCAGATCCCCATCAGCCCCTGCTGCCCGAGGAGCCGCATGGGCTCCTCGGGGTAGGTCTCCGTCTCGTCGTGATGCGCGGCGACCGGGGCGATCTTCTCCCGGGCGATCGACCGCGCGAGCTCCATCACCATCCGCTGCTCGTCGGAGATGTAATAGAGGTGCATGGTCTACTCCCACTCCTCGGCGCGGGGGTGGCGGTCCGCCCCGCGCCTCCCGGCGGTCATCGAAGCCGGAAACTCCGCAGGATCGTGTCGAACGTCACCGCCTCCCCGTCGAACTCGGCCGCGAGCGCCTGGCCCGCGACCACGAAGGCGCGGCGGTCCTGGAAGGTGCAGAGCGCGATCGCGCGCACGAGCGCCCCGTCCACGTACCCCTTGAAGTCGAGGCGCGCCGCCGGCCGACCGTCGATGCGGACGGGACGGGTGGGCGTCACGGTCTCCGGATCGTTCATCCCGCTCCGCAGGCGCTCGCACGCCTCGATCACGTCCCCGGGAGGCTTTGGCAGGTCCTGCACCATCAGCACGACCTGCGGCGTCACCTCGCGGCCGAGGACGGGCACCTTCGACACGATCACCGCGAACCCCGCCGCCTTCACGGGGTCGGTGTCGCCGCTCGCTGCCGGCATCCCGGCGGCCTTCCGGGCGACGTCGATGACCGTCGACGCGGTGATGAAGTGCCAGCGCGGGGGCTTCTCGATCTGGACGCCGTAGCGGGGGTTCTGGTAGCGGTCGCCGTCGACCCGGTCCTGCGCCGTCGCGGGCAGGGCGACGGCGCCGGCGAGGAGGAGGGCGAGCGCCCCGAGAAGCCGGGCGTGGCGTCGCGGCGCGGGCGCGCGACGTCGACGCCGAGAGGTCGCGGCGAGCGGCACCGGAACCTGGCGCGCCATCGGGTCGCCGCTATCGCGCCGGATGGTCGTAGAACCCCTTCCCGCTCTTCCGGCCGAGGTGGCCGGCCATGACCATGCGCCGGAGGAGCGGCGGCGGGGCGAAGCGAGCCTCGCGGAACTCCTGGAACATCACCTCGGCCACGTACAGCGTCGTGTCCAGGCCCACCAGGTCGAGCAGCGTGAACGGGCCCATGGGGTAGCCGCACCCGAGCTTCATCGCCTGATCGATGTCCTCCTTCGAGGCCACGCCAGACTCGAGCAAGCGGATCGCCTCCAGGAGGTACGGCACGAGAAGCCGGTTCACGACGAATCCCGTGGTGTCCTGCGCGGCGATGGGCGTCTTGCCGAGCGACTGGACGAACGCCCAGGCGGTCTTGACGGCCGGGTCCCCCGTGAGGATCGTCCGGATGACCTCGACGAGCTTCATCACCGGAGCGGGGTTGAAGAAGTGGAGCCCGAGCACCTGCGCGGACCGCTTCGTCGCGGCGGCCAGCTCCGTGATCGTGCACGACGAGGTGTTCGACGCCAGGATGGCGTGCGGAGGGCAGACCCGGTCGAGACGCGCGAACGTCTCCTTCTTGATCGCCGGGTTCTCGGTGATCGCCTCGATGACGAGGTCGACATCCCCGAGATCCTCGAGCCGCACGGTCCCGGCGAGGCGGCCCCGGGCGGCGTCGCGCTGCTCGGGGGCGAGCCGCCCCTTGTCGACCAGGCCGTCCAGGCTCCGGTGGATCGCCTGGAGTCCACGGTCCAGCAGGCTCTGGTCCGCCTCGACGACCCTGGTGGCGTATCCCGACTGGGCCACGACCTGGGCGATGCCACCGCCCATGAGCCCGCATCCGACCACGCCGACCTTCGAGATTGTCATCCGCCCTCCGTTCCGGGGTGGTCCTACAGCCGCGGGCCCGTGCCGACTGAGGGCCGGGGCGCGGGCATGCCGCCAGGTCCCCCGGACCCCCTACCGAACCCATGATGCATCCCGCCGCTCAGCAGCGCCCGGAGGCGAGTCCGCTGCTCGGGCGTCAGGACCGCCTTGCCCTGCTCGACCGCGCGGAGCCGCGCGATCCGGAGGTCGGCCCTGAGCTGCGCCACCTCGCGCACCTTGGTCTCGACCTTCCCGAGGTCCACCGGCTCCTGCTCGAGCAGTGAGCCCAGGTCGAGCTCGGCGATCCGGATGTCGGCGCCCCGGCGGATCGCTTCCCGCGTGAAGTCACCGCGGAGGGTCTCCAGCCGAGTGACCTGGTCGGCGCTCAGCCCGAGCTCGGTCCGGTGGTGGAGCATGATGGTGATGAGCGGCCGCTCCGCGGGATCCCCCATCATCCATCCCGGGCCACCGGGCCCGGGCGGCATGTACTGGGCCAGCTCGGCGCCGAGGCTTCCGAGGCGAGCCGCCAGCTGGTCGACCAGCCGCCCGGCCTCCTCGAAGGCGCCGGCGGGGGCGCCCGCCCCGGCGGGCACGACGACGGCAGCGGGCGCCACGGTCACGAGAAATGCGAGCACCATCGCTCTCATGCGAGCCTCCCTACCTTCTCCCGCGCCGGCCCGTCACTCGTAGATGATCAGGGACGTCACCGGGTAGTCCTTCAGCTTCGCGCGGCCGCCGAGGAAGGCCAGCTCGATCAGGAAGGCCAGCCCCACCACGACCCCGCCGCACTGTTCGACGAGACGGAGGGTCGCCGCCATCGTCCCCCCCGTGGCCAGCAGGTCGTCCACGACCAGGACACGCTGGCCGGGAGCGATCGCGTCCTCGTGCATGGCCAAGGCGTCCCGCCCGTACTCGAGCTCGTACTCCACCTCGATGGTCTTGGCCGGGAGCTTTCCGAGCTTCCGGACAGGGACGAACCCCGCCCCGAGCTGATGGGCCAGGGCGCCCCCGAAGATGAACCCGCGAGACTCGACCCCCACGACGATCTCGACGCCCGACTGGATGTACTGGGTGGCAAGCTCGTCGAGGACGCACTTGAAGGCCTTCGGATCCTTCAGGAGGGTCGTGATGTCCTTGAAGAGGATGCCCTCCGTCGGAAAGTCCTTGATGTCCCGGATCTTGGCCCTCAGCTCGGACGCGTCCATGGCGAGTCTCCCCCCTTTCAGGACCGGCAGCGGGCACATCGCGGCACCGCCTTTGCCGCGCGGGACTTCATCATAGCCCGGGGCGGGCTATCTGACCTCCACGATGCCCTTCACGAATGGCGGTAGCGCCATCGTAGCGACGGCGGCCCGGGGCCGCAACCGCATCTCTTGGCCAAGCGGCCGCCGGTCACTCGAGACGGCTGACGAGCTGCGGCAGATCCGCGAACCGGCGCAGGACGCCGTCGGCCGCCGCCGGCGGCGCCGACGGATCGGGGACGTAGTGGATGGCCCGCATCCCGACGCCCCGCGCGCCGGCCACGTCGGTCATCGCATCGTCGCCGACGTGCACGGCTCCCGCAGGGTCCATCCCCGCCTGGTCGAGCACCCGGCGGAAGATCGCGGGCGCCGGCTTGCGGACACCCGCCTCGTCGGAGAAGGCGAGGACATCGAAGCACGACAGGAGTCCCGCGTCCCCGAGAAGGCGCCGCAGCACCCGGCCCGGCGTCCGGCCCGTGTTCGAGATCACACCCAGCCGGAGGCCGCGCGCCCGGATCTCGTGCACGGCCTCCGCAGCCGCGGGGGTGATCTCCGGGCGGTGTGTCAGCGCCGGCTCCTGGTAGACGCGGGCGATTCGGTCGAGCGTCCCGGGATCGAGCGTCGCGGGAAGCGCCGGGTCGAGCGCCTCGAGAAACATCCGGAGCTGCTCGTCGGGAGCCATGTCACGGTGCTCCCGCCACACGGCCGCGAACGCATCCCCGGCCCGGGCGTCGGCCGCCGCCAGCTCGGGGGCGGCGTACAGACGCCCGGCCTCGGCCAGGGTCTCCCGGACCCCCTCGAGGCGCAGGACATGGGCGCGGCGAAGGCTGTCCCCCGTGTCGGCGAACAGCGTCTGCCAGAAGTCGAGCGTGACGAGCCCGATCATCGGTGCGCGGCGCGCACGCCGCCGCCGGCCCGGCGCTCCCTCACCAGGGTCCCTCGGCTGCCGGGAGAGTGAGCGCTTCGAGGAGGACGCCGTCCCCCCGGACCGGCCTGTCGTCGGAGGATCTCTCGGGGTCCCACCCCAGCTCGTCGGTGAGCCCGTTCGCCATCGGGTATCGTGGGCCGGAGCCTACGCCTCGACGACCTTCAGGATATGCGTGGCGACCGCGACGACCTCGCCCCGCTGGTTCGTCACCGTCACCTTGGCGAACGACTTCCGGGCCGTCTCGTCCCGCTCGGCGATCTCGTAGGTCACCGTGACGGTATCGCCGATGAACACGGCCCCCGGGAACCGTATGCGGTCGTACCCGTACGACACGATCGTTCCCGGCAGGCTCGCGCACATCTTCGTCGACGCCTGTGACATGTAGGCGACCATGAGAGCGCCGTGGGCGATCCGGTGGCCATACCGCGTCGCCTTCATGTACTCCTCGTCGACGTGATTCGGACTGAAGTCGCCGGAGATGCCGGCGAAGAGGTACACGTCCGTCTCGCCGACCGTCTTGCGGACGGTGACGGTCTTCCCGATGGTCAGGGCCGCCATGGCCGTGTCGGTCCCGGTGCGCGTCGTCATGCTCTGGCTCCCTTCGATGTCTCGACCACCGCTCGTCTCCCTCAAGGATGCCCGATGTAGTCCATGCGGCCACCGTCCACGGTGAGAACCTGGGCGGTGACGAACCCGGACTCGGGCGACACGAGGAACGCGACCGCGTGGGCGATGTCCTCGGGCTTGCCGACGCGCCGCACCATCGACTTCGCCGCGATCGCCGCGAAGTCGGCCTCCGTGCGGCCGGCCGCGGCCATGTCCGTCAGGACGAAGCCCGGCGCGATCGCGTTCACCGTGACACCGTGTGGCCCCAGCTCGAGCGCGAAGCGGCGCGTGAGCACGACCACCGCCGCCTTGGTGGCGGCGTAGAAGGTGGTGCCGGCCATCGCCGTGCCCAGCGCGGCCACCGACGCCACGTTCACGATGCGCCCGAACTTCCGCTCCTTCATGCCGGCCACCACGGCGCGCGTCACCGCCACCACGCCGTCGACGTTGATCCGCTGCATCCCCTCCAGCTGCGAGAGGTCGAAGTCTCCGAGGTCCCCGGGGCGGGAGACGCCCGCGTTGTTGATCAGGATGTCCACGGCCCCGAGCTCCGACGTGACGCGCGCGACCATGTCGCCCACCTGCCCCGCGTCCGCGACGTCCGCCCGCACGGCCAGCGCCCGGCCACCGCGCGCGCGGACCTCCCGCACCACCGCGTCGGCGGCCTCCGCCTGCTCTCGGTAGTTCACGGCCACCGCGGCGCCCTCCCGGGCCAGCCGAAGCGCGATCGCCCGGCCGAGTCCGCGCGACGCGCCGGTCACCAGCGCGGTCCGTCCCTCCAGCGTCATGCCGGCCTCGGGCCGGCGGTCACAGCCGGAGCCCCGACACGACGTAGCGCTGCGCGAAGAGCGTGACCACCAGCGCCGGGATCATCGCCATCACCGCGGTCGCGCTCATGAGGTGCCACTCGACCCCGAGCTCGTGCACGAACTGCGCCATGGTGACGGTCAGGAGCGGCATCCGGCTCCCCGTCAGGATCAGCGCGAACAGGAACTCGTTCCACGTGAACAGCCAGCAGAGGATCCCGAGCGCCATGATACCCGGCCGAGCCTGCGGCAGGATGATGCGCAGGAACGCGCCCCAGTGGGAGCACCCGTCGAGGTAGGCCGCCTGCTCGAGCTCCGGCTCCACGCCGTCGAAGAACCCCTTCATCACCCAGCTGAAGAAGCAGACGTGCACGGCCACGTGGGGCAGCAGGAGCCCGAGGTACGTGTCGTAGAGGCCGAGGGACTGGGTGAGGAGATAGAGCGGCATCACCCAGGTGATGTACGGCACGGTCCGGAAGAGGTAGATGGCCGTGAACCAGATCTTGTTCGTCGCGCCCTTGAAGCGGGACAGCATGTAGCCGCTCATCACGGTCACCTGGAGCGAGAAGAACGTCGCCAGCACGGCGAGAATCGCGCTGTTGACGAACGACTCCTGGATCTTCGGTGACCGCCAGGCCTTCGCGAAGTTGACCAGCGTGAGGTGGGTCCCTCGGTGGACGTAGAACACCTCGGACTCCGGCCGGAGGGCGGTGAGGGTCAGCCAGAAGACCGGGAAGAGGAACAGGCCAAGCACCCCGACCAGGGCGAGGCCGACGAAGGCCTTTTGCCATCCCTTCCTCAGGGGCCCGCCGGCGCCCGGCCGGGCGGTCACCGTGACACCTCCGTGACCCGGCGGAGGCCCCAGTAGAGCACGATCCCCACGACCATGATGATGACCGCGCCGATGAGGGAGGCGGCCGCCCCCCGGTCCAGGTTCAGGAAGACGAACGCCTCCTTGTACGCGTAGATGCTGAACACCTCGGTCATCCGGCCCGGCTCGCCCTTCGTGATGGTCCACACCGTGTCGAACACGCGGAAGGCGTCGATCGAGCGGATCACGATCGCCACGAGCAGCACCGGCCGGAGGAGCGGCAGGGTCACGTTCCGGAAGATCTGCCAGGCGTTGGCGCCATCGACGCGGGCCGCCTCGAACGGATCTCGCGGCAGTGACTCGAGAGCGGCCAGGAGGATGATCACGTAGAACGGCGTCTGGAGCCAGATGTCCGTCAGGACGACGATGCAGAGGCTGAGCCACGGCTTGACGAGCCACGCGACCGGGGGGAACCCGAGCGTCGTGACGATCGCGTTCGCGACCCCGAACTGGTCGTTGAAGATCCACGCGATCATGATCGACGCGACCACGGGCGCCACCATGAGCGGGAAGACGATCAGCGTCCGCACCAGGGTGCGGCCCGGGAACGGCTGCTTCAGCAGCATGGCGATCGCCAGACCGAGCACCACGCCCCCCGCGACGGAGGCGAGCATGAAGAAGAAGGTGTTCGGGAGGACGACCCACAGGAACTGCGCGTCGGAGAGGATGCGCTGGAAATTGCGCAGCCCGATGAAGGGGTGCTCCTCATCGGTCAGGGAGAACCGCCGGAGGCTCGCGTCCACGCCCATGAGGATGGGCAGGACCTGGAACAGGACAAGGATGAGAGCGGCCGGCGCGATGAGCGTCAGCGCGAAGTAGCGACGCTGCCGGAACAGGGACGCGGCGGCCTCGCCGCTCGGCGGGCCGCCGCGCCTCAGGGTATCGTCGTGGACCTCGGTCACGTGTCCGTCAGGGCGAGAGCAACCGGCCCTTCGCCGGCATCTCCTCCCGGGCGCTGATCCGACGCCGTGGCCGGTTCATGCGCCCCTACTTCCTCATGATCTCGGAGAGCTTCTGGGCGCCCTCGGACAGGACCTTCGGGATGTCCTCGCGCTTGCCGATGAGTGCCTTCGACGCGATGTCGGAGAAGGTCGCGTGCACCTCGGGCCACTGCTTGAAGTAGTACGCCGGCACGATGTGGTACGGCGCGTCGATCAGGGTCGCCTTCATCTGGGCGAACAGCGGCTCCTCCTTCGCGAGCGCCTGCTGCACCTTGGTGATCGGGGGGATGCCCGCGGTCGACTTGAAGATGTCGCGCTGGACCTCCTCGCTCTCCCCCATCCATTCCAGGAGCTCCTTGGCGAGCTTCTTCTGCTCCGGCGCGATCGCCTTCGGGATGGCCCAGAACCAGGCGGCGCGCCAGGCGAGCCCCTTCCTGGTCGAGCTCGGGCCCAGCGGGAACTTCCCCATCGCCACCTTCCCGGCCACCTTGGACGCGGCGGGGTCGTTGTACTTGCCGTACAGCGGGGTGTCGTTCATCGTCATGAACGACTCGCCGGCCATGAAGATCCCGTCCGACTCCGTCCGCGTGTAGCTGACGAGCGCCGGGGGCGAGATCTTGTGGACGTTGATGTTGTCCCACCAGAACTCGATCGCCTCGCGGGCGCACTTCTCGCCCAGCATGCTCTTCCAGTCGTTCTTCGCGAGGACGTCGTTGTCCCGCTCGTTGTAGGGCGAGAAGAGGTCGCAGTCGTTCGTCCACAGCGACCAGAGGAGGGTGAACCACGTGTGCGGGTACTTGAGCCCGCCCACGAAGCCCCACTTGACCTTCCCCTCCTTCTGGAGCTTCTGGGACACGCGCACGAGATCGGCCCAGGTCTTCGGATACTCCGCCTCGGCGATGAGGTCCTTCCGGTAGAAGAAGACCCCGAGCGTCTCGTTGAACGGCACGGCCGTGGCAGCGCGCTTCCCGTCCGGCTGCTTCCACAGCATGGCCTGGTCGACGAGAATCTTCCGATCCATCGCGTTCAGGATCTTGAGGTCCTCGACCGGCTCCATGAACGCGCCCCACAGCTGGCCCCAGTCGTCGTTGTGCCAGATGATGTCGTACTCCTGGGACTTCCCCAGGAAGCTCGCCGTCAGCTTCTCGACGTACACCTCGTAGGAGATCGGGGTGGGCTTGATCTCCACGCCCTTCATCTCGCCCCACTTCTTCATCCACTTGAGCTGCTGCTCGTGGATCGGATGGGGCATGTAGGCGATCGAGAGCTTGCCCGCGGCCAGCGCGGGCCCGGCGAGCAGCAAGAGCCACGCCCCCGCGGCCAGCGCCGCGAGCGTCCGGAACGCATTCACTCGGAGCCTCGTCATGCTGCAACCTCCTCTCAGCTTGGGCCAGCCTCGGTCGGTCTTGGCGCGAGACGCCACAACGGGACGCCGGTCGGGTGGCGGCCCGGGCGGAACCGTGTCAGGGAATCCCTGGCCGGACTCTAGGCAGCCCTCGCAGGGTTGTCAATGGGCCGGACCTCGGGGGGGCGGACCGGGGTCGAACAGGAGCCCCGGGGGCTCAGTGCATCCAGAGGCCGCCGGTGACGTTGACGGCCTGGCCGGTCATGTAGCGCGCGTCGTCGGACACGAGGAAGGCGACCACGCCGGCGACGTCCTCCGGCTCCGCGAGCCGGCCCATCGGGATCCCGCCGACGCGGTCGGCCGAGGTCGGGCGTCCGAGCGCGCGGGACTCCGCGTCCACCTGCGCCCGCATCTCGGTGCCCGCCACGATGCCGGGGCAGACGGCGTTGACCCGGATGCCCCGGGGCGCGACCTCCTTGGCCAGGGACTGCGTCAGGCCGATCACGGCGAACTTCGAGGCGCAGTAGGGGCCGAAGTACGGCGCGCCCGCCTTCCCGCTCCAGGACGCGAGGTTGACGATGTTGCCGCGTCCCCGCGCGAGCATGTGCGGGAGCACGGCCTGGCAGCAGAAGAAGACGCCGTCCACATTGAGCCGGAACGTCGCGCGCCAGTCGGCCTCGGAGAACTCGGCGATCGCGCCGAGCCGGCAGAGGCCGGCGTTGTTGACCAGGAGGTCGACGGCGCCGAACGCCTCGAGCGTCTCCGCCACCATGCGGTGGGCGGCCTCGCGATCGCCGACATCGGCGACGACGGCGGCGCTGCGGGCGCCTGCTGCCGCGACTTCCCGTGCGACCCCAGCGGCGCGGGCCGGCTCGACGTCGTTGACCGCGACGGCCCAGCCGTCACGGGCCAGCCGGAGCGCGATCGCGCGACCGATGCCCATGCCCGCGCCGGTGATCAGGGCGGTGCCCGGCGCGGCGGACGGGGACGGCGCGCTCATCGGCACGCCCCGCCACCCCCCACCCCCCCTCCCCACCGATGAACGGCCTTCGGCCTGTGGCCGGGGGAAGGGGGGCCGGAGGCGCAGGCGCGCGGGGTCGGCACAGGATGGCTCATCGCCTTCTCTCCGCTCAGATGACCCGCTGGTCGCGGAGGCGCTGCACGTCCCCGGCGGGGTAGCCGAGCTCCCGCAGGATCTCCTCGGCGTGCTCCCCGGGCATGGGCGGCGGCCGGCGGACGCCCGCCCGTCCCGACGAGAACTCCACCGGGAAGCGGAGGAGCCGCACTCGCCCGGCGACGGGGTGCTCGATCTCCTCGACCGCGTCCGACGCCTGGACCGCGGGGTCGGCGAAGGCCTCCTCGTGCGTCCGGATCGGCGCCACCCAGACGCCCCGGGGCACGAGGAAGTCGATCCACTCCTGCGTGGTGCGACCCCGCATCACGGGCTCGACGATGCGGGCGATCTCCTCGCGGGCCGGGAAGTTGTGCGCGACCGTGGCGTAGGGCGCGAGCGCCGGCAGGTCGAGCGCGTCCTGGAGAGCCTTGAGCGGTGACATCGACAGGACGAGCCAGCCGTCCCGGGTCTCGTAGCACCCGTAGGGGCCGGGGTGAAACATGCTCGCGAGGCTGGTCGGGCTCTTCGCGAGCCGCGCGCCATTCAGGAAGTACGTGACGATCTCGAGCTGGAGATCGAACGCCGCCCGCAGCATGCTCACCTCGACGTGGACCCCCTGGCCCGTGCGCGCGCGCTCGAGGAGCGCGGCCAGCACCCCCATCGCCAGGAGGGTCGCCCCGTGCTGGTCGACGACGGCCGTGCCGACGGGGGTGGGCGGCTGCCCCGCGCGGCCCGAGATGCTCGCGAGGCCCGAGAGCGCCTGGAGCAGGAGGTCCTGCCCCGGGCGGTCGCGGTAGGGGCTCGACTCGCCATATCCGGAGGCCGAGACGTAGACGAGCCGCGGGTTCCAGGCCCGGGCCGTCTCCCAGCCGAGGCCGAGACGCTCCATCACGCCCGGCCGGAAGTTCTGGACCAGAACGTCGGCGCCCTCGACGAGGCGCCGCGCGATGGCGAGGCCGTCGGGGTGCTTCAGGTCCAGGGTCAGGCTCCGCTGGTTGCGGTGCGTGGACAGGAAGAAGGTGCTGACGCCGTTCAGGTAGAGGTCGCTGCCAGCCCAGTTGCGCTCCCAGAGCGTTCCGCCCGGAGGCTCGATCTTGATCACGTCGGCGCCCAGGTCCGCGATGAACTGGACACCCGAGGGGCCGAGCAGGAACTGGGTGAAGCTCAGCACCCGCACACCCGAGA
Organism: uncultured Candidatus Rokubacteria bacterium; assembly: GCA_963749975.1. Taxonomy (GTDB): domain Bacteria; phylum Methylomirabilota; class Methylomirabilia; order Rokubacteriales; family DASRDR01; genus DASRDR01. The sequence goes on along the minus strand of CAVVOZ010000036.1, from coordinate 22,862 downwards.
GCACGGAGAGCGGCGGCCGCCCGTCCATGGATCAGCGCTTGAAGAAGGCCTGCATCGCGCGCCGTGGCTCTCCGGTGGCATAGGCGCGGACGAAGGCATCCATCGAGAGCGTGACGGCCGTGTCCAGATCCACGCGACGCCAGCGCGCGAGCAAGGCCTTCTGGAGCCGGAGCGCGTCGGCCGGGAGCGCGAGGAGCCGATCGACCCAGCCCTCCACCTCCCGGTCGAGGGCGTCCTCCTCGACCGCCCGGTTGACCAGCCCCCAGCGCTCCGCCTCGGTGGCCTCGACGGGCCGGCCGCCGAGCAGGAGCTCGGCGGTGCGCCCCCAGCCGATCAGACCGGGCAGGAGGGCCGCCTGGATCACGGACGGGATGCCCACGGTGATCTCGGGCATGCCGAGCCGGCACGAGGCGGCGGCGATCCTCAGATCGCAGGCCAGCACCAGCTCGAGGGCGCCGCCGAGCACGTGGCCGTGGAGCCGCGCGATCGTGGGCACGGGGACCTCCTCGAGGGCGCGGATCGTGGTCCGGAGCGCGTCGATGAGCGTCCGCGCCCCGGTCGCGTCGAGATCCCGCATCGCCGCCACGTCGACTCCCGCCGAGAACGCGCGGCCCGATCCCCCCAGGACGACGACGCGGAGCGCGGGGTCGGCGCCGAGCTCGCGGAAGGCGACGCCGAGGGCGTCGATGAGGCCCGGCGTGAGGACGTTGAGGGGCGAGCGGTCGAGCGTGAGGCGCGCGACCCCGCCCTCGCGCGCGATGCGAAGCTCAGCCACGCGGCGCTAGTAGCGGCCCAATGACGGGTCCACCTCGACCGCCCAGCCGTCGATCCCGCCGCTCAGGTTCACGGCCGGGATGCCCTGGCGACGAAGCCACTGGACGACGGCGGCGGAACGCTGCCCGTGGTGGCAGTGCACGACGATCTCGCGCCCGGAATCCAGCTCGCCGACGCGGGCGACCAGCTGGTCCATGGGGATGAGCCGCGCCCCCGGGATCGCGCACAGCTCGTGCTCCCAGGGCTCGCGGACGTCCAGGATCGGGGTGGGCTCGCCGGCGTCGAGCCGGCGCTTGAGCTCGGATGGCGGGATCTCGGCGTAAGGCTCCACGAGGCCGGAGTGTACCCCGCGGCTCGCCGAGCGCCAAGCCAGGCCCGACGAGGTGCTCCGCGATCGGGCGTCAGAGGCCGGCGGGCAGCGGCACCCGGAATCGAGCGGCGACGCTGCGGAGGTTGTCGATCGTCCCGGGCGGCAGCGGGATGCCCCGTCGACGCCGGTCCTCCTCCGAGCGATCCTCCGGCTCGCCGGGAACCATGACCTCCGCGACCCCCTCGGCCCCCGGTAGCGCTCTCACACCGTCGATCAACCGGTCCACCTCGGCGCGATACGCGGCGAGGTCGGTGAACGCGCCGATGTCGATGGCGGCGACCACGCTGTTCTGGCGGTGCCGGCCAGCTCCGGGCTCCCCGGCGAACGCGGGCCCAAGGAGAGGATTGCCCACCATCAGGCTGGTGAGCGTCTCGAACATCATGGCGAGCCCCGACCCCTTGGGGCCGCCGAACGGCAGGAGGATCTTCGCCCGGTTCGCATCGGTCGTTGGCTGCCCGGTCTCGTCGAGGGCCCATCCGGGCGGCAGCGGGATCCCCTTGTCGCGCGCCAGGCTGAGCTTCCCGCCCGCCGCCACGCTCGTCGCCATGTCGACACAGAGAGGACGGTGCCGGCCGGCCGGAACGGCGATCGAGATCGGGCTGTTGTGGACGCCGGCGACCCGCGCCCCGAACGGCGCCATGTTCGGCGGGCTGCACACGATGGCGATGCCGGCCATGCCGGCGTGCGCCGCCATCAGCGCGTAGTACGCCATCGCCCCCTGGTGCGTCGTGTTGCGGATGACCGCCCAGCCGATGCCGGCCGCGCGGGCCTTGTCGATCGCACGCCGCATCGCCACCGTCGTGACGACGGGGCCAAGGGCGCGGTCGCCATCGATGAGCACCGTGGCGGCCGTTTCCCGCTCCACGCGAATCTTCGGGCGCGCGTTCATGTCGCCCTTGGCGATCAGGTCGACGTACCAGGGGATCCGAAGCACCCCGTGGGAGTCGACGCCCCGGAGGTTCGCCCACACGAGGACCTCGGCCTCGAGGGCCGCGTCCTCGGACGGCACCCCCGCGGCGATGAACACGCCCTTGGTGAACTCCTGGAGCTCCGCCGCCGGGACTCGCGTCTCGTCCGTCATGGCACCCGCGCCTCAGGCCGGCGCGGCGCCCGGGTCGAGGAGCCGCGCGAGCGGCGCGCGGAACGGGAAGACGCCGAAGCCGCCGCCCGTGTGGAGAAAGAGGACCCGGCGGCCCAGGAGGCCGGGCGTGCGCCGCGCGGTGTCCTGGAGCGCCAGGAACGCCTTGGCCGTGTACACCGGATCCAGCAGCAACCCGTCGCGCGCGGCCCGGGCGACGACGGCGAGCTCCTCGGGCCGCACACCCGCGCGGCCGTCGCCCTGGTACCCGTCGAGGAGGCGGATGGCGTCGCGCTCGACATGGACGTCGGCTCCGATGCGGGCCGCGGACTTTCGCACGGTCGCCCAGACGGAGGCCCGGATCGTCTCGGCGTCGAACTGGACGGGCACACCCCAGATCTCGGCGCGGAGCCCGAAGAGCGCCTTGCCGAGGTGAAGGCCGGCGAGGGTCCCCCCGCTCCAGGCGGCGACCACGATCGCATCCGGGGGGGCGAGGAGGCCGGCCGCGATCTGCGTCTGAAGCTCCTCGACCGCCGCCGCGTAGCCGAGTGCCCCGAGCTCGTTCGAGCCCGACTCCGGGATGATGTAGGGGCGGCCGCCCGCCCGCCGCACCTCCTCGGCCAGGCGCGCGAAGAGGCCCTCCGGACTGTCCACCGCCTCGGGGGGCACGAACACGGCGCGGGCGCCGAACAGCTTCGCGAGGAAGAGGTTGCCGTCGGGCACCTCCGGGGCGGTCCCTCGAAGCCCGAGCACGCACCCGAGCCCCAAGCGAGCCGCGACGACCGCCGTGGCCCGAGCGCAGTTCGACTGGAGCGCCCCCACCGTGATCAAGGTGTCTGCGCCCTGCTCGAGGGCGTCGTGCACCAGGAACTCGAGCTTGCGCGCCTTGTTGCCGCTCTCGGCGAACCCCGTGAGGTCGTCCCGCTTCACGCTCAGCTCGAGCCCGAGCGCGGCCCCGAGACGGGGCAGCGGCTGGATCGGAGTGGGGGACGCGGCAAGAGAGACCCGCCCGGGCAGCTTCGCACCCATCGATTTCAGCCTACCGGCAGGGCGGGGCGAGGTCACCCAAAAAAGACCGGGCCCGGGTGCGTGACCCGGGCCCGGCGTCGTCAGCAGTCGGGGGCTTACCGGCAGGCCTGCGCCCAGTATCCCGGCACCCACTGGTAGCCGTTCCAGGAGGGGTTGACCCAGTAATTCGAGCACACCGGCGCCGGCTGGTACACGACCACCGGAGCCGGCTGATAGACCACGGGAGGCGCCGGCTGGTACACGACCGGCGGCGCGGCGTAGACGCGCGGCGCGAAGATGCTGCCCACCACCAGTCCGGTCACCGCGCCCACCGCGAGTCCGCCCCAGAATGGACCTGGCCCGGAGCCGTGATAGTAGCGAGGCCCACCACCGTGATTCCAGTGGCGGCCACCCGCCTCCGCCGCCTGCGGAAGAGCGAGGAACGTAACCAGGAACCCCGCGATCAGGACCCCTGCGATTACCTTCTTCGTGAGCGTCATCTTCGTCCTCCTGTCGCCGCGTTCGACGGAACCCCCGGGGACCCTATTCGAGCTGCTGGCAACCGGAGCGTCAGTCCGCTGACGGTCAGGAGGCGCCCAGAACCTTGGCCGTCCGATTCACGTCCCGGGCCTTGACCCACAGGATGGCCCCGAATCGGCCCGCCCCGCCGATGACCGCGTCGCTGGCGGTGATGTTGATCCGGGCGGCCGCCAGCTTTTCGTAGAGGTCCGCCATGACCCCGGTGCGGTCGTCCCCTTCGATGAGGAACCCCACCTTCGGGCCGGTGACCTTCCACTTGGCCTTCCGGGCGGCCGCCCGGAAGGCGGCCGGATCCTCGGGGACGAAGTCGAGCTGTGCCCGCTTGCCCGCGGGAAACCCGGAGAACGCCAGGAGATTGACACCCGCATCCTTGAGCGTCTGGAGCGCTCGGGCCCCTTCCCCGGGCTTGTCGGGCGCCATCACGTAGAAGTACTGGACCCGCCGGATTCTCTCCGCCATCTCACACCCCCTCGTCGCCTGGGGCGACGTCATCATGCTCGCCCGGTTCGGCGCAATCGCGCCGTCACCCTACGCGACGCTCCGAGGCGCCGTCAAGGCGCGAAGGCGCGGACCCGCACCCATGCTACGCTCACGCGCGTGCGCGTGCTCCTGCTCAGCAACTCCGGGCGCCCCTATCTCGCCCACGCCCGAGTCGAGCTGCGGGATTTCCTCGGCCCGGCGCGGCGGGTCGGCTTCGTCACGGCGGCGTCGCTCGGGGACGAGGAGGCGTATCACGAGACCGCACGCCAGGCGCTCGCGCCGGAGATCCTCCTCGAGCACATGCGCTGGGAACGGGATCCGTTCCCCGTCCTCGCCCGCGTCGACGCCGTGTTCATCGGCGGCGGCAACACGTATGCGCTCCTCAGGCGCCTCCGGCAGGCGGCGCTCCTCGAGCCCCTCCGGGAGCGCGTGCGGGCGGGGCTCCCCTACGTCGGCACGAGTGCGGGCTCGAACGTGGCCGGGCCCAACATCCTGACGACGAACGACTGGAACGTGGTGGGCCTGACGGCGTTCGAGGCCCTCGGGCTCGTCCCCTTCAACGTGAACCCGCACTACCTCGAGACGGATCCCGCAATGGCCCCGGGCAGCGAGACCCGGGACATGCGGATCGCCGAGTACCACGTCCTCCGGGACAACCCGGTCGTCGGGATCGAAGAAGGCGCGATGGTCAGGGTGGAGGACGGGATTCCCGCGGTGCGCGGGACCGGCCGGGTCAAGCTGTTCCGCCGCGGCCAGGCCCCCGTCTGGGTACCGGCCGGTACGCCCCTGCCGCTACCCCTCTAGGCCGGGTCCAGGGTCGGGCTGGCGAGGGTTCCCGGGCGCCAGGCTCCCGCCGGCCCCGGGGGAGGTTGAACGCGGGGTGGGTCACCCGCGTCCAACCGGCAGCGATCGAAACGGAGCGGGCGCGGCCCGCTCGGGGAGGCCAAGACATGACGAAGCGTCACACGAAGTGGCCGCTGGCGGGAGTCCTGAGCGGTCTTGTCATCCTGGTCAGCGGCGCGATGCCGGTCGAGGCTCACATGGCCCGCCGGATGGCGCCGATCGAGCGCTCGGCGCTCCGCGAGGAGCTCGGCTTGACGGACGACCAGGTCAAGTCGATCAAGGAGATCCGCGCCCGCCACTGGCAGTCGATGCGCGAGACGGTGCGGGCGCTCCGCGACGCGCGCCGGGCGTTCCGCGAGATGGTCCTGGCGGACGCCGACGACGCGACCTTCACGGCCAAGGCCGCGGAGGTCCGGGAGCTCTCGGGCCAGGTTCTCGAGGCGCGAGCCCGCACGCTCCAGGAGGTGGCTCGCATCCTCACCCCGGAGCAGCGTGAGAAGCTCCGCGAGCTCCGGCCCCTGCGTCTCCACCGGCCGGCACCCCTCGCCGGCTGAACGTCACCGGACCCCCGGGGGAGGGCGTCCTCCCCCGGGGGTCCTGACGCGCCCGGTTCAGACGCCCCGGCTCGCCGTGTACGGACAGATCTGGCTGTAGGCGCAGTACCGACAGGCCTGATACGACGGCGTCGCCGTGAAGCGTCGCGCGCGGATGCCCACCGCCGCCGCGCGCACGGCCGCCAGGGCCGTCTCGGCGTCCTCCTCCGTCGGCGCGTGGCGGCCGACCACGCCGGACTCGAGGAACCGCAGCTCGACCCGCGCCGGGAGCCGGCCGAACATCTCCCGCCACGCCAGCGCGTAGATCTGGAGCTGCAGGCTCTCCGTCGCCCGCCCCTCCGCGCGCGCGGGCTCCCGGACGTCGGAGGACTTGTAATCCACGATCACGGAGCCGTCCTCCGTCTCGTCGACGCGGTCCCACCGGCCACGAACCCGGGTGAGTCCCCCGGCGCCGGGCAGGCTCACGCCGAACTCGCGCTCGACGGAGGTGGGCCGCGTGCCCGAGGCTTCCTCCTCGTGCCAGAAGCGCTCGATGGCCGCCCGGCCCGCGTCCCGCCGCGCGACCTCGTGCCCCCACGTGAGGAACCCCTCGTTCCGCCACTCGCGGTCGTATGTCTCGAGCAGGTCCTCGAGCGGCGTGTAGAGGCTGGCCGCCCGCCGGCGCAGGTAGTGCTCGACCACGCGGTGGAGCGTCTCGCCGTACACCACCGTGTGGTGACGGCGGATCGGCACACGCAGGACGTGCACGTAGCGGTACTTCAGCGGGCAGGTCTGGTAGTCGTCGACCTGCCGGTGGCTGAGCTCGAGGACGACGTCGGGGCCGAGAGGCGCCTCCGCCTCGGCCCCGGCCTCGGCGGGGGCCGCGAACGCCCGCAAGTCCTCCAGCGCCGTCCCCTTCACGGGCCGGGCGGCGTCGCGCGAGAGATTGAGGGCTTCCAGGACGAACTGGCTGACCTTGCGCGTGCTCCGGCCTCCGTAGTCGCGCGCCGACGTCAGATGGAGCGCCTCCTTCGCCCGCGTCATCGCGACGTAGAAGAGCCGCCGCTCCTCCTGGAGGCGGAAGTCCGGCGACGACGGCCGGTCCCGGAGGAGATCGTCGGGGAGCTCGAGGACATCGCCGCGGCTCGGCCAGGGAAACCGACCCTGGACCAGCCCCACCACGAACACCACCGGAAACTCGAGCCCCTTGGCCTTGTGAACCGTGAGGACGCGGACCGCGGGCACGTCGACGTCCGCCTCGGCCACGGCCGGATCCTCGCCGGCCTCGATCAAGGCGTCGAGGTGCTTCACGAACTCGCGCACGTGGTCCCGCGGGAGGACCTGGGTCGCGTCCTGGATCCGGCGGAAGAAGCGCGCGACGTTCTGGACCTCGACCTCCTCGCGCGCCGTGCTGGCCCGCGACATGCGACCCAGCCAGCCGCTGTCCGCGAGGAACTGGTAGAGAAGCTCCCCGGTCCCGAGCTCCGCCGCGAGCCCGAGGTAACGCTCGAGCTCCTTCACCAGGCGAGCGATCGCCTCGGCGCCCTCGGCGGACAGCGCCGAGCGGAGCTCGGGCGTCTCGTCGAGGCCCCGCAGGACGTCGAAGAGCCAGCGGTTCCGGCGGTCCGCGTGCGCCCCGCAGCGGGCGAGGTCCACGGCCGGCACCCCGAAGAGCCACGAGGCCGCCAGCGCGTAGAGGCTCACCGAGTCGTCCGGGCGCGCGAGGACCCGGAGGAATGCGATGCAGAGCCGCACTTCCTGGCGCGCGTACAGCCCCTGGTTTCCCGAGAAAGTCCACGGCACCCCGCGGAGGTTGAGCGACCGGAGGAACGGGTCGGCGTCGGCGTTGGCGCGGACGAGGATCGCGAAGTCCCGGTATGCCCGCCGCCCGCCCTTCACTTCGTCCTCGATCGCCCCCGCCACCGCGTCGGCCTCCTGGGTGATGGTCTCGTAGACGGTGTGCACGGGCTCCGATCCCGGTCCGCCGACCGCGACGAGCCGCTTGTCGATTCCTCGAGCGGCCTCGAGGCGATCCGGGTCGTTGTGGCGGATCAGCCGGTGGGCCGCATCCAGCAGGCTCTGCCCGGAGCGGTAGTTCTGGATCAGCACCACCCGCCGGGCATCGGGATAGGCCGCGTCGAACCCGAGGATGTTGCTCATGGACGCGCCGCGGAAGCGGAAGATCGCCTGGTCGTCGTCCCCCACCACCGTCACGTTCCGGTGCCGGCCCGCGAGGAGCTTCACCAGCTCGAACTGGGCGTAGTTCGTGTCCTGGAACTCGTCGACCAGGACGTAGCGGAATCGCCGCTGGTAGTGGGCGAGGACGTACGGCCGCTCCCGGAACAGGCGAAGCGCCAGGAAGATCTGGTCGCCGAAGTCGACGAACCCCGCCCGCGCCATGAGGTCGCGGTACGTCGCGTAGGTGCGCGCCAGCTCGAGGCTGCGCGCGGCGAGATCGCGACGCTCCGCGTCCTCCGGGTGCGCCTCGGCGTCCGCCGCGAGCGTCGTCGCGTGGGCCAGGTAGGCCTCCGGCGTGACGTCCTCGTCCTTGGCGCGCCCGAACAGCCCGGCCAGCGCCTGGAGGTGGCGCGTCGGATCGCCGAGCGGCCGGAAGTGGTCGAGCGGCAGCTCGAACAGGCGCGTGCGGAGGAACAGGACCTGCTCGGCCCGGTTCAGGACTCGAAAGGCGGGCGTCAGCCCGAGCTCGAGGGCATGCTCGCGCAGAAGCCAGTCCCCGAACGCGTGGAACGTCGCGATGCGCACGTCGGCGTATCCGTACGGGACGAGCACGTCGACGCGCTCCTCCATCTCGAGCGCGGCCTTGTCGGTGAACGTCAGCGCGAGGATCTCCTCCGGCCGCGCCCGGCGCGTGGCGATGAGATAGGCGATGCGGCGCGTGAGGACGGTGGTCTTGCCTGTCCCCGCCCCCGCGACGATCAGGAGCGGCCCCTGGTCGTGCGTGACCGCTTCCACCTGGGCCGGGTTCAGCTCCTCGAGGATCCGCTGCGCCGCGGGATCCGGTCGCTCCGGAACGGCGGCGGAAGGGCGAGGTGACTCAGGGCGGGACACGCCCGATCTTAGCCCCCGCTACCACTTCGGACAAGTGAACGCGTCGCCGACCGCTCGACCCTCTGGCCAGGCGTCTGAGGCTCAGCTATTGTCGGAGCCGAGCCATGAGTGAGCACCATGGAGCGCCATTCCGCCGCGAGGCGCCGCCCCGAACGCGGGCGCGGTGGTGGCTCCTCGGCCTCATCGTGTTGGGCTGCGCGGTCACGGCCTCGGCCGAGGCGCCGGCGGACCCTCCCGAGAAGACGCGCGTCGTGGTGGGTCTCGGGGGCAGCTCGAAGAGCTACTTGTCGATCTACCTGGCGGCGGAACGCACGTTTGCGTCCGAAGGCCTGAGCGTCGACGTCGTGACTTTCGAGGGAGGGTCCCGGGCGGCGGCGGCGCTCACGACCGGCTCCGTGGACCTGGCGCTGGCGTCGCTCGACACCGTGATCGGAATCCTCCGAAGTGACCATCCGGTGCGGGCGTTCTACGGCGGCTTCAACCATGCCGATCTCGAGTGGTATGCACTGCCGACGGTGCGGAGCTGGGGCGACATGCGGGGCCGGCGGCTGGCCATCTCGGCGTACGGCTCGTTGACGGACTTCCTCACGCAGCACGTGTTGCGGAGGCACGGCCTCGGATCCGGCGAACCGGTTCACCTCACGCCGACCGGAGGCCCCTCCATCCGCTGGCAGGCGCTCAGGGCGGCTCGGGTAGACGCCGCGATCCTTCCGTCGCCGCAGAAGTGGCACGCGCAGACGGAAGGCTTCACGAGACTCGGATCCCAGGCCGACGACGTCGCCCCCGATTGGCCCACCAACGTCATCTTCGCGCGCGAGGATTTCCTGGCGAAGCACCCCCGGACGGTTCACGCCTTCCTCCGCGCCCACGTCCGCGCGATCCGCCTCGCACGGAGCAACCGGGAGGCCGGGATCGCCGCCCTCATGAAGTGGCTCAAGTACGCGCGCGCAGACGCGGAGCGGGCGCACGAGGAGGGGATCGCCGGGCTGGACGAGCGAGGTCGTCTCCCAGCGCGGGCAATGCCGATCTTCTGGGAGGTCGCTCGTGCGGCGGGCGACGTGGCAGAACCGTGGCCAGATTCGCGCTTCCTCGACCGGCGGTTCATCGACAGCTTCGCGCAGTGGGCGCCGCAGTAGTCGGGGCCGTCGCCCGCTGACCGGGCCTCGTCAGAGATCGCGCGGGCTCGGGATGGCCTCGCTTGGTGATGCGCTCAGCGGCGCACGGTTCTGCCGCCGGCTGCCCGCCTTCCTGCGTCACCCGATCGGCCCCCCGGAGGCCCGCGCGATCCTGCGCCAGCGGCTCGAGCGACGCGCGGCCGACTTCCTGGGGCTCGTCCGGCGCGCAGTCTACGAGGATCCGGAAAGCCCGTACCGACGACTGCTCCACCGGGCGGGCTGTCAGTACGGCGATCTGGAGCAGCTCGTCTCCCGCGAGGGCGTGGAGGAGGCGCTGCGCGCGCTCCTCCATGCCGGCGTGTACCTCACGCACGAAGAGCTGAAGGGCCGGCGGCCCGTCGTGCGAGGGGCGCTCACGCTCGCGGTCGACCCCAGCCGCCTCCGAAACCGTCGAGCTGTGGGAGATCTCCCCCTGCGAAGCGGTGGCCACCGGGACTCATCGACGGCGATGACCGTCGATCTGGCCTTCATGCGTGAGACGAACGTCGACCACGCGTGCGCCCTGGATGCGCGGGGCGGGATCCCCTGGCGCCACGCGGTCTGGGACGTGCCCGGCGGGGCCGCCATCATCAAGCTCCTCCGCTTGGCCGGAATCGGGGCGCCTCCTGCCCGCTGGTTCTCGCAGATCGACCCCGCGGCCAGTGGCCTCCACCCCCGATACCGCTGGAGCGCGCGTGCACTCCGGTGGGGCGGGCGTTTGGCCGGCGTGCCCCTGCCGCGGGCCGTGCACGTCCCGCTCGACGACCCACGCCCGATCGCCCGCTGGATGGCCGAGACCCTCCGAGACGGTGAGACGCCCCATCTGGTGACCCACGCGAGCGCCGCGGTGCGACTATGCCTCGCCGCGCGCTCGGCCGGAGTGGAGATCCGTGGGGCCCAGGCGACGATCGCGGGCGAGCCGGTAACCGACGCCCGGATGGCCGAGCTCCGCCGCTCGGGCGTTCACGCGGTCCCCGCATACGGGAGCAGCGATACCGGCACGGCCGTGGCCTACGGGTGCTCGTCGCCATCGGCGGCCGACGATCTCCACCTCTTTCACGATCTCGCCGCCGTGATCCAGCCCGGGGGCGCGGGTCCGCGCGTCGGGCTCCCCGCGGAGGCGCTCCTGCTCACCTCGCTCCGCGCGACCGCTCCGCTGGTCCTACTGAACGTGGCGCTCGGCGATCAGGCCGTCGTGGAGGAGCGCCCGTGTGGCTGCCCTCTCCGGGAGCTCGGCTGGACCACGCATCTCCACACGGTGCGGAGCTTCGAGAAGCTCACGGCCGGCGGCATGAACTTCCTCGACGTGGACCTGATCCGGGTACTGGACGAGGTGCTCCCAGCCCGGTTTGGCGGGGGGCCGACGCACTACCAGCTCGTCGAGGAGGAGACCGCAGAGGGCCATCCTCGTCTCCGGCTCCTCGTGGATCCGGCGATCGGACCGCTCGACGGCGCCGCCATCGCCGAAGCCTTCCTGACTGCCATCGGCGGCGGCTCGGGGGCGGAGCGCGTGATGGGGCTCCTCTGGCGTGGGGGCGGCTTCGTCACCGTCGAGCGCCGGGCGCCGGGCTCCGCACGCGGCGACAAGATCCAGCATCTACGGCGGGCGCCCGCACGCGCCGACCCGGTGGCCCGAGGTTGACACCGTTGCGGGCTCGACCCGCCGGCAGGATCCACCGCCTGCGGCGGGCCGCGGCGCGACCGGTGCCGGACCTTGGCTCAGCGACCGTAGACCGGCGTGAGCCAGTGGCGGTAGGCCGGCTTCTCGCCCCGGACCACCGCGAAGTAGCAGGCCTGGATCGCCCGCGTCATCGGGCCCGGCTGGACGCCGTCCCCGAGCGGCAGCCGGTCGATGGAGACCACGGGCGTGATCTCCCAGCCGCTCCCGCAGAGGAAGACCTCGTCCGCGAGATAGAGCTCGGTGCGATCGACGTCACGCTCGAGCGCGGGCTGGCCGAGCTCGGTCCGGAACAGCTCGAGGAGCGTGGTCCGCGTCACCGACTCCAGGATGTCGGCGGTCACGGGCGGTGTGATCGGCACGCCGCCGCGCATGAGGAAGCAGCAGGCCCCTGGCGCCTCGGCAAGCTTCCCGCGGGTGTTCAGGAGGAGCGCGCCGTCGTAGCCGTTCGCCTTCGCCTCCAGCGTGGCGAGGCGCCCGTTCTGGTAGTTCGCGGAGCACTTGATGCGCGGGGGCATCGAGCCGTCGGCGATGCGGGTCCACGACGACACGCCGACGGCGATGCCGGGCTTCTGCGTCGCCTTCCGCGGCCGCGCGTCCACCGCGAGCGCGACGGGGCCGGTGTCGTCCATGTCGCCGTCGCCGGCGAGGTAGGCAGTCTGCCGGATGTGCACGTCCTCGCGCGGCTGATTCTTCCGGAGGACGTCCAGGATCGACCGCTCGATCTCCTCGCGCGTCAGCGAGTGCTGCATCCGCATGAGGCGCATCGATCCGAGGAGGCGGTCGATGTGCTCCTTCAGCCGGAAGACGTAGAGCTCCTCCTGGGCCGGATTCCAGTAGGCCCGGAGCCCCTCGAAGACCGACCCCCCGTACTTCACCGCGGTCGACTGGACGTGGATCCGGGCGTCCGCGTAGGGGACCAGCTTGCCGTCGAGGTAGACATGCCGATTCGTCGTCGTCACCAGAGTCCTCCCTTCTTGGCCCGCCAGGAGGCGGGCCTCACCGCCGGATGCGCGGATCCGGCTGGGCGAGTAGCTCCTCGAGCTCGCCGGGCCGGATGACCGCGATGTCACCCCACATCGTGCACTTCAACGCCGCGAGCGCCGTGCCGAGGTCCTGCGCTCGCTGCACGTCACGGGTCGTCAGCCACCCGTGCAGGAATCCCGCCGCGAACGCGTCGCCGGCGCCGACCCGGTCGGCCACGACATCCAGGCTGTAGAGGCGCGTCGGGCGGTGCGCCCGGTCCGTCAGGATCAGCGAGCCCTGGTCGCCGAGCGTCAAGGCGATGATCGCGAGAGGCGCCAGCTCGCGCAGTCCCGCCGCGACGGCCTCGGGCTCACCCGCGAGCCCGAAGACGCGCCGCGCGTCCTCGATCCCGACGAACAGGAGCCCGACGCGCGAAAGCAGAGGCTGGAGATACGCCCGCGCCGCCTCGTAGCTCCAGAGTGCCGTGCGGTGGTTGACGTCGAGCGACAGGAGGGCCCCGCTCGCCTGAGCCGACTCGACCGCCCGCTCGAACACGCGCCGTGGCCGGGGACCGAGCGCGGCCGTGATGCCCGTGACATGGACGACCCGGGTACGTGAGACCGCGGCCCAGTCGACCTCCGTCTCGTCCAGCGACGCGAACGCGGAATCCTTCCGGTCGTAGACCACCCGGATGGGGCGCGGCGCCACGCCGTACTCGATGAAGTACGTGCCGATCCGCCCGCCCTCGCGCCAGGCGATGTGCCCGACGTCGACGCCGTGGCCCCGGAGCTCCCGGGCCAGGCGCTCGCCCCAGACGTTCGTGGGCAGCGCCGAGATCCACGCCGTAGGGTGCCCGAGGCGTGCCAGCGCGCACAGGACGTTCGCCTCGGTCCCGCCGTAGGAGACGTCGAGCTCCGTCGCCTGCTCGAGCCGCGTGGGCGGGCGCGAGGCCAGGCGCAGCATGACCTCGCCGGGGGCGACCACGTCGAAGAGCGGCCCGGACACGGCGGTCAGTCCTCGTGGGCGGGAGCGAGGGCGCTCCGCCGGACGGTCCCGATCGGACGGGCGATCGTCGGCCGGTGACGAGGCAACGGGCTGCCCGGCTCTCAGCCGCCCGCGGCCGGCGCCCGGCGCATGCGCCCGAGCACCTCGGGGTTGACGCAGTGGCGCGGTCGCTCGCCGCGCAGCACCCGGACGGCCTCCTCGGCTGCGCGCCGCTTGAGGTCCGACCGCCCCTCCTCCGAGTACCAGGCGGCGTGGGGGGTCACGATCACCTGCTCCATCCGGAGTAGCGGGCTGGCGGGGTCGAGCGGCTCCTGCTCGAGCACGTCGAGGCCCGCGCCCGCCAGAAACCCTTGCTGGAGGGCCTCGACGAGCGCGGCCGTGTCGACGATCCCGCCACGCGCCGTGTTGATCAGCACGGCGGTCGGTCGCATCCACGCCAGGGACTCGGCGTCGAAGGCGTGCCGGGTCTCGTTGGTCAGGGGGCAGTGGATCGTGACGTAGTCCGACTCGGCGAGGAGCCGCTCGAAGGCCACCGGCTGCACGCCGGGCGGGAAGGTCTCGATGTACGGGTCGCAACCGAGCAGCCGCACGTCGAAGCCGCCGAGCTTCCGTGCGACGGCCGACCCGATGCGGCCGCACCCCACGATGCCCACGGTCTGGCCCGCGAGACGCGTCACCGGACCGACGCGAAACACGTCCCACCCGCCGCTCCGGGTCTGGCGGTCGAGCCGGGCGATCTTGCGGGCAAGGGCCAGGAGTAGCGCCACCGCGTGGTTCGCGACCTCGTCGGTCCCGTAGTCCGGCACGTTCACGACCGGCACGCCGTGGTCGGTGGCCGCCGCCAGGTCGATGCCGTCCACGCCGACGCCGTACCGGACCAGCACCCGGACGCGCGGGAGCCCCTCCAGGACGCGGCGCGTGATGGCTCCGTACTGGATCAGCAGACCATCGGCCTCGCCGCACCGCTCGAGGTACTCGGCCTCGGTGCGCGCGATCACGGTCTGGAGCCGCACGCCCGCTTTCGCGAGGACGTCCTGCTCCTCCGTCAGGTTCACGTGGTCGAGGCCGCAGACGACGACGAGCGGCGCGTCCGGGGTGGTGGCGGTCATCCGGGGGAGAGCCTCAAGCCGTGGACGGGGTGAGGAGCAACCGGGACGGCGCTAGCCGCGCTTCATCGGACGCCCGCAGCACACCTTCTGCACGGGAGCCGTCTTGAGGCACTTCGCACAGTAGAATCCCGGCATCACCGCTCCTCAGAGACGCTCGATGAGCGTCGCAATTCCCTGCCCGAATCCGATGCACATCGTCGCCAGCCCGAACCGCCCGCCGGATCGCTCTAGCTCGTGGAGGAGCGTGACGAGCAGCCGCGCGCCCGAGCAGCCCAGCGGGTGGCCGAGCGCGATGGCTCCGCCGTTGACATTCACCCGGCTCATGTCCGGGTGCAGCTCCCGCTCCCACGCGAGCACGACCGACGCGAAGGCCTCGTTCACCTCGAAGCGGTCGACGTCACCGAGGTCGAGGCCAGCCTTGGCGAGGACGCGCTGGGTGGCCGGGATCGGGCCGGTCAGCATGATCGTCGGGTCGACGCCCGCGAGCGCCGTCGCCACGAACCGGGCCCGCGGACGGAGCCCGAGCGCCCGGGCCTTCTCGTCCGACATGACGAGCAGCGCCGCCGCGCCGTCGGAGATCTGACTCGAGTTCGCCGCCGTCACCGCCCCGTCGGGCTTGAACGAGGGCGCCAGCGCGGCGATCCGCGTCCGATCCACGGGGATCCGGACGCCTTCGTCGACCGCCACCGTCGACCCATCCGGCAGCGACACGGGCGCGATCTCGCGCTGGAAGCGCCCCTCCGCGATGGCTCGTCCCGCTTTCTCGTGGCTCTGCGCCGCGAACTCGTCGAGGTCCGCTCGCGCGAGTCCCCACTTCTCCACGAGAAGCTCCGCCGAGATGCCCTGCGGCACGATCTCGTACCGCTCGGCGAGCCGCGGGCTGATCGGCCCCTCGCCGGGTCCGTTCGCGTTCGACCCCATGGGCACGCGCGTCATGCTCTCGACGCCCCCCACGATCAGGCAGTCGTGCTGCCCGGCCGCGATCATGCCGAACCCGAAGTTCGCCGCCTGTTGGCCGGATCCGCACATCCGATCGAGCGTCACACCGCACACGTCGAGAGGGAGGCCGGCGATGAGCGCCGCGTTCCGGGCGATGTTGAACGCCTGCTCGCCGACCTGGTCGACACAACCGAGGATCACGTCCTCGACGACGGCGGGATCGAGGCCGGCGCGGTCGACGACCGCGCGGAGGACGTGGGCCGCGAGATCGTCGGGGCGGACGCCGGCGAGCTTCCCGTTGCGCCGGCCGACGGGCGAGCGGACGGCTTCGACGATCACGGCCTGGGACATGGGCGCCTCCTCGACGCGCGGACGGCTCCGCGCGGAGTCATCATACCGGCGCCCCTGCGGGGCCGCAACGGCCGCGCGTCACGCGGGCGGGCGGACGGGCGCGTCAGGTCCCGTCGCTGGCCGCGAGAGCGTCGCCCACGCGATGGAGAACCTCGGCGGCCTGGAACGGCTTGGCGACGACGAACCGCACGCCGTGGCGCGCGAGCTGGGCCGGATCGAGGTGATCGCCCCAGCCCGTGATGAGCCCGACGGGGAGGTCCGGGAACCGGGCATGGCACGCTTCGGCCACCTCCCAGCCGGACATGCCCGGCATCGACACGTCGCTCAGGACGACGTCCACCGGCTCCGTCTCGCACAGCGCGAGCCCCGAGGGACCGTCCGGCGCGTCGACGACCGTGTAGCCCTCGCCCCCCAGGAGCTCCCGGAGCACCGCGCGCACGCCCGCCTCGTCGTCGACCACGAGGACGCGCGCGGGCCGCGCCGGGCGCGCGGGAGCGGAGCCGGCCGGCGGCTCCGCCACCGACCGGGCTCCCGGCAGCCGCACCGTGAACGTGCTCCCCTCCCCGGGCTGGCTGGCCACCTCCACCGTCCCACCGTGCCGTGTCACGATGCCCCAGACGACGGCGAGTCCGAGGCCGCTGCCCTGCGGACCCTTCGTCGTGAAGAAGGGCTCGAAGACCCGCCGCGCGGTCTCGGGTGCCATGCCGACCCCGGTGTCGCGCACCGTCACGACGGCGCCGCTCTCCTCCGTGCCGAGCGCGAAGACGAGACGCCCTCCCTCGGGCATCGCCTCGAGCGCGTTGGTGAGGAGGTTGGTGAAGACCTCGCGCAGCTCCTCGGGCCGCCCGGCGACCCACGGAACGGACCCGCCGTCGACCTCCACCTCGTAGGAGACGCCTCGACTCTGCGCCTCGTCCTTCCAGCGCGGGCGGGTCATCTCGACGACCTCACGCACGATGTCCAGGAGGTCCACCCGCCGGAACGGCCGCGTCCGGCGCGTCCGCGTGAATTCCTGGATCCGCCGGACCGTCTGGGCGCCGTCGAGAGCCGCCTGATGGATCGTCTCGAGACCGCGGGTGAGCTCCGGCCCCTGCGCGCGGCGCAAGAGCAGCTCGGTGCGGCCGACGATGACGGCCAGGAGGTTGTTGAAGTCGTGCGCCACTCCGGCCGCCATCTCGCCGAGCGCCCGCAGCTTCTCGGTCCGGATCAGGTGGTCCTGGGCCAGGGTGAGCTCCCGGTACGTCGTCGAGCGCTCCTCGTAGAGCCGCGCGCTCCGGAGCGCCAAGGCTGTGAGGCTGGCGATGTTGCTCAGCAGGCGCTCGTCCGCCTCCGTGAACGGGCGAGCGGCGTCCGCGAGGGTCAGGACTCCCAGCACATCGTCTCCGGCGACGATCGGCACCCCAAGCCAGTGCGGCAGGGCCAGGGCCTCGGGCACCGGGACGACGCCCTCGCGCTCGCACGCGGCGGCGTAGTCGGCGGTGCGGAGCGGTGCCCGCCGGGTCACGACGGCGGTCGCGAGGCCGACGCCGAGGGCACGGCGCCGCGGGAGGTCCACTTCCCGGGTCCCGCCCCATTCCCGCAATACCACCTCCAGCTCCCGGCGGCCGGAATCGTAGAGGAAGATGGCCAGGTTGCGGACGTCCAGCACCCGCGCCACCTCGCGGTGGACCGCCTCGACGAGCTGCGCCGTGTCCAGCTGGCCCGTCACGGCCCGCGAGAGCTCATACAGCGCGGACAGCTCCGCCAGCTTCCGCCGATCGTCCTCGAACAGGCGGGCGTGCTCGAGCGCGATCCCGGCCTGGCTCGCCATCGCGTCCACCAGCGCGAGCTCCCGGGCGCCGCACGTCAGCTCGCGCTCCCACCAGACCACGATGATCGCGCCGACCAGGCGCTCGTTCGCGACGATGGGAGCGAAGACCTGGGCCTGGTGGGGCGCGAGGGCCACCAACCCCGGCGGGAGCCCCTCGTCGCGCGGGGCGTCCCGTGACGTCACCGCGACGCGGCGGGCGATCGCGTCCGCGTAGAGCGGACTCCGCTCCGGATGGATGCGAAATGCGCGCAGCTGCTCGACGAGGGCGGGCGTGACGTGGTACCCGGCAAACGGCTCGAGCTCTCCGGTCGCCGGGTCGGCGAGCCACACGCCCGCGGAATCGGCGCCGGCCGTCCGCGTGATCTGCCGGAGGAGGGTCCGCAGGAGCGGCCCGAGCTCGATCGTCGAGGACAGGGCTCGGCTGACGCTGAGCAGCCGCTCCATCTCGTCCAGCTTCTCGGCCGTCTGCCGGGCCAGCTCGGCGTTCTCCGCCGCGAGGGCCACCTGGGACGCCACGGCCTCGATGAGCCGGACCTCGGAGGGGCTGAAGGTACGGCCGCGGGCCCACCACACGAGGAAGATGCCACCGGCCACATCGCCGCGCACGAGGGTCGGCGCGAACAGGACCGCGCCGGGCCCGATCGCCGTCATGAACGGGAAGTCGTAGCGCCGATCGGCCAGATAGTCCGACGTCCAGATGGGCCGGCGCTCGGTCAGGGCCTCATCGAGCAGCTCCACGGGAATCGATGCCTCGGCGAACGCGGGAAGGAGATGCTTCGGCACGTGATACCCCGCCATCGGCCGGAACGCCTGGCGGGCGGCATCGAGGGCGTAGATGCCGGCCATGTCGGCGCCGAATGCTCGCGCCGCTTCGCGGGCCACGCGCCGCATGGCCTCCACGCTCGGTACCGGCTGGGAGAGCACCCCGGCCACCGTCAGGAGCGTCTCGCTCTCGGCCAGGCGACCGCGCGTCTCGGCGAGCAGCCGGGCGTTCTCGAGGGCCAGCGCGACCTGATCCGCGAAGATCTCGACCAGTCGGATCTCGTCCTCCCGGAGGACGCGCCCCACCGGGTAGATGCTGCTGAGGACCCCGATGACGTCCCCTCTGGTCCGGAGCGGCACGGCGAGGACCGCGCGGTCGGGCGTGGTCTCGTAGAACTCCCGCAGGTCGGGTGTCAGCGTGACCTCCGGATCGGTCAGCACGTCAGGGCTCCACACGACTCGGCGGAGCGCCACCGCTCTCGCCACCACCCCACCGCCCGCGGGGTAGGCGCGCCGGCGCTCGAAGGTGGGCGGTCCTGAGCCCCCGGCCCTGCCCAGTGCCACGAGCGTGCCGTCCGGCTCGAGATGCCGGATGATCGCCGAGGAGGCACCAAAGAGCTGGACGATGCTCGCGACCACGCGCTCCACGAGAGCCTCGACGGTGAGGCCCGCCCCCGCCAGGCGCGCCGCCTCGGCCATCGCGGCGGCCTCACGCTGACGCCGAGCGACCTCCTGCTCGAGCTCCCGGACCCTGGCGCGGAGGGCGGCGAGCTGGTCGCGGCTGGACGGGCCCGGCGGCTTTGGCGGCATGGCTCCTGTCGCGCGGCTCCGTGGTGGCACGGGGCACTGCTTGACCCCGACCACGCCGCGAGCTAGCGTACCGCGTCGTGCAGGCGTCGACCAAACCTTCCCTGACGGAAGTTCCGGGCGTCCGCGGGGTCATCTTCGACTTCGGCGGCGTCCTGATCGACATGCGGTGGGACGTCTCCGCCGGCCTCGAGGACGTCCACGGCCTGCCCCGGCACGCACTCCTCGAGACCCTGTACCGGACGCCGACCTGGCGGGAGATCGAGCGGGGCCAAGGCGACCTCCCCGCGTGGCGCGCCGGAGCGCACCGGTTGCTCGAGGAGCGGGCCGGCCGCGCCCTGCCGAGGCTCCACGACGCCTGGGTGGCGGCGCGGCACCTGATCCGCGCCAACGTCCTCCTCGCCCGGCGGCTCCGGCCCGCGTACCGCACGGCCATCCTCTCCAACGCCGACCAGAGCCTGCGAGGGCGCCTGCGCGAGCTCGGGATCCACGACCTCTTCGACACGGTGGTCTCGTCGGCCGAGGAGGGAGTGGCCAAGCCGGACCTCGAGATCTACCGGCGCGCGGCGGAACGGCTCGAGCTCCCGCCGGAGTCCTGCGTCTTCGTGGACGACTACGATGCGAACGTCCGCGCGGCCGAGGCGCTCGGAATGCGGGGGATCGTCTACCGCGTGGACCGCGGCCAGGACCTCGCCGCGCTCCTGGCGGATCTCGGCGTCGTCAGCTAGACAGCGCCCGCATCCTCGAAGCAGTCAGAATCGACACGCCTGAGCCGTCCGCCGACGAGCCAGATGGATGTCAGGCTCCTAGCTCGGCGTCCAGGTCGAGCCGCCAGCGATCGCGGGCGGCGAGGACACGGATTCCCGTCTCGCGCGAGAGCGTCTCTGCCAGCTCCCAGGGCCGCGCCCGCAGCATCGTCAGCCCGAAGTGCGTGAGGATGGCCAGGCGGGGCCGCATGGCGGTGATGAGCTGACGGGCATCCGGAAGAGCGAGGTGGATCTCGTCCCGCGGCTCCCGATACACGACGTTCAGGATCAGCAGGTCGGCGCGCAGGGCCGTCTCGATCTCCGGGATGTACCCGGTGCACGCGACGAGCCCCACCGTCCAGTGGCGGCCCACGAAGCGGAGGCCGTACGTCTCGACCGGGTGCTTGAGCTGGAGCGGAGTCTCGAGCACGGGGCCGCGATCGCCACCGATCGCATAGCGGCCGCCCGGGACGAGGAACTCCGTGGAGGCCGGGTAGTTCCGGACGTAGTGGAGGATCACCGGATCCTCCTCGTAGGCATCCCGAGGCGCCAGGACGCGGCCTCGCTTCTTGGTCCCGCCCTGCGTCATCGCCTCGATCATGGCGTTGATGTCGCCCGAATGGTCGAGGTGCTTGTGAGTGAGGACGATGGCGTCGAGGACGCCCGGATCGAGGCCGAGCGCGCGGCCGCGCGCGTGCGCCAGGGCGCCGGGGCCGGGATCCACGCACACCCAGATCCCGTCGAGGCAAACCCAGAAACCCCCCGTCGCGCGCGCCTGGAACGCCGTCGTCATGCGCCCGCCGCCCGTGCCGACGAACACGACCTGGTCGCCGTCGAGGCGGGGCTGCGGAGGCACGGCGGGCGCGCCCCTCAGGGCGCGTGGATCTCGGAGGCCGCGTGGAGGTCCGAGATCAACCCGCGCGCGGCCGGAGGGTCCTGGGAATCCGGGGCCTCGGCGGCCGGGACGCGCTCCGTCGCCCGCGCCCCCCGCTTCACCTGGTCACGGAGCTTGCAGAAGGCGCAGACCTCGCCCGTCGTGGTCTGGCCGCACCGGACGCACTCGAGGAGCGTGACGGTCTCGCGCTCCTGGAAGAGCCCGCGCGCCTTGTCGAGGAACCCCTGGAGGAACATCGCCTTCGAGCCCGGCGACGTGTCCTCGAGGCGATTGAGCAGCTCCTTGTGGGTGATCGATGTCGCGCCTCGCGAGAACGGGCACTCCTCCACGATGTAGTCGATGCCGCGAAGGAACGCGTAGGCGGCGGTCTCGCGCTCGCTCATCCGGAAGAGCGGCTTCACCCGGCGCGCGAGCCTGGGGTGCGTGGCCGCGAGCACCGGCATCTGCCGCGCCAGCGCCGACTCGTCCCAGCGCAGCGTCGAGCCGAACAGGGTCGCGGCCTCGTCGTCGAGGTTGTGCCCCGTGGCGACCACCGGGAACCCGCCCTCCATCGCCGCGCGGTTCATGATGTAGCGCTTGGAGAGCCCGCAGGCGGAGCAGGTCGGCCGCCGGGTGGCGTCTCTCACGGCGGGGATCGGGGCGCCCACCTCGTCGGCCACGGCCACGACGCGCAGGTCGAGCCCCCGCTCGGCGGCGAACGCCTCGCACCGGGCCTTCGAGGCGTGCGAGTAATCGAAGATCCCGAGGTCGATGTAGAGGCCCGTGGTCCGGTACCCCGCGCCGTGGAGCACTTCCCAGAGGGCCAGGGAGTCCTTCCCGCCGGACACCGCCACCAGGATCTGCTCGTCGCGCGTGAACATGCGCCACCGCCGGACCGTCTCCAGCACGTGGTGCTGGAAGAAATCCAGGAAGTCGGGGCCGCAGAAGGCGGTGTTGTGGCGCCGGAGCTCCAGCACGGCCCGGCCGCCGCACTTCCGGCACTTCACGACCGGCCCCCCGAGATCACCGGGCGGAGCTCCACCACGTCGTCGTCGGTCACGACCTCGTCGATGGTGAGCAGCTCGCGCCCGCGGATCACCAGCACGGTGTCGGGCAGGACGCCCAGCTCGGCAAGGAGCTCCCGCACCCGGCGGCGCCCGCTCAGCTCGACCTCGCGTCCCTGGTTGCGGAGGACGACCTTCATGGCGGGACTCACTATACACCTCGCCTCGAGGCGAGCCCGGCCGGCCGGACGAACCCGCCCGGGGCGGCAGGGCCCCGGTCACGCAGGCTGGTCGAGCCCGCGCCGGGTGCGATGGACGTGGAGGATCTTGCCGAACGTGGTGGGCAGGGGGACGTGTCGTTCCACCGTCACGACACGGGTCGCCGGCCATGCGTCAAGGGCCCGAAGGTCGCGTCGCGCCGCTCGAGGCGGCGCGCGAGCTCCTCCCGCGCCCGATCGACCCCGATGGGCCGGCGCAGAAAGCCCGGGAGCCTCGCCAGGAGCCGCGCGCCAGCCAGGACGTCCGACGAGACCACCCCGAGGCGCTCCGCCGGCGACCCCTCAGGCCGAGGGGCGGCGCCGGCGCGTGCGGGCCACGGCCGCCGCCTCCGGATTCAGCGCGCGCGCGTGCGGCCACCACCGACGCCTCCGGATTCAGGAAGAGCGGCGCCGGCGGCTCGCCGCCGCGCGCCACGGCCAGGATCGACTCCACGCAGCATTGCCCCGTCGCCGCCTCGGAGGCCAGATCCGATCCCGCGGCGTGCGGCGTGAGCACGACGTTGTCGAGCGAGAGGAGCGGCGAGCCGGTCGGGGGCTCGCGGCGGAAGACGTCGAGCCCGGCTCCGGCGATGCGCCGGGCCGCGAGCGCCTCGTAGAGCGCGCCCTCGTCCACGAGCCCGCCGCGCGCCGTGTTGATCAGGACGGCGGTCGGCTTCATGAGCCGGAGACGCGCGGCGTTGATCA
>CAVVOZ010000035.1:0-29671 GCA_963749975.1 uncultured Candidatus Rokubacteria bacterium | reverse complement strand
TCCTGATCGTGTTCACGGCCTCGAGCGTCGGGGCGCAAGGGAAGCCCGTCTGTGCGCTCCTGACCGCAACCGAGGTCGGCGCGATCGGGGCGACAGGGGAGGGAGTCCCCGGTGAGATGCCCGTCGGCGGGGGGGCGACCAAAGGGGACACCATGAAGATGTGCTCATGGCGCATGCAGGCGGGCGGACTTCACGTGTCGGTTGCCAGGATGCCTCCGGGAATATCTCGCGACACAGTGCTTCGCCCAGAGCTTCAGCAAGAACTATAAGCTCAAGGCTTCAAGGCTGGGCAGAAAGAAGAAGAACTCGGCCGTCTCGTCGACCTTGATGACACCACCACCGGGAAGAGCAAGCTGATCCGACGACGACGTCCTGTCTCGTGATCGCCAAGGGGATGATGCTGTCCGCGGCAACCATCACCATGACGCGACTGCCCATGGAGAAGCTCAAGGCCCTGGTGGACAGCGCGGCCGGACGGCTCTGACCCTCCTTGGCATAGGCCTCGCGCGTACCCGGGGCCTGCGGTCTCGCCCGGGGATCTCAGGCGAGGTGGAGCGGCGCCCCGTCCAGGTCCTCGACCCGCTCCACCTTGATGAGGACGGCGAAGCCCTTCTTGTCCGGATCACGATCCTTCTCGGGCTGGACGAGGCGGCGCCAGACCTCCTCGTAGGCCGCGCCCGATCGGTGAATGGCGGCGATCCCGTAGAAGCGGGCGATGCCGCCCTTTGGGAGGAGCCCCGCCTCCCGGAGTGGCGGCTTCCCAGGAACACCGTGACCTTGCTGCCGTCCTTGAGGTTCGCGGTCGTGGAGCCCTTGCCGCGCTCCCAGAGGGCGAGGTGCTCGTCGTCGAGGACCATGGTGCTGCCGCGCGGGGTCACCTGGGCGAACCCGTTCGGCAGGACGGTGGCGACCAGGCACACGTGAGCGGGGAAGGCGGAGTTGATGTGCTCGTGAAGCGCCTTCGGGAATCGTGGCCACGCTATCCTCCCTGTCGAGCCGGAATCGTTCGCATCGCGCGCCGAGGTCGAGTCACGGCCGCGTCAGCTCGCGTCGCACGACCGCCGCGCCGGCGGCCAGCGCGCCGAGCTTGCCGAACGCGGTCTCGCGCGAGAGATACTTCATCCCGCAGTCGGGCGCCGGCACCAGGCGCTCGGCGGAAACGTGCCGGAGTCCCGCGCGGATGCGCCGGGCGACTTCCTGCGCGCCCTCGACCGACGGATCGCCGAGGCTCACGACGCCGAGGACGACCGTCTTGGGCGCGAGGTCCTGCAGCACGGCGAGGTCGAGCCCGGGCTGCGCTGCCTCGATGGAGATCTGCGTCGCCGCGGAGTCGGCGAGCTCCGCCAGGAAGGCGTAGCCCCTGGGCCGGTCGGTGACCGTGGCCGCGTAGCCGAAGCAGAGATGGACCGCGGTCGGGCCGGGGATGCCGGCGAGGGCCCGGTTGATCGCCGTGACGGCGTAGCGGGCCGCCCGGCCCGGCCTCGCCTGGAGCCAGGGCTCGTCGAGCTGGATCACGTCGGCGCCAGCGGCCTTCAGATCGCGCGCCTCCTCGTTCACTGCGGCGGCGTAGGCGAGCGCGAGTGCCTCCTCGTCGTGGTAGTGCTCGTCCTGGGCCTGCTGCGCCAGGGTGAACGGGCCGGGGAGCGTGATCTTGATCGGGCGGTCCGTCTGACGGCGCAGGAACTCCACGTCCCGCACCTCGACGGCCCGCCGGCGGCGAATCGGTCCGACGACGCGGGGGACCGGCGTGGGCCGGCCGGTACGACTCAGCGTGGTCCCCGGACGGTCGAGGTCGAGCCCTTCGAGCGCCGTCGCGAAGCGATTCGAATAGCTCTCCCGCCGCATCTCGCCGTCGGTGATGATGTCGATGCCCGCCCGCTCCATGTCGTGGATCGCGAGGAGCGTGGCGTCATCCTGCGCTTCTTCGAGAAAGGCCTCCGGCACGCGCCAGATCTCGGGTGCGCGGAGCCGCGGCACCCGAGAGCCGAGCCGATCCCGATCGATGAGCCAGCCCGGCTGCGGATAGCTGCCGACGACGGTCGTCGGCAAGAGCGCGTGGGTCAAGTCGGGCTCAGGTCTTCGCCGCGGCCGTCGGCTTGCGGTCCGTGTTGTTCGGTGCGTGGTCGCCGGAGAGCCACCGGGCGAGCTCCGCGTGGGCGTCCGCGCGCCGCATGGCGTTGATGTCGTCGACGTCGTCCGGATCGACAGTGAACTCGACCCGCAGCCCGTCCGGGCTCGTGACGTACAGCGACAGGCAATAGCCGTGGTCGGTGATCCGGCGGGCGACGCCCCCGGCCGTCACCCGCCGATCGATCTCGTCGAAGGTCGTCCGGTCGACCTTCAGCGCGATGTGCTGGAAGCGCCCGATCGCCGGCTCCACGGCCTTGGCGCGCTCGTACATCGCGTCGTCGGCGAACTGGAAGAACGCCAGCGCCCCACCGTCCGCCAGCCCGAAGAACGTGTGGCAGTAGGCGATTTCACGCTGGACCTCTGGATTGAAGAGCTTCTCGCACCAGGTCGCCACCAGCGGGAGCCCGAGGACGTCCTCGAAGAAGCGCCGGTTGGCCTCCTGGTCCCTGACGACGAAGGCGTGGTGGTGCAGCCGGAGCGGGAGCTGTGGCAGCGCTGGGTGCTTGGCGCGTCCCGCCGGAATCGCCGGATGGTTCATGATCGGTCTCCTCTTGCCCTCGGCGGTCACTATGATCCTCGCCGGATGGGGCCCTCTGTCAAGCTTGGGCCCGCGTTCCGGGAGCCTCGCGGCGCCCCTTGAACGACCGGCCGGGCTCGGGCAGAATCGCGCCGGTGTTGCAGGAGCCGGACGCCGAGGTCGGGGATCCCGTCGGCCCTAAGATACCCGACCGCGGCCTGAGGGAGCTGGATCACCAGTGAGTCCGCCGCCGCCGTTTCGCGCCGAGCATATCGGGAGCCTCCTCCGACCGCCTGCACTCCTGGCGGCGCGCCAGGCGGCGGAGGAGGGGCGCCTCTCGGCGGATGCGCTCCGGGCCGACGAGGACGCGCACATCCGGGACGCCGTCCGTCTCCAGGAGGACGTGGGACTCGAGGTCGTGACTGACGGTGAGTACCGGCGCGGCATCTACTTCGGCCATTTCGGGGCGGCGGTGAGCGGCTTCACGGAGATGGACGCCGAGATGAGCTTCCGCGGCGCCGGCGGCGAGCCGCTGCGCTATCGCGCAGCCGTCGTGACCGGCCGGCTCGTCCGCCATCGCGGTATCGCGACCGACGAGTTCCGGTTCGTGCGATCCCTCACGCGCCGGACCCCGAAGGTCACGCTGCCGAGCCCCTCGTCCCAGCACTACCTCCGCTGGCGACCCGGGGTGTCCGACCGCGCCTACCCGGATCTCGACGAGTTCTTTGCCGACGTGGCGGCGATCTACCGGGCCGAGCTCGCCGACCTGGCGGCGCTCGGCGCCACCTACGTCCAGCTCGACGACGTGCCGCTCGGACTCCTGTGCGACCCGCAGCATCGCGCGGCGTTCGCGGCGAAGGGCTACGATCCCGCCGACATGCTCGACCGCTACATCGCGCTGGTGAACGCGGCGCTCGCGGGCCGCCCTCCCGGGCTGTCCGTCGGCGTCCACGTCTGCCGCGGCAACAACCAGGGCAAGTGGCTCGGGGAGGGAGCGTACGACTACGTCGCCGCCCGCGCCTTCGCCCGGCTCGACGTCGACGCCTTCTTCCTCGAGTACGACTCGCCGCGGGCCGGGGGGTTCGAGCCGCTTCGCCACGTCGCGCCCGGCCGATCGGTCGTCCTCGGCCTGGTGTCGACGAAGACGCCCGTGCTCGAGGCGTCCGACGATCTGCGCCGTCGGATCGATGCCGCGGCGCGGCTCGTGCCTCTCGAGCGGCTGGCGCTCAGTCCCCAGTGTGGCTTCGCGAGCACGGCGCCCGGGAACCCGCTGACCCCGGCCGAGCAGCGGCGGAAGCTCGAGCTGGTCGTCGACGTCGCCCGCCGCGTCTGGGGCTGACGCGCCGCATGCCGCTCGAGCACCGGATCGATCATCGCCTGCGGCTCGTCTTGACTCGCGCCATCGGGACGCTCACCGACGAGGAGATCTTCGCCTACCAGCGTGAGGTCTGGTCCCGGCCGGATGTCGCCGGGTACGACGAGCTGGTCGACATGAGCGCCGTCGAGCACGTGGCCTTGCCCTCAATCGACCGGGTCGCGGAGCTCGCGTCCTTCTCCGCGGCCATGGACGCCAGGACGCCGGTGTCGCGGTTCGCCATCGTGGCCCCGCGAGACTTCGAGTTTGGCCTGGGGCGCTTGTACGAGGTGCGTCGCGAGATGGACAGTCGGGGGACGAAGCGGGTGAGCGTCTTCCGGTCGAGGGCCGAGGCCCTGGCGTGGCTTGGCCTCGAGGGCGAGCCGCCGGCCGAGGCCTGACCGCGACACCGCCTCCGACTATCGCCGATACGGGATTCTCCGGAGGGCGCGTCCCCCTTGGGCTGGGCGCCACGGCGTGGAGCGAGAAGGGACGAGCGATGCTCTACATGGTCATTGAGCGCTTCAAGAATGGCGATCCGGTGCCCGTGTACCGGCGATTCCGGGACCACGGACGGCTCCTGCCGGATGGGCTGAAGTACGTCGCGAGCTGGGTGACGGTAGACATGACGATCTGCTACCAGGTGATGGAGTGCGAGGACCGTGCTGTCCTCGAGCAGTGGATCGCCCGCGGCAGTGATCTGGTCGACTTCGAGGTGGTCCCGGTCATCACCTCGGCCCAGGCGGTGCAGCGAATCGCGCCGCGACTGTAGCGGCGGATGCGCGACGTCAGCGCATCAGGCTCGGCAGCCAGAGGCTCAGCCAGGGGACCGCGATGAGGATGGCGAGCCGCAACACGTCGGCCCACATGAACGGCAGGACGCCGCTGAACACCGTCCCCGTCGACACCTCGGGAAGCAGGGTCTTGAGGACGAACATGTTCATCCCGACCGGCGGGCTGATCAGGCCGATCTCGACCACGCACACGATGATGATCCCGAACCAGATCGGATCGAAGCCCAGGTGCACGATCACCGGGAAGAAGACCGGCATCGTGAGGAGCACCATCGAGAGCTCCTCCATCGCCGTGCCGAGGACCACGTAGATGGCCGCGATCGCGAGCACCACCACGATCGGGTTCACCTCGAAGCGCGTGACGAACGCCTTCATGTCGGCCGGCATGCTCGTGATGTTGATGAATTCCGCGAACATCAGCGCGCCGATCAGGATCATGAACAGCATGGCCGTGGTGCGCGCGCTCTCGAGGAGCGCGACGTAGAGGGTCTGCCAGCTGAGCGCGCGCCGCCACAGCGCGAACAGCAGGGCGCCGAACGCGCCCATGCCCGCGCCCTCGGTGGCGGTGAAGAGCCCGCCGTAGATGCCGCCCATCACGAACAGGAACAGCACGGCGACGGCCCAGACGTCCTTGAGCGCGAGGAGGCGCTCCGCCCAGCTCGACCGCTCGCCCGGCGGCCCCGAGGCCGGGTCGCGCCAGGTCATGTACTGGACGGCGCCGCAGAGCAGGATGGCGCCCAGGATGCCCGGCAGGATCCCGGCCGCGAAGAGCTTCGCGATGTTGGTCTCGGTGAAGACGCCGTAGATCACCATGATCGTCGACGGCGGGATCATGATGCCCAGCGTGCCGCCGCCGGCCACGACCCCGGCGGCCAGGCGGTCGGAGTAGCCGAAGCGCTTCATCGACGGGTACGCCACCTTGGCGAACGTGGCCGTCGTCGCGATGGACGAGCCGCAGATCCCGCCGAACCCCGCCGAGGCCCAGATGGTGGCCATGGCCAGGCCTCCGCGCAGGTGGCCGATGAACGCGTAGGCCGCCCGGAACAGCTCCTGCGACATCCCCGCGCGCGTCACGAAGTTGCCCATCAGGATGAAGAGGGGCACCACCGACAGGGTGTAGTTGCGGCCCGTCTCGTAGAGCTTCGTCTGGGTCATGGCGAACGCGACCGTCCAGTTCCAGTCGCGCATGTAGGCGTAGCCGCAGATGCCGACGGCGGCCATGGCGAACGAGATGGGGACCCGCAGAAAGGCGATCGCCATCATCAGGGTGAGGCCGATCAGCCCTTCGATCATCGGCGCTCCACCGCCTTGTAGAGGTGGAGGGCGCCGGCGAACGCGATCATGACCGCCATGAAGTAGACGAAGGGGCCGTAGACGATGCGGAGCACGTCGGTGGCGTCCCGGTAGGCCCAGATCCGGTCGGCCTTGAGCCAGACCAGCCAGGCGAGCAGGAACATGAACGCGGCGCACACCACCTGCACCGCGCGCCGGAGCGCGCGCTGGGCGCCCGGCCACAGCAGGCGGTCGATGAAGTCCATGACGGCGTGCTCGTCGGCGTACGAGACGAGGGGGAGCCCGGCGAAGATCAGCACCACCAGCATGAGCTCGGTGATCTCGAACGCGCCGCGCAGCGGGTGGTTGAAGACGTACCGGCCCACGACGTCCACCACCGTGAGGAGCATCATGGCCAGGAGGATCGCGGAAGCGGCGCCGCCGAGGATGGCGTCGGCGTGCCGCTTCCGCTTGCCGTCGGACTCGCTCACTGACCGGCGGCGACCTTCTTCAGCTCGGCGCGGAACTCGGCGAGGATCTTGGCGGCATCCACGCCCTTGGCGTTCGCTTGCTTGATCCAGTCCTCGATGATGGGCGCCGATCGCCTCTGCACCTCGGCGACGAGAGCCGCGTCGGCGTAGACGATCTTGACGCCGGACTTCTTGAGTCCCTCCATGCCCTTCTTGTCGGCCTCGTCCCAGGATTGCCCGGCCAGGCGCGCGAGATGCTCGCCGGAGACCTTCTCGATCGCGGCCTGGTCCTCCTTCGACAGCTTCGCCCACTTGTCCTCGTTCATGAAGAAGCCGAATGCCGAGCTGTACATCCCGCCCGGGAACAGCGTCGCCTGCTCGAGCACGGTCTCGAGCTTGAAGGAGACGATCGACTCGAGCGGGAAGAACACGCCGTCGGCGACGCCGGACTTCAGGAGCTCGAAGGACTCCGGGGCCGGCTTCACGAACGCCGACGTGCCCAGCGCCTTCGCCACCGCCTCGGCGACGCCGCCGCCGGTGCGGATCTTGAGCCCCTGGAGATCACCGATGCTGCTGACCGGCCGCTTGGTGAACATCTGGCCCGGCCCGTGCGTGAACACGCCCAGGAGCTTGACCCCTTTGTACTCGCCGACCTGGTGGAAGTACTTCCAATAGATGCGCGAGTACGCCACCGAGTTGATGAGGGCGGTCTCGCCCGCGCCGGGAAGCTCCGCCATCAGGGGCAGGATGTGCCGGGCGGGCGTGTAGCTGGCCGTGACGTACGAGACGTCCACCAGGCCGTCCTTGACCGCGTCGAAGGTGCCGGGCGGCGCCGAGGGATGCTTCGGCAGCATCTGGAGCTTGACGCGGCCACTCGTGGCCTTCTCGACCTCGTTCGCCCAGCCCTGCAGCACGACGGCCGTCAGGTGGTGCTGTGGGCCCCACCCAGGAAGACATCGTCAGGGTGGTCTGGGCGGGCGCGGGCTGGGCGGTGGCGAGGACGGCGGCCAGACCGGCGAGCGCGAGGGTCGCCAGCTTCAGCAGCTTCTGCATGCGGGCCTCCTTGTCGTGGACATGACGGTCGATTCTCGCCCGGTAGTGTAGCAGGGGAGCCGCGTCACCCGATCACGGGCCACTTCGACTCGATGGACAGCCCCGCGCGGGCGATCTGCTGCCGTGCCAGGGCCTCGGCCCGCTCGTAGACGGCCCGCTCGTCGAGCATGGTCAGGCGCCCCTCGTCGAGCACGACCCGCCCGTCGATCAGCACGGTCCGGACGCTGGCGCCGGTGGCGGCGTAGACGAGGTTGTTGACCGGGTTGAGGAGCGGGCGCCACTCGGGCACGTCGAGGTCGTAGAGGACGAGGTCGGCGCGCTTCCCGGGCTCGATCGAGCCGATGGCGGTCTCCGAGCAGGAGGGCCTCGGCCCCCCGGATCGTCGCCATCTCGAGCGCCCGCTCGGGCGGCATCACGGAGACGTCGAGCCGCGCGTCCTTGTAGAGGGTCGCGGCGAGGTACATGAGCCGCAGCATGTCGAAGTGGTTCGAGCCGTTGCCGCTGTCGCCGCCGAGCGAGACGCACACCCCCGCGTCGAGCATCTCGACGAACCGCCCGTGGGCCGCCAGGCCCTTGGTGTGCTTCAGCCCCGCCGTCGGACAGTGGGAGACCTTCACGCCCCGCCGCGCCAGGAGGGCGATGTCCTCGTCGTCGACGTACACCATGTGGGCGAGCTTCGTCGCGGGGGTGAGGACGCCCAGCGCGTCGAGCTCGGCCAGCGGGACGCGATCGGCCGTGCGCCGCGAGGGGTGCGAGGCGAACTGCATCATGCCCCAGCCCACGCCGTGGCGCTCGGCCAGGGCCCGCGCCCCCTGCATGAGCGCCGGCGAGCACGTGCCGAAGCCCAGGAGAAGCGGCCACGCCCCGATCCGGCCGCTCGCCCGGCCGTGCACCGTCTCGAGCATCGCCTCGTTCAGCCGGAGGGCGTCGGCGGTCGTCTGCTGCATCGGCCCCGGCCCCGTGGCGAGGTCCCAGGACCACCGGCCGAGCACGGCCCGCATGCCGACGGCCTCGACCGCGTCCGCGACCGCCGCCACGTCGAAGAGCGTGCCCGCCTCGCAGAACGTCGTCGTCCCGGTCCGGATCATCTCGATGCAGGCGAGGAGAGCGGACACCTGCTCCTCCTCCGACGTGATCACGGAGTAGAGCGGGATCAGCCAGTCCGGGAGGTACCGGTCGACGGGGATGTCGTCGAGGAGGAGGCCCCGGTTCAGGTGCTCCGAGAGGTGCACGTGGGTGTCCACGAAGCCGGGGAGCACGACACGGCGCCGGGCATCGATGATGCGGGCGGGCGGTCGAGGCGGGCGCACGGTCCGGGCTGGCCCGACCTGGACGATGTCCCGGCCGTCCACGAGGATCGAGCCGTCGGTGAGGATCCGGCGGTCCCGATCCAGGGTGATGACGGTGGCGTGCTCGATCAGGATCATGACGCCGGCCGGGCGCGACCGGGCGGGCGCGGGACGTGCCGGCGAGGACGGCCGGGCGCGAGGTCGCGCATGATCGGGCCGGGTATAGCGAATCGCCGCCGTGAGGTCAAGGGCGGCCCCCGGAGGACCCGCTCCCTTGACGCTCGTGCGACGTGAGTGGTCTAGTACGGGCACCGTGGCGCGAGCCGCGCGTCGCGGTCATCACTGCATCGGATGTGGCGGCGTTGTTTGACTCACAGAGCTCCTCCGGAGGGCATCTGAGATGAAGGTCGGATTCATCGGCACCGGGGCCATGGGGCGGCCCATGGCGCGGAACCTCGTGGCGAAGGGGTTCACCGTCGTGGCCTACGATCTCGAGCCGGCGGCGCTCGCGGCGGCGGCCAAGCTGGGCGCGAGCCCCGCGAGCTCCGCGGCCGCCGCGGCCGCGGAGAGCGATCTCCTCATCACCATGCTGCCCTCGTCCCCGCACGTCGAGAGCGCGTACTTCGGGGCCCGCGGCGTGCTGGAGGGCATCGTGCCCGGCCGGCTCTGCGTCGACATGTCGACGATCGACCCTGGGACCGCCCGCCGCGTGGCGGCGCGGCTGGGCGAGCGCGGGGTGCGCTTCATCGACGCGCCGGTGTCGGGTGGGGTGAGCGGGGCGGAGGACGGGACGCTGGCCATCATGGTCGGCGGCGAGGCCCGGGAGCTCGAGGAGGCCCGGCCGGTCCTGGCCGCGATGGGATCCCACATCGTCCACGTGGGCGCGGTCGGCGCCGGCGCGGTGGCGAAGCTCTGCAACAACCTGATCGCGGGCGTGGCCACGGTGGCGGTGAGCGAGGCCTTCCGCATCGCCGAGGGGTTCGGCGTGGACGCGCGGGTCCTGACGCAGGTGATCGCCAACTCGTCGGGCCGCACGTGGATCATGGAGCACAGCCATCCGGTGCCCGGCATCGTGCCTCGCGCCGCCTCCAGCCGCGACTACGCCCCGGGATTCACGGTCGATCTCATGTGCAAGGACCTGGGGCTGGCCGTCAACGCGGCCCGCGAGCTGCGCGTCCCGGTCGCGGTGTCCTCGGCCGCCCAGCAGGTGCTCCGGATGGCCTCCTCGCACGGCTACGGGCGGAAGGACGTCTCGGCCGTCTACGCGTTCCTCGAGGCGTCCCGGAGCGACGCGCCCGTCTAGCGCCCCGGGGCGGCGGTCTGGACGGATGCGGCCGTGAACGTCGCGCGGGCGCTGGAGCGAGCGGCACGCCACTTCCCGGACAAGCCCGCCATCCTGTTCGAGGACCGCCGCCTCAGCTACCGGGAGCTCGATCGCGCCGCGAGCCGCACGGCGCGCGCCCTGGCGATGCGGGGCGTGGGGCCCGGCGACCGCGTGGCCCTCTTCCTGCCCAACATTCCCGCGTTCGCGGTCGCCTACCAGGCCGTCGAGAAGCTGGGTGCCATCGCGGTGTCGGCGAACGCGATGCTGACCACCGAGGAGCTCGCCGTCCTCCTCGAGGACTCGGGCGCCGGCGCCGTGTTCACGGTGGAGGCGTTCTGGCCGCGGCTCGCACCCCTCGTCGGTGCCCCGGTCCGTCGGGACCGCGTGGTGATCTGCGAGGGCGAGGTGCCCGGGCTGCCGACGATCGAGACGCTGGGGGCGGGCCAGCCGGACGAGCTCCCGGCGCGCGACATGGATCCGTCGGCGCCGGCCGCGATCCTCTTCACGTCGGGGACGACGGGGCGGCAGAAGGGCGCGACGCTGAGCCACGCCAACATCGTGTCCAACGTCTCCGCGGTCAACCGCTACATGCGCACGGGGCCGGCGGACCGCCTGCTGGTCACGCTGCCGCTCTTTCACGTCGCGGCGCAGAACGTCCTCATGAACGGGGGCTTCGCCGCCGCCGCCACGCTCGTGCTCCATCGCCGCTTCGACGTCGAGCGCTGCGCCGAGGCGATCGAGGAGCACCGGGCCACGGTCGTGACGGGCGTCCCGACCATCTACATCGCTCTCCTCGGCGCCGGCGTGCGGCCGGCGGCCCTGGCCAGCGTCCGCCTGTACAAGTCGGCGGCCGCCACCATGCCGGTCGAGATCGCCCGGCGCTGGCGCGAGACGTACGGCCAGACCATCGTGGAGGGCTACGGCCTGACGGAGACCTCGCCGGCCGCCACGTTCAACCACGAGCACGAGTACCGGGCGGGCTCCGTGGGCACGCCCATCGACATGGTGGACATGCGGGTGGTGGACGAGGAGGACCGCGACGTTCCGCCGGGCACCTGGGGCGAGGTGGTCTTCCGCGGCCCCAACGTCATGCTGGGCTACTGGAACCGACCCGAGGACACCCGGCGGGCGATGCGCGGTGGGTGGTTCCACACGGGAGACGTCGGTCACGTGGATGGGGACGGCTACCTCTACCTGGTGGACCGCGTGAAGGACATGATCAACACGGCGGGGCTCAAGATCTGGCCGCGCGAGGTGGAGGAGGTGCTGTACCGGCATCCGGGGATCCGCGAGTGCGCGGTCATCGGGGTGCCCCATGCCGTCAAAGGGGAGATCGCCAAGGCCGTCGTGGTGGCGCGGTCCGGCCGGGTCCCGACGGGCGCGGAGCTGGACGCGTATTGCCGAGCGCACCTGGCCGCCTACAAGGTGCCGCGCGCGTACGAGTTCGTCGACGAGCTGCCAAAGAGCGCGTCGGGCAAGATCCTCAAGCGCATCTTGCGTCAGAGCGAGGGGCCGTCACGCTGACGTCCCTGGGATCTGACCATCCGGAGGTCCGATGACGAGGGCCGCACCCCTGTTCCGCGCCGAGCATGTCGGGAGCTTTCTCCGGCCCGACCGCCTGCTGGCCGCCGCGCGCGAGGCTCGGGCCGGCGCGCTCACCGCCGAGCGGTTTCGGGCCGTCCAGGACGAGTGCATCCGGGACGTGGTCGCGTTCCAGGAGGACCTCGGGCTCCGGACCGTGACCGACGGCGAGTTCCGCCGGCGCGGCTGGTCGGCAGGATTCATCGACGCGGTCGACGGGTTCGGGCTCCGGGAGGCCGCGCTCGGCTTCCGGGATGACACGGGCGAGCGGGGCGTCCTGCCGTCGCCCTTCGCGCGGGCCCCGCTCCGGCGCGCCCGCGGCATCGCGACCGACGAGTTCCGGTTCCTGAAGGGCGCGGTGACGACGGGGCTGCCCAAGGTGACGATCCCGGCGCCCGACGTGATGCACTTCTTCCTCGGCCCCCGGAGCGTCGACCCCGAGGTGTACCCCGACCTCGAGCAGTACTATGCGGATCTCGTCGCCATCTACCGGGCGGAGGTGCGGGATCTCGTGGCGCTGGGCTGCACCGCCCTCCAGCTCGACGACACGGCGCTGCCCTGCAACTGCGACGACCGGGTGCGCGCCGAGGTCCGGGCTCGCGGAGAGGATCCGGACGCGCTCACCGCGCGCTACGTCGGCCTCATCAACGACGCGCTGGCGGCGTGCCCGCCCGGTGTCGTGCGGTCCGTGCACATGTGCCGCGGCAATCTCAAGGGCGCCTGGATGGCCCAGGGAGGCTACGAGCCGATCGCCGAGGCGGTGTTCGGCGGCCTGGCCGTCGACGCCTTCCTCCTCGAGTTCGACAGCCCGCGCGCGGGCGATTTCCGGGCGCTCCGCTTCGTCCCCGCGCCGAGGCGCGTCGTCCTCGGGCTGGTCAGCACGAAGACGCCCGCGCTCGAGTCGGCCGACGCGCTCAAGCGCCGGATCGACGAGGCCGCGCGCTACGTGCCCCTCGAGCGGCTCGGGCTCTCGCCGCAGTGCGGATTCAGCTCGGCTCCCGGGTCGGGTCAGCCCATCACCCCCGACGACCAGCGCCGGAAGCTGGAGCTCGTGCTCGCCGTGGCCCGGGACGTGTGGGGCACGGACTGAGCCCTCGAGGTCGCAGGGCCGGGTAGGCTCGCTAGATCGGAGCGGGCTGGCGCCGGCGCGGCCGGACTACCCGCACGGTCTCCCGGTCGACGCTCGGGCGAGGCGGGGCTCGCCGGCTTCGCGGCTGCGGCCGACTCCTGGTACACGGCCGCGCTCGGCCGCGGGCGTCGGCGGTCAGTGCGGCGGCGCTCCTCGGCCGCCGGCCCGGCGGCGGTGCGGCGGCGCTGGCCGACCCGCCGCTCGTAGAGAACCTCCACCCCGGTGCCCGCCAGCGCCTGCCGGAGGACCCGGTAGAGATCCCGCTGATGGTGCTGGACGATGAGGATCCATTGGCCGGCGGCCGGCGCCGCGGCCTTTCCGTGACGCGACGCGTCGACCTTGCCGTCGTCCATCGGGCGGAACCAGCCTGCGAGCGGGACCGTGTCGTCCCGATCGCACCAGGGGCAGGTCGGCTCGTCGGTCAGACAGTCACAGTCCAGGCACAGCCGTGCCCGTCGGAGGGACAGAGCCATGGGTCGAACGGGCCCTCCGGTCATTGGCATGCCAGCGTCCCCACGCATCGTGCAAGGGCGGGGCCACGAGGGGATGTTCGTAACCCGTTGGAATCACGGCCGTGCCGCCAGGTAGAAGGACGGGGGCGCCGGCAGGTTGGCTCGGTCGCTGCCAGAATCCGTCAGCGGAGCGGCGTGAACCGGATCGACCGGACGAAGGCGTCGCCCTCTCCCCCAGGGGTTGGCCCGGCGCGAGCAGCGAGGGGGTTCCTCTGACGCGCCGCTCGCTGTAGCCGATGCTGACGATGCGCCGCGGGGCGAGGGGATGCAGGCAGTCGAGCCCGCGCGTGATCGTCACCAGGACGTACCGAGGGCGGGGGTGGTTCCGCGTTCCTCCTCCTGCTCGCGCACTCGCCCCGAGCGCGCGTCGAGTTAGCGATCGCGTATCGGGCTCCCGGCGACGGACCTCCTCGAGGGTGCGCTCTTGAATCCGACGAGGTCCTCCGCTCGGGCGGGTCGCGCCTCCACGTCGGGCCCAGGCGGCGCCTGGACCGCGTCGAACCGCGGAGTCGAGGATCGCGTCGACCGGCCCGCGAGGCCATGTCCAGCCGCGGGTCGGGCTTGACGCCCCCCGCGTGAGCGTGGTCTGTTCGCTCGAGGAGCGGCCCGGGGTCGAGGCGCGGTGCGGGAACATTCGGGCCCCGACGGTCGTTGCCTCAGCAGAGGCCCTAGCCTCCACGTCGAATAGCGCGAAAACCATCAAACCCGTAACCGGGAGGGGACACTATGGCGATCGGATGGCGCTGGGTGATCGGCGGGGCATTCGCCGCGATGCTGGCCATGTGGGCGGGCCAGGCGCCGGCGCAGTCGGGCCCGGTCAAGATGGAGTGGCTGTCGTGGTCCGTCTTCCGGTTCACCTCGCCGGGCGGCAAGATCATCGTGACGAACCCGTTCGTCGCGAACCCGGACAGCCCGGTGAAGGTGCCGGACTTCCCGAAGGTGGACGTCATCCTCGTCGCCGACGGACATGGCGACGAGGTCGGCTCCACCGACGAGATCGCGATCAAGACCGGCGCGAAGATCGTCACGACCCTTCGAGATGTGGAACACCTACTTCCAGCCACGGAACGTGCCCGAGGCGCAGATGTTCCGGAGCAACCCCGGCGACTGGTTCAAGCTCGACGGTCATCACGTCCGCAACGTCAACGCCGTGCACGGGTCGGGGACGCCGACAAGCTCAACGGCGGTTCGGCCATGGGGTTCATGATCCACTTCGAGAACGGGTTGACCGTCTACTTCGCCGGGAGCACGGCGCTGACGATGGACATGCAGCTCTGGGGGAGGCTCTACAAGCCCGACGTGGCGATCCTGCCCCTGAAGGCCAACCGCGATCCGCAGGACATCGTCCAGATGGTCCGGCTCCTCCGGACCGAGAACCCGAACCTGAAGACGATCATCCCCCATCACCATCGGCTCCAGCCGCCTCCGGGGGCGACGACGCCGGCGATGCTGGAAGCCGCGCTCAAGGCGTCCGGGCTGCCCGTGACCGTGCTCAACCCCGACCTGAAGAAGGTGTACGAGCTCACCAAGTAGTCGCGGATACCGCGCCGTCGCCACGCGGCTCAGGCGGCGGCGCGTCAGTGGTTCCGGAGGGGGCCCTTCGACCGGACGGGCGTCGCCCGGTCAGGGGCCCCCTCCGGCGCTCAGTCGCAGCGCTTCAGGAAGATGTCCCACAGCTTGGCCGGGCGCCCGCTCTCGTTGCGGACGTCGTGGGGCGTGAGGCCCGGCATCCAGTAGACGCCGCCGGGGGCGAGCTGCTGCCGTCCCGTCGGGCTCTCCACGGTCAGGTCGCCCTCGAGCGACGATCCCGATCTCCGACTCGATCCCCTGATGCCGGCCGGTGGCGCCGCCGGGCGTGAAGGTCAGGAGCGTCACGCGGATCGACGCGTTCTCCAGTATCACCTGGCTCGTGGGCAGCTGCGCCGACGCGATCAGCGGGAACAGCGCGCCCGCGAGGATCGCGAGCGCCACGAGGGCCGTCTTCATGTCGTCTCTCTCCTTTGTTGGTGCGGTCGTCGCCCCGGGCCGGGCCGCGTGGAGCCCTGCGGCCGTGGAGCGCGTGGTCGCCTCGGGGCAACCTATCTCGATTCGACGATGGGCTGGGCGATGATCCAGAGGCTCACCACCGTGTACCCCACCATGAGCACGAGCATCGGCAGCTGGCTGCGGAGCGCCGCCCGCCGGTCCCGGAACTCGCGGAGGGCCACGACGTGGGCGACGTACACCGCGATGACGTGGCCGATGACGATCGCGACGACGGCCGTGTACCAGACGGCGCGGGCGCCCACGATCCCGATGTCGGGCCGGTACCGCGCGGTGCCGAGCAGGTCCCAGCCCAATCCGAACGGATCGGAAGCGAGCCGGATCAGGAGCTGGCCCTGGATCAGCAGATACGTGAAGTAGTGGGCCAGGTGGTACGCGATCGCGATCGGCACCAGCGAGAGCACGAAGAGGCGGGCCACCGTGCCCGTGGAGAGCTGGTCCTCGCCCATCCACGCCATCCAGCGCGCGAACCCCAGGTACACGAGCACGAAGAGGAGCGGGAATGCGAGGAGGCCGAGCGTGCCGATGACGGTGAGCCGCGCCTCGCCGAGCGGCGCCAGCACCGCGTAGAGGGCGCCCTCCAGGCTCGCCCACGCTGGCGTTGCGGTGAATCCGTCGAACGTCACCGTCGAGAGCAGGACCAGCACGAACACGACCATCGACGGCGACACGTCCGCGGTGTTGAGCAGCCCGGCCGCGAAGGGGCGCGCGTTCCACTCGCGGCGGGCGGGGGCGGCTCGGTCGAAGCACGACCCGCAATCGAGGCACGTGCCGTCCCGCCCGGCGCAGGAGAGCTCGCATCGCCGGCAGGGCTCGCGGTCCAGGGCGCGGATCTCGGTCGGGGCGAAGCGGGCGAGGACCCCGAAGGCCGTCGCGAAGGGGTCTCCGTGACGCAGCCACGTCGCGCGGCCGAAGAGCGCCATGCCGGTCCAGGTGAGCACCGAGTATGCGACGATCAGGTGTCCGAGCTGGGCGGGGATGCTTCGGCCCGTATAGATCAGCTCGATCCAGGCGAAGGCCAGGAAGAGCCCGACCGCCGGCCAGACGCCAAGTCCCGCCGGATAGCGGCGTGTCACCCGGCGCGATCCGACGAGCGCCTCGCCCCAGCCGAAGAGCGCGGCCCAGGGGTTGACCACCGCCCACAGGTTCCCGACGAGCGCCGAGAGATAGGCGAACCCCACCCACCACGCCACCCAGATGAACGTCGGGGCGATGTTGCGTGTCGGGCTCTGGTTGCCGACCAGGCTCGCGGCCAGGATCAGGGCGAGCAAGCCGACCGAGACCAGGCGGGCGGCGAGCCGGACCCGGCTGCTGGCCAGGACGCGTCCGAGGGGAAAGCGCAGCAGGTTCAGTCGCCAGTAGCCGTGCACGCCGGGGCTCGCCTTGACGAAGAGCCCGATGACCACGAACGAGAGGGCGACGGCGGCGGCCGCCGCCGCGGCCCAGAGCCAGAGCGGGACCGGCAGGTCGTAGCGCTGGCCGAATCCGTGCGCCAGGGCCTCCCCGGGCCGAAGCGTGAGGAGGGCCGACCCTCCCCAGGCCAGGCGGCGTCGACGCGCGGTCACCGGAGTCCGGTGGGGGAGGAGGTCAGCGGGGATGGACCTCGAGATGGCCGACCGTGCGCTCGGTGCCGGGCCCGTGAATCTCGAGCGGGAAGCGTCCGGTCGCGCGGGCGGTGAAGCGCAGCTCGGTCGGGGTCTGGGGCACGAGCCGGGCCTCGAGGTCGTAGCCGTGGAGGTGCAGCGTGAACGGCCGGTCGGTCGTCCACTTGAGCGTGACCTCGTCGCCCTGTCGGACCCGGACGAGCCGCTGGTTCTCCGGAAGCCGGCCGTCCTTGAGCGCGAGATCGAAGAGGCGCGGCTCGGCCACGGCCCCGCCGATCGCGATGAAGGCGACCACCACGGCGGGGAGCATCGACCAGGCGCGCCGTCTCGTCACGATGGCACCCTCCTCGCCCCGGCTCAGTTGCCCCGTACCTGCTCGATCCTGGCCGCGGCTTGGTTCAGGGCGGTCGCGATGCCGGGGAGGTCCTTCACCGGCAGGTAGAGCGTCGTGGGCACCTCCCAGACCGCCCGCTGCAGCAGGATCGGCAGGTCGCCCGTCTGGATGTAGCCGACGGCGTCCCCGCGGATCTGCAGCACGCCGACCCGGAGCGTGCCGCCGTGGAAATCGGCATCGACGGTCTCCGCGCGAGGCTCTCCCGGGGGCGCCGTCGCGATCCGGGCCATGTCCCCCACCGCCTGAGCGAGGGCGCGCACGTCGGCGCCGTCCAGGAGTCCGGTGCCGAGCCGGAACAGGTCCCCCCCGGTGCCTGTCGACACCGACAGGGTCACCCTCAGCGCCAGGGACTTCCAGTCGGGCCGACCCGGCTGGTGGGCGCGCAGCACCTCGATCGCGATCTCTCCGGGTCGCGCCACGCTGGTGGTCGCCGAGCGCGGGAAGCCCGGCAGGGGGAGCGGAGCGATCGGCAGGGTGGCGATCGGATACGATTCCCTGACGCAGGGCGAGCAGGCCGACAGGACGAAGCGCTCGAACACGGTCGGCGGCCCCGACCCGGTGCCGTCGCCGTTGGACCGAGCGGTCGACGGCGCCGCCGCGAGCGCGACGAGCAAGACGAGCGTGAGCGATCGCGGCATCGGCCCCCCGGCTCTCGACGTCGCGCGGGCCAGCGGCCCGCGCCACGACGATCTTACCGCGTCCCGGGCTGGCTAGGCTTCCGGGCTGGCGAGGGTGCCGAATGGCGGGCGACGGTCGACGACGACGCGCGTCTGACGGGCGGGCGCGAACCGGCCCCGCCCATCAGACGCGCACGGACGCGCTAGGCTACAGGGAGCGCAGGAAGTTCAGGATGTCCTGCTTGTCAGACTCCCTCAGCAGGTTGTAGCGATCCACCACGCCGTTGGCCTCCGACGGCGCGTACTTCGAGGTCCCGGCGCTCCGGTGAGCCTGGATGGCCTCCACCAGGTCGGTCGTGCGCCCGTCGTGGAGGAAGAAGAGCCGCTGCCCGAGACCCCAGAGCGGCGCCGTCCGGAACTCATCGGGCCCCGCGTCGCCCTGGACGATGTCGTCGGCGAGGCCTGACCCCATGTTGTGGACCAGCAGGTCGGAGTGCAGGTTCACATCCTGGTAGCGCAACGCGGCGACGGTCGAGTTCCCGGTCTTGAGCTTGGGCGTGTGGCAGTACGCGCAGCCGACCTCCGTGAACTTGCTGCGGCCGCGGCCGATCGACGCGGAGCCGCCGGGCATGGTGGACGATGGCGTCGGGGCGGCCAGGAAGCGCTGGAAGAACGCGAAGTTCTCGATGGCGCTGACCTTGACGACCCCATCGTCCGGATCCGTCTCGGTCACGTCGTTGGGCACCGTCGCGAACTGGCAGGACGTCGTCTCGTCGCGCTCCGTGTGGAACAGCTCACTGGAGATGCCCATCTCGACGTTGTACGCCTCGCCGGAGAAGAGGAGCAGCGACTTGACCTGCGCCTTCCAGCCGAACCGGGAGATCGTCCCGTCGTTGGGATTGTTGTTGGCCTGCCCAGACACTCCGAACGGCTGACCAAAGAGCCGCTGGCGGTTGGTTCGCCCGCCGATTCCCAGCGACTGCTTCGCGCTGGCGTTCGCGGCCTGGTTGGCCAGGATGGCCTTGTCGGGAATCATCTCGATCAGGCCGGCCCCGAACACCGGCGTCGGGATCCGGAAGATGACGTTGTTGCGCGATAGCTGCGCGCGCGAAGTCCTCCTGGGTGATGTTACAGCCGGCAGCGTCGGGGTGGCCGCTGATCACGAACAGGTTGTGGACGCCGCCGTCGCGCGTGCCGTCGGGGTTGTACTTGAACCGCGCTTCCCGGATCGGCCCGCCGGGGGTGATGAACGGCAGCGGGCGGGTGTTCCCGGTGAAAGCCGTGGGCACGTCGACGAGGGGATTGCGCGCTGGGCTCGTCCCGCCGATCGCCGGGTGGCCGTGGCACACGCCACAGCCAGCGGCGTTGAATCGGGGCCCCAAGCCATCGTCGACCTCCTCCACCTCCGCGAAGTCCGCCAGGCCCACCTGGAAGAACTGGGTCTGACCCGGGGTCAGCCCGGGGAGAGGCCCGCCTGCGCCCGGACTTCCTCCGCGAGGGCCCGGGTCCCTGGCCCTGCTGAACTGGGCCTGCAGCACTCCGGACGTCCCGAGCACGACCCCGATGGCGACTATCGCGACGGCGATCCTGATCTTCGGCAATGCATCCTCCTGAACGGACTGGCTGAGCGGACTGGATTGAGGTACCCGGCCACCGATGAGCGATGAGGAACGAGCAAGGAGGGTGCCACGCACAATTCCCTGGGATCCCGTGACTCGCGGTGCCCTGGCTTCTCAGCATCCGGAAACCGGCCCCGCGCGTTTCTCACGCGTGAGAATGGAACCGGCTCGGACCGCCGCGCGTTGCAATGATTCCACCTTGTGAGGCGGCGCCGAGCGCGTTACTCTCGGCAGAGCGCGGCAATGAAAGACGTCCGCTAGCAGACGCATCGGCGCGCCGCTCCGGGTCGACGACCACCGCATCGCGGCGTCGAGAGGACGGCACGGCGCTCGTCGGCCGGGCGCGAGCGTGCCCGCGAGTGAGGTCAGGCGATGACGGCGTCGATTCTCGTGGTGGACGACGAGTCCACGACGCAAGACACCCTGGGACTGTTCCTCGAGACCGAGGGGTACCGCGTAGCCACGGCCAGGAGCGGCGAGGAGGCGCTGACTCGGATCGAAGAACAGGAGTTCGACGTCATCGTGGCCGACGTCGTCATGCCGGGCGTCAGCGGGTTCGAGGTCCTGGAGCGGTCCCGCGTGCTGAACC
This sequence comes from uncultured Candidatus Rokubacteria bacterium, assembly GCA_963749975.1. Taxonomy (GTDB): domain Bacteria; phylum Methylomirabilota; class Methylomirabilia; order Rokubacteriales; family DASRDR01; genus DASRDR01. The sequence continues at coordinate 9,380 of CAVVOZ010000035.1, read as the reverse complement.
CGGGAGCCGCGGTCATCCTGATGACCGGCCACGCGACGGTCGAGATGGCCATCGAGGCCTTGCGCAAGGGGGCCTGCGACTACCTGCAGAAGCCCTTCGTCCTGCACGACCTCGCGCGCTGCGTGCAGCGTCTCCTCCGGCGCGACACCGGGCACCAGGACGCCGCGCGCCCGCCGCGCGTCCGCCCCCCGCTCCCGAGCGAGGGCCTGCTCGTGGGCGCGAGCGACCTGATGCGCCTGGTGCGGGAGCAGATCGCCCGGTGCGCGCCCGCCCCCAGCAACGTGCTGATCACCGGCGAGAGCGGCACCGGCAAGGAGCTGGTCGCGCGTGCCGTCCACCTGGCGAGCCCCCGCCGCCACGGGCGGCTCGTGGCCGTGAACTGCGGCGCCATCCCCGATTCCCTTCTCGAGAGCCAGCTCTTCGGTCACGTGCGGGGCGCCTTCACCAGCGCGGTGCAGGCGAACCAGGGCCTTTTCGTCGCCGCTCAGGGCGGCACGCTCTTCCTCGACGAGATTGCCGAGCTACCCGTGTCACTCCAGGCGAAGCTGCTGCGCGTCATCGAGGAGAGGCAGGTGTGGGCCGTCGGGGCCACCCGGCCGCAGCCGATCGACGTGCGCATCATCGCCAGCACCAACCGCGACCTGGCCGGCGAGATCGATGCGGGGCGGTTCAGGGCCGACCTCTTCTACCGGCTGAACGTCGTGCACCTGGTGCTGCCGCCGCTGCGCGACCGCCGGGAGGACATCCCGCTCCTCGTGGATCACGTCGTCCGGCGGCTCAACGTCAAGCTCCAGCGTCGGGTCCTCGGGGTCGAGCCGGAGGCGCTGCGAGCGCTCATGGGCCACGGCTGGAAGGGCAACGTTCGTGAGCTGGAGCACGTGCTCGAGCAGGCCATGATCCTGGGCGATGGTGACTTCATCGGCCTCCGTCACCTGCCCGAGGACCTGGTGGGGCGCCCCGCGACATCGCGACCGACGGACCTGAGGGAAGCGGTGCGTCTGTTCTCCCGCGACCACGTCCTGGACGTGCTCGCCCGCGCCCGGTTCAACAAGCGCGACGCGGCCCGCCTCCTCGGGATCAGCCTGGCGTCGCTCTACCGGAAGCTGAACGTCGAGCCCCCGGACGGGGAGGAGTGACGCTCAAGTAAGAGGGCCGCCGCCCGGAGCCGCGTTTCCCGCCGCAGCGTCCCTCGTGTTCTGCCGTCCGGTCCGCCGACTTGCGTCGGCCTCGTGGTCCCGCTCACGCGGCGATCCCATCGGGGTAACGTGCTCCCGTGGCTCGTGCTCCTGGCGCCACGCGTCCGCGAGCCCCCGGCGACGCCTGGCCCTGTCCGGTGGCGACCGGCCTGTCGTGGCCGCCGGGACACCCGGGCGGCCGGGTGGTAGGCTTCACGTGGACGGCCCGCCGAGGCCCGTGCGAGGCATGCACGAGGACGCAAGGAGGCAACCCATGGACCGCGTGTGGATCGCGAGTGCGGCCCTGCTGGCCCTCGCGTTCGTCTCGGAGGCCCAGGAGACCGGCACCTCATCCGGAAAGAAGGAGACGCCCTTGGCCCAGGACTCGTTCTATCGCCTCGCCACCAAGACCCTGGAGGGCCAGCCCGCCGACCTCAAGAGCTACGCGGGCAAGGTGGCGCTCGTCGTCAACGTGGCCAGCCAGTGCGGGTACACGCCCCAGTACGCGGGTCTGGAGAAGCTCTACGGGGACCTCAAGGGGAAGGGTTTCGTCGTCCTGGGATTTCCGAGCAACGACTTCGGCGGTCAGGAGCCGGGGACGGCTGTGGAGATCCGGCAGTTCTGCTCGCTGAACTACGACGTCACCTTTCCGCTGTTCGAGAAGGTCGTCACCCAGGCCGGGGCCGGCCAGTCGCCCGTCTACGCGAACCTCCAGAAGCAGTCCGGCGAGCTGCCGAGCTGGAACTTCGCCAAGTACCTGGTGGGGAAGGACGGCAAGGTCGTGAAGTTCTACAAGAGCGGCGTCAAGCCGGACGATGCCGGTCTGCGGAAGGACATCGAGGCCGCCCTGCGATAGCGCCGTTGGGCCGCCAGGCCGGAGCGCGCGCGGGAGTGGCACCCCGACGTCGTGGCGGTGGCGGCGTAGACCTCGGACCGGTTGCCGGGCGGTCCCGGCGACGGGTCCGGGTGCTGGTCACGGTCTCTGGCCTGATCCGATCACGCCCGAGAAGTTCCAGCGCGAGATCACCGCCAGCGCGCTCTCCGCCGGCGTTCCGAGCCCCTTCTCTGACCAGGTGCTCTACCGTCCGGGAGCGCCGAGCTGCCCGCGCGTGGCCATCGCGTCGAACCAGTGCCCGTAGGGGTGCAGGAGGCCGGTCTGGAGCAGGTACCACCCCCGGGAATGCCCCCTGGCCCAGAACTCCTCCACCCAGCGGCCTGCGTCCACCAGGAGCGCCTCGTCCGCCACCACGCCGCGGATCCGCTCCGCCGGGACGATCTCGTCCCAGGCCGCCGGCGCCAGCGAGCCGGCCACGGATCGCGTCCGGTCCGCGACGTCGCGCGCGTACCCTCGCAGCGCCGTGGTGTCGATCCGGTCGCCCAGCGACTCCACCTCGGTGCCGGTCATGCCGGAGCCGACATCACGCCGCTCCACCCCGAGCCGGTGACGCCAGTTCCCTTCCGTCAGGACCTGCGGCCGATCGGTGACGAAGCGGCTCACCGCCGCGTCCTCGACGCGCGTGGCGTGCCAGACGAGCCAGGCGACCGAGTTCAGCCCGTGCGGCCGCGCCCGGACCTGGGCGTCGGTCAGTCCGGCGAAGAGCTCGTCGACGAACCCCCCGTGGATGGCGTTGTAGCGCGACAGAAACAGCCCGAGCGCGTCCATCGTGTCTCTCTCCCCGATCCGGGGGCCGAGGTGGAGCCGGTCGCCGGCGGCCTCCGGGCGACCTCGCCCCGCGCGGCCGGCCCTTCCGCCGGCCTCGCGCGAAGCCGCCTACACCAGCATAGGGTGCCACAACCCCCGCGGCCACAAAGGAGGCGGCGCGGGAGCCACGGACCGATCCGACGCGGGCAGCCGGGCCGCGTCGGCCCCAAGGGTCGACCGCGCGGTTGCCGACCGAAAAGCGACCGGCTATGCTCCTCGCACGGTGGTCCGCGTGCCGGCTCGCGGCCGAGCGGGCGCCGCTTCGTCGATGGAGGGGTCCATGAGCCAGGAGCATCTCGAGAGCGAGGTGGCCCGCCTGCGGGCCGAGAACGAAGCCCTGAAGGCCCGGGCGCAGCGAGGCGGGCAGCTGCGCGTCAGCGACAAGGGCGGGGTCTCCGTGTACGGGCTGGGGCGCTTTCCCGTGACGCTCTACAAGGAGCAGTGGCGCCGGCTGCTCGACATGGCCGACGAGATCCGCGCCTTCATCCGCGAGCACGAGAGCGAGCTGAAGACCAAGGACTGACGCGCTCGGCGCGCGCCGGGGCCGCTGCCGGCGCCGCATCCGGCAAGCGGCGCCGGCGGCCCCTCAGATCGGGTACCTGGACGAGCCCGGGGGCGCGGTCAGAAGCGGATGCTCAGCCCCAGGACGGGACCGTGCATCGTCGTGTCCCACCTGAACCGGTTGATGCCGGATCCGGTCGTGTAGTCCTGGTAGAGCGCCTTGTACCCCGCCAGGATGGCCCACTCGACCCCCGCCCCCTGCCACTTGTACCCGAACAGGCCCATGGCGGACCACGCGAGGTCGGAGCCCACACCGAAGCCGCCGACATCCCCCGCGAAGAGCAGGAACCACGTGCTCCGAGAAGTGCACGCCCAATCGTCCACCGACGATCGGGTCGATCCAGTCGACCTGCTGATTGCAGCGACGGCTCGCCGCGGGTGTCCAGATCGAGCTCGAGGTACGAGTAGCGCCCGCCCGCGTAGACGTCGAGCGTGATCCCCGGGACCCGGTCGACCGTGGTGTCGACGAGCCGGTACTGCGCGCCGAACTCGACGAACCACATCCGGGTCGTGACGTCGAGCCCGGTGCGGCCGGCGTCCTCCACCTTGGTCTTCACGTAGAAGAAGTCGCCGTAGACCCCCAGCCGGCCCCGTGTCACCTCGACGTGCCCCTGGAGGCCGACCAGGGTGTCCGTCTTGTCCAGGATGTCGAGGAAGCTGGCGTCGGGACTCGCGGTGACCCCTTTGACGGTCACGTCGCCGTAGATGCCCGCGGCCCACAGATAGGGCGTGAAGGTCAGGTGCCAGGCGTTCGGGTCGTCGTCGTCGGCCCGGGCGATCGAGGCGGTCGCGGCAACCAGCAGTCCGACTCCGAGCACCACGGCGAGTCGCAATCTCATCACGTCGGCGTCTCCTCTTTCGCGGTCGCCGCCTCGACCCGCCCAGAGGGGCGGAGGGGGCCCGGCGAGCTCCCGGCTCGGAGCCCGCCTCCCTCGAAACGATAGTAGTGTAGTTGTACCATGCCGGAGGGGTTGCCCCGCAGCGGGTCCACGCCCCTCGCGCGCCGCGCCTTCGGCCGGCCGCCGATCTCGCTCGCGCTGGTCGGCCTGGTCATGTTGCTGACGGCGGCGACCGGCGCCACGCTGGGGGCGGTGGCGTGGCGGGAGAAGCACGCCGGATCGCGCGCGCTCGTCGACAACGCGATGGCGCAAGCCGCGCGCATGACCGCCGACCACGCCGCGGAGTTCCTCCGCCACGCCGAGAGCACGGTGCGGCTCGGCCCGAGCCTCGTGGAGCGGGGACTCCTCGCGCCGGACGACTTCCGGGCGCTCGGTGACTAAGGGCGTACCGGAGCCCGTGACCGTGTACGCGCTCCGGGGTGTGACCGGCGAGGAAGCGATGGAGGTGTCCGACGAGACGCTGGTGGAGGCCGACCTGCCGGCGGTCGCGCGCGTCGTCGGTGAGGGGAAGCGCGTCGACGGGACCTCTCACCCGGTCCGTGTCACCCGCATCGGGCGCACGGCCGTGGAGTTCGTCGCGAACGCCGCCTTGCCGACGACCCACTCGGACCTGAAGCTGGTCGTCGACTTCGGGGACGGCGGGGCGACCGACGGGAGCTACGTCCGCGTCGCCGCCCGCGAGCCCTCCGACCGCCTCGGGCCGGCCGGAACGCGGATTGGAGCCGTGTTCACCTCCCTCGCCGAGGCGGACCGCGCGCGCATCGACCGCCTGGTCGACGCCGAGACCCTGCCGACCGGCGCGAGGCGGCCTGACTCCCCAGGTCCGATCGCCCCCGGGACGCGCCCGGCGCGATTGCAGTAGGATGACCGGATCGGATCGTAACGAGCCAGGCCGGGTGTCGTCGTCGACCGGCCCGGCGGTCGATTTCAGTCCAGGGAGGGACACCGATGAAGGCAGGTCGCCCGTGGGGCCGGCTCGCGGCTCTGGTCGTGCGCGCTGTTGGCTCTGCCCTTGGTCGCGGCGGCCGCGGCCCCGCCGGGCGGATCGGAGAAGCCAGCCTCGGTGAAGCTGCCCGAGCCGCTGACCCGGGAGGCGATCCGGGAGCTGGTGGCCCGGCTCAGCGACGGGGAGGTCCGCGAGCTCCTGCTCGCCCAGCTCGACAAGGCGGCGGCGCCCGAGGCCGATCAGGCGGCGCCACTCATGGCCGCCGGCCTCGCGGGGAACGTCGACCACGCCCGGAGCGAGCTGGGTGCCGTGCTCCGGGCCGCACCCGATCTGCCCGCCGTGCTGGGTGCGGCGGTGACCCGGTTCTCCGAGGGACGCTCCCCGTACCACTTGCTGCTCGTCGCCGTCCTCTTCGTCGTCCTGCTGGGGCTCGGCTGGATCGCCGAGCGCCTGGTGGGGCGCCTGCTCGCCCGCGTCCGTGGCCGGCTCGATCGCAGCCCGGGCGACGGCCCCGGCGTGGATGCCGGTAGCCTCGTGATCGGCGTGGTCCTGGACCTCCTGCTCCTGGCGGTCTTCGCCGCCACGGTATTCGCGGGGTTCCTGGCCCTCTACGAGGGCCACGAGGCCACCCGCGAGCTGATCGTGAGCGCGCTCCTGGCCATCATCCAGGTCCGGCTGGCCATCCTGATCGCGCGCGTCCTGCTCGCGCCGCATGCCCCTCCGCAGCGGCTCCTGCCGTTCGATGACGCCGCGGCCCGAGTCCTCTATCGGGGCATGGTCACGCTCGCCTGCCTCTATGGCTTCCTCGATGTGCTCACCTTCTTCCTCCAGCGCTTCGGCGTGCCGCGTGAGCCGTTCCTCTTGGTGACCATGCTCACCCGGCTCGTATTCGCCGTGCTCTACCTTCGTCTGGTGTGGCGCGTCCGTGCCCCGATCGCCGCCAAGATCCGAGGCGATGGGCAGAGCGCCCTCCGCAGGCTGCTGGCCGACCTCTGGCCGGCCCTGATGACGGCCTACGTCCTGTGCCTCCTGGTGGTCTTGACGGTCGAACAGCTGGCCGGTCGGCTCCGCACGGCCAAGGCGGGGATCCTGAGCCTCCTGGTCGTGCTCGCCATGCCGCTCGTCGACATGGCGCTCTGCCGGCTGCTGGCCCGGCGGGCGAGGAGAATCCAGCCGGACGGAGTGGCGAGGTCCGGCGCGAGCTTTCTGCCGGTGCTGCAACGGGGCGTACCACATCGTGGTCACCGCCGCGGGCGCCCTGGTGATCGTCCACCTCTGGAATCTCGATCTGGCGAACCTGGCGACCCGTGGCGTCGGGCCTCGCGTGGCCGGCGCGCTGATCGACATAGGCCTGACCCTCATGCTCGCGTACCTGGTGTGGCAGCTCGCGAAGACGGCGATCGACCAGCGGCTGGAGCGCGAAGCCCGGCCCCAGGGGGTGAGCGACCCGGGCGAGGCCGGGGGGACGGGCGGGTCGCGGCTCCGGACTCTCCTACCGCTGGCGCGCGGGACGGTCTTTGCGGTGGTCTGCGTCATGAGCGTCTTGTCCGTGCTTGCCGCCCTCGGCGTCAACATCGGTCCGCTGCTGGCGGGCGCCGGGGTCGTCGGGCTCGCGGTCGGCTTCGGCGCGCAGACGCTGGTCCGGGACATCTTCTCGGGCGCCTTCTATCTCGTGGACGACGCGTTCCGCGTGGGTGAGTACATCAACGTCGGCGACGCCAAGGGCACGGTGGAGAAGATCGGCATCCGCTCCATGCAGCTCCGCCACCACCGGGGCGCGGTCAATATCGTCCCGTACGGCGGGATCAAGAAGATGACCAACGAGAGCCGCGACTGGGTTATCGAGAAGCTCGAGTTCCGGCTGACCTACGACACGGACATCACAAAGGTCAAGAAGATCGTCAAGCGCATCGGCCAGGAGCTCATGGCGGACCCGGAGCTGGGCCCGCACATCATCGAGCCCCTCAAGTCGCAGGGGGTCATGGCCATGGAGGACAGCGCCCTGCTCGTCAAGGCGAAGTTCACCGCCAAGCCGGGCGAGCAATTCGTGATCCGCCGGGAGGCCTACCAGCGGATCAAGCAGGCGTTCGACGAGGCCGGCATTCACTTTGCGCACCGGCAGGTCACGGTGTTCGTGCCACCGGGCTCGACTGATCCGACCAGGGCCGCCGCGACCGGGGCCGCCGCCGCCGCCGTCCTCGCGGCCGAGCAGCTCGCGGAGGGCGCTCCCTGAGCCTCCTCAACGCTGCCAACGGTCTGATGGCGAGCCCTCTTCCTCTTCGCGGTCGCCGTCCAGTACAACGACCCCGATCCGCTCCGGTGGATGGCGATCTACGGCCTCGCCGCCCTGGCGTGCGCGCTGTCGCTGGCCGCCGCCTGCCCCGGCTCGTGCCGGTGCTTGTCGGACTGGGCGCGGTGGTCTGGGCTGGCACGCTCGCGCCGGGCGTCATCGGGCGGGTGCCGGTGGAGGAGCTGTTCCAGTCGTACGGCATGCTGAGCGAGACCGTCGAGGAGGCGCGGGAGATGGGCGGCCGTCGAGCTCGGGAGGTCTGACCGGTGTTCCCGTACCGGGACGAGAACGAGACGATTCGCACGCCGTACGCCACGTTCGTGCTGATCGCGCTCAACATGGGGGTGTGGCTCCTCATCCAGGGCGCGGGCTCGTCCCTGGCGCTGGCACGGTCCATCTGCGATCTCGGCCTCATCCCTGGCGAGCTGACGCTCAGCGTGCCTCCCGGGACGCGGTTCCCGATGGGCGAGGGGCTCGTGTGCCTGACCGATCCGGGGCGGCAGACGGCGCACATCTTCACGTCGATGTTCCTGCACGGCTCGTGGATGCACATCCTCGGGAACATGTGGTTCCTGTGGATCTTCGGGAACAACGTCGAGGACGCCATGGGCCGGCTCCGGTTCGTCGTCTTCTATCTCCTCACCGGCGTGGCGGCCACGCTCGCCCAGGTCGTCCTCAATCCGGCTTCGGCGGTGCCGATGGTGGGTGCCTCCGGCGCCATCAGCGGCGTGATGGGCGCCTACATCGTGCTGTACCCCCACGTGCGCGTGTTCATGATCGTGCCGCTCGGATTCATCCTCACCTCGATGGCCTGGCCGGCCTGGATGATGCTCGGCTACTGGTTCGTCCTCCAGTTCGTGAGCGGGCTGATCGTGCGGGGGGAGGGCGGGGGAGTCGCCTTCTGGGCGCACTTCGGCGGGTTCGTGGCCGGCGCGGTCCTCATCAAGCTCTTCACGCGGTCGGACTACCTCGCCGCGCATCAGTCGGGACACTGGCGCCCGCGCCGCGTCGGATTCGGGCCCCCGCGCGAGTCCTGAGTCGCGTCCCCGCGCCCGCGGCGCGCTCCGCCGGGCCGTCGGTCAGCCGTCGGTCGATTGACGGTCCTCGGACCCGGCGCTAGACTGCTCTTGTCGCGAGCCCACGAGCGATCGATGATGAACAAGAACCCTCGGCATGTGATCTCTGGTCTCGTGGCACTCGCCGCGCTCATCGCCCTTCCCTCCTGCAGCGCCACGCGTCTCACCGACGTCTGGCGGGACCCGGGATACGCAGGGGGGGCCTTCCGTCAGGTGGCGGTGTTCGTGCTCGGCGCCGACGAGGCCGTCCGGAAGCTCGTCGAGGACGAGATGGTGCGGCGCCTTCCCATAAGCACCCACGGCGTCGGGGGCTACGGGATCGTGCCCGAAGCCGAGCGGGGCGACATCGACAAGGCCCGAGACCGGATTCGCGCCGGCGGATTCGACGGCGTCATGATCGCGCGGGTGGTCGGCGTCGAGGGCCTGGTACCCTGGGCGGCCGGCAGCCTCCAGCAAGTGCCGGTCTCGTACCGCACCCTCGGAAACTACTACGTCAACACGTACGAGGAGACCGAGCGCTCGGGCGTCCTCCGCGCTTCCACGGTCGTGCGCGTCCAGCTGAACGTGTACGCGGTCTCTTCCGAGGCGCTCGTCTGGTCGGCGGCCATCCGGACGTCCAATCCCGAGGAAACGCGGGACGTGGCCGGGGACATGGGGAAGGTCGCGGTCGAAGAGCTCCAGAAGGTCGGCATCCTGGCGGCGGAGTGAGAGGAGACTGTGATGGTGTCGAG
>CAVVOZ010000034.1:0-160701 GCA_963749975.1 uncultured Candidatus Rokubacteria bacterium | reverse complement strand
CCGCCCGGACTCCACTGCGGTGAGGAAGTCCAGGACGGCGCGGTTGAACGCCTCGGGCTCCTCGAGGTTGATGGTATGCCCCGCCTTGGGGATCACGACCAGCCCCGAGGTGCGGATCTTTCGCTTGAGGAAGATCCCCGGCTCGAGGCACGGCTCGTCCTCGTCCCCGGTGACGATGAGCGTGGGCACGGTGAGCCGCTCGAGCTCGGCCTCGAGCTCGTAGACCGACGGCCGCGTGAGCTGGACGCCCCGCATCGTGAGACCGTGGCCGATGGCCGACTGCGCCGCGAACTGATCGTGGAACTCCTGCCAGCCCTTCGGATCCTTGTCCCGGAACTGCACCCGCGTGGGCCCCTGGCAGTAGACGTCGGCGAGCGTCGCCATGGGCTCGGTGAGGAAGCGCTCCGCCGTGGCCGCGACGTCGCGCTTGAACTGCGCCCGGTCGGCGGACACGCTCCCGTACCCGCAGCCCGCCACGACCAGTGACAGCGCCCGCTCCGGGTGGCGGAGGCCGAAGTGGAGCGTCGCGTAGCCCCCCATCGACAGCCCGCAGACGTGGGCCCGGTCGATCCCGAGGGCGTCGAGAAGACCCCTGATGTCCTCCACGGCCTGGTCCTGGGAGTACGCGGCCCCCGTGGTCGGGACGTCGGAGGGCGGGTAGCCGCGGGCGTTGAAGACGATGGTCCGGTAGCGTCGGGCGAAGAAGCGCACCTGGAGATGCCAGCTCTGCGCCTCGCCCGCGAACTCGTGAACGAAGACGAGCGGGACGCCCTGGCCGGCCTCCTCGTAGTGGAGGCGGATGCCGTTGACGGGAATTCGAGGCATGAGCTCTCCCCTAGCCGCGCGCGGCGTCACCCGTGCGCGGCGGGCAAGGATCGCATTCCGCGGCGGTCACTGCCTGATCCGGTCGCCGCGAGGGTCCCAGAGCGGCTCGGCGGCCACCAGCCCCTCGACCCATTCTCCGAAGAACTCGACGGCGACCGACGTCCCCGGGCTCGCGAGCTCCGCCGGGAGGTACGCGTAGGCGATCGACAGGCCCACCGTGTAGCCGAAGCCGCCGCTCGTGACGCGCCCCACCACGCGGTCCGCCACGCGCACGGGCTCGCCCCCGAGCGCGACCCAGGCGGGGTCGGAGAGGGTCAGGCACGCGAGCTTCCGGCGCACGCCCTCGGCGCGCTGGCGCACCAGCGCCTCGCGGCCGAGGAAGTCGCCCTTCCCGAGCTTGACCGCGAACCCGAGCCCGGCCTCGTACGGCGTGTCGTCGGGGGTGATGTCGGCGCTCCAGTACCGGTACCCCTTCTCGAGCCGGAGAGAGTCGATGGCGCGGTAGCCTGCCGCCGCCAGGCCGTGAGGCTGGCCCGCCTCCCACAGCGTGTCCCACAGCTCGAGGCCGTACTCCATGGGCGCGTAGATCTCCCAGCCGAGCTCGCCCACGTACGTCACGCGCACCGCGAGGGTGGGAACGCGCCCGACCGCCAGCTCCCGCGCCGTGAGGTACGGGAAGCCGGCGTTCGAGACGTCGGCCGTCGTGGTCGCCGCGAGGATGTCGCGAGCGCGCGGCCCCCAGAGACCGATGCAGCATGATCCCCCGGTGACGTCGAGGAGCGAGACCGACCCGTCCTCCGGCAGGTGCCGCTGGATGAAGCCCCGGTCGTGCGTGCCGAACGCCGTGCCGGTGACGATCCGGAACCGGGTAGGCCCCAGCCGCGTCACCGTGAAGTCACACTCGATGCCGCCCCGCCCGTTGAGCATGGACGTGTAGACGACCGAGCCGACCGGCTTGTCCACGTCGTTGCCGCAGAGCCGCTGGAGGAGGCCGAGCGCGCCCGGGCCCACCACCTCGAGCTTCGAGAAGGACGTCTCGTCGAAGAGCCCCGCCCGCTCGCGCGTCGCGAGGTGCTCGGCCTCGATCGCGGGCGACCAGATCCGCCCCGCGAACCCGCGCGGGCGCCGTCCCTCGTCACCCGCCGCCGCGTTCGGCTCGAACCAGTTGGGCCGCTCCCAGCCCGACTTCTCGCCGAACGAGGCCCCGAGCTCGCGGAGCCGCGGGTACGCCGGCGACAGGCGGAGCCGCCGCCCTTCCTCGCGCTCCTGGTTCGGGTAGCGGAGGTCGTAGTACGTGCGGTACACCTCGTGCGTCCGCTCGAGGGTCAGCCGGCGGGACCGGTACTGAGCGCCGAACCGGCGGAGGTCCATGTGCCAGACGTCGAGCCCGGGATCGCCCTCGACGATCCAGTCGGCCATGATCCGCCCCATGCCGCCGGCGCCGGCGATGCCGTGGGCGCAGAAGCCGCACGCGACGAAGAAGCCCCGGACCTCCGGCGACTCGCCGAGGATGAACTCGCCGTCCGGCGTGAAGGCCTCGGGACCGTTGATCAGCCGGACGATCTCCGCGCTCCCGATCGCCGGCACCCGGTGCACCGCGCCCTCCATCAGGGGGGCGAAGCGCTCCCAGTCCGGCGGCAGGAGCCGGTGGTTGAAGTCGGCCGGGATGCCGTCGAGCCCCCACGGCGCCGGCTCGCGCTCGTACCCGCCGGCCACCAGCCCCCCGACCTCCTCCCGGAAGTAGACGAGATGGTCCGGATCCCGGAGCATCGGGATGGCGGGATGCACCCCGTCGATGGGCTTCGTGACGAGATACTGGTGGGCCATGGGCACGAGCGGGATCGTCACGCCCACCATCCGCCCGATCTCCGGCGCGTACATCCCGCCCGCGTTCACGACCACCTCGGCGCGGATGGTCCCCGCGGTGGTCTCGACCTCGCGGACGCGGCCGTCCCGCACGCCGATGCCGAGGACGCGGGTGCCGGTGCGGATCGTCGCTCCGCGCTGCCGAGCGCCCTCCGCCAGCGCCATGGCGAGGCCGCTCGGATCGAGGTGACCGTCCGTCGGGAGGTAGACAGCGCCGAGGACGCCGTCGAGCCCCATCACCGGAAAGAGCCGCTGGGCCTCGGCCGGCCCGATCTCCTCCAGGGGGAGCCCGAAGGTCTTGGCCCACCCGGCCTGGCGGCGGTGCTCGAGATCACGCTCGGGGGTGCACGCGAGCCGAAGGCTGCCGGTCTCCTTCCAGCCCGGGTCGCGTCCGGTCTCGGCGGCGAGCCGCCGGTAGCACTCGACGCTCCACATCATCAGCCGCGTGAGCGCGACCGAGGAGCGAAGCTGCCCCACCAGCCCCGCCGAGTGGAACGTCGACCCGCTGGTCAGCTCGGCGCGCTCGACCACCACGACGTCGCGCCACCCCTTCGCCGTCAGGTGGTACGCGATGCTCGCGCCGCCCACGCCGCCTCCGACGATGACTGCCCGCGCGTGCTCGGTCACGGCGCCAGATTGTAACAGGGCGGCGGGGCCTTGACACGGCCCACGCCGACCTGTGAACTTGAAGGCATCGACCGACCTCCGACCCTTCACGACCACACGCTGCTCGCGCGAGGAGCCTGCCATGAAGCACGCTAGTGCCTCCCCCGAGAACTCGTCCAACGTGGCCCGACGCCAGGTCCTGATCGGCGCGGGCGCCGCCCTCGCCGCCGCCACCGCGTGGCCCGGCCCGGCGGCCGCCCAGGCCCGAAAGGGTGAGATCGTCGCCGGCCTCTCCGAGCGGATGCTCACGCTCGACCCGGCGAACCACTACTCGATCTCCGCAACCTCGGTCCTCCGCCACATCTACGATCCGCTGGTCGAGGTGACGAACGACTCGAAGTTCGTCCCCTGCCTCGCGGAGTCGTGGACGCCGGTGAACAACACGACGTGGCGCTTCAACCTGCGGAAGGGCGTCAAGTTCCACGACGGCACGCCGTTCACCGCGGACAGCGTCGTCTACTCGCTCAAGCGCGTCCGCGACAACACGAAGCTGATCAAGGCGTTCGTGTACCAGGACATCGACGACGTCCGCAAGGACGGCGACTTCACCGTCATCGTGTCGACCAAGCAGTCCGTTCGGCTCGCTGCCGGCGCACCTCACGATGCTGGGGATGCTCCCGCAGACGGCCGCCGCGAACGAGGACGCCTTCTTCCAGAAGCCGGTCGGCACCGGTCCCTTCAAGTTCGGAGGCTGGACCCACGGCGAGCAGATCGCCCTCCTCGCCAACGCCGACTACTGGAAGCCCGGAATCCCCAAGGTCGAGAAGGTGACGTTCCGCTTCATCCCGGAGCTCTCGACCCGCGTCGCCGCCATCCGGGCCGGCGAGATCCACGTGATCGACCGCGTGTGGCCGGACAACGTGCAGACGCTCCGCTCGACTCCCGGGCGTCCGGGTCCTCGACACGCCCGCCATCGAGGCGCAGCGCTGGATCTTCCAGCTCGCCAAGGATCCGGTCAAGGATCCCCGCGTCCGGCGGGCCATCTCGCTCGCGATCGACCGGAACGTCATCATCAAGGACCTCCTGCTCGGGTATCGCGCGCCCGGTCGACAGCCCCATTCCCCCGGGGCTCATCGGCCACACGAGCCTCGCCCGCGAAGGCCTACGACCCCGAGAAGGCCCGCCAGATCCTGAAGGAAGCGGGGTACAAGAACCTCTCGATCGACTTCGTCCTGATGAAGGACCTCTATCCGAAGCAGCTCGAGATCGTCCAGGCGGTGGCCGCCATGCTCGGGGACGTCGGGATCACCGTGAACATCAAGAACCTCGAGATCGCCACCGCCCGCGAAGCTACGGCAGCGCGGGCAACTACGACATGTTCTTCTCGGGCTGGGCCCACATGCCTCACGACCCCGACTGGTACCTCGGCCAGTGGTTCACCAAGATGGGCGCCGAGAAGCTGACGCGCTACGACAACCCCCGCATCGAGCAGCTCATCGCCGAGGGCCGCATGCCGGATCCCAAGATCCGCCAGCAGAAGTACGAGGAGATCGAGAAGGCCCTCTGGGAAGACGAGCCGGAGATCTGGCCGTACTACAGCGTCGCGATCTACGCGGTGAGCGACAAGCTCCAGAACTTCCAGGCGCGCCGCGACTACTACGTCCTGCTCTACGACGTAAGCATCCGGTAGCCCGACTCTCGCCGTGCCCGCCGGCCGGTCCGGCCCTCCGAGCGTTCCCGGAGGCCGGCCGGCGGCGAGGCGGGCGGCGGGGAGCGCGCGCCAGTCCCCGCGCATCCCCACACGCTGATGCAGGCCTATCTCCTCCGAAGAATCGCCCAGTCGATCCTCACCCTCATCGGCATGTCCGTCCTGGTCTTCGTGATCCTCCGGGTGCTGCCCGGCGATCCCGCGAAGATGCTCCTCCCCGAGGGCGCCCCTCAGTCGGCCGTGGACGAGCTGAACCGCCACCTCGGGCTCAAGGAGCCCCTGTACGTCCAGTACGGGATCTTCCTCCGGAGCGTCTTCCAGGGCGACTTCGGCCAGTCCTTCCAGTACCGCGCCCCCGCCCTCCTGGTCGTCAGGGAGCGGCTGCCTGCGACGCTCCAGCTCACCTTCTGCGCCATGATGCTGACGGTGATCTCCGGGGTCACGATCGGGATCGTCGCCGCCGTCCGGCGTGGCACCCGCTACGACTACGCGGGCACGCTCCTGGCCGTGCTGGGGCAGTCGCTGCCGAACTTCTGGCTCGGCATCATGCTGGTCCTGCTGTTCGGAGTGACGCTCCGCTGGCTACCGACCTCGGGGTTCCAGAACTGGACCTACCTCATCCTGCCGAGCATCACGCTCGCCGCGTACCCGACCGCGCTGGTGGCCCGGCTGACGCGCTCCAGCATGCTCGAGATCCTGAATCGCGATTACATCCGGACCGGCCGGGCCAAGGGCCTGGCCGAGCGGGCCGTGGTCCTCCGCCACGCGCTGCGCAACGCCACCATCCCCGTGCTGACCGTGATCGGGCTCCAGATCGGGACGCTGCTGGGCGGCGCGGTCATCACCGAGTCCGTGTTCGCCTGGCCGGGGATGGGGAAGCTCGTCGTCGACGCGATCTACTTCCGGGACTTCCCCGTCGTGCAGACCGTCCTCATCATCTCCGCGACGATCTTCGTCCTGATCAACCTGCTGGTCGACGCGCTCTACACGGTCGTCGACCCGCGCATCCGCTACCGCTGAGTCGCGCGTGCTCGCCTTCACCCGCCGAAACCCGCTGGTCCTGGTCGGGGGCGCGATCCTGCTCGTCGTCGTCCTGGCGAGCGTCTGCGCGCCGTTCCTGACGCCCTCCGATCCGGTACGCCCGAGCTTCGGCCAGCGCCTGAAGGCGCCGTGGGGGCTCGGCGGCACCTCCGCCCGCCCGCTCGGCGCCGACAATCTCGGGCGCGACATCTACGCCCGGCTCCTCTACGGCGGGCGGATGTCCCTCGTGCTGGCGACCAGCGCGGTCGTCCTGGCCACCGGCGTCGGCGTGCTCGTGGGGCTCCTGGCGGGGTACCTCGGGGGCCGCCTCGACGACCTCGTCATGCGACTCGCCGACGTCCAGCTCACCTTTCCCGTCATCATGCTGGCGATCGCGATCGTCGCCGTCGTCGGGACCAGCCCGTTCGCCCTGGTCGGCGTCCTGGCCCTGTCCGGATGGGTCCTCCACGCCCGGACCGTGCGCGCGAACGTGCTCACGATCCGCCACCTCGAGTACGTGGACGCCGCGCGGGCGCTCGGCTCGAGCCAGCTCCGCATCGTGTTCCGCCACGTGCTGCCGAACACGCTCGCACCGATCCTCGTCATCGTGTCGAGCCAGTTCGCGACGATGGTGCTGCTGGAGTCGGGCCTGTCGTTCCTCGGCATGGGCGTCCAGCCGCCCCAGCCCTCCTGGGGCGGCATGCTCGCCGAGGGCCGCGACTATCTGTCGAACGCGTGGTGGCTCGCGACCGTCCCGGGCGTCGCGATCTCCCTCGTCGTCCTGGGTGCGAACTTGCTCGGCGACGGGCTCCGCGACCTCCTCGACCCGCACCTCCACGCCTGAGGCGTCCGGAACACCTCGCCCTCGGGCTCGCGCCATGCCCGCCGATTCCGACCGGCGGACGGCTCCCTCGGGCTATCATGGGGTAGTTCCGCCGCGAGCGGAGACTTCGCGAGACACCCGCACGTGCGCGCTCTCAAGATCCTGGCCATCGTTCTCGTCGGGGCCGTCGCCCTGCTGGGCGCCGCCCTCTTCGTGCTCGCCCGCTACCTCGATTCCGAGGCGTTCCGCCGGGCGGCGATCGCCGCCGCCCAGGAGACCCTGGGCGCGTCCGTGACCGTGGGCGAGCTGCGCGTCTCGCTCTTCTCGGGCGCCACCTTCCGCCAGGTCGTCGTGGGCAATCCCCCGGGCCTTCCCGGCGAGCTGTTGCGGGCCGAGGCCCTGATCGTCCGCCCGCGGTTCCTGCCGCTCCTCCGACGGCGACTCGAGATCGCGGAAGTGCGCCTCGACGCTCCCACCGTCACCCTGGCCCGGAGCGAGCACGGCGAGTGGAGCTTCGAGCGCCTGGTGTCCAGACCCTCGGCCTCGCCCTCCGCCGGAGGCGCGGCGGGCGGCGCGGAGGCCCCGGCGCCTGTCCCCGTCCCGCCCGCCCTCGACGTCGTCGTACCGCGCCTGGCGCTCACCCGGGGCACGCTCGCGGTCACACGCGAGCGGAAGGGGCCGCTCGTCGGGGCGAGTGGCATCGAGGTGATCACGTCGCTCTCACGGGTCGGCGGCGCGCTGGCCGGCCAGGGACAGCTCACGGTCGCGTCGCTCCGACTCGCGGAGCGCGTCGAGGTCCGGGAGCTCACCGCCCCGCTCCGGTTCAGCGGCGGCGACCTCACCCTCGCGCCGCTCCGTGGCCAGCTCGCGGAGGGGACGCTGGGGGGCCAGGCCACCGTCCACATGACAGGGCCGACGCGCTACGCGATCTCCGTGGACCTCCGCAACGCCCGCACGGAGAGCCTCCTGGCCACTCTCGGCGGCCGGAGCCTGAGCGGCCGGCTCGAGGCACAGGCGAGCCTCACCGGCACCGCCGAGGGAGCCACCGGGCACGGCCACGCGGAGATCCGAGACGGTCGGCTCCACGACTTCCCGGTGCTCGGCGCCGTCGCCGCCGCGCTGGATCTGCCCCTCCTGCGCGATCTCCGGTTCCAGGAAGGCGCCATCGACTTCGTGCTGGCCGGCGACGTGCTCCGGACGCCCATGGTCCGCTTCGTCGCGGGTGACGTCAGGATCCTCGGCAAGGGCGAGATCCTGCTCCGGACCGGCGAGCTCGCCCACGAGTTCACGCTGCTGGTGCCCCCTGCCGCCGTGCGCCGCGCGCCGCGCGAGATGCGCGCGGCATTCACCGAGCGGGCCGACGGCCTCGCGGGCGTCGACTTCCGGGTCTGGGGACCGTACCGCTCGCCGCGAACCGACCTGCAGGATCGCGTCCTCCGCGGGTTCGCGGAGTCCCTCCTGCGGAAGGGGCTCAAGCAGTTCCTGCGCTAGCAGCGCCCGCGCGCGGCGGCGCCGCGCGTGACGCGAATCGGCGCGGCGATTGTCCCGGTGCGACCGCTCGGCTATATTGGCCTCCATCATGACGCGGCAGCGCGTGTTCTACGGATGGTGGGTCACCATCGCCTTCGCCGTCATGGTGTTCCTGTCGACCGGCGTGCGCTTCTCGGTCGGCCCGTTCCTGAAGCCCATCGTCACGGATCTCGGAACCGACCGCGCCACCTACTCCCTGATCGTCTCGCTGAGCCTCTTCCTCTACGGGGTGTTCATGCCGTTCGTGGGCCGGCTGGTCGAGCGCTGGGGCGCCCGCCCGGTCGCCGTGCTGGGGATCCTCGTGTTCGCCGCCTCCCTGGCCGGCACGGGGCTCGTGACGCAGCTCTGGCAGCTGACGCTCGTCTACGGCGTCCTCGTCGCCCTCGGCCTCTCGGCGACCGGTCACGTCGTCGGCTCGGCCGTCGTCTCGCGGTGGTTCGTCCGCCGCCGGGCGACCGCGCTCTCCCTGCTCGGCGCGGCGTCGATGGCCGGCATGAGCCTGCTGGTCCCGGTGGCGATGTGGCTCATCCTCACGGTTGGCTGGCGTGTCACCTACGCGATCATCGGGCTGGGGGCGGCCGTCGTCCTCTTGCCCCTCGCCTTGTGGGTCGTCCGGGAGTCGCCGGAATCGATGGGCCTCGCGCCCGACGGTCTCCTCGCCGAGCCGAGCGCGCGTGACGCGGCAACCCCCGAGCGCACGGCGGTGCGCGACGCCGCGAGGACCACGCCGTTCTGGCAGCTCTGCGGCGGCATGTTCACCTGCGGGTTCTCGATGAGCCTGCTCTCGGCGCACGGCGTGCCGATGCTGACCGACCACGGCTATCACGCGATGCTGGCCTCCTCGGCCATCGGCGTCCTCGGCGCCTCGAGCTTCGCGGGGGCCATGCTTCTCGGCGCGATCGCCGATCGCTTCGGCCGCCGTCCCGTCCTGGCCTGGCTCTACGGGACGCGCGCCTTGCTCTTCCTCGCGATGTTCCTCGTCCACGACAGCCCCCTGGCGCTCCTCGTCATCTCCGCCCTCGGGGGCGCGAGCATGTCCGGCAGCCTCGCCATGACCTCGGCGCTGACCGCCGACATCTACGGGCGCTTCTCCGTCGGCTCGGTCTTCGGCACCATCTTCGTCGTCCACCAGGGCGGCGCGGCGCTGGGCTCCTGGCTCGGCGGGCTCCTGTTCGAGCTGACCGGCGGGTACGGTGCCGCGTTCGCGATCGCCAGCGTCCAGCTCCTGGTCGCCGCGGTCGTCAGCCTCACCATCGACGAGGCGGCGTGCGGCGTCGCCCGGCTCCGGGCAGCCGTCGCGGAGCGATAGGTCGGCGCGGCCGCCATGGGCCTCGAGGTCGTCGTTCCCCGGGCTTCGTCGGTGGGGCTCGGAGCCCTTCTCGACCGGCTCGCCACCGCCGGGTTACCCAGCGCCCTGGCCATGGTCGACAACGTGCTCCAGGGCCCGGGCGCGACCCCTCCCGCCGTCTGGCGCGACGCGCGGCTCCGGACGCCCGCCGGCGTGGTGACGCTCCGCCGGGTTCCGAGCGGCGTCGCCGTCGTGGTGTTCGGCAATGCGGACGAGCCGCTCCGCGCGGCCCAGCGCACGATCGCCGAGACGCTCCTCGCCCTCCATTGACTCCGATCACTCCTCGCCCGCGGGCCCTCCGGTGACAGCCGTCGACCCGGCCGCCACCTTCACCGTCGACCTCGACGCGCTCGGCGCCGTCGGCTCGGGTCTCCACCGCCCCGAGTGCGTTCTCTGCACGGCCCGCGGCGACGTGTACGCGGCGGATTCGCGCGGAGGCGTGACGCGGATCGCCCCCGACGGAAGCCAGCGCCTCTTCGGCATCACCGACGACGGAGGCCGCGCCGAGCCCATCAAGCCCAACGGCATTGCCCTCCGCCGCGACGGCTCCTTCCTGCTGACCGACCTCTCCGACACCGGCGGCGTGTGGCACCTGACCCGTGCCGGCGTCCTCCGACCGCTGGTTCGCGAGGCGGACGGGGTCGCGCTTCCCTCCACGAACTTCGTCCTCGTGGACCGGCGAGACCGCCTCTGGATCACGGTGTCCACCACGAAGCGGCCCCGCCATCTCGACTACCGGCTCGACTGCGCCACCGGGTTCGTCGTGCTGGTCGACGACCGCGGCGCCCGCATCGTGGCGGACGGCATCGGGTACACGAACGAGTGCGCGATGGATGCGCGCGGCGAGTGGCTCTACGTCAACGAGACCTTCGGACGGCGGCTCTCGCGCTTCCCCGTGCGGGCGGACGGAAGCCTCGGGGCCCGCGAGGTGGTCGACCACCTTCGGCCGCGGCACCTTCCCGGACGGGGTGACGCTCGACGAGGCGGGCGGGGCCTGGATCACGAGCGTCGTGTCGAACCGGGTCCTGCGCGTGACGCCCGACGGGGCGACCCACGTGGTCCTGGAGGACGCGGACCCGGAGCACATCGACACCGTCGAGCGCGCGTTTCTCCGCAACGAGATGGCTCGCCCGCACCTGGACGCGATCAGGAGCCGCCGCCTGAGGAATCTCTCGAGCCTCGCCTTCGGCGGCCCGGACCTCCGCACCGCATACCTCGGATGCCTGCTCGGGGACAGCCTGGCGACCTTCCGGACACCGGTGGCCGGGCTGCCTCCCTCGCACTGGGGTCTCGCGACGTGACGCCCATGAGGATCACGGACGTCGAGGTCTACGTCGTCGATCCGACGCAGGGAGCCGCCACCTACAACGACGAGCCGCAGAACGTCTGGACCTTCGTCCGCGTCGTCACCGACGCCGGTGTCCACGGCTGGGGCGAGTCGACCAACTTCCCCGCCAACGGGAGCCTCATCATCGCCGACGCCATCCGACACCTCAGGCCCTGGATCGTCGGGCAGGACCCGGCCGACATCACGGCGATGTGGCACCGGCTCTTCCGCAAGGCGACGTACCTCGGCCCGCGCGGCCTGCCCACCGCGGTGGTGAGCGGGATCGACATCGCGCTCTGGGACATCAAGGGCAAGGTCACCGGCCGGCCGGTGTACGACCTCCTCGGCGGCAAGGTGCGCGACGACGTGCCCCTCTACGCGAACGGCTGGTTCGCCGCGCTGGACGGCCACCCCGCCTGCGCGACGCCGGCGGAATACGCGGCCGCCGCCCGGCGCGTCGTGGCCCAGGGGCACGCCGCGATCAAGCTCGACCCGTTCCACGAGATGATCCCGTACCACACGGGCTACCTCGCGGGGCAGATCACCGCCGCCGGCGAGGAGTTCGGCGTGGCGTGCGTGGCCGCGATTCGCGAGGCGGTCGGTCCCGGGGTCGAGATCCTGATCGACGCGCACGGCCACTACAACGTGCCAACCGCCGTCCGGCTCGCCCGGCGGCTCGAGCCCTACCGCATCGGCTGGTTCGAGGAGCCCACGCCGCCCGAGAGCCTGGAGGCGCTCCGCGCCGTGCGAGAGCAGGTCTCGGTGCCGATCTGCGTGGGCGAGCGGCTCTACACGCGGTGGGACTTCCTGCCGGTGCTCGCCGGACGGCTCGCGGACTACCTGATGCCCGACGTCGTCTGGACGG
Organism: uncultured Candidatus Rokubacteria bacterium; assembly: GCA_963749975.1. GTDB lineage: Bacteria > Methylomirabilota > Methylomirabilia > Rokubacteriales > DASRDR01 > DASRDR01. Next base: position 148,783 of record CAVVOZ010000034.1, on the reverse strand, counting down.
GCGGGATCAGCGAGATGATGCGCATCGCCGCGCTGGCCGAGACGTACCAGGTGCCGGTGACACCCCACAACGCGATGGGCCCGCTCCAGGTGATCGCCGGCGCCCACGCCATGCTGGCGGTGCCGAACTTCTACCGGCTCGAGCACAACGTGGCGAACGTGCCCTGGTACAACCGCTGCCTCGACCGCCCGCTCGACCTCCGCGGCGACCGGCTCCACCTGTCACAGCGGCCCGGGCTGGGCGTCGAGCTCGACGCGGCGTTCCTCCAGGGCCATCGCGCCCGCGGCTGGCCGGCATAGCCGAGCGGCTGCCGCCGATGAACGTAGGCCTCAAGACCACGTCGCCCATCCCGCCTGGCCCAGATCCTTTCAGCCGCACGCAAGATGTTGATTCACAGGGATCCCGGGGCCGGGCAAGGCATGCGTCTCGGCCGGGATGGGCTCCCGAGAGCCGGAGTCCTTGCCGCATCGCCTGAGCCACCCTTCCATCAGCCGCATTCGAGCTAGCCGTCATGGACGGAAGAGGATCCCAGCCGTGATCGCCGACCACGATTATGTGCACGGCTACTCGGACCGCGAGAAGGAGCGGCTCATCGATCAGGCCACCACCCTGACGGAGCTGTTGCACTCCGACACGGGCTACCCGCCGGGCCACATGGTGCTCGAGGCTGGATGCGGCGTCGGAGCGCAGAGCGTGGCGCTGGCCAGCCGAAGTCCCGGTGCCAGGATCGTGTCCGTCGACGTCTCCGCGGATTCATTGTCTGCCGCGGAGGAGCGGGCGCGGGCCGCCGGGATCCACAACATCACCTTCCAGCAGGCGGACATATACGCGCTACCGTTCTCCCCCGAGAGCTTCGACCACGTATTCGTCTGCTTCGTGCTCGAGCATCTCGCATCGCCAGGCCAGGCGCTCGCGCGCCTCAAGAGCGTCCTCAAGCGTGGCGGTACCCTCACGGTCATCGAAGGCGACCACGGCTCGACGTATTTCCATCCGGAGAGCCCCTACGCGCGGAAGGCCATCCAGTGCCTCATCGACCTGCAGGCACGCGCCGGGGGCAACTCGCTGATCGGGCGGTCCTTGTACCCGCTCCTCGTGGATGCCGGCTTCGAGGGCGTGACGGTGTCGCCGCGCATGGTCTACGCGGATGCCAGTCGGCCGCAGATGGTCGACGGCTTCACGAAGAGGACGTTCACGGCGATGGTCGAGGCCGTCCGCGAGCGCGCGCTGGCGGCCGGGCTGATCGACGAGCACACCTGGACGCTTGGGATCCGCGACCTCTTCCGGACCTCGGAGCCCGACGGCACGTTCTGCTACACGTTCTTCAAGGCCGTGGCACGACGGCCGGACTAGCCGGTCGCGCTCCGGCGGCGCGCCGGGAGGAACACCTCCAGCGGGATTCCGTCCGGATCGGAGAAGGTGATGCTCTTGGCGTAGCGGATGTCCTGGATGCCACTGTTCGGAATGCCGAGCTCGTCGAGGGTCGCCTGCCAGGACTCCAGGGCCGCCTCGTCTGCACCCCGAACGACAGGTGGTCCAGTCCGACGCGGCGGACATCGAACGGGCCTTCGGTTACGTCTGGAGCGCCGCCGCGGGAAGCTGCACGTCCCGACCGCTTGCGCTCGCCTGCTGGGCCGCCTCCAGAACCTCCTGGACGTCCCGCCCCACGTCGGGGGCGCAGAGACCCTCGACGGCACGGCCGGCTCGGAGACACGTCAGGAAGTACGTCGGTCCGTCGCGCTCGGCGCTCGGGAGAGGCGGTGGCTCGAGGATCTCGTTCCCGGCGCGCCGACGACCTGCACCCGCCCCGGTCCGATCGCCTGGCCGTCGCGGGTCGCCCGGGGCTGGTGGACGATGAGCGTCCCGGCGTCGCCGTAGACGACCATCCCGAGCGCCGGCTCGTCGCCGATCTGGGTCCAGCTCGCCTCGAGGAGGGCAATCGCCCGCGAATAGCGCAGGACGACCACCGCGGTGTCCTCGGCCCGGAGGTCCGGCTTCCGGAGCCGCGCTGTCGCCGCCGTCACTGCGCGGGGCCGCCCGAGAAGGACGCGCGCGAGCACGGCGCCGTAGCCGCAGTAGTCCACCAAGGCGCCGCCGCCGTTCCGGGCTGGGTCGTAGAGCCACGCCGAGAACTCCGGCGAGCAGCCGAACTCCCGCGGACCGGCGTGCCCGCCCCGGTGACTGAGCTGCACGGGCTCCCCCACACGCCCTGCCAGCACGAGGGCAGAGCCCGTGGCGGAGGGCAGGCCGCCAGGCCGTCGGCCAGTTGACCATGAGGGGCAGCCCGCTGGTGCGCGCGGCGGCGAGCAGGGCCTCCGCGCCCGCCAGATCCGCGGCCATCGGCTTCTCGACCAGCACCGGGAGGCCGCGCCCGAGCGCCCGCACTCCGAGCTCGGCGGCGGTACGGTTGTCGGCGAAGATCAGGACCGCGTCCAGGTCGGAGCGCTCGAGGAGCGCGTCGTAGGTGGGATGAACGGCCACGCCCGCGTGCTCGCGGCCCAGGCGCTCCCGGAGCCTTGGCGACGGCTCGGCGACGGCGACCAGCTGGCCGAGCCCGCCGGTGGCGACCGCGGCAAGGTTGCGCCAGACGTGATCATGGCTCGAGCCCGAGGACGCCGACCCGAAGCCGCGCGGTCATGCGACACCCCCCGGCGTCAGGCCGGCCAGGTCTGATCGCCGCCGTCGACCCGCAGCACCTGCCCCGACACGTGGCGCCCCGCGTCCGTCACGAAGTACGCGACCGCGTGGGCGATGTCCTCCGGCCGCCCGTAGCCCTGGAGCGTGCCCACGTGCTCCACGACCCCGGCCTTGGCCTGCCCGGTCGCGACGAAGCGGGGCGTCATCGTGCCGCCCGGCGCCACGCAGTTGACCGTGACGTTGTAGGGCCGGAGCTGGGCGGCGAGGCAGCGCGTGTACTCGTGCACGGCCGCCTTCGCCGTCGCGTACATCACGCCCTCGGCCCGGCCGTTCAGACCTGCCACGCTCCCGAGGTTGACGATGCGCCCCGCCCGCCGCTCGATCATCTCGGGCGCGACCTCCCGGCAGACGTAGATGCACGAGAAGAGGTTCCGGTCGATCACCGCGCGGAGATCCTCCAGCGCGATGAACACGCCGTCGTTGATCGGGGGCCGCCCGCCGCCCGGCCCGGTCGCCCCGGCGGGGCCGATGTCGCCGCCCGCGTTGTTGACCAGGATGTCGATCCGGCCGTACTCGGCACGGATCCGGGCGGCCGCCGCCTGCACCGCCTCGGGCCGCGTCAGGTCGGCGGCCACGGCCAGGACGCGCCGGCCCGTGCGCGCCGCCACGTCGCGCGCCACCTGGTCGAGGGACTCGCCCTCGCCGAAGGCGCGCGCCGAGGTCTGGGTCGTGCCGTGCACGACGAGGTCGGCGCCGAGACGGCCGAGGTGCTCGGCCATCACGCGGCCGAGGCCGCGCGACGACCCCGTCACCCACGCGACCTGACCTGCCAGAGATGCGTCCGTCATGATCTCGATACCCTCCCATCGGCTTCAGTGGGACCAGTTCGAACGGCGCTCCACCAGGTCCCCGCCGGGCGCGCAGGGCCGCCGCCGAAGGAACTGAAAACCCCGCGAGAAAGCGCAGATACTCGGCAAGGTCGGTCGGACCCCTCCGGCGGAGCCCAGCGAGCGTGGCGACGTCGTCGGCCGTCGTGGGCAAATCCTCGTCAAGGGACAGGAACTCAGGCGAGCCGCTTGATCTCACGGTAGCGCTCCAGCAGCCCGGCACGCTCGAAGTAGCCGCGATCTCATCGCCCGACCCAGGCCATAGGCCTGGAGGCCGAAAGCCCCGACAACGGCATAAGAAATGCCCTCGCGCTCCAGGAACTCGGCCAGCATCGACAGCACCCGGGCAAAGTCCAACGGCCTGGCGCTCCTACGGCACGACCAGGCGGCCGTGCTCGATGACGGGACGCCCGTTGGCTCGCACCGTGGCGTCGGTCAGAAAGAACCACTGGTGGTAGCTCGACCGGTAGGGACCGCCCGACTCCGCGTTGTCCCCCACGCTCACCCGGATCACCCCTGCCCCGTACCCGTAGTAGGGAATCGCCGGCAGCCCGGGCAGCACCGCGAGCTTGGGGTTGACGCCGACGTTGAACTCGCCGAAGCGGTCGCGCTCGCCGGACTGGGTCTGCCACGCCGCCTCCAGCCAGGCGCCGTGGTGCTGGCTGGTGAGCCGGGTGATGCGATTCTCCGCGAACTCCAGCCGCACGCTCCCGACCTGGCGTCCCGCGAAGGTCTCGGGCGGGGTCACCAGGACGCCCTCGGTCCGCTGGATGTCGACCGTCCGGATCGCCCCGGCGGGCAGCTCGACCTCGCGGTCCCGGGCGCTGCCGGGTCGCGCGTAGCCGTCGATGAACGCCTTCGAGGCGTCGCCGTTGCCCAGATGGAAGTGCGCCCCCCGCAGCTCGAACCGGAGGCGCGTCCCCCGCGGGTCCGTCACCTCGATCTCGCTGTCCTGGAGCACCTGCGCCACGCGCCGCTGGTGCGCCGTGAGGGCCGCGTAGTCGATCCAGAGCGCCGCGTCGTAGAGTTCCGACAGGCGCCGGAAGAGGCCGGCGTCCATCGACACGTCCATGATCCAGTGGAAGTGGACCGCCCGCCCCGGCCAGGTCTTGATGATCTCCTCGGTCTGCCAGACGTTGTACGCCCAGCTCGTCGGGAGCCAGATGTAGACGTCGGCCAGCGCGAAGAGCGCCGCGACCGTCCGATCCTCCATCGCCCGCGAGGCCGGGTCCTCCCGGCGCCGGAGCTCCTTCCGGACCCGCTCGAGACCCGGCGGATGGAGCATGTGGACCGCCACCTCCACCGCCCCCGCCCGGTTGACCTCGATCCGCACGGCCTCGGTGAGCGCGGGGAAGTACGTGGGATCGGCGTGGATCAGCACGCGCTCCCCCGGCGCCATCCGGAGCGCGTCGTGGACGATCAGCTGCGCGACACGCGTCCAGTCCGTCTGGTAGTCGTACGGAATCCCCATGGCGTCAGGAACGCCCTACGTGATGGTCGGGCGGTCGGACGGGTAGCGCTCGTAGCGGCGGTCGCGGACGACGCGCGCGATCCGGGCCACCGCCTCGTGGAGATCGGCGAACGAGGTGTAGAGCGGCGCGATCCCCAGGCGGAGGTTGTCGGGATAGCGGAAGTCCGGCAGCACCGCCATCTCGTCGATGAGCGCCCGGTCGATCCGGAGCGCCTCGGGGTGCCCCAGCGAGATGTGGGATCCCCGCCGCGCGGAGTCGCGAGGCGAGTTCAGCGCAAACCCGAGCGGCTCGAGCTCCCGCTCCCACAGCCGCACCAGGTACTCCGTCTGGGCGACGGACTTCGCGCGGACGCGGTCCATTCCCGCCTCGAGCAGGAGGTCGACGCCCGGCTCGACCGCGAGAAGCGACAGGACCGGCGGCGTCCCCACCAGGAACCGCAGGATCCCCGGCGCCGGGCGGTAGTCCGGCGCCATGTCGAACTGGTCGCGGCGCCCGAACCAGCCCCAGATGGGATTCGCGAGCGACTCGTGGAGGTCTCCCCGGACGTAGAGGAAGGCCGGCGCCCCCGGCCCGCCGTTCAGGTACTTGTAGGTGCACCCGACGGCAAGGTCGGCCCGGGCTCCGGCGAGGGCGATGGGCATGGCGCCCACGGAGTGCGACAGGTCCCAGAGAGTGAGGGCGCCCGCCCGGTGAGCGAGGGCCGTGACGGCGGCCATGTCGTAGACGAACGCCGAGCGGTACGCCGTGTGCGAGAGGGTCACGAGCGCCGTGTCCCCGTCGATCGCGCGCGCGAGCGCCTCCTCCGGCACCGTGAGCCCGTCCTCGGACTTCACGATCACCAGGCGGTGTCCCTGGCCGAGAAGGTCGATCGCCCCCTGGAGCACGTAGAAGTCCGTGGGGAAGTTCATCTCGTCGGTGACGATGGCCCGGCGGCCGGGCCGGGCTCGGAGCGCCGCCACCACGAGCTTGAACAGGTTGACCGACGTGGAGTCCGACACGACGACGTCGGCCGGAGCGGCCCCGACCAGGGTCGCGACCTTCGCGCCGATCCGCTGGCTGGCGGTGAACCACCCCTCGCCCCACCCCCGGATGAGCCGACCGCCCCACTCGCGCTCGATCGCCTTCCGGAGCCGAGGCCCGGCCTGTCGGGGCAGCCGCCCGAGCGAGTTGCCGTCGAGGTAGACGAGGCGCGGGTCGCTGACGACGAACTCCCGCCGGAAGCGCGCAAGGGGGTCGGCCGCGTCCAGGCGGCGGGCCTCGGCGAGCGCGCCCGCCTCGCCGGCAGCCGGCGGGGCCGCCCGGCGGGCGGGCACCGACGCCGTCGCGGGCGTCACGTGGCGGCGGCCGCCTACGCCGTGCCTCCGTGGCGCCGCCGGCCGGCGCGCCGACCCGCGGCCGGACGTGTCTCGCGATGCCGGTCTGCGCCGGCGCCGTCGCGGTTGACGCTCTTCAGGCCCCGCCATCGATGGCTCGTGCCTCCTCGCGCATCCACGGGCGCGTGATCACAGACGTCCCTCGGCTCCGCTGCGTGGGCCGGTCCCGGCCATCCTGGCGGCCGCGGGCTCCGACCCGATGCGAACGACCATCTTCCCGAAGTTCCTCCCCTGGAGCAGACCGATGAGCGCCCCGGGAGCCCGCTCGAGACCGTCGACGATGTCCTCGCGGTACTTGAGCTTCCCCTGCCGCACCCAGTCGGTCAGCTGGGCCAGGCCTTCCTTGTACCGCGCGGCGAAGTCGAACACGATGAACCCCTGGATCCGCACGCGGTTCACGAGCACGAAGCGCTCGTTGCGCGGGGCGAGCTCGGGCTCCGTCAGGTTGTACTGCGAGAGGAGACCGCACACGGCGACGCGCGCGAAGAGGTTGACGTGGCGCGACACCGCCTCGGTGATGCGCCCGCCCACGTTGTCGAAGTAGACGTCGATCCCGCCCGGGCAGGCCGCGCGGAGCGCCGCGTCCAGGTCGGGCGCGGTGCGGTAGTTGATCCCGGCGTCGTAGCCGAGCTCCCGGGTGATGTAGTCCACCTTGGCGTCAGAGCCGGCCAGGCCCACCGCCCGGCATCCCTTGAGCTTCGCGATCTGGCCGACGAGGCCCCCGACCGCCCCCGACGCCGCCGACACCACCACGGTCTCCCCGGACTTGGGCTGCCCCACTTCCAGCAGCCCGAAGTACGCGGTGAGTCCGGGCATCCCGAGGACCCCGAGCGCCGTCGAGATCGGCGCCGCCGTCGGGTCGACCTTCCGGACGCCCTTGCCGGCCGACACCGCGTACTCCTGCCAGCCAAGGCGGCCCTCGACGACCTCGCCGACGCGCGAAGCCCGGGTGGTTCGAGCGCACCACCTCGCCGACCGTGCCGCCCTCCATGACGTCGCCGAGCGCCACCGGCGGAACGTAGGACCGCGCGTCGCTCATCCGTCCCCGCATGTAGGGATCGAGCGAGAGGTACACCACCCGGACGAGGAACTCCCCCGCCCCCGGCTCCGGGACGGAAGACTCGACCAGCCGGAAGTCGCTTTCCTTGGGGTAGCCGGTCGGCCGGGCGGCCAGCCGGACCTGCCGATGCGTCGATGGGATCACGATGGCAGGAGCCTAGCCACGCCCCGGCCGGGCGTCAAGGCAGGAGGGTCGGACGGCAGAAGACTCGCGCGAGGCGCTCAGCCGCCGCGCGTGTGCATCTCGAGGTGCGGATCCTGCCGCAGTCCCTCGATCTGGACCAGGACCCCGCGATGCCCGATGGCCTCGAGCTCCTTCCGCTCCTCGGCGCCGCGGTCGCGGCGCCGTGTCCACCCGCTCGCGATGAGGGCCCGGAGCTCGTCACGCGACGCCCCGTCCCGGAGGGGCGTCCGGAGGTCCACGCCCCTCTGCGCGTAGAGGCAGAGGTACCAGGTGCCGTCGGCCGTGAGCCGGCTGCGGTCGCAGGTCCGGCAGAAGGGCGTGGTCGTCGAGGCGATGATGCCGAACGTCGTGCCGTCACGCAGGCGGAACCGCTCGGCCGGCGCGGACGTCTCCTCGCGAATCGGCTCGATCGGCCCGTACCGCGTGGCGAGTCGCTCGAGCATCTCCGCGCGGGAGACCACCTGCTCCCGGGACCAGTGGGTCGCACCTCCCACGTCCATGTACTCGATGAACCGCACCTCGGCGTCGACGCCCCGGCCGAACTCCACGAGGTCGACCAGCTCGTCCTCGTTGACCCCCCGGATGACCACGGTGTCGAGCTTGAGACCCGGGAACCCGGCCGCCCTGACCGCCTCGATCCCCCGGAGGACGGCGGCGTGATCGTCCCGCCGCGTGAGCGCCCGGAAGCGCTCCGGTCGCAGGGTGTCGAGGCTGACCGTGACTCGGTGGAGGCCGGCCTCCCGGAGCGCCGCGGCCTGGCCGGCGAGCAGGACGCCGTTGCTGGTCATCGCGAGGTCGCGGACGGCCGGGACGGCCGCCAGCAAGCGCACCAGGTCCGGCAGGTCTCGGCGGAGCAACGGCTCCCCGCCCGTGAGCCGCACCTTGTCGACCCCGAGCTCCGTGAAGATCTCCACCAGCCGCTGGATCTCCTCGAACGTCAGGAGATCCCCTCGCCGGAGCCACGCGTACTCCTCCTCCGGCATGCAGTACTGGCAGCGGAGGTTGCACCGGTCCGTCACCGACACCCGGAGGTTCCGGAGCGGGCGCCCGAGCGTGTCCCGGAGGTCAGGACCGGAAGACGGCGTCATGGCCCTCTATTATGCCGCAGATGGCATGGTAGGTGCTCACGGGCGCCAACCGACCCTGCCGCCGACGTTGCGCGGGGCGGCCCGCGATTGCTAGGCTACAGCGACGGGAGGTGCCTCGATGCCCACGCCACCGGTCCCCTGGAAGCTCGGCAGGCAGATCGCACGCATCAGCCTGAACGGGCTCGAGCGTCTCGGGCGCGCGTGACGTCAGGAAGCACGCGTCCATGAGAAGCGCTCTCATCGGGGCCCTCGCCGCCGTCGCGGTCGCAACCCCGGCCGCCGCCCAGGATCCTCCTCCGCCGCCCGCGGTCCGCTTCGTGACGCTGAACGTGCTCCACGGGGGGCCGCTCTCGGGCTGGACCGGCCACGACAGCCGCCTCGAGGCGCGCCTCGACCTCGTGAGCGAGGCCCTCCGGGCGCTGGCCCCGGACGTGGTCGCGCTCCAGGAGGCGTCGTGGAGCCGCGATCGGGGCGAGGTCGCGAGCCGGCTCGCCGGGCGGCTCGGCCTGAACCACGTCTACGCGCCCTCCTCGATGCGGCTCTTCGATACGGGGTGGCTCAACCGGGCCGCAACCGCCTTCATGGACTTCTCGGAGGGGCCGGCCATCCTGAGCCGCTTCCCCATCGTCCGCTCGGAGACACACAAGCTCCCGCGCTGCGGACGGTGGCTCGATCCGCGCGTGCTGCTCTTCGCGGAGCTGGCGACCCCCGGCGGGCTGCTTCCGGTGTTCTCGACGCACACCAGCGGCCACACCTGCCATGCGGAGGCCGTTGCCGCGCTGGTCCGCGAGCGCCAGGGCAACCTGCCCGGTGTGCTCATGGGCGACCTCAACGCGGTCGAATCGTCGGCGGCGATCAGGGGTCTGGTCAGCGCGGTGGGCCTGGTGGATGCGTTCCGCACCGTGCACCCGGACGCGCCAGGATCCACGGTCTGGCAGCCCGTCACCGTGCCCGAGCGCCGGGCCTTCCGCCGGGTCGACTACGTGCTCGTCGCTCCGGGCCGTCTCTTCTCCGGGAGCCGTCCTGGAGAGCCGCGTCGTGGTCGACACCCCGGGCCGCCTGCCCGACGGCAGTGCGCTCTGGCCATCCGATCACTACGGTGTCCTGGCCGATCTCAGCGTCTTTCCGCCCATCCAAACCGGCGCGACGGGCCAGAGCGATTCCGGCCAGGACTAGCAGGGCGCCCACCGCCTGGCGAGCTCCGAGCGGCTCTCCGAACAGCGCCCACGCCAAGGCGCCCGCGAGAAGCGGCTGCAGGAGGCCGCTCAGCGCCACGAACGCCGCCGGGAGATGGGCGAGCGCGAACGTGAGGAGACCCTGGCCTCCGGCATGCGAGACCAGCCCGAGCCCGAGCAGCACCGCCCAGCCCGCGGGCGTCGTCGGGAACCAGCCGATCTCCGGACAGGACCGCGATCGGGATCAGCACGACGCTCCCGACGAGCCCCGTGACCGCCACGACTCTCGCGGTCGACCAGACCGCGCGGAGCCGCTTCACCGCGAGCAGATATCCCGCGTAGAACGCCGCCGCGGCCAGAGCGAGCGCATCTCCTGCCAGGCGCCGGCCCCCGAGCCCGAGGCTCCCGCCCCCGAGACAGGCCGCCCCGATCATGCACCGTCGCGAGACCCGCGAGGAACGCGCGCCCCGGGCGCTGGCCGAGAAACACCCACGCGGCGAGCGTCACGAACAGCGGGGCCAGGTTCCCCAGGAGGGACGCGTTGGCAACCGTGGTCCAGAGGAGCGACCAGTGCCAGACCGCCAGGTCCGCGGCGAACAGGAGGCCTGCCACGACGCCCCAGCGCCATTCGCCCCCGGTCGGAGCCGCCAGCACCGGCTCCCGGCTCCCGACGAGCGGCAGGACCGCCAGCGCCGCGAGCCCCATGCGATAGGCGGCCGTCGCGCTCGGACCGGTCTCCGAGAGCCGCACGAGCAGCGCCCCGCTCGCTGCCGCCACCACGCCGGCGAGGAGGGCCAGGAGCGCCAGCCGGTCGACCTGCACCCTGGCTCGCGTGACCCGCGCCACGCTGGCGACCGCCCCGACGCCTCGTTCGATCCGATCGACCGTCACCGAGTGGGCCATCGGTCGTGAGACCCCGCAAGACCCGCGTCGTGAAATCGGACGGGGGCCCGCCCGGCCGGCGCCAGGGTCGGCCGCCGGAGCCCGAGTTCCTGTACCTGACGACCACCGGCCGGCGCACCGGGTTGCCCCGCGAGATCGAGATCTGGTTCACACGGCGCGACGGCCGCTACTATCTGGTCGCCGAGACCGGGGAGCGCGCCCAGTGGGTGCGGAACCTGCGCGCCGACCCCGGAGTCCGGTGGCGCGTCGGCGCGAGGACTCACACGGGCCGCGCCCGAGTCGTCGATCGGGTCCGGGAGGCCGCCCTGGCGGCCACGGTGCGGGCCCGATCCACGGCGAAGTACGGCTGGGGCGACGGTCTGATCGTCGAGCTCCGGCCCGCGAAGGCGCGCCCGGTCCGCGGTTGACACCGAGACCGCGGCATCCCATCGTAGTGAGCCGGGAGGAACCGAGCATGATCCGCACTCGCACCGCCGCGGTCGCCGCTCTCGCCGGGCTTGCCCTCGTCGTCACCGTCGCGCGTGGCATCGACGCCCAGGCGCCGAAGCGGGGCGGCGTGCTGACGCTCGCCCGCCAGGGCGAGGCGACGAACCTCGACCCCCACAAGGTGCCGGCGTTCACGAGCCACCGGGTCTTCGAGCTCGTGTACAGCACCCTCACGCGGCTCGGGCCGGATGTCCTGGTCCAGCCCGACCTGGCGGAGAGCTGGACCATCTCGCCCGACGGCAAGCAGATCTCCTTCCGCCTGCGGGCGGCGAAGTTCCACAACGGCGACCCGGTCACGAGCGCAGACGTGAAGTTCACGCTCGAGCGGATCGTCAACCCGGACACGAAGGCCGTGGCGCGAGCCTGGTTCGGCGACATCGAACGGGTCGAGGCGCCGGACCCGCGGACGGTGGTCCTCCATCTCAAGCAGCCGAACGTCGCCTTGCTGGTCTACCTCGCGCACCCGAACGCGAGCATCGTCTCGGCCAAGATCGCCCAGGCCGCCGGCGGCGACCTGTCGAAGAAGGAGCACGCGATCGGCTCGGGCCCGTTCCGGCTGGCCGAGTGGGCGCCGGACAACTTCATGCGCTTCGAGGCGTTCCGCGAGTTCTACGTCCAGGGGCAGCCGTACCTGGACGGCGTGCGGATCAACATCGTTCCCGACGAGGCCGGCGTCGTCGCCGCGCTCCGCACGAAGGCCGCGGACATGGCGCTGATCGCCGACGCGCGGGTCGCCCAGACCCTCGGCCGGGACGCGGGCGTCACGGTCAGCGCCAAGCCGAGCCTGAACTATCACCTCCTGTTCCTCAACACGAAGCGGAAGCCCCTCGACCATCCGAAGGTCCGGCAGGCGATCGCCTACGCGATCGACCGGAAGCAGATCATCGACACCGTCGCCCTCGGCAGCGGCGATCCCACCGGCCCCCTGCCGCCCTCGCTCACCCAGTACGCGGTGCCCGTCGGCGACTACGAGCTCTACCGGCGGGACGTGGGGAAGGCGCGCCAGCTGCTCCAGGAGGCCGGCGTCGGGCCGGTGAGCCTCACGATCCTGACCCAGACGACGGAGCCCGTGTACGCGAAGGACATCGCCCAGATCGTCCAGCAGCAGCTCGGCGAGGCCGGCATCCGCGTGAACATCGAGCTCCTGGAGTTCGGCCAGTGGGTCCAGCGCTGGCTCAAGGCGGACTTCGACATGGCCCCCGGGCTCAACTCGGGGCAGCCCGACCCCGACTTCTATCTGTTCCGGTACTTCACGAATGATGGCAACCTAAACTTCGTCCATTCTTACCAAAACGACACGTCCAGCGATGCCATCAAGCGCGCCCGGACGATCGCCGATCCCGCCCGGCGCCGGGAGCTCTACGCGACCGCGCAGAAGGAGCTGGTGGCCGGCGTCCCGTTCGTCTGGCTCTACGTCGGGCGCGACTACGTCGGGCTCCAGCCGAGCACGAAGGGCTTCGTCCACCTCCCGACCGGCTCGATCGCCTACCTGCGCCAGACGTGGCTGGATAAGTAAGGCCGCGCGCGCGGCCCTCCGGGGCCGCGCCGGCCAGGCCTCGCCGTGACGCGCTATCTCCTGCGCCGGCTCCTCGCGCTCGGGCCGACGCTGATCGGCGTCTCGGTGCTGTCGTTCCTCTTCCTGCGCCTGGTCCCCGGCGACGCCATCGCGGTGCGCCTGGGCACGAGCACCGTGCTGACCCCGCAGCAGCTCGCCGAGCTCCGCGCCTACCTCGGCCTCGACCGTCCGCTGCCCCTCCAGTACCTCGGCTGGCTTGGCGCGCTGCTCCGTGGCGACGCGGGCTACTCCCTGCGCACGGGCCAGCCGGTGGTCGGCGAGATCGCGAGCCGCCTCCCGGTGACCCTCGAGCTGGCCCTCGCCGCGGCCCTCGTCGCTCTGCTGATCGGCCTCCCCCTGGGAATCCTGTCGGCGCTCCGGCCGAACTCGGCGCTGGACCTGACGGCGCGAACCCTCGGGCTCCTCGGACTCTCGCTCCCGAATTTCTGGCTGGGCACCCTCTTCGTGCTCCTCCTCGCGCGCTACTTGCGGTGGATGCCGAACACCGGGGGGTACGTGGGCTTCACGGAGGATCCGTGGGCGAACCTCCGGTTCCTCCTCTTCCCCGCCCTGACGCTCGGCGTGGCGATGGCGGCCGTCGTCATGCGGACGACACGCTCGGCGATGCTCGACGTCCTCGGCGCCGACTATGTCCGGACGGCCCACGCGAAGGGCCTCGCCGCCTCGGCGGTCGTCGCCCGCCACGCGCTACGGAACAGCCTCATCGTCGTCGTCACGATCCTGGGCGTGCAGGTGGGGTATCTGCTGAGCGGCGCCGTCGTGGTCGAGGAGATCTTCTCGGTCCCGGGCCTCGGGCGCATGCTGCTGACGGCCATCAACCAGCGCGACTACGCCCTGGTCCAGGGAACGGTGCTGGTGGTGGCGATCCTGTTCGTGGCGGCCAACACCCTCGTCGACGTGCTCTATGGCTGGCTCGACCCGCGGATCAGCCTGGGCTGAGCCGCGCCCCGGCGGCGCGGGGGCCGGTGCCCGGGCGCCGCTCGCTGCCGGGGGCCTCTCCCGCGTGGCGGTCGCGCTCGTTCGGAACCGCGCCGCGCTCGCGGGTCTCCTGATCGTCGGCACCTTCCTGGTCGTCGGCGCCGCCGCGGACCGCCTCCCCTTGCCGAGCCCCCTCCGGATGGTCCCGCAGGACCGGATGGCGGGGCCCAGCTGGGCCCTCCCGCTGGGGGCCGACGTCTTCGGCCGGGACCTCCTCGCCCGGCTCGTTCACGGCGCCCGCCTGTCGCTCGAGGTCGCCTTCGCCTCGGTCCTGGCCGCGCTCGTCGGCGGGTCCACCCTCGGCCTCGTCGCGGGCTATGCGGGCGGCCGGGTCGATCAGGTCCTGATGCGCGTCATGGACGTGTTCTTCTCCTTCCCGGCCGTGCTCCTCGCCCTCGGCATCGTCGCGGCGCTGGGGCCGCATCCCGCGAACGTGGTCCTGGCGATCGCCGTCGTGTACACGCCGATCTTCGCCCGCGTGGTCCGGGGTCCGGTGCTCGCCCTCAAGGAGCGCGAGTTCGTCGAGGCGAGCCGGGCGCTCGGCGCCCCGGCCGGGCGGATCGTCGGCCGCCACATCCTGCCGAACCTCGCGTCGGTGCTCGTCGTCCAGACGAGCATCGCGCTCTCGTGGGCCATCCTCACCGAGGCGTCGCTCTCGTTCCTGGGCCTCTCCGCCCAGCCACCCACCCCGTCGTGGGGCGCGATGCTGAACGAAGGCCGCCAGAACCTCGAGCTTGCGCCCCACCTCGCCGTGTTCCCGGGTCTGGCGATCATGCTGGCGGTCCTCGGGTTCAACCTCCTCGGGGACGGCCTCCGCGACGCGCTCGATCCCCGCCAGCAGCCGTGACTCGCCGCGCCCCCTCCGCGAGCCCTCGCGCCAACCTCGCGCGCCGAGCGAATCCCCGAGCGCGGAGGCCTCCTCCTCTCCGGATCCGACCCGCCCGGCGGGCCGACCTTCCCGCTCTCGCGACCCTCATGGCGAGGTCGCCGCTCCTCGAGCGCTACGGCACGACTCGCCGGGCGGCTCTCGGCGCGCTCGTGCGGGGCCGCGCGTCGGGCGACCGCTTGATCGTGGCGGTGGCGCCGGACGGCCGCATGGCCGGGATGGCCTGGGTCCTCACGAGCCGGATCCTCACGGGCGCGGCGTACCTCCGTCTCCTCCTCGTTGCCGAGGATCACCAGCGTGCCGGTGCCGGCGCCGCCCTCCTGGCCGCCGCGGAGGCGGCCGCCCGGGCGGTCGCGAACCACCTGGTCCTCCTCGCCACCACCGGCAACGCCGGCGCCCGGCGCTTCTACGCGCGTCACGGATACCGCCACGTCGGCGACCTGCCGGGCCTGGCGCGCACCGGGCTCGACGAGGCTCTCTACTGGAAGACGCTCCGGCCGCACGGCAGGCGCCTGCCCATCTGAGCCGCGCCCCTCGGCGCCGTGGCTCGTGGCAGGCCGACCGCCGCCCGGGTCTCGCCGCGAACCGTCCGGATTGACTCGCAAAGAGGGGCGACGGAGAATTCGGGCACCGCGGATGACCACGACGGGACGGGTGCGGGGCGGCTTCAACCAGTACGGCTTCACGGTCGGCATCCTGATGCTCGACACGCGCTTCCCCCGCATTCCGGGCGACATGGGGCACGCCGCCACCTTCCCGTTTCCCGTTCGCTACCACCGCGTGCCCGGAGCCTCTCCCGAGCTCGTGGTGCGACAGGGGGCGGCCGGGCTCTTGCCGGCCTTCGTCGACGGGGCGCGCCAGCTCGAGCGCGAGGGCGTGGGGGCCGTCACCACCAACTGCGGCTTCCTCGTGAAGTACCAGGCGGAGCTCGCGGCGTCGGTGCGCGTGCCGGTGCTGACCTCGAGCCTGCTGCTGGTGCCTCTCGTCCACCGGATGCTTCCGCCGGGGCGGCGCGTCGGCATCCTCACCGTGAACGCCGCCGCGCTCGGGGACGAGCACCTGCGCGGCGCCGGCATCGGCCCGGACATCCCCCTCGCCGTGGCCGGTCTGGAAGGCGAGAAGGAGTTCACCCGCGTGCTGCTGGGCGACGAGGCGGAGCTCGACGTGGACCAGGCCCGCGAGGAGCACGTGCGGGTGGCGCGGCGGCTCGCGGCGGACCACCCGGATCTCGGGGCTCTCGTCCTCGAGTGCACGAACATGCCGCCGTACGCGCCGGACATCCAGCGCGCGTCCGGCCTTCCCGTGTTCGACATCGTCTCGCTGGTGACCCTCGTGCACGGCGCGCTCCTGGCGGGGCTCCCGCCGAGACCGGCCTGACCCGCCGGCGGCGCGCCGCACAACCCGGCGAGGTGCGCACCGCTCAGGATCGGGCGCGCCCGGCGCCACACGCGACCCCGGCCCGGCGCCCGACGAGCTGACGGACGCCGTGTTCGAGCCGCTGCTGGACGGGCGCTACCGACTCCTCTGGCTGACGGGCCTCTGCAGCAGCACCGCGCGCTGGATGGACGTCGTGGTGCTCGGCTGGCTGGCACTCACCCTCACCGACTCGCCGCTGATGGTGGGGGTGGCCGCGTTCTGCCGCGCCGTCCCCATGATGGCGCTCGGCCCCTTCGCGGGGGTCCTCGCGGACCGGCTCCCCCGGGTGCGCGTGATGATCGCCGTGCAGATCCTGAACGTCGCCGCGTCGTTGGCCCTGGCGCTCCTGTTCGGCGCGGGCCTCGCCGGGTTCGGTACCCTGATCGGGATCGAGGTCATCCTGGGGGTCGCCTGGGTGCTCGACTTCCCGTCGCGCCGCACCGTGCTGTTCGTCGTCGCGGGCCGAGAGCGCCTGACCGCCGCGGTCTCGCTCGAGACCATGTCGATGCAGGCCGCCAAGATGATCGGCCCGCTCCTGGGCGGTCTCCTCCTCGCCCGGCTGGGACCCGCCGCGTGCTACCTCGCGTTCGCCGCCTTCTCGCTCGGCGCCCTCGCCGCCACCCACCGCCTCGCGCAACGGGTGGCCTTGCCCGGCGTGCCCGGCGGCGAGCCGGTCCTGGACAGCCTCCTCGCGGGGCTCCGGGAGGTCCGCACGCACCCGGCCATCCTGGGCGTGCTCGCGGTCACCGTCCTCATGAACACCCTCGTCTTCCCCTACCAGCAGATGCTGCCGGTCTTCGCCCGAGACGTCCTCCACGTGGGGCCGGTTCCGCTGGGGCTCCTCGTCACCGCGCAAGGGCTCGGGGCCCTCATCTCCTCGGCGGTGATCGGAGCCCGGGGCGGCCCCGCGGGCCAGGGACGGCTCTTCGCCGGCAGCTCCCTGGCCGGCGCGCTGCTGCTGCTCGCCTTCGCGTGGTCGCCGTGGTACGCCCTCTCCCTCGCGCTCCAGCTCGCCATCGGAGTCACCGATTCCGGATTCGGAACGATGCAGAGCGCGATCGTGCTCCTCACGGCGCCCGTGAAGGCTCACGGGCGCGTCATGGGGATCCTCTCGGCCTGCATCGGCACCCAGCCCCTCGGAAGCCTGTGGATCGGCTTCCTCGCGAGCCGCATGGGCGCGCCGCTCGCCACGGGCCTCAACGCGGCCTTCGCGTGCGTTCTGATGATCCCGCTGGCCCTCCGCCTCCTCGCGGCGGGCCCGATAGCCCGGCGCCGGTCCGCCTGACGGAGCGCGAGGCTCGGATGCTAGACGATCCGACGGGAACGTCTTGCCCGGTTCCGAGACGCTCGCCCTGAGATCGCGCGCCCCCTGGACCCGACGCCGCGGCGGCCCGCCCGTGCCATGATGAAGAAAGTGGATCACAGCGACGAGCTGCTCCGACACCCCACGCACCGCTGGGTCGGTCGTGCGTTCAACGTGCTGGGTGGCGGGCCGGCGCTCAGCGGTCGCCGTGCGGGACGTCTGACTCGCCAACCGCTCAGGACAGCGGACATTCGAACGAGGCGGCCACCGGGGCTCGTCCAGGAAGGCCAGCGCGCCGCGGGACGCCGCGCAGACTCAACGGCGCGGTCATCCTTGTTTGGGAGCGAGGAGGTGACTATGGGCAGTCCTTGGCTATCCAGCTCCGTGCGGCCGTGCCGTGCGGCGGGACCCATCGTGGTCCTCGTTGCCGGGTTGCTCGCCGCGTGTGGCGCCATCGGAGCCAGAGCGACGGCCGCGCAACCCACGGGAACCGACTGCGCCGAGTCGATCCCGGAGATCTTCACCCGGGTGTCGCCCGCCGTGGTGTCCATTGCGGCTACGTCGATCAACCCGTACCGAGTCTCCGACCGTGTCCGTCACGTAGTCGGTTCGGGCTTCTTCTTCGACAGCGCGGGCCTGATCCTGACCAACGCTCACGTCGTGTTCGACCGCCAGTCCATCCGGGTGACGCTCGATGACGGGACCAGCGTGTCCGCGAAGGTCGTGGGAGCCGATCCGATCCTCGACGTCGCGGTCCTGCGTATTCCGGAGCCTTCGGAGGGGAAGTTGCCCACCATCCCCTTGGCCGACTCCGACCGCGTCCGTGTCGGCGAGGAAGTCGTCGCGATCGGAAACCCTCTCGGCCTCGACCAGACACTGACCCGCGGGATCGTCTCCGCGATCAACCGCATCCTGCCCGACGCGCCGCTCTCCCTCTTGGAACCCCTCATCCAGACCGACACTCCCATCAACCCCGGGAACTCCGGCGGGCCGCTCCTCAACCACTGCGGTGAGGTCATCGGCATCACGACCGCCATGATCCCGGACGCGCAAAACATCAGCTTCGCCGTCCCGATCAACCTGGCGAAGACGATCCTCCCGTCGCTCCTGGTACAAGGCCGGGTGATCCGCCCGTGGATCGGGTTTCAGGGCCAGCTCGTGGACTCGGCGTTGCAGGATCTCCTACGGATTCCCTTGGTGGAAGGCCTGCTCGTCGAGGTGATCGAGCCCGGGAGCCCGGCCGACCACGTGGGCCTTCGCGGGGGGCAGCTCGAGTTCGCCATCGCCGGCCGCGAGTACCTCTTCGGCGGCGATATCGTCACCGCCATGAACGACACCCGGCTGAACTCGCCGGAGCGACTCATCGAGGCCATGCGCGGGGCGAAGGTCGGCGATACCCTTCGCCTCACCGTGTTCCGGCAGGGAGATTACATCGAAGTGGAGTACGTGCTCCCGGAGCGGCCGCTCCTGCCCGGGGACATGCCGGGTCAGTCTTCCCTGACACCCGCCGCTGGACGGAGCCAACCGGCGCCCGGCCGCCGCGGGCCGGCCCCAGCGCGCCGCCGGCCCGTTTCCGTGACCACCTATCCACCCGGACGTCGCCGACTCTCCCTCGGTGCACGACCCCGCGCCGGCGGTGTGGCATCGGCGCCACGGGCGGCCTGCGCTTCCCGCCCCGGATGATCGGCCGTCCTCCACGGGCGCTGGGCCGGATCACGCCGCTCCGGCGCGCCAGTCGGACGCAGGCAATCGTCGCGCCGACCCGACTCGGGTCGAACGAGCCGTTCCGGATCCCTCTCGTCTTCCGCGTTCGCTCGTCCGGCACCGTCTCGAGCATGACCCTGCCCGAACGGGACCAGCGGGCCCATCTCAGCATCAACACCCGCGAGGGCACCCAGCGGACGTGCTCCTCGCAGCATCCGGTTCGATCGCGTCTGGGGTCCGACACGATCCGCACAGGCCCCGAGTGATCTCCCGCTGGGCGTGGGTTTCAGAGCCTCGCGGGACGCTAGTCCTGCTGCTGGCGTGGGCCGCCGGCCACGCGCTCCTCCGGCTCGCGCTCTCCTCGGCCCTCACCGCGGACGACGCGCGGGAGGCGGTGCTCGCCCAGAGCCTCCAGTGGGGGTACCAGGCGCGGCAGCCGCCGCTCTACAACTGGCTCGTGTGGGGCGCCTTCCGTCTGGTCGGGCCCGGCCTCCTCGCGCTCACGCTCGTGAAGTACGCGGCCCTCGTCCTGGCGTTCTGGCTCGTCTACCTGACGGCGCGGCGGATCCTGGCCGACCCGCGACTCGCCACGCTCGGCGCCTTCTCGTTCCTCCTGATCGTCCCGATCAGCTGGACGGTCCACGAGGCGCTGACCCACAGCGTCACCGTCCTCGCCGCCTGCGCCGGCACGGTCTATGCCCTCGTTCGCCTCGGAGATGCGCCCAGCCCTCGCGTCTACGCGGCGCTCGGTCTCGCCGTCGGGCTCGGGCTCCTCTCGAAGTTCACGTACGTCCTCTTTCTCGCCGCGCTCGCCCTCGCGGCGCTCTCCGTGGACCGGTATCGCAGGGTCCTCCTGAGCCCCGGGGTCCTGATCGCCGCCCTCGTCGCGACGCTCCTGGTGCTCCCCTTCGCGCTCTGGTACGTGGGCCAGGGCCACGACCTCGGCCGCCTGTACGCGCGCGAGGTCCGGATCGAGGAGCAAGACGCGTGGGCCGACCAGGCTCGAACGGGCCTCGCGTACGTCGCCCGCCTCGCCGCCTCCTACCTGGTGCCGGTGGGGCTGGTCCTGGCCGCGTGCTTTCCCGCGATCTACCGGCGCCTGCCGCCGGGAGCCGGCGGCTCGCCAGGCGGCCGCCTCCTCGGGTGGCTCCTCGCCTGGATGCTCGTCCTCCTCACGCTGGCCGCGCTCGGCGGAGGCCTCGGCTTCCTCAAGGCGCGCTGGCTGATCCCGGCGTTCTTCCTGGTCCCGCTGTACGGGTTGTGGCGCCTCGAGCGTCACGGCGTGCCCGAGAAGCGCCTGGCGGCGTTCGCGGTGATCCTGATCCTCGCCGAGGTTGCCGTCGTCGGCACGCTGTCGGTCCGCGTCGTCGGCGCGAGCCTGTTCCGCCGGCCGTATCGGATGAGCGAGCCGTACGACGAGGTGGCGACCGGGCTCTCGCGCGCGGGCTTCACGCGCGGAACCATCGTCGCCGGATTCGGTACGCTCGCGGGGAACCTGGCCGTCCGCTTCCCGCACGCCCGGGTCCTCCACACGGAGTATCCGGACTTCCGGCCGCCCCCCGGGAGCCCCGGGCAGTGCCTCCTCGTCTGGGACCGCCATCGGCGCGGGCGGGGCGGCCCCGCGGCCCCCGGACCGCCCGAGGACGTCCAGCGCTTCGCGGCCGCGCTGGGGGTGGCGCTCACGGGCTCGGAGCCGGTCGGCGTCGTGGAGGCGCCCTTCCGGTTCGCCCCGGCCCAGATCCGGCGCGTCTACTACATCATCTTCCCCGAGGGGGCGGGCCAGTGCCGCTGACCCCGGAGCGCGCCCGCTTGCGCGCGCGGCCGTCCTCCAGGACAATCAACGCGATGCGAATCGGCAGCGTGGAGGTGCGCGGGCTCGCGCGGCTCGCGCCCATGGCGGGCGCGACCAATGCGCCCTTCCGTCTCGTGGCGCGGGAGTGCGGGAGCGGGCTCACCACCACCGAGGAGATGGACGCCGCCTCGATCCTCTACGAGACTCCGCACGCGATCTCGGCGACCGCCTATTACCCGGCCGAGCGGCCGCTCGCGATGCAGCTCCTCGGCAAGCATCCCGAAGACCTGGCGGAGGCCGCGGCCCGTTGCGAGGCCCTGGGGGCCGACGTGGTGGACCTCAACATGGGCTGCCCGGTCCAGAGGATCACCGGCAAGGGCAAGGGCGCGGCCCTCATGCGGGACGTGCCCGCCGCCGCGCGGATCCTCCGCGCCATGCGGGCCGCGATCCGCGTCCCGCTGACGGTCAAGATCCGCGGCGGCTGGGACGACACGCACCTGAACGCCGTCGAGGTCGCGACAATGGCCGAGGCCGAGGGCGTCGACGCCATCACGGTCCACCCGCGCACCCGGGCCCAGCAGTTCACCGGGAAGGCCCCGTGGACGATCATCGCCGAGGTCGTCGACGCCGTTCGGATCCCCGTGACCGGCAACGGGGACGTCCACTCGATGGCGGACGCGCGCCGCATGATGGCGGAGACCGGATGCCAGTCGGTCATGGTCGGGCGCGGGGCCCTCGGACGGCCCTGGGTGTTCGACGAGGCCTACGACGCGCTGCCGTCGATGTCCCGGTACGCCTACCGGGCGCGGGTCATCGCCCGCCACATCGCCCTGATCCAGGACCACTGCGACGAGAGGTACGCGCTGGTCCAGATCAAGAAGCACCTGTCCTGGTACACCGACGGACTGGGCCACGCGCGCGAGTGCCGCGTCGCCATCTTCCAGGCCCGCTCGGCAGACGAGGCGTGGGAGATCTTCCAGCGCTACACGGCGCGGGCGGAGCGCGAGCACGCGCCGGCGCTCGAGGCCGCCACCGCGTGACGCGGCGACCGACAGGAGGAGACCGCTGATGCTGCGGATGACCGGCGGGCAGGCCCTGGTGGCCTCGCTCCGTCGCGAGGGCGTGCGCGTGGTCTTCGGGCTCCCGGGCGTCCAGCTCTACGGCGCGATGGCCGCCCTCCGCGACGAGCCGGGAATCCGCTTCGTCGACCACCCGTCACGAGCAGGCGACGACGTACATGGCCGACGGCTACGCGCGCGCGAGCGGTGGCATCGGCGTCGCGCTGGTCGTGCCGGGACCGGGCCTCCTGAATGCCTCCGCGGGGCTCTCCACCGCCTACTCGGCGTCGTCACCGGTCCTCGTGGTGGCGGGACAGATCCCCAAGGCGAAGATCGGCCTGAACATCGGCCTCCTCCACGAGGTGAACGACCAGCTCGACGCGATCGCCCCCATCACGAAGTGGCGGCACCGCGTGCTCGAGGTCGCGGAGATCCCCGCCGCGATCCGCGAGGCGGCCCGCCAGCTCCGGACCGGCCGGCCGCGCCCGGTCGTCGTGGACATCCCGCCGGAGACGCTCGAGGACGAGGGCGAGGTCACCCTCCTCGACCCGGCCCCGGCCGAGCGGCCGCCGGCGGCGCCGGCCGAGCTCGAGCGCGCCATCGGGCTCCTGGTCGCGGCGCGGAACCCGGTGATCGTGGCCGGCGGCGGCGTCAACCTCGGGGGCGCCCACGATGCCCTCCGCGCCGTCGCCGAGCACCTGCAGGCCGCCGTCATCATGACCGCCGAGGGCAAGGGGGCGCTGAGCGACGCGAGCGACCTCTCGCTGGGCGCCGCGCTCTGGCCCGGCTCCCCGGTCCGCCTCCACCTGGACCGGGCGGACGTCGTCCTCGCCGTCGGCACGCGGCTGGCGACGGTGCCGCTCCAGCCGGCGCAGCACGTGATCCAGATCGACGTGGACCCGGAGGAGATCGGCCGCAACCACCCGGGGACGCACGCCCTGGTCGGCGACGCCCGGGCCACGCTCGAGCGGCTCGCCGACCGGCTCCGCGCGGCTGGCCCGGCGCGTCCGTCACGCCGCGCCGAGCGCGAGGCCGTGCGGGCGGCGACGGCGGCCGCCGACGACCAGGAGCCCCAGGCCTCCATCCAGCGGAGCCTCCGCGCCGGGACCCCGCCCGGCGCCATCCTGGTCGGCGACATGACGCAGATCGGCTATCACTCGCGGCCCTTCTGGCCCGTCTACGAGCCCCGGACCTACCTCACGTCCTCGTACTCCGGCAATCTCGGCTACGGCTTCCCCACCGCGCTGGGCGCCAAGGTCGCGTGCCCCGACCGACCGGTCGTCGCGGTGTGCGGCGACGGCGGCTTCCTCTTCAACAGCCAGGAGCTGTCGACGGCGGTACGGCACGGGATCGCAGTGGTGGTCGTCGTGTTCAACGACGACGCCTACGGGAACGTCGCCCGGGACCTCGACGAGGCCTGGGGCGGCAGCGTCGGCGCCGATCTCGCGAACCCCGACTTCGTGCGGCTCGCCGAGGCGTACGGCGTGACCGCCTTCCGGGCCAAGGAGCCGACGGATGTGGGCGATCTCGTCCGCGAGGCGATCGCGCTCGAGCGCCCGGTGCTGATCGAGGTCCCCGTGGGGCGCATGCCCCGCCCCCGGTTCTTCACCCCGCGCCGCGCGCCGAAACGGCTGGACCGGTAGGCGTCACGACCGCCGATCCCTGGACGCCACCAGCGCCACCATCAAGGGTGGGCAGAGGAAGTCACCATGTGCGGCATCGCCGGCTTCTTCGACAAGTCCGACATCGGTAGGGCCCCCGCGGGCGCGACGCTCCTCCGGATGCTCACCGCGCTGAGCTGCCGCGGCCCCGACTCCGCCGGGGTCGCCCTCTGGGGGCCCGGCGACGACGGCCTCATCGTACGGGTGAAGCTCGGCGACGGGGGCGATCTCGAGGCGCGCCGGCGCGAGGTCCTCCGGCGGGCCCGGCGTGCGACCCGCGTCCAGGCCTCCGCGGTGCAGGGCGCGCTCCTCCGCCTCGTGGTCGCGAAGACCGACCCGGCGGAGCTGGCGGCCGCCATCGAGAGCGTGGCCCCCGACGTCGAGGTCGTGAGCATGGGGCAACGGCTCGAGATCGTGAAGCAGGTCGGCGCGCCGGGAGGTCTCGACGCCGAGTTCGCCGTCTCCACGTGGACCGGCACCCACGGGCTCGGGCACACGCGCCTGTCGACGGAGAGCCGCGTCGATCTCTCCCACTCCCAGCCCTTCTGGGCCCACGGGACGCCCGATCTCGCCGTGGTGCACAACGGGCACATCTGCAACTACCACCGGCTTCGCCGGATCTACGAGCAGGAGGGCGTGCGCTTCTACACGGAGAACGACTCCGAGATCATCGGCCTCTACCTGGCCCGGCAGCTCGCGGCCGGCCGGACGCTGGGAGAGGCGCTCAGCGCCTCGGTGCGCGACCTCGACGGCAGCTTCAGCTACCTGGCCGCGACCGCCGACGCGTTCGGGTTCGCCAAGGACCCCTTCAGCCTGAAGCCGCTGATCGTCGCGGAGAGCGAGGGCGCCGTCGCCATCGCCAACGAGGAGGTCGCGCTCCAGGCCGCGCTCGGCGGCCGTTACCACGCCCGCGAGGCTGGGGCGGGCGCCACCGGGCTGTGGGAGCTCAAGGGCCGGACGCCGCTGCGCCGCGTGCGCCGCGTGCGCCGGGTCGCGTGAGATGAAGGCGATCGACTGCGCGCCCCTTTCCGTCCGGCAGATCAACGAGTCCATCCGGCGCCTGATCGAGGCCGGGGAGCGGGAAATCGTCCTCCGGAACCCTGGCGCCCGGCACAACCTCGCCGTGGCCGTCCTCACCGACACGGCCATCACCATCGACGGACCGGTGGGCTACTACGCGGGCGGGATGAGTGACGGCGTCCAGCTCACGATCCACGGGTCGGCGGGCTGGGGCCTCGCCGAGTGCCTCATGTCGGGCACCGTCGTCGTCGACGGCAACGCGGGGAACGGCGCCGCCGCCTCGATCCGGGGCGGCACCGTCGTCGTGCGGGGCGACGCCGCCGCGCGGGCCGGCGTGTCGATGAAGGGCGGCCTCCTCGTCATCGGCGGCGGGTGCGGCTACATGACCGGCTTCATGATGCAGCGCGGCCGGATCATCGTGTGCGGCGACGCGGGCGACGCGCTCGCCGACTCGATGTACGAGGGGGTCATCTACGTGGGCGGCGAGATCGCCGCGCTGGGCAGCGACGCGGTCGTGTCGGAGGCGAGCGCCGCCGAGCTGGCGGAGATCCGCGCCACGCTCGCGCACCACGGCCTCGAGGGGCCGCCCGCTTTCCGGAAGGTCGTGTCCGGACGCAAGCTCTGGAACTACGACAAGAAGGACATGGAGACATGGAAGGCGGCGTTCTGAGACCGCTGCGCCCGAGTCAGATCTACCGCCCCGACGTGATGGATGACATCCACGTCAAGGCGGAGCTGGGGCGGTACCGCTTCCGGGGCTTCGGCACGCTCCGGCCCCGGCCCCTTCCCAGCCTCGACGATCTGACGTTCATCCCCTGCTCGCTCACCCGGATCCCCCTCGAGGGCTACCGCGAGCGGTGCCGCACCACGACCGTCCTCGGGACACGCCACGCCAAGCGGCCGATCGAGCTCGAGATCCCGGTGATGATCACCGGCATGAGCTGGGGGGCGCTCTCCTACAACGCCAAGGTCGCCCTCGCCCAGGGCGCGCGGGCCGCCGGCACCTCGACGACCACCGGCGACGGGGGCATGCTGCCGGCGGAGCGGGAACACTCCCGCGTCCTCGTGTACGAGGTGCTCCCGAGCCGATACGGCATGAACGTCCATCACCTCCGCTCGGCCGACGGGATCGAGCTCACCGTGGGCCAGGGGGCCAAGCCCGGCACGGGCGGCATGCTGCTCGGCTCCAAGATCTCCGCCGAGATCGCCGCGGCCCGCGAGCTCCCGCCGGGGGTGGACCAGCGCAGCCCGGCGCGGCACCCCGACTGGCTCGGCCCCGACGACATGATCATCAAGATCGAGGAGCTGCGCGAGGCCACCGACTGGCAGGTTCCGATCTTCGTGAAGATGGGCGCCACGCGGGTCTACGACGACGTCAAGCTGGCGGCGAAGGCCGGGGCCGACGTCGTGGTGGTGGACGGCATGGAGGGCGGCACCGCGGCGTCGCCGGACATCCTCCAGGACCACACCGGCATCCCGACCCTGGCCGCCGTCTGCGAGGCCCGCCAGGCGCTCCAGGACATGGGCCTCTACGGCCAGGTCCAGCTGATCATCGCGGGCGGCATCCGGTCCGGCGCGGACGCGGCCAAGGCCCTGGCGCTCGGTGCCGACGCGGTCTACATCGGGACGGCGGCGCTGATCGCGCTGAACTGCAACAAGCCCATCCACCTCGAGGACTACGAGGCGCTCGGAACCGAGCCCTACGCTTGCCACCACTGCCACACCGGCCGGTGCCCGGTCGGGATCACCACCCAGGATCCCGAGCTCATGAAGCGTCTGCCCATCCCCGAGGCCGCCGAGCGCGTCACGAATTTCCTCAACGCCATGACGCTCGAGATCCAGATGCTCGCCCGGGCGTGCGGCAAGGCCGACGTCCACGACCTCGAGCCCGAGGATCTGCGCGCGCTCACGCTGGAGTCCTCGGCGATCACCGGACTGCCGCTCGTCGGCACCCGCTGGGTGCCCGGCCGGGGGCGGGAGCTCTAGGGCCTCCGGCCGACGTCTTCCTGCCGACGGAGACGGGCCGCCCACCGAGACAGGCCGCCGCCCACGCAGCGCCCCCAACGTGAGGAGCCAGGGATGACCCCGGAGCAGATTCGCTCGCGAGTCCAGGAGGACAAGGTCGACTACATCCTGGCTCAGTTCGTGGACATTCACGGCACGCCCCGCTGCAAGGGAGTCCCGGCGCGGGCGCTCGATCTCTTCCTCGAGGGATCCGCCGGCTTCGCCGGCGCCGCGGTGTCGGGGATGGGACAGGGTCCCCACGATCACGACATGATCGCGATCCCCGACCTCGGCTCCTACACGCTGGTCCCGTGGGAAACCGGCGTCGCGCGCTTCGCGTGCGACATCACGGTGGACGGCCAGGCCTGGCCCTACTGTCCGAGGACGGCGCTCCGCCGCATGACCTCCGAGCTCCTGGGCGAGGGGTTCGTGATGATGGTGGGCGCGGAGGCGGAGCACTTCCTCGTGCGGCGGCGCGAGGACGGCAGCATCGTGCCGTTCGACCCGGACGGCGTCGACACGCTCGAGAAGCCCTGCTACGACTTCAAGAGCCTGGCCGGCTCGATGGGCTACCTCCGCACGCTGGTGACATACCTCGACCAGCTCGGCTGGGAACCCTACGCCTCGGACCACGAGGACGGGACGGCGCAGTTCGAGATCAACTGGAAGTACTCGGACGCCCTGACGACTGCGGACCGGGTCACCTTCTTCAAGATGATGACGAGCCAGGTGGCCAAGACCTTCGGCGCCATCGCGACCCACATGCCGAAGCCGTTCGCGCACCTCACCGGGTCCGGCACTCACTTCCACATCTCGCTCTGGGACGCCGCCCGGCAGCGAAACCTGTTCCTGGACGCGCGCGACCCGCGCGGCCTCGGGCTGTCCCGCCTGGCGTATCAGTTCCTCGGAGGCGTGATCGAGCACGCCCCTGCCCTCACCGCCGTGGTCGCCCCGACCGTGAACGACTACAAGCGCCTCTCGGTCGGCGAGTTCCTGACCGGGGTCACCTCCGGCTTCACCTGGACCCCCGCGTTCATCAGCTACGGCGACAACAACCGCACCCAGATGTTCCGGGTGCCCGAGCCCGGGCGCTTCGAGTGCCGCCTGGTCTCCGGCTCCGTGAACCCGTACCTCGGCATGGCCGCCTTCGTCGCCGCCGGCCTCGACGGCATTCGCCGCCAGCTCGATCCCGGAGAGCCGAACGTCCGGAAGAACATGTACCGGGTGACCCTGGACGAGGTGAGGCGAGAGAAGATCGGCTTCATCCCCCAGAGCCTGGCCGATGCGATCACCTGCTTCGAGGCGGACCCCGTCGTCCAGCAGGCTCTCGGGCCCGAGCTCTCCGCGGAGTTCGTCAAGGTGAAGCGTCAGGAGTGGGTGCGGTACCACAACACGGTGAGCCGCTGGGAGATCGACCGCTACCTCACCCTGTTCTGACGGGCCCCCTCACCTGATCGCGACGCGCCCGGCCCGGGAGCTGACGCTGGAGACCGCGATGAGTGATTCGCCGGCCGCAGGGCTCCGGCTGCGCTTCCTCGGCTCCGGTGACGCCTTCGGCAGCGGCGGGCGCTTGCAGACCTGCCTCTGTCTCGAGGGCCCCGGCGGCCGAGTCCTGATCGACTGCGGCGCGACGGCCCTCATCGGCATGAAGCGCGCGGGCATCGACCCGCGATCGGTCGGCTGCGTCCTCCTCTCGCATCTCCACGGCGACCACTTCGGCGGCGTTCCCTTCCTCGTCCTCGACGGCCAGTTCGGTCGGCGCGAGAGCCCGCTCGTGGTCGCCGGCCCGCCAGGGCACCCGGGAGCGCGTGACGGCGGCGATGGAGATCCTGTTCCCCGGCTCCTCCCGGGCGGCCCGCCGATTCACCACCGACCTCGTGGAGCTCGCGCCGGGCGCTCCCACCGCGATCGGCCCTCTGACGGTCACCGGCTTTCCGGTCGAGCACGCGAGCGGCGCGCCGGCGTACGCCCTGCGCGTGGAGTGGGCGGGCAGGACCGTCGTCTACTCCGGGGACACCGAGTGGTGCGAGGGGCTGGTCGAGGCCGCGCGAGGCGCCGACCTCTTCGTCTGCGAGGCCTACACCTTCGACCGGCGCATCCGCTACCATCTCGATCACGCGACGCTCGCCGGCAACCTCGAGCGGATCCGCGCACGCCGGGTGATCCTCACCCATCTCGGACCGGACATGCTGGCCCACCGCCACGAGGCCGCCGCCGAGTGCGCCGACGACGGGCTCACGGTCGATGTCTAGCCGGGGCCGTGAGGACCAAGGCGAGCCGCGAGTAGGCCTCGACGGGCGACAAGTCGCGAAGTGACGGAGACGAGAGAAGGGAGCGCTCCATGGGACTGTACCGCCTGTACACGGGCGATGATGGACACTCGCACATCGAGGAGCTGACGCTCGCCGGGCACCCGGAGCTTCGGTCACCGGGACCGGCCGCCGCAACCTGGTTCCGCGAAACGCCGGCAGGCGACTTTCAGGACTGGCACCCGGCACCCCGGCGCCAGTGGGTCATCATCCTGAGGGGGCAACTGGAGATCGGCCTCGGCGACGGCACGCTCCATCGATTCGGGCCCGGTGATGCCCGTCTGGTGGAGGACACGACCGGGGCCGGGCACACGACGCGGGTGGTCGGGAGCGGGCCTTCCCTCACGATGTTCGTCCCGCTCGGCGGCGACGGAGACCACTGACCGTCGAGTCTCGGCTGGGATCATGGGCGAAACGCTTCCCGAGGTCGTCATCGTCGGGGGCGGCTTCGGCGGGCTCTACGCCGCCAAGACGCTGAGGGGCGCGCCCGTGCACGTCACGATCGTGGACCGGCGCAACCATCATCTCTTCCAGCCCCTGCTCTATCAGGTCGCCACCGCAGCCCTGAACCCGGCCGACATCGCCGCCCCGATCCGGAGCGTGTTCCGGGGATGGAGGAACATCTCGGTCGTGCTCGCGGAGGCCGTGGCGATCGACGCCACCGCCCGAAAGCTCATCCTCGCTGATGGCGAGCTCGCCTACGACTACCTCGTGCTCGCGACGGGCGCGACCCACTCCTACTTCGGTCACGACGAGTGGGCGCCCTTGGCGCCCGGCCTCAAGAGCATCGAGGACGCGCTCGAGATCCGGCGCCGGGTGCTCCTCGCCTACGAGATGGCCGAGCGGGAGCAGAACGCCGAGCGCCGGCGCGAATGGATGACGTTCGTGATCATCGGCGGCGGGCCCACGGGCGTCGAGCTGGCCGGCGCGCTCGCAGAGATCTCGCGCCAGGCGCTGGCCCGGGAGTTCCAGCACATCGACCCCAGCCACGCGCGCATCATCCTGATCGAGAGCGTCCCGCGAGTGCTCCCGCCCTATGCGGAGGACCTCTCCGCCAAGGCCCGGGCGCAGCTCGAGCGGCTCGGCGTGGATGTCTGGACCGGCGCCCGCGTGACCGGCATCGACGCCGGTGTCGTCCACCTGGGCCAGGAGCGGATCCTCGCGCGGACCGTCGTCTGGGCCGCGGGCGTGGCGGCCTCACCCCTGGCGCGCACGCTCGGCGTCCCGCTGGATCGCGCCGGACGCGTCCTCGTCCGCCCCACCCTCGCGATCCCCGGCCACGACGAGATCTTCGTGATCGGCGACCTGGCGGCGGTGGAGCAGGACGGCAAGCTGGTCCCCGGAGTCGCCCCGGCCGCGATCCAGATGGGCCGGCACGCCGCGCGAAGCATCCGCCTGAGTCTCGCCGGCCAGCCCGGGCAGGCGTTCCGCTATCGCGACAAGGGCAGCTTCGCGACGATCGGGCGCGGCAAGGCGGTGGGCGAGCTGCTCGGAGGCGTCAAGCTGTCCGGCTTCCCCGCCTGGGTCGCGTGGCTCGCGATCCACATCTTCTTCCTGATCGGCTTTCGCAGCCGGGTGCTGGTGATCTTCCAGTGGGCGTACTCGTACGTCACCTTCCGGCGCGGGGCCCGCCTGATCACCGGGGCGCCCCCGCCGCCGCTCCGGTAGCCGGCCCGGTCAGGCGATCCGCCCCGCCGTCCAGGCGATCCGCCGCCTCAGGCGATCCGCCCCAGCCGTCAGGCGATCCGCCCCAGCCGTCAGGCGATCCGGATGATCCCCGGCTCGACCTGCTCGAAGCGCGTCGCGACCTCCGGGTCGTGGCCCGCCACGATCCGGTCGCGCGAGCCCGCCAGGGCGTGAATGGTCTCGAAGCCGGCCAGCATCTCCGGCAGGCTCGTGATGATCTGGACGGGCTGGAAGCGCTCGACGTTCCGGTAGAAGTGGGACGCGTCGGACGTGAGCACGATCCGGCCCTTCGCCGTCTCCACCGACACGATCTGGAGCCCTGCCGTGTGGCCGCCGATCCGGTGGACCCGGAGACCCGGCAAGACCTCCCGGTCGCCCTGGACCAGCCGGACGCGCTTCGCGTAGTTGAGCCGCACCAGCTCGGCGAGGGCCTCCGGGTGGGCGGACATCCGATACGCGTCGTAGCGGGCCACGGGCCCGGTCCAGAACGCGACCTCGTCCTGCTGGACCCAGAACTCGGCACCGGGAAAGTGCCGGTAGCCGGCCCAGTGGTCCCAGTGCAGATGCGTCACCAGCGCCGTGGGAATCTCCGCCGCCCGCACGCCGAGCCGCGCGACCATGGCGGCCGGGCTGACGTAGCCGCGAAGCCCCCGCGCGGCGGCGTCCTCTTCCCCGAACCCGGTGTCGACCAGGACTGGATGCGGCCCGCCGAGGATCAGCCAGACGAAGAAGTGGAGCGTGATCCGCTCGTGCGACGGCTCCCGGTAGAAGAACTCGCACGCCGTGGTGTCCCGCTCCCCGCACTTGAGGGCATAGACCTGGTACACGCGTGACCTCCGTCGAATGGAGTGGGCCCGGGTCGGGCCGGGGCCCAGTCTACCGCGTGAGCCAGCTGAGCAGGCGGCTCGGGAGGAGCGGACCGGCGAGAGCGGCCGAGGCGGCCCGGTCGACTCGGAGCGGCGGCCGATCCGGCCTTCGAGCGGACAGGGGGCTGCGAGCGGGTAGACGACCCGTGTCGCTGCGGCGACCACGTAGACGCGCAGGTTGTTCGATTCGGCGTCCGCGGGGATGAGGAAGAAGCCCAGAGGATCCGTCGCGGGGCTGTCCGCCACCCCGACTATGACCTCGCCGTCACGGAAGCGGACCTCGACGTGCGGTCGCGCCACCTCCCCGGTAGGGAATTTCTGACCATCCTGTCGGGCAGGATTCCCGATGAAGTCCCGGACGAAGAAGACCGCCTTGAGCTCGCGCACGAGCACCTGGGTGGACGCTCCAGTCGCACTCGGCTGCTCGAAGACATGGAACCGCGCTTGAGCGGGGCCGAAGTCGAACGTGTATCCCTTGACCAGGCGCCCGTCGGCATAGCGGGCGACCACCTTCCGGTGATTCGCGCTCATCGTGGCTCCTCTTCGGGTCGAGGGGCGAGGCTGCCTCGCCCCGGGGTCTCTGACTCGGCCCACAACCTCCCGCGGCGTCGAAACGAGCAACATCCGTGCCACGGTCGGACGGCCGGCGGACCAGTCGCTCACCGGACGGGCCGGCGATTCGCTGGCCGCGCTTGCGGGCCTGGAAACCCCCATGTAGATTGGCTCCCGGTCATGGTCGCTCGTCCCTTCGGATTAGGACGGCACCGCGCCGGACTCGCCGCGAGTGTCATGTTGTCGGTGCTGGGTGTCATGGCGGTGCTCGCGCCCTGGATCACTCCTCAGGATCCCCTGGCCCAGAGCCGGGCGGATCAGTTCTTGCCGCCGTCCCTCGCCCATCTCTTCGGCACCGACGAGTTCGGGCGCGACATCCTGAGCCGGGTGATCCACGGCGCTCGCATCTCGCTCCTCACCGGCGCCGTCGCGGTGCTGATCGGCGGGATGGTGGGGGTGCCTCTCGGGCTCCTGGGAGGCTTCGCGGGCGGGCTCACCGACGCCATGATCATGCGCGTGCTCGACTTCCTCCTGGCGGTGCCGGCGATCCTGCTGGCCATGGTCATCATCGCGATCCTGGGTCCCGGCTCGTTCAACGCCATGCTGGCGGTCGGCGTGGTGAGCATCCCCTCGTTCGCGCGCCTGACCCGCGCCAGCACGCTCACGCTCAAGGAGCGGGAGTTCGTCGTGGCGACCCGCGCCCTCGGCGTGGGCCCCGTGTACCTGATGTTCCGGACCATCCTGCTCAACGCGCTGACGCCCATCGTGGTCCAGATCGCGGTGACCGCCGCCGTGGCGATGCTGCTCGAGGCGGCGCTCTCCTTCCTCGGGCTCGGCACCCAGCCGCCCGCGCCCTCCTGGGGCTCCATGCTCAACAACGGCCGGTCGTTCCTCCACCAGGCGCCCTGGTACGGCCTCTTCCCCGGCATCGCCATCACGCTGTCGGTCCTCTCGCTCAACGCCCTCGCCGACACGCTCCAGGCCGTCGTCGACCGCGGGGGCGCCGGCCGTGCGCTCGGCGCCGAGCGAGCGGCCTGATGGCCCGCTACGTCCTGTTCCGCCTGATCCAGCTCCTGCCGGTGCTCCTCCTGGCGTCGGTGGGCGTCTGGCTCATGATCTACCTGATCCCCGGCGACCCCACGATCGCGCTGCTCGGCGCGGACGTGACGCCCGAGCAGCTCGCGCGGGCCCGGACGATCATGGGACTCGACCGCCCGATTCCGGTGCAGTACGCGCTGTGGCTCGGCCGGGTCGTCCGCGGCGACCTCGGGGTCTCGTACCTCAACGGGCTGCCGGTGACCACGATGCTGGCGCAGCGGATTCCCGTGACGCTCCAGCTGACCGTGGCCTCGCTCGTCGTGGCGCTGGCCATCGCCGCGCCGCTGGGTGTCATCTCGGCGGTGCGCCCGAGGTCGTGGATCGCCCAGTGGGTCACGGGCTACAATGCCCTCGCGATGGCCGTCCCGACGTTCTGGCTCGGCATCCTCCTGGTCCTCTGCTTCGGGCTCTGGCTCCGCTGGCTCCCGACGTCGGGGTTCGTGCCGTTCTGGCAAGAGCCCGCGCGGGCGGTGCGCTTCCTGATCCTGCCCGCCTTCACGCTCGGGGCCTACGTCTCGGCGGTGCTCGCGCGGTTCACCCGCGCGGCTCTCCTCGAGACGCTCTACCAGGACTACGTCCGGACCGCCCGCGCCAAGGGCCTGGGCGAGCGCCCCGTCATCGGGAGTCACGCCCTGCGGAACGCGCTCCTCCCGGTGGTGACCGTCGTCGCGCTCCAGTTCGGCGCCTTCATGGGCGGCGCGGTGATCACCGAGGCCATCTTCGACTACCCGGGCCTCGGGCGAATGCTGCTCCAGGCCATCCTCACGCGTGACTACACCGTCGTGCAGGGAACGATCCTCTTCGTCGTCGTCGCGTTCGTCGTCATCAACCTGCTCACCGACCTCACCTACGCGCTCCTGGATCCTCGGATCCGGTACTCGTGAGCCTTCACATGGAGGAGTCACCATGACCCGCGCCCACGATCTCAGCCGCCGCCGCTTCCTCAGCGGTGTCACCGCCGGCACCATCGCCGGGACCAGCCTGCTGGCGGCCTCGCGCCGGGCCGCCGCCAAGAAGCGCGGCGGAACGCTCACCGTCGGCATGCCCAACGACTGGAACACCTTCGACCCCCACAACCTGGCCTTCGCCAATTTCACGCTCCAGCAGAACCTCTACGACACGCTGACGCGCTACGACCAGAATCTGAAGCCGCTCCCGGGACTCGCCGAGCGGTGGGTCGTCGCCCCCGATGGCCAGTCCGTGACCCTCACGCTCCGGAAGGGCGTGAAGTTCCACAGCGGGAAGGACCTGGTGGCCGCCGATGTCGTCAAGAACTTCGAGAAGGCTGCCGACAAGGACCGCGGCATCAACATGCTTCCGGCCGTCGCCAACGTGGCCGAAGTGACGGCCCCGGACCCGGGCACGGTCCTCATCAAGTTCAAGAAGGTCTCACCCGAGGTGTTCGACCTCCTCCAGGCCATGGCGATCATCGAGCCGGCCGCCATGGACTCCCTCAAGAACCGCGGCAGCGGCACCGGGCCCTTCAAGTTCGTCGAGTGGGTGCCCGGCGACCACACGACCCTCGAGCGCAATCCGGCCTACTGGGGCCAGGGCGCGCCCTGGGTCGACCGGGTGGTCTTCAAGGTGTTCAGCGACTCGGACGCCATGGTGGCTGCGCTCCAGTCCGGGATCTGCGACCTCATCATCGCGGTACCCCCCAAGGACACCGCGCGGCTGGCCCGCGAGTTCAGCATGGTCCGCGGGACGCCGGGGGCCCTGACCTACGAGATCCGGGTCAACGGGGCCAAGCCGCCCTTCGACAAGAAGGAGGCGCGCCACGCGCTCCACTTCGCCATCGACCGGCAGGGCGTGGTCAACAACGTGCTCTTCGGCGTGAGCGAGCCGACGGTGCTGCCGTTCAGCAAGAACTCTCCGGCGTACGATCGGTCGGTCGCCGCGAAGTACCCCTTCGATCTCAAGCGGGCCAAGGAGCTCCTGGAGAAGGCCGGCGTCGCGGGAGGCAGGGCGGAGTGCCTCACCCTGCCCCAGTTCCCCGAGCTGCCCGCCATCTCGCAGGTGCTGAAGGCCGATCTGGCGAAGATCGGCTTCACGCTCGACATCGTGGTTCTCGACTCGACGCTGTACTACAAGCGGATGCTGGGTGGTGACTTCCAGATCTGTCCGTCCTTCTCCGGAAACACGCAGAAGTACCCGACGCGGGTCGCGCTCAACAGCATCTATCGCCCGGCAAACAACCCCGTCTGGGGCAACGAGGTGCCGAAGGCGTACGTCGACGCCCTCAACGAGGCCAACGGCACGATCGACCCCGCCAAGCAGAAGGCGGCGTTCGCAAAGTTCAACGCCGCGATCCTCGACGAGGCCTGGGTGATCTCGATCGCCTATCGCCAGAGCGTGTTCGGCCTCGCCAAGCACGTCGACGGCTTCGCCTACACCGTCGACGACATGGCGGTGCTCGAGAACGTGAGCGTCGAAAAGTAGGCGAGATGCCGATGCCCCCCACAGGCGCCGCCGGACCGCTCGGAGAGCGATAGGTGGCTCCGGCGGCGCCCGTCCGGATCGCGATCGGGCAGTTCATGGAGGAATCGAACACCTTCGTTCGCCAGCGCGCGGACCTCGAGCACTTCCGCGCCACCCAGCTCCTGTACGGAGACGAGATCGTCCCGCGCCTCCGGGGCACCCGGGCCGAGGTGGGGGGCTTCCTCGACGTGCTGGACGCCGCCGGCGTCGAGGTGGTCCCGACGGTCGCGGCCAACGCCGTCTCGTCGGGACCGTTGACCCGGGCGACGTTCGAGCACGTGAGGGACGCGCTCCTCGAGCGCCTGGCCGCGGCGGGGCCAGTCGACGGCGTGCTCCTCGCGCTCCACGGCGCGATGGTGCTCGAGGACGGGCCGGATGGCGAGGGCGAGCTTCTCGCCGCGGTCCGGAAGGCCATCGGCCCCGCCGTTCCGCTCATCGCGACGCTGGACCTTCACGCCACGATCACGCCCCGGATGGTCCAGGAGGCCGACGCGCTGGTCGGCTACGACACGTACCCGCACATCGACCTCTACGAGACCGGCGCGAAGGCAGCGGCCCTCCTCCTGCGGACCGTGCGCGGAGAGGTTCGCCCCGTCACGCTCTTCGCGCGCTCCCCCATGCTGGTGCCGGCCGAGGGCCAGGGGACGAACGACCAGCCGATGGCCGGGCTGATGGCCGAGGCCAAGCGCCTCCAGGCGCGGCCCGGAGTCCTCGCCGTCTCGCTGTTCCCGGTCCAGCCATGGCTCGACATCCCCGACACCGGGTTCTGCGTCATGGCCGTCGCCGACGGCCCCCGGCGCGCCGCCGAGATCGAGCCGATGGTCCGTCAGCTCGCCTGGCAAGCCTGGGAGCGGCGACGAAGCTTCGCGGCCGATCTCCTGACCGTGGACGAGGCCATCCGCCGCGCCCTCGCAGCCGAGGGCGGCCCGTTCATCCTGTCCGAGTCGGCGGACAGCACGGGATCGGGCTCCCCCGGCGACAGCGCCCACGTCCTCGAGCGCCTCCTCGCCCTGGGTGTCCAGGCGCGATGCCTCGTGACGGTGGTCGACGCTCCGGCGGTCGCGCGGGCGATCGCCGCGGGCGTCGGCGCCGACGTGACCGGCACCGTCGGCGGCACGCTCGACCCGCGGTACAACCGGCCGGTCCCCATCGCGGGGCGCGTCCGGATCCTCTCCGACGGCCGCTACATCTCGTCCGACAAGAAGTCGCTCGGCGTCGAGTTCCAGATGGGGCGGGCGACGGTCATCGAGGTCGGGCGCATCGCCGTGCTGGCCACCGAGCGACCCGCGTTCACGTTCGACCCCGCTCTCTACCGCTCCGTCGGCCTCGAGCCGCGGGACGCGAAGATCGTCGTCGTCAAGTCTCCGCTGCAGTTCCGCGACGGCTACGGCGACATCGCCCGGGCGTGCTGGGTCGTCGACACGCCGGGGCCGAGCACGGCGCGTGTGGAGCGTCTCGACTGGCGCCACCGGGCCCGGCCGCTCTTCCCCTTCGAGGACGATTTCGAGCCCGAGATCCGCGCCGTGGTCGGCTCCGGCCGGGGCGGGACCGAGGCCCCCCGATGACCGGCACGCCTCGCGCCCCCGTCCCGATCTTCCGCTGGAGCGGAGCGCTCTGGGGCTTCGTCGAGCACGACCGGCTCTACGACCGCTACGGACGGCAGGCGGGATGGGTCGAGGCGGTTCCGGGCCGCGGGCCCGACGTGTTCGATCTGAGCGGGCGCTTCCTCGGTGAGCTGTTCGGCCGCCACTACGTGATGCGCCACACGCTGCGGGAGGAGCCGGTCCACCGCACCCCCCGCGTGCGGACCATCCACCCCGCCCCGCCCGATCCGGTGCCCGCCCGCGACCCCCGGACCCCGATCGACGACTGGACCGACGCCTTGCCCTGGCCGCTGCCGCCGCCGGATCCCCCGGCCCGCTGACGGCGACCCGGAGCTGGCATCGTGTCACTCGCCCGGCCGATTTCCCCTCCGCGGCGCGATGCGCGTCCACGCCCCCGGCGCCTGGCATGGCTGGTCTGCGCGGTCGCGAGCGCGCTCCTCCTCGGCTCGGGTCTCGCGTGGGGCGCGACGTTCCGGGTCGATTCCGAACGGACACGCCTGGCCGTCCAGCTCTACCGCGAGGGCGTCGGCAGCGGGCTTGCCCACGACCACGTCGTCGAGGCCACGGAGGTGACGGGCCGCGTCGAGTACGACGTCGATCGGCCCGAGGCGAGCTCGATCGTGATCGAGGCCCGCACCGCCTCGCTCCGGGTCGACCAGCCCGCGGCGCGCCGGCGGCTCGGTGTGGACGGCGATCTCTCCGACAGCCAGCGCGCCGATGTCAGCAAGGCCATGCGCGGCCCGGACCAGCTCGACGTCGCGCGGCACCCGACGATCCGCTTCGCGTCGACGCGAGTCCTCCCCGAGAGGGACGGTCGGCTGCGGGTCACCGGCCAGCTGACCCTTCGAGGCGTGACGCGAGAGGTGTCCTTCCCGGCCACGGTGGCGCTCGAGTCCGGCGCGCTCAGGGGCCGGGCGATGCTGACCTTCCTCCAGTCGAGCTTCGGCTACCAGCCCTACCGCGCGCTCCTCGGCGCGATCCGGAACAAGGACGAGGTCACGCTCCACGTCGACCTCACGGCCACCCCGTGAGCAACCCTGGCCCGGCGGACAAGGGCTCGGACCCGCGAGAGGTCACCGTGCCGCGGTCGGTGGCCCAGTGGCGGACCTTCGGCCACGGGTACCTCCCGGGCCTCGTCGGCATCGAGTTCGGCGACATCGTGCCCGGGCGCGTCACGAGCCGCCTGGCCGTCCGGCAGGAGCTCATGGCCCCGAACGGATACCTCCATGCCGCAACGGTCATCGCGCTCGCCGACACGTCGAGCGGCTACGGGACCGTGGCGAGCCTCCCGGAAGGGGCTCGCGGCTTCACGACGGTCGAGCTCAAGTCGAACTTCCTCGGAACCGTCCGCGAGGGCGCGATCGCGTGCGAGGCGACGCTGACGCACGGCGGGCGGACCACCCAGGTCTGGGACGCGCGGATCACGGACGAAGCCACGGGGCGGGTCATCGCCCTGTTCCGCTGCACCCAGCTCCTTCTCTATCCGCGCGAGACCTCTCCCGGCTGAGCGCCGTGACCGGCCGGCCGGGCGGTCCCGTCAGGGAGCGACGGCGGTCCCGGCGGCGGCCGCCCGCTCGACGGCGAGGGCGATCCGGAGGGCCTGGACGGCGTCGACAGGCGTGACGGCAGGCGATGCCCGCCCGCGCACGCAGTCGACGAAGTGGCGCAGCTCGAAGTAGAACATGCCCCCGGGATGCCCCTGCACCGACGGGGCGGACGCCGTGTCCACCTGGACCGCGCGCTGGCTGTCCGCCCGCCGGAGCCCCGTCTCGATGGTCGCGATCGACAGCGAGCCGGCGCTCCCCACGACGTCGAGCCGGTGGTCGCCCGCCGCCGGAAAGCCCCGGGGCAGGATCCAGTTGAGCTCGGCGATGCCGAGCACCCCGCTCGCGAACCGGAGGAGGGCGCAGTTGGCGTCCTCGACCGGAAACCCCTGCTCTCGCAGGAGTCCCCATTTCGACTCGGCCGTGACCCGCTCCACCTCGCTGCCGGCGAGCCAGCGCATCACGTCGTAGTCGTGCACGCCGAGGAAGAGCGGGAGGGAGCATCGCCCCCCGAGGCGGTCCTGCGCCGCGACGGTGTTGGCCCGGCGCGTGTAGATCGTCTGGACCGCGCCCAGCTCGCCGCGCTCGACCGCCTGCCGGGCCTGGTCGTAGCGCGGGTCGAACCGGAGGCAGTGCCCCACCAGCAGCACCACCCCTGCCCGGGCCGAAGCCTCGACGATCGCCTCGGCGTCGGCCACCGTGGTGGCGATGGGCTTCTCGACGAGGACGTGGCGGCCCCCGCGGAGCGCCAGCTCGCACGGCTCCCGGTGGAGTCCGTCCGGCGTGCACACGCTGACGGCATCGAGATCGTCGCGCCGGAGCAGCGCCCTGAAGTCCGAGTACGCGGAGCCGTCGGTCCGGGCGGCCAGCTCGCGCGCGGCGGCCTCACGCACGTCGCAGACCGCGACCAGCTCGACGTCCGGGAGGCCCGCGTAGATCCGCGCGTGCCGCTCGCCCATGAACCCCGCCCCGATCACCGCCACCCGGACCGGCTGCATGCCGCGATCATCGCACGACGGGTCCACTTTCCGCGCGGCCCCGCCCGTGGTTGAATGATCGGCGCCATGCGCGTCCAGTCTCTCTTCGACCTCACCGGCCGCGTCGCCATCGTGACCGGCGGCGGGACGCATCTCGGCCGCGCGATGGCGGAAACCCTCGGCGAGCTCGGGGCGGCCGTGTATCTCGCGAGCCGGGACGCTGCGCGGTGCGAGCGGGTCGCCGCGGAGCTCCG
The DNA here is from genome assembly GCA_963749975.1 of uncultured Candidatus Rokubacteria bacterium. Lineage (GTDB taxonomy): Bacteria > Methylomirabilota > Methylomirabilia > Rokubacteriales > DASRDR01 > DASRDR01. The sequence continues at coordinate 108,756 of CAVVOZ010000034.1, read as the reverse complement.
GGGATCCGGCCTCGACGCGACCGGTCTCGGCGCCGACGTCACGGCCGAGACGGAGGTCGGCGCGCTCGTCGACCGGGTGATGGGCGAGCGCGGCCGGCTCGACGTGATGGTCTGCAACGCCGGCGGCGCCTTCACCACGACCTACGTGCCCGACGCCTCGATCGACGAGCTCCGCCAGGCCCTCGAGCTGAACGTCACCGGAACCTACGTCTCCGCCCAGGCGGCCGCCCGAGTGATGATCCCCCGGCGCCGGGGCCGGATCATCACGCTCGGCTCGATCCACGGCACGCTCGGCGCCGACAACCGCCTCTACGCCGGGCTCGACTACCAGCGATCGGGCCCGCCGTACCAGGCGGCGAAGGGCGCGGTCGTCAACCTCACCCGGGCGCTCGCGACCGAGCTCGGCGAGCACGGCATCACGGTCAACTGCCTGTCCCCGGGCCAGATCCCGTCGCCGGGCACGGATCCGGTGTTCGTGGAGCGCTGCCGCCTCGCGAACCCGCTCGCGCGAACCGGCACCCCGGCGGATCTCAAGGGCGCCGTGGCGCTGCTCGCCTCGGACGCCGGCGCCTGGATCACCGGTCACAACCTCGTGGTCGACGGCGGCTGGAGTGTCTGGTAGGGTGAGCGTCGTGCCCGCTCCCCGTCCCGTCCCGCCCCGACCGAGACCGCCGCTCTCCGACATGCTCGACGGCTGCTCGCGCGCCATCCTCTCATCGACGGCCACAACGACCTGCCCTGGACGATCCGGAACGACGCAAAGGCGCGCGGCGACGTGGCAGCCTACGACCTGCGCCGGCCCGCCCGCGGGCAGACGGACCTCGCACGCCTCCGGGCCGGTGGGGTCGGGGGTCAGTTCTGGTCGGTCTACATTCCCGGTGATCTGGCCGGTGGCCGGTTCGCGCGCGTCCAGCTCGAGCAGATCGACATCGCGCGGCGAGTGATCGCCCGCTACCCGGAGCGGCTGGCGCCGGCCTTCAGCGCGGCCGACGTCGAGCGGGCCAGACGGCGCGGGCGGATCGCCTCGCTCCTCGGGATCGAGGGCGGCCACGCCATCGAGGGATCGCTGGGGGCGCTCCGCGCCTACTACGACCTCGGCGTGCGGTACATGACGCTCACCCACAACGTCACCCTGGACTGGGCGGACTCGTGCAACGACGTCCGCCGCCACGGCGGGCTCACCGCCTTCGGGAAAGAGGTCGTGCGCGAGATGAACCGGCTCGGCATGCTGGTCGACCTCGCCCACACCTCGCCCGAGGTCATGGCGCATGCCCTCGACGTCTCGGTGGCGCCGCTGATCTCCTCCCACTCGTCCTGCCGGGCGCTGACCGACGTCACGCGGAACTTCCCGGACGCCATCCTCCGGCGCCTGCCGAGGAACGGCGGCGTGATCATGATCACCTTCGTCGGCCCGTTCGTGTCGCAGGCGGCGGCCGACGCGCGCGCCCGGGCCATGGCCGAGCTCAAGCCCCGGCTCAAGGGCGTCACGGACCCGGCGGAGCGCCACCGCATGGAGCGCGCTCACCTCCGGAAGCGGCATCTCCCGAAGGCGACGATCGCCGATGTGGCCGACCACGTGGAGCATGCGCGCCGCCTCGCCGGCGCGGACCACATCGGCCTCGGCGGGGACTACGACGGCAACGAGGAGTGGCCGGTCGGAATGGAGGACGTGTCGTCCTACCCGGTCCTCCTCGCGGAGCTGATCCGCCGCGGCTGGTCCGACAAGGACCTGATCAAGCTCTCCCGCGGCAACATCATCCGGGTCATGCGCGAGGCCGAGGCCGTCGCCGCCCGGCTCCAGCGGCGTGGGTGACCCCTCCCGAGCTGTTACGGTACCCAGCCAAGCCGGGCCGCCACGGCCTCATAAATCTCCCGTCGGTGCAGGATCGTCAAGACCCATACCTCCTGACGCGCGATCTTGAAGACGACCCTGTAGTCGCCCACTCGTAGCTTCCAGTACCGCTTGAGCGTTCCACGAAGCGGTACCCCGTAGCGCATCGGCTCCGTTGTCAGTCGTCCGTCGATGGAGCGAGCGATTCGAGCGTGAAGGTTGGCCGGAACATCGGGCAGGTCGTCCTCAGCCACCCTCGGATGGTAGCGGAGGGTGTACGGCAATCAGCGCCTCTTGGAGCGCTCCGAGACCCGCCACACCTGGTCGTGCGAGAGGCTCCGAGCCCGATCGAACGTCCGCTCGCGCTCCTGGGCCATCTGGCCCAGGACCAGATCCTCGTGCGCCTCCAGCGCCTCACGGAGCAGGTCTCTCACCTTGAGGGAGAGCGAGGTTCCCTCCCGGCGAGCCAGTCGGCCGAGTGCTTCATAGAGCGGACGCTCGAGCACGACGTTTACGCGTGGGTTCTTCGCAGGCATGATGGCGAGAGTGTACCAGAAGTGTCTCACCTCAGAGATCGCGCCCGACACGGTCCTGTCCTGGGTCCGCCGCTTGTGCCGGCGCCGTGGGCATGGTCTATTCAGACTCGCGCCGGCCACCAGCCCTAGCGCCACCTTTGATCGCGAATCGGGAGGACACCGAGACCGTGCAACGGATCACGCGTGAGCAGGCCCGGAAGTACGCCTTCGACTGGCGGGACGAGCCCTTGCTTCGAGTCAAGCCCGGCGAGACCTTCGAGATCGAGACCTACGACGCGAGCACGGGATACTTCCGGACGCCCGAGGATCTCGCCATCCCCGCGAAGCGCCCGGGATTCGACCGCGTCCCGCCGCTCGCGAACCCGATCGGCGGCCCGGTCTGGGTCGAGGGCGCCGAGCGCGGCGACACGCTCGTCGTGAGCGTCGAGGACATCCTGGTCGACGGCTACTCCTGGATCGCGGTCGGGCCCCGGCGCGGGCCTCTCGGCGAGTCGGCGCGATGGCCCGAGCTCTCCGAGCGCTACACGACCAAGATCTTCCGCCACACCCCGGGTCCGAGCGGGACGACCCGGGACGGCACGCTCCACTTCAGCGACCGGATCAGCTGGCCGATCACGCCCTTCATCGGCACCATCGGGGTCGCGCCCGAGCGCGAGGTGACGACCAGCCTCGACGGCCAGGGCGAGTGGGGCGGCAACCTCGACATCCGCGACGTCGCGCCGGGGCACCGGATCCATCTCCCCGTCTTCCACGAGGGGGCGCGCTTCTACCTGGGCGACGTCCACGCCAGCCAGGGCGACACCGAGTTCACGGGCACGGCCGCCGAGACCAAGTCCACCGTGCGTCTCCACTTCGACCTGGTCAAGGGCCGGACGGTGCCCTGGATGCGGATCGAGAAGCCGGCGTCGATCGTCTCCGTGTTCGCCTACCGGCCGCTCGAGGTCGCCGTCGAGACCGCCACGATCAACCTGATCGACTGGCTCGTCCGCGACCACGGCTACTCGCGCGACCGACGCGTACTGTCTCGTCAGCACCTGCCCCGACTTCCGGATCAACGTGTATCAGATGTGCAAGGTCAGAGGGCTGAGCTTCGTCGCGGGCGCGGAGCTCCCCAAGCGCTACCTCCTCGGGCCGGCCGCGTGACCGGAAGCCCGATCGGCGCCTCGCCCCGCCGGAAGGAGGACGCTCCTCTGCTCGAGGGGCGCGGGCGGTTCCTGGACGACCTCCGGCGGCCCGGGACGGCCTACCTCGGCGTGGTGAGAAGCCCCCACGCGCACGCCCGCATCCGCGGGATCGCGACGGACCAGGCGCGCGCGTTGCCCGGGGTCTCGGTCTTCGCCGCCGCCGATCTCCCGGAGGTCTCGCGAGGCATCCCCGCGCCGTTCGGCGGGACGCCCAACACCCGTCCCTACGTCCAGAGCGTCCTCGCGTCGGAGGTGGTGCGGTACGTCGGCGAGCCGGTGGCCGTCGTCGTCGCGGACGACCCCTATCGTCTGGGCGACGCGCTGGACGGGGTCACGGTGGACTACGAGCCGCTTCCGCCCGTGACGACGCCCGAGTCCGCGGCGCGCGGCTCCGACCGGATTCACGCGGACTGGCCCGACAACGCCGCCGTCGTCGCGCGCGGCGGCACGGGCGACGTCGAGCGCGCCTTCCCGACCGCCGACCTGATCGTCGAGGCAGAGCTCCGCCATCCGAGGATCACGGCCGTGCCGATCGAGCCCCGCGGCGTCCTCGCCTACCGGGACTCCGAGTCCGGCCTGCTCGTCGTCTGGTCGTCCACCCAGAATCCCTATCTCGTGCGGGACGCCGTGTCCGTGGTCCTGGGGATCCCGGCCGAGGAGGTGCGCGTGCTCGCCCCCGACGTGGGCGGCGGGTTCGGCCCGAAGGGCGCCGTCTATCACGAGGAGCTGCTCGTGCCGGCGGTCGCCCTCCGCCTGAGGCGACCCGTCAAGTGGGTCGAGGGGCGCCGCGAGCACTTCGTGGCCACGGGACACGACCGCGAGCAGGTCCACCGGGCGCGGATCGCCTTCCGCCGCGACGGGACGATCGTGGCCATCGACGACGTCTTCCAGGCCGACGTGGGCGCCTATCCCGTCGAGGGGACGGGGCTCACCCTCAACACCGTGAACCACCTGCCGGGGCCTTACCGGGTGCCCAACTACCGGAGCGTCGGCACGAGCTACGTGACGAACAAGACGCACAACGCCGCCTACCGCGGCGCGGGGCGGCCGGAGGCCGTCTTCGTCATGGAGCGGCTCCTCGACATCGGGGCGCGGCGGCTGGGGATCGATCCCGTCGAGATCCGCCGGCGCAACCTGGTGCAGCCGGGCGAGATGCCGTACCGGCCGGGCATCACCTACAAGGACGGGGTCACGGTCGCCTACGACCCGGGCGACTTCCCGGCCGGCCTCGAGCGCGCGCTCGAGCTGCTCCACTACCCGGAGCTCCGCGCCCGCCAGGCCGCGCAGATCCGGACGTCGCGGAGGATCGGGATCGGGGTCGCCTGCTACGTCCAGGGCTCCGGCATCGGGCCCTACGAGGGCGCGCAGGTCCGCGTCGACCCGAGCGGCCAGGTCTTCGTCACCATCGGCGTGGCCGCGCAGGGCCAGGGCCACCAGACCACGCTCGCCCAGATCTGCGCGGCGGAGCTCGGCGTGCCCCTGGAGGACGTTCACATCGTGGCGGGCGACACGCAGCTCTTCCCCATCGGGATGGGCACGGGAGGCAGCCGCGTCGCGGCGAACACCGGGCCGGCGGTCGCCCGGACCGCGCGCGAGGTTCGCGCCCGGGCGCAGCAGGTCGCCGCCGAGCTCCTCGAGTGCGCGCCCGAAGACGTCCGCATCGAGGCCGGCCGGGCGTTCGTGGCCGGCGTTCCCGGGCGCGCCCTCACCCTCGGTCGCATCGCCCACGCGGCCATTCGCTCGAAGGCGCTCCGCAAGACCGGGGAGCCCGGCCTCCAGCGATGCAGCTACTTCTACCCCGACACCGTGACCTGGGCGTCAGGCACCCAGGCCGCCGCGGTCGAGGTCGATCTCGAGACGTGCGACATCCGGCTCCTCGGGTACGCCGTCGTCCACGACAGCGGGCGCGCCATCAATCCGGTCATCGTCGAGGGCCAGCTCCAGGGCGGCGCGGCCCAGGGGATCGGCGCCGGCCTCTGGGAGGAGCTCGTCTACGACGACTCCGGGCAGCTCGTGACGGGAAGCCTCATGGACTACGGGCTCCCGAAGGCCGACCAGCTCCCGATGCTCCCGGTGGCGCGTCTCGACCATCCCTCGATCGTGAACGAGCTCGGCATCAAGGGAGTGGGCGAGAGCGGCGCGATTCCCGGCGCGGCGGCGATCGCCAACGCGGTGGAAGACGCGGTCGCGGACCTCGGCGTCACGATCCGCGAGGTGCCGGTGACCCCCGCGCGGCTCTTCGCGCTACTCGAGTCCGCGCGGACCCCGCGAGGCTGACCCGGCCGCCGCGATCGCGCGGAAGAGCTGGCGCCACGCGAAGACGGTCAAGACCACGCAGAGGAGCGCGCCGATTCCCAGCATCGTGTAGAAGAGCCCGGCGCTGACCCACGGTGGGAGCCACCCGAGCAGCAGGCTCCCGGACATCTTCCACGCGCTCGGCCCGCCGGAGAAGAGGAGCGCCCAGCCCGCGAGGACCGTGAAGCCGCTCGTCAGGAGCACGCCGAGGCAGGACCCCACCACGTCGGCCGCCGGAGCCCGCGGCGCCGCGCTCGCCGAGCGGATCAGCATCAGCCCGGCCAGGACGAACATGCCGCCGTCATGGCGACCAGCCAGCGGGGCGCGTGGAACTTCGCATCGTCCGCGAACAGGGCGGCCCCGATCGGGATGGCTCCGGCCGCGATGACGAGCAATCCCATCCAGCGGCTCGGAGGTGGCTCACCAGCCACGGGAAGTCCTATCCGCGCAGGAAGTCCAGCACGAGCCGGGCGAAGGCGTCCGGCATCTCGTCCACGACGGCGACGCTGCCCCCGACGAGCGGCGCGAGCCGGCTCCCCGGGATGTGCCGGGCGACCACCTCCGCCTGCGGCGACGCGAACGGGTCCTCCGTCCCCCACGTCACGAGGGTCGGGCAGCGGACCAGGCCGATCCTCTCCTCCATGCGGTAGCGGCTGCAGGCGCCGTGCCCCTCCACGATCTTCTCGCCCGCCCGGAGCGCGTCGGCGACGAACCGCGTCAGGAGATCCGGCCGCTCCTTCGGATAGAAGCGCTGCCGGATCTGCCAGAGCTCGGCCAGATGGGTGCCGTCCGGCTTCGCCTCGACGTGGTCGACGCGGTGCCCGCCCGTGCGATGGCGCCGGTCGCGATCGGCCGAGTCGACGTAGGGGCACGAGGAGAGCACGAGTCGCTCGACGCGATCCGGATGCGACGCCGCCAGCTCCATCGCGATCACGGCGCCCGTATGGTGCCCGACGACGGCCAGCGGCCCGATGCCGAGACCGTCGAGCAGGGCGATGGCACCGCGGGCGTAGTCCTCGATGTCGCACCGTCGGTCCGGCTTGTACGACTCGCCGTAGCCGATCGTGTCCATGGCGATCACCCGCCGCTCCCGCGCCAGGATGGGGATGACCTCGCGATACTCGTCCCACGAGCGCGGCGTCTGGTGAAGGAGCAGGACGGGCCGGCCGGCGCCGGCCGTCACGTAGTGGATCTGGCCATCCGGCGTGTCCAGGAACCGTCGGTGCACCGTGCTCTTCTCCTCGTGTCAGGCTGGAGGGGACGGCCGGAGATCGGTCACGGCTCGCCGGACAGGGCGCGCCGAGGATTGTCCACGGTCATCCGGTGGTAGAGCTCGTCGCCGATCCCGAGGCTCCGGAGCTCCTCGCGGAGCCCGGTCGCCACGAACGCGTAGCCGCGCCCGCCGTAGGCGACGTAGTCCGTGCGCCAGCACACGTCCTGCGACAGGACGAGGTGCCCGACGAGGCCCGCATCCACGAGCTGCTTGATGCCCTGGAGCATCCGCTCGTGCTCGTACGGCTGCACGTATCCCATCCGGTCGAACGAGAGAAACGCCCCGCGCTTCGCCAGCGCCACGTGGTACTCGTGGACCGGATAGGAGTGCGCGTGGCCGACGATGACCCGCCGCGGGTCCACCCCCTCCTCCTGCAGGATGTCCAGCTGGTCGAGTCCGACCGGGGAGTTCAGCGCGTGCGTGGCGATCGAGAGCCCCGTCCGCCGGTGTGCCCGCGCCACCGCGCGGAAGACCCGCTCCTCGACCGGGGAGATCCAGGTGAAGTGGGAGCCGATCTCGCCCAGGAGGCCCGCCCGGACGTCGGTGCCGTCGATCCCGTGCGTGACGTCACGCTCGAGCTCCTCTGCGATCTGGTCGGTCTTCGCTCGCCAGAGTCGACGCTCGTAGTACGGCTCGCGGTACCAGCCGGCCCCGAGGACGATCTGGAGACCCACGCGCTGCGCGATCTCGCGAATCGCGAGCGCGTGCTTCGTGGGCGTGATGTCGTGGTCGTGGCCCCGGAGGCCCCCCGTCGTCTGATCCACCAGCGTCACCCCGCCGGCTTTCTTGTACAGGGCGAGCTCCCGGTACGCGAGCTCGGGATCGTTCAGCATGCTGTTGCGCCCGAGGACGTCGCGGGTGAGATCCAGGAAGATGTGCTCGTGAATCAGCGTGAAGCCGAGGTCCCGGGCCGCCACCGGCCCGGTCACGGTCATGACGGACGCCATCGTTCCTCCCGCTTGGAGATCGCCGCCCCAGCGGCGGTGAGCGCGTTTCCCGCTACTCTTGCCGGCGCGTGAGGAGCACGCCCGCGACCACAGCCACCCCTCCCACCACCGACACCAGCGCGACCCGCTCCCCGAGCAGGAGGGCGGCCGCCAGCACGGCGAAAAACGACTCCATGTTGGCATAGATCGCGGTCCGCGCGGCGCCGAGACGCCGCACGGCGGCGTACCACAGGAGGCTCCCCAGCGCGCCGCCGGCCGCGCCGGCGTAGAGGATGCCGGCCCAGGTCCACCACGGCAGCGCCCAGTCCTGGGCCACGAGCCCCGGCACGGCGAATGGCACGAGCCCGATCGTCCCCGTCAGGGTGATCCAGAACGTGCCGGCAAGGGTGCCGCGGCGCTGGAGGACCGGAGCCGCGAGGATCGTCCAGACGCCCCAGGTGATCGCGGCACCGACGGTGAGCAGGTCCCCGAGCAGGGACGCCTCGCCGGCCGCCCCGCTGGCGGGCCAGCCGATGATCAGCGCCGCCCCGCCGACGCCGAGGGCAAGCCCGAGCACGTCGCGTCGCCCCAGGCTGACGTGGCCCAGCGCCTGGCTCATGCCGAACACGAAGAGCGGGGTCACCGTGAAGATGAGCCCGGAATGGGAGGCGGTGGTGAGGTGGAGCCCCCACGAGTAGAGGACCTGGTTCAGCGTGAAGCCGATCAGCCCCGCCGACAGGAGCGCAGGCACGTCCTCCGAAGACGGCAAGCGCCACCCACCCGAGCGACGGAGGATGACGGCGAGAACGGCCAGGGAGACCAGCCCCCGGACCAGCATCAGCGTGAGCGGACTCATCACGGTCATGATGCCCTTCAGGACGGGAAAGCTGACGCCCCACACGAAGACGGCGAGCAACGCCCCGCCGTCCGCCCACGTCAGCACGATCGGAGGGCGGCCCGGCGGATTGGCCGGGGAGCGGCAGGCGCGCCACCCGCCCGAGACGGCAGCGGCGGTCGCGCAGGCACCCGGCCATGGTACGCGAGGCAACCGCCGCGGGCTACTCCGCGCATCGTGATTCGGCCATCGCGCATCGGATTGCCTGGAACCGGCCCACCACCGGCCGTCGCCCGGCCTTGACAGGCGCCGACCGGCCCGCCTAGCATCGCAACGTTGGAGCTCACACGCGACGAGGGGTTCGTGGCTCCCGTTCCGCCGCGCGAGTTGCCCCGCCTCGGCCGGCGGATCAGACGCGCCCTCCGAAGCTCCGTCGTCCTCGGCGGTCTGATCGTCTCCGTCCTGATCGTCGCGGTCGCCCTCCTCGCGGGGCTCCTCGCGCCCGTGGCGCCCGACGAGCAGAACTTCGACCTCCTGGAGACGCCCCCGGGGCACCAGGCCTGGATGGGCACGGACCGTCTCGGCCGGGACGTCTTCAGTCGCGTGATCCACGGCACCCGTATCTCGCTGTACGTCGCGACCGTCTCCATCGGGTCCGCCATGCTGGTCGGCGGCGCGCTCGGGCTGACGGCAGGCTATCTCGGTGGACGGTGGGACAATCTCGTCAGCCGGGTGATGGATGTATTCTTCAGCGTGCCCGGTCTGCTCCTCTCCGTCGGCATCGCGGCGATGCGGGGCCCCGGGATCAACAGCGCCGTGATCGCGATCGCCATCGTCTACACGCCGATCTTCGCCCGGGTCATGCGGGGCCCGGTCCTCGCCGAGCGCGAGAAGGAGTACGTGGACGCGGTGCGGGCGCTCGGCGCCGGCCGGGCGAAGGTCGCGCTCAAGCACGTCCTGCCGAACGTGCTCTCACCCTTCGTCGTCCAGGGAACCGTGGCCTTCTCCCAGGCGATCCTGATCGAGGCCTCGCTCAGCTATCTCGGTCTCTCGGTCCAGCCGCCCACCCCGTCCTGGGGCAACATGCTCAACGAGGGCCGCACGTACCTCGAGACCGCTCCCTGGATCTCGGTCTTCCCCGGCCTCGCCATCATGACGGCGGTGCTCGCCTTCAACCTGCTCGGTGACGGACTTCGCGACGTGCTCGATCCCCGCTCCCAGTGACCACCTCTCGTGCCCAGGAGGCATCCCATGACCAAGCGTGACCGTCAGCTGGACCACGACGCTCCCCGCCCCGGCGCCCCGAGCCGCCGCGACGTGCTCAAGGCCGGCGGCGCCGCCCTGGGGACGCTCGCCCTCGGGCGGGGCGCCTTCGCCCAGACGCCCAAGGCCGGCGGAAGCATCATCTCCGCCCAGAACAACGAGGCGACCGGCCTCGACCCGCAGCTGGTCCCGGCGTTCTCGCGCAGCCGCCGCTCGCCGCTGACCTACAGCCAGCTCGTCCGCTTCGACGAGAACATGGCGGTCCAGCCCGAGCTCGCCGAGTCCTGGACGCTCTCCGACGACAAGCTCACCTGGACGTTCAAGCTCCGCCAGGGCGTCAAGTTCCATGACGGCCAGGAGCTCACGAGCGCCGACGTCAAGTTCACGTTCGACCGCCTCCTCGAGAAGTCGGCCGGCGGCAAGGCCGACTTCACCGCGGTCGACAAGGTCGAGCCGGCGGGCAAGTACCAGGTCAAGTTCGTCACCAAGGAGCCGTTCGCCGCGCTCCTCGCCGCCCTCGGCGGGTTCTGGGGCTACATCGTGAGCGAGGCCGGGGTCACCAAGGGCGGCGGGGACCTCAACAAGACGACGATGGGGACCGGCCCCTTCATGCTGGCCGACTGGAAGGTCGAGCAGCAGATGGTCTTCAAGAAGAACCCGAACTACTACAAGAAGGGCCTGCCCTACGTCGACGAGGTCGTCATCCGGACCATCCCGGACGAGGCGAACATCGTCGCCGCGCTCCGCACCGGGCAGATCCACCACGCGTTCATCGAGGACAACAAGAACTGGAACCTCCTGAAGGACGAGAAGACCCTCACGGGCTACCGGTCGTCCCGCCTCGGGTACGACTACCTCAACATCACCGCGACCCGCGGCCCGCTCAAGGACGTTCGCGTCCGACAGGCGATCAGCTACGCGGTCGACCGGGCGGCGGTGCTGAAGGTGGCGGCGGCGGGCTTCGGGCGGTTGACGGCCCCCGCGACGGCGCCCATGAAGCAGTGGCAGATCCCCGAGGAGCAGTGGATGAAGTACTACAGGCCCGACATCGACAAGGCGAAGAAGCTCATGGCCGAGGCGGGGCAGGCGGGCGGCTTCACCGTCAAGCTCTGCGTCATCCCCACCTTCCCGACCATGGTCAACGGCGCCCCCGTCGTCGCGGCGAACCTCAAGCGCATCGGGATCAACGCCGAGATCGAGAACGTCGAGTACGCGGTATGGATCAAGCGGTGGCTCGCGAAGGACTTCGACATGACGATGAACACGACGCCGGGCTACGCCGACCCCGACACCGCGTTCTTCCGGGCGCTTCACTCCACCAAGGGGCAGAACTGGAACAGCTGGAGCGTCCCGGACCTGGACGGGCTCCTCGAGGAGGGGCGGAGGACGTTCGACCAGAAGAAGCGCAAGGAGATCTACGACCGCGTCCAGATCATGATCCTCGAGAACGTGCCGCACCTCTGGCTCTTCTCGGCCGACCACATCGATTTCAGCCAGAACTACGTCAAGGGCTGGGTCCAGCACCCCACGACGAACCTCTACGGGTTCGAGCGGGTCTGGCTCGACAAGGCGTAGACGGGCGAATACCCGGTCCCGGGAGCAGCCGCAGCGGAGCGCCTGGCGGTTGTCCCGTCATTCGCGTGCCCTCCCGCCGGGGACAGGCTGCATGGTCGGGCAGCCTGTCCCCGGCGGGAAGGCTCTGTCGCGGTAAGATGGGGCCGACGAGGTGAGACTCGCTTGGCCTTCCGAAGGTTCGAGCGCTGGCTCTATCGAGGGCGCCGTCCCAATGCCGTGGCCCGAGTGCTCAATCGAGCCTGGGCAGCCGTCAATGCCTTGGGTATCGCCCCGAACCACCTGGTCACGCTGGAGGTGGTGGGGCGTCGGTCGGGACGCGCGATCTCCTTCCCTCTGGTGATGGCCGTCGTGGACGGGCAGCGGTACCTCGTGTCGATGCTCGGCGCCGAGGTGGCGTGGGTCCGGAACCTTCGGGCGGCCGACGGCCGCGCTCTGCTGCGTCACGGAAGGACCGAACGGGTGCGGCTCGAGGAGATCCCGGTCGAGAAGCGCGGCCCGGTGCTGAAGGCCTACTTGAAGAGAGCGCCCGGAGCGCGGGCGCACCTGGCGGTGGACAAGGACGCGCCGCTCGAGGAGTTCGAAGCGATCGCCGCAAGCATCCCGGTGTTCCGCGTCCTGGCGGCAAGGTAGCTCCGGGTCAGACCGGCTCGATACAGGGATGACGCCTGACGACGCCTGGGGCGACCGGGGACCACGCGTCGCCACCGAGTCGAGTGCGTGGCGGCTGTCCAGCTCCGCACGAGGAGAGCTGCGTGTCAGCAGGCGAACTCGATCCGACTGAGGCACTTGCTGCCCGGGAGATCATCACCGCGCGGGTCGTCGATGCGGCACGCGAGCGGGTGTTCCGGGCATTTGCCGACCCGCATCACCTCGTGCGGTGGTGGGGTCCGAAGGGCTTCACCAACACCTTTCACGAGTTCGACCTGCGTCCGGGCGGCATCTGGCGCTTCGTGATGCACGGCCCCGACGGCGCCAGCTATCAGAACAAGAGCGTGTTCGTCGAAGTGGTGCATGCCCGAGCGCATCGTCCTCCAGCACGTGTCGGGGCCCCAGTTTCAGCTGACGATCGCGCTCGCCCGACAGGACGGCAAGACCAGGATCACCTGGCGAATGCTCTTCGAGTCTGCCGCCGAGTGCGAGAGGGTCAAGAGGTTCGCGGTCGAGGCTAACGAGCAGAACCTCGACCGCCTGGAAGCCGAGCTGGCGAAGATGGCATGATGCTCGCCCGGACGCCCTGATGGGCCGCTACCTGGTCGTCCGCCTCTATTCGATGGCCCTGACCCTCCTCGGGCTCACGGTCCTGGTCTTCCTCATGCTCCGCCTCATTCCAGGCACCGTCGTGGAGCAGATGATCGGCGCGGACGCGGTGATGAGCCAGCAGATGGTGGATCAGCTCAAGCGGTTCTTCGGGCTCGACCAGGCCTGGTACGTCCAGTACGGCCGCTGGCTCGGCCAGCTCGTTCGAGGCGACCTCGGGACGTCCTGGCGCACCGGGAAACCGGTCCTCTCCCTGATCCTCGAGCGGCTTCCGGTCACGATCGAGCTCACCGTGCTCTCCGTCGTCTTCTCGCTGGTCCTGGGCGTCGCGGCCGGGATCCTGTCCGCCGTCCGGCGCGACCGGGCGATCGACCACGTCACGCGGATCGGCACGCTGCTCGGCCTCTCGGTACCGGTCTTCTGGCAGGGCACGATGCTGATCCTCTTCTTCTCGCTCTATCTCCGCTGGATGCCGCCGGTCATGTGGGTCGACCTCCTCACGGATCCCCGGCGGAATCTCACCATCATGGTCCTCCCGGCCCTGTGCCTCGGCACGGCGGCCGCCGCGAACGTGGCCCGCACCACCCGCTCCTGCATGCTCGACGTGCTCGGCTCCGACTACGTGCGCACCGCCCTCGCCAAGGGGCTGGCCGGTCGGGCCATCGTGCTGAAGCACGCCCTCAAGAACGCCATGATCCCCGTCGTGACGGTGGTCGGCCTCCAGCTGGGCATCCTGCTGGGCGGCACGGTCGTGGTGGAGGAGGTCTTCACGCTCCCGGGAGTGGGCCGCCTGGTCCTCTGGTCGATCTACCAGCGAGACTACCCGGTGACGCAGAGCACGATCCTGTTCATCGCGGCTCTCTTCATGGCCCTCAACCTGGCCGTCGATTTGTTGTACGGTTACCTGGAGCCCCGCATCCGGTACGGGGACTGAGCGGCTGCGATCCAGGCCCCGGGCGCGGGCGCGGCCCGGAGGGAGACCCAACGGAACCATGAAGGCCCCGGTCCTGTTCGAGCAGCGCCAGCCGCTCCGTGTCGAGGAGCTCGAGGTGGAGCCCCCGCGCGAGGGCGAGGTCTCGGTCCGCATGGTGGCGAGCGGCGTCTGCCACAGCTGCCTCCACGCCGCCGACGGCAGCTGGCAGGGCATCCCGCTCCCCATCGTGCTCGGCGACGAGGGATCGGGGATCGTCGAGGCCGTGGGCCCCGGGGTCCGGCACCTCCGGGCCGGCGACCACGTGGTCCTCTCCTGGGCGCCCACCTGCGGGCGCTGCCACTACTGCGTCATCGGGCGGCCGAACCTGTGCGAGAACCGTCAGCCCGGAAAGGGCGTCCTCCCCGAGGGCACGACGCGCCTGTCGCTCGCCGGGAAGCCCGTCTACCAGTACGGCCACGTCGCCACGTACGCCTCGCGCACGGTGGTGGCGGAATCGAGCGCGATCCCGATCCGGCCCGACATGCCCCTCGACCGCGCGGCCCTGATCGGCTGCTCCGTCATGACCGGGGTCGGCGCGGTGATCAACACGGCCCAGGTGCCGCCGGGCGCCAGCATGGCCGTCTTCGGCGTCGGTGGCGTCGGGCTGAACGTGGTCCAGGGTGGGGCGCTCGTCACCGCGCATCCCCTGGTGGCGGTCGACGTGCGGGCCGAGCGGCTCGAGCACGCGCGGGCGCTCGGCGCCACGCACGTGGTCGACGCGTCGCGGCAGGATCCGGTCGCCGCCATCCGGGCCATCACCCGGCGTGGCGCCGACTACACCTTCGCCGCCGTCGGAGACGTGCGGGCGATGGGACAGGCGATCGACTCCCTCGCCCCGGGAGGGACCGCGGTCATGATCGGGGTCCCCCCGACCGGGGCGACGGTGCCGCTCAGCGTCCAGCCCCTGGTGAGCCAGGAGCGGGTGATCCGGGGCTCGATCTACGGGAGCGCCCGGACCCGCGAGGACTTCCCCCGGCTGGTGGAGCTCTACCTCGCCGGCAAGCTTCGTCTGGACGACCTCATCACCCGCCGCTACACGATCGACGAGGCCGACCAGGCGTTCCGGGACCTCGCGGCCGGGGCGCTGGCGCGCGGCCTGATCGTCTTCTGAGCCGCCCGATGCCACCGCCGACGCACCGCCCGACACCGCTGACGGTCTATCTCCCCTTCAACCGGGACTGCCTCCGCGGCGGCTTCGTCCCGGCGAAGACGGGCGCCGCGCCGCCGGCACCTCGCGGCCACTGGCTCCTGGTCCAGGATCAGGCGCTCCTCGTCGTCCCCGACGGCGACCGGTTCCGCCTGCCCGAAGGCGAGCGGCCGGCCGGCATCGACGGCGCCCTGAGCGATCCCATCTGGCTGGGCACCCTCGGAGGCACGCCCTGCTGGGTCATGAGCCTGCCGAAGGGGGCCGCCGTCCCGCCCGCCCTCCAGCGCGAGACCCTGGTGCCGATGCAGGGCACGCGGCTCCCGGACGAGCTCCTCTCGCTCGGCGGGATGGCCATGCAGCTCCTCTGGTGGGAGTCGACCAGCGCCCACTGCCCCCGCTGCGGCGAGCCGACCGCGCGCATTCCCGGCGAGTGGGGGAAGCAGTGCCCGCGCTGCCGCTACGAGCACTATCCCCACCTCCATCCGGCCGTGATCACGCTCGTCCGCGACGGCTCCCGCGTCCTCCTGGCCCGGAAGGCGGGGTGGGCGCCGGGCCGCTACGCCCTGGTCGCCGGCTTCGTCGACAACGGCGAGTCGCTCGAGGGCACGGTGGCCCGCGAGGTCAAGGAAGAGGTGGGGGTCGACGTCACCGACATCCAGTACGTCGGGAGCCAGAACTGGCCGTTCCCGAGCCAGCTCATGATCGGCTTCGTCGCCCGGTACGCGGGCGGCGAGATCGCGATCGACAAGGAGGAGCTCGAGGACGCGCGCTGGTTCGACTGCGACAAGCTCCCGAACGGCCCCTCCCGCCACTCGATCGCCGGCTTCATCATCGCCAACCACGCCCGGCCCTGACCCCGGGACACCCACGGAGGACTCGTGCGTCCGAACAGTCTCAAGGCCAAGCTGCGGGCCGGCCAGCGTGTGGTCGGCGCTCTCATCACGATCAACAGCCCCGAGCTGGTGGAGACGTTCGGCCACCTCGGCTACGACTTCGTGTTCATCGACGGCCAGCACGGCGGCCTCGGCGTCGAGACCGCCCGCGAGCTGATCCGCGCCGCCGAGCTGACCGGGATGACACCGCTGGTGCGCGTGCGGAAGAACGACGCGGCGGAGATTCTCGAGTACCTCGACCAGGGAGCGGGCGGGGTCATCGTCCCCGACGTGACGAGCCGGGCCGAGGTGGAGGCTGCCGCGAAGGCGACGCGGTATCCCACGCGGGGAACCCGGGGCGCCATGGCCATGTCCCGCGCGGCGTTCTACGGGGTGCCGCAGGCGGGGGCCGCGTACTACCGGCAGGCCGACGAGGAGATCCTCTGCTGCGCCATCTTCGAGAACCACGCGGTGCTCGGGGAGCTCGACGCCGCCGTCCGGGTCCCGGACCTCGACGTGGTCGTGATCGGCCCCGGGGACCTCTCCATGTCCATGGGCATCCCGAACGGCTGGAAGGATCCGCGCGTGCAGACCGAGGTGACGCGGATCCACGCGGCGGCCCGCGCGGCCGGCAAGCCCGCCATGATCGTGGCCCTCGACCACGACGACGGCCGGCGCCTCCTCGCCGAGGGCTACCAGGCGCTCCTGGTCGTCAGCGGGCCCCTCATCGTGAACGCGGCCCGGAGCTTTCTCCAGGTCCTTCGCTCCTAGGACGAGGAGACTGCCCATGCGCGCCGCGACCTGGCACGGAGAGAGCCGATTCACACTCGATGAACTGCCCGAGCCCACCCCCGGCCCGGGACAGGCGCTGATCGCCGTCCACACGGCGGGCATCTGCGGGAGCGACATCCACGCCACGCAGGGGCTCTTCCCCCTGACGCCGCCCCGGGTGATGGGGCACGAGTACAGCGGGACCGTGCTGGCGGTGGGCCGCGGCGTCAGCCGGAGTCTCGTGGGGCGCGCGGTCGCCTGCGAGCCGAACTACGGCTGCGGCGCCTGCGACGCGTGCCGCGCCGGCCGCATCAGCCAGTGCCAGCAGACCGTGCGGGTGGGCGGCTTCGCCGAGCGCGTCGTGCTCCCCCGGCACTGCGTGCATCCCCTCCCCGAGGGGCTCGATCCCAGCACGGCGGCCCTCGCCGAGCCGGCGGCCTGCTGCCTCGAGGGGCTCGAGATGTCCCGGATGCGCCGGGGCGCGATCGTGGTCGTGATCGGGGGCGGCATCATGGGCCTCCTGACGCTCGCGCTCGCGAAAGCGCGCGGCGCGGGGACGGCGATCCTGTCGGATCCGGTCGCCAGCCGTCGCGAGGCTGCCGGGCGCCTCGGCGCCGATCTCACGGTGGACCCCACCGCCGAGGATCTCGCCCGGGTCGTGGACCGCGCGACGGGCGGCCGCGGGGTCGACCTCGCCTGCGAAGCGGTCGGGAAGCCCGAGCTCCTGGCCGCGGCGGCGCGGCTCGTGCGCCCGCGCGGCGTCGTGCAGCTCGTCGGCGTCTGCCCGAAGGGGAGCACCCTCCCCGTCGACCTGTTCGATTTTCACTTCCGCGAGCTGACCCTCACCGGCGCCTATGGCCGCGGGACCGCCTTTCGCCGCGTGCTGCCGCTCCTGACCAGGATCGGCGCCGCGAGTCTCGTGACCGACCGCTATCCCCTCGAGCGCATCGCCGAGGCGTTCGCCCACGCGGCCGCCGGACGGGGCCTCAAGACGGCCATCACGCCCGGGACCCCCTCACCCAGGAGCCACGCATGACCAGCGCGACCCCGGAGTTCACCGTCCGCCGTGACGTGCCCCAGACGATGCGCGACGGGACGGTCCTCCGCGCCGACGTCTACCTGCCGAAGGGGAAGGGGCCGTTCCCGGCTCTCCTCGAGCGGACGCCCTACAGCAAGGACAACTCCCCCGAGTGCCAGGTGGGCTCGCCGCCCTTCTTCGCGTCCCAGGGCTACGCCGTGGTGATCCAGGACGTCCGGGGACGATTCGCCTCGGAGGGCCGCTTCATCCCCTTCCACGACGACGGCTGGGGCCCGAACCGCGACGGCTACGACACGGTCGAGTGGATCGCCGCCCAGCCGTGGTGCGACGGCAACGTCGGCACCATCGGCGGCTCGTACGCGGGGGCGACCCAGTACCGGCTGGCCCCGACGCGCCCGCCGCACCTCCGCGCGATGTACGTGCGCGAGTCCTCGGCGGACTACTGGGCGGAGTGGGTCTACCACGGCGGCGCCTTCGAGCTCGGCTTCATGGTCGAGTGGACGGTGAAGTGGACCTACAACAACCTCCCGCGCCTGGCCCGGAGCCCCGAGGAGCATGCGCAGCGGAAGGGCGTGCTCGAGCAGGCGCTCAAGGAGCTTCCGAGCTGGCACCGGGAGCTGCCGCTCCAGCCGAACCCGCTCGTCGAGGGCCTGGACGACTGGTACAACGACTTCCTCGCCCATCCGGACGACGGGCCGTTCTGGTGGCGCTGGAACATCGGCCACCGTCACGGCGACATCGAGACGCCGATCGTCCACATGGGGGGCTGGTTCGACATCTTCCTCGCGGGGACGATCAAGAACTTCGTCGGCACGCGGGCCAAGGCGCGCACCCAGGCCGCGCGCGACGCGCAGCGTCTCGTCGTCGGGCCGTGGATCCACGGCCCGTGGAACATGGCCAAGACCGTCCAGGGCGAGGTCGACTTCGGGCCCGAGGCGATCCGGGACTACAACGCCATCCGCGTGCCCTGGTTCGACCACTGGCTCCGCGGCGCCAAGAACTCCGTCCCCGACGAGCCGCGCGTCCAGCTCTTCGTGATGGGCGAGAACCGCTGGCGCACCGCCGACACCTACCCGTGGCCCGGCACGCGCGAGACGCCGTGGTACCTCCGTGACGGCGGGCGCCTCGGACCGGAGGCGCCGGCCGGGGCGGAGCAGGCCGACGGCTACCGGTACGATCCGGACGACCCGGTCCCGACCCTGGGCGGGGCGACGCTCAACATCCCGGGCGGCGCCTACGACCAGCGGCCCATCGAGGGCCGCTGCCTCACCTACACGAGCGCGCCCCTCGAGCGCGACCTCACCGTGATCGGCGACGTCCGCTGCGTGCTCCACGCCATGTCCACGGCGCGGGACACCGACTTCGTCGTCCGCCTGACCGACGTCCATCCCGACGGGACCTCGCGCCTCCTCTGCGACGGGATCCTCCGCGCCCGCTACCGCGACTCCGGCAGCCACCCGGTCCCGCTCACGCCCGGCCGGATCTACGAGCTGACGGTGGACCTCTGGGCGACCGCCAACACCTTCCGGAAGGGCCACCGCATCCGCGTCGCGGTGACGTCGTCGAGCTTCCCGCGGTTCGACCGCAACCTGAACACCGGCGGCCCGACCGGCGCCGAGGCGCGGGGCCAGGTCGCGCTCAACACCGTCTTCCACGACGCCGCTCGCCCGTCCCGGATCCTCCTGCCGGTGGTGGACTACGGCCAGGTGCACTAGCCCCGCATCGTTGCGGTGTCGTCGCGCGCTCGCTCACGAGACGGGGGTCCGCGCTGGAACTGGCCGATCCCACGGACTCGGCAGGCTGCCCTGTTTCGCCGGTCGCGGCGCGCTCGGGCTCACGACGACGCCGCTCCTCGCGCCGCCTGGAGCGCGAGGCCCACCGGGTCACTATCGAGGTCACGCCCGCGCCCGACCCCTTCGTCGCCGCGATCGAGTCCGGGGCGCCAGCCGAGCCGCCTGCGCGAGCTACTGTTCTCGCAGCCGGGGACGCCGAACGCTCGGGGCTGCCGGTCTTCGTGAAGCGCGAGTTCGAGGCATACCTTCGGTGTGGGATCCTGGCTCATGGGTTCGCCCGGGTCCGCTGTGAAGGCTGCGCGCGCGTTCGAAGCGTTCCTCCCGACTCACACGCCCGCGACCGGCTGACCTTCGCCGTCAGGCACTGACGCACCATCGTCATTCCGCAGTGTCGAGGAATGTGCGGTCCAGATCCTCGACGCGCGCGCGTCGCCTGGCCAGCGCCTCGGGCTTCTTGCGGGCGCACCCTTCGCGGCTGGCCTGGAGATGCTCGATGATCGGCCGGCCGGGGACGATGCCGGCGTTCCTGCCGCGCTCGAAATCGAAGATGAAGCACAGCGAAGGCAGCAGCAGCGCGAGGCGATACGGGAAATCCGCCCGTTGCCGCTGTTCGGCGGCGATATCGCCGAGCGGCTGCTGGTCCCGGGCCTTCGGGGCCGCCTCGATCCGCGCCACCCAGTCGTCTAGGAAGCGGCGCGCGCCCGCGCTGTCGGCGAGATCGATCGTGGCGCTGCGCGCCTGCCGTCGCGCAGCAGGCTGATCCGACATCCTCGTCCAGCCCGAGCAGATGGTCCAGGGATCGGCATGCTGCACGCGTCAACGTCGACGTAGAGCAGCGGCCCGACGATCCGCCGACGCTGGTCCTGGAGGAAGCGCGCCTTGTGGCGGCCATTGGCCAGCCAGTCGCCCTGGCTGGGCACTTCGACGAGTGCGAGCGGCAGACCCAGCCGCGCCACCGACGCCGCGAGCCGCTGGGCCTCCGTGCGGTAGAGCTCATCGCGGGTATGTAGGCCGATGATCGTCCCCGGCCGGTCGTTGAAAGCCTCGGGCGCGGCGGGCGCGAGGCGATCGAACCAGTCCCGCCCACGCTCATAGCCCCAGGTCTCGAAATGGCCGAACAGCTCGGCCGCAAGCCGGAACTGGCGCAGAATGCGCGCGGCGCATTGCGGTTGGCGCCACGGTTCGACGCGCGTGGCGGCGACCGGGCGAGGATATTCCAGCCGAGGCGGCGATTGGCGATCATCCAGTACAGGACAAGTCGTCCTCGCCGGTTGAGCGGGGCATCGTTCGCGGCGGAGGCGCGAACGGCGAGGATGGACGTCACGGTTGTCAATTGCCAGAGCCGCGGTCGATCATTATACTCGCCCGATCATGTCCCATACCGGCGCGGATCCGCAAAGGTCGCTGACTCGCGCCGCGGTGTGTCTGCTGCTCGCGTGGCTGTGCTTCGGCGTCGCGCACATCGCCTGCCTGCCTCCGTGGGAAGGCTTCGACGAGACGGCGAACTATTCCTACTTGCAGCAGCTCGTTACAACCCGGCGGGTGCCAATGGGCGACGAGGGCCGGATCTCGAACGAGATCCAGCGCTACGCGATGATCGCTCCCATGCCGTTCGGACAAGTATACCCGCTGACCTACGATTTATTTTTTGCCCAGCCGCCCGCGATGCAGGCGACTGCGAGCGCCTTCATTCATCGTCGACCGTCGTACCGAAGACATTTTGTTCCGACCGGCGAATGGAACTGGGAAGTCCAGCAGCCGCCACTCGGCTACGTCGTGACGGTGCCCGTCTACCTCGCCACGCGCGACCTCAGCCTGCCGCGCATCTGTTCAGCATTCGAGTCGTCTCGTACGGTTTCGCGTGGCTGGCGCTCGTTATTGCGGCATGGACCTGCGCTCGTCGGCTCGGTCCGGGCGCAGACCGGTCGGTGTGGCAGTGGGGGCTCGTCGGCATCTCGATGTGGCCGCTTTGGTGCCAGACCTGGTTTCCACAAATGGCGAGGTTCGCCAGTGACCCGCTGGCTGCGCTCCTCGGCTCTGTGATCTTTGCGAGAATGGTCACGAGTGTGTCGACCGGGCTCTCGCTGCTGTTTGCGATTCAGATCGGCGTCCTGCTCGGAGCGGCGCTCTTGACGAAGGGCCTGTTCGTTCCGATCGTACCCGGTGTCATCGGCTGCCTGGCGTGGCGTTCGTGGACATCGCGCCGACGCGGAACTCTCAAACGCGATCTCTTGTATCTCGCCGTGATGGTCGGGGTGATCGTGACCGTGGCGTCTTGGTGGTATCTGCAGAGTTGGCGGACATTTGACCCCGTGTTGATCGTCCCTCGCACTGCAGACGCCGCTCGACTGTCGAACCTCACGTTGTTCAACATCGCTCGCGGGTTTGCCGCGTACGTGGCGACGATCGCGTGGACTGGCACCTGGTCGCTTGCCCGTCCGCCCTACATCTGCTTGATTCCGCCCGCGATGCCGGAAGTGATCGCAGGACGCCGCGTATGTCAACAGCATCCGCCGCTCGCCGCTCCCATGCGCGACCACTACCTGCCTCTGTCGACGCCGCTGATGCTGGGCCTCGCGTTGTTGATTGTGGTGCTCAGACTGGTCGCCACAAACAATATGGGCAATACAGCCGGTCGCTACCTTCATTTCATGGTCGGTCCAATGGCCTTTGGTCTGGGCATAGAGCTGGGCTCTATGTGGGAGCATCCGATCTGGCGACGTGTCTTCGTCGCGTTGACGGCGTACGCGGGACTGTTTGGCATCGGCATTTCGTGGACGCAGCTGCTGCTTTTCTCGGGGCTGCTGGGGAAGTCGTCCGACAAGTTCTATCAGGCAATAGGACCGCTGCCGCCTATGTTCGGGATGCCCGAGGCCCTGAGACGATTGGCGGTGCGCGCATATCCAATTACCGGCGTGGCCTGCGCGGGTCTTGGCTCGGTGCTCGCCATTGTCGGTCTTTGCCTGATGTGGCGCGCCATCCGCATCTATACGCTGACCGAAGGATCACGATGAACCAGCCGGTGCGGCACTGCATCCAGACGCGCGATTCTGGTTCTCCTGGTATCGAGCCTGCCTCCGTCGAACGGCGTCACGCAATCCGGGAAGTGTATGCCACCACGTCGAGCCGCGGGTCAGCCGCTTCATCCCATCTACCCTCGGCGCCCCGCTTCCGGTGGCTCGACGAGACGATCGACCCCCTGGCGGCCGACACCATGCGGATCTAGTCTTGGCCCCGACGGCGCCCTGCTGGCGCCGCGAACGCTCGAGCGGATTCGCGACGAAATGGTGGTGGCCACTCTCGACGCCGCCTCACTGGCCGAGCAGCGCGCGCACCCGAACTACCAGCTGAGAACACGCCGGCCCGAGCTCTACGGCGAGCTGGTGCGCGAGCAGCTGTCCTCATGATCGGGTGTCGGCCCTTGGCGTCGGACTCGACACCGGCGCGGGTCTCTCCGATGAACTCACCTGGCGGGCATGCGCGCCCGCCGGTTCCGAAGACCACCCCCGGTCGCTGCGCGCGCCGGGCGCGCGCCGACGCGGCGTCGCGCCCGGCGCATTTCGGCATGGACCCATGTCTCCGAAGGAGCGATGGCGATGAGCGCATTGCAGATCGGATTCGTGCTCTTCCCGAATCTCACGCAGCTCGATTTCACCGGGCCGCTGCAGGTGCTGTCGCGGCTGCCGGAATCGACGACGCACATCGCCGCGAAGACACGGGATCCCGTGCCGTCGGACGCCGCGCT
Organism: uncultured Candidatus Rokubacteria bacterium; assembly: GCA_963749975.1. Lineage (GTDB taxonomy): Bacteria > Methylomirabilota > Methylomirabilia > Rokubacteriales > DASRDR01 > DASRDR01. The sequence continues at coordinate 85,441 of CAVVOZ010000034.1, read as the reverse complement.
CGCCCTGATGCCGACGACGACGTTCAAGGATTGTCCGCCCCTCGACCTTCTCTGCATAACAGTTCAAGGATTGTCCGCCCTCGATCTTCTCTGCGTTCCGGGCGGGTTCGGCGTCGATCAGGCGATCGAGGACGAGGAAACGATGGACTTCGTCCGGCGCGAAGGCCGACGCGCCCGGTATGTCACGAGCGTGTGCACCGGCGCGTTCGTGCTCGGCGCGGCGGGGCTCCTTCGCGGCAAGCGCGCCACGACGCACTGGGCCTATCACCATCTCCTCCCGCGCGTCGGCGCCATCCCGGAGAAGGCACGCGTGGTGCGGGACGGACACGTGTTCACCGGCGGCGGCGTCACGGCTGGGATCGATTTCGCCTTCACGCTGATGAACGAGATCGCGGGGCCGCAGGTCGCGCAGACCGTGCAGCTCGGCATCGAGATGCCATGATCGCACCCGCCCTTCGATGCGGGTTCGCCGGCACGCGCGCCGAAGGCATCAAGGCGTCGGCGGACGAGCGTTACGCGCATCGCATCGCGGCGTTCGTGGAAGTCCTGGACCGGGTCGCGCCCAGATCTCCAGCGTCGAGGTGATTCAGACCGCCCGCTTGCCCCGGCCTCCCCGTCGGCCGTCACACAGCGACGCCCGTGACGCTGGTATGATCTAGCGTCATGAAGGCCATGGTCGCGACCCGATGGGGCGAGCCGTCGGAGCTCGAGTACCTGGACGTGCCCGACCCCGAGCCGGGGCCTGGCCAGGTGGTCGTCGACACCCGGGCGGCGGGGTGCAACTTCCCCGACATCCTCATGATCCAGGGGAAATACCAGGTCAAGCCGCCCCACCCGTTCAGCCCGGGCCACGAGATCGCCGGCGTCGTCCGGGCGGTCGGCTCCGGCGTGACGCGCGTCCGCCCCGGGCAGCGCGTCATCGGCAACCTCGAGTGGGGCGGCTACGCGGAGCGCGCGGTCACCGCCGCGGAGCGCGTGCACCCGATTCCCGACGGGATGCCGTTCGACCAGGCCGCGGCCTTCTTCGTCGTCTACCAGACGGGCTACGCGGCCCTCGTCCGGCGCGCCGCCCTCCAGCCGGGCGAGTGGCTCCTCGTGCACGGCGCGGCGGGGGGCGTGGGGCTGGCGGCGGTCCAGCTCGGCAAGGCGCTCGGCGCCCGCGTCATCGCCACCGCCGGCACCCCGGAGAAGCTCGAGGTCGCCCGGCAGTCGGGAGCCGACGTCCTCATCGACTACCGCACGGAGGACTGGGTCGAGCGTGTCAAGACCGTCACCGGCGGCGAGGGCGCGGACGTGATCTACGATCCCGTCGGGGGCGACGTCTTCGACGGCTCGACCAAGTGCATCGCCTTCGAGGGGCGGCTCCTCACGATCGGCTTCGCCGGGGGGCGCATCCCGACCCTCGCCATCAACCGGGTCCTCCTCAAGAACTTCAGCGTGGTGGGGGTCCACTGGGGCTACTACCAGCGGCGCGGCTCGCCCCTGGTCCAGGAGTGGACGGACGCCCTCCTGAAGCTCTACGGCGAGGGCCGGATCCGGCCCGTGATCTACCGCGCCTATCCCCTCCGCGAGGCCGCCGCCGCGCTCCGAGCTCTGGCGTCTCGCGAGTCCTACGGAAAGGTGGTCCTGGTCCCATGAAGGAGCACGTCCGAACGCCGCGATTCCTCTCCGCGCGGGAGCTCGCCGACTACCGGCGAGACGGCTTTCTCGTCTGCCGCGGTCTCTTCGGGCCCGGCGAGGTCGCCGAGCTCCGCCGCGCGACCGAGGAGGTCCAGGCGTGGCCCGAGCAGCCCGGCGTCTGGATGGTCTACGGCGAGAAGAGCCTGCGAGAGCCCGGGCGCCGCCTGACGAACCGCATCGAGAACTTCTACCCCTACCACCCGGGGTTCAAGGCCCTCTTCGACGGTGACAAGCTCCTCGGGCGCGTCAACGACCTCCTCGGGGAGCCGGCGGTCCTCTTCAAGGACAAGATCAACTTCAAGCTCGCGGGCGGCGACGGGTTCAAGCCGCACCAGGACCAGCAGGCCGGCTGGAGCGTCTACGCGTCCCTGTTCGTGACCGCCCTGGTCGCCATCGACGACGCGACCGAGGCGAACGGGTGCCTCGAGCTCGCGGCCGGCCACCACACCCGCGGCCTGATCGGCCCCGAGTGGGCGCCCCTGTCGGAGCAGGACCTCCAGGGGGTCGAGTTCGTCCCCTGCCCCACCCGGCCGGGCGACGCGGTCTTCTTCGACTCCTTCGTCCCTCACCGCTCGGGCCCGAATCTCTCCGACGAGCCCCGGCGCGTGCTGTACGTCACCTACAACCGCCTCGCCGAGGGCGACCATCGGGCGCAGTACTACGCGGACAAGCGGAAGAACTACCCGCCCGACGTCGAGCGGGAGCCGGGCCAGCAGTACGTCTACCGGGTCTGACCCCATGAAGATCACCGGGATCGAGACGTTCGTCGTCGACGCGGGGTGGCGGCCCTGGCAGTTCGTCGCGGTCCGCACCGACGTGGGCCTGACCGGCTACGGCGAATGCTCGGACGGCCGCAACCCCTACGGTATCGTCGGCGCGGTCCGGGACTTCGAGCCCGTGCTGCTCGGTCAGGACCCCCGGCCCGTGGAGCGGATCTACTGGGACCTCTACCGCATGGCGCGTCAGAGCCCCGGCGGCATCGCCGCCAAGGCGATCGCCGGGATCGAGCTCGCGCTGTGGGACGTCAAGGCCAAGGCGCTCGGCGTGCCCGTGTCGGAGCTCTTCGGGGGGCCGCTCCGGCTCCGCCAGCGGGTCTACTGGTCCCACTGCGGGACCTCGCGGGCCATGAACGCCGCGACGATCGGCGTGCCGCCGCTCCGCACCATGGACGACGTCTACCGGCTCGGCGAGGAGGTCGTCCGCCGCGGCTACCGGGCGCTCAAGACCAACATCGTCTATCCGGGCGATCCGGCGCGCGTCCACTTTCCCGGCTTCGGCGGCGGGCCCGGCACGACCGACCAGACGGTGACGTCCGAGATGATCCGCCACCTCGAGACGCTCCTCGGCACCTTCCGGCGGGCCGTCGGTCCGGACGTCGGCGTCGCGCTCGACCTCAACTTCAACATGAAGCCCGAGGCGGCGATCCGGGTCTGCCGCGCGCTCGGCGGACTCGACCTCATGTGGGTCGAGATCGACATGTACGACGCCCTGGCGCTCCGCGAGGTCAAGGACGCCGCGCCCATGCCGATCTGCTCGGGCGAGAACCTCTACGGTCTCCGCGGCTACCGGCCGTTCTTCGAGGCCCGGTCGATGGACGTCGTGATGGTCGACGTCCCGTGGAACGGCTTCGCCCAGTCCCGCAAGGTCGCCGAGCTCGCCGAGACCTACGAGCTGAACGTCGCCCCCCACAACTACTACAGCCACCTCTCGACCCTCCACTCGCTCCACCTCTGCGCCACGGTGCCAAACGTCCGCATCATGGAGATCGACGTCGACGACGTCCCGTGGAAGGACGAGCTGGTGGACGCGCCACCGGCGATCGAGCGGGGTGAGGTCATCCTCCCGACGCGGCCCGGGTGGGGCGCCGACCTCGTCGAGGCCGTCGCCCGGAAGCACGTCTGGGAGCCCGGGCGCCTGCCCGGCTACTCCGCCGCGACCCAGATGTACGGCGCGACGTACCGCGGTAGCCCTTCCAGCTCCTTCTCGGCCCCAGGGAGATCGGCCATGACGACGACACCCGGCGCGACCGGGCCGGCGGCTCTACGCGGTGAACGGCGACATGCAGATGGCCGCCCGCCAGCGGCGCGCGCGGCGCCGGTCGATGGTCCCCACGGCCGGCGTCGACGACACCGATGGTCACCACCTCCGACTCGTCGGCAACATGGGGGCAAGTTTCAGCGCAGCTCCTGCCGAGGGTAGGTGTGCGACGTGCGCTCGGCCTGACGCCCCCGTCGCTCGGGCGCTGCGCGCCGGCACCGGATCCAGGTAACGATCCGTGGATTCACCGAGCGTGAGATTGCCGGGCACGGCCGCCCCGGACCCCTCGCGCACTCGCCGGTCCCACCGCGTGATCCCGCTGATCGCGGCGGTCGTGGTCGTCGTCCCTGCGCTTTGGGCAGCCATCGCTTCCTTGCGTCCACTGCCTCCACGCACCGTGACCATGGCCACCGGCCCTGAGGGCGGTGCGTATCACGAGGTCGGCAAGCGGTACCGCGAGCTTCTCGCGACTCACGGGATCGAGCTCCAGCTGCTCCCGACCGCGGGAGCCCTCGAGAATCTGGCACGGCTGCGTGACCCTCGGTCAAGGGTGGAAGTTGGTCTTCTGCAGGGCGGCATTACGAGCGAGAAGGATCGCCCGAGCTCGAGTCCCTCGGGACGATGTTCTATGAACCCCTCTGGTTCTTCTATCGAGGTGTCATCGGGGGCAAGGAACTGGAGCAGCTGCGGGCTCGGAAACTTTCGATCGGGCCCGAGGGCAGCGGGACCGGGCGCTTGCACTGGAACTGCTCGCACGGCACGGGATCGACCAACACTTCGCCGAGCTGCTCCCGTTCACCCCACAGGAGGCCGGCGAGAAGCTGCTTCGCGGCGAGATCGACGCGGCGCTCATGCTGGCTTCCTGGGACTCTCCCGTCGTGCGGCGGCTGCTCGCCGAGGAGACCATCGGGCTCGCCAGCTTCCCACGGGCCGACGCCCATGTGGCGCTGTACCCCTTCCTGACCAAGCTGACGGTGCCCGCTGGCGTGGGGGACCTCGCGAAGAACCGACCGCCGACAGACGTGACCCTGTTCGCGCCAAAGGCCAGCCTGGTGGTGCGCAAGGACCTGCATCCGCGATCCAATCCTTGCTACTCGACGCGGCAGAGCAGATCCATTCGAGACCAGGGATCTTTCAGCACTCGCGACAGTTTCCGGCCGCGGAATCGATCGATCTTCCTCTGAGCAGTGACGCTCGCCAGTTCTACAAGTCCGGACGGCCCTTCCTTCAGCGCCACCTCCCATTCTGGCTCGCGGTGGCGATCGGCCGGCTCCTGGTCCTGCTCATTCCCTTGGTCGGTGTGATCTATCCCTTGTTCCGGTTCATGCCGGCGCTGTACGCCTGGGAGATCCGGTGGCGGATCTTCCGCATGTACCGCGAATTGAGGCTCCTCGAGAAGGATTCGGGCTCCCGTGACACGGGACGGACGCTTGACGACCTGAACGAGGGGCTCAACCGACTTGAAGAGAAGGCGAGCCGTCTCCAGGTGCCTCTGTTCTACGCCAACCTGCTGTACACGTTGCGCATGCACATCGCCGTGGTCCGCGAACGACTCACGAGGACGGAGCGGAGACCGACAGCCGAGTGACGATCTACGGCCTCGGGCCTCCGGCAGAAGCAACCCCGGATGGACGCAGAGCCTACGCTGGCGGCAGCCCGAGATCCGCGACGAGCGCGCTGTGATCGCTGCCCCGGAGCGGGAGAACGCGCGTCTCGATCGCGACGAGCCCCCGCACCAGCACGTGGTCGATGCGGAAGAGCCGCACCGAGCCGGCCCACGGACCCCACGTGCGCCCAGGCCGGCGCCCCATCCGGCGCGCGGCCTCCGCGGCCGCGTCGTCGAACCGGGCGGTGAGACGCCGGTACGCGGGCCAGAGCGGCGTCGCGTTGAGGTCGCCGGCCAGCACGCGCCGGCGCCGGGGCGTGGCGTCGAGATGGGCGCCGATCTGGCGGACCTGGCCGCGCCGGTCCCGGAGCCGCTGGAGGACGGGACGGACGTGAGGAGCGGCGAGATGGACGTTCAGGACCTCCACGGGCTCGTCGTCCTCGGGCCCGGCCAGCTCGGCCACGAACGCCGAGCGATACGGAAGCTGGAGCTCCCGCACGCTCCCCGGCGCGCGGAGCGCGATCCCCATGCCGTTGTGGTCCCGCGCGGGCTCGAGCTTGCCGAACGGCAGCACGCGGGCAAGCGCCTCGGCCTGAGCGGGGTCGAGCTCCTGGACGAGGACCACGTCGGGCTCCACCGCCTCGACCAGGTCCGCAAACGCGTCGGCGTCGGCCCGGCCGTTGGCGAGGTTCGCGGAGAGGATCCGAAGGCCGAAGCGCCTCACGTCGAGGTCGCCCCCGCGACGACGGGCGGGATCCGGTCCGCCCACGGCGCCGCGGACTCGAACGCCGCGGCCGCCGCGAGCACCGCCGCCTCCTGGCGGCGTCGCCCGACGATCTGGATGCCCACCGGAAGGCCGTCCCGGGTGAAGCCCGCCGGGACCGAGATCACCGGTAACCCCGTCACGGAGATCGCGTACGTGAGGAAGAACCACTGCGTGTAGTTCTCGAGCGGCTTCCCATCGATCTCCGTCGGATAGGGCTGCTCGACCGGGAACGGCCGGACGGCCACCGTGGGAAGGACCAGAAGGTCGTACCGCTCCATGAAGCGCCGCACCCGTTGCCACAGCGCGCTCCGGAGCTTCTCCGCGCGGCCGACGTCCTGGACCGTGAGCCCGAGCCCCTGCTCGATGTTCCAGACCAGGCCCTTCTGCATCTCTCCGCGCCACTCGGCCAGCCGGTCGGCGTGGAGCGCCGCCATCGAGAACCCGCGCGTCCCCAGCACGATGTCGTTCAGCTCCGCGAAGGACGGCGAAGCCGTCGTCACCCGGGCGCCGAGCGACCGGAACACGCGGCTCGCGCCCGCGGCCACCCGGGCAACCTCGGCGTCCACCGGAATGAGCCCGCCGAGATCGGGCGTCCAGGCCACGCGCCAGCCGCGGACCGAGGGCCGGCGGACCGCCGCCGGGAAGGTCCGCGTGTCCACGTCGTAGGAGAGCGGCGCGCGGTCGTCCGGTCCGGCCATGACGGACAGCATCAGCGCGACGTCGGCGACCGTTCGCGCCATCGGCCCCGACACCGAGAGCGAGTCCCACGCGAGCTCCCGCGGGTAGACGGGCACGAGCCCCGGCGTCGTCCGGAACCCCACGACGCCGCAGAACGCGGCCGGCGTGCGCAGCGACCCGCCCAGGTCCGAGCCCTGGGCGAGCGGACCCATCCCGGTCGCGAGAGCGACCGCCGCCCCGCCGCTCGAGCCGCCGCACGTGAGCGCGGGGTTCCAGGGGTTGCGTGTCGCGCCGAAGACCGCGTTGAAGGTGTTCCCGCCCGCCCCGAACTCCGGCGTGTTGGTCTTGCCGACGACGATGGCGCCCGCGGCCTTCAGGCGCGCGACGGACAGCGCGTCCTCCGACGGAACGTGATGCTCGAAGATCTTCGAGCCCCACGTGGTGCGGATGCCCTTGGTGGGCGTGAGGTCCTTGATCGACACCGGGACCCCGTGGAGCGGCGGGAGGGCGGCCCGGCGGCGCAGGGCGGCCGTCGCCTTCCGCGCCGCGCCGAGGGCGGCCTCCCGGGCCACCGTGACGTAGGCGTTGACGAGGGGGTTCACGGCGTCGATCCGGGCCAGCACCGCCTGCATGACCTCGAGGGGTGAGACCTTGCGCGCACGATACAGGCGGGCCAGCTCGGTCGCCGGTGTGAAGCAGAGGTCACGGTCAGGCACGACGGAATCCTCCTCGGCAGGCTCCTCGCGGCGCCGGACACGGGATCTCATTGTATCAGGCCCCGGCCTCACCGGGACCTCTTGCGTCGCGTCAGGAGCACCCTGACAATGGCCGGGGAGGTGTCCACATGGACGTGTACGCACGGCTCGGGGTGCGGCCGATCGTCAACGCCCGCGGCATGAACACCATGGCGAGCGGCTCGCTGATGCCGAAGCCGGTCCTCGACGCCATGACGAGGCGGCCGGCGCCTTCGTGGACATGGCCGAGCTCAACGCCCGCGCCGGCGCGCACATCGCGCGCCTGGTCGGCGTCGAGGGCGCCCACGTGACCTCGGGCTCGGCGGGCGGGCTCCTCCTCGCGGCGGCCGCGTGCGTCGCCGGGGACGACCCGGGCGCATCGCCCGCCTGCCCGACACCACCGGGATGCGGAACGAGATCGTGATCCAGCGGTGCGACCGGATCCAGTACGACCAGGCGCTCCGCATGGCCGGAGCCCTCCTGGTCGAGGTCGGCAGCGCGGACGCCTGCACGCCGGAGGCCATCGAGGCGGCCATCGGCCCGCGGACCGCGGCGCTCATCTACATCGTCTCTCCGGGGCTCGCCGAGCGCGGGGTCGGCCCCGAGCGCATGGCCGCGATCGCCCACGCCCACGGGCTCCCCCTGATCGTCGACGCCGCCTCCACCCTGCCGCCGGTCGGGCACCTCCGGCGCTGGACGGACATGGGGGCCGACCTCGTGATCCTGAGCGGCGGCAAGGGCATCCGCGGTCCGCAGAACACGGGCTTGCTCGTCGGTCGCGCCGACCTCATCCGCGCCGCCGCGGCCAACGGATCGCCCAACTCGGCCGTCGGGCGCCCCTGCAAGGTCAGCAAGGAGGCCATCGTCGGCCTCGTGACCGCCCTCGAGCTGTTCCTCCAGGACGACCACGACGCCGAGTGGGCGCGCCACCTCGACGAGGCGCGCCGGATCCTGGGCGCCGTCGCCGGGTCTGCCGGGCGTCAAGGCCCGCCTCGAGGACGACCGCACCGTGTGGACCGCGCCCACCCTGCTCCTCGCCATCGATCGGGCGGTCACGGGGCTCACGCCCGACGACGTCATGGACGCCCTCCGCCGGGGCGATCCGCCGATCATGGTCCGCGTCCGCCGGGGCGAGCTCCTGGTCGACCCTCACTGCCTGCGCGGCGACGAGGCGAGCCTCGTGGCCCGGCGCCTCCGGGAAGAGCTGCTCCGGCCGCTGGGCCGGCCCTGACATCCAAGACAGAAGGAGACTGCGACATGGACTTCCGGACTCTCGTCGACGCGTGGCAGGCGGGCACCCTCTCCCGCCGGGCCTTCCTGGAGCGCGCCGCCGCGCTCGGCGTCGGAGCGGCCGCCGCCGCCCTGCTGGAGGGCCGGGCGGCCAGGCCCGCCGCCGCCCAGACGACCCAGAAGCGCGAGCTCGTCATCGCCCAGGGCGGCGACATCTCGAAGCTCGATCCGCACTTCTCGACCTCGTCGAACGACATCCGGGTGACCTTCAACGTCTTCGACAACCTGACGAACCGCCACCCGGACGGCACGCTCCAGCCCGGGCTGGCCACCGAGTGGAAGGCCACCGCGCCGACCACCTGGACCTTCAAGCTCCGCCCGGGCGTCAAGTTCCACAACGGCGACCCCTGCACGTCCGCCGACGTGAAGTTCTCGATCGAGCGGACCTACGACCCCAACGTGAAGACCCTGGTGGCGAGCGTCTTCACCACCGTGAACCGCATCGAGACGCCCGATCCCGGCACCGTGGTGATCCACACCAAGGCCTCCGACCCCCTGCTGCCGGCGCGGCTCGCCTTCTACGGCGGCCAGATCATCCCGAAGAAGCACGTCGAGCAGGTGGGCGACGACACGTTCAACGCGAAGCCCGTCGGCACCGGGCCGCCTCCGCTTCGTGTCCTGGACCAAGGACGACCGGCTCGTCCTCGAGGCCAACCCGGACTACTGGGGCGGCCGGATCGACGTCGACCGGGTCGTCTTCCGGCCGGTGCCGGAGACCGCCCCGCGCGTGGCCGGCCTCCTCAAGGGAGAGACCGACCTCATCACGCAGCTCACGCCGGACCACTGGGATCGCATCAACCAGAACGCGACCACCAAGGGGGCGTCGGCGCTCTACGCGGGCCTCTACGTGCTCGGCACGAACTCCAAGGTCCCGCCCCTCAACAACTGGACGCTCAAGAAGGCCATGCAGCTCGGCGTGGACCGGGAAGCGATCGTCAAGGAGCTCTGGCGCGGCCGTGGCATCATTCCCACCGGCCCCATCGCCAAGGGCGACAACCACTTCGACCAGGGTCTGCCGCCGCTGGCGTACGACCCCAAGAAGGCGCGGGAGCTCGTCAAGCAGTCGGGCTACAAGGGCGAGCCCATCTACCTCGAGACGACGGTCGGCCTCCTCGCCAACGACAAGGCCATGTCCGAGGCCATCGCCCCCATGTGGAAGGACGTCGGCATCAACGTCGTCGTCGAGGTGATCGAGTTCTCGGTCCGGGCCCAGAAGAACCGCGAGCGGACCTTCAAGGGGCTGTGGTGGTCCGACCCCACCTCGACCCTGCGCGATCCCGACGGGATGATGTGGCGGCTCATGGCGCCGGGCGGCCCGCACGACTACTGGCGGCACCCGGAGTTCGACGAGCTCGGCAACGCCGCCCGCAACTCGATGGACGAGGTCTTCCGCGCCAAGGCCTACAAGCGGATGACCGAGCTCTTCCTCGAGTTCAACCCCTGGATCCTCGTGATCCAGCCCAACGAGGACTACGGGCTGCAGAAGTACGTCGAGTTCGCCCCGAATCCGAACCAGGCCCTCGAGCTCCGGAAGTTCAACTTCAGGATGCGGCGGGCGTAGCGGGCTTCGGCCCCGGCTCCGGCGCTCTCCCGCCGGGCCGGGGCCCTCCGCTCCCCCGTCCCTCGAACCCCATGTCGCGGCCCCTCTTCCCGACCACCGTCATCGGCAGCCTCCCGCGGCCGGCCTGGGTCCGGGACGTCATCCTCGATCGCAAGGCCGGGCGTCTCGACGAGGCCGAGGCGGACCGCCTCCTGGACCCGGCCATCGACACGGCCATCCGGCTCCAGGAGCGGGCGGGGCTCGACGAGATCACCGACGGCGAGTGGCGCCGCGAGAGCTACGTCAAGGTCTTCGCCGAGCGTGTCCGCGGCTTCCGGCCCGACCTGAACCCGAGCGGTGGCCTCCCCTACCCGGCGGTCGTGGCGCCGATCGAGTACCATCGCGAGATCGCGGCGCCGGAGGTCCGCTACGCGCGCGCCCGGACAGGCCGCCGCGTCAAGGCCACCTTGCCGGCGCCCTACATCATCGGGCGCCGGATGTGGCATCCCGAGCACTCGCGGGCCGCGTACCCGACGCGCGAGAAGCTCATGCGCGACTGCGTCGGCGTGCTGCGCCGGGAGATCGAGGCGGTGCGCGCGGCCGGCGCGGACACGATCCAGCTCGACGAGCCCTGGCTCGCGACCCTCGTGGACCCCAGGTTCCGGGCCGAGGAGGGGATCGCGGACGTCCGCTACGAGATGGACCTCTGCGCGGACCTCCTGAACCAGACGCTCGACGGCCTCGGCGGGATCGAGACCTCCGTCCACCTCTGCCACGCGCACTTCGCGCGGCAGCACAAGACCGAGGGGTCCTACGACCTCATCATGCCGGCTCTCGCGCGCGTCCGGGCCGGGACCATCTCGCTCGAGCTCGCGACCCCGGCCGCCGGCGGCCTCGCCTCCCTGGCCCGCTTCCCCGCCGCGCCGCGGCTCGGCCTCGGCTGCATCGACCACTGCGACCGACGGGTCGAGACCGTGGACGAGGTGGTGGCGCGGGTCGAGGCAGCGATGCGCTACGTGGACGGGGCGCGCATCGTGCTCCACCCGGACTGCGGCTTCGCCCCCTCCGTCCAGAACCCGATGGACCTCGACGAGGCGTACGAGAAGCTCAAGGTCATGGGCGAGGCCGCCGCGCGGCTCCGCGAGCGACACGCCTAGCGCCTGCTGCCGGACGGCCCCGCAAGCCCCGCGGAGCGCCCGCGCTCGGGCGCGAGGCGCTCTCGCTTCGGCATGGCAACCGACGTCGGCTCGAACGGCCGGTCTTGACGCCGCCAGCACTGTCCCGATAGGCTCGCCGACAGACAGCCGGCCGCGGGTCTTCGCGTCCGGCAACCGGACCCCTCGAGACGGAGGTCGACGCCATGTGGCCGCGCGTGCTGGGGATTCTCGTCACCGTTCTCTGTCTCCTCGGGTCCACCGGGCTGCCGGGCGCCGCGGCGCCGAAGGCCGGCGGCACGATGAAGGTCGCCCTGCTGCGAGATCCCACCGGCTGGGACCCTCACATCAACTACGGCGCCACCACCTACACCTTCCAGGCCAACATCTACGAGGGACTCCTCCGCTACTCCCTCAAGGGCGTGCTCGAGCCCGGGCTCGCCGTGCGCTGGGAATCGCCGAATCCGACCACGTACGTGCTGCACCTGCGGAAGGGTGTCCGCTTCCACAGCGGCAACCCGTTCACGGCCGACGACGTCAAGTGGAACATCGAGCGGATCATCGCGCCGGCCACCAACGCGACCCGGGCCAAGGAGTTCGAGGTCGTCGAGGCGGTGACCGTGGTCGACCCCTCCACGGTCCGGATCGCGCTCAAGCAGCCCGCCGCGCCCTTCCTCGAGCTGCTCGCCGCCGCCGAGGCGGTCATCGCCGACAGCAAGTGGGTCGCCGCCGGCGGCGACCTGAAGAAGGCGACCAGCGGGACGGGGCCCTTCAAGCTCGGCCCGTACGAGACCGGGGTTCGCTACGCGCTCGTCAAGAACCCCGACTACTGGGAGTCCCCCTATCCGTACCTCGACCGGATCGAGCTCTCGACCGTGGCCAAGGACGACGTCCGGGTCCAGGCGCTCCAGACGGGGAGCGTCGACCTCGCCGAGTACATCCCCTGGCAGGAGATCAAGGCGCTCGAGAAGGATCCGCAGATCAAGGTGCACGTGGGCTACGACACCTTCAACGTGATCCGCATGAACCCGAAGCGCCCGCCCTTCGACAACGTGAAGGTGCGGCAGGCGCTCAACTACCTCGTCGACCGCAAGGAGATCATCGAGCTCGCCTGGGGCGGCATCGGCCGCCCGTTCGGCGCCGGGCTGATCCCCGACGGACACTGGGCCTTCCCGAAGGCCCTCCAGGGAACCTGGTCCTACGATCCCGCGAAAGGGCAAGCGCCTCCTCGCCGAGGCCGGCGTGAACCCCGGCGCGACGCGGATCGTGTTCGACTCGACGACGCTCTCCGTCCACATGGACTCCGCCCAGATCATCGTGACCCAGCTCCAGCGGGCCGGCTTCACGCAGATCGAGCTGAAGCCGATGGACGTCCCGACCCAGCAGCGGAAGCGCGTCTCCGGCGAGTACCAGCTCATGATGGACGGGTTCAGCCTTCCCTGGCCCGATCCGGACTTCTACGCCGGCTTCTTCGCCACCGGCGGCGCGTCCTACGCCCGCGCCGTCGAGTTCAGCGACGCGGCCCTCGACAAGCTCCTCGCCGAGGGACGCGGCACCGCGGACCAGGCGAAGCGCGCCGCCGTCTACGCGCAGGTGGAGCAGCGGGTCGTGGAGCTCGCGCCCTGGGTGTTCCTCCACTGGCGGCCCCAGGCCGAGGCGCACCGCGCCACCATCGGCGGCTACACGCGCCTGCCCGGCGCGCTCGGCAACAAGAGTCTGGGCGGCCTCAAGTACGTCTACCGGGAGGGCTGAGCGATGGGGTTCGACGGCGCGGCGTTCGTCGACCGCTTCAACACGGTGTGGAACGGGCACGACGTGGACGGCATCCTCGCGATGATGACCGACGACGTCGTGTTCGAGGCGTCCTTCGGCAAGGACCCGTGGGGGACGCGCGTCGTGGGCAAGCCGGCGGTGCGCGAGCTCCTGCAGGGCATGTTCACGCGGATCCCCGACGTGCGCTGGGACGAGATCCGCCACTTCGTCCATCCCGACGTGGCCGTGGTGGAGTGGATCACGAGCGGCACCCCGCACGGCGGCACGCGCTACGAGGTCTACGGCTGCGACGTGCTCGCCCTCCGGGACGGGCGCATCGCGGCCAAGCGCTCGTTCCGAAAGGGCGTGATCTAGCCTCCCGGCGGAACGCTGCCGCCCCGTGTGGACCTATCTCCTCCGCCGGCTCGGGCTCGCCCTCGTCCTGCTCTGGGTCGTCGCCACCGTCCTCTTCTTCTCGATCCACCTCCTGCCGGGCGACCCGGCGCTCCTCATCCTGGGCGGCGACGCGGCCCAGGCGAGCCCGGAGCAGATCGCGCGCGTCCGCGCCCGCCTCGGGCTCGACCGCCCGCTCCCGGTCCAGTACGCCGCCTGGCTGGGCAAGGTCCTCCGGGGCGACCTCGGAACCTCGCTCATCGACGACCGCTCGGTCGCCCGCGACCTGGCGAACCGGCTCCCGCGAACGCTCCAGCTGGTCGTTCCGGCCACGGCCCTCGCCATCGTCCTGGGCGTGCCGCTCGGGATGTTCGCCGCGCGTCGGCGCGGGCGCCTCGCCGACCCGGCAGCCTCGGCGCTGGCCCTCGCCGGCTTCTCCATGCCGGTGTTCGTCGTCGGCATGCTCCTGGTCCTCGTGTTCTCGCTCCGGCTCCGCTGGCTCCCCCCGGCGGGGTACGTCCCGCTCGCCGAGGACCCCGGCGGGTTCCTCCGCCATCTGGTGCTGCCGGTCCTCGCGCTCGCCGCCGCCCCGCTGGCGACCGTGATGCGGATGACGCGGTCCAGCTACCTCGAGGAGGCCGCGCGGGACTTCGTCCGGACCGCCCGGGCCAAGGGGCTCGCCGAGCGGATCGTCGCGTGGCGCCACGTCCTCCGGAACGCGCTCCTCCCCGTGACCTCCATCGTGGGGCTCCAGGTCGGCTCGATGTTCGCGAGCTCCGTGCTCGTCGAGTACATCTTCAGCTGGCCCGGCATCAACGCGCTCCTCCTGAACTCCCTCGGCACCCGGGACTATCCCGTGATCCAGGGGGTCGTCCTGCTCGGGTCGACCCTCTTCGTGGCCGTGAACCTCGCCACCGACCTCTGCTACGGGCTCGTGAACCCGCGCATCCGGCATGGCTGAGGCAGTGAGCCTGCCCGGGGCGCCCGCCCCCGGAGGAGCCCTCCCCGAGGGCGGCCCGGAGCTCGTCGGCCGGTCACGCCCCCGGGCGGCCTGGCGGCGGTCGCGTCAGGTGCTCGTCGCGGGTCCGATCGTCGGCCTGCTCCTCGTCGCGGCGGCGCTGGCCCCCCTCCTGGCGCGAACCGACCCCAACGTGCTGAACCCGCGCGCGAAGGCCCAGCCGCCGACGCTCGCCCACCCGCTGGGGACCGACGAGTTCGGCCGGGACCTGTGGAGCCGGCTGCTCCACGGAGCCCGCATCACGCTCGTGGTCGGGCTCTCCAGCGTCGCCGTCGCCGCCAGCCTCGGCACGCTCCTCGGCAGCGCCGCGGCCTACGCCCGCGGCCCCGTGGAGGCGGCGATCATGCGCGTGATGGATGGCCTGCTGTGCTTCCCGCCGATCCTCCTGGGGATCTTCGTGGTGACGTTCCTCGGCCCCTCCCTGCGCAACCTGATCCTGGTGATCGGCGTCCTCTACGTCCCGCGCTTCACGCGCGTGGTGCACGCGAGCACGCTCGCGATCCGGGAGCTCGAGTACGTCGAGAGCGCCCGGGCCCTCGGCGCGTCGGCGGTCCGGGTCGTGGGCGGGACCATCCTGCCGAACATCGTGGCGCCGATCCTGGTCCAGGCCTCGCTCGCGGCGGGCCACGCCATCCTGCTCGAGTCGGGCCTCTCGTTCCTGGGCCTGGGCCCGCCTCCGCCCACCCCGTCCTGGGGGCGCATGGTCGAGCAGTCGGGGCGCTTCATGCAGCTCTCCGCCCTGCCGCTCCTCTGGCCGTCGGCGGCCATCTCGCTCACCGTGCTCGCGTTCAACCTCCTGGGCGACGGGCTCCGCGACCTCCTGGACCCTCGCCTCCGGCGCGGCACGTGACCGGCGGCCTCACTCGGCCCATGCGCCGCCCGGACTCGGAGCTCGTTCAAACACATGGGTGACACCTGAGACGGTGCCGCCACTAGCACCCACAGATCCGCGCCCCAGCGGCTGGTTCCCAAGGCGGGCGTGATGCTATAGTCCCCGCCACCGGGCTGAGGCGAGACGTCGCTGACGTGCATGTAGGCCACTACTGTCAGGATCACTGGCGTGAGCACGGAACCCTGGGACGCCTTCTTCGACACGCACTACCTCCTCACCTACGTGCCTCTCCAGCCTGACGACCGCTCCCGCACCGAGGTGCTCGCCGCGACGCGCCTGGCCGGACTCTCGACAGGCTCCCGGGTCCTCGACGTGCCATGCGGGTACGGCCGCCATGCGGTCCCACTCGCCGCCGAGGGCTACCACGTCGTCGGCCTCGATCGATCGGTCACGCAGCTCGACGAGGCTCGACGCCGCCGGGGCGCGGCGAACGGGCTGCGGCTGGTCCGGGCGGACTACCGTGAGATCCCGCTCGCCACCGGCACCTTCGACGGGGCGCTGAACCTCCACAGCTCTCTGGGCTATGCAGGCGAGGAGGGCGACCGGGCCGTGCTGGGCGAGATCCGGCGTGTGCTTCGTCCCGGAGGCCGCCTCGTCATCGAGACGAACCATCGCGACCGGCTGCCGCCGCGGAGCCCGCTACGCGAATGGTATCCCCTTGGAGACGGCGCCTTCCTTCTGACCGAGAGTCGGATCGACCGAGTGAGTGGCACGGTTGAGCTCACCCACACCTACCTGCCGGCGGGTGGTCTCCCGCAGACCCGCACGATCCGCTGGCGGGCCTACTCCGTGACCGAGCTCTCCCGGATCCTTGTCGACGTGGGCTTCGGGGAGATCGCCTGCTACGGGAACCTCGATGGCGGACCGTTCGCGGCCGACACCCGCCTCGTCATCGTGGCCGCCGCGCCGGCGTGACAGGCGGCGGCACATGACAGAGACCGTGGTCCTCGAGACCCCCCGGCTCGTCTTGCGCGAGCTCCGCGACGACGATGCCCCGGCCATCCATGCGTACGCGAGCGACGCCGAGGTCGTGCGGTACCTCGACTGGGGACCGAACACCCCCGAGGACACCGCGCAGTTCCTCGCCAGGGCACGAGCCGCCCGGGCCGCCATCCCCCGAACCGCCTACCACCTGGCCATCGTCCTCACAGCCACCGGCCGCCTGGTCGGTGGCTGCCGCATCGAGATCCGCCTTGCCGCCAACGAGGCTGGCGATCTCGGCTACGTCCTCGGCCGCCCTCACTGGGGCCACCGGCCGCCGCGCCCTCGTGGGATTCGGCTTTGAAACCCTGGCCCTCCATCGAATCTGGGCCACGTGCGACGTCCGCAACGTGGCCTCGGCACGGGTCCTCGAAAAGCTCGGGATGACGCGCGAGGGGCATATCCGCCACGCCGCCCGGCGGAAGGGCGAGTGGCGAGACTCCTACCTCTACGCGATCATCGAGCCGGAGTGGCACGGTCGCAGCCAACCTACCGTTTGACGCTGCCCCTCACGCCCGAAGCTCCGTCCAGGATCGCCATCCGCGGGATGGCGGGAACCCGCCGGTCCTACCGCGTCCGCGCGTAGTGCTCGACGCGGCGCTCCAGGCGGGCGATCGCCTCCGACACCGCGTAGGCGAACGCGAACACCACGATCACCAGCGCCCAGAACTCCTCGAACAGGAAGTTCTGCGAGTACGTCTCGAAGAGCTCCCCCACCCCGAGGATCGCGATCAGGAGCTGGCCGATGACGACGCCCTTGACGCCGCGGATGGCGCCCAGGCGGAGGCCGGCGAGGATCTCCGGCAGGGCGGCGGGGAGCAGGATCTTCCGGTAGAGGTCGCCGCGCCCGGCGCCGAAGCAGGAGGCCATCTCGACGAGCGAGCGGCCCACCTGCCGGACGCCCACCTCGGTGTCGAGCACGATCACGAACACCGCGAACAGGAACACGGTCACCACGACCGTCGTCTGCCCGATGCCCACGACGGCCATCAGCAGCGGGACCAGCGCCGAGACCGGGGCGCTCACGAACACGTTGACCCAGACCCGGAGGATCCGGCCGACGGTCTCGGAGCGGGCCATCAGGATCCCCACCGGGATGCCGACGGCGATGGCCAGCGCCATGCCCAGGGCGAACGCGCGCAGCGAGATCCAGGCCGCGCCCGCGAACTTGGCGGACGTCACCACGGTCGCCCCGCTCGCCACCACCCGGCTGAGCGGCGGAACGATCGACACGACCCCCGCCCGCCCGACCGCTTCCCACACGAGGCACCAGACGGCGAGCGCCGCCGCCGTCAGGAGCGGGGAGCGGCCCGAATCGGTCTCCGGCGCCTCACCCCACATGCTGCTTGAGCACCTGCCAGATCTCGTCCACGGCGTCCAGGTAGCCCTTGTCGCGGCGGATCTCGTCCGGGCTCCGGCGGCCCCGGTCCACGCTCGGCTGGACCACCCGGTGGACCGTCCCCGGCCGGGGCGTCAGCAGCACGATCTGGTCGGACAGGTAGACGGCCTCCTCGATGCTGTGGGTCACGAAGATCACCGTCTTCCCCCGGTCGCGGAGGAGGACGCAGGAGGTCCTCCTGGAACTTCCGCCGGGTCTGCTCGTCGACGGCCGAGAACGGCTCGTCCATGAGGATGATCTCGGCGTCCACCGCCAGGGCCCGCGCGAGCCCCACGCGCTGCCGCATCCCGCCGGAGAGCTGGTGCGGGTAGCTCTGCTCGAATCCGGCGAGGCCGACCTCGGCGGTCCAGCGGCGCGCCGTCTCCTCGCGCGCCTCGCGCGGCGTGCCGCGCAGCTCCAGGCCGAACGCCACGTTCCGGAGCACGGTGGCCCAGGGGAGCAGCGCGAAGTCCTGGAAGACGAACGCCCGCTCCGGGCCCGGGCCCTCGACGCGCCGCCCCCCGACCCGCACCTCGCCGACCGTCGGCGGGATCAGGCCCGCGACGATCTTCAGCAGCGTGGTCTTGCCGCACCCGCTGGGGCCGAGGAGCGTCGTCAGCCGCCCCCGCGGGAAGGTGACGGCGACGTCCCGGAGGGCCTCGACGCCCGTCGCGTACCGCTTGCCCACCCCGCGAACCTCGACCGCCGCGTCGGTCACCGGGCCACCCATGCCGTCAGCCCCGGATCTCCGGCGGGAAGATCCGCCGCTCGACGCGTTCCAGGCCGTGGATCGTCAGCGCCCCGAGCGCGATGATCGAGGCGATCGCCGCGAACATCTCGGGGTAGTCGGCCACCGAGGAATGGTAGGTGATCAGGTCGCCGATGCCCGTGGGCGTGATCAGGAGCTCGGCGATCACGACCCCGATGAACCCCATCGCCACCCCCAGGCGCAGCCCCACGAAGATGAGCCCTCCCGCGTGCGGCAGGACGATCTTCCACACCGCCTGCCGACGCGTCCCGAGGAACGCCCGGCACATCTCGAGGAGCGACGGCGAGGTGTTGCGGATCCCCTTGTACGAGTTCATCGCGATCACGGGGACCGCCAGGACGGTCACCGCCAGGACCTTGGCGGTCAGGCCGATGCCGTACACGTACGTGATCATGGGGATGATCGCGGCCATCGGGGCAGCCTGGGCGATCACGAACAGCGGCAAGGTCAGCCACTCCACCGAGCGGCTCAGGCCCATGGCCACCCCGGCCCCGACGCCCAGCGCCGCCGAGATGGCGACGCCGATCACGAGCGGCTGGAGCGTGGACGCGTATGCTCGCACGAACGAGCCGTCCAGAGTCATCCGCCCGAACGCCAGCGCGGTCTGGCTGAACGGGGGAAAAGCGGGGCTCACGGGCCACCGCCCCGCCCATTCCCAGGCGGCGAAAGCGAGCAGGAACGACGCGCCGACCCAGAAGGCCCGGCGCGCCGTCCAGTCCGTCACGCGCGGATCAGGATCCCAGGCGCCCCAGCGCCGCCTTGAGAGGCCCGAAGTACCAGAAGTCCGCGGCCTTCACCCCGTCGCCCTTGATCTGGCCGGCCAGCGCGAAGAACTCGAGGTCGTTGGTCGCGGCCTGCTCGCCCCCGCCGTCGCCGGGGAAGATCCCGCCCTGAACGCCTTCCTGGTAGTAGGGCAGGACCTCCGCCTCCATCTTCTCGGGCAGGTCCTTCAGCAGTCCGAGCCGCTTGCGCTCCTCGACGGCGAAGCCGGGATTCGCGTTGATCGCACGCGTCGTCTTCAGCAGCTCCTCCACGAGCACCGCGACCGCCGCCTGGTTCTTCTCGAGGAAGGCCGTGGTCGCGAAGAGCGCCTCGTCGCTCGCCTTGAGCTCGCCGAGCGGCAGGATCACGAACCGGTCCGGCGCCTCCTTCATGACATAGCTCTTGTTCGGGGCGTCGAGGATCGTGGCCTTGATGGTTCCCTTCAGCAAGGCCAGCGCGCGGACCTGCGAGCCCGGCACGTAGCTGATGCTCTTGTACTTGATGCCGTGCTGCTTGGCGGCGAGCACCATGATCGCCTCGGTCCCGGAGCCGCGGGCATGGACGGCCAGATCCTGGCCGTCGAGGTCCTTCCAGGTCTTGTACTGCTCCTTGCTGACGATCGGGAAGAACTGGAGGGTGCTGAGCTGGTAGAAGAACCGGATCGGCACCGTGACCTTCTGGAGCGCCGCGTACGGCGTCCCCTGGCCGACGTCGGCCTGCCCGTTGATCACGGCCTGGGTGGCGATCTCCTCGCTCTTGAACGGGGTGATCTCGACCTCGACCCCGCGGGCCTTGGCCCGCTCCGCCGCGATCAGGAGCGGCAGGTCGTCGATCCCGACGACGTCGCCCAGCGCGTAGCGGATCTTCGTGGTCCCCTGGGCAGAGGCGCTCCCGGCCATGATGCCGAGCACCCCGGCCAGGGCAATGACGGCGATGGACAACCGGCGGGTCCGCACTCGCATGGCTTCCCTCCTCGTGACGATGTGGATCCGTCGAGCCGCCGCGGCCCTCCGGCGGCGGCTGGTGAGACCGCGGCTCCTAGACGACGCGCACCGTGAGCGTCCCGACGCCATCGACGCCGCCCTTCAGCACGTCACCCCGCTCGACCGGGCCCACGCCGGCGGGGGTGCCCGTGAAGATGAGGTCGCCCGGCGCCAGCGTGAAGAGCGTGGAGAGGTAGGCGATCATCTCCGGGATCTTCCAGATCAGCTGGGCCAGATCCCCGCGCTGTCGCGTCGCCCCGTTGACCTCCAGCCAGACGGCGCCCTTCGTGGGGTGGCCGATCTCCGACGCGCGACGGACGGCGGAGCAGGGCGCCGAGCCGTCGAATGCCTTGCCGGTGTCCCACGGCCGGCCCATCTTCTTCGCCTCCGCCTGGAGGTCCCGCCGGGTCATGTCGAGCCCGACGGCGTAGCCGTACACCAGGTCCAGGGCGCGCCCGGCGGGAACCCCGGCGCCTCCCGAGCCCAGCGCGACGACGAGCTCGAGCTCATGGTGCACGTCCGAGCTGTGCGAGGGATACGCGAAGTCCCCCCCGTCGGTGACGATGGCGTCCGCCGGCTTCATGAAGAAGAAGGGCGGCTCGCGGTCGGGATCGTGGCCCATCTCGCGCGCATGCTCGGCGTAGTTGCGGCCCACGCAGTAGATCCGATGGACCGGGAAGCGCCCGCGGACGCCCTCGACGGCCAGGGAGGGGGTCGACAGGACAGGGATCACATACTCCATGCGGGTCCTCCAGGGAATGGTCGGCCGAGACCTCGGCCAGGCTCCCTCTTCTTTACCACACCGCGGGGCAACCGTGGAGGCTCTATCGGGCCCGGTATCCGCGGACCAGCGCCGCGGCCCGGCAGGGCGGACCGGAGCGCCTAGCGGCCGGCCACGTCTCCCCGGAGCGCGCCGAGGTACTCCGCGATCGCGCGCCGGGCCAAGACCCCGAAGTTCATGGTGATCAGCTGAACGCCGCGCTGGCTCATGGTCCGCGCCTCGGCGCCGGTCGCCGCCGGGTACATGACGACCTTCCCCGCCCCGAGCGTGAGGTCGATCGCCCGGTCGACCAGCCGCCGCACCTCGGGGTGCATCGTGGCCCCGCCGAAGTACTGGCGCCCGAGGGTGAGCGCCATGTCTCCCGCCCCGACGAAGCAGCCGTCCAGGCCGTCGACCCGGAGAATCTCCGGCAAGGCGTCGACGGCGCGCGGCTCCTCGATGAGCCCGAGGCACAGCACCGCGCGATCGGACTGCTCGAGGTGCTCGAGGGGCGTCTGGGTGAAGCCGTAGCCCGCCGCCCGGCTCGAGCTTGCCGCGCCGCGGATCCCCCTTGGCGGGTACCGGGAGGCGCGCACGAGCCCCTCGGCGTCGGCCGCACTGTTGCAGTGGGGCAGGATGAGCCCCTCGACACCGGCGTCGAGGTAGCGGAGGACCAGCGAGGGCTCGCCGTTCGGGACGCGCAGGAGCGCCGTCGCGCCCGCGCCCTGGGCGGCACGGGCCAGGTTGCGGACCGCCTGGGGATCGACCCCGGCGTGCTCCCCGTCGGCGATCACGAAGTCGAAGCCCGCAAGCGCGCAGAACTCGAAGAGCTCCGGCGACCAGAACTCCTGGAACAGGGGCCCCACGCACGTCTGGCCGCCGGCGAGCTTCTCGCGGAGTCGGTTCGGTCGCGCCATGGATCGCGCGCCTATCCGGATACGCGCGCGCGCAGGTCGCGCACCGTGTAGCGGCCGGGGCGCTCCCGCGATCGGGCCATCTCGGTGATGAGCTCGAGCAGGAGCCGGCTGTAGGGCGTGGGCACGCCGTGCGCGTCGCCGAGTCTCACGATCTCGCCGTTGAACCAGTCCGCCTCGACCTGGCCACCCCCGTGATAGAGGTCCTGCCAGAGCGACGGCCGGTGCTTGGGCTCCTCCTCGGCCGGCACGGTCACCCCCGTCACGGGCCCGCGGAGGTCCTGGATGCGCTTCTCCACCGAGCCGAGTCCCGGTGGTCCCTCGAACCGGATGCCGGCCGCGCGCAGGACACGGACGCCCTCGTCGTAGACGTCGGCCATCCAGGCGCGCACCTCGGGATCGGACTGGGCTTCCTGACCCGACAGACCCAGCAGCCCGAAGGTGGCGTTGTTGAGGTTGACCGCCATCTTGTTCCATTTGTGAACGGCGATCTCCTCGGTCGTGTACGAGGGAATGTCGGTCTTCGCGACGGCCTGGGCCACCTCTCGCGCCGCGTCCGAGAGGCCAGAGGGCCAGGTCCCGAAGCCGAGCGGGCCCGCGCTCGTGTGGACGACCTCCCCCGGCACGAGACGCTTCGCGCCGATCATCACCATCACTCCGTGCACCGCCCGGAAGTAGCGCGCCGCCATCTCCTCGTTCCGGACTCCGTTCTGGGCGCAGAAGATCGGCAGCTCGAGCGGGGTCGCCGCGCCGGAGCGCGTGCATCGTCGCGTCGGTGTGGTAGGACTTGACCGAGCAGACGACGACGTCGCCGTCGCGGCCATCGCGGAAGGACACGGCGCCGACGTCGGTCACCGCCGGGACGCGAAGAACGTGGTGGCCGTGGACGCCGCGCAGGTGGAGGCCGTGCCGGTTGATCGCCTCCACGTGCTCCCGAAGCGGGTCCACGAAGATCACGTCGAATCCGGCCTTGGCGAGCTGGCCGCCCACCACGCCGCCGATGGCACCGGCCCCGAGCATCACGAAGCGCATCGATCCTCCAATAGCTTCCGGACCGCCATCCGATCGGCGCGCATCACGCCTCGGCAACGGCACGAAGAGCGAAGTGGGCTAGCCCCTGGTGAGCGGCGGTCGGCACCCGCCGCGCCTCCTACGACCGCCGGACCCAGACCGCCGTGTCGTGGAACACGGCGCCCCCGTTCGGGTACCCGGGCTCGGCGCTCGTCAGCGCGTTGATGCCGATGCCGCCCTCGAAGTGCTTGTTCGGCCAGATCCCCTCGACCACGACCACACCGCGCTGCTGGCCCTCGCGCGGCCGGGCGTGGGCCACGACCACCCCGCGCTCGTTGCCGAGAGTGACGCGGTCGCCCTCGGCCACGCCGAGCGCGACGCAGTCGTCGGGGTTCATCAGCGCCGTGGGGCGCCGCTCCCGGGCGAGCGAGCCGGGCGTCTCGGTGAAGGTCGAGTTGAGGAACGTGCGGGCGGGCGCCGCCACCAGCCGGAAGGGCTTCTCGGCCGTGGCCCGATCGATCACGTCGAAGTGGTCTGGCAGCCTGGGCATCTTCGACCCCCGGCCGCCGAAGCTGTCCCAGTCCGGCTTGAAGCGAAACCTTCCATCAGGCCACTTAAAGCCCCGCAGGAAATGGGCTTCTTCGAACGGTGAGGGCCATGTCCTGACCGCCCCGCTCCACGTTGGTCCGGGCGTCCCACATGCCCGAGCGCTGGAGCGTCCGGTCCATGATCTCCCACGCGGTCATCCCGAAGCCCGGGTGCTCGGCCCCGAGCCGGCGGGCGAGCTCGGAGATCACGACGTGGTTCTCCCGGCATTCCCCCGGCGGCTCGACCACCTTCCGGGCCACCTGGAAATACGTGTGCCCGCTCGCCGTGTAGAAGTCGTCGTGCTCGAGGAACATCGTCGCCGGGAGCACCACGTCGGCGTAGGCCGCGGTCTCGGTCAGGAACTGCTCGTGGACGCAGAGGAACAGATCCTCGCGCGCGAGACCTCGGTGGACCAGGTGGAGCTCGGGGCACACCATCGCGGGGTTCGTGTTCTGGACGAGCATCGCGGTCACCGGCGGACCGCCCCGGAGCGCCTCGGGGTCGCCGGTCAGGATCGGCCCGAGACGCGACTGATCGAGCGCGCGGATCGTCGGGTCCACCCGGTCGAGGCCCTCGATGAGGGTGCGGTCGAGCGGGTAGATGGCGGTCTGGCCGTAGAGCGCCCCGCCGCCCGGGTACTGCCACGCCCCCGTCACCGCCGGGAGGCAGGTCACCGCGTGCATGCTGGCGGCGCCGTTGCGAGAGCGGCTGAAGCCGTGATGGCAGCGGATGAAGCTCCGCTTGCTCCGGCCGTACAGCCGGGCGAACGCGACGATCTCGTCGACCGGCAGCCCGGTGATCTCGGCAGCCCAGGCGGGCGTCCGCGTCCGGAGGTGCGCCGCCAGCTCGTCCGGAGCGTCGGTGTACCGGCGCATGTACGGCCAGTCCGCATAGCCCTCGGCGAAGAGGACGTGCATCACGGCGCACGCAAGCGCCCCGTCGGTGCCCGGACGGAGGGCCAGGTGCACGTCGGCGCGCTCCGCCGTGCCCGTCCGGTACGGATCCACGACGACCAGCTGGGCGCCCCGCCGCTGCGCGCGCGTGACGTGGGTCATGACGTTGACCTGGGTGTTGACGGGATTCCCGCCCCAGATCACGACGAGCTCCGAGTGCTCGCCCACCTCGCGGAGGTCCACGCCGCGCTTGGCGCCGACCCCGGCGATCCACCCCGTGTCCGACAGCGTGACGCAGATCGTCGAGTACCAGCGGGAGTAGCCCATGACGTGGCGCAGGCGGTTGATGCCGTCCCGCTGTACCAGTCCCATCGTGCCCGCGTAGAAGTACGGCCAGACGGTCTCGAGGCCGTGGCGGGCCGCCTTCTCGGTGAACGCCTCCGCGACGCGATCGAGCGCCTCGCCCCAGGAGATCCGGGCGAACTGGCCCGAGCCCTTCGGCCCGACACGCCGGAGCGGATGGAGCAGGCGGTCGGGGTGGTGAACGCGCTCGGCGTAGCGCCCCACCTTCTCGCAGATGACGCCGGCCGTGTAGGTGTTCCGCGTGGAGCCTCGCACCCGCCCGATCGTGCGGGCGTCCAGGCGCTCCACGTCGAGCGCGCACGTGCTCGTGCAGTCGTGCGGGCAGACCGACGCACCGTCGGATCGGACGGGGTCACGGTCCGAGAATACTGCCCGGCGCCGCCGGGAACAACTCAGGCCGCCATGCGAGGTGTCCGGCGACGCTCTCGCGTCCGCCGATGGCTCGCCCGAGGCTTCGCCGTCGCGGTGGCCCGGAGGGGTCTCGCCCGTGTCCGATTCTCGCTGCTATAATCCCAAAGGCGAGTACGGACTTACGTTAGGATGATATATCTCCCGCTCCGTGGATCGAGCAGAAGCTCGCGGCTGGCGCCACCTGGGCAGTGTCTCGCACCGGCCTCGGCAGACCTCGCGAGGGCTGCGCGCGCTGCCACGCGGAGTGCCCCCGCGGCCTGACCCCTCCGCGCATGTACAAGCTCATCCTCCATCACGTCTACCGCTCGGGGTCACCCTTCGTCGACGTGTCGGGCCACGGCAACCATGCCAAGGGTCTGAACGTCATCTGGAACGCAGACGGGTCCGCCGCGGGCAGTGGCGCGGCGGCGTTCAACGGCACCACGAGCCGCGCGCTCGTCGCGCCGCATCCCATCTGGCAGGACCTCTACGCCCTGCGTGTCGAGGCGCTCGTCCGTTTCGACCCGATTCAGGGAACGCCCGGCCACCCGGTCAGGGTGAGGCGGCACATGATCGTCGAGGGGCCGCAATCCTTCTCGGTCTTCATCGGGCAGGACCGGACCGCCGTGGGCATGATCATGGGTCTGGTGAAGGACCCCGATGCGGACGATGACCTCTCCGCCAACGATACCGTCACCGCCATCCTCCCCGGCGGCGGCTCGGTGGACCCCTTCGACACGCTGACCGCCGACATGCCCCACACGCTGCCGGTTCCGCCCGGCTACAAGCTCGACTGGCTCTTCGTGGCCAGCTCGGCGGACTTCGCGCCGGACGGCCAGACAGCGCACGTTCGAGCCGGGCCGCTGGACCCGCGTCACGTTCGTCCACAGCGGCACGTCGCTCTGGCTCTACCTGGACGGCGCGCTGGCCGGTGTCCGCCACGACGTCATCTCGCCCGTCCTGCCGGTACAGGGAGCAGGGGTCCACATCGGCTGCGCCCCCGGTCCCTACGCCGACACGCTGCGCGGCCGGCTCGACGAGCTGCGCATCTGGAAGTACGACCCCCACCATTACACGAAGCAGTTCTTCTGCCGGCCGATGAGCCTCGACACCGAGGCGTGCTGGCGGCGCGCCCTCGCGCGCCTCGAAGCGCTCGCCGCCGACCGCGCGACCCGCGCGCAGATGCTGGGCGTCCTCGACTGCGTGAATGGGGCGCTGACCGACCTGACGCGCGCGGTGGCCCGGGGCGGCCAGCCTGCCCTCGATCAGGTCCGCCGCCTCGGACGGCGGTACGACGAGCTCTGGTGCCGTGGCGTCATCAACGGCCCGGCCATGCAGGCCCTCACCCGTGAGTTCACGTCCTGGCTGGGGCAGGCCGCGGGCGACGCGTGGGCGACATATCGCCGCCGCGTCGCGGAGTGCGTGCAGCAGCTGAAGGGTGTCGACCTTGGGCCCGAGGTCTGCGGCCTCCCGGACTGTGACCCGGACTTCGGGGTCTTCCTCGGCACCCTCAACCGCCAGCTGGTTGACGACCTCCTGTCCTGCGGGACCGAGAGATACCGGCCGCGCCGTCGCCGACGACCCCCTCCGACGCCGGGGCGAGGTCCCCACGACTCTGGCCAGGATCGCGACGATCGGGGGCGTCCGGATGCCTCTACCGGGTACGCGTCGGACCCGGAGAAGGGGACCTGACATGCCGTTCACGCCCGAGCAGAAGCGCCGCATCATGCGCGCCTACGCGCCTGTCCTCTTCCTGCACCAGAGCGAGTCATTCGTCCCGATCAGCCCGACCGCGTACCTGGAGCGTGCGGCGCTGTGGAACGACGAGGGGCCGGGAACCCACCGGCGCGAGCTCTGGGGGCAACCGCCGACGACGGGAGGCGGCGGCATCGCGCCGCCCCCCTTCCCGCGCACCCCGCTGCTTGCCCCCGGCCAGCTCACCGTCGACCCTGGGGCCGCCGGGGGCGACGTGCACCACCTCGGTGAAGCGGCCGACGGCGGGTTCCCGTTCACGCGGTCGGACGCCGAGCACGGGCTCTTCCTGGACTTCCGAGGCTGGTGGGAGGAGGGCGCCCTTCCCGACTTCGCCAACGAACCCGGGAGGGTGCTGGAGACGACCCAGAATCGGTCGACGTTCATCCAGAGGTTGAAGGCGACCTGGGGACCCTGGCGACCCGAAAACCCCCTTGAGCCGATACCTCCGGAAGTGGCGATGATGGAGCCCTTCCGGCGCCGGCTCTCGGCCGACGTCCACGACTGGGTGAGCCTGTCCTGGGCCGTCAACGATAGCAATCTGATCTCGATGCTCGGCAAGATCGCGGGCCATGGGGGGACGCAGAACCTCTGGTTCATCTTCTACCACTTCTTCTACCCTGCGCATGAGGAGGGGCTCCGCTGGTGCGAGTTCGTCGCCCTGCTGAACAATCTGAACAAAGAGCTGCCCGACGAGGTTCCCTCCACGAAGTTCGAGGAGCCCGGAGTCGAGACCGAGATCGGTAGCGAGCTGCTCGGGCTCCACCGCGCCGACTACGCCGGCGACTGGAGCACCGTGTGCGTCGTCGTCCCGGCGAGCGCGCAAGCGTTGCCCAGCGCGAGCGGGAACCAGGTGCTCCCCGAGGATGACGCGGATCTCCCCCCGCCCCGTTACGTCGGCCTCGGGCAGCGTGTCCGCAGCCAGGTGAGCGCGGAGGGCCGCTACACGTTCGACCAGCTGATGAAGGTCACCGACCAGTTCGGGGTGGTGGGCGGCCGGCACGTCAAGGTGTTCGTCGGCCAGGGCACTCACAACAACTTCGCCGCTCCCGGGCAGCACCCGTCGCCGCGCGGCGATTCCGTCCTCGACTCCGCGTGCGACGTGAACGGCACGGACGACGACTCCGATGCGCCGCTGGACGACAAGAATCGCAAGCGGCGGCTGGCGATGCTGGGGGTGCTGAAGGTCCTCTTGGGCCTGCTGCTGGGCTTGCCCGTCTGGCCCGAGGTGGGCGCGATCTCCCTGGGGCTGGAGGGGATGCGTAGCCATGACCCGCATTCGCCCTTCGAGCCGGACGAGCCCTCGGAGGATGCGCCGCCGTCCGAGGCCCAGGCGATGATCATCGCCCCCACCGAAGTGCTCGACGCCCTGGGGCTGCTCGAAAAGTCGGCGTGGCAGTTCCTGGACGCCGATCTGGTCGACGGGCAGATCTGGTGGCCGCCGCCCGGCAACCGAGGGAACGAGCTCGATGGCGCCCCGGCCACTCGTCCCGGCCCCGGGCGCGGTCAGATCGTTCGTGGACATGCGTCGAGGATACCGTCCGGGGCCAGGCTCTGACAATCGCGGAACGCCGTGCCGTGATGCGCGTGATGCGACTCGGCCTGAACGCCACCCGGGCGAGTCACCGGGCCGTCTCGCGCGGGTCCAGCCAGAAGGCGAGGGCGGACAGGAGCCCGATGGCCGCGAGCGAGGTGGCCGCCATGGCGCCCGCGCTCGGAGGGGGCTTCGTGGCCAGCCCGCCCGCGACCGTCAGCAGCGCGCACAGCGCCACGACGCCGCCGAGGCCCCATCGCGCCCCGCCGCGCGCTGGCCTCGGGGACCCGAGGTAGATCCACCATCCGAGGCCGGCGATCACGCACTCGACGGCGAGCTCGAGGCCGGTGTGACGCCACAGGCCGAGCCCCAGCCGGTAGGACCCCGGTCCCAGCAGAGGGAGCCCCACGACGTGGACCAGCGCGTCCAGGAGGAAATGCGAGAACACGGTGGCCGCGACCACCACCCCCGCTCTCGCACTCCACCCGCGCGCGCGTGCCACTCCGAAGGCGGCGGCCGACCAGGAGAGGCTGGCGATCAGCCCGTGCGAGTAGGGGAAGGTGAACGTGAGGTAGTGCACCTCCCCGAAGTTCGCGGGGACATGAACCTCTTCGAGACCCACCAGGACGAAGATCCAGAGGAGGGCGTCCAGCAGCATGGCGGCGAGGAACAGCGCCCCGAGGCTGAGCCGCGGCGCCATCCGCTTCGCCGCCAGGCCGGCACCCAGATGGCCCACGAACATTGCGCCATGATAGCCCCGCGAACTCGCCGGAGCCCGGGCTTCGATCGTGACCTCCACCCCGCCTTGACAGCGAGCGGTGCTCCGGTCACGGTAGGCGGCGGTGACCGACGATCTCGCCCGGCCGGCCTCCCGGCGCCTCCACCGGCGCGACCTCGCGCCCGCGCTTCCCGATCTCACGAGCCCGCAGCGACTCCGGGGCCTGACGGGCCCCGTCGACGTCTGGCGGGACCGCGAGGGTGTCCCGCACGCGCGGGCCGGATCCCTCCACGACGCGTTCTTCGCCCAGGGATTCGTCCACGCCCAGGATCGCCTGTGGCACATGGAGTACGACCGCCGGCGGGCGAGCGGACGATGGGCGGAGCTCGTGGGCGAGGCCGCGGTCCCCCAGGACGTGCTGGCGCGCCGGCTGGGCCTCGACCGAAGCGCGCGCGTCGACTACGAAGGGGCGGCCGCCGAGACGCGCCTGATGCTCGAGGCCTACGCGGCCGGCGTCAATGCCTTCCTCCACGCCACGCAGGTCTGGCCCATCGAGTTCCAGCTCCTCGGCACGCGGCCCGAGCCCTGGGCGCCGTGGGACAGCCTCGCCGTCTTCAAGATCCGCCACGTGGAGATGGGGCCCTGGCAGATGAAGCTCTGGCGCGCCCGTCTCGTCCGCCACCTCGGCCCGAGGCTGGCCGCCTACCTGTCCCCGGGAACCTCCCCGGGCCCGATGCTGATCCTCCCGCCCGGCACGGAGTACCGGGGGCCGGCGCCCGGCGCCCTGGAGACCTTCAGCCGGAACGACCCCGCCCTCGCGTCCCTCCCCGGCTGGGTCGGCGGGAGCAACAGCTGGGTCCTCGCCGGGGCGCGCACCGCCTCCGGGCGCCCTCTCGTCGCAGGCGATCCCCACCGCGCCCTCGACACGCCGAACTGCTACTACCAGAACCACCTCGCCTGCCCCGACTTCGACGCCATCGGGCTCTCGTTCCCCGGCGTCCCCGGTCTCTCCCACTTCGGCCACAACCGCCACGTGGCCTGGTGCGTCACGCACGCGATGGCGGACTACCAGGACGTCTTCGTCGAGCGCTTCGATCCCACCGACCCCACGCGGTACGAGTTCCGCGGCGAGTGGCGGCACGCCGAGGTGCGGCGCGAGACCATCCAGGTCCGCGGCGGCCGGGCGGTCGACGTCGCGATCACGGTCACGCACCACGGCCCGATCGTTCTCGGCGAGCCGGCGAGCGGCCACGCCGTGTCGCTCCGCTACACGGCGACGGCCGAGCTGAACCGGACGTTCGACGCCTTCGTCCCGATGCTCCGGGCCGCCTCCGCCGGCGATCTCGAGGCGGCCATGCGGCCGTGGGTCGATCCGGGCAACAACCTGGTCTTCGCCGACGACCTTGGCCGGTGGGGGACGATCGGCTACCGGACGCGCGGGCGCGTGCCCGTCCGGGCCCAGACGAACGCGTGGCTCCCCGTCCCCGGCTGGGACGGCGCCCACGAGTGGACGGGCGCGATCCCGTTCGAGGCGATGCCCGCGCTGCGCGACCCGGCCGCGGGCTGGATCGTCACCGCCAACAGCCGGATCGTCGATGACGACTACCCGCACTACCTCGGGCTCGACTATGCGCCGGACTTCCGGACCCGCCGCCTGGTCGCCCGCATCCAGGACCTCCACGGCGCGACGGTCGCCGACATGGCGGCCCTCCACGCGGACCGCGCCTCGATTCCCGCCCGGAGCCTGGTGGAGCTGGCAGGCCGCATCGAGCCGCTCGACGCCGGCTCGCGCGCGGCGCTCGCGATGCTTCGCCGCTGGGACGGCTGCATGGACGCGGACAGCACGGCGGCGACGGTCTACGCGGCGTTCCGGGCGCGTCTCGTGCGCGACGTCCTGGGGCCGCTCCTCGGCCCCCTGGCGGGGGACGCCTTCGCGCCTGCGCCGAGCGCCGCCGTCGTGCACGTGGCGCGTCTCCGCGGCCGCCTGGCCGAGTGGATCCGCGAGGACGACCGGACGCTCCTGGCGGCGGGCGACGACTGGGGCAGCGCGATGGCCCGCGCGCTCGCGGGGGCGGTCGCCACGCTGCGCGAGACGCTCGGGCCGGACCCCGCGTCGTGGGCCTGGGGCCGCCTCCACGTCGCGCGCCCGCGCCACCCGCTCTCGGCCGGCGTTCCCCGCGATGGCGGAGCTACTCGACCCGCCTGCCTCTCCCGCGGGCGGGGACGGCGACACCGTACAGGCGGCGGACTTCGTCCCGGCCGCCGGGTTCGAGCTGACGCTCACCTCGGTCGCGCGCTACGTGTTCGACCTGGGTGACTGGGAGCGGAGCGCGTGGATCGTCCCGCTCGGCGCCTCGGGCCATCCCGGGAGCCCCCACTACGCCGACCAGTCGGCGGACTGGGCGGCCGTGCGCCTCCGCCCGATGCGGTACGACTGGGCCCGCGTCGCGGCCGAGTCGGAGAGCCACCAGCGGCTCGAGCCCGCCCCGGCCGGCTAGTTGCCCGCCCTCAGTCCCTGAGCCCGGGCATGTCGAAGCCGCGCGCCGCGAGCCCGGAGACGAGCTCCGCCTCCTGGGCGGCGGTCAGCTCGACGAGCGGCGGCCGCACCGTCCGCCAGCCCGGGTCCCGGAGGAAGTGGGCGATGGTCGCCTTCAGGGCGGGGATCATGGGCACCCGCTGCAGCACGGCGCGCGTGGCCGAGATCTCGGCCTGCTGATGGTCGGCGTCGCCGGACTGCCAGCTCCGGTACAGGCGGTCGATCTGGCCCGGGTTGACGTTCCCCGTCGCGGTGATGCAGCCGACGCCGCCATGGCGCATGTTCTGAAGAAGGAAGACCTCGCTGCCGGCGAAGACGTCGAAGTCCGATCCTCGAAAGGCGTCCAGCATCGCCTTCGTGTTGCTCCAGTCCCCCGAGGAGTCCTTCACCCCCGCCACGATTCCCGGGTAGGCCGCCAGGAGACGCTCGATGAGGGCGAGGCTGATCGGAACCTGGGCGACGGGCGGGATGTGATAGAGGTACAGGCGGAGCCGCGTGTCCGCGACGCGCTCGATGACCTCCGCGAACGCCCGGAACAGGCCCTCGTCCGACACGCCCTTGTAGTAGAACGGCGGGAGCATCAGCGCCCCCGCGCACCCGAGCTTCACGGCATGCCCGGTGAGCCGCACCGAATCGGTCAGCGCGCAGCAGCCCGTGCCCGGCATCAGGGTCTCCGGCGGCACGCCTCCCTGGACCAGCGCCTCGAGCAGCTCCATCCGCTCGTCGACGGAGAGGGAGTTCGCCTCGCTGTTCGTGCCGAACACCGCGAGGCCGCGGCAGCCGTGACCGAGGAGCCACCGGCAATGGCGCACGAACCGCGAAGCATCGGGCGCCAGGCGGGGCGTGAAGGGTGTGACCACCGGTGCCAGCACGCCGGACAGGCGCGTCGTCGTCATCTCCATTCCCCCTCGGTGTCACGCTCGATGGAAGTCTCGATCGGGCTCGATCCGAGATGATACACCGCGATCGAGACTCGATGGTGGGCGAGCGTGGCAGCGCTCGTACCCCCTGGGCCGTGCTTCTCGTGCTCTGCAGCCTGCTCGCGCTCCACAACGCCATGCGGATCGGCCCGGTCACGTTCATCGAGGAGCTGCGCGCCCGCTACGGCGCCGACTACGCCGCGGCCGGCAACGTGGTGGGCGCCTACACGCTTGCCTACGGGTTCGCCCAGCTCCTGGCGGGGCTCCTGACCGACCGCGTCGGGAGCCGGCGCCTGATGCTGGCCGGCCTCGGCCTGGCCGCCGCGGGCTCCGCAACCTTCGCCGTGACGGACAGCTACTCGGTCGCCGTCCTGGCCCGCCTCCTGATGGGGGTGGCCGGCGGGTGCCTCTACACGCCGACCATCGCCTACACGTTCGCCGCCTTCCCCGATGCGCTCCGAGGCCGGGCCATGGGCTTCGCGGAAGCGGGGGTCGGGGCCGGGCAGGTGCTCGCGCTCCTGGGGCTCCCGGCCCTCTTCGCGGCGATCGGCCTCACGCCGGCGTTCCTGGCGCTCCCGGTGGCGGCCCTCGGCCTCAGTCTCGCCGTGGCCCTCGGGCTCCCGCACATCCCGCCAGCGCCGCGAGCCGCCCGCGGGCGAATCCGGGATCTCGCGCGGGACCGCGACTTCTGGCTCCTGGCCGTCGGCTTCGCCTTCGTGGGCATGCTCGCCCAGGTCGCGGTGCTCTCCTGGATGCCCACCTATCTCCGCCAGATCCACGGCTTCGGCGTGGTCGCCGCGGGCGTGTCGACCGGCATCGTGGTGACGGGCCTGATGCTCTTCTCGCCCCTCTTCGGCATCCTCTCGGACCGGCTGACCGCGCGCCGGCCGGTCATGCTCGTGGGATGCCTGCTCGCGCTCGCGGGCTTCGTCGTCCTGCTGGTCACCCGGCACCCGTGGGTGGCCGTCGGCGCCGCGCTCCTGGTCAGCGCCAGCATGGCGGCCACGATCCCGATGCAGGTCGTCTTCGCCTCGGAGCGCTTCCGGGCCGTCGGCGCCGGCACGGCCATCGGCCTCGTCAACACCGGCGGACAGATCGCCGCCTCGCTCGGCGGGCCGCTCTACGGCACGTTCCTCGACCGCGGCCTCGGGTTCGGCATGGTGTGGGGCGTCGCCACGGCGCTCGGCCTCCTGCGTGTCCTGACGGTCCTGGGCATCCGGGAGCGGCCCTCGCGTCGCTGATCCGAGCGCGTCCCAACCTTGACCCTCCGAGAGCGGCGGGTGTACGGTCGGGTCCGATGCGAGCATCGAGCCGGCGCGCGGCAAGACGTGTCGCGGCTTCCGGCACGGGATCCCGGCAGTGATCCCGGCCGCGCGGGCCGTCCTCTTCACGGCGGCCCTCACCCACGTCCTCCACGACGGCTTCTCGGACGCGCTCTACGTCCTCCTGCCGCTCTGGGCGACGGAGTTCCACCTCACGCTCACCGGCGTCGGCGTCCTCAAGACGGTCTACACCGCCGGCATGGCGCTCTCGCAGATCCCGGCCGGGATCCTCGCCGAGCGCTGGGGCGAGCGCCGCCTGCTCGCGGCGGGCACGGCCGTCACGGCGCTCGGATATCTCGCCGTGGCCATGGGCGCGGGCGGGATGCTCCCCCTCATGGCGTTCCTCCTCGTGGCCGGGCTCGGCTCCGGGGTCCAGCATCCGCTGGCCTCGTCCCTCGTCTCGCGCGCCTACGAGACCGGGCCCCGACGCGCGGCGCTCGGGACGTACAACTTCGCCGGGGACCTCGGGAAGATCGCCGTGCCCGCAGCCATCGCGCTGACCGCGAGTCTCGCCGGCTGGCGCGGCGCGAGCGCCGTGTACGCGCTGCTCGGCCTCGGGGGCGCGCTCCTCATCGCGGTCGCGCTGGGTCGGCTTCGGGCGGGCGACGCGGACGGGGCGACGGAGGAGATCCGCCTCTCGGCCGGGGGCTGGGGCATTCGTGACGCCCGCGGCTTCCAGGCGCTCGCCGCGGTCGGCATGATCGACACGGCGACGCGCACCGCGCTCCTGACGTTCCTCCCCTTCCTGCTGCTGGCGAAGGGGCTCACCGTCGCCGGCCTCGGCCTGGCGCTGGCGGTGCTCTTCGCGGGCGGGGCCGCGGGCAAGTTCGTCTGCGGGCTCGTCGCCGAGCGGGTCGGGATCGTGCGCACCGTGATCCTCACCGAGCTGGCCACGGCCTGCGGCATCGTCGCGGTCGCCCTCGGCCCCCTGACAGTGGCGCTCGGGGTGCTCCTGCCCCTCGGCGTCGCGCTGAACGGCACGTCGTCCGCGCTCTATGCGACGGTGGCCGATCTCGTCACGCCGGAGCGGCGGGCCCGCGCGTACGGGCTCTACTACACCCTCGTCGTCGGCGCGTCCGCAGTGGCGCCTCTCGCGTACGGCGCGCTCGGCGACGCCGTCGGCATCCTGGCCACTCTGCTCGTGACGTCGGCGGTCGTGCTCCTCACGGTCCCGCTCTGTCTCGTCCTGCGCGGCGCCCTGGCGCCGGCCGAAGGCGACCGGCTCGCCGCCTGAGGCGACCGCGGATCAGCAAGGGGCGCGCATGGCCACGGTGACGACGTGACGCGCTCGCCGGGCCTCGGCCTCGCCGTGCTGCGTGTCACCCTCGGCGTCATCTTCCTCATGCACGGCTACCTCGGGCTCGCCGTCATCGGCCCGGGCGGCATCGCCGGCTACACGACCCGCATGGGGTACCCGGCCGCGCTCGGCCAGGCTCTCGGGTGGTACCTCATCGTCGCGCACTCGGTGGGCGGGATCCTGCTGATCCTCGGGCTCTTCACCCGCTGGGCCGCGCTCGCCCAGGTGCCGATCATGGCCTCCGCGTTCTTCCTTCACCACCTCCGGCAGGGGTTCTTCCTGACGGGCATCGTGGTGGACGCGGCGAGGGGGATCGCCATCGCGGGCGGGTACGAGTACACCCTCCTGGTCCTCGCCGCCACCGTGACCCTCGTCCTCGCGGGTGGCGGCGCGCTCGCGCTCGATCGTCGCGCGCGCTGACGCGCCGGACAGCGTCGAGCCAGGCCGTGCCCGGGGGATCGCCGCGCTGACGCCCACGTCCTCCGCCTATCGGCTGGGGTTCCTCTTCATCGCTCTGTCGGGCGTGCTCTTCGGGTCGCTGGGGGTCGCGACCAAGGGCATCCTCGAGGGCGCGGCGACCAACGCCCTCTCGATCACGCTCCTGCGGACGGCAATCGCGCTGCCGGCCCTCTGGGCGATCTGCGCCTTCATCCTGGGAAGGCGGATGCTCCGGATCGCCGGCGGCGACCTCGGCATCATGGCCGTCGCCGGGCTGATGATGGCCCTCTACCAGGTCGCCTTCGTCTTGGCGATCAGCCTTGCGAACGTCACCATCGTCACGCTGGTCACGCTGTGCACCGTGCCCGTGTGCGCCGCGGTCATGTCGAGGGCGCTGCTCGGCGAGCGGCTGCGGCCTGGCATCGCGGTCGCCCTCGCCTGCGCGATCGCCGGCGTCGGGCTCCTGGTCGGCTTCGATCCGGCGGCCGGGCGGGGCGCGACCTCGTGGCCCGGCATCACCCTCGCGATCGTGTCCGCGCTGAGCTTCAGCCTCTTCCAGATCTGCGGGCGCGTGCTGGTGACCCGGTACCATCCGATGCAGATGCTCTCGGTGTTCCTCCTCGTCGCCATCCTGGCGCTCCTGCCGATCACGCTCGCCAGCGGATTCGTCACCAGCTATCCGCCGATGGGATGGCTCCTGCTCGGGCACCTGGGGCTGGGGGTATCGGTCCTGGGCTACGCGTTCCTGGTGCTGGGGCT
Source organism: uncultured Candidatus Rokubacteria bacterium (assembly GCA_963749975.1). Lineage (GTDB taxonomy): Bacteria > Methylomirabilota > Methylomirabilia > Rokubacteriales > DASRDR01 > DASRDR01. Next base: position 48,833 of record CAVVOZ010000034.1, on the reverse strand, counting down.
CCGCACCATCCCGGTGACGATGGCCACGATCGTCTCGCTGCTGGAGCCGCTGACCGGGGTGATCCTGGCCTGGCTCCTCTTCGACGAGCGCCTCGGAGCGATGGGGCTGCTGGGCGCCGCGCTCCTGCTGGCCGCGATGGTGATGGTCTTCCGCGGGGGCCAGCGCCCCAGCGGACCGGCCCGCGGCGGCCTGATCCCCGCCGGACCGGTCTAGGCCGGAGCGACCTCCACCGCGGCGTCGAAGGCGGCCTGACCCGCCGCGAACGGGAACAGGTCGACCGCGTCGTCCGGGATGACCGGCGCGCCGGAGGTGACGGCGTTGAGGCCGCCCCAGCCGTCCCGCATCCAGACCGTCCCGGCGGGCACCCGCGCCGTCACGTGCGCCTTGGCGCCGAATGCTCCCCGCTCGTTGAAGATGCGGACCGGCGCCCCCTCGACGAGGCCGCGGGCCGACGCGTCGGCCGGGGCGATCCAGAGACGCGGCTCGGGATCGAGGCGGGCGAGCGTCGGCAGCGCGCGCCCGTGATCGTAGAAGCCGTGGAACTGGGTGAGCGTGCGACCCTGCCTGAACACCAGCGGATGGGCGGACGCCGGCGCGGGCTCGTGGACGGGCAAGGGCGGCAACCCGAGCGAGGCCGCGCGCTCCGAGTAGAGCTCGACCTTGCCGGAGGGAGTCGCGTAGGCGTGCGTGGGATGACCGACGTGCGAGATCCGCAGCGCGCGGATCCCGCCTTCGGCCCGGAGGGCGGCCACCGTCGCGTGCCCCGTCGCCGGGTGGTCCAGGATCGCGTCGAGCGGACCCTCGTCGGTGGCCCAGGGGTAGAAGTCCTCGACGCCGAGGCGCCGGGCGAGCTCCCGGAGGATCCACACCGCCGGCCGCGTCTCGCCGGGAGCCTCCAGGACCTTCGGCATGAGGTAGAGATGCGTGTTCGTGCTCTTGCAGCCGAGCTCCTCGAGCCACGAGGTTCCCGGCAGGACGACGTCGGCGAACTGCCGCGCCGTGTCGTTCAGGAAGAGATCGTGACTGACCACGAGGTCTGCCCGCGCGAGGCCCGTCGCCACACGCCCCGCGTCCGCATACGAGGACAGCATGTCCGTCCCGAAGAGGAGGAGCGCGCGCACGCGGCCCTCGACGAGCGCCTCCGTGACGCGGGGCATCTGGTTCGGCACGTAGGCGCCCGGCGGCCGCCGCTCGGGCACGGTGATGTCGGAGAGCGCCTGGCCGTGGCTGGCCGCGCCGTGCCGCGGCCCGAAGCCGCCCCCCGGCACCCCGAGATGCCCCGTGAGCGCCGGAAGGCAACCGATCGCGCGTGCGCCCTGCCAGCCATTGCCGCCCTTGTGCATCGAGCTCCCGCCCAGCAGGATCATCGCGGGGCGCGTCGTCGCGTAGCGGCGGGCGAGGGCGGCGATGCGGTCCGCGGGCACCCCGGTGATGGGCGCCGCCCACTCCGGGCCGAGGCCGCGGACGTGCGCGGCGAGCGCGTCGAAGCCGACGGTGTGGCGGGCCACGAACTCCGCGTCGTGAAGCCCCTCCGCGACGATGACCGACATCATCGCCAGGGCAAGCGCGGCGTCGGTCCCGGGCCGGATCAGGATCACCTCGTCGGACTGCGCCGCGGCCTCGGTCTCGCGCACGTCGATCGTGACGACGTGGGCCCCGCGGCGGCGGGCGGCGGCCAGGTGCGGACCGGTGTTCGGCTGGCTGGCGAGGTTGGCGCCCCACAGCACGACGAGGCGCGCGTGCGCGCCCATGTCCTCCTTCGTGTTCGCCTCGAGGGCGCCCGTCAGTCCGAGGCCGAAGCCGCCCAGTCCCCAGCAGATCATCGAGGGATGCCACCACTGGCAGCCCCAGAGATTCGCGAAGCGCCGGAGGAGGTGGGAGCCGACCCGCGTCCCGTAGTTGTTCGCGAAGAGCCCGTGCCCCGACCAGAGCCCGACCGCCTCGCGGCCGGCTTCGCGCATCCGGGCGGCGATCATGTCGAGCGCCTCGTCCCAGCCGACCCGGCGCCAGGCGTCCTCTCCCCGGCGCGCGCGGACGAGCGGATGGAGGAGCCGGCGCGGGTTGTCGACGATCTCGCGCGACGCCTGGCCCCGGACGCAGAGGAATCCGCGGCTGTCAGGGTTGTCCGGATCGCCCCGCACGCCCAGGAGGCGCCCGTCCTCGACGGTGACCAGCATGCCGCAGAGCGTCGGGTGGCAGTTCATGGGGCACATGGTGCGGATCGTGTGCGGGCCGCTCGTCGTCGGGTTCATCGGTCCGCAGTATACTGTCCCGGTCACGGGACCGTAAACACGGCTCCCGGACCAGCCTCCGGATCCCCGGGAGAGAGCGATGCGGATCACCAGCCTGGAAACGCTGCATGCCGACGGCGGGCGGCGCGCGTTCGACTTCGTCAAGGTCACGACGGACGACGGCCTCGTCGGCTGGAGCGAGTACAACGAGACGTTCGGCGGATCGGGCCTCACGACGCTGATCCGGCGCCTGGCGCCCGCCCTCGTCGGCAAGGACCCGCGGGCCCATGAGGCGCACGTCGCGCTCATGCAGGCGCTCCGGCGGACGGCGGCGGGCGGGGTCGTCCAGCAGGCGATCGGGGCGATCGAGAACGCGCTCCTCGACGTCAAGGCCCGAGCGCTCGGCATCCCGGTCTACGAGCTCCTCGGCGGCCCGGTCCGGGACAGGATTCGCCTCTACTGGTCGCACTGCGGGACGTACCGGGTCGCCTGGTGGCAGGAGCTGCAGCTGTCCCCCGTGCGGACGCTGGACGACCTCGTCCGGCTCGGACGCGAGGTCGTCGCCCGCGGCTACACGGCGCTCAAGACGAACGTCCTCCTCCTCGGCGACAACCCACGCGCCCACGTCCCCGGCTTCGCCCGGGGCGAGAGCTTTCCCGAGCTCAATGCCGACCGGCACGTCCTCCGCGCGGTCCGGGACCAGCTGGCGGCGTTCCGCGAGGGCGCCGGCCTCGACGTCGACATCCTCGTCGACCTGAACTTCAACTACAAGACGGAGGGGTTCCTGAAGGTCGCCCGCGCGATCGCGCCCTTCGACATCCTCTGGGTCGAGATGGACACCCGCTCGCCGAGCGCCCTCCGGTACCTCCGCGATCACAGCGAGATCGCCGTGGCCTCCGGGGAGTGCCTCTTCGGGCGGCGCGAGTACCGCCCGTTCCTCGAGCAGGATGCGATGGACGTGGCCATCATCGACGTCCCCTGGAACGGGATCGCCGAGTCGGTGAAGATCGCGGCGATGGCCGACGCCTACGAGGTCAACGTCGCCCCGCACAACTTCTACGGCCACCTCGCGACCATGATGAGCGCCCACTTCGCGGCCGTCGTCCCGAACCTCCGGATCATGGAGATCGACCCGGAGACGGTGCCCTGGCAGGACGACCTGGTCACGCGAACGCCCCGGATCGAGGCCGGGCACCTCCTCCTGCCGACGGGCCCGGGATGGGGCACCGAGGTGGACGAGGCGGCCGTCCGGGCCCATCCTCCGAGGACGGCGACCTAGCGGCGCAGGGCGCCGGTCGCTCGGCTGGCAACAGGGCGCCCTGCGGCACGCCCTACGCGTTGCGATCCAGAACAGATTGCAGGAACTGCTGGGTCCGCTCGTGCCGGGGCGTGGTGAATATCTGCTCCGGACTCCCCTCCTCGACCACCAGGCCGTCCGCCATGAACACCACCCGGTCCGCGACGTCCCGGGCGAAGCCCATCTCGTGCGTGACGACGATCATCGTCATGCCCTCGGCCGCGAGCTGCCGCATCACGCGGAGCACGTCGCCGATGAGCTCGGGGTCCAGGGCCGAGGTGACCTCGTCGAACAGCATCGCCTTGGGCTGCATCGCGAGCGACCGCGCGATGGCCACGCGCTGCTGCTGCCCTCCGCTCAGCTCCTGGGGATAGGCGTCCACCTTGTCCGACAGCCCGACCTTCGCCAGGAGTGCCTCCGCCTTCCGCCGGGCGTCCTCACGCGGCTCGCGCCGCACGTGGACGGGCGCGAGCATCACGTTCTCGATCGCCGTGAGGTGCGGAAACAGGTTGAAGGACTGGAACACCATCCCCACCTCGGATCTGAGCTCCTCGACCCGGCGCTCGGTATCGACGATCATCTTCCCGCCCTGCGAGTACCGGTAGACCGGCTGCTCCTCCAGGTAGATCGTCCCGCTGTCGATCCCTTCGAGATGGTTGATGCAGCGCAGCAGCGTGGACTTCCCCGCCCCCGACGGGCCGATGATGCAGACCACCTCGCCCTTCTCCACCGTCAGCGACACGTCGCGCAGCACGTGCAAGCGCCCGAAGCTCTTGTTCACGCGGTCGAGCCGGATCACGACATCGCCCCCTGGGCGACGTTCTGAAGCAACGACGCGGCGGCGCCGGTACCCGATGCGCATCCGCCGCTCGAGGTACTGGACGCCGAGCGACCCGGGATAGGACAGCCCGAGGTAGATCATGCCGGCGATGGTGAAGATGGTGAAGTACTGGAAGTTGGTCGCGGCGATGATCTGCCCGCTGAAGATCAGCTCCTTCACCGTGATGGTGGACGCGAGCGCCGTGTCCTTGAACAGCGAGATGAAGTAGTTGCCGAGCGGGGGCACCACGATCCGGAGCGCCTGCGGCAAGATGACGAGACGCATCATCTTGGCCCGCGACATTCCGAGGGAGAGCGCCGCCTCCACCTGCCCCTTCGCCACCGCCTGGATCCCCGCCCGGTAAACCTCCGACAGATAGGCCGCGTAGTTGACGGTGAGCCCCATCACGCCCGTCGCGAACGGCCCGATCTTGATGCCGAACGCGGGCAGCACGAAGTAGATGTAGAAGAGCTGCAGCATGCACGGGGTGCCGCGGATGACCTCGACGTAGAAAGTCGCCACCGTGCGCAGGGCCTTGAGCCGGGACAGGCGGGCCAGCGCGACCACCAGTCCGATCACGAGGCTGAGCATCATCACGATGACCGTCAGCTCCACGCTGATGAGCGCCCCTCGCAGAAGGTCCGGGAGATAGTCACCGGCATCTGCGGAAGTTGAAGAGCGAGAGCAGGTTCTCGAACATGGCGCCTCCGCCTAGGGGTTCGGAATCAGGCCGGCCCGAATCTCCATGAGAGGACTACACGGGTCAAGCCCGGGTCGCGCGAGCACGAGTTCCGGGCATCTCCTCGAGTTTGCCAGCCACGCTCGACAGTACACGGCGGCGGCCCGCCGCCTGCCCCGCGCTCCGGTAAAGTCGGCAGCGGAAGCGCGGGACAGGCCCTGCGGTCGACTGCGCGACCCTGTCTACTGCGGCAGTGCGTTCGGAATGATCACGTACCGGGCAGGCAGCCCCGTCTTCACGAGGAACTTGCCCACGGTGCCATCCGCCCGCATCTCGTCGATGGCGCGCGACAGCGCGTGGTTCAGGTCGACGTCCGTCTTGCGGAGCGCGTACCGCGCGTACCCGAGCTGGAGCTCGATCGGCATGCTGACGGGGCTCAACTCCATGTTGATCCCGGGATGCGCCTTGATGAACTGTATCATCTTGATGTCGTCGTCGACGATGGCATCGACGCGGCCGGCGGCGAGGTCGGCGAACTCAACGTCGCTGGTCGTGTAGAGCTTCAGCTCCTTCAGGTCCTTCCGCGCTTCCATGATCGGCTGGTAGAAGGTCCCGCGGTACGTGCCGACCGTCTTGCCCGCGAACTGCTCCCACGTCATGATCTTCTTCGGATTGCCCTTCTGCACGGACACGGCCGCGCCGTACCAGTACGCGGGGCTCGTGAAGTCGATGACCTTCAGCCGGCCCTCGTTCTCGTGGATGTTGTCCACGATCACGTCGATGCGCTTCGCCTGGAGCGCGGCGATGAGCGAGTCGAAGGGCATGATCTCCCACGTGACCTTCTTGATGCCGAGGCGCCTGGTGATCTCCCGGAACATGTCGACGTCGAGTCCGGTGTACTCCTTGGTCTTCTCGTCCTGGTAGGTCCAGGGGAAGTCCGGCACGATACCGAGGTGATGCCGTCCTTCACGACGCGATTGTACGAGCCGTCGCCACCGGTGAAGCTGACGCCGAGGATGGTCCCGTCCGTGCCGTACTCGTCGACCCCTGCCCGGGAGACCCAGGCAAGTCCGACGAGGACGGTGATGGTTAGAAGAGCGACCAGAATTCCCCGCGCTCGGTCACGCATGGGCAGAGCCTCCTGTCCGGCTTCGCTAGGCCTCGCGGTGCGACGGTTGCAGGCAGGCGGCATGCCAGTCTGGCCGCGCAGCGGCCACGCCAATGGGGCCGGCGCCCCATCATCGGTGGGCCCCGAAGCGACTGTCAAGGGGCCGGCGGCGCACCGCCTTCATCGGGAGCGCGTCGATCCGTCGTTGAGCGGAAGGCGGCCGTCGAATCATCAGGGGCTCGGCGGAGAGGCCTCACCCGAGTCTCGCCCGGTCTGGCTCAGGCGCGGGGCCGCAGGTTCTCCGGATCGAACGGGGGCTCCCGGAGGACGACCGCCGGGCGGCGGTCGCCCAGGATCTCGACGCCGAGCCGGGTGCCCGGGACGGCCACTGCCGCGTCGACGTAGGCCACGGCCAGGCTCTGGCCCAGCCAGTGCGCGTAGCCGCCCGAGGTCGTGATCCCCACGACGCGGTCGCCCGCCCAGACGGCCTCGTTCCCCCAGCAGTCGGCGTCGAGCGCGTCGACCTCGAGGGTCGCCAGGCGCTTCTCCACGCCGTCTCGCCGCTGACGGAGCAGAGCGTCCCGTCCGATGAAATCGCCCTTGTCGAAGGCCACGAAACGCTCGAGCCCGGCCTCGAGCGGCGTCACCTCGGTGTTGATGTCGGCCCCCCATGCGCGGTAGGCCTTCTCGAGCCGCAGGGAGTCCATCGCGCGGAGGCCGAAGTCGACGAGCCCCAGGTCCGCTCCCGCGCTCTTGAGAGCTTCGTAGAACCCCGTCTGGTATTCCACCGGGTGGTGGAGCTCCCAGCCGAGCTCCCCCACGAAGTTGATCCGGAGCGCCCGCACGGGGACGGACCCGGCCTGGATCTCGCGCGCCGAGAGCCACGGGAAGGCGGCGTTCGACAGGTCGGCGTCGGTGACGCGCGCCAGGACATCCCGGGCGCGGGGTCCGGCGAGGATCAGGACACCCCAGGCGGGCGTCACGTTCTCGATCGCCACGCTCCCGTCCGCCGGCGCATGGCGGCGAAGCCAGTCGAGGTCGTGGAGCTCGGCGACTGCGGCACTCACGACCAGGAAGCGCTCGGGCGCGAGCCGCGTCACGGTCACGTCGCACTCGACCGCGCCCCTCGGGGTCAGGAGCTGCGAGAGCGCGATCCGGCCGAGCCGGGGGAGCCGGTTCGCGCACAGCCGGTCGAGGAAGGCCTCCGCGCCCGGACCGTGCACCTCGTACTTCGAGAAGCTCGACAGCTCGAGCACCCCCGCGCGCTCGCGGACGGCGCGTGCTTCCCGGCCGACGGTCTCGAACCAGTTGGTCCGGCGGAAGCTCGGCCGGTCGCGCGCCTCCGTCCCTGGCGGCGCGAACCAGTACGGCCGCTCCCAGCCGTTCCGCACTCCGAAGACCGCGCCGGCGGCGCGGAAGCGGTCGTAGAGCGGGCTCGTCCGGGCCGGCCGCCCCGGCCGGCGGTCGTCCTGCGGGTAGACGATCGCGTACTCGTCCTCGTAGATGTCGATGCACCGGGCGACCGCGTAGCGCTCCGTCGCGTACGTCCCGTAGCGGCGCGGGTCCACCTCCCAGAGGTCGATGGACGGCTGCCCCTCCACGATCCACTCCGCCAGATAGCGCCCCGCCCCGCCCGCCTGGGTGATCCCGAAGCTCACACCGCAGGCCAGCCAGAAGCCGGGCAAGCCGAACGCGGGGCCCGAGGAGCGGGTTCCCGTCCGGCGTGTACGTGATCGGGCCGTTGACGATCCGCGCGACACCCGCCCGCGCGAGCACGGGCACGCGCGCCATCGCGGACTCGACGATCGTGCGGAGCCGCTCGGGATCCGGCGGCAGGAGGTCGGCGCCGAAGCCCGGGCGGGATCCCCCCGACGCCGAACGGCTTCGCGTCGCGCTCGTAGGGACCCAGCAGGAGTCCCTGGCCTTCCTGCCGCAGGTAGTAGGAGACGTCGACCTCGCGGAGAAGCGGCAGCTCGCGGCCGAGCGCCGCGACCTCGGGAATGGCCTCCGTCACCAGGTACTGGTGCTCCATCGGGACGATCGGGAGATCGAGGCCGACCAGCCGGCCGACCTCACGCGCCCACGTCCCGGCGGCGTTCACGACGACCTCCGCCAGGAAGTCGCCCCGGTCGGTGGCGATCCGCCACTCGCCGCTGGCCGTCCGCGTCGAGCCCGGTCACGCGCGTGTGCCGGTGGACGCGGGCGCCCCGATCTCGCGCGCCCTTGACGAGGGCCTGCGTCACGCTGGTCGGGTCGACGTGACCGTCCTCCGGGTTCCAGACCGCGCCCAGCAGGCCGCGGGTCTCGACGAGCGGATGGAGCCGCCGGATCTCGTCGGGCCCGATCACCTCGAACGGGAGCCCGATCGTCCGCGCCTTGCCCCGGTGGCGCCGGTACTCGTCCATCCGGTCCGGCACCGAGGCGAGCCGGAGGCTCCCCGGGCGGTGGAACCCGACCGCCTGCCCCGTCTCCGCCTCGAGCCGCTGGTAGAGCTCCGTGCTGGCGAGGTGGATCCGCGAGAGGTTGAGGCTCGTGTTGAAGTGCGGCGTGTTGCCCGCCGCGTGCCACGTCGACCCCGAGGCCAGCTCGCCCCGCTCGATCAGGACCGCGTCGGTCCATCCGGCGCGCGCGAGGTGGTAGAGGACGCTGGCGCCGAGGATGCCGCCGCCGATGACGGCGACGCGGGCCGTCTCGGTCATGGCTCGGCGTCCTCCGGCGGCTCGGTCTCGGCCGGCAGCGGCGGGAGCGCCGGAGGCGCGTCGCAGGGAGCCGAGACCCGCCTCAGCTCCCACGAGACGGCCTCCGTCGAGCTCGTTTGCCCGCCCATAGTCATGCGTCCCGTGTACTCGCCCTTCATCATCCGCCCCGAGGCGTCGATGCGTGGCTCCTCCGGGTCCGGATCCGTGCCCACGTAGATCGGCGCAGGGCCTTGCTCGTTGTGATCTATGCTTCCAGAGAACCAGCTAGTGGTCGTAGGGTACTTGTACCAGTCGGTGCCGACGTCAAACTGGTAGTACGTCGGACCGGGCGGCTCCGCCAGGACAAGACGGCCTTCCCCCGTCCGTGCGCCGATGTGACCGGTCCCCGACCCGACTACCCGGTTGCCGCCGGGGCCCGACAGTGTTCCGCGGAGACGCTCTCGCACGGTGGCATCGTCGGTCTGGAGGTCCACCACACGGCCCCGTACGTTCATGGTTCGCAAAGCTCATCGTCTCCGGTGTGGAGCGCGGGCCCTCACGAAGGCGAACCGTGTAGACCGTTCGAACGGTCGCGGTGAGCGTGTTTGCAGAGCCGGGATTACGGAATACGCCACGCCGACCCACCGTGCCGATCCAGAACCCGCAGGTCCCGCCCTCGCCTCCGCCGCCTTCCCCGGCTCCGCCTGCCGCGCCGCCACCACCCGCGGAGCCGGCCGGAGGCGGGGCCAGATAGATCCAGCGCACCTCGCGCCGCTCGTAGGCGCGCGCCGGCGTCACCACGCGGCGCGCGTCGAGGCTCACGAGCGGACCCGGACGCACGGACCCGTCTCGGAGGTGGAGCTCGTCCGCCCGGGTTCCGGACCGCCGGCGACGGCAGCGGCGGGTCGCCGAGGCCGATCCACACGATGTCGCGGCGTGGGATCGTCGACCCGTCGAGCCGGCACGCCGTCGCGTCGCAGCTCAGGAGCTCGCCGTGTCGGAGCTCCGTCCGGAGGATCAGGAGGTCTCGGGCCTCGACCGGCGCCGGGGCGACACCGGCCGCGAGAGCAAGCATGAGGCTCACCGCCAGCAGGAGGGCCGGAAGCACCCTCCGACCCCCGTCCGCTCGTCGCGAACCTCGGCGCGCGAGCGCCCGACCGGACACCAGGTCGTCGATGCCGGTGAGTTCCACGTGAGCGGCCCGCCCGGGGTCAGTCCCTCTCGCGGGCGAGGTAGGCGGCGATGCGCGCCGCCTCGCGCTCCCGGAAGCGGACCGCGACGCGCAGCTGCTCGAGGTACTGGTCGAGGATCTTCCCGCCGAGCTCGATCCCGTGGGCCGGGAAGAACGCGCGTACCTCGGCCTCCCACTCGGCGCGCACGAGAGCGCTGACGCCGTCGAAGACCCGGCGGAACGCGCTCGGGGGATAGAGCCGCCGCATGGTCTCCCAGTGGCCCTTCACGAACTCCCAGGCGAGCCCGCGCCCCCAGACGCTCACGAGGATCGCGCGGACCACGTAGGGAGCGTCCTGGCTCCGGATCTCGCCGTCCAGCGTGTGCTGGAGCGTCTGGGTGACGAGCTCCGGCTGGCGGAACGCCGCCAGCGCGTACAGGTAGCGCTGCTCCTCCTGGGGGCTCCGGGCGTGACGGAATCGCTCGCGGAACTCGGCGTACTCGGCCGCGTCGCCGGCGCGCGCCATGATGGCGATCAGCGCGGGCAGCACGTTCGGGTCGACGGCCTGCTCGTCGGCCCGGTAGCGCGCGTACAGCTCCTTCGCCTGCGCCTGGATCTCGTGGTCGTCGCCGAGGACGCCGAGCGCGCGGAGGAGGTCGCCGCGAAGCTGCCGCGTGAGCTCGTCCTCACCCGGCCGCGGCGTCCAGCCCAGCCGGCGGGCGGCCGGCCCGACGCGGGCGCGAACGAACGCCTCGAGCGAGCCCCGGGCGTCGTCGTCGATCGCCCGGTTCACGTATGCGAGGGCCCCGACCAGCACCGTCCAGACGTTGCGGTCCGTCTCGTCGCGGAACCGCTCCGTCAGGTCGAGGAACGCCGGGGCGTCGAGGTCGCCGGCCTGGGTGAGGGCGAAGCAATCCGACACCAGGCCGAAGCGCTCGATCGGCGCAAGGACGCCCAGATCGGCCGTCAGCCGGCCGAGCAGCGCCGGCGCGTAGCCCACCCGGTAGAAGCCGTGACCTCCGGCGTTGACGACGACCCACTCCGGCGCGCCGGGGAGCGCGAGGTCATCCTCGGCGGCGGCCAGGAGGAGCTTCTGCTCCACCACCTTGCCGGCCACCGACGCCCGCACGGTCACGGGGACCCGCCAGAGCTGCGCCGGCTCGTCGGCGCCTCCCGGTGCGGGCTCGCCGACGTACGTGAAGCGCCGCTGCGTGAGCCGGAGCTTCGGCCCCTCCGCCCGGACCCCGACCAGGGGGTAGCCCGGGTGGAAGACCCAGCCGTCCATGACCTCGGGAATCGGCTGCCCCGACGCCTCGCCGAGCGCCTTCCAGAGATCGGTGGTCTCCGCGTTCTCGTACTCGTGCCAGCGGAGGTAGAGGCGCACGCCCTCGCGGAACGTGTCGGGGCCGATGTGCTGCTCCAGCATGCGGAGAACCGAGGCGCCCTTCTCGTACGTGAGGAGATCGAACATCGCCTCGCAGTCCCGCGGGGCCCGGACGTCGTATTCGATGGGCCGGCTCGCGTGGAGGCCGTCGACTCCCATCGCCGCGGCGCGGGACACGCCGAAGCTCACCCAGCGCTGCCACTCGGGCTTCCAGGCGTGAACCGCGAGCATCTCCATGAAGGTGGCGAACGCCTCGTTGAGCCAGATCCCGTTCCACCACACCATGGTCACGAGGTCGCCGAACCACATGTGGGCGAGCTCGTGCGCGACCACGTCGGCGATCCGCTCGAGGTCGGAGTGGGACGCGGCCGCCTCGTCGACCAGGAGGGCGGTCTCGCGGAACGTGATCGCTCCCAGGTTCTCCATGGCCCCCGCCGCGAAGTCGGGGATCGCCAGGAGATCGACCTTGTCGCCCGGATACGGGATGCCGTAGTAGCGCTCGAAGAAGTCGAGGCAGAAGGCCCCCGCCGTCCGCGCGTAGGCGGCCAGGTGGACCTTGCCCTGGACGCACCAGACGCGGAGCGGCGTCTTGCCCGACCATGACCGGCTCGGTCGACTCCAGCTCCCCGACGATGAAGGCGACGAGGTACGTCGACATCCGGATGGTGTCCCCGAACGTCACCGCCCGCCGGCCCGGCCCCGCCGGCTCCTCCCGGACGGGCGCGGTGTTGGAGATCGCCGTGTAGCCGTCGGGCACGACGAGCGTGACGCCGAAGACGGCCTTCAGGGCCGGCTCGTCCCAGCACGGGAACGCGCGCCGCGCGTCGACCGCCTCGAACTGCGTCGCCGCCATGACGTGCGTGCGCCCGTCCGCATCCTTGAACGTGCTGCGGTAGAAGCCGTGGAGCTGGTCGTTCAGCATGCCCTGGAAGGTGAGGCGGAGGCTCCACTCCCCGGGACGGAGCGCGCGGGGGAAACGCAGGTGGACGCGATCGGTCGACGGGTCGAGAGACGCCGTGCCCTCGAGTCGAGCTCCGTCGGGCCCCTCGGCGGCGACGTGCGTGATCGTGAGCTCGACGGCGTTCAGCTGGATCTCGTCCGTCTCATCGCGAATCTCGACCTGGACGGCCTCCTCGCCGGCGTACGTGGCGGCGTCGAGGTCAGGCTCGAGCCGGATGTCGTAGCGGCTCGGGACGACCGTCCTGGGCAGGCGATGGCTGTTCACGTGGCTCCCCTTTCCGCGCTCCGGCGCCCGGCGCCGGTCAGTGTCGGTGACGGTGGGCCGCCTGGCTCGCACTCCCGCGGGGCCCCGGAGGAGGATACCATCCGGCGGGGCGATGCGATCCCATGCCCGGCCCCCCGCGCCTGCCGGGGCCGTCACCGTTGACGCCGCCGAAAGGCGCGTGTATATGACGCGTGGGCCCGCAGACGAGGCCGTCACTTCGTTCAACCCCTGGGAACCTCCGGGAGGCCTGTCAGCATGAGCGAGCGCGCGCGAACCCTGGCCGAGCGCTTCGAGCAAGCGAACCGCGAGCTGATTCACACGGTCGAGGGGCTGTCGGACGCTCAGTGGCGGACCAAGACCGCCGGCGAGGGCTGGAGCGTCGCCGTCGTCGCCCATCACGTCGCCGGGGGCCACGCGGCACTTTCGGGCCTGGTTCAGAAGATCGCGAACGCCGAGCCCGTCGCGGTCGACATGGATGCGCTCCACAAGAGAAACGCGGAGCACGCCGTCCAGCATGCGCACACCACCAAGGCCGAGACGCTGGCCCTCCTCCGTCAGAACGGGGCCGCGGCGACCGCGGCGGTGCGTGGCCTCGGGGACGCGCAACTCGACCGCGTCGGCGGCTCCATGGGAATGACCGCCGCCCAGGTCATCGAGCGAATCCTCATCGGCCACGTCGTCGACCACCACGGCAGCATCCGGAAGGCCATCGGCGCCTAACCGGGTCAGGCTTTTGCTTCTAGACAATTCCACCGCGGGAACGAGGCGCCAGCTGGGTCGCCAAGACTCCATCGGCGGCCTCCGAGGTGGCCCCCGCCATCTCCGCGATCGGGGCCGGCCGGAAATGTTCAGAACTCAAGTCTGACCCCATTCCTGCTCCTCGCTCGCTCCTGCTCCCGGCGTGCGGAACGCTCGCGCGAGACCCGAGCTGGTGGCAGGCGCGGCGCGATTCCTCCGGGCAGGCCCCCGATCCCGCCGCGACACCCGAAGCGGTGATCCAGGTCTACGCCGCGCGCACGGTCGGATGGAAGGGGGTCCTCGGAGTCCACACGTGGATCGCGCTGAAACGGTCCGGCGCGGCCCAGTACGCGCGATACGAGGTCATCGGCTGGGGTGTCGATCGCGGAGCCTCGGCCCTCCGCGTGAACCGGACGGGCCCGGACAACTACTGGTTCGGGAGCCGGCCCGAACTCCTGGCCGACGTGCGCGGGGACGGTGTGGACATCCTGATCGACCGCGTGGAGGCGGCCGTGGGCGCGTACCCCTACCCCTCGAGCTACCGCACGTGGCCGGGACCCAACAGCAACACGTTCACGGCCTTCATCGGCCGGGCCGTTCCCGAGCTGCGCCTCGATCTCCCGCCGACGGCGGTCGGCAAGGACTTCCTGCCGGGCGGTGCCCCGGTGGGGCTCGCCCCGAGCGGCACCGGGGTCCAGGTCTCGCTTCTCGGCCTCGCCGGCGTGCTGGTGGGGTGGGAGGAAGGGGTCGAGGTCAACCTGCTCGGGCTCACGTTCGGGCTCGACTGGAACCGCCCGGCTCTGAAGCTCCCGGGCCTCGGCCGGGTCGGCGTCCCCGACGCTCCTCATCCCTGACGGGCCGCCGGCCCGAGTCCCGCAGGAACCGCGCGCGCACGGCCCGGCGCGGGTTCGTGGCGTTGCGAGCGCTCCACGGTTCCCCTATCATGCGAAGCGATGAGTACCCCGGCCCGCTCGGCCGCCCCGCGGCGCCGCGCTGCTGTGCCTCCCGTCACCCCCTGCCTCTCCGGAGGAGCCGCGTGAAGAAGAACTTCTACAGCGACAACGTCTCGGGCGCCGCCCCGGAGATCCTGCGGGCGATCGTCGAGTCGAACGCGGACGACACCGCGCCGTACGGCGGCGATCCGTACACGCAGCGGCTCGAGCGGCGGATGGCGGAGCTCTTCGAGACGGAGGTCGACGTCTACCCCGTCGGCACCGGCACGGTGGCGAACGGGCTCTGCGCCTCGCTCATCTCGACCCCGTACGGCGGCATCTACTGCGCCGACGTCTCGCACCTCCACGCGAGCGAGTGCGGAGGGGCGGAGTTCTGGTCGGGCGGCAACGCCCGGAGCGTCCCGGTCCCGACCGTGGACGGGAAGATCCCGGTCGCCACGCTGGTGGAGACGATCGAGGCGGGCGCCCTCCGGGCGGCCGACGTGCCGGGCCGCGCGGTGAGCCTGACGCAGGGGACCGAGGCCGGCACGGTCTACACCGTCCGCGAGGTCCGGGAGCTGGCGGCGGCGGCCCGCGCGAAGAACCTCCTGGTCCACATGGACGGCGCCCGCTTCGCCAACGCGGTCGCGCGACTCGGCTGCACGCCGGCCGAGCTCACCTGGAAGGCCGGGGTCGACCTCCTGTCGTTCGGCGCCACGAAGAACGGGGCGCTCTGCGCGGAGGCCGTCGTCTTCTTCAATCGCGGCCTGGCCGAGACGATGCGCTACCGCCGGCGCCGGGCGGGTCACCTCTTCTCGAAGATGCGCTTTCTGTCCGCCCAGCTGGTCGCCTTCCTCGAGGACGATCTCTGGCTCCGGAGCGCCCGCCACGCGAACGCGATGGCCGCGCGCGTGCGCCAGGGGCTCGCCGGCCTCCCGGGCGTCCGGTTCCCCCATCCGACCGAGATCAACTTCGTGCTGGCGGCGCTCCCCAAGCCGGTGTGGGACGGTCTGGTCGCCGACGGGTACAGCTTCTCCCGCCGCGGCGCGCCCCGGGACGGCGTCGTCCGGATCGCGTGCGCCTGGGACACGCCCGCCGAGGCCGTGGACGCGCTGGTGGAGGCCGCACACCGGCACGCAGGGCTCGTCCCCGCGGGCGTCACGGCCGGGCGCCGCGGGTGAGGTGAGGGCGGCGCGGCGGCCGCCCTGCCCTCGGTTCGACCGGCGTCCCCGGGGACGGGGCCCCCGCTGATGCGCTTTCCCGCCGCCCTCCGGGCGCTGAACCACCGCGACTTCCGCCTGTTCTGGATGGGCCAGTCCATCTCGTCCGTGGGCAGCTGGATGCAATCGGTCGGGCTCTCCTGGCTCGTTCTCGAGCTCACCAACTCGCCGTTCCGTCTGGGCATGGTGAGCGCCCTCCAGTTCGCTCCCGTGCTCCTCTTCTCGGCCGTCGCCGGCGTCGTCGTGGATCGCACGCCGAAGCGTCGCCTGATCCTCGGCACCCAGATGGCCTTGATGCTGCCCGCCTTCATCCTCGCCGGGCTGGCGTGGACCGGCTGGGTGCGCTACTGGCACGTGGCCACGCTCGCGGGCGTGATCGGCCTGGTGAACGCGCTCGACATGCCGTCCCGGCAGTCCTTCCTCGTCGAGATGGTCGGCCGGGAGGATCTCCTGAACGGCATCGCGCTCAACTCCGCCACGTTCAACTCCGCCCGGGTCATCGGCCCCGCGCTGGGCGGGCTCCTCATCGCCCGCTACGGCACGGCGGTCGCGTTCCTGCTGAACGCGCTGTCCTTCCTCGCCGTGGTGCTGACCCTCACCGCCGTTCGGGTCGGCTCGGAGGCAAATCCGCGGCGCGGCACGACGATCCGGGAGGAGCTCATGGACGGCGTCCGCTATGCGACGCGCACGCCGCTCGTCGCGCTCATCCTGGGTCTCGTGTTCGCGGTCAGCACCTTCGCCATGAACCACGGCGTCCTCGTCCCCCTCTTCGCGCGCGAGGTCCTGCACGAAGGAGTCCACGTGTTCGGCCTGCTCATGGCGTCGCTCGGCGCGGGGGCCGTCGTCGGCGCGGTCGTCCTCGCGACGCTGGGCGGCGGGCGGCCTCCGCTCGCCGCCGTGGTCATTCCGGGGATGGGGGTGGCTCTCGGCATTCTCAGCCTCGCGTTCGTGCGACATTTCGCCTTGGCGGCGGTCGTCCTGTTCCTCATCGGCATCATGCAGATCGTCTTCCAGAACGGCTGCAACACGATCGTCCAGGTCACGGTGCCGGACGAGCTCCGCGGGCGGGTCATGGGCGTCTACATGATGGTCTTCGCCGGCGCGACGCCCCTGGGGGCCTCGCTCATCGGCTCGATCGCCGAGGGCGCCGGGGTGCCCGCCGCCTGCCTGGTCGGCGGGGGGCTCGCGCTCCTCGGTGCCCTGCTCCAGCTCGCTCGCTGGCGGCGAGCCAAGCACGTCTACGCGTGAAGACACGATATGGTCCCTCGTCACGAGCACACCCACACGGGCGAAGCGAGTCGCTGACGCCAAAGGAAGCGCGAGATGACCGACTACCGCAGCATCGAGGAACGCCTCCGCGAGACCTTCAACCTTCGCCGCCGCCCGGTGGCGGTCACGTTCCGCGCGGCCCCGCCCGCAGGCGTCGCCAAGTTCACCGGCACGGAGCCCTCGGGCTGCAGCTTCTGGCGGGTCGCCGCCGGAGGACGAACCTTCTACACCGTCCCCAGCGACCACTACAACTGCGCGGTCGGCAGCCACACGCATCGTATTGACCTTCCGCCGGACCGGGCCCAGGAGCTCGACCAGACGCTCGGATTCATGACCGGCGTCGGCTATCTTCGGATGGAGGAGGTTGCCGGGATCCCCCGTCTGCCCGAGACGCCGGGCGCCGTGGTCTACGCTCCCCTCGGCGACACGCCGGTCGACCCCGACGTGGTGCTGGTGGCGGGACGGCCCGCCCCGCTGATGCGTCTCCTCGAGGCGGCCCTCCGGGCCGGGATCCAGGCGCCGGTGCCGTTCCTGGCCCGTCCGACGTGCATGGCACTGCCCGCCGCCCTCGCCTCCGGCGTCACCGCGAGCACCGGGTGCATCGGAAACCGCGTCTACACGGATCTCGGCGACGACGAGCTCTACGTGGCGATTCCCGGGAGGGACCTCGCCAAGCTGGCGTCCGAGTCCCAGACCATCGCGGCGGCGAACGCCGCGCTGTCCGACTACCATCGCGGGCGGCGCCAGGCCCTCTCCACGGAGTAGCCTGCCAGAGCGGCATGCGCATCGGAGTCGACCTGGGCGGCACGAAGATCGAGGCCGTCGCGCTCGACCGCGACGGGCGCGAGCGCGGCCGGCGCCGCGTGCCGACGCCGCGCGATCGCTACGCCGCGACGCTGGCCGCGATCACCACGCTGGTGGAGGGGCTCGAGCGCGAGGGCGGCGAGCCCGCGCGGGTCGGCATCGGGATGCCGGGAGCGCTCTCACCCGCCACCGGGCTCGTGAAGAACGCGAACAGCCTCTGGCTCAACGGCCGCGCCCTTCGCCAGGACCTCGAGCGCCTTCTCCACCGGCCTCTCCGCTTCGCGAACGACGCGAACTGCTTCGCCCTGTCCGAGGCCCGGGACGGCGCCGGCGCGGGGGCGCGCGTCGTCTTCGGCGTCATCCTGGGAACCGGAACCGGCGGCGGCATCGTCGTCGACGGCCGCGTCCTGACGGGCCCGAACGCGGTCGCCGGGGAGTGGGGCCACAATCCCCTCCCCTGGCCGCGCGCCGGGGAGTGGCCGGGTGCGGCCTGCTACTGCGGGCGGACGGGCTGCGTGGAAACGTTCCTGTCGGGGCCCGGCCTCTCCCGGGATCACCGCGAGGCGACCGGCGAGGAGCTCGACGCGACGACGATCGCCGCGCGCGCGGCCGGCGGCGACGAGCGCTGCGAGGCGACGCTCGCCCGCTACGAGGAGCGGCTCACGCGGGCGCTGGCGACGGTCGTCAACCTCCTCGACCCGGACGTGATCGTGCTCGGCGGCGGCCTCTCGAACCTCACCCGGCTCTACGAAAGGGTTCCGGAGCGCTGGGGCGCCTGGGTGTTCTCGGACCGCGTCGACACCCGGCTCCGTCCGCCCCAGCACGGCGACTCGAGCGGTGTCCGGGGTGCAGCCTGGCTCTGGGAGGCCGCCGAGGACGACGGAAGGCCGAGCCCGTGGCCGCCTCCTACCGGCTGAGCCTCGTCCGCCGGGCGGTCAACGCGCTGATCCGGGGACTGCTCGGCCTGGGCCTCGGCCCGCCTCGCACGTACCTCCTGACCGTACCCGGGCGCCGCAGCGGGCGGCCGCGATCGACGTCGACGCCGGTGACGCTGGTCGAGGGCGATGGGCAACGCTGGCTCGTGGCCCCCTACGGCACCGTGGGCTGGGTCTGGAACGCGCGCACGGCCGGACGTGTCACGCTCTCCCGCGGGCGACGGAGAGAGACCGTGCTCGTGTCGGAGCTCGACTCCCGGGAGAGCGCCCCGGTGCTCCGTCAGTACGCGCGCGAGGTGCCAATCACGCGCCCGTTCTTCGACGCAGGGCCCGACGGCCCGCTCGAGGCGTTCGCCGCCGAGGCCGCCCGTCACCCGGTGTTCCGAATCACGTCGGGGAGCGCCGCGAGCGAGCCCACGCGAACCAGCCCGGGACGGTCCGCGTGACGGCCGCTCCGGTCGATCAGGACGGCCCGCAGGCCCGCGGCGCGGGCTCCCTCGCAGTCCTCGGCCGGCGAGTCCCCGACGTGGAGCGCCCGCGCGGCGTCGACCCCGTGATGCGCGAGGGCCCGCGCGAAGATCGCGCGGTCCGGCTTGGTCGCGCCCACCTGGCTCGACAGCGTCACCGACTCGAACCAGGGCGCGAGGTCCAGGCCTTCGAGAATTCGCAGGACGCGGCTGTCGAAGTTGCTGACGATGCCGAGCGGAGAGCCGAGGGCGCGGAGGGCGGCGAGCGCCGGCATCACGTCCGGAAAGACGTCCCACGTGGCCGGGTCCTCGAAGTGACGGTAGACCGCGTCGAAGTACGCGTCGAACGCACCGGGAGCGAAGCCGGCCAGGAGCCCGGCCCCGGCGAAGACGTCCCGCACGATCCCTCGCCAGACCTCGCGCTCGAGTCCGGGAACCGCCTGGCCGGCGCGCCGGGAAACGCCATGCGCGGCGCCGCCCGGAAGGCGCGGGGGAACTCGCGTTCGAGCGCCTTCGGATCGGCGGCGATCCCGAACCGGCCGGCGACCCGCGCGTACTGGACGCCGACCCCGTCACGGACCCGGATCAGGGTACCCGCGACGTCGAAGAAGACCACGACTCCCGTCACCCCGTCCTCCATGCCGAACTCCGAACCGGCGGGCTCACAGGCTCCCGGGTCCGGCGATGAGCGCACAAGATCCCCCGCGGCCCGCGCCCACCCCGTTCCACGAGGCGGTCGGCGAGGGGCTGACCGTCCGCGGGACGCTCCATGCCCCCGCGGGCAGCGCGGCGGACGGCCTCGTCCTCACCCACGGCGCCGGCTCGTCCTCCGAGAGCCCGCTCCTCGTCGCGCTCGCCGAGGCGCTGGCAACCCGGGGCGTCGCGGTGCTTCGCTGCGACCTGCCGTTTCGCCAGGCTCGCCCGCACGGGCCGCCGTCGCCAGCCGGCGCTGCGCGGGACCGCGCCGGGCTCCGCGCTGCCGTGGCGGCGCTGGCGCGCACCGGTCCCAGGCGTGTCGGGCTCGGCGGCCACTCCTACGGCGGCCGTCAGGCGAGCCTCCTCGCCGCGGAGGAGCCGGCCCTCGCGCACGCGCTCCTCCTGCTCGCCTATCCCCTCCACCCGCCGGGACGGCCCGGAGAGCTCCGGGTCGCGCACTTCCCGCGACTCCGCACGCCCGCGCTGTTCGTCCACGGAGCCACGGACCCGTTCGGCTCGGTGGCTGAGCTCCGGAGCGCCCTGGCCGGAATCCCGGCCCCGACCGCCCTCCACCTCGAGCCCGGGGTCGGCCACGACCTGGGCGCGTCGCGCCGCTCGCGCAACGCGCTGTCGGAGCTGGCCGCTCGCATCGCGGAGCGATGGCTCGCGTTCGAAGCCTGAGGGCCCGGCAAGGTCGGCAGTCTAGCACGGCGCCGGCGCGCCACGCGCGCCGGGCGAGCGCTCGGCCAAACCTGATATATTCCACGGGATGACGATTCACGAGCGCGTCGACCGACTGCGGAGAGATCTTGCCAAGGACAATCTCGCGGGCTTCCTCGTCCCGCGAGCCGACGAGCACCAGGGCGAGTACGTCCCGCCCCGGGCCCAGCGCCTCGCCTGGCTCACGGGCTTCACCGGATCCGCGGGGCTCGCGGTGGTCCTGACCGACAGGGCGGCGATCTTCGTCGACGGCCGGTACACGCTCCAGGTGCGGGACGAAGCTCCCGCTGACGTGTTCGAGTACCACCACGTGACGGAGAGCCCGCCCGCCGAGTGGCTCCGTCTGCGGCTCCGCCAGGGCGACCGGCTCGGCTACGATCCGTGGCTCCACACGATCGAGAGCGTCGAGCGGCTGCAGACCGTGTGCGGCAAGGCGGGCGCCACGCTGGTTCCCGTCCCCGAGAACCTCGTGGACCGGGTCTGGGACGACCAGCCGCCGCCGCCCCGCGGGCC
This sequence comes from uncultured Candidatus Rokubacteria bacterium, assembly GCA_963749975.1. Taxonomy (GTDB): domain Bacteria; phylum Methylomirabilota; class Methylomirabilia; order Rokubacteriales; family DASRDR01; genus DASRDR01. The sequence goes on along the minus strand of CAVVOZ010000034.1, from coordinate 27,945 downwards.
GATCGTCCCCCACGACCTGAAGCACGCCGGGCGGCCCTCCCCGGACAAGCGGCGTGAGATCGGCGAGCTCCTGGCGCACGATGCCGTCGACGCGGTGGTCCTCACCGCTCCCGACTCGATCGCGTGGCTCCTCAACGTCCGGGGCAGCGACGTCGCCCACACGCCGCTTCCGCTCGCGTTCGCGGTGGTGCACCGAGACGCGACCGTGGACCTCTTCGTCGATCCGGACAAGCCCGCGCCCGGCCTCCTGGAGCACCTCGGCGAGGGGGTGCGCGTGCTGGCAGCGGATGCGCTCGGCCCTGCCCTGGACCGCCTGGGGGCGGCGCGCCGGACGGTGCAGGTCGATCCGAGCTCGACGGCGGCGTGGATCATCGCGCGCCTCACCGCCGCCGGCGCGACGGTGACACGCGCGGCCGACCCCTGCCTCCTCCCCAAGGCCACCAAGAACGACGTGGAGCTGGCCGGGGCCCGCAGCGCCCACGAGAAGGACGGCATCGCGCTCGCTCGCTTCCTCGCCTGGCTCGCCCGCGAGGGGCCGTCGGGACGCCTCACCGAGATCACCGCGGCCGAGCACCTGGACGCGCTGCGCGCGGAGGAGCCCCTCTTCCGCGACGTGAGCTTCCCCACGATCTCGGGCGCGGGCCCGAATGGCGCCGTCGTCCACTACCGCGCGACGCCGCGCACGGACCGGCGGATCGAGCGCGGGATGCTGTACCTGGTCGATTCCGGGGCGCAGTATCTCGACGGGACGACCGACGTGACCCGGACCGTCGCCATCGGCCCGCCGACGGCCGAGCAGCGGGACCGGTTCACGCGGGTCCTCCGGGGCCACATCGCGCTCGCCATGGCGCGCTTCCCGAAAGGAACGACCGGATCCCAGCTCGACGCCCTCGCCCGCGCCCCGCTCTGGGACGCCGGCCTGGACTACGACCACGGCACGGGCCACGGGGTCGGCAGCTACCTGTCGGTCCACGAAGGTCCGCAGCGGATCTCCAAGGTGGGCAACAGCGTGGCGCTCCGCCCCGGGATGATCGTCTCCAACGAGCCCGGCTACTACAAGACCGGGGAGTACGGGATCCGCATCGAGAGCCTGGTCGTCGTCGCGCCCGTGCCATCGCCGCGCGGCGGCGAGGTCACCCTCTACGGCTTCGAGACGCTGACGCTCGCGCCGATCGACCGCACCCTCGTCGACCCGGGGCTCCTCACGCCCGCGGAGATCGCCTGGCTCGACGCCTACCACGCGCGCGTGCGGGAGGCGATCACGCCGAAGGTCGACCGGGAGACCGCCGCGTGGCTGGCCCAGGCCACGCAGCCGCTCACGCCCTCCTGAAACCGGCGTAGCGGCGCGGGCGCCGAGCCTCCGCCGCGGGCGCGGCGACCCGACGGCTCTAGATCCGCTCCTCCTGTCTCACGGTCCGCTCCTCCACGACGTTCCCCGTGTTCAGCGTGGTCCTGGGCTCGAGAAGCACCACGTGGACCTCGTCGCTCAGGGCGAGCGGGCAGTGCTCCACGCCTCTCGGGATGATGATCAGCTCGCCCGGCCCGAGGTCCCGGTCGCCATCGCGGAGCTGCATGCGGAGACGTCCCTCGATCACGAGGAACAGCTCGTCCTCCGCCTCGTGGTGGTGCCAGACGAATTCACCCTTGAGCTTGACCAGCTTCACGTAGCTGTCGTTCAGCTCGCCCGTGATCCGCGGATTCCAGTAGTCGTGGATGCGGGCGAACTTCTCCCTGAGGTTCACGATCTCCACGAGAGCCTCCTCGACCGGCACGCTGCGGTTCGCGCCACTTCCCCGCGCCCGGGACCGGAATCCCGAGCTCGCTCAGTCGAGCCCCCAGCTCCGGACGCGCGAAGGGACGATGCGGAACATCACGCGGTCCGCCGGCATGGCCCGCCCGCCCCAGCGCCGCTCGAGGTACGGGCGGTACTTCTCCACGAAGCGCTCGGCCAGGGCCCGCCGCTCGGGCCCGTCCGACAGGAACTCCGCACGCCCGTGCACGCTGACGCCGCGCACGTCGCCGGTCACACCCCCTTCGGCGACCACACAGACGCGCGGGTCGCGGTGGAGATTGCGGACCTTCTGGGTGCCCGCGACGCTGATCATGGTCAAGGCCGCCGGGTCCTGCAGGAACCACATCGGCATCGCCAGCGGCGCGCCGTCGGCCTGCACGGTCGCGAGCACGACGACCTCCTTGGTGGCGAGGAACTCCTGGATCCGAGCCTCGGCGAGGCTCATGGCTTGCCCACTCCTTTCCGTCCGCGCGGACGGCGTCTACCGCGTCTCACGGCCGCCTGGCTCGAACCGACCCGCCCGCGGGCAGGACGATCACGGCGAGGCCGCCGAGGATCAGAGCCATCCCAGCGTAGCGCATCGGGCTGAAGGCCTCCTGGAAGATCAGCGCGGACGCCAGCATGCCCGTGCACGGCGCGATGAGGGCGAACGGCGCCACCACGACGGCCGGATAGCGCTGGAGCAGGCTCCCCCAGCTGGCATAGGCCACGACGGTGGCCATGACTCCGAGATAGACCGCGGCCCCGATGCTGGCCCACGACGCGCTCGAGATGGCGTCCAGGAGGGACGGGCGCGGATCGTGGAACGCCGACACCACGAGGGACGGCAGCGGCGGGACGAGGCTCGCCCACACGACCAGCGGGAAGATCGGGACGCCGGCCGCGCGCTTGACCAGCACGTTCCCGATCGCCCAGCTGAACGCTCCCGCCAGAGCCAGGCCGAGGGCCGCCGGTTTGAGATCCGTGCCCGTCGTCAGCCCGATCAGGGCGAGGCCCACGAAGGCGACCGCCATGCCGGCACACTGGCGAAGACCGGGGATGTCCCGCAGGAACACCGCAGCCAGCAGGACCGTGAAGAATGCCTGCATCTGCTGGCTCACCGAGGCGAGCCCCGGTGGCAGCCCCTGCGTGTAGGCGAAGAAGAGCAGCATGAACTGGCCCGTGAACAGGGTCATCCCGATCAGCAGGAGCAACGGCCACGGGATCCGGGGCCGCGGGACGAGGAAGGCGGGCAGACCCGCGATCAGGAATCGGACGGCCGTCAGCTGGGGCGCGGAGAAGCTTTCCAGCGCGAACTTGACGGCCACGAACGCGAGCCCCCAGATCACCGAGGTGACCGCGGCCAGGGCCATGTCACGGGCGCTCATCCTCACGACTGGGGTCACGGCGGGTCGGATCCCGGCGTCGCTAGAAGACGCGGAAGATCGCGAGCCAGGCGCGGAGGAGCATCGTCCAGCCGGCGCTGCCCACGCTCACGCTCGAGCCGGGCGCCTCCACCCCCGCCAGGATCCGCGTCCACGGCACGAGGCCATCGCGCGTGGCTCCTCGGAGGACGAATCCGAGCTCGACTCGCGCCTGGGACTCGAGCCGTCCGAGCGCGTAGGCGCGAACGTCTCCCTCGTCCCAGACGCGGACCGCCGCTCGATCTTCCCGTAGTTCCGCGCCTTGACCGGAAGGATGGCGGCCTCGACGACGTCGCGCCGGAGGCGGACGATCACCTCGTCCTGGGGCTCGGCCCCGCTGTTGCCGACTTCGAGGCGGTAGATGAAGGTGCAGCCGTGCTCCCCGCACACCGTGAGCGGGGGCTCCGGCTGGTAGAGGATCTCGCGCTCCGGCTGACCGAAGATCGACACGCCGCCCATGACGAGCGCCACGACGCCCGCGGCCACCAGCGCCCGGCGGCACCAGCGCGCCCAGTCCAGCACGCGCCGAGGGTATCACGCGCGCCCGCGGAACCCGCCCGAGTCCGCGCCCGCGCGTGGGGCTTGTCGGCGCTCGCGTCCTCGGTCAGACTGTCGTCTTGCGGCCCGGGGTGCGGATCGTCCCGCTGCGGGACAGGGCCCGATGCGGAGAGACGATGACGACGACGGCCGGCGACCGAGCGATCGTGCTCCTCGTGGAGCTCTTCGTCCATCCGGGCCGCGAGGCCGAGCTCCGCCGCTTCGAGACGGAGGCGGCCCGCATCATGCGCCGCCACGGCGGCCGGATCGACCGGGTGATCCAGCCGACGGGTCGGGCGCACGGCGCCGTCCTCCCGCACGAGATCCATCTCGTCTCGTTCGCCAGCGCCGCCGGGCTCGAGGCGTACCGGGCCGACCCCGAGCTCCTGGCGCTGGCCCCGCTCCGCGAATCGGCCATCGCCCGGACGGAGGTCACGGTGGGGATCGACGGCGAGCCGTACCTCGACGGCTCACCATGAGCGGGCGGCTCTCCGGCAAGGTCGCCATCGTCACCGGGGGCGCCTCGGGAATCGGGCGGGCGACGTGCCGCCTGTTCGGGCGCGAGGGCGCCGCGGTGCTCGTGGCGGACATCGACGAGACGGGCGGCCGGGCCGTCGCCGAGGAGATCGTCGGCGCGGGCGGCCGGGCGACATTCATCCGCCTCGACGTCACCCGCGAGGCCGACTGGACCTCGGCGATCGACCACGGCCTTCGCCAGTACGGGCGCCTCGACGTGCTCGTCAACAACGCCGGGCGCGGAGGCCTCCCCGCCCGCGTCACCGCCGAGCACGTCACCCTCGACGACTGGGACCTCATCATGGCCGCGAACGCGACGAGTGTCATGCTCGGCACGAAGCACGCGATCCCCGCGATGCGCCGGACGGGCGGCGGCGCGATCGTGAACGTCGTGTCCATCTACGCCCTCGTCGGCAGCCGCTCGGGCACCTCCTACCATGCGTCGAAGGGGGCGGCCCGCGCGCTGACGCGTGCCACGGCGGTCCAGTACGCGCCGGAGGGCATCCGGATCAACGCGGTGTTCCCGGGCTTCGTCGAGACCGGCATGACCGCGGAGCTTCACGCGCGGCCCGGGGTCCGGGAGGAGCGCGTGGCGCTGACGCCGCTCGGGCGCGTCGCCGAGCCGGAGGACATCGCGCCCGGGATCCTCTACCTCGCCTCCGACGACGCGCGCTTCGTGACGGGCACGGAGCTCGTGATCGACGGGGGCATGACGGCCCGCTGACCGGCGGCGTATCGGGAGAGGCAGCGGTGGCATCCGACGAGATCCTGGTCGCGCGGGACGGGCCGGTCCTCACCCTCACGTTCAACCGGCCGGCAGCCCGGAACGCGCTCACGTGGGAGCATGTACGAGGGCCTGACCCGGGCCTGCGAGGAGGTCGACGCCGACGACTCGATCCGGGTGCTGGTGCTCCGCGGCGCCGGGGGCCAGGCGTTCGTCGCGGGCACCGACATCGGGCAGTTCCAGGCCTTCTCCAGGGCGGAGGACGGCATCGCCTACGAGCGTGACGGCGACCGGCGCATCGGCCGGCTCGCGGAGGTCCGGAAGCCCGTCATCGCGGCGATCCAGGGCTTCGCGGTCGGCGCCGGCCTGCGCATCGCCGCGGCCTGCGACATCCGGATCGCCACGCCCGACGCCCGCTTCGGCGCTCCCATCGCGCGGACCCTTGGCAACTGCCTGTCCGCCGAGGCGTACGCGGGACTGGTCGATCTCCTGGGGCCGTCGCGGGTCACAGCGCTCCTCTTCACGGCCAAGCTCCTCGGCGCCCCGGAGGCGCACGCCGCGGGATTCGTCCACGAGATCGTCGCGCCGGAGGCGCTCGACGCGCGTGTCCGCGCGCTCGCCCAGGAGATCGTCAGCCACGCCCCCATCACGCTCCGCGTGACGAAGGAGGCCCTCCGTCGCATCCGGTCGGCCCGGCCCGCTCCCGACATCGACGATCTGATCTCCGAGACATACGGCAGCGCGGACTTCCATGAGGGCGTCCGCGCGTTCCTCGAGAAGCGCACCCCTCAGTGGAAAGGTCGCTAGGTATGACCACGCCCCAGGCCGCTCCCGCGCCCCACGAGACCTACGCCACGCGGTTCAGCTTCCGGCCCGTTGCCCTCGGGCGGCGCGGCATGGTGGCGACCGCGAACCCGCTTGCCACCCTCGCCGGTCTCCGCATGTTCGCCCGCGGCGGGAACGCGGTCGACGCCCTGGTCGCGGCGGCCGCCGCCATCGGCGTCGCGGAGCCCTACATGTCCGGCCTGGCCGGATGCGGCGTCCTCGTGCTCACCCGCCCCGGCCACCGGCCGCAGGTGCTCAACTTCCTGGGCCGCGCGCCGTCGGGCACGAACCGCGAGCGCCTCCACGGCGCGAATCACACGAGCGGGCCGCTGTCGGTGGCCGTCCCGGGCAACCTCGCCGGGTGGGCGCGGGTTCTCGCCGACCACGGCACGCTGCCGCTCGGCGACGTGCTCGAGCCCGCCGCCGAGCTGGCCGAGGCCGGCCCGCCGCTGACCCCGTTCGACCGCCAGATGTTCGACGAGCATCTCACTCACCTGGACGCGGAAGCCGTCCGCACCTATCTCCACGGCGGTCGCACGCCGGCCGTCGGCGCGCCGCTCGCCCAGCCGAACCTCGCCGCCTCGTTCCGGCGGATCGGCCGCGAGGGCATCCAGGCCGTCTACGGCGGACCCCTCGGCGACGGAATCGTGGCGGCGCTGGGCGGTGTCATGACCCGACGCGACCTCGAGGCATACCCGGAGCGGCTCGGGTGGGACGACCCGATCACGACGACCTACCGCGACGTGGAGGTGTTCGCGCCGGCGCCGCCGTCGAGCGGCTCGCAGGTCATCCAGACGCTCAACGGGATGGCCGGGTGGAACGTGGGCTCCTTCGAGCACCTCGGACCGGACCACCTCGCCGTCATCGCCGAAGCCGCGCGCGCCGCGCGCCTCGACACCCATCGCCACATCGGCGATCCCGACGTCGTGGCAGTGCCGATCGAGCGTCTCCTGAGCCCCGCGCGGACCGAGGCCCTCCGCGCCGAGATGCGGGCGCGCCTCGACGCGCCGCGCCGGCCGGTCGCGGTGGCGGGCGGGAGCGACGCGAGCGGCGGAGCATCCACGACCCACCTGGCCGCGATGGATTCGAGCGGCCTGGCCGTCAACGTCACCCAGAGCCTCGGCAACGGCTTCGGGACGCGTGGGGCTTGTCGGCGCTCGCATCCTCGGTCAGACTGTCGTCTTGCGGCCCGGGGTGCGGATCGTCCCGCTGCGGGACAGGGCCCGATGCGGAGAGACGATGACGACGACGGCCGGCGACCGAGCGATCGTGCTCCTCGTGGAGCTCTTCGTCCATCCGGGCCGCGTGGCCGCGCTCCGCCGCTTCGAGACGGAGGCGGCCCGCATCATGCGCCGCCGCGGCGGCCGGATCGACCGGGTGATCCAGCCGACGGGTCGGGCGCACGGCGCCGTCCTCCCGCACGAGATCCATCTCGTCTCGTTCGCCAGCGCCGCCGGGCTCGAGGCGTACCGGGCCGACCCCGAGCTCCTGGCGCTGGCCCCGCTCCGCGAATCGGCCATCGCCCGGACGGAGGTCACGGTGGGGATCGACGGCGAGCCGTACCTCGACGGCTCACCATGAACGGGCGGCTCTCCGGCAAGGTCGCCATCGTCACCGGGGGCGCCTCGGGAATCGGGCGGGCGACGTGCCGCCTGTTCGGGCGCGAGGGCGCCGCGGTGCTCGTGGCGGACATCGACGAGACGGGCGGCCGGGCCGTCGCCGAGGAGATCGTCCGCGCGGGCGGCCGGGCGACATTCATCCGCCTCGACGTCACCCGCGAGGCCGACTGGACCGCGGCGATCGACCATGGCCTCCGCCAGTACGGGCGCCTCGACGTGCTCGTCAACAACGCCGGGCGCGGAGGGCTCCCCGCCCGCGTCACCGCCGAGCACGTCGCCCTCGACGACTGGGACCTCATCATGGCCGCGAACGCGACGAGCGTCATGCTCGGCACGAAGCACGCGATCCCGGCGATGCGCCGGACGGGCGGCGGCGCGATCGTGAACGTCGTGTCCATCTACGCCCTCGTCGGCAGCCGCTCGGGCACCTCCTACCATGCGTCGAAAGGGGCGGCCCGCGCGCTGACGCGCGCCACGGCCATCCAGTACGCGCCGGAAGGCATCCGGATCAACGCGGTGTTCCCGGGCTTCGTCGAGACCGGCATGACCGCGGAGCTCCACGCGCGGCCCGGGGTCCGGGAGGAGCGCGTGGCGCTGACGCCGCTCGGGCGCGTCGCCGAGCCGGAGGACATCGCGCCCGGGATCCTCTACCTCGCCTCCGACGACGCGAGCTTCGTGACGGGCACGGAGCTCGTGATCGACGGGGGCATGACGGCCCGCTGACCGGCGGCGTATCGGGAGAGACGCGGTGGCATCCGACGAGATCCTGGTCGTGCGGGACGGGCCGGTCCTCACCCTCACGTTCAACCGGCCGGCGGCCCGGAACGCGCTCACGTGGGGCATGTACGCGAGCCTGACCCGGGCCTGCGAGGACGTCGACGCCGACGACTCGATCCGGGTGCTGATGCTCCGCGGCGCGGGGGGCCAGGCGTTCGTCGCGGGCACCGACATCGGGCAGTTCCAGGCCTTCTCCGGGGCGGAGGACGGCATCGCCTACGAGCGTGACGGCGACCGGCGCATCGGCCGCCTCGCGGAGGTCCGGAAGCCCGTCATCGCGGCGATCCAGGGCTTCGCGGTCGGCGCCGGCCTGCGCATCGCCGCGGCGTGCGACATCCGGATCGCCACGCCCGACGCCCGCTTCGGCGCCCCCATCGCGCGCACCCTGGGCAACTGCCTGTCCGCCGAGGCGTACGCAGGACTGGTCGACCTCCTGGGGCCGTCGCGGGTCACGGCGCTCCTCTTCACGGCCAAGCTCCTCGGCGCCCAGGAGGCGCACGCCGCGGGATTCGTCCACGAGATCGTCGCGCCGGAGGCGCTCGACGCGCGTGCCCGGGCGCTCGCCCAGGAGATCGCCGGCCACGCCCCCATCACGCTCCGCGTGACGAAGGAGGCCCTCCGCCGCATCCGGTCGGCTCGACCCGTTCCCGATATCGAGGATCTGATCTCCGAGACATACGGCAGCGCGGACTTCCGCGAGGGCGTCCGCGCGTTTCTCGAGAAGCGCACCCCTCAGTGGAAAGGTCGCTAGGCATGACGACGCCCCAGGCCGCTCCCGTACCCCACGAGACCTACGCCACGCGGTTCAGCTTCCGGCCCGTCGCCCTCGGGCGACGCGGCATGGTGGCGACCGCGAACCCGCTCGCCACCCTCGCCGGTCTCCGCATGTTCGCCCGCGGCGGGAACGCGGTCGACGCCCTGGTCGCGGCGGCCGCCGCCATCGGCGTCGCGGAGCCCTACATGTCCGGTCTCGCCGGGTGCGGCGTCCTCGTGCTCACCCGCCCCGGCCACCGGCCGCAGGTGCTCAACTTCCTGGGCCGCGCGCCCGTCCGGTACGAGCCGCGAGCGGCTCCACGGCGCCAACCACACGAGCGGGCCGCTGTCGGTGGCCGTCCCCGGCAACCTCGCCGGGTGGGCGCGGGTTCTCGCCGATCACGGCACGCTGCCGCTCGCCGACGTGCTCGAGCCCGCTGCCGAGCTGGCCGAGGCCGGTCCGCCGCTGACCCCGTTCGACCGCCAGATGTTCGACGAGCATCTCACCCACCTGGACGCGGAAGCCGTCCGCACCTATCTCCACGGCGGTCGCACCCCGGCCGTCGGCGCACCGCTCGCCCAGCCGAACCTCGCCGCCTCGTTCCGGCGAATCGGCCGCGAGGGCATCCAGGCCGTCTACGGCGGACCCTTCGGCGACGGAATCGTGGCGGCGCTGGGCGGTGTCATGACCCGGCGCGACCTCGAGGCATACCCGGAGCGGCTCGGGTGGGACGACCCGATCACGACGACCTACCGGGACGTGGAGGTGTTCGCGCCGGCGCCGCCGTCGAGCGGCTCGCAGGTCATCCAGACGCTCAACGGGATGGCCGGGTGGAACGTGGGCTCCTTCGAGCATCTCGGACCGGACCACCTCGCCGTCATCGCCGAAGCCGCGCGCGCCGCGCGCCTCGACACCCATCGCCACATCGGCGACCCCGACGTCGTGGCAGTGCCGATCGAGCGTCTCCTGAGCCCCGCGCGGACCGAGGCGCTCCGCGCCGAGATGCGGGCGCGTCTCGACGCGCCGCGCCGGCCCGTCGCGGTGGCGGGCGGGAGCGACGCGGGCGGCGGAGCATCCACGACCCACCTGGCCGCGATGGACTCGAGCGGCCTCGCCGTCAACGTCACCCAGAGCCTCGGCAACGGCTTCGGGAGCGGGATCGTCGTCCCCGGCACCGGGATCTGTCTCAACAACGCGCTCCACTGGACGAGCACCGACCCGGGCCACCCGAACGTCGTGCAGCCGGGCAAGCGCCACGAGTGGCCGGTGGCGCCGGTCCAGCTCTTCCGCGGGGGAAAGCTCTGGGGGACCGTGGGCACGCCGGGGAGCTACGGCATCCTGGTGACGACCGTGCAGGTGCTCGCCAATCTCATCGACTTCGGCCTGAACGTCCAGGACGCGATCGGAGCGCCTCGATTCCGCTGGCTGGACGAGGCGATCGATCCGCTCCCGGCGGACAGACTCCGGATCGAGTCGCGGGTCCCCGAGGCGACGCGCCGGGCGCTGGCCGCCCGCGGCTACGGGCTCGAGGTCATGGGCCCCTGGTCCATGCGGGTGGGCGGCGTCCAGGCCATCCTCCGCGACCAGGCGACCGGCTGGCTCATGGGCGGCGCCGATCCCCGCCGGAACGGCTACGCCATGGGGTGGTGACCGCCTGCCGGTTGGCGCAGGCGTGTCTGCCCTGCTCCGCCGGAAGATCCAGAGCTCGATTCGGGTCATCGTCGTCTCCTGGGAGAAGACAGAAGCTCAGCGACGAGGCCGACCAGCATGCCGACGAGGCCGGCGAGCGGGCCGTACCAGAAGCCCGCACGCGCGGCGTCTCGCCACGGGAGGCGCCGCTGTCCACGCCTCGTACGTCGCTCGGATGCTCGTGACAGTCTCGGCCATGGCCAGGACGCGTGCCGACCGCCAAGGTCAGGCGGCGCAGCCGAGGATGCATCACCCTCCGGCCCGCGAAAGCCGAGGAGGTCACGACTTCCAGACACCGCCGCGTCACGGCACCTCAACACGGGCGCCATGACCTCTGGCACGGGCCAGCCGCCGGTCCAGCGTGAGCAAGGGCGCCTCTAGAAGCTCCGCCAGGGCCAGGTAGACGGCGTCATACGCCGTCACCGACGTGCGGAGCTCCCAAACCCGCGGCAGCAGCAGGTCGTGCGGATAGCGAGCGATGTCGAGTCCCGCCAGATCCGCCAGTGCCTCACGGCCGTCCTCGGCCGACAGCGCCCCGGAGAGCTGATATCGTCGGAGGACGCTGGCGACCTCCACGTCCAAGAGGTGCGGAGCGTGCAGCGACTCGTCGGGATGCTCGACGCGAGCGCGTACGGCGGCTCCTCTCGGGGATCCGAGCACCAGCTCGACCACCGCCGACGCGTCCAGCACGATCACCGCCGGTCCCGCTCTCCACGCACGATCTCCGCGGCAGGCACCCGCGGGTTGACCGGGGCCCGCCGCGCGATGCGCTCCAGGATCTCCGTACGGGTCGGTCGCTCGAGCGAGCGGCGAGCCTCCGCCAGCAGGTATTCGGACAGTGACATGCCGGCGAGGGCGGCGCGGGCCTTGAGCTTCCCGTGAACGTCGTCCGGGACATGGCGGATCTGGATCATCTTCGGCATGGCCTCATGCTAAATGCATGTGGGCCACATGTCAAACACGCCCCGAGATGGCCGTCGACGCCAACTCGGTGTCAGAACATGGTGTTCCCGTTGGCCGACTCCGCCGGGATCGTCTGCAGCACGTCCCAGTGCTCGACGATCTTCCCGCGCTCGTCGAAGCGAAAGATGTCCATGCTGGCCCAGTCCTCGTCCCCCGGCCACTCCTGGTGGCAGTGCAGGACGACGTACGGGCCCTCGGCGATGGCGCGCTTCACGTGCACGCGCTTGCCCGGATGCTCCGTCGCCATCTGTTTGAAGAATCGGATGAATGGCTCCTTGCCGTCGGCCACGCCGGGGTTGTGCTGGATGTAGACGTCTCCCACGTACTTCCGGACGGCCTCCGCCGGCTTGCCCTGGTTGAACATGAGGTCGTAGAAGGCCATGGCGGTCTGCTTGTTGCGCTCGAGCTGATCGCTCATCGCTGTGCGCTCTCCCCGTCCATCCCCGCCGCGGGATCCCGCGACGCGTCGACCAGGCGGCCCCCGGTGACCGCGAGGAGGTCCCGGACCCTCAGCTCGAGATCCACGCCGCGGACGCCCGCGCTCACGTGGACCTGCTCCCAGCCCGCCGCGCTCCTGTCCACCAGCACCTCGAACGCCCCCGCTCGCACGGCCAGCGCCGAGATCCCGCCGACCTTGAGACCGGTGAGCTGCTCGGCCTCCCGCTGGCTGGCCATGCGCAGCCGCTTCTCGCCCAGCGCGTGCCCGAGGCGCTTCAGGTCGACCTGCCGGTCCGAGGGCACGAGGACGAGGAGCGGCTTCGCGCGCCCCGCCGTCTCCCGCAGGATGACGAGCGTCTTGAGCACGGAGGCGCCGGGCACCCCCAGGAGGTCGGCCGCCTCGTCGGCCGAGTGGAACGCGCGCTCGGCGTCGTAGACCCGTACCCGGTGCTCGACGCCGCGCGCCTCGAGGAGCCGCGCGGCGTTGGTCTTCGGCGCGTCGGTCATCGGAGCCGACGGGAGCGCCGGGTCAGTAGCCCTGCGTGCGATCGACGACGTTCCGGAGCGGCCGGCCGCCCAGGTAGCGCCGCAGGTTGTCGAAGAAGATGTCGAGACACCGCGACACGTAGGCCCGCCCGTCGTCGACGGCACAGTGCGGGCTCAGGATGACGTTGGGCGTGGTCCAGAGGGGAGACTCGGGAGGAAGGGGCTCCTCGTGGAACACGTCGAGCACCGCGCCCGACAGCTCCCGCGTCCAGAGCTTCGCGGACAGAGCGTCGTAGTCGACCACGGGTCCCCGCCCCAGGTTCACGAGGCCGGCGTGCCGTGGCAGGCAGTCGAGCTCCTTCGCGCCGATGAGGCCGCGCGTGTCGGGCGTGAGCGGGGTCGTGACGACGACGAAGTCGGCCTGACGGAGCGCGGTGCGCAGTCCCTTCGTGGTGAACATCCGGTGAACCCAGCGGTGCGGCCGCCCGCTCCGGCGCACGCCGAGGACGCGGAGGCCGAACCGCCGCGCGAGGCGCGCCACCTCCCCGCCGATCCGGCCGACCCCGACGATCACCACCGTGCGGCCCGCGATCGGGGTCATGAAGATCGGATCCCACCGCCGTTCCCGCTGGCGCGTCACGAAGTGCGGCACCCCGTGATTCAGCATGAGGAGGGCGGTCATCGCGTACTCGCCCCCCTTGAGGATGTGGACGCCGCTCGCGTTGGTCAGGACCACGTGCGGCGGGAGGAGCGGCACCAGCTTCTCGACACCCGCGCTCGTCGACTGGATCCACCGGAGGTGCGGCGCCCGGGTCGCGAGGTCACGGCCGTCGACGTGCGCGGCGACCAGGATCTCCGCCTCGCGGAGCCCCTCCTCGAGAGCCGGCGGGTCGACGCCGAAGGTCACCCGCAGCCGCCGGCGGAGCTCCGGGACGCCCTTCGCGCCGCTGGCGAACCTGGGAGGCGTCACGGCGTCGTTGGGGCTCAGCGGGTCGTTCTGGATGTGCAGGCGAATCCGGCGGTCGCGCGGGGGCATCGGCACTCCTCGTGGCTCGGGGTTGGGGCGGATCCGACATCGGGGGTCGTCGGGCATTCTAGCCCACCTTGGCGCGCCGTGGGCGACGCCGCCCGCGTGCTACACTTCGTCCGCCCGACAGCGCCCGGGACCGCCGCCCGGCGCTCGGCCCAGGAGGCGTGACGGCCCTGTCACTCGAGCGGTTCTTCTCGCCGGCGGACCACGCGGCGATCGAATCGGCGGTGCGCGAGGCAGAGACGCGGAGCGCCGGCGAGATCGTCCCGTACGCCGTCGAGCGCTCCGACCGCTACGCGCGCGCCGTCTGGACCGCCGCGACCCTGGGCGCCCTCGCCGGAGCGCTGGCCGCCGCCCTCATCCGGTGGTCCGGGGACTTCTGGGGCGGCCCCGTGGCGCTCTGGATCGCGCTGCCGCCGTCAACCGGCGCCGCCCTGGGCTGGCTCGCGGCGTTCGCCCTTCCTGCCCTGCGCCGCCTCCTCGTGGCCCCCGAGGTCATGGCCGAGCGAGTCCGCCAGCGCGCGGCCGAGGCCTTCCTGGCCGAAGAGATCTTCCGCACCCGCGATCGCACCGGAATCCTGATCTTCGTCTCCCTGTTCGAGCGCCGGGTCGTCGTTCGGGCCGACCGTGGCCTCGACGGAGTCGTCACCCCGCGCGAATGGGAGGAGGTCGTGGCTGGCATCGCGGCCGGCATGCGCCGCGGCCAGCCGGGGCCGGCCCTCGCCGAGGGCATCCGGCGCTGCGCGACCCTGGTCGGCCGCCTCCCTCCGCGACCGGACGATCGGGACGAGCTCCCCGGTCAGCTCCGCCTGGGCCGCGAGTGACCCGCCGCGTCGCGGGAGCGGGCTGGCGACGGAACATCCGGGGAGACGGGCGGGCTCCCCGGCTCCTCCTGCTCGCGAGCCTCGCCCTGCTGCTCGCGGCTCCCGCCGCCTGGAGCGCGAAGGAGGTGCCATTTCTCGGCGCCCGGGTGAACGACCTGGCTGGCATCGTCCCGCCGCCGCTCCGCGAGCGCCTCGAGACGAAGCTCGCCGACCTGGAGCGCCGGACGGGCGCCCAGGTCGCAGCCCTGACGGTGGACAGCCTCGAGGGCGACTCGATCGAGGACTATGCGGTGCGGGTCTTCCAGACGTGGAAGCTCGGCCGGAAGGAGGTCAATGACGGGGTCCTCTTCCTCGTGGCGCGACAGGAGCGCCGCATGCGCATCGAGGTGGGCTACGGCCTCGAGGACCGCCTCACCGACGCCCGCTCGCGGCAGATCCTGGACGACATCGTCCGGCCCCACTTCCGCGCCGGGAACTTCGGGGCCGGCATCGAGGCCGGCGTCGACGCCATCGCGGCGGTCATCGAGGGCGCGCCGCTCCCCGCGCCGCGTCGCGACCCGGCTCGCCAGATCGGCTCGGTCGTCGGGATCCTCATCTTCTCGCTCATGTTCCTCGTCGTCATCGGGACGTTCTCCGTGCTCGCGCTCCTCACGCCGGGATCCGCCGGCTGGTTCCTCTACCTGTTCCTCACGCCGTTCTACGCGATCTTCCCGTCGATCGTGCTCCCGCCGTACGGCGGCGTGATCGCGGCCGGGAGCTGGCTCGCGCTGTTCCCGATCATCCGGAGCATGCTCCACAGTCCCGGCGGCAAGAAGTTCCGCCAGCGGCACGGCTGGGTGGTCACCCCTTCCACGGGCGGGGGACGGTGGAGCAGCGGGGGCTCGTCTGGCGGCGGCTCCTCCGGCGGCGGTTTCTCGGGGGGCGGCGGATCCTCGGGCGGCGGCGGCGCTTCCAGCAGCTGGTAGTGATCCCGACAAAGGACTCGCCGGGGAGCGTGGCCCCCGCCCCCCGGCGGATCCATCTGCGCTCGCGTCCCCGCTCGCACCTGGAGCGTTCTCGGGACGACCCGCGCGCTCCCCTGTGCAGGGGAGCCGTGATGTCGGGATTCCGTCACCGGATTGCCCGGCGACGGCGACGTCTAGCGCGGTGGCGTGTCCTCCATGGATCGACCTCCTTTTGACCGGGCTCCCTGCATCGAGCCCTCGACGGGGGTCGCGCGCCCCCCGTCACCTCGAATTGACCAAGAAGAGGATCGCCTGTCAAGAGGGTCGCCACATGACCAGCCGCCCCCTCTCTCACCGCCTTGACGCCGGCCGCGCGGACCACTATCGTGCCGCGCGACCGTCGAGCCCCAGGCATCGCACCCCATGGCCCGGAGGAGACCGATGACAGGACGCCCTAAACCAGACCACGCCGATCCGGTCTCGCCTGCCCGGTTCACCCTGCTCAGCGCCGCGCGGCTGCTCGACGGCGAAGGCGCCACGCCCGTCGGCCGATGCAGCCCTCCTGATCGAAGCGGGCCGCGTGGTGGCCCTGGGCCGACGTGGAGAGGTCGAGGCGCCGGCCGGGGCCTCGGTCCGTCGTGTCGACTACGGCGAGGCGACGATCCTGCCCGGTCTCGTGGACGCGCACACCCACCTGGTCGCGCCCGGTGATGGCACGCTCGGAGACGACGTGGCGAAGGAGGACGACGACATCCTCCTACTCCAGGCCGCCAAGAACGCGCGCACGCTGCTCCACTCCGGCGTGACCACGCTCCGGGAGAACGGGGCCAAGGGCCGGGTCGCGTTCTCGCTCCGCGAGGGCATCCGCCGGGAGCTCGCGCCCGGGCCGCGGATGGTGATCTGCGGCCGCCCCATCACCATCACGGGCGGTCACATGGGCTACTTCGGCTCCGAGGCCGACGGCCAGGACGCCGTGCGCGCCGAGGTGCGGAAGCTCCTCAAGGAGGGCGCCGACTACATCAAGATCGTGGCCACCGGGGGATCGACCCGCACGTCCGACCCGAACCGCGACTCCTACACCGTTCCCGAGCTGGCGGCGATGACCGACGAGGCCCACCGCCACGGGAAGCTCACGGCGGCCCACTGCACGTCGGCGCAGGGGGTCCAGAACTGCCTCGACGCGGACGTGGACATGATCGTCCACTGTGTCTTCAACGAGCCGGATGGCACGTATCGCTACCGCCCGGATCTCGTCGAGCGCCTCGCGGCGGCCAAGGCATGGGTGAACCCGACCCTCTACGTGATGAAGGCCGGGATCGAGCGCCTGCGGGAGGCCCGGGAGCGGGAAGGCCAGCTCACGGTCGAGCTGGCCGCTCACCTCGACCGGCAGCGCCGTGCCCTCGACATTCGGGTCGACGCGATCGGGCGCATGGCCAGGGCCGGGGTCCGGATGACGGCGGGCTCCGACTCCCCCTGGGGGTGGTACGCGCCGGGGGAGTTCGTCCATGAGATCGACATGCTGGTCCAGGCGGGACTCTCGTACGGGGACGCGATCGTCGCCGCGACGACCGGGGCCGCCGAGTCGATCGGTGTCGGCGCCGTGGCCGGTCGACTCGCGCCCGGACGCCAGGCCGACGTCCTCGTCGTGCGGGGCGACCCCACACGGGAGATCACGGCGCTCTGGCAGGTGCTCGACGTCTGGCAGGCCGGACAGCGAGTCGAGCGCGGGGTGGCGTAGGCCCGCTCCGGCGTGTCGTGTCCGTCCAAGCCGGTGCTAGAGTGTCCTTGGATCGCCAAAGTCTGCACGAACCTGTGGGACTCGTGCCGTGGCCGAGACGCGAGCAGCCCTAGGACGCAGGGAGGCGGTGGCTCGAGGCGTACTCCTGTACGTTGAGGGCCGCCGACGACCGAGGACGACGGGATGCGACGCGTATCGGCCGCGGCGCTAGGATGTGGCCCGAGGAGGACGCCATGACGGGGACCCTCTATGACCTCGTGCTCCGGGGCGGCCGCGTGATCGACCCGGCCCAGGGCCTCGACGCCGCGCTCGATGTGGGGCTCCGCGCCGGGCGGGTCGCGGCGGTGGCCCAGGCTCTCTCCCCCGGGGACGCTCGTGAGGTCGTCGACGTCCGCGGACAGATCGTCCTCCCCGGGCTCATCGATACCCACGCGCACGTCTACCAGTACGTCACCGGTCGCTTCGGACTCGAGGCCGACATGGTGGGCGTGCATTCGGGAACGACCACCGTGGTCGACCAGGGCGGCCCGAGCTGCATGACGCTCCCGGGCTTCCGGAAGTTCGTCGCGGAGCCGGCGGCAACCCGGATCTACGCCTTCCTGTCCGCCTACCTCGTCGGGGGGCTCGAGGGCCACTACTACCCGGCGCTCTACGGCCCCGACGGCGTCGACGTCCCCGCCACCATCCGCGCCGCCCAGGAGAACGCGGACCTGGTCCGCGGCATCAAGGCCCACGCCGAGATCGGCGGCGTGGCGCGCTGGGGACTCGAGGTCCTTCGCCTCGCCGCCGAGATCGCCCGCGAGGCCGATCTCCCGCTCTACGTCCACTTCGGCCAGCTCTGGCCCTTGCCCAAGTCGGGGGCGGGCGCGACGGACCCGGACGCGATCCTCCCGCGCGTGGTCGAGATCCTCCGCCCCGGTGACGTCCTCGCGCATCCCTTCACTCGCCATCCCGGGGGGTTCGTCGACCGCGCGGGGCACGTGCACCCGGTCGTCCGCGAGGCGCTCGCGCGCGGCCTGCGCATCGACGTGGGACACGGCTCCCATTTCAGCTTCGACGTGGCGCGCCGGGTGCTCGACGCGGGGATCGTGCCCGACACTCTCGGCGCCGATCTCCACGGCTACAACACCGAGGTGCCGCGGCCGGCGGGCACGCCGCCGGGCGCCCACCCGGACCCCGAGCTCCACCCCTTCGCCGGGAGCACGCGCTTCAGCCTGGCGCGCGCGATGACGGGGCTCATCGCGTGCGGGCTCGCGCTGGAGGAGGTCGTGCCGATGGTGACCCGGAACGCCGCGCGAATGCTCGGGCGAGAGGACGAGCTGGGCACTCTTCGCCCCGGCACGGTCGCCGACGTCACGGTGCTCGACGACCGGCGTGGCCGCTTCTCCCTCCGGGACAACGGCGGCACGGAGGTGATCGCCGAGCGCCTGCTGATGCCGGCGTTCTGCCTGCGGGCGGGCCGGCGCGTCGACGCTGACGCGCCCATTCTTCCGCGCGCGGTCGCCGCCTGAGCCCGCTCCCCTAGCCCGGAGCGAGCGGTGACCGCCGCGCCCCGAGCTCGGGCCGCGGCTCCCGCTCCCTCAGGCGAGGGCGCGGATCACGCGAGCGGGGGCCAGTACCGAACTGGCTGGATGTTCCCGTCCCGGCGAGCCAGCAGCCAGGTCGAGCCCTTCTTCTTCGGCTCGTCCTCGCCCACCAGAGCCTCCACGACGTCCCCGTGCGTGCACAGGACCACCGGGCCTCGGCCCGAGCCGCCCGAGAAGCGCGCGAGCCTCCTCGGCGGAGGCGCCCTCGGCGATCGCCTGATCGGGCTCGACGGACATTCCCAGCCGGGCGGAGAGCGGCTCGAGAGTCTGCACGCACCGGACGTAGGGGCTCGAGACGAGCCGAGCGAGGGGGTAGCCGGCGAGCGGCGCCACCATCGCGTCCGCCTGGCGACGCCCCCGCCCGTCGAGCGGGCGCAGGCGGTCGTCGCCAGCCCAGCGGTTGCGATCGCCCGCCTTCGCGTGGCGGACGAGGAGGACCAGCGAGCCGAGCGTGGGCTCGATCGCTTCCAGGATGGCGCGGTCACCGGGATAGGAGAGCTGGCGCCCGGCCTCTGGCAGGGACACCCAGCGGACCTCGTCCACCTCGTCGTTCGGCTCGAACGACCCGCCGCGGACGGTCATCGTCCAGTAGCGAACACCCTTGTCGCGGCCCCGCCGGTCGCGATACCGGCTCTCGCCGAGTCCAGGCCCGAGGAGACAGTCGAAGCCGGTCTCCTCGGCAACCTCGCGCAGCGCGCACTCCTCGTCCGACTCGCCGGGCTCCACCTTGCCTTTCGGCAAGGTCCAGTCCCGGTGCCCGGGACGATGCACGAGGAGAACCTCGACCTGACGGCCGGGCCCGACTCGGAGGACCGCCCCGCCCGCTGCCCGGACCTCGGGCGCTAGGCGGCCTTCCACGTGCCCTGTCGCACGAGCTCGTCGCCGACCTTCTTCGGATCCCGCGGTCGAGACCGTCCACCACATGGTCCACCTGCTCGCGCGTGATGCAGAGCGGCGGCGACAGCGCGATGACGTGGCCCACGGGAAGCGCGCGGACGATCAGCCCGTCCTCGAGGCACCGGGCCGCGACGTGCTGGCCCACCTTCAGCGCGGCGTCGAATGGCCGCCGGCTCGCGGGATCGGCCACGAGCTCGATGCCGGCGATGAGGCCGAGGCCCCGGATGTCCCCCACCAGCGGGTGCCCCTTGAACCGCTCCCGGAGGCTCGCCTGGAGGTAGGCGCCGGTGCGCTCGGAGTTCCCGACCATGTCCTCGCCGAGGAGGATGTCGAGGTTCGCCATCGCCGCGGCCGCGCCGACCGGATGCCCGCTGTAGGTGAAGCCGTGGGCGAACGCTCCCACCTCGGGCGACCCGGCCTGGAGCACCGACCACACGCGCTCGGACAGGATCACGGCCGAGAGCGGGAAGTAGCCGCTCGTCAGCCCCTTGGCGACGGTCACCAGGTCGGGCTCGATCCCGTACACCTCGGAGCCGAAATTGCGCCCGAGCCGGCCGAAGCCGCAGATGACCTCGTCGGCGATCATCAGCACGTCGTGCTTCCGGAGCACGGCCTGGACACGGTCGAAGTACGTCCGGGGCGGCACCAGGACTCCGCCGGCGCCCATGACGGGCTCGGCGATGAAGGCCGCGACCGTGTCCGGTCCCTCCCGCTCGATGAGCGCGTCGAGCTGCGCCGCGAGGGCGGCCGCGTACGCCTCCTCCGTGGTCCCCGGCGCCGCGTCGCGATAGTAGTACGGCGACGCGGTGTGGAGCACGTTCGCGATGGGCAGGTCGAAGGCCCGGTGGAACATGGGCAGGCCGGTCAGGCTGGCCGAGGCGACGGTGCTCCCGTGATAGCCGCCGAGCCGCGAGATGATCTTCTTCTTGCCGGGCTTGCCGCGGAGGTTGCTGTAGTACCAGACGAGCTTGACCTGGGTGTCGTTCGCTTCGGAGCCGGAGTTCGCGAAGAACACCTTGCTCATGCGCCCCGGAACGATCCCCAGCAGGCGGTCCGCGAGACGGATCTGCGGCTCGTTCGACATCGAGGAGAACGTGTGGTAGTAGGCCAGGCGCCGGGCCTGCGCCCCCATGGCGTCCGCGACCTCGGTCCGGCCGTAGCCGATGTTGACGCACCAGAGACCCGCGACGGCGTCGAGGTAGCGACGGCCGCTCACGTCGGTGAGGGTGAGACCCGACCCCTCGGCCATGATCCGCGGGCCGGTCCGGAGGTGGTCGGCGATCGACGTCGCCGGATGGAGCACGCGCTCCTTGTCGAGCGTCTCGAGGGTGGGTCTCTCGGTGGCCTTGCCGGTCATCGTTCGCTCCTTTGGGGCTCCTTCGGCACGTCCGTTATCGAGGTCGGGTGTCGTGGAATGTCCGATTGCCTATGATACGCGAAGCGGCCGCCCCGCGCGCGCACGGTCCGTCAGCTCCAGCGGCGGTACGCGCGGAGCGCCGGCGAGCGCCAGGCGATCAACGCCGTCGTGACGAGGCTCCCGATCCCGCCGACGACGACGGCGATGCCGGCGCCGAGCCACTGGGCGACGACCCCGGACTCGAACTCCCCGAGCTGGGGACCTCCGATGAAGAACAGCATGCTGATCCCGACCATCCGGCCCCGGAGGCGGTCGGGCGTCTCGAGCTGGCGGACGATGTTGCGGAGCACCCCGCTGACCGTGTCGGCCGCGCCCGTGGCCGCGAGGGCGAGGAACATGGGCCAGAACGTCCGCGAGAGCCCGAAGACGACGGTCGCCGCGCCGTAGATCGCCACCGCCGAGAGGAGGACGACGCCGCGCCGCCTGATGCGGCCAGCGAGGCGGACCATGAACGCGCTCGTCAGGACGGCCCCGATCGAGGGGGCGGCGTAGAGCCAGCCGTAGCCGCGCGGCCCCACCTGGAGCACGTCCTGAGCGAAGAGCGGGAGGAGCGCCGTGGCGGAGCAGAAGAAGGTCGCCAGGCCGTCGAGCAGCATCGTCGCCCGGAGAAGGGGCGTCCCGAAGACGAACCGGACACCCTCACCGAGCGCGCGGAGGCTGACGGCGCCCCGCGCGGCCGGCTGCACCGGCGGCAGGTCGCGCATCAGGAGTATCGCTCCGATGGTCGTCAGGAACGAGAGCGCGTTCAGCGCGTACACGGTGGCCACGCCGGACGTCGCCAGGGTGATCCCGGCGAGGGACGGCCCCACGACGGAGGCGGTCTGGAAGAGGATGGAGTTGAGCCCGATGGCATTGGGCAGGTGCTCACGCGGCACGAGACTCGGAAGGAGCGACTGCCGGGCGGGAGCGTCGGCCGCGCCCGCCGCTGCGCCACAGCCCGCGATGATCAGGATGATCAGGGGATTCGCCAGATCCGCCGCCGTCACCAGGGCGAGCGCCGTGGCGGCCAGCATCATCACCACCTGGGCGGCGAGCATGAGCCGCCGGCGATCGACGGCGTCCGCCATCACGCCGCTCCAGAGTCCGAACACGAGGATCGGGCCGATCCGCGCAAGACCGACCAGGCCGAGCGACAGCGCCTTCCAGCCCGGTGGGGCGAGGAGCGAGATGTGCCAAAGGATCGTCGCCCCCTGCATCATCGTGCCCGACATCGACACGATCTGGCCTAGCCAGAGCAAGCGGAAGTTCCGGTGGCGCAGCGCGACGAACGTCGGCGAGGCGGCCATGGACACCGCTAGGACCGCCCCGCGCGGCTCCGGGGAGGCGGAGCGTCGCGCCCCGGCCCCCAGGCCTCTCGCACGATCGCCCACCGCTCGTGATCCCGCCAGCGCCCGCCGATCTTCAGGTAGCGCGGCGAGAAGCCCTCCTTCCGGAAGCCGAGCCGTCGCGCTAGCCTGCGGGACGCAAGGTTCCTCGGCTGGATGTTGGCTTCGAGACGGTGGAGCCCGAGACGCCGGAAGGCATGGCGAAGGACGAGCGCCAGGCCCTCCGTCATGTACCCCTGCCCCGCGTGAGCCTGGAAGGCGTAGTAGCCGAGGTAGGCGCTCTGTAACGTGGCGCGCACGATCTCGCTCACGTTGACCACGCCCACGATGGCGCCGTCCGCGCGCCGGCAGACGAGCAGGCGGACCCGGGTCGGTCCGGTCGCTCTGAGCCAGCGCGCCACCGCCGGAGCCGTCGTCGGAGGATAGACCCACGGTCGGTGGAGCCGGCGGCTCTTGCGGGCGAGCTCGGCGAGCGCCGGCGCGTCGCGCGCCGCCGGCGCCCGCAGCAGGACGTGCCGTCCCGTCTCGAGCGCCCCTGGCCGCCGGCGCCCGCCCGCCGGCTGGGGGGACGGTCGCACTAGACGGCGACGCCGCGAAGCGTGAGCTCGCGAGCTCGGTGGCAGGCGACGAGGTGCCCGGGCGCGATCGCCTCGAGACGCGGCGTCTCGGTCCGGCAGGCCGCCACGGCGTACGAGCACCGAGGGTGGAAGTAGCACCCCGGCGGCGGGTTCGCGGCGTCCGCCACGTCGCCCTCGAGCACGATGCGCCGGGTCCGGAGTCGCGGGTCGGGCTTCGGCACCGCGGAGAGGAGCGCCTCGGTGTAGGGATGCCGGGGCGTGGCGAACAGCCGCTCCGTGTCGGCGACCTCGACGATCCTGCCCACGTACATCACCGCAACCCGGTCGCTCACGTGCTTGACGACCGAGAGATCGTGGGCCACGAACAGGTACGTGAGCCCGAGCTCGGTCTGGAGATCGAGCATCAGGTTCAGGATCTGGGCCTGGACCGAGACGTCGAGGGCGGAGACCGGCTCGTCCGCGACCACGAGGCTCGGGTTGAGCGCGAGCGCCCGGGCGATGCCGATGCGCTGGCGCTGCCCGCCGCTGAACGCGTGAGGGAACCGCCGCATGTACTCGGGCCGGAGCCCGACCAGCCGAAGGAGCTCGGCGACGCGCTCGCCGCGCTCGTGTCGGGTGCCGACGTGGTTCACCAGCAGCGGCTCCCCGACGATGTCGAGGAGCGTCTTCCGGGGATTCAGCGAGGAGAACGGGTCCTGGAAGATCATCTGCATCTGGCGACGGAGCGGGCGCAGCCGCCGCTTGGGCAGGGTCGCGACGTCGAGCACCTGGCCATCCCCTCCGCGGAACAGGATCTCGCCGGCGGTCGGGGTGATCGCGCGCAGGATGCAGCGGGCCGTCGTCGTCTTCCCGCAGCCGCTCTCCCCGACGAGCGAGAGCGTCTCGCCCCGGCGGAGCTCGAAGCTCACGTCGTCGACGGCCCGGACGTACCCGGCGAGCCGGCGCAGGAGGCCCCGGCGAATCGGAAAGTACTTCCGGAGCCGCCGCACGTCGAGGAGCAGCCCATCGGTGGCGGTGGCCTCGTCGAGCCGGCGCGACCGGGCCGACCCACCGTTGCCGGGGTGGCCGACGGGCCCCGCCGCGGCGGCGCCGGCCAGGTCGCTCATCCGCCGGCCCGGACGCCGGCCGGAACGCTCGGCCGAGGCGCGCGGCGGATGGTGCAGGAAGCAGCTCACGGCCACGCCGCTCTCCCCGTCGACGGGCAGGAGCTCGGGCTCGTAGCGCTCGCACGTGCCCCGGATCCACTCCACGCAGCGCGGGTGGAACGGACAGCCCACCGGCCGGTTATGGGGATGCGGGATGGAGCCCGCGATGGTCGGCAGCTTCGTCCGGACCTGGGCCTGGATCGACGGGATCGACCGCAGCAGGGCCTGCGTGTACGGGTGCCGGGGCGCGTGGAAGATCGCGTCCACGGGACCGCGCTCGACCACACGGCCGAGGTACATCACCACCACCTCGTCGCACATCTCGGCGACCACGCCGAGGTTGTGCGTGATCAGGATGATCGCCATCCCTTCCCGGGCCTGCAGGTGGCGGAGCAGATCGAGGATCTGCGCCTGTGTCGTCACGTCGAGCGCCGTGGTCGGCTCGTCGGCGATCAGGACGCGCGGACCGCAGGCGAGCGCCGTGGCGATCATCGCGCGCTGCCGGAGCCCTCCGCTCATCTGGAACGCGTACTCGTCCACGCGGCGCTCCGGCTTGGGGATGCCCACCTGGCGCAGGAGGTCGATGGCACGCTCGCGCGCTGCGCGCGCGTCCAGGCCTAGGTGGAGCCGGATCGTCTCGACCATCTGGTTCCCGACCGTGTGGACTGGGCTGAACGAGGTCATCGGCTCCTGGAAGACGAGCCCGATCTCCCCGCCCCTGATCTGGCGGATCTCCCGGCTCTCGGGATCGAGCTGCGCGACGTCCACCGTCTCCTCCGGCCGGCCGTCCCCGGACGGGCGCCGGAGGCGGATCTCCCCGCTCACGATCCGGCCCGGGCGCTCCACGATGCGGAGGATCGACCGCGCGGTGACGCTCTTCCCGCACCCGCTCTCCCCGACGATGCCGAGGGTCCGTCCCGCGTGGAGCTCGAAGCTGGCTCCGTCCACCGCCTTGACTACCCCCTCCTCCGCGAAGAAGTACGTGCGCAGGTCACGCACGCTGAGGATGGGGGTCGGGTCGACGGTTTGCGCGGACGTCAAGGAGCCGCCCCGTCAGTGGCCGTAGGGGTCGGCCGCGTCGCGCAGGCCGTCGCCCATGAAGTTGAACGCGATGATCACGACGATCACCGGGACCGCGGAGAACAGGAGCCACGGCGAGATCGCGAGCGCCTGGATGTTCTGCGCCTGCTGGAGAAGGACGCCCCAGCTGATCGCGGGCGGCCGGAGGCCGAGCCCCAGGAACGAGAGCGACGTCTCGCTGATGATCATGGCGGGAATCGCGAGGGTCGTGGCCGCGATGATGTGCGAGAGGAACGACGGCACCATGTGGCTCAGGATGATCCGGGGGCGGCCGCACCCGGCTAGCTCGGCCGCCATCACGAACTCCTCCTCGCGGAGCGAGAGGAACCGGCCGCGCACCACGCGGGCGAGCTCGGTCCAGCCGATCAGCGAGATGATCACCGTGATGGCGAGGTAGACCTGGATCACCGACCAGTCGTTCGGGAGCGCCGCCGCCAGACCCATCCAGAGCGGGATCGTCGGGATTGACCGCAGGATCTCGATGACGCGCTGGATGACGGTGTCGATGGCGCCGCCGTAGTAGCCGGAGATGCCGCCGAGGAACACCCCCAGCACGAGCGCGATCGCGACGCCCGCGAGCCCGATGGTCAAGGACGTCCGGCTCGCGTACATGAGGCGCGACCATTGGTCCCGACCCTGCTCGTCCGTGCCGAGGAGGAACAGCGTCTCCTCCGGCCTGGCGTCCTCGACTCCCACGAGATGGAGGCTCGCCGGAACCAGCCCTAGGAAGTGATACTCGAATCCGGGCACGAAGAAGCGCACCCGGATCTTCTTCGTCGGGTCCGGCGTGTACACCCGCTTGAGCGTGACCGGATCCCGCTGTCCGCTCAGCCCGTAGACGTGCGGGGAGAACCGGCCCTCGTCGAACCAGTGGATCCGCTGCGGGGGAAGCAGCGAGCGCTGGGCCTCGGACGACGTCGGCGGCGCGTACGCCAGGAACTCCGCAAAGATCACGCCGAGGTAGAAGAGCACCACGATCACCGTCGCCACCATGGCCAGCCGGTGGCGTCGGAACCGCCACCACATGAGCTGCCACTGGCTGGCAACCGAGATGCGCTCCTCCGCGACCTCGCCAACCGCGAGATCGATCCCGGCGGCGACAGGTTCGCCGGCGTCGGACCCCGCGCCGAGCGCGGTGACGGGCTCGGCGGAATGCCGCGCGTGGGGGACCGGCACCTCGGCTATCGCTTGCCTTCCATCCGGATGCGCGGATCGATCCAGAGCAGGAGGAGGTCGGAGAGGAAGGTGCCGACCACCGTCAGGACTCCGAGCAGCAAGACGATGGTCCCGGCAAGGAACATGTCCTGGGCCACGAGCGCTTTCAGTAGGAGCGGCCCCACCGTGGGCAAGCTCAGGACCAGGGACACGATGATGCTGCCCGACACCACGTACGGGAGGAGGTAGCCGATCGTGCTCGCGAAGGGGTTGAGGGCGACTCGCACCGGGTACTTCAGGATGACCCGCAGCTCGGGCACCCCCCGGGCGCGCGCCGTCATCACGTACGGCTTCCGGAGCTCGTCGAGCAGGTTCGCGCGCATGATCCGGATGAGCTGCGCCGTACCGGCCAGCCCCAGGATGAGGGCGGGGAGCGGGAGGTGCTTGGTCAGATCCCACGCCTTGGCCAGACTCCACGGCGCCTCGATGAACTCGTCGGAGAAGAGACCGCCGATGCTCATGTTGAAGTATCGGAAGCCGAGGTACATGAGGACGAGCGCGAGCATGAAGCTCGGGACGGCGAGACCGATGAATCCGATGAACGTCGCGAGGTAGTCCCCGGGCGAGTACTGGCGGACGGCCGAGTATATGCCGATCGGAAGCGCGAGAATCCACGTGAGGATGATGGCGGCCACCGAGACGACCATGGTGAGCCACAGCCGATCTCCGATGACCTCGGAGACCGGGCGCTTCCACTCCAGCGCCATGCCAAACCGACCCTGCAGGACCTGCTTCATCCAGCGGAGGTACTGGACCAGCATGGGCTTGTCGAGACCGTACTCCAGCCGGAGCGCATCCGCCTCCTGCTCCGACACGGCCCCACCCGATGCCGACATCTGCGCGATGTAGGAGGTGATGTAGTCACCCGGCGGCAGCTGGATGATGACGAATGAGAGAACGGAGATGGCCCACACCGTGAGCAGCGCGAGGATCAGCCGCTGGACGAGATACGTGATCACGGAGGCCTAGTCTACCCCGGCGACGCCCCCCGGCCCGCTCCCGGGCGGCCAGCACGGCCGCCCGGGAGCGGGACCGGGATGGGCGTCGTGACCCCTTACGCCTTGAAGTAGTACGTCGAGGGCTGAGAGGTGCCCGGCGTCCGGCAGTGCTGGGCGTTGATCTGTCGCGACGCCATGTTGCCCATCTTGCGGCTGGCGATACGAACCCCCATCGTGGCCGGCGACTGCCCCACCGTCCCGATGGAGTACTGGCCGTCGACCATGATCTTGAAGATCTCCTGCGCGATCTTGATCCGCTCGGGGAGCTTCTTGCCGTTCGCGGAGCGGAACATGTCCATGGCCTTCATGAGCGGCGTGTCGTCGGGAGCCTTCCCCTGCTTCCCGCCCGAGGCGTACCAGACTGCGATCGGCGTGCCGAGGAGCGACTCCGCGGGATCGACCGGGATACCGTGGCGCGGAAAGAGGTAGAGGAGCTCGGTGCCGTCGTTCGCCCAGATCGCGATCTGGTGCTCGTTCGCCCGGATCCGGGTGAAGAACAGGCTCCGCTCCACTTCCTTGACGTCCGCCTGGACTCCGATCTTCTTCCACTGCTCCTTGATCATCTCGGCGATCTGGGCGTGCGGGATGAACGCCCCCGCGGACGTGAGGAGCTCGATGCGGAGCCGGCCCTTCCCGTCGACCCGG
>CAVVOZ010000033.1:0-111811 GCA_963749975.1 uncultured Candidatus Rokubacteria bacterium | reverse complement strand
GCCGGATGAGGAAGATCCCGCGGAGGATCAGTCCGCGCACGCGATCCGGGTGGTTCTCCGCGTAGGCGAGCCCGAGCGTGCTGCCCCACGAGCCGCCGAAGACCACCCCAGCGGTCGATCGCGAGCTCCTCGCGGAGACGCTCCATGTCGCTGACGAGGTGCCAGGTGGTGTTGTCCTCGAGGGAGCGTAGGGCCGGCTCTTGCCGGCCCCCCGCTGGTCGAAGAGGACGATCCGGTAGGTCGCCGGATCGAAGAACCGGCGCTGGAACCCCTCCGTGCCTCCCACCCGGCCCGCCGTGGACGAAGACGATGGGGCGCCCGTTCGGGTTGCCGGTCTGCTCGTAGTAGATCTCGTGGACCGGCGAGACCTTGAGGTGCCCTTGCTGGTACGGCTCGATCTCGGATAGAGCTCCCGCATGGTCCTGCTAGCGCTCGAGCCGCTTGAGATACTGGGCGACGAAGTCGTAGTCGACCATGCGGCAGTAGGCCTCGATGACGCGCTGGGTGACGGGCCCCGGGACCCGGCCCCCGCCTAGCTCCACCCCGTTGAAGCTTCGCACGGGGCAGACGCAGAGACTGGTCGAGGTGAGGAAGGCCTCCTCGGCGTTGTACGCGTCGAAGAGGTCGATGTCCTGCTCGTGGACGGTGTAGCCGAGCTCTCGCGCGAGCTCGATGGCTGTCTCCCGGCTGATCCCGGGCAGGACGAACTGCTCGCGCGGCGTATAGATCACGCTGTCGCGGACGAGGAAGACGTTGCTGCCGATTCCCTCGGCGAGGTTCCCGTTCACGTCGAGGAGGATGGCCCACGCTTCGGGGTCACGCGCCTTGGCCTCGAGGTCGCCCAGGACCACGTTCAGGTAGTTGTTCGTCTTGGTCCGGGCGCTGAGACTGTCCGGCGCGGCGCGCCTCACGGACGGCACGACGACCCGGATGCCGTCACGGTAGAGGGTGGCTCGCTCGCGCAGCGGGAGCGGCAGGCACTCGACGATGACGGTCGGTCCCGACTGCCCGAAGGTCGCGCGGTCCGAGGGATCGAGCCCCCGCGTCACGCGCTGGGTGACCCAGTAGTCGTCGTCCGGCTCGAGGAGCGGGAGGTTCTTGTGGAGGACCTCCTCGGTGATCCGCTTGAGCTCCTCGAGCCCGATGCCCGGGTCGATTCGCAGGTAGCGGAGCGAGCGATAGAGGCGGTCGAGGTGCTCCTTCAGGCGGAAGATGCGGTGCCCGAAGGTCCGCGTCGTGTCGAAGACCGCGTCGCCGTACTTGAAGCCGCGATCCCGGAACGGGACCCGTACGTCCCGCTCGGGGACGATCCGGCCGTTGAAGTACGCGACTCGCTCGCCTGCTGGCTGTGCCATTGCCGGGCCTCCTGCCGTTCGGGTGCTATGGGGTTAGGGGCGACGGTCTCCGCCATCGCCTCGCACAGCGAGCGTAGCGGAGGGGTCACGGCGGGTCAACGCGGGGGTCGGCGCGGCGGTCGTCCCCTTGGCCATGGTGTGGGCGCCAGGCCGCCGCGCGGCGGCCGCCACCCTGGCTGTCCGGGGCCGCGGATCGCGTCGCGTCCGGGCTGTGCGGGCCGGCGCATCGCGTCACGCGCGTCACGCTCCGGGCCGGGCGGGAGAGGTGGCGACTGGCGCTCCGCCGACGATGGTCTTGGCGGGGCCGGCCGTAGCGCGGCGCGCCCGGGCTCGCCGCCCGGCGCTCGCGGCGCGGCCGGCGGATCGCGTCGCGCGTGTCACGTCCCGGGCTGGGCGCAGGAGGTGGCGACGCACGCTCCGCCCACGCCGGCCTCGGCGCCGAGCCGGCGCGCGGCGGTCGCCGCTCTGGCCGTGCCGGGCGGCGGATCGCGTCGCGCGCGTCACGTTGCGGACCGCGCGTTGGAGGTGGCGAGCTGCGCTCCGCCCACGATGGCCTCGGCGCCGGGCCGGCGCGGGGCGGCCGCCGCTCGGACCGTGCGGGCCGGCGGATCGCGTCGCGCGCGTCACGTTCCGGGCGGGGGGCAGAAGGCGGCGATGTACGATCCGCCGGTCGCCCGAGGGCGGCGAACGCGGCGGGAGGCGCGCTGTCGAACTGGACCGGCGCCCCGGTGTCGGGATGGCGGAAGCCGAGCCGCGTGGCGTGAAGACACAGGCGGCGGAGCGGATCCCGGCGCGCGCCGTGACGGCCGTCGCCGACGACCGGGTGGCCGAGCTTCGCCAGCTGGACGCGGATCTGATGGCGCCGGCCCGTCCCGAGCTGGAGCGCCACCCGGGTCACGTCCGCTCGCCGCTCGATCACGCGGTACCGGGTGATCGCGATGCGCGCGCGCCGGCCCTTCGGCGGAGGCCGGCTCGGATCGGCGGGCCGGACGCGAAGCGAGCGCTCCTCCACGAGGACGTCGCGGAGCGTTCCCTCGTTCGCCGTCACCACACCCTCGACGATCGCGACGTACCGCCGCTCCGCGGTGCCCGAGAAGAACTGCGCCTGGAGGTATTGCTTCGATTCCGGGGTCTTGGCGATGACCAGGAGGCCCGAGGTCTCCCGGTCCAGCCGGTGGACGATGAACGGCCGGCGGGAGGGGCGCGCTCCCTTGAGGTAGGCCCACACCATGCGGTAGGCCGTGCGCTCCCGCTCGTGCTCGGTCCCGATCGTGAGGAGTCCCGCCGGCTTCTCGATGACGAGGAGCGACTCGTCCTCGTGGACCAGGCGGAGCGGCGCGGCGAGGGCGGGGGGCGGCGCCGGGCCGAGCGTGACCGGATCGGTCGCGGCCACGGGTGTGCGCGGATCGCGAACGATCTCGCCGCTCACGCGCACCCGACCGGCCACGAGCCAGGCGCGCAGGCGCCGGCCCGACGAGTCGGGAAACTCGTCGCGGAGGCGGTCCAGGATGCTGGTCGGCGGCGTGTCCATGGAGGTGACCGCGAGGGTAGCATGCCGGGGTCAGACTTGACTTCCATGCACCCCGCCGCGCGCGTTGCGCGATGGTCGGCGCCCGCGCGATCATCCGCGGAGCCGGACATGGCCGAGGCCCGCCCGCCCGAGCGCACGCCCTTCTTCGAGTTCCAGGCCCGGAACCGCCGCGCGACGTGGCGTCTCACGCTCGCCTACGCGCTGGTCGTGGGCGGATGCGGCTTCGTGTCCGCGGTGGGCTTCGTCGCCAACGTGTTCCTCGTCCTGTTCGCCCTCGTCTTCCTTCCCGCGGTGCTCTGCCTCGGCATCGGCGCGCTCGCGCTCCTGAGCCCTGCGACGGCGGGACTCACGCACCCGATCTGGGACGTGGGCCTGGCCCCGCTCGGGATCGTGGGCCGGCTGCCGAGCCTCCTGCCGGGCGACGGCGAGACGATCTGGGTGATCGGCCTCCTGCTCCCGCTCGTGTGCTGGCTGACGGTGCGGTCGGTGTGGCGCGCGGCAGGGGTGGGGCACACCCTCCTCGCGATCGGCGCCCGCCCCCCGCGGCCGGGGACCTGGAGGAGCGTCAGCTGGTCAACGTGGTCCAGGAGATGGCAATCGCCGCCGGGATCCCGGCGCCCGAGGTGCGTCTCCTCGACGCCAAGGTGGCGAACGCGGCGGCCGTCGGGACGGACCTGACGGAGAGCTACGTGGTCGTCGGCCGGCGACTCCTGGACGAGTTCGATCGCGAGGAGACCGAGGGGCTTCTCGCCCACCTGATCGGCTCGATCGGGAACGGGGATCTCCGAGGCGCGGCCCAGATCCACTCGCTCCTCTACGTGCTCGAGCTCCTGATCGTCGTCATCCTGGCTCCGTTCGCGCGCTTTCCGCGGCGGGTCGCCTGGCGGTGGTTCACGTTTCCCTTGCTGAGCGCCTTCCGGTCGCCGGAGTCGCGGGCCGAGCGGGCGCGGGCGCTGATCCAGCTTCTCAGCGAGCACCGCCGGCGCTTCGGCGCCGGGGGCGGCGGAGACGACCCGGTGGCGGGGCTCGGACGCGAGTACTTCGGCCGGCTGGGGAGCATCCTCGTCCGCATCTGCCCGCCGCTCCTCGCGCTGCTTGCCTTCGCCACGGCTGCCACGGGCTTCCTCCTCCTGTTCGCGAGCCTCCCGGTGGGCCTGCTCTGGCGGAGCCGGCGCTACCTCGCCGATGCGACGGCGGTCCAGCTCACCCGGAACCCGACCGGCCTCTACCGTGGGCTCAAGCGCCTGGGAGAGACCGGCGCCGTGATCCCGGGGGGCGAGGGGGTCGCGCACCTCTTCATCGTGGAGAGCACCGGGCAGCGGGCCCAGCGCGGGTCGTTCACCGAGCGCGAGGGCCTTCTCATGGGCATGCACCCCGCGCTCGAGCGCCGTCTGAAGCGCATCGAGCGAATGGGCGCCACGCCGGACCCGCCCCGGCGAGCGGGCAGAGCGGCCTAGCGAGACTC
Source organism: uncultured Candidatus Rokubacteria bacterium (assembly GCA_963749975.1). Taxonomy (GTDB): domain Bacteria; phylum Methylomirabilota; class Methylomirabilia; order Rokubacteriales; family DASRDR01; genus DASRDR01. Next base: position 107,460 of record CAVVOZ010000033.1, on the reverse strand, counting down.
TCGAGCGCTACCCCCGAACAGGCGGTGGCCGAGGCGGTCCTCGAGGACGTGGGTGACCGCGGAGAAGTCCTCGGCGGCGGAGCCGCGGCGCTTGCCTTCCGCGTAGGCCGCCAGCGTCTCGCGGAGGATGGGCAGCTTCCCGAGGAGCTCCCCGGCCATCTCGCTGGCGAGGGTGACGTCCTTCAGCATGAGCTCGAGGGTGAACGTCGGGTCGTAGTTCCCGTCGACGACGCGCATGACCCGCCGGTCGAAGTAGGTCGAGTACGCCATGCCGCCGCCGTTCTTCACGACCTCGTAGTACGTCCGCGGGTCCACGCCGACTTTGTCGCAGAGCGCGAGCGACTCCGCCACGGCGACCGCGTTGACGGCGCCGAGGGCGTTGTGGAGGAGCTTGATCCGGTTGCCCGTGCCCGGGGGGCCGACGTGCATCGTGAGCCGGCCCATCACGTCGAGGAGCGGCCGGATCACCGGCATCTGGGCCTCGTCGCCGCCGACCATGAAGAAGATCTCGCCCGACTCGGCCTGGGGCGTCGAGCCGAGCATCGGGGTGTCGAGGTGATGGATCCCGCGGGCCTTCGCCGCCCGGTGGACCTCGAGCGTGGCGCCGGGGCTCACGGTGGAGCAGTCGCAGGTCACCAGACCCGGCGGGCCCCCGGCGAGGAGGCCCGACGGGCCGAGGTACGTCTCCCGCACGATGGCGTCGTTCGGGAGGGCAGTGAACACGACGGTCGACGCGCCCGCGACCTCGCGGGCCGACGCGTGGGGGACGACCCCGGCCACTCGAGCCGCCCGCTCCATCGCCGCCGGGGCGACGTCGTGGACGTGGACACGGTAGCCGGCCGTGGCCAGGTTCCGCGACATGGGGAGGCCCATCCGGCCGAGCCCCTACGAATCCGATCTCTCCCTTGGTCATCGGCTTACCTCGCTTGGCGTTGAGACTGGTCGGACGTGTTCAGCGGACATCTTGATTGGACGGCCTTCGGCCTGCGGCGGCCTGTGGCGGTCTGCGGGGTCATGCTTCCACCCGGAACAATGGTATCGGAGGCCGAGCTTCAGTCTTCACTTGAGGGACCACGGGCGTCCCGGATCACTCGAGACGCTCCGCGGAGAAGCGCGCGCGCGGGTGGACGAGGGCGTCCTGGGCGAGGACCAGCGGCAGCTCGTCGGCGTCCGTGGCTTCGGCGACCGCGAGGACCCCGTCCAGCGCCGCGACGGCGTGCTCGAGCGCGGCGCGGGCGTCACGGCCGCCGAGGTAGGCGCCGAGGAAGAGCGCCGCGAAGGCGTCGCCCGTGCCCCAGACGCGCACGGTCCGCCGGGGATGGCGAACGAGCCACGCCTCGTCGCGCGTGGCCGCCAGAACCGCGAGCTCCCCGGGTGCCTCGGCCAGGCGGAGGCCGGTCGCGACGACGAGACCCGGTCCCAGGCCGACCAGGGCTCGCGCGGCGGCACGGGCGGTGTCGAGCGTCGCGGGCGCCACGCCCGTGAGGAGCTCCAGCTCGAACGGGTTCGGCGTGACGACGTCCGCGAGCGGGACGAGCCGGTCGCGGAAGGCCTCCGGGATCCCCGCGCGCACGTACACGCCGCGCCCCACCTCGCCGATGACCGGATCGCAGCAGAAGAGCGCGCCGCCATGCGCGGCCCGAACCCGCGCGACCGCGTCCGCGACCACCGCGGCCGTCGCCGCCTCGCCCAGATAACCCGAGAGGACCGCGTCGCAGCGGCCGAACACGCCGCGGGCGGCGAGGCCCTCGACCAGCGCCGCCACCTCGGCGGCGGGGACGATCCGCCCGCGGAACGTGCCGTGCGCCGGATGGTTCGAGAAGGCGACGGTGTCGAGCGGCCAGACGTCGTGGCCGAGGCGCTCGAGCACGGGCACCGCGGCGCGGTTTCCCACGCGCCCGTAGACCACGCTCGACTGGATGGACAGGACGTTCACGGCATCAGTCCGGCAGGCGCGTCGCGTTCGGTGGCTGTGTGCGGAGCACGCTCCCGGATACCACGTATGGGCTGAGCATGGTCCGGAGACCGCGCCGCTGCTCAGTAGCCGCGTGTGCGATCGACGACGTGCTGGAGCGGCGCGCCGTCGAGAAACCGCCGGAGGTTCTCCACGAAGAGGGCGGCCACCAGCTCGTCGCGGGTGGGGTGGAGCCCCCCGAAGTGGGGAAGCACGGTGATGCCGGGCGTCGTCCAGAACGGGTGGTCCTCCGGCAGGGGCTCGGTCCGGAAGACGTCGAGGACGGCGCCCGCGATGACGTGCCGCTTCACGGCGTCGACGAGGTCCGCGTCGACGACCAGCTCGCCCCGCCCGTAGTTGAGGAGCCACGCCGTCGGGCGCATCCCGGCGAGCCGCCGGGCGTTCATGAAGTCGCGCGTGGCCGGCGTCACGGGGAGAAGGAGGAGCACGAAGTCCGCCGCGCCGAGGACCTCGCCCGCCCCCTCGGGCGGGAGGACGCGTGCCACGTGCGGGACGGGCGCCGGGTCGCGCCGGGTCCCGATCACGGTCAGCTCGAGCGCGGCGGCCTTCCGCGCCACCTCCTGGCCGATCGCGCCGAGTCCCAGGATGCCGAGCGTCTTGCCCGCGAGGGGCTCCGAGACGCGCCGCGTCCACCGGCGCGCCTCCTGGTCGCGCTGGGCGGTCGCGAAGGGCTTCGTGAGATGGAAGAGCGCTCCGAGGATGTTCTCCGGCATCTGGACGCGGTGGGTGCCGCGCGCGCAGGTGAGCGTCAGCGCGGGTGGGAGGTCCGCGCGCGCCAGCCAGCCCTCGACGCCGGCCGTGAGCGTCTGCACCCAGCGGAGGCGCGGCGCGGCGGCGAAGGTGCCGCGCGGGATCCGCCACGCGAGGGCTCCTTCGACGCGGCCCAGGAGGGCCGGCTCCGGCGTCTCCCCGGCCTTGACGGTGGCCAGCTCCACGCGCCCGCCGAGTCCCGCGCGCTCGATGGCCCGCGCGTAGACCTCCGCCTCGTCGAGCCACAGGAGGACGAGGGGGCGTGCCACGCCGGTACGATACACTAGCGCCCGCGAGGCCGTCTGGCGCCCCGAACCCGCTCGTCCTCGAGGAGGCCCTCATGTCCGAGACCCGCCGGCTCGACGCCGCCGTCGTGCACTACGAGTGGAACAACGCGATCCCGCCGCGCCTCTGGGCGGAGCCCGGCGACACGCTCGTCCTCGACACGCGCGACGCCGCGGACGGCTACTACACGCCCGCGTCCACGAGCCGGGACACGGCCGCGCGCGGACCCGTGAAGGGCCACCCGCTCACGGGCCCGATCGCCGTGCGCGGCGCCCGGCCGGGGGACGTCCTGGTCATCGACATCGTCGAGGTCGCGCCGGCGCCCTTCGGGTGGACGCACATCCGCCCGGGCCGCGGGCTCCTGCCGGAGGCCGACTTCCCCGACGCGTTCCTCCAGATCTGGAACCTCGAGGACGGCGCGTTCGCGCGGATGCGCGCGCACTCGGGCGCGCGTGTGGCCGTGCCGCTCGCGCCGTTTCCCGGTGTCCTCGGGACCGCGCTGGACGAGCCCGGCGGCCACACCACGATGCCGCCCCGGAAGAACGGCGGGAACATGGACATCAAGCAGCTGACCGCCGGGACGACGCTCTACCTCCCGGTCTGGGTCGAGGGAGGCCTCCTGTCCGTCGGCGACGCCCACGGCGCCCAGGGCGACGGCGAGGTCTGCATCAGCGCCGTCGAGATGTCGGCCCGCGTCACGCTCCGGATCGGGCTCCGCCAGGGGCGCCCGCTCCGCGAGCCCCAGCTCCGGACCTCCGGGCCCCAGCCGAGCCGCGGCGCCGAGTTCGCGACGACGGCCCACGGTCCGGATCTCTTCCTGTCCGCCCAGCAGGCCGTCCGCTACCTGATCGAGCACCTGGTGGCGGAGCGCGGGCTCACGCGCGAGGAGGCCTACGTCGTCGCGAGCGTCGCGGCCGACCTCCGCATCAGCGAGATCGTCGACGCGCCGAACTGGATCGTCTCGGCGTTCCTGCCGGAGGCGATCTTCGGCTAGGCCGGCTCCGATCGTGCGGAGGCGCGGGCAGGACTCCGAGGCGTCTCCAGCCTGACGACGTAGCAGACGTCTGGCAGGGAACGTGTGCCCGGCCCCGTCGAAGTTCCGCAGGGTCTCAATCCGAGCTGTTTGGGCCTGACGGTCCTTCGTCTGTCCGGCCGCCGTGATCGCGCGCTGAAGCGAAGCCGCCACGCCGGGCGCGGGGAACGTCGCTGCCGGCGGTAGTCCATGGAGTGGTCTCGTCGCCATGGCATGCCTCCTCCGGCCTCACGGGACCGGCAGGCCGAGCATCGCGTGGCGAGATGAACAGACGGTGAATTTTCCGTGACGGTCCGGGATCGGCGTCCGCGCTACACTCGCCCCGTCGGAGGGCGGCATGGCCGAGCTGAACTTCCTCGATCCCGACTTCCTCGCGGACCCGTATCCCGCCTATCACCGGCTCCGCGCCGAGGATCCCGGTCCACCGCCATCCCCTGGGGTTCTACGTCCTGACGCGGTACGACGACGTCGCGGCCTTCCTGCGCGACCCGCGCTTCGGCAAGAGCGGGTACCAGGCGCTGTTCGAGAGCCGCTTCGGTGGTGGGCCCGATGGGTCCGGGCTCGCGGTGTCCATGCTGTTCCGCGACCCCCCGGACCACACGCGGCTCCGGGCGCTCGTCAGCAAGGCCTTCACGCCCCGCGTCGTGGAGACGCTCCGGGGGCGCATCCAGGCCATCGTGGACCGCCTCCTCGATCGCGTGGCCGGCGCTCCCCGGATGGACGTGATCGAGGATCTTGCCTACCCGTTGCCGGTGACGGTGATCTCGGAGCTCCTGGGCGTTCCCGCCGGAGACAGCGAGATGGTCAAGGAGTGGTCGCGGGACGTGGCGCGCGCGCTCGACGCCATCGCGCTACCGGTCGGCCCCGAGGTGATCGAGCGCGGGCGGCACGCGACGGACGAGATGGCGAGCTACTTCCGCGGCCTCAGCGAGGAGCGCCGCCGCCGGCCCGGGCCCGACCTCCTGAGCGGGCTCGTCGAGGCCGAGGAGGCAGGGGACCGCTTGTCGGAGCGGGAGCTGCTCGCGACCTGCATCCTCCTCTACGTCGCTGGCCACGAGACGACCGTGAACCTCATCGGCAGCGGGCTCCTCGCGCTCCTCCGCCACCCGGAGGAGCGGCGGCGCCTCCAGGACGATCCGAGCCTCCTTCCGGCGGCGATCGAGGAGCTCTTGCGCTACGACGGGCCCGTCCAGCGGACGGGCCGGATGGCCGCGTCCGACGTCGAGATCGGGGGCGTGCCGATTCCGAAGGGCAGCCTCGTCCTCGGTCTTCTCGGCGCCGCGAACCGCGACCCCGCGCACTTCGCCGAGCCCGACCGACTCGACCTCGGGCGCCCCGAGCCGCGTCACCTGGCCTTCGGCGCGGGGATCCACTACTGTCTCGGCGCCCCGCTCGCTCGGCTCGAGGCTCAGGTGGCGATCGGGACGGTCTTCCGACGATTTCCGGCACTCACCCTTGCCGCGGAGCGCCCGGTCTGGCGGCCCTCGAGCACGCTCCGGGGGCTCGAGGCCCTGGCGGTAACGCTCGGGCCTACCCGGTCCTAGGGGCCGGCTCGCGTCCCCATGGTCGGGAAAGTCGCCTCGGGAGGGAAGATCGCCGCCCGTATCCACCGTGCTGGAGAGGGGGCGGTCCCCGCTGGCGGGACCCATCCGGCCGGCACGGGCCCTGCATGGGATAATCCCCACGATGGCAAGACCCCGGGATCTTCGCGCCCAGATCGCCCGACTGGAGGCCAATCTGTCACGTGCCCTCGTCGGGAAGGCAGACGTGGTCCGGCTGGCGGTCGTGGGCCTCCTGGCGAAGGGGCACCTCCTGATCGAGGACGTGCCCGGGGTGGGGAAGACGACGCTGGCGGCCGCCCTGGCCCGGTCGATCGGCGCCGGGTTCCAGCGGATCCAGTTCACGTCGGACATGCTCCCGTCCGACCTTCTCGGCGTGGCGGTGTACGAGCCGGACAAGCACGAGTTCGTGTTCAAGCCCGGCCCGATCTTCACGAACATCGTGCTGGCCGACGAGATCAACCGGACGACGCCCAAGACCCAGTCGAGCCTGCTCGAGGCCATGAACGAGGCGCAGGTCTCGCTGGATCACACGACGCATGCCTTGCCGCGCCCGTTCATGGTGCTGGCGACGCAGAACCCGCGGGAGCACGCGGGGACCTTCCCCCTGCCGGAGTCCCAGCTCGACCGCTTCCTCCTGCGGATCCGGATCGGCTACCCGAGCGAGGCCGACGAGCGGACCATCCTCCGCGGTGCGGGGACGCCGGTGGCGGACACGCTCGAGACGGTGCTGGACGCGGCCGACGTGGTCGAGCTCCAGGAGACCGCGGAGCTGGTCCGGGCCGACGACTCGGTCCTGGACTACGTCCTCGCGATCGTGACCGCGACGCGGCGGTCGCGCATGCTCGCGCTCGGAGTGAGCCCGCGCGGCTCCCTCGCGCTCCTCCGCGCGGCGCGAGCCCACGCGCTGGCCGACGGGCGGGACTTCCTCGTGCCCGACGACGTCAAGCGCCTCGCGGTACCCGCCCTCGCGCACCGGGTCCTCCTGGCGGGCCCCGGGCAGGACGGAGCCGGCGTGGGCGCCGAGGCGGTCATCCGCACGATCGTGCAGGACGTCCCGGTCCCCCGCTGACTCGGGGCGCGAGCGACGCCCCAGCGGAGCGGTTCGATCACCACTGAATGATCCAGCTGGCGCGGCGCCTGGCGAGCTGGTGGTGGCGGCGGACGAAGGCCATCCGTCCGACCCGCGACGGCTGGTGGTGCGTGTTCGCGGCGGTGGGGCTCGGCGTCGCCGCGGTGAACACCGGCAACAACCTCGCGTATCTCCTCTGCTCCATGCTCCTCGCCCTGATCATCGTGTCGGGCATGCTCTCGGACCTCACCATCCGCGGTCTCCAGGTGACCGTGACCCTGCCGGACGCGATCCACGCCACCCAGCCCGCGCTCGTCACCATCGTGCTGGCCAACCGGAAGCGGCGGCTCGCGTCCTACTCGGTCGCGCTCGAGGCGCTGGATCGCCCGTTGCCGGGCCGGACCGGGCTGTTCGCCCGCTGGCGGCCTCGCCGCACGCTCGACGACCGGCTCCGTGCCATCGGACTGAAGGACCGCCGGGGTCTCGGGACTCCCCGGCGGCTCGCCTACGTGCCGCGGATTCCCGCCGGGACCGAGCGGGTCGTCGGGTGGGAGATCACGCTCGCCACGCGCGGACGGCGGCGGCTGCCGAGGCTCCGGGCGGCCACGGCCTTTCCCTTCGGGCTCTTCGTCAAGATCGGCCCGCCGCTTCTCTTCGACGAGGACGTCCTCGTGTACCCGGCCGTTCATCCGGTGCGCCCGCGGGAGATCCGCGAGGCCACGAGCGGCGAGGCCGCGGCCCGCCGGCGCGGGCGAGGGCACGACCTCTACAACCTGCGCGCGTACCGGGCGGGCGACGAGCCGCACCTGATCCACTGGCCCACCACCGCCAAGTCGGGGAGCCTCATGGTGCGGGAGCTCGAGGAGGACGCGACCGAGGACACGCGGATCGTGCTCACCGGCACGGGCGCGGCGGACGGGGCGCGCCTCGAGCGGGCGCTGTCGGAGGCGGCATCGCTCGCCGTCCATCTGCTCCGCAGCGGCACCGGCGTGGAGCTGGCAGGCGCCGCGGGAGCCGTGCCCCTCGACCGTGGGCGCGGTCAGGAGCGGCGCATCCTGACCGCGCTGGCGCTCTACGTCCCGCCCGGCCCGGGCGATGGCGCCGGCGCCGCCTTGCCCCGGACGGCTGGCTCCGAGAGACGCGCATCAGCCTGGACTCCGAGTGATGGCGGTGCCGCTGGCCCTCCGGATCGCGCTCTACCTCCTCGTGGCGGACGGGCTGTTCGCCCTCTACCTGGCCGAGTTCCTCGGTTCGCGCGGCGTCCTGCTCGTGGCGGTGCTCCTCGCGGCGGCCTGGCTTCTCCAGCCGCGGTCGGGGGCCGGGCGCCTGGTGGGCGGCCGGGTCCTCGTTCCTCTCGCGGCGCTCGCCTCGGTGGTGGACATCGCCTACCTCACCGACAGCGTCTTCGACGCCCTGGTGAGGCTCCTGCTCTTCCTGGTGCTCTACAAGCTCGCGACGCTCCAGAGCGTCCGTGATTCGCGCACGGTCGCGTTCCTCGCGTTCTTCATGCTCGTCGCGGCCTCGGGGTCGGCGTTCGGCGTCGGATTCCTCTTCGCGTTCGTCGCCTTCGTCGGGCTGCTCAGCTGGATCGCGCTCCTCCAGCACCTGGTGAGCGAGAGCCACGCCGGGCTTCCGGCGGGGGCCGAGGCGGTGCCCACGCGCTACGTGACCGCGCTGGCGAGCGTCGCGGCCGTGTCGGTGTTCCTGGTGGCGGGGGGACTCTTCTTCTTGCTGCCGCGGGTGGGGCTCGCGACCCTGCCGCTCCGCGCGCGCCTCGGCCAGATGATCACCGGCTTCTCCGAGCGGGTCGAGCTCGGGTCGTACGGAAGCATCCTCACCGACTCGAACGTCGTCATGCGCGTGCGCCTGCCCGACGAGGTCCAGCCCGACCGGTACCCGAACCTTCGCTGGCGGGGCGTCGTGCTGGACACCTTCGACGGGCAGGCCTGGAGCGTCCGGTATCCCCGCCAGACCCGGCTGGTCAAGCCCAGCTCGGGCGGCTTCGACATCGGTCTCCTGCGGGGGAGCGGCCTGTTCCTGCGCCAGGAGATCTTCCTCGAGCCGATCGGCTCCGAGGTGGTGTTCGCGGCGCCGCGGATCCTCCGCCTGTCGATGGCCACCTCGGTGCTGGCGATGGACGACATGGGCGCGGTGTCCGCGGCGTCCCCGGGCGCCCGGCTCCGGTACACGGTCGAGTCCGAGGTGGAGGGCCCGTCGGTGCGGAGCGCGGCCCTCGCGCGCTCGGTGCCGCCGCTCGACGCCGTTCAGCTCGAGCGTTACCTGCAGCTCCCGGTCCTGGCCCCGGCAATCCCGGCGCTCGCGCGACAGGTCGCGGGCAGGAGCCAGACGCCGGCGGAGATCGCCCGCCGCGTGGAGGCGTTCCTGCTGACCCAGTTCCGCTACACCCTCGACATCGAGCGGGTGAGCCAGCTGGATCCGCTCCAGGAGTTCCTCTTCGTCCGCCGTGCCGGCCACTGCGAGTACTTCGCGGCGGCGATGGCGGTGATGCTCAGGAGCCTTGGCGTCCCGGCTCGGGTCGTCAACGGCTTCCAGCGCGGTGAATGGAACCCGTACGGCCAGTACTACATCGTCCGGTACTACGACGCGCACTCCTGGGTCGAGGCGTACCTTCCCGACACGGGCTGGGTGACCTTCGACCCGACGCCGCGGGCGACCGTCAACGTGCTCGCGGGCCGGACGCCGGGGTTCCTCTACCTCGACTCTCTCCGGCTCCAGTGGCACCGCTACGTGGTGAACTGGACGCTCCGCGACCAGATCCGTGCCGTCCAGTCGGTGCAGTTCCGGCTGGCGAGGCTTCGCGGCTGGTCGGCCGGGCTCGATCCGGAGACGCGGACTCGCCTGGGCCGCGCGGGCGCCCTGGTCATCGTCCTGGCGGTCGGCGCCGTTGGCGTGTGGTCGGCCTGGCGTCACCGTCGGGGCGGGCTCGGCTCGGCGCGGAGCCGCGCACCCGGCTTCTACCGACGCGCTCTCCGGGCCGCGGCGCGACGGGGCCTCCGCCCGGCCACCGGCGAGACCGCGCGGGAGTTCAGCGGCCGAGTCTTCGATCTCGGGCCGGCGGCCGGTGCGGCGTTCACGCGCGTGACGGCGCTCTACGAGCGCGCGCGGTTCGGCGGGACGCCGCCGAGTGCGGTGGAGCTCGACGAGGTCGAGACCTCGCTCACCGCACTCGGGCGCAAGTCACGCTGAGCCTCCGACCGCGACTGACCCTTCCGGCCCCATCGGCCGACAGCGCGTTCGCCACCCCACGGATCGGGTCCGTCCGGTATGCTGGAGACGAGGCGACTCGCTCCGCGGGACGGTCGCCATTCGGCGCGCGTGTCCGGCCGCAGCCGCGCGAGGACGGGAGAGGATCGCATGAGGGGTGGGCTGGGAATCCGGATGGTCGCGCTTGCCGGGGTGCTCGTCGCCACGGTGGCCCTGGCGGCGGACGTCGTCGTCGTCGAGGACTGGTCGGCGGTTCCCGTGGGCGCCAGGGGCATCCCGCCCGGCTGGCAGAAGCAGGACTGGGGCAGCCCGACGTACAACTTCACGGTGGTCGAGCAGGACGGGCAGCGCGTGGTCCAGATGAAGAGCGCGAGCGACAGCTCGAACGTCAACAAGGACATCCGAGGCAAGGTCCGGCTCGCCGAGACGCCCATCCTCGAGTGGACCTGGAAGGTCGCGGCGCTTCCCAAGGGAGCCGACGCGCGGCGCGCGGCGACGGACGACGAGGCCGCCCAGCTGTATGTCGTCTGGCCCCGCTTCCCGGAGGCGCTCCGCTCGCAGATCATCGGCTACATCTGGGACACGACGGCCCCGGTGGGATCCGTGTTCAAGAGCCAGAAGTCGGGGACGGTGACCTACGTCGTGGTCCGCTCGGGGCCGGCGGACCTGGGGAAGTGGGTCACCGAGCGCCGCGACGTCCGCGAGGACTTCAAGCGGATCTACGGCGAGGAGCCCGAGGATCCCGGCGGCGTGTCCTTCGGCATCGACTCGGACGACGTCAAGGGCACCGCCGAGTCCTACATGGGGCGGATCGTCTTCCGCAAGCCCTGATGGGGACGCGGAAGTCCGGTGGACCCCGCCAGCCACGCCCGGTGAAGACCGGCTGGGACTGGCGTCCGCCGCGCAAGCCGAGCACGCGAGGCAAGCCCCGGTGAGCCCACCGTCCGCCTCGGGTCGCCACAGGCCGAAGGCCGTCGAAAGGATCCCGCCCGATCTCCCAGCGCAGCACAAGGGGCGCCCCGTGAGCGCGGCCGGTCAGCGGCTCGTCGGGCGCGCGGTCGTCGTGACGGGGGCCACGCGGGGGATCGGGCGGGCGATCGCCCTTGCGTGCGCGCGCGAGGGCGCCGCGGTCGTCGTGAACGGCCGCGACGAGGTCGCCGGCCGCGCGGTGCTCGCCGAGATCGCCGCCATCGGCGCTCGCGCGGCATGGCACGCCGCCGACCTGGGCCGGGTGGCCGAGGCGCGAGGCCTGGTCCGCGCGGCGCTCGACGCGTTCGGGCGCATCGACGTCCTGGTCAACAACGCCGGTGTCTTCGAGCGGCGTCCCGCCCTCGAGATGGAGGAGCGGGACTGGGACCAGGTCCTCGACGTGAATCTGAAGGGCGCGTTCTTCTGCGCCCAGGCCGCGGCGCGCGCGATGCAGGAGCGCGGGGAGGGCGGGGCCATCGTCAACGTGGCCTCGGACGCGGCGTGGAGCGGCGGGATCAACCCGTGCGCCCACTACGCGGCGTCGAAGGCCGGGCTGGTGTCGATCACGCGGTCCCTCGCCCGGGAGCTGGCGCCGCACCGGATCCGCGTCAACGCCGTCGCGCCGGGGCTCATCACGACCGACATGGGCGGCACCGCCGGCTCCACCCTGCCGGGCCTCCACATCCCGCTTGGCCGCGAGGGGACGCCCGACGAGGTCGCGGCGTGCGTCGTCTTCCTCGCGTCCGACGAGGCGAGCTACGTCACCGGCGCGAACCTGAACCTGAGCGGCGGCCTGTTCCTCGACCGCTAGCCGCCTCCCCGCCGGCCGCACGGCCATGGGGCCGGTCCCTGGTCAGAGGGCGAGAGGCGTCTTGGAGCGTCGGCGAGCCTCGGCCCTCCGCAGCGTGATCGCGCCGCGGAGGGCCGGGCCGAGCCACGGATCGCGCTGCGCGGGCGACATGCCGGCGATCCCCGGCGCCCCCGAGGTCGAGGGCCCCGCCCGCCGGATGCGATGCTCTGGATGCTAGCGAAGCGTCCGGTTGAAGAAATCGACCGTACGCTGCCACGCGAGCTTCGCGGCTTTCTCGTCGTAGCGCGGCGTCGTGTCGTTGTGGAACCCGTGCTGGGTGCCCTCGTAGACGTACAGCGCGTAGGCCTTGCCGTTGGCCTTGAGCGCCGCTTCGTAGGCCGGGATCCCGGCGTTGATGCCCTGATCGTTGCCGGCGTAGTGCAGCAGGAGCGACGCCTTGATCTGCGGCACGGCGTCGGCGCTCGGCTGGCGGCCGTAGAACGGGACTGCCGCGTCGAGCTCGGGCAGCCGCACCGCGAGCTGGTTCACGATCCCGCCGCCGAAGCAGAAGCCGACGGCGCCGAGCTTGCCGCTGGACTCCGGGCGCGCCTTCAGCCACTTCGCCGAGGCCAAGAAGTCCTCGGCCATCTTCGCGCCGTCCACGGTCCTGAACGCCGCCGCGGCCTTCTCGTCGTCGCCCTGATACCCGCCGACCGACGTGAGACCATCCGGGGCGTAGGCGACGAAGTCGAGGACCGCCAGGCGGCGCGCGACGTCCTCGATGTAGGGGTTGAGCCCGCGGTTCTCGTGGATGATGACCACGGCCGGCACCTTGCCGGTCGCCCGCGCCGGGCGAGCAAGGTAGCCCTTGATCGAGCCGTTGCCTCCCGGCGACGGGACCGTCTCGTAGGAGGTCGTGATCCGCATGTCGTCCTTGGGGACCTGCTGGGCCCACGCGTAGTTGGGCCTGAGGCTCTCCCAGATCGCCGTCACGGTCAGGCTGCCGACGGCGAACTTCGCGGCGCGATCGAAGAAGTCGCGACGGGTGATCTCGCCGTGCTGGTACTCGTGAAACAGGTTCAGGAGCTCCTGCGGGTATTCCGACGCCTGCTTCCTTTCCATGTCATGTTCCTCCTGCCGGCTGATGCCGGAGGGTGCGGATGTTCGCCGGCGCACCGCCGCGCCGGAGCCCTGCCGCCTGCGTGCCGTCACGGGGCCGGGCAATCGGCCAGCAACCGGCGCTCTTTCTGATGTTACCTCTCGACGGTCGACGCGCACAGCCGGATATCGCGAGCGGGCGGCGTGCGGCGGGCCCTGGCCCGAGCGCCGAGAGGAGCCACCGCCAAGGCAAGGGACCACGGCCACGGGGTCCAATCAGCGGGCGAAGTGCCGGTGTCGTTGCGGCGGCGGGATCGCCAGGGCCGGTGAGGCCTACCCGGCCGAATCGGCCGCCGCGATGGCGCGGGCGTAGGCCAGGATTCGCTCGGCCAGCGCCTCGTACTGCGGATCGATGTGCTGGCCGTCGACCCAGTACTCGCCGCTCGGCTTCGCGCCGGACCGCGCTGCGACCACCCGGCGTGCCCATGTGACCTCGTCCGCCGTCGGCCCGTAGGCCTCGTTCGCGATCGGGATGAGGGCCGGGTCCTCGAACACCTTGCCGTCGAAGCCGAGCTCGCGGCTGGCGAGGCACGCGGCGCGGAAGCCCTCGGCGTCCCGGGGCTCGCGGAACGAGCTGTCGAGGGACGCGAGGCCGTTGGCGCGCGCGGCGAGCACGATCGCGGCCAGCGCCGGCACCATTGGCCAGCGGTGGGGTGCCGGTCGCCGGAACGCGTTGAGACCGCGCGAGAGATCGCCCAGCCCCACGGTCATCCCGACGAGCCGGGGCGTTGCGGCGGCGATCTCCTGGGCGCGCGCCAGCCCGCGTGGCGTCTCGATCATCGCCCACAGCCGGAGCGTCGGCGGGGCGCCGTGGGCGGCGAGGAGCGCGTCGGCCTCCCGCACGGCCTCCGGCGATTCCGTCTTCGCCAGCACGATGCCGTCGAGCGGCACGCGCGCCAGCGCCGCCAGGTCGTCCCGGCCCCAGGGCGTGTCGAGCCCGTTGACCGTCACCAGCCGCTCCTGGCGCCGGAACCCCCCGGCGGCGAGCGTGTCCGCCACGCGCCGGCGCGCCGACTCCTTGTCGCCCGGCGGCACGGAGTCCTCGATCTCGAAGAGCAAGCACGTCCGGGTGGAATCTCGGCGCTGCTTCGTACGATCCAGGGTCCACGCCGAGCCGGTAGAGCACGCTGCGGCGCGGTCGCGGCAGGGACATGCTGTGACTGAGCGCGTGCCGTCAGGCCGGGGCGGACGAGGCGAGGACGCCAGTGGTCCCCGCGACGTTGCTCCGAAGCGTCGGTGCCACGCGCGGTCGTGTCCCGGTGGACGCGCTTCGCATCCGGCTGCGTACCGGCCTAGACTCGGCTCATCCGCGGGTCGAGGGCGTCCCGGAGACCGTCGCCGAAGAGGTTGAACCCCAGAACCGCGAGGAAGATCACCAGGCCGGGGTACGTGGTCAGGCCGGGCGCGCGGAAGATGTACTGGCGTCCCTCGCCGAGCATCGTGCCCCACTCGGGCGTGGGCGGCTGGACGCCGAGCCCGAGGAACCCCAGCCCCGCGGCAACCAGGATCGCAAACCCGAGAGAGAGCGTTGCCTGCACGATGACGGGCGCCATCGCGTTCGGCAGGACGTGCTGGAAGATGATGACGGCTTGCCGCTGCCCGATGGCATGGGCGGCTTGCACGTAGACCTGCTCCCGGATCGAGAGCACGGAGCCGCGCACCAGCCGGATGAACGACGGGACTGCCGAGATCCCCACGGAGATGATGACGTTCTGGAGCCCGACGCCGAGGATGGCGACGAGCGACAGCGCGAGGAGGAAGCCCGGAAACGAGAGGAGGATGTCGGCGAGCCGCTGGATCACGAGGTCGGTGAGCCCGCCCTGGAAGCCGGAGACCGCGCCGAGGGGCACCCCGATCACGACGCCGAGCCCGACGGCGAGGAAGCCGATCAGGAGGGAGAGCCGGCCGCCGTAGAGGAGGCGCGCCAGCATGTCGCGTCCGAGGTGGTCGGTCCCGAGCGGGTGAGCGAGGGAGAGGGGCCGGAGTGCCTCCGACAGGCTCTGGCGCTCGGGATTGTGAGAGGTCAGGAGCGGGGCCGCGACGGCGAGCACGAACAGGCCGACGAGCAGGACGAGTCCCGCCATCGCGGTCCGGTGCCGGCGGAAGCGCTGCCAGCCTTCCCGGAGGCGACGGAGCGCAGGACGACCCGCGGGGGCCGCCTGGCCCAGCTGGTGCTCAGGCGTAACGGATTCGAGGGTCGATGGCGACATAGAGCAGGTCGACCGCGAGGTTCGTCAGGATGAAGAGGGTGGAGAAGACCAGGACGATGCCCTGCACCATCGCATAGTCGCGGGAGAAGATCGACTCGATCAGGAGCAAGCCCATCCCCGGCCACCCGAAGACCGATTCGGTCAGGACGGCCCCGCCGAGCAGCGCCCCGAACTGGAGACCGATCACGGTCAGGATGGGCACGAGCGCGTTCCGGAGGGCATGGCGCGCCACGACCAGGGTCTCGCCGACGCCCTTGGCTCGAGCGGTCCGTACGTACTCCTGGCCCAGGACCTCCAGCATGCTGGCACGCGTCATTCGAGCGATCAGCGCCACCGAGAAGGCGGCCAGGGTGAGAGCAGGGAGGATCAGGCTCACCGCTCCCTCCGACCCTGCCGCGGGCAGCCAGTTCAGGTGGACGGCGAAGACGATGATGAGCATGAGACCGAGCCAGTAGGTCGGCATGGAGACGCCGAAGAGGGTCACGAGCGAGAGGAGGTAGTCGAAGCGGGAATAGGGCCGCGTGGCGGCAAGGGCGCCGGCGGCGATGCCGGCAATGCTCGCCGCGACGGCGCTGACCACGGCGAGAGTGAGCGTCGCGCGAAGCCGGGGCTTGAGCTCCTCCAGCACCGGCTGCGACGTGCGGGCCGAGCGACCGAGGTTGCCGTGGGCCAGGCGCGCCATGAAGACGCCGTACTGGACGTGGAGCGGCTGGTCGAGTCCCAGATCGGTCCGGAGCCGGGCGACGTCCTCCTCCGTTGCCAGGAGGCCCGCGAGCACCTGCGCCGGGTCGCCCGGAAGGAGCCGGACCATCAGGAAGACGATGATGGACACTCCGAGCAGGGTGACGGCCGAGGCCAGGAGCCGCTGCGCCAGGTACTGGCGGAAGAGGCTCACGGCCCCGGCCGCGCCCGCACGACTCCCGGCTCAGTTGGCCGGGCGAGCGTGGATCGCGGAGAACTTCTCGTTCGGCAGGGAGCCCACGTCGGTCACCTTCGCCGAGTAGACGATGGGGAACCGCTGGACGTAGAGGAAGAGCCAGGGCGCGTCAGCCCACACCTGCTTCGAGATCTCGCAGTAGTACTCCTTCCGCTTCTCCTGGTTCGACTCGCGATCCGCGGTCGGGACCAGCTCGTCCACCTTGGCGTTCTTGTAGAAGGAGGTGGCCAGCCCGGCGGGCGGATGGTATCCCGACCAGTACTGGATCACCTGCTGAGAGGCGTCGAGGAACGCGGGCGCCCATCCCAGGTAGGCGAGCTGGTGGACGGTCTTCTCGGCCGGCCCGGCGTTGATGACCGAGATGTAGGAGGGCCAGTCCATGGTTTGGAGCTCGGGCTCGATGCCCACTTCTCGGAGGTAGCCGGCCACCGCCTGCGAGGCCTCCTTGTCCTGGACATAGCGGCCGGTCGGGTGGTGGAAGGAGATCTTCGTGCCGGGCTTCACGCCCGCCTCGGCCAGGAGCTGCTTCGCCTTCGCGGGGTTGTACTCGTAGGTGCCCACCTTGCAGTATCCGAAGAGGCTCGCCGCCATCGGAGCATCCATCTCGTCCGCGGCTCCGAACAGGACGTTCTGGATGATCGCCTTCTTGTCGACGGCGTAGTTCAGGGCTTGACGCACCCGGACATCGCCGAGGTGCGCCTTGGTCGTGTTCAGCGAGATGAAGATCGTCCGGTCGCTCGGGGCCAGCAGGACCTTCACGCCCGGGTTGCGCTGGAGCGCCGGCACGTCCGCGATGGGCGGCAGCACGATGAGATCGACCTGGCCGGCCAGGATGAGGCTCTCGCGCGTGGCCGCCTCGGGAACGATCCGGAAGACGACGGTGTCGTAGGTCGGCTTCTTGCCCCAGTACTTGTCGTTCAGGCTGACCGTGAAGCTCTCGCCCTTCTTTCGCTCCTTGAAGACGTACGGTCCGGTGCCGACGGTGTGGACGATGTTCTTGTACTCGTTCCCTTGCTTGTCAGCAGACGCGGGCGACACGAGGGCCGACGTGGTCCACGAGAGAGCCGAGATGAATGGCGCCGAGGGCCGCGTCAGCGTCACCTTCACGGTGGAGGCGTCCACTGCCTCCGTCTCCTTGATCGGGAATGGCGCCCGGATCGGGACCCGCACCTGCGGGTCCTTGAGCCGGTCGAGGTTCCACTTGACGGCCTTCGCGTCGAACGGCGTCCCGTCGTGGAAGACGACGCCCTTCTTGAGCTTGAACGTGTAAGCGGTTCCGTCCGATGAGAGCGTCCAGCTCTCGGCGAGCCACGGCTGGACCTTCCCGTCGGGGCCGAGCGCCGTGAGCGTCTCCGCCACGTAGTCGACCATGTTCGCGACGGTGGTCGTCGTCATCTGGGCAGGGTCGACCGTATCGAGGTCCACGCCCACGGCGATCCGGAAGGTCCCTGCGGCTCCGGCCGGTCCGGCCCCGATCGCGATCGTCAGCGCGGCGAGGGCGGCGAGGCCGAGTCGAGAGAGAGGATGGCGCGTCCAATGCGTGCGCATCAGGTTCTCCTCCATGAGCCAGGGGTCACCCTTCGCGCGCCCTCGTGCCGCGCGCGACGATCCAGCTCCAGAGCCGCAGGGTATCACGTGCTCGGATTGTCAACCCGGGCGAGGATTGCTACTCTTCGGGCATGCGTTCCGGGCCATCCCGCCGCCATCGGCCGCCGACCTTCGCGTGGGCGGGGGCTGTCCTGGGTCTGTTCGTCCATCTGGTCCCGCTCGCCGCCGCCATGCCCCGGCCAGGATGGGGCGGCGCCGCCGACCGCACCCCCGGGATCGTCTTCGCGCGGTATCGCCAGGCCCAGCTCGACGTCGCGGCGGACGATCGGGCGGTCCCGCGGCCGCCGCCGCCGGCGCTCCCGCCCGCTTGCATGCTGGCCCTTCTGGCGTCCGATTCCACCGGCTGCTCGGGTGAGGGGAACCTCCGAGGCGATCTCGCGTCACGTCCACTCCCCGCGGGCGCCCCGCGGAGTCCGCCCGTCCCCTAGCGTCCTTGTGCCGCCCGGCGATCGGCCGGCGGCTGAACCCGGTCCGTCCACCGGCGAAGCGCCGGCAGCCGGAAGCGCTTTCGCGGTCAACCAATCGCGGTCGGGATGACTCGGGTCGTCCCTTCCGAGACGACGAAGGGGAGCATGGGAAGGATAGGCGTACTCGTCGGGATGGTCGTCCTGTTCGTGGTGCTGCCGTTCGGCCGGCAGGCCGTCGAGCTCTACACCGACTGGCTCTGGTTCGGCGAGGTCGGCTTCTCGGGGGTCTTCGCGACCATCCTGTCGACGAAGATCCTGCTGGGCGCGGGAACCGGGATCCTGGCGTTCCTGGTGCTCTATCTCAATCTCCTGGCGACGCGCCGGGGACACGGGCCGCTCGTCGAGCTCGCCGGCGAGGACGATCTGCCCCAGCTCCCGAGCTGGCGCCAGGTGGAGCCGCTCTACCGGAAATTCCTGCTACCCGGCTGCCTCGTGATCGCGTTCATGCTGAGCGGACAAGGGACGGCTCGATGGGAAACCTGGATCCGGTTCCGGAATGCCGGGACCTTTGGCGTGACGGAGCCCCTCTTCGGCCGGGACGTGGGGTTCTACGTCTTCACGTACCCGCTCCTGCTCGGCGTGTTCCAGTTCCTGACCCTGGTCCTGTCCGTGACCCTGGCGGCGGTCGCCGCCGTGTACGTGTTCTCCCGCGGCGCGCGGCTGACGCCCCGCGGTCTCGTCGTCGTCCCGTGGGCGAAAGGGCATTTGCTCGGTCTGGGAGCCGCATTCCTCGTCGTCAAGGCGTGGGGCTACTTGCTGGACGCCTTCGGCCTGCTCTTCTCCGCGGGCGGGGCATCGTTCGGGGCCAGCTACGCGGACGTCAACGCCAGCCTCCCGGCACTCCACGCTATGATCGGTCTGGCCGGCCTCGCCGCCATTCTGTGCCTGGTCCAGATGACGCGGCCCGGTCTGCGCTTTGCCTTCGTCGGGCTCGCCCTCTGGATCGCGGGGGGCCTGATCGGCCTGGCCGCCTATCCCGCCTTCGTCCAGCGGTTCCGGGTGGCTCCCAACGAGATCGTGGCCGAGCGGCCCTACATCGAGCGGACGATCGCCGCCACCAACCGCGCCTACGGGCTCGACCGGATCGAGTCTCGGCCCTTCCCGGCCGAGGAGAACCTCACCGCGGCCGTCCTTCGCAAGAACGACACGACGATCAAGAACATCCGCCTGTGGGAGCACCGGCCCGCGCTCGACTCCTACGGTCAGCTCCAGGAGATCCGCACCTACTACAAGTTCGTCGACGTGGACAACGACCGGTACCAGCTCGACGGGGAGTCCCGGCAGGTGATGCTGTCCGTCCGCGAGCTGTCGTCCGCCCACCTTCCGAGCCGGATCTGGATCAACGAGCACCTCGTGTACACGCACGGGTACGGCGCCGTGGTGGGCCCGGTCAACCGCGTGACGCGGGAGGGGCTGCCGGAGTTCTTCCTGAAGGACATCCCGCCCGTGGCTACTGGCCCGCTCAAGATCAGCCGGCCCGAGGTGTACTACGGCGAACTCGCCAACGCGTACGTGCTGGTCAAGATGCGCGCGCCGGAGCTGAACTACCCCGCGGGCGATCAGAACGTCTACACGACCTACTCGGGCACGGGCGGCGTGAGCATCGGGTCGCTGTGGCGCCGCATCGCTTTCGCGGCCCGCTTCGCCGAGATCAAGATGCTCCTCTCCGACGATTTCACCCCCGAAAGCCGGATCCTCTACCACCGGCAGGTCGCCGAGCGGGTGCAGAAGATCGCGCCGTTCCTGCGAGTGGACCGCGACCCGTACCCGGTCATCACCGCCGCCGGGCGGATCGTCTGGCTCGTCGATGCCTACACCACGACCGACTACTTCCCCTACTCGCACCGAACCCCGGGGGTGGGCAACTACATCCGCAACTCGGTGAAGGTGACCGTGGACGCCTACGACGGGACGGTGGCCTTCTACGTCGTCGAGCCCGACGAGCCGCTCGTCGCGTCCTACGCGCGCGCGTTCCCCGGCCTGTTCCGGCCGTTCTCGGCCATGCCCGAGGACCTGCGCGCCCACATCCGCTACCCGCAGGACTTCTTCGGCATCCAGGCGCGGATGTACGCGCAGTACCACATGCTCGATCCGCAGGTCTTCTACAACAAGGAGGACCTCTGGACGGTCCCGATCCGGAAGACGGAGAGCCGGGACACGGAGATGGAGCCCTACTACACGATCATGCGGCTCCCCGCCGAGAAGCGCGAGGAGTTCATCCTCCTCCTGCCGTTCACTCCCGTGCGCCGGGACAACATGATCGCGTGGCTGGCGGCGCGCTCGGACCCGCCGGACTACGGCAAGCTCGTGCTTTTCGAGTTCCCGAAGGGCAAGCTCGTGTTCGGCCCGCGGCAGGTCGAGGCCCGCATCGACCAGGACGCGTTCATCTCCCAGCAGCTCTCGCTGTGGGGCCAGGCCGGCTCGCAGGTGATCCGGGGGGGCCTCCTCGCGATCCCCATCGAGGAGTCGCTCCTCTACGTCCAGCCCCTCTACCTCGCGGCGGAGCGCGGGCGGCTGCCGGAGCTGAAGCGAGTGATCGTGGCCTACGGAAACCGGATCGCGATGGACGAGACACTGGAAGCCTCGCTCCAGCAGCTCTTCGGCGCCCGCCCCGCCGCGGCGGCTGGCGCGCCCGCCGCGGCCGGCGCGCCACCGGCCGCCGGTGGTATCCCGCCGCGGCTGGCGGCCGAGGCGCTCGAGCACTTCACCCGGGCGCGCGAGCGCTTCGGCCGGGGTGACTTCGCGGGCTTCGCGGAGGACCTGCGAAAGCTGGAGGAGACGCTCCGGCGACTGCAGACGGAGAGCCGCCGGTAGCGCGGCGCGCGCCGCGGGCTACCCGACGACGTTCTGGGGTCGCCCCTCCAGGAACGCGATCACGTTGTCGACGACGCCCGCGTTGAGGATATCCATTCCCTCTGGCGTCTGATCGGCGTTGTGCGGGGTCAGGACGACCTGCTGGCAGGCGAGCAGGGGATGCCCCGGCGGGAGCGGCTCGGTGTCGAACACGTCGAGCGCGGCCCCGGCCAGGTGGCCGGCGTGGAGCGCGGCCACCAGCGCGTCGGTGTCCACCACCGGTCCGCGGGCCGTGTTGACCAGGATGGCGCCCGGCTTCATCAGGCCGAGCTCGCGCGGGCCGAGGAGGCCACGGCTCTCCGCCGTGAGCCGGACGTGGAGCGACACGACGTCCGCCGTCCGCAGGAGCTCGTCGAACGGGAGGTAGCGGATGCCGAGCTCGGCCGCGCGCGCCGGGCTCGGGCTGAACGTCCAGGCGACCACGTCCATGCCGATCGCGCGCCCGAGACGAGCCATCATGCCGCCGATCGCCCCCGTCCCGACGACGCCGAGCGTCTTGCCGTGGAGGTAGACGTTGTCCATGCGGGTCCAGCGACCCGCCTTGAGCTCCGCCGTCTGGAAGTGAGCGCGCTTGGCGGCCGCGAGCATGAGCCCGAACGCGTGCTCGGCGACGATCGGCGCGGTCTTGCCGGGGATGTTGCACACGACGATGCCCCGTTCGCGCGCCGCAACGAGATCGAAGGCATCGGTCCCGATCCCGCACACGGTGGCCATCCGGAGCCGCGGCAACGCCAGGAGCGCCTCGCGGGGCCACTTGATCGCCCCCCGGGTGTTCACGAGACAGACGGCGTCGCGCGCCCGCGCGAGCTTCTCCTCGGGCGTGGCGGGCCGGTCGGTGTGGAGCCGCACCTCCCCGTAGCGGCGGAGGCGTTCCAGATGCGGGGAGCCCTGGATCTGCGGGGGATCGTCCCCGGGGATGACGATCACCACGTCGCGCCGATCGCTCATGGGACCTCCGATCGCGGAGTGAATGGACTTCGTCTCGGCCGGCCGGCGATGCGTGGCGGCAGTATCGCACGAGCCGGGAGCCAGCAGACCGCTGCCGATTCGGGAATGCTCGTGCTACCCTTTGTCTTCGTGGCTCACACCGTGGTCGACTCGCACCTGCACGTGTGGGACGGGACCGCCGCGGGCCTCGACGCGGGTCCCATGAAGATCGGCTACAGCGCGCAGGCCACGGCCTCCGTCGAGCTCTTCATGGACTACATGGACGAGGCCGGCGTCGACCGCGCGGTCTTCGTCCAGCCGTGGTTCTACCACTGGGACAACCGCTACATGGTGTCGTGTCTCCGCCGCTTCCCCGACCGCTTCCGCGGCGTGTGCGTGATCGACCCGAGGGGAGCGAAGGCCCCGGCGGCTCTCAGGCGCTGGCGGGACGAGGGCGTGACCGGCATCCGCCTGCGCCCGTTCCGCCCGGGCGAGCGGCCCGGCCGCGGCCCCTGGCTCGCGACCGACCAGACCCTCCCGCTGTGGGAGGCGCTGGCGGAGACCGGCACGATCGCCTGCGTGCTCCACGGGGGCACGGACCTCGGGCGGTTGCCGCCGCTCCTGGCCCGCTTCCCGTCGCTCCGGATCGTGGTCGACCATCTCAACACACCGGTTCCGGCGGAGGGGCTCGGGCAGCCGGCGTTCCGGGCCCTGCTCGACCTCGCCCGTCACCCGCAGGTGCACGTCAAGCTCTCCGGCTTCCACCACTGGTGCCCCGAGCGGTACCCGTATCGAGACGGCCTGCCGTTCGCCGAGGCGGCGGTGCGCGCCTTCGGCGCGGAGCGGTGCATGTGGGGCTCGGACTTTCCCCACGTGCTCGCCGGGTGCGGCTACGTCCGCAGCCGGCACCTGCTGCCCCGGGCGGCGACGTTTCTGTCCAAGGAAGAGCTGGACCTCGTCATGGGCGGGACGGCCGAGCGCCTCTGGTTCGGCTGAGGTCCCAATGAGCATTCGCAGCTTCACCGTCACCCTCAGGAGGAGACACCGATGAGCATCGATCGCTTCAAGGTCGGACCGCGCCTCTCGGCCGCCGTCAAGCACGGAGACACCATCTACGTGGCCGGCACCGTCGCCGACGACACGAAGCTGGACGCCAAGGGTCAGACCGAGCAGATCCTGCGCAAGATCGACGAGGCGCTGAAGCACTTCGGCAGCAGCAAGTCCAAGCTCGTCTGGGCCAACGTGTGGGTCTCGGACATCCGCCACTACGATGGCATGAACGCGGCGTGGGACGCGTGGGTCGAGAAGGGGCACACGCCGGCTCGTGCCACGGTGGAGGCGCGGCTCGCCACTCCGAGCTACCTGGTCGAGATCGCCGTCATCGCGGGGGCCTGACCCGCCAGGCGTCGAGGGAGGTCCCGATGGGAGCCACGACAGACCGGGTGAGCGCACGGGCGCGGGCGGTGCCCGCCGTCGCTCATCCGCCGCATGTTCGACATGACGCCCCGCGTCCCCGGGGCGATCAGCCTGGCGGTGGGTGAGCCTGGCTTCGCGACGCCCCCCCACATCGTCGAGGCGGCCTGTCAGGCGCTCCACGACGGCTTCACGAAGTACTCGCCGAACGAGGGCTACCTCGACCTCCGGGAGGCGATCGCGGAGAAGATCGAGCGGGTCAACGGCTACCGGGTCGATCCGGCCTCGGAGGTGTTCGTGACGGTCGGCGCCATGGAGGCGCTGCTGCTCACGTTCATGGTCGGGATCGACCCGGGGGACGAGGTGCTGATCACCGACCCGAGCTACACGAACTTCGAGGGACAGATCACCCTGGCGGGCGGGCGGCCGGTCTTCGTCCGGACCGATCCGGAGCGCGGGTATCTGCCGCACGCCGAGGACGTGGCGGCGGCGGTGACCCCGCGCACGCGGGCCATCCTGGTCAACAGCCCGTCGAACCCGACGGGCGCCGTCTACCCGCGGGACCTCCTGCACGCGATCGCGGACATCTGCGTCCGCCACGACCTGCTGCTCGTCTCCGACGAGACGTACGGCGCGCTGACGTACGGCGACATCCGGAACGTCAGCCCGGCGTCGTTCCCCGGGCTCCGCGACCGCACGGTGTCGGTGCACTCCTTCTCGAAGGAGTACGCGATGACGGGGTGGCGGATCGGCTATCTCACCGGTCCCGCGCCCATGCTGCGCGTGATGGCGGTCGTCCAGGAGCAGATGGCCTCGTGCGTGAACTCCGCGACCCAGCGCGCCGCCCTCGCGGCCGTCCGCGGCCCTCAGGACTGCGTCGAGACGATGCGGCGCGCCTACCAGCGGCGCCGGGACCTGGTCGTCGAGCGGCTCGGTCGGATCCCGGGGGTGCGCTGTCCGAGGCCCGACGGCGCCTTCTACGCATTCCCCGACGTTCGGGCGGTGACGCACGACACGCGCGGCCTGGCCGAGCGGCTCCTGTTCGATCACCGGGTGGTGGTCTCGCCGGGCGAGGCGTTCGGCCCGGGGTCGGGGGGGTTCCTGCGGCTCTCCTACGCGTCCTCGGACGAGGATCTCGCCGAGGGTCTCACGCGGCTCGAGTCGGGCCTCGCCGCCGCCCGGCGCGGCTGACGCGGCCGGCGGGATGCCGGAGCGGACCGCAGGGGAGACGGCGCCGTACCGTGTCGAGTGGCGTGACGGCCTGGCGGTGGTCCGTCTGACCTCGGGGAAGGCCAACGCGCTCAATCCTCGAAGCCTCGCGGCCATCGAGCGCGCGCTCGACGAGGCGGCGGGCGGGGACGCGCGAGGCGTCGTCCTGACGGGCTACGAGCGGTTCTTCTCGGCGGGTCTCGACCTCGTGACCTTGTACGGGCTCGAGCGGGACGCCATGGACGGGTTCATGGCGTGGTTCGATGCGGTCATGCTGCGCGTCTTCGCCTTTCCCCGGCCCGTGGTGGCCGCGCTCGGCGGTCATGCGGTGGCCGGCGGCGCCGTGCTCGCGCTGGCCTGCGACGCGCGGGTGATGGGCGCGGGCGCCGGGTGGTTCGGGCTGAACGAGATCCGGCTGGGGGTGCCGTTCCCGGCGTCGGCGCTCGAGATCGTCCGGTACGCCGTCCCGGCGCGGTCGGTCGAGGCGGCGCTCTACGACGGCGAGCTCGTCGATCCGCGTGCCGCCCTGGAGCGAGGGCTCGTCACGGAGGTCGTGGAGGGCGACGTCCTCGAGGCGGCCCGCCAGGCCTGTGGCCGCCTCGCGGCGGCGCCCGCCGCCCCCTTCGAGACCATCAAGGCGGCCCTCAAGGGGCCGGCCGTGGAGCGCGCGCGGGCGACGCTTGCCCCGCTTCGCCGCGCCTTCGTGGACGCCTGGTACGCGCCCGAGGCTCGCCGCCGGATCGGCGAGGCCCGCGTGCGCCTGGGAGGCTGACCGTCCCGCAGGCCGAGGGCCGCGGTGATCAACGAGGAGAGGAGCCCGCATGGACATCGAGGCCGCCGTCGAATCGATCTGGCAGCACACCCTGCGCCGGAGCTATTTCCCGGCGGAGTGGAAGGGCCGGCTGACGGTCGAACAGGCCTACCGGGTTCAGCTCGCGATCCTGGACCGCTGGGTGGCGCGGGGCGAGCGGCTGGCCGGGTGGAAGGTCGGGCTCACGGCGCCGGTGATCCAGAAGCAGTTCGGGATGCACGAGCCGGTGATGGGCTTCCTGCTCGAGAGCGGCCACCGCGAGAGCGGAGCCGCGTTCCGGCACGGCGAGCTGATCGAGCCGGGCTTCGAGAACGAGCTCTGCCTCACGGTCGGGACGCGCCTCGAGGGGCCGGCCGTCACGCGCGCCCAGGCCCGCGCCGCGATCACGGCCGTTCAGCCGGCGTTCGAGATCATCGAGGGGCGAGGCGACTTCCGGGCGGATCTGACCCTGTCTCTCACCGACGACTGCCAGCAGAAGGCGTTCGTGACCGGGGCGGCGAGTCCGCTCCCGGCCGGCTGGGAGCCGGCGAGCTCCACGGTGGAGGTGCTCATCAACGGCCGACGGGTCGACCATGCCGTGGGAAGCGAGGAGACAGGCCACCCGCTCGGCGCGGTCGCCTGGCTCGCCAAGAAGCTCGCGGAGTTCGGCCGGCGGCTCGAGCCCGGTCAGCGGATCATGTCGGGTTCGTTCACCAAGCAGTACCCGCTCGCGCGCGGGGACCGGATCGAGACGCGGTTCACCCCGTTCGGGGCCGTCCGCGCGTCGTTCGACTGACCGCTTCGCTTGCCGGGACCCGCGCCCGGCTACTGCGTTCGCTTCGATCTCCGTCCGAAACGGTAGGCGGCGAGTACTCATCCAGGATGCCGTCCCAATTGATGTAACGGACACGACCGGGTCGTCAGCTTCGTCGCGAACGCCGAGACCGTCGTCGGCTTCGACCCGACCGCCCGCTTCGCTGACTTCATCGTGCGCCGGGCCCGTCGCGAGGCCCAGGCGGCCGCGGCCTAGAAGAGCGCGTCTTCCTCGCCTTCGGCCGCCCGCGTGCTGTGCGTGGGGCGGCCGCGACCGGCTCAGCCCCTGACCGGCGGCACGCCGTGGAGACCGGCCGCCCAGTAGGCGTGCTCGACGAGCCGGAGCGTCTCCAGGTTGTCCGCCGGCCCCGTCTCGAACGGAGCGCCGGTCTCGAGACACTCGACGAAGTGCGCGATCACGCCGTCGAAGCTCGCCTGGTAGCCGGCGTCCGGATCGTAGCGCTCGGCGCGAGGGCTCGACCCGAGGAGGCGGAGCTCGTTGTCGGCGAGGATCGCGCTGGCCTTGCTGCCGATCAGCTCGAGCCGGTCGGGCGGCCGGGGCGGATAGCCGGGCGCGGCCATGGTGCCGATCACCGTGGCCGGCGCTCCCGCGGCCGTCTCGAGGAAGACCGCGGCCAGCGTCTCGCCTGTCACCTCGGCGAGGGTGCGGCTCGCGCGCGCGTTCACGACGCGGAGCGGGCCGCAGAGGAAGCGCATGGTGTCGAGGTGGTGGATCAGGACCTCCGCGAGCATCAGGCGCGGCTCCCGCGCCATGAAGGGCTGGCGCTCGAGGGCAGGCCGGCGGCCGCTGGCGTCGGGCAGGAAGCCGGAGGAGATGGTCGCGAGCCGGGCGAGGGCGATCTCGCCGAGCAGCCCGTCGACGATCCACCTCCTGAGCTCGCGGTACCAGGGCCGGAACCGCCAGTTCTCGTGGACCATGAGGCGAACCCGGCTGCCGACGCGCTCCACCAGGGCCTCGGCCTCGGCGAGGGTGGGGGTGAGCGGCTTCTGGCAGAGCACGTCGATGCCACGGTCGGCCGCCGCCGCCACCCATCCGGCATGGGTCTCGCGCGGGGACGCGACGTCGAGGGCGTCGATCGTCTCGCCGGCGAGCATCGCCGCCGGGTCCTGGTAGACCCGCGCGATACCGAACTCCTCCGCCCGCGCCGAGGCGCGCCGCGGGTCCGGATCGCACACGGCGATCACGCGTGCCCGGGGGCCGACGTGGCGCCACGCGACCAGGTGATACCAGCTGATCATGCCCGCCCCGGCGAGCGCGATTCGAAGCGGCATCGATCGACCGGCCTGACTCGTCATGGTGTCGCCTCCTCGAAGCCGAAGAGCCGGAACGGGTTGTCCCACAGGACGCGCTGGCGGTCGCGTCGGTCCGGCAGCCAGCGTCCGAGCGTCTTCAGCACCCGGCCGAGGTCGGGACGCGTGCGGAGGCCCAGGAAGGGCCAGTCGGATCCGAAGACGCACGCGCCGGGCCCGAACGCGCCGAGGAGGGCCTCGACGAACGCGTCCAGGTCGCCGTAGCTGTCAGGCCGGGACGAGAGGCGGAATGGGGCGGAGAGCTTGACGCTCGCCTGGCCTTCGCGTCCGAGCGCGAGGACGGCCCGGAACCCAGGCTGAGCCACGCCGCCCGCGACGTCGTGGACGCCGAAGTGGTCGACGAGGACCCGGACACGGCTCGCGCGGAGGATCGGGGCGATCTCCGCCCACTGGGCGTCGTTCGCGTAGACCTGGGCGAACAGGCCCAGCGCCCGGAGCCGGTCGAGCAGGATCGGGGCCTCGGGACGGCTGAGGGCGCCGGGGTCGTAGCTCGGCAGGTTGAACCGCACTCCCACGACCCCGGAGTCGGCGAGCGCTTCCAGCGTCCGGTCGCTCGCCCCCGGGTCCACCACCGCGATCCCCTTGAACCGACCGGGGGTGGCGGCCATCGCGTCGAGCATCGCCGCGTTGTCGACGCCGTAGCCGCTCGGCTGGACGAGCAGCGCGTGCGGGGCGCCGAGCTGATCCAGCATGGCGCCGAACGCCTCGCGGGTTCCCGTCTCGTCCGGCCGGGGCTTGTAGCCGGGTCCGTCGGGAAACGGGAACCGTGCCGGGTCGATGATGTGAGCGTGACAGTCGATGATCCGTTCGGAACTCACGGTGACGCGTCCTCGCTCTGGTGTCAGCGGCCGTTACGAAACGTCAGGTAGCTGCCACATCCCCGTGGTAGGCGGGCCAGGCCTCGTGGGCTCGGCGACGGCACCCCGCGATGCTCGAGCATGATAGTCCGGCGCTCGCTGTTCCGCCACGGGTCGCCCGTTGGTCGTCGGAAGGCGGAGGCGCCTTGACTTCGCCGCCGCGCAGGCCTAGCGTGAGCGCCGATCCGGGTCCGTGACGAGGCGCGTTGCGTCAGCCGCCGGCGGCCGTGAATTGGCATCGACGAACGGAGGGCAACATGGGGACCACGCAAGACACCGGGCGACAGACCGCCGTGATGGCTCGCCGACCCGCCCGCGAGCCGGGGAGCGGACGAGGGTGGCGGTTGGTCGCGGCCTGTCGGCCTCGCGCTTGGGCTCGTCGTCCCGGCCGCGGCCGAGACCACCATCACCATATGGAGCCACGAGGCCGATGAGCCCGCGAAGGTCGCCTGGCGCGAGAAGGCGGCCCGGAACTTCGAAGCGAAGAACCCGGACGTGAAGGTCAAGATCACCTGGTACGATAAGCCCGCTCTCAACGCCGCCCTCAAGACGGCCCTTCGCGCCGGGCAGGGCCCCGACCTCTTCTACGCCGAGCCGGACCAGACGGAGTACATCACCAACGGGTTCGCCATGCCGCTCGACGACCTGGTCAACTGGGGCAACATCTACGACTGGGCGAGAGGGGTGTGGACGCAGAACGGGAAGACGTACGGCCTGCCGCAGGAGGCCTACACGATCGAGCTCTACTACAACAAGGAGTTGATGAAGAAGATCGGCGTGACGTTGCCGCCGAACGGGCAGGTCGGCCAGGCCCAGTTCCTGGACATCGTCAAGAAGGCGAATGCGGCTGGGATCACCCCGATCTCGCAGGGAGTGGGTGATCGCCCGTACCCGGGCGTGTACATGTCGGAAGAGGCCCTCCTGCGAAAGCTCGGGCGGGACGACTACGGGAAGCTCCTCGCCGGGAAGCTCTCCTACAAGGATCCGCGGGTCGTGGAGTCCCTGACCTTCGTGAAGGGGCTCGTCGACGCCGGCGCCTATCCCAAGAGCTTCGCCACCCTCAAGCTCGGCGAGTCCCACTACTACTTCCACACCAAGCCCGGGTCGCTCATGTTCCCGATGGGTAGCTTCTACACCGGACGGGCGTTCGTGCCGCCGGACAAGGGCGGCCAGCCGGAGAACTTCCCGCTCGGCGTCATGGCCTTCCCGGCGATGGACCGCGGCGCGTGCAACCAGTGCAAGAGCCTGACCATCGGCGCGAGCTTCATCCTGAACGCGGCCTCGAAGAACGTGAAGCTGGCGGCCGGGATGCTGAACGAGATGGCGACGCCGGAGATGGGGACGCTCTGGCTCGAGACCATCCTGCTCCAGACCGCCATCAAGAGCGATCCGAGCAAGGTGGGCGGCAAATACGCCGAGTACTTCCGGGAGCTGCTGGACCGTAACAAGGACGCTCAGTACTTCGTCGGCATCCCGCGCGACCACATCCAGGGTAAGTGCCGCGACACCTTCACCCAGGTTCTGAACAATGCCTTCCCGGGCGGCCTCCTCACCGTCGACGCTGCCGTCGACATGCTGAACCAGGGCTGCTACACGGGCTAGGCACGCACCTGTCCGGGCCTCCCGCAAGAGGGGGACGGGCCCCGATCCGGGGCCCGTCCCGCCACCGCGCCGAGTCGTCCGCGGCCGGCGTGGGGCGCCGCACCTGATGGCCATCTCGCAGCCGGTTGACCTGCCCGCTCCCCGTGCCCGGGGCCGGGCTCGCCGGCGCCCGGCACGCGAGCCGTGGCCCATCATCCTCGTGTTCCTGGCGCCCGCGCTCCTCCTCTATCTCGGCTTCACCATCTATCCGGCGCTCCGCACGTTCTACAATAGCGTCCACACGATCAAGCCTCGGGGTGTCGAGGAGTTCGTGGGTTTGGCCCACTTCCGCGAGCTGCTGATCGCAGACGCGGTGTTCTGGAAGGCGGTGGCCAACACGATGGTCTGGGCCGCCGTCGCGCCAATCCCCGACGTCGGCCTCGGTCTCCTGCTCGCGCTCTGCCTCTACGCCAAGGTTCCGCTCGCCCGGTTCTTCCGCGTCGTGTGGTTCACGCCGGTCCTTCTCTCGTACGTCGTTGTCGGCATCATCTGGATGTGGGTCTACAACTACGAGTGGGGCGTGATCAATGAGGCCCTGCGGGGGGTGGGTCTTCCTGGGCTGGCCCACTCGTGGCTCGGCGATCCGAAGACGGCCTTGTGGGCGGTCATGTTCACCCACGTCTGGAAGTGGACGGGCTTCAACATGGTCGTGTGCCTGGCCGCCCTGTACGCCCTGCCCACCGAGATCCTGGAGGCGGCGGCCCTCGACAACTGCGGCTGGCTCCGAAGGCTGCTCTTCGTGATGATCCCGATGATGTGGCGCACGCTGCTCAACCTCCTGATCCTGTCGTTCATCGGCAAGATGCGGGTGTTCGATCTCGTCTGGATCATGACCGGGGGCGGCCCCCTCTGGTCGACCGAGACCGTCTCCACGTACGTCTACAAGCGGGCCTTCGAGTGGAACACTTTCGACCTCGGCTACCCCTCCACGATCGCCGCCCTCTGGTTCGTGGTGGTGCTCGCCTTCGCGCTGGGTCTCTGGTGGCTCTTCCGCCAGCATGACCCGCTCGAGTACTAGCCGTGCGCCTCTCCGGCGTCGCCAGGCAGTCCGCCCTCCTGACCGCCGTCGCCCTCTACACGGGGCTGGCGGGGGCGCCGGTACTGTGGGTCGCCGTCATGTCGCTCAGGACGACCTCCGAGATCGCGGCCGCGCCCTTTGCCTGGCCGTCGCCCGCGCACTGGTGGAAGTACGCGTCGGTGTGGACCACTTCCCATTACGGGACGTACTTCTGGAACAGCGCGGTGATCGTGGTCGGCGCGGTGGCGGCCCTGACCGTGGTCGGGTCGATGGCGGCGCACGCCCTCGCCCGCTACCGCTTTCGGGGCAACCGGGTCATCTACTTCGTGCTGTTCAGCGCGATCATCTTCCCGCCGCAGCTGACCATCATCTCCCTCTTTCAGGTGCTGGTGGAGTACGGTCTCTTCAACACGCGACTGGGCGTCAGCCTCGTGTACGTGGCGATCCAGCTGCCGCTGACGTTCTACCTGCTCGAGGGCTTTTTCGCGCAGATCCCGCAGGACTACTTCGACGCCGCGAAGATCGACGGCTGCTCGGAGCTGGGCGTGTTCTGGCGACTGACCGTGCCCATCGGCATGCCGGCCATCGCCACCACGATCATCCTCAACCTGATCGAACTGTGGAACGAGTTCCTGTACGCCGTGGTGCTCGTGACGGACGACGACAAGCGCACTCTGCCCCTCGGTATCATGCGGTTCCTGGGCGACAAGCTCGAGGACATCGGCATGATCGCCACCGGCATGATGATCGCGATCCTCCCCGTCATTCTCGTGTACGCGTTCCTCTCGGAGCGCCTCATCCGCGGCATGACGGCCAGCGTGCTGAAGTAGGCGCGGGCGTGACGACGGCGTGACGGATACGATGCGCTCTCACGCGACGGGCCGGCCGGTCGAGGATCTCGACACGCCCGCCCTGCTGGTCGACCTTCCCAAGCTCGAGCGCAACATCGCGACGATGCGGCGGATCATCGTGACGGAGGCCGGCATCGGATGGCGCCCGCACACGAAGGCGATCAAGACGCCGGCCCTGGTGCGGAAGCTTCTCGACGCGGGCGCGCGGGGGGTCACCTGCGCCAAGGTCGGGGAGGCGGAGGTGCTGGCGGCGGCCGGCATCCGCGACATCCTGATCGCCAACCAGATCGTCGGGGCGGAGAAGATGGCGCGGCTGGCGGCGCTGCGCCAGCGGGCCGATCCGATCGTGGCCGTGGACTGCGAGGCGCACGTGACGGCGCTGGCGGAGGCCGGCCGCCGGGCGGGGGCGCCCCTCCGCGTGGTCGTCGAGGTGAACATCGCCATGAATCGGGCGGGGGTGGAGCCGGGAGAGCCGGCGGTGGCGCTGGCCCGGCGGGTGGGCGCCCGCGCGGAGCTTCAGTTCGCCGGCCTGATGGGGTGGGAGGGCGGCCGGCTCGCGAGCATCGCCGATCCCGCCGAGAAACGCCGGGCGATCGAGACGGCCGTGCGCCTGCTCACGGCGAGCGCCGACGCGTGCCGGGCCGCCGGCCTGCCGGTCGACATCGTGAGCTGCGGGGGGACCGGGACGTACTGGATCGCGGCGAAGGTGCCGGGCGTGACGGAGGTGCAGGCAGGCGGCGGGATCTTCGGAGACGTCCACTACCGGAAGGACTACGGCGTGGAGCACGAACAGGCCCTGACGATCCTGACCACGGTGGCGAGCCGGCCGACCCCGACCCGGATCGTGTGCGACGCCGGATGGAAGAGCATGGCCGTCTACCCGACACCTCCCGTTCCCCTGAATCTGGGGGAGGTGCGGGCCCTCAACGTGTCGGCGGAGCACGCGACGATCGCGCTCGCCGAGCCGGCCGTGAGCCCCAGGGTGGGGGACCGCGTGGAGTTCGTCGCCGGGTACTGCGACTCGACGCTGTTCCTGCACGACGAGCTGTATGGCATCCGTGCCGGCCGGGTCGAGGCCGTCTGGCCGATCCTCGGCCGCGGCAAGACGCGGTAACCGGCAGCGGCCCCTGCCAGGCCTACCGATCGGGCAGCTGCCGGCCGCCTGTGACGCCCGTCCTCGCCCAGGGTGTCGCGGCCAGGGCGAGGCCGAGAAGTCCCGGAACGAGTGTCGCGACGGTGAACAGCGACAGCGAGAACGCCGGCCCCGCGGCGGTGTCGGCGCCGATGCCGCGGAACAGCGCCGCGCTCACATGCTCTCGCAGCCCGAGTCCGCTGAACGTGATGGGCAGGTTGCCGAGCAGGGGGATGATCGGGAACGAGAGCACCAGGCGCGCGGGAGCCGCGGCGCGGTCGCGGAGCATTCTCGAGGTATTCGTCCAGCATCCCCTGGCGCTCTGGCTGCCGCACCAGCTTTGGATGCAGAAGATTACATAGCGGTCCGCATCCGTAATTGACACGGTTATGGTGACGATGCTCTAATTCCCGTCAGTTGTACGTCCGCGTGAAGTCCTCGATCCTCAAGAAGGCACACGGCATGGACCCGGGGTAGGCTCGCTCCCTCCTGGCCGCTCCCGCTCTGGACCCCAAGAGCCCTCCGGAGGTTTGCACTCTCGGAGGGGGTTGTCTTTACCGGAAGGCGTCCGTTTGTGAGCGCGGTGAGTACATATGCGAACCATCCTCGCGCGATGCGTTGCCTCGTGGTGCTCGAGGGTCACGCCGACTCCACCGGCACACAGGCGCACAACCTCGCCTTCTCGCGCCGCCGGGCTGAAGCGGTTGCTCGGGAGCTGATCGGACAGGAGTGCAGCGCAGACTGGTCATGAACGAGGCGTACGGTCAAGCGGGTCCCATCGCGCCGAACGAGAGTCCAAACGGCACGGACAATCCTGCTCGGCGCGCGAGGAACGGGCGTGTCGAGGCGGTCATTCGAAACTAGCTGCATCCGATCTGTGTGTCCCCGGGGACATGGGCCTGCCGGAAGCCCCTAGCGATGGGCATTCCTTCAGACCATTCGCCAAAGCATCCGTTCGCTGACACCGTGGACCCGGACCTCTTCTACCGAAGTTCGATGCACGAGACCGTCTATGCTGAGCTCGTCACCGCTGGGAAGATACCCGCTGGCTTGGTCGTCCTCTCTGGCGAGCCGGGAACCGGGAAGTCCACTGTGTTGCGGCGCGTCGCGCGTGATCTGGAGCAAGCGGGCGGCCGCGTGCTTTGGTGCGCCGAGATCCTGTCGCTCCACGAATGGTTCGGCCAGGTTGGTGGGTCTGGTGTCCCCGACACCGCCACACGAGCTGAGGCACTCCTCGCCACGGTGCAGGCCCGCGTGCGATCGTCCAGCGCGACGGTCGTCGTTGTCGACGAGGCGCAGCGCCTGGAGTCGGGGGAGCTTGGTATTCTCTTCGACCTCGCAGAGGCCGGGCGACGGTCCGGAAGGCCCTTAGCCGTCCTGCTGGTGGGCCTACCCGAGCTTGACGTGAAGCTCGCCCGTCTCGTGGGAAACAAAGCCGGACGGGCCTCCACGCTTCACGCTCGGTTGTCGCGTCTCGAGACCCCGGAGGTGCGCGCCTACATGGCGTACCGCCTCGAGCGAGTGGGATTGAGCCTCGATCGCCTGTTCCAGGCCGAAGCGGTGGAGCGCGTGGCCGCCTACGCCGAGGGCATTCCACGGGTGATCAACCACCTCTGCTCCGGTGCTCTCCGCGGCGCCCGCGAGTCCGGTCTCACGATGGTGTCGGCGCCCACTGTCGACGCCGCGGCCCACTGGCTCGACCTCCCGCCGCCTGCCGGTGCACTGCTGATGGGGGCGTGGCGCGGGCCGCGCCGCCGGCTCCGGCTCTGGGCGGCCCGCGGCGTCCTGTCCGGGCGCCGAACGATGCGCGCGTGGTCGCCGGGGATGGGCCTCGCGGCTCTCGGCCGCGCGATCCCGGGGGCGTGGCGCGGGCCGCGCCGCTGGCTCCGGCTCTGGGCGGCCCGCGGCGTCCTGTCCGGGCGCCGAACGATGCGCGCGTGGTCGCCGGGGATGGGCCTCGCGGCTCTCGGCCGCGCGATCCCGGGGGCGTGGCGCGGGCCGCGCCGCTGGCTCCGGCTCTGGGCGGCCCGCGGCGTCCTGTCCGGGCGCCGAACGATGCGCGCGTGGTCGCCGGGGATGGGCCTCGCGGCTCTCGGCCGCGCGGTCCCGGGGGCGTGGCGCGGGCCGCGCCGCTGGCTCCGGCTCTGGGCGGCCCGCGGCGTCCTGTCCGGGCGCCGAACGATGCGCGCGTGGTCGCCGGGGATGGGCCTCGCGGCTCTCGGCCGCGCGGTCCCGGAGGCGTGGCGCGGGCCGCGCCGCTGGCTCCGGCTCTGGGCGGCTCGCGGCGTCCTGTCCGGGCGCCGAACGACGCGTCGCGAGGGCCTCGCGCCTCGCCGCGGTCGCGTGGGCGAGGCCGCGGTGGGCGGCGGCCTCGCGCGCCGCGCTGCGCGCCGGTCGGCGAGCAATCGCGGTGTTCTTTGCGCCCCGACCGACGCCACAACCGCCGTCGTCGCCTCCGCAGCAGGCGGCACCAGTGCAAGACAGGCCGTCGAAGCCGCCCGCGCTCGGGCCCGCTCCCGGCGTGTCGATTCCCCGGCCAAGGACCGCGCAGGTGATCGAGCGTCCACCGCCGCCAGCCACGCCCGGTCAGGAGCGACCTTTGGACACCGTGCCCGTCCCGCGGCCGTCCGCCCGAGAGGAGATGCGCGGCGGGGCGCCCCCTCGGGCGGTCTCGGGGGCGCCCGCGTCACCGCCGGCCCACCGAGGGTTTTCGGCGGCGGTGGCCCTCGTGCAAAGCGCGGAGGCGGGCAACCTGACAGAAGTGCTAGACATCATCGACGCGGGGGTATCGCCCAACGCGCGGGATACCGCAGGGATGACGCCTCTCATGATGGCCGTCATCCACGACCACGGTCCGGTCGCCGAGCTCTTGCTCACGAGGGGTGCCGACGTAAACGCGGCAGATGTCAGCGGCGTCACGGCACTCATGCTGGCAGCGAACAACGGGCGAGCGGTGCTCCTCCAGCGGCTTCTTGCGCGCGGGGCCAACGTCAACGCCCAGACGCGGACAGGGTGGACGGCGCTCATTTACGCAGCTTGGAAAGGGCATCCGAGCATTGTCCGCCGGCTGACCGAGTTCGGCGCGGATCCCGCACTTCTCGACCAGACGGGGCGGACCGCGCTGCAGTACGCAACCTGGCGAGCCGCGGATCCCGCGAACCAATCGGCGGGGGACAACCCGGCACCGCCTGCGGTTGCCCATCGCCGCTACGTCGAGGTGATCGATGTCCTCAGCAAGGCGAGCAGGCCACGCTAGCGGCAGCGCGCCGCCCGGGCTCGCCCACAGGCCTCGGCCGCCGATCGCCCCATGGGCTGGGCAGACTGGGTGGCGCCGGTTTGCTGGACGCCTGCGGGCGTCAGCCGCCGGCGGCATTGCGCGCGTTCCGGTCCGAGGACTACCGTCGCGCCCGTCCAGCAGTCGATGGCCGCCCTGCGCGACGCCGAGGCCTGCGCCGCGCCGGGCTTCTCCGGCTGCCCTCGACGCCGGCGCCTGCCGGACGGCGGCCTAGATCCACGCCGCCGTCGGCAAGGGCGGCGGGGCCGGTACCCCGCGCGGGAAGCGCTCAGGGTGGGCCGCATACGCGGCGCGCAGGACCTCGGCCCGCTGCTGCCACCTGGCCGCGGCCTGGCCGGAGTGGATGTCGTGAGGGGTCATCAGGCCAAGGGCGCCGTGACGATGCTCGCCGTTGTACCAGGGGAAGAACCGCCGGCAGAACGTCTCGGCGTCCTCATACGCACCGAACCGGGCCGGGAAGTCGGGCCGGTACTTGAGCGTCTTGAACTGGGCCTCCGAGAAGGGGTTGTCGTCGGAGACCTGCGGCCGGGAATGCGAGGGCACCACGCCCAGGGTGGCCAGCAGCAGGGCCACCGGCTGCGAGGTCATCGACGGCCCGCGGTCGGCATGGATGATGAGTTGATCGGGGGCGATGTGCTGCCGCTCGCAGCTCTCGCCGATGAGCACCTTGGCCAAGGCGGCACTTTCCTGGCGGGCCAGCAGCCAGCCGACGACGTAGCGGCTGAAGATGTCGAGCAGCACGTAGAGGTAGTAGTAGGTCCACTTGGCCGGGCCCAGGAGCTTGGTGATGTCCCAGCTCCAGACCTGGTTGGGGCCGGTCGCCAACAGCTCGGGCTTGTGGTACGCCGGGTGCCGGAGCTGGTTGCGGCGCTCGCGCACCTCGGCATTGGCCGCGAGCACCCGGTACATCGTGCGGATCGAACACGGGGGCACCTGCCCGGCGTCGAGCACCTGCGCCCAGACCTGCGCCGGCGGCAGATCGACGAACCGCGCCTCGTGCAACAAGGCCAAGACCCCTTCGCGATCCGCCGCCGTCAGGGCCTGCCGAGGCGCCCGCCGCTCCCGCGGGGTTGCCGGCGCCGGCGGCGGGCCACTCCGGCACCGGTAGAAGGTCGCGCGGGCCAGCCCCAGGGCCGTGCACAGCGGGCCGATGCCGACCTGGGCGCGGCGCTCCTCCACCAGGGCGATCATGACTGCGCGGTCGCCCCCGGCCGGCCGAGCAGCGCCGCCAAGTTGGGCGTCACCGGACCTCGTCGTCTCCGCCCGGCGCGTCCTCTGCGCCGCTGCCGCTCGCGCTCGGCGATTCCGGCTCGCGCTCGGACACCGGCGCAGGCTTGCGGCCGCGCTTCTTCGCGCGGCTCCCCGCGGCTCTCTCGGCGCCCATGGTCAGTCTCGCGACCTCCTCATTCGTGGAGATGTCTCACGGCTTCATCCTGGCGGCCGCTCGGGCGGAGCGCGGGAGAGGCGGTTCACTCGCCGCTGGAGCCGGGGGATGACCCAGATGTCGATCGGGTGAAGCGCCTGCAGAGCGCCAGACGTTCAGGGTCGCGAGATAGACGTTGACGGTGACCGACGAACACGTCCCAGCATCAGAGGGGTTCGACCGGCAAGCGGGCGACGTGCACTTCCAACACGAATCGGACGTCGCCGACCAGGGTGCTGTCCTTGGTGACTTCGTAGGTCAGTGACGAAGGATGCGATAGTGGCGTGATGATCGACGTGGTGCCGGGATTGCCAACGCCAGTCCCGCCGCAACTCAGGACGACGCTGCGCTGTGCCGGCCCACCGTCCCACCACCTGAAGGTCACGTGGATATCACCCTTTCCGGTGGCGGCCTGCTCGATCAGGGCAGAGGCCCAGATCACGTGAAGGCCATCCCTGTACTTGGAGCTGAACAGGGACGTTTCAGGACTCGTATCGAGCCCGCGGATCCTGAACATGGCCCCTCCCTCCTTCGAACTCGGTGCGTCGGAGTTGCTCCGCAAGCCCCGGATCCAGGACGCGATCGCCGCCTACCTAAGGAAGGCCGATCTCACTGTCGACCGCGTGCTCGAGGATCTTCGGCGCGTTGTCCCGCGCTTCTTAGGGTGTGACCGTGCAGGCCATCCGTCCAAAATTGCCAAGGTTGTCCGCCCACCTGCCCGCGAAGTCGGCACCACGAGGACCCGGGGGAACCTCATCCAGCTGGAACTGGACGTGGATCCCCGCCGGCAGCGAGCCGAACGGCGAGCCCGGCAGCGGGACCCCTCTGAACCCGACCCGCGTGAAGCCCCCGACGATGTTGAAAGCCGGATCTGTGAGGACTGCGCCGAAGCTCGGGAGGAACGGGGTATTGGAGGCGTCGTCCCACTGACCAGTCAAGGCGAAAAACTCTCCTCCTCCCTGCTGGGTGAGCTGGAAGTCCACGACGATGCTGTTGCCGCCCGTGAGGATGCAGTGGTAGGAGCCCTCGGAGAGGGCAGCGGCCGCGGGCGGTGCCAGGGCCAGCGCCACGATGACTCCCAGCCCACCCGCCACGAGCAGTCGATGGGTCCCCTTCATAGGCCACCTCCTATCGAGTGTGAGTCGGCGGCGTCCCAGACCGACCCACGGTCAAGTAGGCGCCCGACGGGCCGTCAAGAACACCGAAGAGCTTCGTCGATCTGGACGTTGCCTCGGACGACCACACCGAACCTAACCCGTTGTCGGAGTGAACGGGTGGGTCGTGGGCACTGAAATGGTAGCGGACGCGATCATAAGTGGCTCGGAACGGGGACGTGCGTCAGATCCGGACGAGCGTGACGCCTTGCTCATCCAGCCACTGCGCGAGCTTCGACCATCCCTCCGGATCTCGCCGTGTCCAGTCCGCCACCGCGGCCCGGGAGACAACGGCCCACGGGAGCCGGTTCTGGGATACGCGC
This sequence comes from uncultured Candidatus Rokubacteria bacterium, assembly GCA_963749975.1. GTDB lineage: Bacteria > Methylomirabilota > Methylomirabilia > Rokubacteriales > DASRDR01 > DASRDR01. The sequence goes on along the minus strand of CAVVOZ010000033.1, from coordinate 68,391 downwards.
CGCACTAGCCAGGCTAAATCCGAGTTCGATCCGAAGTCGGTAAGGAGATCTTCGGTTGTCATGTGCCACCGTCCTTGGAAACCATGTCGCACTCCCCGCCTTTCCCTACTCCGCGCCAGCCCAGGAATTCGGACTGAGGTCTGTACCCCACGGGCTGCGTACTCGGATGATCGAGAGACTGTTCGCCTCACGGTCGACGACGACGACCTGGCGCTCGTCGTGTGTGAGCGCAATCGTGGTCGAGTGGCTCAATCACAAGACTGTGACAGTCCTGCTCAGCGTCCGGGTGACGGTCCAGAGCGACCTCCTTACACGAGGCGCCGAGCGTCGACTATCGCGGCCTTCTCGAAGTGGACGCGACCACCCAGTGCGATCAAAGCGAGAGGTTCGCATGTGCCGTGCTGGCTCCACGCTGCGTCCCCGTCGTCACTCCCACGTCCCTGACGCTCATGTGCTCCACTCGCCAACCAACGATCGGCGATCGCTTCACCCCAAGCTAGTAGTTTGTCGCGATCACTTGCCTCCGGTAGATGCCCATCCAGTCCGAAACGAGCGGGATCTTGCCCATTGTTGCGCCTGACGGCGCGGAGCGCGAGGCGCTCAGAGCCCGGTAGGTGGATGGGGACCTGCCCTCAAGACGCTTGAACACCTTGTCGAAGCGCGGCAGGTCCCCGAACCCCACCATCTGCGCGATCTCCGTTATCGAGTATCCCGGGTCAAGGAGGAGTTCTCGAGCTTTCTGAACGCGCACGCTTAGGAGATAGGCACGGAAGGAGACGCGCGCATGCGCCTTGAAACGTCGGGACAGCGCGAACTTGCTCATTCCCGCGCGGCGAGCGGCCTCGGTGAGCGAGATGCACTCCCAATAATGCTCGTGTACGAATCGCATGACCTGCTCGATGCCACTCTCGTACAAGGGGGACACTGGGTTGTCACCGGTGCCCGAGGCCTGTCCATCACCGATCAGCGCGTTCTCACGTGACTCGCGTGGATGGCCGGCAACACGCAGGATGGACCGGACCGACCGGTCGATCGTCGATGGGTCACACGGCTTGATGAAATAGTCTCGGACCCCGAGTTTGAGCGCCGACGCGCACGTCCATTCGGACCCGAAGGCCGTGAGCATGATGACAGGCAGCGCCGGAGACGTCGCCTTGATCCGGCGGAGGAGGTCGAGGCCAGAGCCGTCTGGCAGGCGGTACTCGGCAATGACGAGGTCGATCCGCTGCGGGTCGAACGCGGAGAGGGCCTCCGCCTCCGTCGCGCAGACGTGGACCCGGTGAACCTGCTGCCACGCGGCCCTGAGCCGCTCGGTCAACCGGATATCGCTGTCGACGACCAGGAGATGCGGCATGTCACGCACGGACGCTGTGAGACGCGAATGAAGCAGGACCCTCCAAAACGCCCTTGTCGACTCAGCCGAACGGTCCCGGCTCGGGCCCCGTCCTCGGCGAGGTGGACCCCGGACGTGAGACTCGAGGAAGTCCGTCAACTCCCGGACGCTTTCAAGACCGTCACCACTTCAACGTCTCTTCCATGTACGCAAGGTTCAGACCACAGCCTTCAGCACGCAGGCTCTCGAAGCAACCGTCTGCTTCCATAGAGAAATCTCGAATCACACCACTTCGAGCCCGCAGCCCGCAGCTGCACTGCGGACTGTGCAAGTGTCGACGTCGCGTGTTCTCGGGATCCGGAAACGACCGACATTCTCCAGAGTTCAGGGGCCTGCACAGTGCACAGTGCAGGGTGCACTGTCTGCAGTGCAGTCTGGCGTTAGCGACCTCGACGACCTGTCCGGGCCGGTCTCACGAGGTTCTGCCCGGCGGGCGCGCCCCGTCCCCGCCGCCTGATCCGCGCGCGATCGTGCCCACCACGCGGCATGGCCGTCGCGGTCTGTTCGCCGACCCTACGGGGTGGGGTGGATCACCGTGGAGGCGGGCGGGGGCTCGAGCGACTCCGCAGGCGAAGGCAGTCTGGGCCGTCCAGCGTCCGGCCGTCGTGGCCATCGCGCCCTGGCTTCCGCAGGGCCGCTACCGCCTGGTCGTGCGGGCGGGAGCAACGGGGCCTGATGGCGGACGAGGCTGACGGTATGGGTCGGAGACGCGGTCGTCCAGGCGATCGCGCTCGCCTCGGCTGCGCCTCCCGTCTGGCGAAGCGCTGACTACGCGTCCGAGGTGACCTGGTCGGGGGGACGGCTGGCTGTACGCCTCGAGCTCGGTGACATCTCGTCGCGCGACCCGATTCGGCTTGCCTATCTCGAGCACCTGCGGCTGGAGCGGCTCGCTCCCTGACGTCGAGGTCTGCTCCCGGGACGGAACCCGGCCCGACCGTCAGTAGGCGAGCGCCCAGCCGTCGCGGCGGGGATCGGAGCCGGCCAGAAGCATTCCCGAGGCAGGGTCGCGGCGGATGATCTCGACGGAGCAGGGGCCGTCGAGGTCGCCGAGCCTGACCACCGGGTGGCCGCGGCCAGCGAGGTCCGCGTGGACCTCGTCGGGGAAGCGCCCCTCGAGGTTCAGGGCGTCGGGGCAGTCGTGAGGCCAGTTGGCCTCCTGGCCGGGCTGGGTGCTCGACCAGCGCGGCATCTCGGCGGCCTGCTGGGGATCGTAACCGAGATCGACCATGGCGGTGAGGACCTGCAGGTTCACCTGGACCTGATTGTCGCCGCCCGGCGTGCCGAAGACCGCCCACAGCTCGCCATCCTTGAACACCATGGGCGGGTTCATCGTGTGGCGGACCCGCTTGCCGGGGGCGAGGCGGTTCGGGTGGCCCGGCTCGAGGTGCCAGGGTGTCATGCGGTTGTTCAGGAGGATGCCCGTGTCGCCCGCGGTCACGCCGGAGCCGAACGCGCTGTTGAGGCTCTGGATGCCCGACACCGCGTTACCGTCGCCGTCCACCACGCAGAAGTACGTGGTGTCGCCGGCCGCCGTGGCCGCGGCCATCCCGGCGGGCGCCGCCCGCTTCGGGTCGATCTCGGCCGCGCGGCGCGCGAGATGCTCGGGCGAGAGGAGCTCGTCGAGCGGCGCCCCGGCGAACCGCGGATCCCCGCTCCAGAGCTCGCGGTCCGCGAACGCGAGCTTCTTCGCCTCGACGAGCGTGTGGACGAGGTCGGCGGAGAGGGGACCCATCGCGGCGAGGTCGAAGTGCTCGACGATGCCGAGCTCCTGGAGAAGCACCCAGCCCATGGAGTTCGGCGGCGCCTCGCGGACCGTGTACCCGCGGTAGACGAGCTCGATCGGGGCCTGGGTCTCGGGCTCGAACGCGGCGAGGTCGTCGGCGGTCACCAGGCCGCCGGCCGCCTGGCATCCGGCGGCGAGCGTCCGGGCGAGATCCCCGCGGTAGAAGTCCTCGGCCCCCGCCGTGGCGAGACGCTCGAGGGTGCGGGCGAGATCAGCCTGGACGATCGGCACGCCAACGGCTGGCGGGCGTCCAGCGCGGAGGAACACCCGGGCGCTGCGCGGGTCGGCAAGGAGGGGGCCGACCTGCTCCCCGGCGAAGTGCCGGCAGGCGCGAGTGGCGCCGAACCCGTCGCGGGCGTAGTGGGTCGCTCCTTCGAGGAGCGACGCCCACGGGCGCCGTCCGAATCGGGCGTGCATCGCGCCCCACGCCCCCACCGAGCCGGGGACCGAGACGGCCAGGGGCCCCGCCATCGGGAGGCCGGGCGCGTAGCGCTCGGGCGTCGCTGCCCTCGGGGCAGGGCCGGTTCCGTTGAAGACGACCGCCTCGCCCGTCCGCCGGACGTAGACGTGGTAGAAGCCGTCGCCGCCGAGGCCGGACATGAACGGCTCGACGACCGAAAGCGTGGCGGCTACGGCCACCGCCGCGTCGACGGCGTTACCGCCTGCCTGGAGCGCGAGGAGGCCCGCCTGGGTAGCGAGGGGGTGGTTCGAGGCGACGGCACCCCGCCGCCCGATGATCAGCGGACGGTGCGACCGCGGTCCTTCATATGCCATGAGGCCACCTCGACGCGTTCGTTGATGACTGACCGGACCCGCCCAGGTGCAAGGCCATTCGGACCCGAGCCACGACGCAGGTGGCCGTCAGACCGCCACCATCCAGCCGCGCGTGTCCGGCACGCGCGCGTACTGGATGTCCACGATGGCGTCGTAGAGCTTCTGTGTCAGCTCGCCGATCCGGCCGCTTCCGATGACGATGCGCTCACCCTTGTAGGCGAGCTCGCCGACCGGCGAGATGACGGCGGCCGTCCCGGTACCCCACACCTCGCGGAGCGTTCCCCGGTGCGCTGCCTCGACCACCTCGTCGATGGCAATCGGGCGCTCGGACACGCGGACCCCCCACTCGCGGAGGAGGGTGAGCACCGAGTCCCGCGTCACGCCGGGGAGGATCGTGCCCGTCGTGAGCGGAGGCGTCAGGACCTCGTCGCCGATCCGCATCATGATGTTCATCGTGCCCACCTCGTCCACGTACTTCCGGTGGGCGCCGTCCAGCCACAGCACCTGGGTGAAGCCAGCCGCGTGAGCCTCCTCGGCGGCCAGCAGGCTCGCCGCGTAGTTCCCGCCCGTCTTGGCGCCGCCCGTCCCGCCTTCCGCCGCGCGGACGTACTTGTCCTCGACGCGGATCTTGACGGGATTCATGCCTTCCTTGTAGTACGCGCCGACGGGGGACAGGATCACGAAGTAGAGGTACTGCTTTGCCGGCCGGACGCCGAGAAACGGCTCGTTGGCGATGATCGTGGGCCGGAGGTAGAGCGCGGTGCCGACGCTCGATGGCACCCACTCCTGCTCGAGGCGCACCAGCTCCACCAGCGACTGGAGGCCGAGCTCCGGGTCGAGCTCCGGGATGCAGAGCCGCCGGGCGGAGAGGCTCATCCGCGCGACGTGCTTCTGGGGCCGGAAGAGCCGGACCCGGCCGTCCTTCCCGCGAAAGGCCTTGAGCCCGTCGAAGATCGCCTGGGCGTAGTGGAGCACCGCGGCGGCCGGGTCGAGGGTGATGGGCCCGTACGGCTCGATCCGGGGATCGTACCAGCCCTTCTCCTCCTGGAAGTCGGCCACGAACATGTGGTCCGTGAAGACCGTGCCGAACCCCAGCTCGTTGTCCCGCGGCTTCGGCTTCTTCTGGGTCGCGCGAGTGATCCGGATCGGGTGAGTCATCGTCGTCCTCGCTGACGCTAGTGTCGGTCCGGCGTTGAGCCGGACCGGCCCGCCGATCGGGCAGCGACCAGTCTAGCACGGCGTGCGCGGCGGAATCTCGCGCCCCTGATCCGAAATGGCGGTCGCGATGTCCCACGTGCGTCCGCGCGAGTCGATGCTCGCCGATGCGACCCGATGCGAGCCAAGGCGAGCCAAGGCGAGCCAAGGCGAGATGGATGCGCGCCCCGCCGCCGCCGGACCGCTGCGCGCGCGGTTGACGTGCTATCATCCGCGCGTGCCGACGTCATCCCCGTGCCGAGGAGGGCATCCATGAAGGGCGCCGCCGCCGTTGCCGAGATCCTGAAGCGTGAAGGAGTCCGGTTCCTGATCGGGTACCCGGTCAACACCGTCATCGAGGCCTCCGCGCAGGCCGACATCCGGACGATCATCGTTCGCCAGGAGCGCACCGGACTCCACATGGCCGACGCCGTGAGCCGGGTCACCTCCGGCGACCGCATCGGCGTGTTCGCGATGCAGCACGGCCCGGGCGTGGAGAACTCGTTCGGCGGCGTCGCCCAGGCCTACGGCGACTCGGTCCCCATCGTCGTGATTCCCGGCGGCTTCCCGCGGCGCCAGACCAACGTGCCGCCCAACTTCAATGCCTTCCTCAACTACCAGCACGTGACGAAGTCGGCCGAGCAGGTGATCATGGCCGACGCGATCCCCGACGCGATGCGGCGGGCGTTCACGCAGGTGCGGAACGGGCGGCCCCGGCCGGTGCTGGTCGAGATCCCGGTGGACCTGATGACCGAGGAGGTGCCGGAGCCCCTCGACTACGTGCCCGCCCTCCGGACGCGCGTGGCGCCCGACCCCGTGGCGGTGAGCGAGGTCGCCCGGGTGCTGGTGGCGGCCGAGCGGCCCGTCATCTACGCGGGCCAGGGCGTGCACTACGCCAAGGCGTGGGAGGGGCTCCGGGCGCTCGCCGAGCTCCTCGAGTGCCCGGTCACGACGAGCCTCGAGGGGAAGAGCGCCTTCCCCGAGACCCACGCGCTCTCGCTGGGGTCGGGCGGCCGGTCGGTCCCGAAGGCGGTGCGCCAGTTCCTCGACGAGGCGGACGTGATCTTCGGCATCGGCTGCAGCTTCACCACGACGAACTACGGCGTGAAGATGCCGAAGGGGAAGCGGATCGTCCACTCGACGCTCGATCCCGCGGACCTCTCGAAGGACCTGCGGGCGGACCACGCGCTGATCGGCGACGCGGGCCTCGTCCTGGACGCCCTGCTCGTCGAGATCAAGGATCGTCTCCACGGGAAGGCCCGCGGGCGGTCGGGCTCCGTGACGGAGCGGATCCGCGAGACGAAGTCCGCGTGGGTCGCCCAGTGGATGCCGCGCCTGACGCAGGCGACGAAGCCGCTCTCGCCGTACCGGGTGATCTGGGACCTCCTGCACACCGTGGACGTCTCCCGGACGATCATCACGCACGACGCGGGCAGTCCGCGGGACCAGCTCTCGCCCTTCTGGGAGTGCGTCACCCCGCTCTCCTACATCGGCTGGGGGAAGACGACCCAGCTGGGCTACGGCCTCGGGCTCGCGATGGGGGCGAAGCTGGCCCATCCCGAGCGGCTGTGCGTCAACGTGTGGGGGGACGCGGCGATCGGCTTCACCGGGATGGACTTCGAGACCGCGGTGCGCGAGCGCATCCCCATCCTGTCGATCCTGCTCAACAACTTCTCGATGGCGATCGAGCTCAAGATCATGAAGGCGGCGACGGAGAAGTACCGGAGCACCGACATCTCCGGGCACTACGCCGACATGGCGAAGGCGTTCGGGGGCTACGGCGAGCGGGTGACCGAGCCCGCGGAGATCATCCCTGCCATCCGGCGCGCGATCAAGAAGACGGAGGACGGTGTCCCGGCGCTCCTCGAGTTCATCACCGAGAAGGCCGAGGACTTCTCGATCTACTAGGACGCGGCGCGAGCCTTCGTGGCGGGCGACTCCTCCACCTTCGGGTCGGTCGCGTTCGGGCTCGCTTCGGCGGTGAGCTGGGGCGCCGGGGACTTCAGCGGCGGGCTGGCCAGCCGGCGGGCGCCCGCCGCCGGCGTGGTGATTGCCTCCCAGGGGGTCGGCGTCGTGCTGCTCGTCGTCCTCGCGGCCGTGACCGGGGAGGCGGCGCCGACGCCTGGACAGCTCGGCGTGGGCAGCGCTCGCGGGAGCCAACGGAGCCTTCGGCCTCCTCGCGCTCTACTCCGCGCTGGCCTCCGGGCGCATGGGGATCGCGGCGCCCGTGTCGGGCGTCGTGGGAGCCGTCGTGCCCGTGCTGGTGGGGGCGAGCCTCGCATGGGTCGCCCGGGGCGCTCCGGCTCGCGGGGTTCGCCCTGGCCCTGGCTGGCGTGTGGCTCCTCACGGCGGCCGGCGGTGGAGTCGACCGGGCCGGTGCGCGCGAGCTCGCGCTGCCCCTCCTGGCGGGGGTGAGCTTCGGCCTGTTCCTGGTGTTCATCCATCGCGCCGGCGGGTCCACGGTCCTCTGGCCGCTCACCGCCGCGCGGGCGACCTCGATGGGAGTGCTGGCGGCGATCGGCGGCGCGACGGGGAGGCTCAGGCTCCCGGGGCGCTCGGCGCTCGGCCTCACCTGCCTGGCCGGCCTGCTCGACACCGGGGGAAACGCGTTCTTCGTGCTCGCGGCCCAGGCCGGTCGCCTGGACGTCGCCGGCGTGCTGTCCTCGCTCTACCCCGCCGCCACCGTCCTGCTGGCGTGCCTGCTGCTGGGAGAGCGGCTCACGGGGCGACAGACGGCCGGCGCGCTCGCGACGCTGGCCGCGATCGTCTGCGTCTCCTGGTAGGAGGTCGGAGGAGCGAATGACGCCGAGCCTGGTGGTGGCGTTCGTCGGCGCGCCGTACGACGGCGCCGCGACACTCGGCTGGCCGGGCGCTCGCTACGCGCCGGACGAGGTGCGGCGGCACCTCGCCTGGATGCGAATGCGCGTCCAGGACGGCCGGATCTACTGGGTCGACCAGGACCGTGTCGTTCCCTGGCGGCCGGAGCAGCTGGTCGACGCCGGCGACGCGGCGGTCGTGCCCCACGACCTCGCGGCGACCCTCGCCGCGGTGCGGGCGAAGACCTCCGAGGTGGCCGTCGCCGGGACCGTTCCCGCGGTGATCGGCGGGGACGACTCGATCCTGTTCCCGGCCGTGGCGGGCGTCCACGATGCGGTGACCGGCAGCCTCGGCATCGTGCATCTCGACGCCCACCTGGACCTCCTCGACGAATCGCCCGCCCAGGGACGCTTCAGCCAGTCGAGCGGCATGCGCCGCGCGCTCGAGCTCCCGCGGGTGCGCCCGCGCCACTCGGTGCAGGTGGGGACGCGGAGCTTCAACTTCCCGAGCTCGAAGCGCTTCATCGACGAGGTGGGGCTGACCGAGCTGCCGGCGACGCTCGTGGCACGGCGCGGCCTCGACTGGACCCTCGCGCGGATCCGGGAGGTCGTGGCGGGCGCGGACCACGTGTTCCTCAGCGTGGATCTCGACGTCCTCGACCCTGCCCATGCGCCCGGCGTCGGCTGGCACGAGCCGGGCGGGCTCACCAGCCGGGAGCTCCTCGACCTGGTCGTCGCGCTGGCGCCGTCCGTGCGCGGCTTCGCGCTGAACGAGCTGAATCCGATGACGGACACCCGGGCGCAGTCGAGCATCCTCGCCGCGAACGTGGTCTTCCAGTTCGCGGTCGCCGCCGCCCAGCGGCCCGGCTAGTCCCGCAGTCGAGCCTCCACCGCGTCGAGCCGGACCTGAAGGTCCGCGATCTGTCGCCGGAGCTGATCGACGCTCTGCCCCAGCACCTCGCGCTGCGCCCGCTCGCTGCCGATGAGGGTCTCGATCCGCCGGAGCGTCTGGACGATGGCGAAGTACTCGCTCTCGAGGCGCTCGAGCCGTCGGTAGAGCTCGTCGAAGTGGGCGAGGATCTCCCGGAACTGTTCTTCCTGGCGTACGGCGAGGCGGTCGAGTCTGCGGTCGGTCTCCGTGAACCGGTCGCCGATCTCCGTGAATCGGTCGCCGATCTCCGTGAATCGGCCGCCGATGTCCGTGAACCGGTGATCGATGTCCGTGAATCGGCGGTCGATCTCTGCGAACCGCGCGCCGAGGAACTCGACCAGCTGCTGATACTCGCTATCCGTCATCGAACTCTCCGGTTTGGTGCGCTCATCACCATACCATGCCCGTGACGGCCAGTTGCAAGGCGAGGACCAGGGGGCTCGACCGCGGGAAATCGATGACTTGTCGCAGATCGGCTTGGAGCAGGCCCCGGCGTCCGGATTTGCTCGTGCACCCGGTGTCTCCGGATCGAGACGGTTTCACGTCCCGGCCGTTCCCGGCTAGCTCACCATCTGGTAGGCGCGCTCGATGTTGGCGAGCACGAGCGTCCGCCAGGGCCGGTAGGTGCCGCCCTCGCGCGTCAGCGCGGCCTCGTACTTCGGCGCGAGCGCGTCCCGCACGCGCTCCTTCGTCTCCTCCAGCCCGGCGCCGGCCCACACCTCCCGCCGGACCGCCTCCACGAGATCCTCGACGTAGCTCCGGAAGGTGCGGAGCCAGTCGCGCCCCGCTACCTGGCCGTGACCCAGGATCATCCGGTCGAAGTCGAGCTGCTCGAGGCGCCGCAGCGTCTCCGGCCAGTCCTGCGGATAGCCGTCGCCCATGAAGGGAGTCCAGCCGATGACGGCGTCCCCGGTCACGACCACCTTCTCCTTCGGGAGGTAGACGAACACGTCGCCCTCGGTGTGGGCGCGCCCGAGGAAGAGGAGATGGATCTCGCGGTCCCGCTGGAAGATCCGCATCGTCCGCTCGAAGGCCATGGTCGGGAGGGCAGGGCGGAGGGCGCGGACCTCGGCCAGGTACTGCTCGGCCTGGCGGAGGTTCGAGCCGAGCTCGGCGCGCTGGTCGGCGCTCGTGGCGGCGGCAAGCTGAGCGCGCAGCCCCTCGATCTCGGCGGGCATCTGGCGCACGTGGTCCTGGATGCGCTTCAGGCTCTTGCGAACCATGGCCTCGCGCGTGATGTCGTTCGTGATCACCTCGACGTGGCCGTAGGCGGAGGGATAGGCCTCGTTGCCCTGCCAGTGGTCCCAGTGGAAGTGGGTGTTGACGACGTAGCGGACGGGCTTCGGCGTGATCGCCCGGAGCCGCTCGACGACGGCGCGCGCGGCCGAGGGCTTCGAGTGGGAGTCGACCACGAGGACGCCATCGTCCGTCTCGATGAGCGCGGTGTTGCAATTGACCTTGTAGGCGCGCGCGGCCACGGCGACGTGGACGCCGTCCGCCACCTTTTGGACGTCGAAGAGGGCGTCGTCGCCGCCCGAGCAGCCGTCGATCATGACGAGACCTCCGCAGGGCCTGGGTGGGAGCCGAGGCGGTGGCGCCGACGGGCCTCCCGCCGGACCGACGCCACGGCCAGTATAATCGCCGCCGGAGGGGCGCAGCGACTCATGGTGGAAACTTCCGGCCCGGGATCGCTCAGGACGCGTCTCGTGCTGCCGCTCTCGCTGCTCGTCAGCGTGGTGGCCGTCGGCACGCTCGGCTACCGCTGGCTCTGGCGAGGCATCGGCGGCACGTGGCTCGACGCCCTGTTCATGACCTTCACGACGATCACCACCATCGGCTACGGCGAGGTGAAGCCGCTCGACGGGCCGGGCCGCGTCTTCACCATGGTGATCGCGCTGGCCGGGATCGGCGCCTTCTTCTACACGTTCAGCGTCGTGCTCGACCACCTGGTGGCGACGGGCATGGCCGATCCCCGAGGGAGGCGCAGGATGGAGCGGCGCATCGCGGAGCTGGAGGGGCACGTGATCGTGGCGGGGCTCGGACGGGTGGGGCGGCAGGCCGTGACGGAGCTGGCCGAGGCCCGGACGCCGTTCCTGGCCCTCGACCCGGGTCCGGCGGCGGCACGATTCGCCGAGGACCGGGGCTACCTCCACCTGGCGGGCGACGCCACCGAGGACGCCGTTTTGGAGCGGGCCGGCGTCCGACGGGCCCGGGGTCTCATCGCCACCACGGCCAACGACGCCACCAACATGTACATCGTGCTGTCGGCGCGGGTGCTCAACCCGACCCTGCGCATCGTCGCGCGCGCGGCCGACGAGGCCAGCGTGCCGAAGCTCCTCCGGGCCGGGGCCGATCGGGCCATCAGCCCCTACGCCATCGGAGGGCACCGTCTGGCGCACCTGATCCTGAGCCCGGCCGTCGTCGACTTCTTCGAGACGGCGCTCAAGCGAGGCCAGGAAGCCCTGGCGATCGAGGACGTCGCGCTCCCTCAATCGAGCGGCGCGATCGGCCGGACGCTCGAGGCGCTGTCCGTGCGGCAGGCGACGGGCGCCTCCGTCCTGGCGGTGCTCCGCGAGGGAGCGCCGATCCCGAATCCGCCGCCCGACCTCACGCTCATGGCCGGGGACCGCCTGCTCGCGCTCGGGACGGGCGACCAGCTCGAGCGGCTCGAGAAGATGATCGCGGCCGGATAGCCCGCGCCGGGCGACCCGCGCTTCCGACTCACCACGGACAAGGAGAGACAGATGGAGTACCGCGTGCTCGGCCGCACCAACCTTCGCGTGTCGGCCCTCGGGTTCGGCTGCGGCAACGTCGGCGGTCTCATGATCCGAGGCACCCGGGCCGACCGGGAGCGGGCCGTGGCCCGCGCCCTCGAGCTCGGCGTGAACTTCTTCGACACCGCGCCGCTCTACGGCGACGGCGTGTCGGAGGAGCACCTGGGCGAGGCCCTCCAGGCTCTCAAGGCGCAGTGCCTCGTGGCGACGAAGGTGCGCCTGGGCGCGGACGGGCTCGGCGACCCGGCGAAGGCCGTGACGCGGTCGCTCGAGACCAGTCTCCGGCGCCTCCGGCGCGATCGGGTCGATCTCCTCCAGCTCCACGACCCGGTGCGCGCCGCGCGCGCCGCCGGCGAGCCCGGGGCGGACGAGGTCCTCGAGCGCATTCTTCCGGCGTTCGAGACCCTGCGCCGGGCGGGCAAGATCGGGTTCGTCGGGATGACGGCCATCGGCGACACGCCGGCGGTTCACCGGGTGCTCGCGGCGGGGGCGGTGGATTCGGCGCAGGTGTGCTTCAACCTGCTGAATCCGAGCGCCGGCTTCGCCGTGCCGCCGGGCTTCCCGGGTCAGGACTTCGACCGGTTGCTCACCCGCACCCGCGAGCAGCGGATGGGGGTGGTGGTGATCCGAGTGCTGGCCGCGGGGGCGCTGTCGGGCGAGCTCGCGCGTCACCCGATCGCCGTCCCGGCCGTCGATCCGATCGCCTCGGGCCCCGACTACGCCACCGACGTCGGTCGCGCCCGCGCCCTCCGCGTGCTGGTCGAGGAGGGCCACGCGGCGAGCCTGGTCGAGGCGGCGCTGCGCTTCCCCCTGGGCTCGGACGCGGTGTCGACGGTGCTCCTCGGCTACTCGAGCCTGGAGCACCTCGAGGGCGCGGCGGCCGCCGTGGGGAAGGGGCCGCTGTCCCCCGAGGCTCTCGCGCGCCTCGAGACCTGCTGGGCCGAGATGGCGCGCGGGCGCTGACGGCGCGCTGATCGGCGCGCCGGCCCGCGGGCCGGGCCGCCAACCGCTGCGCGAAGCCGTGTGGTTGACGCATCGCACCCGCCCGCCTACGCTCTCGCCGTGGTGACAGGGCCGGACGACTCGCGCGACCGTCCGTCGGCCGCTCGGCACGACGACGGCGTCACGGCGGTCTCGTCGGTCGCGTACGGCTTCATGGGCTCGCAGGCGCTCTTCGCCGCCCTCGAGGTCGGCCTCTTCACCGAGCTGGCCGCCGGTCCTGCGTCGCTCGCGGAGCTGGCTCGGCGGCTCGGCGCGCGAGCCGCGGCCGCTCCTCGCCCTCCTCGAGGCGTGCGTGGCGACGGACCTTCTCGAGCGGGACGGAGACCGCTACCGGAACAGCGCGGCCGCGGACCGCTACCTGGTGCGTCACGCGCGCGGCTACATGGGCGACTACTACCTGCGCCAGATCGCCGCCACTCTCTATTCGCAGGTCCCGGCCGCGCGTGCCGTCGTGCGGGGCGAAGCCGGCGGCGGGACCTACGCGGGCTTCCTCGACGATCCGGTCCGGACGGAGGAGTTCATCCGGGGTCAGCACGCCGGCTCGTCCGGCCCTGCGTATCTCCTCGCGAAGACGCACGACGTCGCGCGGTTCACCCGTCTCCTGGACCTCGGGGGCGGCTCGGGCGTCTTCGCGATCGAGATGGTGCGGCGGCACGGGCTGTCGGCGATCGTCGTGGACCATCCCGCGGTGGTCGCCGTGGCCCGGAAGATCGTCGGGGAGGCGGGCCTCGCGGACCGGATCCGCTGCGTGCCAGGAGACGTCGTCACCGGGGCCTGGCCGGAGGGAGCGGACCTCATCCTCCTCTCGTACGTGGTGAGCTCCTACGGCCCGCCCGTCCTGCGAGACCTCCTGGCCCGCGCCCACGCGTATCTCCCGCCCGGAGGAGGACTCATCATCCACGACTTCGCCCTCCACGGGGACCGCCCCGGGCCGCGCAACGCCGCCCTCTGGTACTTCGCGAACCTGGCGATCTCGGCCTCGACGCACCCCCACACGGTGGAGGGGATCACGCGGGCGATGTCCGACGCGGGCTTCGTCGAGGTCACGGCGCGTCCCCACGTTCCCGACATCACGTTCGCGTTCGCGGGGCGACGCGGGTAGCCGGCTGCCGGCCAGCTCCGGCCGCCGGGGCGGCTGCTCGGGTGCTCAGGACCGGCGACGCTTCCCGGCGGTGAGCCAGGCGAGGGCGAGCCAGACGAACCCGCTGGCGACGGCGAAGAGGCCGATCCACGCGAGGGGGCGGAAGCGGGCCGGCAGGTCGCCCACGAGGACGCCGGCCAGGGGAATGCCGAGCGCCAGGATTCCCAGCAGGACGACGATCAGGTAGGCGCGCCTGACCAGGCCAATCTGGGCGCTCGCCGCCGCGCGCTCTGCCGCATCTGTTTCGGCGTCCGGGCCGGGCTCCCGGGATGCCGCTCCGCCGGAGAGGGCTTCCCCGGAGAGGACGATTGCCACGGGACCGGCCAGATAGAACACGCGGTACTCGACTCGCGGCTGGAAGGCCGGCAGTGCGTCCGCGTCCGGCAGGCGCAGCTCGGTTCCGCCGATCCGGACCCGGCAGTCGTCGAGGGCGTCGGAGACGATCTCGACCGGGCCTCGCGCCACCCTGAGCTGCGGGGAGCGGACCGCCGAGAGATACGGGCGGCTCAGGAGATATCCCACCACCATGACGGCCAGGGCGACGCCCGCCGCCAGCCCGACGCCGCTCAGAGAGCCCCCCAGCGTGTGAAGGCGCCCGCTGAAGAAGGCCACGAGGCCCACGCTGCCGAGCATCACGGCCACGAACACCGCGAGCGACAGCCGCATGCTCCTCCGGCCCGCGTGGAGGCGCGCCGTCTGGCGCGGAGAGAGCCGGCCCGCGCGGTTCGCGGCGAGATCGGCGGTCTCGAACCGGAAGGCGCCGCGAAGCGGCCGGTCGAGATCGCCCGTCGTCAACGGCCCGGGTCCGTGAGGGCGGGCGCCGTCAGGCGTCCGCGTAGAGGCGGGCGAAGTAGTCGCGCACCATGCGCTCGGCGGAGAAGCGCTCGGCGGCCATCCGGATCGACGCCCGCATCATCGCGAGCCACCGGGGACGGTCCGCATAGGCGGGCAGCATCTCCTCCTCGAGGATTCGGAGGAGAGAGGCGTGATCGCGCGCGTCGTGCTCCTCGGACGGCTCGCCCTCCGCCCCATCGCCGATCGCCCATCCCGTCACGCCGTGCTCGCATCCCTCGGGCCACCAGCCGTCGAGGGTCGAGCAGTGGAGCACCCCGTTGAGCGCGGCCTTCATCCCCGACGTGCCGCTCGCCTCGAGAGGGGGACGCGGCGTGTTGAGCCACACGTCGGTCCCGCGCGTCAGGAGCCGTGCGAGCCCCATGTCGTAGTTCTCCAGGAAGACGGCGGCATCCGGCCACTGGCGGATCGTCCGGACGAGCCGCGTCACCATCGCCTTGCCGGCCCGGTCGGCGGGGTGCGCCTTGCCGGCGAAGACGAGCTGGAGCTGCCGGCCCTTCAGGAGACGCCCGACCCGCTCGACGTCGCGGAGCACGAGGTCGGGGCGCTTGTAGGTCGCCGCGCGCCGCGCCACCGCCACGGTCAGCACGTCGGGGGCGAGCCGCACGCCGGTGCGCCGCTCGATCGCGACCAGAAGGTCGCGCTTGAGATCCTGGCGGAGGGCCTCGAGCGGCTCGTCGCTCGCGAGCGCGCCCGCCATGCGCGGGTCCTGCCACGTGGGCACGTGCACGCCGTTCGTGACGGCGATGATCGGCGCCGCATCGTGGACGTCGGCCCACATCGCCCGGGCGGTCTGGCCGTGGCGCTCGGACACGGCGTTCGCGCGGCGCGCCAGTCGGAGCCCGGCCGCGGTCATGTTGAACGGGTCGCCGCCCAGCTGGCGGAGCTCGGCGGCGACGAGCTCGCATCCGGCACCGAGGCGCAGGATGTCGGCGAGCGAGTGGATCTCGTTCCCGGCCGGAACCGGCGTGTGGGTGGTGAAGACGACGCGCTCGCGCGCCGCGCGCCAGGCGGCCTCGAAGCTCGCCCCGTCCTCCATCTGGGCCGCGATCAGCTCCACGCCCGCGAACACGGCATGCCCCTCGTTGAAGTGATAGGTGCGAACCTCCGGGTGGAGCTGCCTGAGCGCGCGCGCCCCGCCGATCCCGAGGAGCATTTCCTGGGCGATGCGGCAGTCGGGGCGGGGATCGTACAGCCGGCGCGTGATCCACTGGTCCCGCCGGTCGGTCGGCTCCAGGAGGTAGAGCGGCACGATCGCGTAGCGGCCCACGCGCCACACACGGCACTCGACGCCGCGTCCGGCCACCCGGACCCGGACGCGGACGCCGGTGTCGTGGAGGAAGTCCGGGTGATGCTCGTGCCACTCGTCCGCGGGCTCGCCGGAGGCGTCGAGCCGCTGCGTCGTGTAACCCTCCGCCCAGCGGAGCCCCACTCCGACGACCGGCAGCGCGAGGTCGTGGGCTCCCTTGAGGAAGTCGCCGGCGAGCACGCCCAGGCCTCCGGAGTAGGACGGGAACTCCTCGTGGAGCCCGAACTCCATCGAGAAGTAGGCCACGGTCGACACGGGATCCTCTTCTCAGGCCGGGCGGAGGCGCCGGAGCACGGTGGGGAGCAGCAGCACCGCCATTGCCAGGAGGAGGAGCGTCGCCGAGAGCGGGGACTCGACGAGCGTCCACGGGGACCCCTGGCCGATGGCGAGGGCCCGCCGGAGCTGGGTCTCGGCCATCGGACCGAGGATCATGCCGAGGAGCGCCGGCGCGATCGGGAAGTCGTAGACCCGCATCACGTAGCCGGCGAGGCCGATCAGGACCATGAGGGCGAGGTCGAGCTCCGAGGCGCCCAGCCCGTACACGCCGACGATGCCGAAGACCATGATGCCGCCGTAGAGCCAGGGACGGGGGATCAGGAGGAGGCGCACCCAGATGCCGACCAGGGGCAGGTTCAGCACCAGCAGCATGACGTTCCCGATGTAGAGCGACGCGATGAGGCCCCACACGAGGTCGGGGTTGTTCAGGAACAGATAGGGACCGGGCTGGAGCCCGTAGTTCTGGAAGGCGGCGAGCAGGATCGCGGCGGTCGCGGAGGTCGGCAGGCCGAGCGTGAGGAGGGGGACCAGGACGCCGGCCGCCGCGGCGTTGTTGGCCGCCTCGGGCCCGGCCACGCCCTCGATCGCACCCTCGCGGCCGAACTCCTCGCGCTTGGGCGCGAGGCGCCGCTCGATCATGTACGAGAGGAACGTCGGGATCTCCGAGCCGCCGGCGGGGAGCGCTCCGATCGGGAAGCCGAGGAGCGTGCCCCGGAGCCACGGCTTCCACGACCGGCGCCAGTCCTCGCGGGTCATCCACAGGCCGCCGGCCAGGGGGTTCAGGAGGAGCGCGCCGCCCCCGTACCGGCTTGCCACGTAGATCGTCTCGCCGATCGCGAAGAGGCCGACCAGCACGACGACCAGCTCCATCCCGTCCAAGAGCTCCGGCGATCCGAACGTGAGCCGCGCCTGCCCCGTCTGGGCGTCGATGCCCATGACGCCGAGGGCCAGGCCGATGAACAAGGACACGAAGCCGCGGACCCGCGAGGAGCCGAGGACGCACGAGACCGACGTGAAGGCGACCACCATGAGCGCGAAGTAGTCCGCCGGGCCGAAGACGAAGGCGAGCTCGGCCACCGTCGGCGCCGCGAACGTCAGCGCCATGGTGGCGAGCGTGCCGGCGACGAACGACCCGATCGCCGCGGTGGCGAGGGCGGCGGCGCCCCGGCCCCGCCGGGCCATGCGGTTGCCCTCGAGCGCCGTCATGATCGCGCCGCTCTCGCCCGGGGTGTTCAGCAGGATCGACGTCGTCGACCCGCCGTACATCGCGCCGTAGAGGATGCCGGCGAACATGATGAACGCGCCGGTCGGGTTCATCTGCGTCGTCACCGGCAGGAGGAGCGCGATCGTCAGCGCGGGGCCGATGCCGGGCAGGACGCCGATCGCCGTCCCGAGGACCGAGCCCACGAACGCCCAGAAGAGGTTCAGCGGCGAGAGCGCCACCACGAAGCCGTGGGCGAGCTGGTGGAGAGCGTCCACGCTCGCTACGCTGCCCTGGCGCCGCGGGAGTTGATTGGACGATTTCGATCGGACGGCCTTCGGCCTGTGGCGGCCTGTGGGCTCATGTCACTCCGAGCGCCGGAAATCCGGGCAGGGACAGGCCGAGCAGTCGCGAGAAGAGGAGCCAGCACGCGACGCCGAGGAGGAAGCCGACGCCGAGATCGAGGAGAAGGCGGCGCGATCCGAACGCCCGCGCGGTGAGGGCGAAGGCGAGGGCGGCCGCGACGGGGAAGCCGAGGGAGCGGATGACGAAGACCGGGATCACGCCGGCGACGACGGTCATCCAGAACGCCGCCCGTGAGGGAGGCCGGCTCACGTCGGCGTCCTCCGCCTCCTGGGGCTCGAAGCTCTCCCGGCGGGCGACGGCGACGAGGAGCAGGATGCCCAGGAGGACGAGCCCGGTGCCGATGACCGCGGGAAAGAAGCCGGGTCCGACGACGGCGTAGGTGGCGGCCTGCGGGAGGGACAGCGCCCCGTAGAGCCAGACGAGGCCCCAGGCGATGACGGCAGCGCCGAGCCACCAGGGGCGGGACGGCGTCCGGCCGCCTCGGGCCGGTGGTGTCCCCGGCGCGGGAGCCGCCTCGGTGGGATCGCTCACCGGGTCAGCTCCCGCGCCGGATCCGTATTCATGCCGGGCCCCCGGAGGGACGCGACGTCACCCGCAGGCCGAAGGCCGTCCGATCGGCCGCAGGCCCGAGGCGTCGCGGCGAGCCGAACAACACCGGCTACTTGACGAGACCGACCTCCTTGAGCACGGCGGCGATCCGGACGTTTTCCTCCTTCAGGAACCCGCCGAACGCCTCACCCGAGAGGTACGCGTCGTCCCACCCCTGCTTCTTGAGCGTCTCCTGCCAGGCCTTGGAGGGGTGCATCTTGTCGAGCATCGCGATCAGGTTCGTGCGGCCGCCGGCGGACATGCCCGGAGGTCCGACCAGACCGCGCCAGTTGCCGATGACGACGTTGACACCGGACTCCTTGAGCGTCGGGGCGTTCACGCCCTCCACGCGCGCGTCGGACGTGACGGCGAGCAGGCGGAGCCGTCCCGTGTCGACGTACTGCTTGAACTCCGATGCCCCGGAGATCGCCGCGGCGAGCTTGCCGCCGGCGACGGCCGCGATCATCTCCCCCCCGCCCTGGAAGGGGACGTAGTTGAGCTTGGCCGCGGGGACGCCCGCCGATTGCCCGATGAGCGCGAGCGTGATGTGGTCGACACCGCCCGCCGAGCCGCCGCCCATCGACACCTTGCCGGGATCGGCTTTCAGCGCGTCGACGAGGTCCTTCACCG
This sequence comes from uncultured Candidatus Rokubacteria bacterium, assembly GCA_963749975.1. Taxonomy (GTDB): domain Bacteria; phylum Methylomirabilota; class Methylomirabilia; order Rokubacteriales; family DASRDR01; genus DASRDR01. The sequence goes on along the minus strand of CAVVOZ010000033.1, from coordinate 49,361 downwards.
TCTTGAAGGGCGAGCTCGGCGCGACCGCGATCGCGTTGTACTCGATCGTGAGCCGGGCGAGCGGGACGACCTGGTCGAGAGTCACGGGCGACTTGTTCGTGAGAATGCCGCCGACCATGATCGCGCCCATGACCATCATGGCGTTGTCGTTGCCCTTCATGGAGCTCACGAACTCGGCGAGGCCGATCGTGCCGCCCGCCCCGCCCTTGTTCGTGACCTGGGCGCCGGCCTTGTGGATGCCCTCGGCCTCGAGCGCCGTGAGGACGGCGCGCCCGGTCGCGTCCCAGCCGCCGCCCGGATTGGCGGGAACCATGAGCTTGATGGGCTCGGCCGCGAGCGCCACGAGCGGCACCAAGGCGGCGAGCGTGAGGAGCGCGAGCGTTCGCTTTCTCATCCGTACCCTCCTCCGTTGACGAGTCGATTGAGCGTGTCCGGGTTTCGACGGAGCCTGTCCGGTTTTCTGGGGACTCATTCTACCCCACGCGGCTTCGGCCTCACGCGGGCTACCCGCAGGATCTCGGCAACTCGGGCCGGCTAGAAGATCCCGCGCCCGTCCGGGCGGTCCGGCAGGACGGTGCCCGCCGGCAGCGGCGGGTTGAGCTGGCGAACCTCGTCGGACGAGAGCCGCCCGAGGCGTCCCGCGAGGTCGACCAGCCGCTCGCGGGCGTTCCGGGGCAGTCGCCCGTCGGTCAGCTGCTCGAGCTTTCCCAGGTAGTCCGGCCATCGCCAGGGGCGCCGGCCGTTCGGGTGCGCGTCCGCGACGAGGCGCTCCTCGCTCACGACGGTGCCGTCGTCGAGCGTGACGTCGACGCGGCCGCCGAACGCCTTCCGCGCCGGATCCGGGTCGTGGTAGCGCGCCGTCCAGATGGGGTCTTCCACCGTCCGGATCTTCCGCCAGAGGGCCACGGTGGAGGGACGGTGCGCGCGCTCGGGCAGGTAGGAGTCCACGTGGTGCCAGCGGCCGTCCTCGAGGGCGACCGCCAGGATGTACATGACTGAATGGTCGAGCGTCTCCCGGGAGGCGCCGGGGTCGTATTTCTCGGGGTCGTTCGAGCCGGATCCGATGACCGTGTGCGTGTGGTGGCTCGTGCGGACGACGACCTCACGCACTCGAGGCCAGCGTTCCGGGGCGATGCGCCGCCGGAGATCGAACGCGAGGTCGATCAGCGCCTGGGCCTGGTACTCGGCGGAGTGCGCCTTCGGGTAGGTCTCGAGGATCCCGCGGGGACGCTCGCCGGGCGCCGGCAGGGGAACCGCGTACTCGGCGTCCGGGCCGGCCAGCATCCAGGCGATCACGCCGTCCTCGCCCTCGTAGATGGGGTTCGGCGCGCCCTCGCCCCGCATCGCGCGGTCCGTCGCCTCGATGGCGAGCTTTCCCGCCCAGGCGGGGGCGGACGCCTTCCACGACGTGATCTCGCCCTTCCGCGACTGGCGCGTCGAGAAGCCGAGATGCACCGCCTGGTTGATCGCCTGGTAGACGACGGCGGTCTCGAGTCCGAGAAGCGTGCCGAGCCCGACGGCGATCGCCGGCGCCAGGTGGGCCACGTGGTCCTTCTTCTGCGCGTGGAGCGAGATCCCCTTGACGAGGCTCACGTGGACCTCGTAGGCGGCGGCGATGGCGGCGAGGAGTCGCGCGCCGTCCGCGCCCTTCTGCTGGGCGACGGCGACGAGAGGCGGGATGCTGTCCGCGGGGTGCGCGTAGTCGGCGGCGAGGAAGGTGTCGTGGAAGTCGAGCTCGCGGGCGGCCGTGCCGTTCGCCCACGCCGCCCACTCCGCGTGGACGGTGGTCGTCGCGGGAAGGCCGAAGAGCGTCGCCCCGCTCGCGCGCGGATGGGCGAGCGCCATGGCGCGCGCCGCGGCCACGGGGGCCCGGTCGATGGCGGCGAGGGCGACCGACGCGTTGTCGACGACGCGGCAGGCGACAATCTCGGCGACGTCGGCATCGACGCCCGCGGCGGGCGCCGCCGCCGCGAAGGCGGCGAGCTTCCAGGCGAGCTGGCCCTCTCGCGGGAGGCGCGCGGCCGCCGGGTGGACGCGGACCCTATGGACCTCCATGTTCGCTGGCACGGTCCCCGGCGCGCTCGTCGGGCAGGACGCTCCTCGCGATGGCGTCGTCGAGCGCCTCGTAGTCGTGGTACCCGATCAGCTCGTACAGCTCTCGCCGCGTCTGCATCCGGTCGAGCCACGCCGCCTGGGAGCCCGATCGGGCGAGATCCCCGTAGAAGGCCTCCATCGCGCGCGCGGCCACGCGCAGGGCCGACACCGGCCAGATCACCATCTTGTAGCCGAGGCGCGCGAGCTCCGCCGCGGGCAGGAGCGGCGTCCGCCCGAACTCCGTCATGTTGGCGAGGAGCGGGCCCGGGACGGCCTGGGAGAAGGCCCGCAGCTCGTCGGCCGTGCGGAGCGCCTCGGGGAAGATCGCGTGGGCGCCCGCCTCCTGATAGAGCCGGGTGCGCGCGATCGCGCGGTCGAGGCCCTCGAGCTCCAGCGCATCGGTGCGAGCGACGACCCGGAGGTGGCGCGCCGCCCGTACGGCCGCGGCGATCTTCCGTGCCATCTCCTCCGGGCTCACCAGGCGCTTGTCCGAGAGGTGGCCGCACTTCTTGGGCAGGACCTGGTCCTCGAGCTGGACGGCCGCGGCCCCCGCGTCCTCCAGCTCGCGCACGAGGCGCACAACGTTCAGCACCTCGCCGTACCCCGTGTCGCCGTCGACCAGGACCGGCAGTCCCGACGCGCGCACGATCGCCCGGGTGAAGTAGCCGAGCTCGCCGAGCGTGAGGATGCCGAGATCCGGAAGAGCCAGGCTTGCCGAGATCCCGGCGCCCGAGACGTAGAGCGCCCGGAAGCCGGCTCGTCTGGCGAGGAGCGCGGCGAGCGGATCGTGGGCCCCCGGCAGTCCGAGGATTCCGGGCTCCGACCAGAGCGCCGCCAGGCGGTCGCCTGCCGGCCGCGGGTCGCGCTCGGTCTCGGTGAGCCACGTCATCGGGCGTCAGGCTTGGACATGCGGGTATTCTCCCTCAGCCGCGCGGCGCTGCGTGCAAAATGTCCGGACGTCAAAGTCCGAGGCGCGAGTCCAGCGCTTGGTCTACGGGGCACGCCGCAGGCGGGCGAGCCGCGCGCCGGCCCGAGCCCCGGCGGTGGTGAGGAGGGCGGCCAGGCGGGCCAGGGCAGGTTGGCGGTGGGCCGCGGGGCGCCAGACCAGGGTCACGGGCAGCATTGGCACTCGCGCGGGTGCGCTGACTGTGCGATCCGAAGGCGCCTCGCCGAGCGCCAGGGCCGGCACCAGCCCGATGCCGAGCCCTCCCGAGACATAGGAGAGCAGCAGCGACACGCTCGGCACGTCGATGGTCGACACCGGGCGGATCCGCTCCTCGGCGAGATAGTGGTCGAGCAGCGCGCGGCCGCGGCTCTCGGCAGCCAGGCGCAGAACGGGCTCGCGGCGCAGCCGCTCCGTCAGCGGCGCCCGATCGCGGCGCGCCTTCCGAGGGCCTACCCAGGCGAAGGGCTGGTCGAAGAGGTGTCGATCCTCGAGGCCGCGCGGCGTCTCCTGGCCCGTGACCACGGCGAGGTCGACGTCGCCGCTGGCCACCAGACGCACGGCAGCGCGCGAGTGGGTGGTGACGATCTCGAACCGCACTGGCGGCTCCTCGTCGAGCAGGTCTCGGAGCACCGGGGCCAACAGCCCCTTGCCGAGATAGTCGCTGACCGCCACCCGGAGCGTGACGGTCGGATGGCCCGCCAGCTCGGCGAGCTGGACGAATGCGGACTCGGCCCCGCTCCACAGCTCGCGCACGACGGGCAGCGCGGTCTCGCCGGCTGCGGTGAGACGCACCCCGCGCCCGGCGCGCTCGAGCAACTTGACGCCGAAGTGGGCCTCGAGCCGGCGGATCTGCTGGCTCACTGCCGACGAGGTGATGTGACGCTGGCGCGCCGCCGCCCCCACTGAGCCAGTGCGCGCTACCGCGAGCAGCGCCTCGAGGGCCGGGAACAGGGCGGCGTCGATCATGTAGTGTAGCTTATCATTCAGTGCAGAACGTTTCACTAGACTAAACAGTTCCGGATCGGGCAGGATACGCCCCACGGTGCCGCCCGCCGGGCGCGGTCGCGCACGAAGGAGGACGTCCCATGGCACGCACGCTGCTCGACAAGGTGTGGGAAGCTCACACGGTCCGGACGCTGCCGTCGGGCCAGACCCAGCTCCTGATCGGCCTGCACCTGATCCACGAGGTGACCACGCCGCAGGCCTTCCAGATGATGAAGGACACGAACCTCAAGGTCCGCATGCCCGCGCGCACCTTCGCCACCCTCGACCACATCATCCCGACGACGGATCAGAGCCGTCCCTACGCCGACCCCCTGGCGGAAGAGATGGCGGTCCACATGATCCGCAACGCCAGGGACTTCGGCGTGCCGCTCTTCGACATGTCGACGGGCAAGCAGGGCATCGTTCACGTGATCGGGCCCGAGCTAGGCCTGAGCCAGCCGGGCATGACCATCGCCTGCGGTGACAGCCACACGTCCACGCACGGCGCCGTCGGCGCCATCGCGTTCGGCATCGGCACCACGCAGGTGCGCGACGTGCTCGCCACGCAGTGCCTGGCCATGGCCAAGCCCAAGCTGCGCCAGATCCGGGTGGAGGGCGCGCTGGCCGGGGGCGTCTACGCGAAGGACGTGATCCTCGCCATCATCAACCAGCTCGGCGTGAAGGGCGGCGTGGGCTACGCCTACGAGTACGCCGGCCCCGTCATCGAGCGCATGACGATGGAGGAGCGCCTCACCGTCTGCAACATGTCCATCGAGGGCGGCGCGCGCTGCGGCTACGTCAACCCCGACGCGACGACCATCGAGTACGTCCGCGGCCGGCCCTACGCGCCCCAGGGCGCCGCCTTCGACCGCGCGGGCGCCTGGTGGCAGAGCATGGCGACAGAGCCCGGCGCCGCCTTCGATGACATCGCTCGCCTCGACGGCGCCGCCATCGAGCCGGTGGTGACGTGGGGCATCAACCCGGGCATGTCGGTCGGCGTGAGCCAGCGGATCCCGTCGCCCGACTCCGCGCCCGAGCCCGACCGCCCGACCTTTCGTGAGGCGCTCGCCCACATGGGGTTCGAGGCCGGCCAGCCCATCAAGGGGGCCAAGATCGACGTGGCCTTCGTCGGGTCGTGCACGAACGGGCGCCTCTCCGACCTGCGTGCCGCCGCCGAGGTGGCCAGGAAGGGCAAGGTCGCCAAGCACGTGCGCGCGCTCATCGTGCCGGGCTCCCAGCAGGTGGCAAAGGCCGCCGAAGCCGAGGGCCTCCACGAGATCTTCCGGGCCGCCGGCTTCGAGTGGCGCAAGGCCGGCTGCTCGATGTGCCTCGGCATGAACCCCGACCAGCTCGTGGGGCGCGAGATGAGCGCGTCGTCCAGCAACCGCAACTTCATCGGCCGCCAGGGCAGCCCCACCGGGCGCACGCTACTGATGAGCCCGGCCATGGTCGCGGCCGCCGCCATCACCGGCGCTGTCGCCGACGTGAGGGAGATCCTTCGATGAGCGACTACACGCGTCGCCAGATCACGGGTCGCGGCATCCCGATGCCCGGCAACGACATCGACACCGACCGCATCATCCCCGCTCGCTTTCTGAAAGAAGTGACCTTCGCGAGCATGGGGGAGCACGTGTTCGAGGACGCGCGCAAGCAGAACCCCGAGCACCCGTTCAACTCGCCCGCCTACCAGGGGGCATCGGTGCTGGTGGTCGGCCAGAACTTCGGCTGCGGGTCGTCGCGTGAGCACGCGCCCCAGGCGCTCATGCGGTGGGGCATCCGCGCCATCGTGGGCGGGTCGTACGGGGAGATCTTCTTCGGAAATTGCACGGCCAACGGCATTCCGTGCGTTGTCGCCGAACCGGCCGACGTCGCCTGGCTCCTCCGCGAGGTCGAGAAGCACCCCCGTGAGGCCCTCGAGCTCGACGTCGAGCGCCAGGAGGTGCGGTTCCTGGGCCGCACCATCCGCGCCCGTATCCCCGACGGCGCCCGAGCCCGGCTCGTCACCGGATCCTGGAACGAGATGAGCGTGCTGCTCGACGCGGGCGAGGCGATCGAGCGCACCGCGCAGGCGCTTCCGTACGTTTCCGGCTTCTGACCGGATGCGCGTCGTTCGCGCGCCAGGCGGCCCGGCCGCGTGACGCTCCCTTGACCGCGTCCCGTCGCGTTCTCTTCCTGCCCGGCGCCTCCGGGGACGGGCGCTTCTGGCATCCCGTCGCCGAACGGCTCCCCGGCGGATGGGAGAAGACGTTCTTCGACTGGCCGGGGCTCGGCCGCGTGCCATCCCGCCCCGACGTCAACAGCCTCGACGATCTCGCTCGGCTGGTCCTGGGTCAGGCGGGCACCGGGCCGGTCGATCTGGTCGCGCAGTCGATGGGCGGCGTCGTGGCCATGACGGTCGCCCTCGCCCATCCGGAGCGCGTCCGTCGCATCGTCCTCACCGCGACGTCAGCCGGGATCGACATCACGCCGTTCGAGCCCGAGGACTGGCGGCCCGAGTACGCGCAGGAGTTCCCGGGGGCGGCGCCATGGATCCTCAGCGAGCGCCCGGATCTCTCGGCCAGGCTCGTGACGGTGACGGCGCCGACGCTCCTCGTATGGAGCGACGCCGACCCGATCAGTCCCCTCGGCGTCGGCCAGCGTCTGGCGGGGCTGTTACCGCGCGCCGAGCTGGTCGTGCTCCCGGTCGCCGGACACATGTTCGCCCGCGACCAGGCCGACCAGGTGGCGGCCCACGTGCTCCGGCACCTCGGCGCCGAATAGCGGACCTCCACGTATCGGCACGGGTTCGCGTACCTTCCGGCGGCCGGCGCGACCGTCGGGCCCCTGGCGGCCCCCCGCCGGGGCTACTTCCGGAACAGGTCGTCGAAGGCGCGGCGGATGTCGGCAGGGCGGACGGAGTCGGGCGAGGCGTCCCGCTCGACGGTCACGCGAAGCGTGAACGGCGCGCAGTCGTTGCGAGCGGCCTTGTCCGCAACCCGCTCGGGGATGGGTTCCGTGCACTCGAAGCGGCGGCTCGTGTCGAAGTGGGAGCACTGACGGCAGGCGTGGATGGCCGCCCGACAGCTCGGGCACTGCTCGAGCGACGCGGTGGCGATCGGCAGGACGACGCCGCACGCCCCGCACCGGGACACGGTTCGCTGGGCGAGCATGCTGCCGCGCGGCGGGGCCTCGCCGGGCGGCCGCTCTGGCCGGCGCGGCTCGGGGCCCGGGCCCCGGTAGCCTTGCTGACGGTACTTTCGGTCGGCCATTCTGATCCCTTCCGGCTCCCACTCTAGCCGAAGCGCCCGGCCCATGCACCCTTGTGGCCGGGCCGCGATCCCAGCCGGGTCCTCACCCGAACGCTCACAGAGCGGCGGGGTGCTCGGGAACGGAGTCGTAGCCGAGACGCACGCGCCGGATGACGCCGCGGGCAAGGTCGTAGATGTCACACTCCTCGTACGGCTTGACGTAGACGTGAAGAGTCACGGCATCCTCGCCCATCGCCTCAACGGCGTGGATCTCGGCCGGGCCGTCGACGTGGCCCGGCCCGCCCTCGACCGGGCGTCCGAGCGGCGCGAGGCTGAGCGGGGTCCGCGACAGCTCCCGATAGCTCGTGAAGCGCAGTCGGCCGCGCTCGACCCGCGCCCAGCACAGCTCACCCTCGTGGCCGTGGATCGGCGCGAAAGAGCCGCGGCTCCAGCAGAGCACGAGGAGCTCCACCGCCGAGTTCTTGAAGACGAGATGGCGCGTGTAGCGGCCGCCCTCGAAGCGGAGGTAGCGCTCGATGGCGGCCGGCTCGATCAGATGAGTGCCGAGGAACCGCTGCACCATCCCGGGGTCCACGGCGGGAGCCGTGAGCTCCCTCATCCGGGTGACGAAGGCGTCCATGGACAGGACCCCAGGCATCAGAACCCGATACAAGCCACAGGGTCTCGCACGGCGTCAAATCCTCCACGGCCGCAGGAGTACGTTCGGCTCGCCGGCGCCCTCGTGCGATCGGCAGGCCCGGGCGCTACCTTGCCGTGTATCCCCCGTCGACTGGGAGCGCCACGCCCGTGATGTAGCTGGCGTCATCGGAGGCGAGGAAGAGCCCGGCCTGGGCCACCTCCATCGGTGTGCCGACACGCCCGAGCGGGACCGCCTGCTTCATCCGCGCGAGGTTCTCGTGCTTGTTCGCCTCCACGTCGGGCCGGCCCATGAAGATGTCGAGCATCGGCGTGTCGATCGGCGCGGGGCACACGCAGTTCACGCGGATGTTGTCCGCGGCGAGCCGGAGGGCGAGGGACTTCGTGAGACCGGTGACCCCGAACTTCGCCGCGGAGTAGACGGGGCTGAACGGCGAGCCGTAGATCCCCGCGATCGAGCTGGTGAACAGGATGCTCCCGCGGCCCCGCGCGCGGAGGGCCGGGATCGCCTCGGACGTCGTGATGACCACGCTCCGCACGTTGAGCGTCATCGCCAGGTCGTAGTCATCCATGAGGATGCCCTCGACCCGCCCCGGTCCCGGATGCCCGACGTTGTTCCACAGGATGTCGAGGCCGCCGAACGCGTCCAGCGTCTCGCGCACGATTCGCCGGCTGTCGGCGTCCCGGGTGAGATCGCAGGGGATGCCGTGCGCTCGACCGCCGGCGGCCGTGATCTCGGCGACGGTGTCGCCGATCCTTCCCTTGTCGATGTCGGCCACGGCCACTGCCGCGCCCTCGCGCGCGAAGAGCACTGCGGCGGCTCGCCCGATGCCGGACGCGGCCGCGCTGATCAGCGCGATCTTGCCCTTGAGTCGCATGTAGGTCTCCCCCTGATCCGCGATTGAGCGGACGGTCTTCAGTGTCGCTGCGGCTTCGAAGTGCGTCAACGGCCGCGGGGCCCTCACCGATTCCGGAGGCGCATCAGCGAGGGCGGTTCGCGACGCGGATGACGAGCTTCAAGCCCGACCAGACCTCGTCCACGGCGCAGACCTTCACGTCCACGAGGCCGAGCGGCAGCGCGACCGCCCGCACGGTGTCCCCGGTGACGTCGGTCGGCACCTTCACGGCACCCTTGGGCGCGGCACGCTTGGGCCAGGATGCCCAGATCGCCCCGGCGGTGTGGTGCAGCTGACGAGGCCGGGGAGCTGGGTCGCGAGCGCCGCCCGGGTCGTGACGAAGAGGTGCACGAGCTCGAACGGCCCCTCGCCGCGCCGGGAGAGCCGCGCGCCGTCGGGAAGCTCGCCGAGGAGACGTCGGTAGCCATGCGGCGCGGCGACGACCAGCACTCGGGAGCCCTGACGGATCCCGAGCTTCGAGGCGAGGGGCTTGCCAGAGTATCCGGCGACCGGTTGCGGCCCGGGCCGCCGGATCACCGCGCCAGCGCGGCGTGGTCCGCCGGCTCGCCGATCATCGTCGTGCCGGTGACACGGAGCACGCGGACGGGGACCAGCTCGCCGATGAGCGTATCGGGGCCCTCGAGGACGACCGTCGTGTTGCCGCGATTCTTGCCCGTGAGCTGGCCGCGGCGATTCCGCTCCTCGACGAGCACCTCGACCTCACCGCCGACCCAGGCCTCGAGCTTCTCGCGGGAGATGCGCGCCTGGAGCTCCAGGACGGTCTGGTTGCGCCGCTCCTTGTCGGGCTGGGGCACGTCGTCGGGCCAGTCCGCCGCCTCGGTGCCCGGGCGGGGCGAGTACTTGAAGACGAAGGCGCTGTCGTAGCGCACGCGCTCCATGAGGGCGCAGGTCGCCTCGAAGTCGGCCTCCGTCTCGCCGGGAAAGCCCACGATGATGTCCGTGGACACCGCCGCGTCCGGGACCAGCGCGCGGAGGCGGGCGATCTGCCCGAGGTAGGTCTCCACCGTGTAGCCGCGGCGCATCGCGCGGAGGATCCGGTCGGAGCCCGACTGGACGGGGAGGTGGAGGAACTCGCAGGCCGCGCGGCACTCCGCCATCGCCCGGAACAGCTCCTCGTGGGCGTCGAAGGGGTGACTCGTCGTGAACCGGACGCGGTCGATGGAGGTCCTTCCGTCGATCGCCCGCAAGAGGGCGGGAAAGTCGATCAAGAGGGACTCGTTCGCCCCATTGGCCGGGACGCCGTCCGTGTCGGCCCGCGCCTCGAGCTCGAGGAGCGCGCGCCGGCGGCCGGGCCCGACCCAGCCGGATCCGTCGGGGAAGCGCTTCCCGTAGGAGTTCACGTTCTGGCCCAGCAAGGTCACCTGGCGGTAGCCGGCGCGCGCGAGCTGCTGGACCTCGTCGAGGATCTCGTCGACCGGGCGCGACACCTCCTGGCCCCGCGTCGTCGGCACGATGCAGTAGGCGCACTTCTTGTCGCAGCCTTCCATGATCGTCACGAACGCGACGACCCGGCCGCCGCGGTAGTCCGTCGCCGGCCGGCGGTCGAGCGGCCGCACCTTGCGGTCGATGGCCAGGACCTGGGCGCCGGCGCCGAGCGCCGCTCGCTGGCGCCGCTCGGCGACGCCGGCCAGGAGATCCGGCAGGTCGTAGATCTCCGCCGGCCCCGCGACGAGGTCGACCTGGGGGAGTCGGCGGAAGACCTCTTCCCGCTGCGCCTTGGCCATGCAGCCGAGGATGCCCAGGACGAGGCCGGGGCGCTCGCGCTTGAGCTTCTGCATGAGCCCCATCTTCCCGAACGCCCGCTCCTCGGCGTGTGCGCGGACCGAGCAGGTGTTCAGGAGGATGACGTCCGCCTCCTCCTCGCGCGCGACGACGGCGTACCCCTGGGCCGCGAGCATGCCGAGGATCTCCTCGGAGTCCCGCTCGTTCATCTGGCAGCCGTACGTCTGGAGATAGACGGTCTGCGCCATGGCGGCCCGATTGTACACCGCGAGCCGTGGGAGAATGCCGGACGGGAGGGCTCCATGGCGAGGAAGCGAACGGTGCTCCTGACGGGCGCGTGCGGGTACGTGGCGGCGCAGCTCCTGCCGGATCTGCGGCGCCGCTACACGCTCCGGCTGGTGGACGTGCGGGCGACGGACGGGCGCGGGCGCCGCGTTCCCGGCGTGGTCGTGGCCGACCTCGCCCATCCCGACCGGGGCCGGTACGAGCGACTCTTCCGCGGAGTCGACGTCGTCGTCCACCTCGGCTACCGGCGGCCCGAGGTCGCGACGACGGGGGTCTGGGGCGCCGACCCGGGAGCCCTCGAGACCTTCGACGCCGAGCTCGCCAACGTCCGCATGGCGCAGAACGTCTACCGGAGCGCGCTCGACGCCGGCGTGCGGCGGGTGGTCGCCGCCAGCTCGAACCACGCGGCCGACTGGTACGAGCACGCGCTGGTGCATGCGGGCCGGCGCGACCTGATCTCCCCGGCCGACCTGCCGCTGTCCGACAACTTCTACGGCTGGTCGAAGGCGGCGTACGAGCTGCTCGGTTTCGTCTACGCGTCCGGGAGTCTCGGGCGGAAGCTCGAGGTCGTGCTGCTGCGCATCGGCGCCCCGCGCGACGTCGCGGGCCGACGCTACCTCGGCAAGCTCGTGGAGCAGCACGTGGGGCGGGGGGCGTCGGGACTGGCCAACTTCAAGCGGGATCTCGGCGCCTGGCTGTCGCCTCGCGACCTCCGGCAGCTCGTCCGGCGCGCGGTCGAGACCCGGGACGTGCGGAACGCGGACGGCGTGCCGTGGCTCGTGGCGTACGGGATCAGCGGGAACACGCGCGCGTTCTGGTCGCTCGAGAGCGCGCGGCGCGTCCTCGGTTACGCGCCGCGGGACGACAGCGAGGTTGTCTACGCGACCGACGTGCGCCGGCTGCTCACCGGCCCCCGGGCACGCGCCCGCGGCGGCCGGCTCGGAGCCTGACCCGGCCCCTCAGCCGGCGAGGCCGATCCGGATCCGCCGGTTGTGGCGTCCCTTGTTGTCGACCTTGAGGATGCGCACCGGCGGCGACTGGCCGGTCGAGGAGAGGTGGGTGCCGCCGCACGCCTGGCGGTCGAGCCCCGCGATCTCGATCACCCGGATCGTCCCGTCGGCCTGGGGCGGGGGAGTGACCGAGCGGCTGCGCAGGAGCCCGCGCTCGAGGCCGGCGCGGTCGGCCGGCACGTAGACCTGGCCGACGGCGAGGTCCTGGCGGATCGCGTCGTTGATCGCCGGCTCCAGCGCCCGCACGCGGTCGTTGTCGGCACCCGGGAGATCGAGGTCGATGCGGGCGGTACCGTCGTCCCCGATCTGGGCGCCCGTCACCAGCGCTCCGTCGAACGCCCGGAAGGCGAGCGCGTTGACGATGTGGAGGTCCGTGTGGAGCTGGCACATCCGCTGCCGGAACGCCGCGTCCACGACACCGAGGACTGTTCCCTCGACCACCACGGGCTCCGCCAGGACGTGCCAGAGGGCGCCTGCCTCCGCCTCGAGCCGTTCCACTCGTACCTCTCCGCCCGTCCAGCGAAGGACGCCGCGGTCAGCGGGCTGTCCGCCGCCCCCCGGGTAGAAGGCCGAGCGGCTCAGCAACACCATGCCGGGTCGCGTGTCGAGGACGCCGGCCTCGAACTCGCGGAGATCGGGCGCCTCGTGCCAGAGGGATCGGGCCGCGGTCATCGGATCCTCCCGGCGGCCTGCGCTCCGCCGCCTCGCCACGCGCGCATCGGCTCTCCGGCGCGGGGTCCCGTCAGGGCTTTCGCTTCCGCTGCTCCAGCTCGAGGTCCAGGCGCTTGAGCCGCTCCAGCTCCTGGGTGCGCCGTTCGAGCTCCAGGTCCACGCGCTTGAGTCGCTCGATCTCCTGCGTCCGGCGCTGCAGCTCGCGCGTGCGGCGCTCGAGCTCGAGATCCACGCCCTTGAGCCGCTCGAGCTCCTGGATGCGCCGATCTTGCTCCAGCATGATCTCCTCGAGCTCCATGGTGCGCCGTTCGAGCTCCTGACCCCGGACGAGGTAGGCCAGGAGCAGCTCGCGCCATGCGCGTGCCTCGGCGGCGTGGTGCGAGTCGGGGTACTCGCGCACGAGGCGATCGGCCACGACGTAGGCCTGCCGGTAGTCGTGGTCGGCGTACTCGGGGTTGCAGAGGGTTCGCGTGAGGCCGAGGAGCGCGCGGTCCGCGACCGACGAGCCGGGGTTGCGGGCGACCTCCTCGAAGAGGAGCGCGGCCTGGGCGTGCGCGCCGGCCTGCGCCCAGGTCTCGGCCAGGCGGACGAGCCGCTCCGTGTCGTCGGGCGGTGTGGCCGGGGGCGCGACGGCCGCGTCCGGAGCTGCCCGCCCGCCGGCGCAGGCGGCCAGGAGAAGCAGGAGGGGCAGGAACCGCCAGCCCGTCACGTGAGCCCGCTCCCGTTCCGGACCATGGGTGCCGTGACGGGGAGCGTGAACGTGAACCGACTGCCCTGGCCCTCCTCCGACTCGGCCCACACGCGGCCGCCGTGCGCCTCGACCAGGCCGCGCACCACGGTCAGTCCCACGCCGCTGCCGCCCCGGCCCCGGTGCGCCTGCTCGTAGGGATCGAAGATCTTCGGCACCAGGTCGGCGGGGATTCCCACGCCCGTGTCGGACACCTGGACCTGCACCGCACCGGCCGCCATCGTCGCACTGACCGAGACGCGTCCCCCGGGGGGCGTGAAGCGCACCGCGTTCGCGATGAGGTTCACGATGATCTGCTGCACCCGCTCGGCGTCGGCCGAGACCGGCGGCAGATCGCCGGGTACCGTGACGTCGAGCCGAAGCTCGCCGCGCTCGGCGAGCGGGCGCACCTCTTCGAGGGCCTGGGCGATCGCGCCGCGGATGTCGGTCGGGCGCAGATCGAGCTGGAGCCGGCCCGCGCGGAGCCGCCCGAGCTCCACGATCTGGGCGACGAGCGCGAGAAGGCGCCGGCTGCTCGATTGGATGGTCTCCGCCAGGCGCATCTGCTTGGGCGTGAGCGGTCCGAGGGACCCGGCATGGAGCAGGTCTGCGGACCAGCGGATCGCGGCGAGGGGGGTGCGGAGATCGTGGGAGATTCCGGTGAAGAACTCGTCCTTGAGGCGGTCGATCTCCCCGAGCCGGGCCGCCATCCGGTTGAAGGCGCCCGTGAGGTCGCGGATCTCGCTGGGCCCGGCGACCTCGAGCGGCTCCGAGAACTCACGCGCCGCCACGGCCTGCGTGGCCGTGCGGAGCCGATTCAGCGGCCGGGCCACGCGGAGGACGGCGAAGGCCCCTAGTCCGAGGCCGATCAGGCCCGCCGCGACCAGCGCCGCCAGGCCAAGAACACGCGTCCGCCTCGCCATCATCTCGAGGGCACCCTGGCGCCTCTGGAGCTCGGCCCCGGAAGTCTGGTAGAGGCGATCGAGGATGTCCTCGAGCTCCATCGCCGGATGGGCGTGCGCCGGGGGGAGCTTGCCCCCCTCCAGGAGCTGACGATAGTCGTCGAGGCACGTTCGCGCCTCCCGCAGGAGCTCCTGCTCGGCTGGCGTCACGAGGAGTCGCTCCAGCCGGTCGAGGTCGCCGACGGCCGCACGGATCCGGTCCCGGAAAATCGTGAGGAAGGCGGGATCCTTGAGGATGGCGTAGCGCCCCTCCATCCGCCGCAGGGCGCCGACGTGCTCGAGCAGGCCGATCTCGAGGCGCACCGCCGGGATTCCTGCGTCCACCAGGGTCCGGTGAGCGTCGGTCAGCTGCCGCGTCACGATCAGGTTCCAGCCCACGAGGGATCCCACCACGAGGAGCAGGCCCGCCACGGCGAGACCGAGCTGGTGGCTGAGGCGCAATGATGGCATCACGGGACGGGTCATGAGGCGTACAAGAGCGATGCCAGGGGCTTCATGGTCTCGAGATATAGGTGAGGCTGTCCCATCTAACATAGCGATTCTATGATGTAGACGCCAGTCCCTCTAGGGCCCGACAGGACGCCCGATCGGCGTGCGACTGGACGAACCTTCCGGGAAGGCGTGTAGCGTGGAAGCCGGGCGGGGATCAGATGCAGCGGCCTCCGTCGACCTCGACGCAGGCCCCGGTGATCATCGCCGCGTCGTCGGACGCGAGGAAGAGCGCGGTCCGGGCCACGTCCTCGGGCGTGTTGAGCCTCCCGAGAGGGATGGTCGGCAGATACTTCCGGAGGAGGTCCTCGTCCACCCGCTCCTTGCCCGAGAAGCGCGGGAGCATCGGTGTCTCCGTCGCCACGGGGGCGATCGCGACGGCCCGGACGCCGAACGGAGCGAGCTCGAGGGCCAGGCTCTTCGTCAGGGCGACGACCGCGCCCTTCGAGGCGGAGTAGGTCTGTACTCCAGGTCGCGGGCGGATGGCGGACGTCGAGGCGGTCACCAGGATGACGCCGGCGCGCTGTCGCTTCATCACCGGCGCCGCGTGCTTCGCGCCGAGGAAGACACCCTTGACGTTGACCGCCATGATGCGATCGAAGGTCGCCTCGTCGACGTCCTCGACCGGTGTGGGCGCCTGGGGGACGCCCGCGTTCGCGTAGAAGACGTCCAGCCGCCCCCATCGCGCCACGGTGGCGGCGACGGCCGACTCGTTGTCCGCGCTCCGGCTCACGTCCGCGCGCAGCGCGAGCGCCTGCCCCCCGGCACGCTCGATCGTCTCGGCCGTGTCCTTGGCGGCGTCCTCGCGGAGGTCCACCACGGCCACGCGGCCACCCTCGTGGGCGAAGAGCAGTGCCGCGGCCCGGCCGATGCCGGACCCGGCGCCCGTCACCAGCGTCACCTTGTCACGGAGCTTCATGCGAACCCCCTCGGGTGCGGGGGGCGCGATGACCGCGCACCACCGGCACGGAGTGAGGGTAGAGCACGGCGCCCGGTCCGGCAAGGCCAGCGCGGTTGCCAGGCCCGGGGCCGTACCCTATCCTGCTCTTGAGCCACAGCCGCTGGCCGCGCCGCCCCGCGGATTGGAATCGCAGTCAAGGAGGATCCTGGTGCGAACGACCGTCTGGAGAGCCCTGCGCGCCACGGGTGCGCCGCTGCTCGTGGCGGCTGTCGTCGGCGGGCTGCCCGCGCCGGCGGCGGCCGTGCTGGCGCGCCTGAGCGACGACGCGCACGCGTCCCAGTCCGCCCGGACGGTGAACTTCGGCTCGGCGCCGACGCTCCTGGTCCAGGGCCCGGGCCCGGCCGCCGCTCAGGCCTTCGTGCGCTTCGACCTGACGACCCTGCCCGCCGGCACCCGTGGTGCCGACGTCGCCCGGGCCGTTCTCAGGCTGTGGGTAGCCAAGGTGACCCGCGGCGGGATGTTCGATGTCCACTCCGTGCGTGGCGGGTGGAGCGAGGGTACGCTCACGGCGGCGAACGCCCCTGGCCGGGGCCGGGACGAGCTGATGGGCATCCCCGTCTCGCCGCAGGACCGGAATCACTTCCTGCTGGTGGACGTGACCGAGCTCGTGCAGGAGTGGCTCGACCGGACGCTCGAGAACAACGGTCTCGTCCTGATGCCGAACGTGGCCGGCGTCTCCGTGGAGTTCGACAGCAAGGAGAACGCGGCGACGAGTCATGAGCCGGAGCTCGAGATCACGCTGAGGGCCACGGGGGCAGCCGGGCCACCAGGCCCGCCGGGACCCGCAGGCTCGGCCGGGCTCGAGGGTCCCGCGGGCCAGCGCGGTCCGGCGGGCCCGGCAGGTCCACCGGGTCCGGCGGTCCAGCCGGTCCACCGGGCGCTGCCGGCCCTGCTGGTCCGGCGGGGCCTCGTGGAGCAGACGGTCTACCTGGATCGCCGGCCGCGGTGCCGGCGCAGGCTGCGGCGGTCGCGGGCCCCGTGTTGCCATCCGCGCCGATCGGCGGGTTGCGTGAGTATCGAGCCAGCGGGACGTGGACGGCGCCCGCCGGCGTGACACGCGTGATGATGGAGGCCTGGGGCGCCGGGGGAGCCGGCGGGCCCGGCTCGCCGGGCGCCCAGGGCGGCGGTGGTGGCGGTGGGGCTGGGGCGTACCAGCGCGTCGTGCTGGCGGTCGTACCTGGGACGACGTACGACCTCGTCGTGGGCGACGGGGGCCAGCCTGATCCCAGCGGGGGCGGGGACGGACGCGATACACAGCTCCGCGATGCCACTACCGGGACCGTGCTGCTCTCGGTGCGAGCCGGTCACGGCGGCCGTCCGGCGCGGCCGGACGGCGGACCCGGCGCCGGCGGCAGCGGTGGCCGCGCCGAGGTCGCGCTCGGGGTCGGGCGGGACGGGTCTGAAGGCGCGCCGGGCGAGGCCTGCCGTCCGGCTCCGCTGTCGCCCTCGACCTGCCTGTCCCCCGGCCGCGGGGGGGGCAACGGTGCCGCCGCGCGCGGAAGCGTGGAGCCGCCGCCACGCGCCAGTGCCGGCGGCGCGGGTGGCGATGCGGGGCGCCCGGGACTCCCCGGCGGCCCGGGCTACGTCATCCTACTCTGGTGAGGGCGGGAGCACGTGGGGTGACCGCCGCACCATGAGACGGCGGCCTCGTCACGTTCCGGCCATGGGCGCCGCGGCGCGGCGATCCGGGAAGGGGACGGGGTGGTCGAGCGGACCTGGGTGTCGTACCTGATCGTTCTGGTCGCGAGCGGGTGCACCCTCATTCTCGAGCTCGTGGCCGGCCGCGTCCTGGCCCCGTTCGTCGGCGTGTCGATTCACACCTGGACCAGCATCATCGGCGTCGTGCTCGCCGGCATCTCGCTCGGGAACTATCTGGGCGGCGTGCTGGCCGACCGCGCGGGGCCCGCCCGGATGCTCGCGGTCCTCCTCGCCGCCGGCGGGCTGGCGAGCGTCGCCGTGCTGCCCCTGGCCAGCGGTCTCGGGGCCCTCGCGCCCCGAAGCTACCCGCTCGTCTTCCGCATCGTGCTGCTCACGACCTTGCTCTTCTTCCTGCCGAGCGTCCTGCTCGGAATGGTCCCGCCCGTGGCCATCAAGCACGCGCTGGACGATCTCGGCCAGGCCGGGAAGGTGGTGGGCCGGGTCTATGCCGCGTCGACCGTCGGCAGCCTCGTTGGCACGTTCCTGACCGGGTTCGTCCTGATCGCCCACTTCGGAACGCGGGCCATCATCCTCTCCGTGGGGCTGACGCTGGTCGCGTTCGGGATGCTTGCCGGCGCGCTGGCCCGCGGTGGGGCGGGGAGCCACGCGCCGAGCGCCTGAGAGGAGGCCCAGCATGCGGGACGTCCTGCGGACGGCCTTGTGCGATCTGCTCGGGATCGAGTATCCGGTCATCCAGTCCGGCATGGGACGCGTCGCCGGGCCCGATCTCGTCGCCGAGGTGTCACGCGCCGGTGGCCTGGGTATCCTGGCCGGCCTGAACGTGCCCCCCGAGGAATTGCGGAGCCGGATTCGCCAGGTGCGCGAGCTGACGGACCGTCCGTTCGGCGTCAACCTGTGGCTTCACACGGAGCTGCGTCCACCCGCCGATCCGGCGACGATCTCCGACGACCGGCTGGCCGCCGTCCATTCGGTGCTCAACGGGTTCCGCGCCCAGCTCGGGCTCCCGGCCCGGGCCGAGCGGCCCGGGGCCGTGCCCGACATCATCTCGGCGCAGCTCGAGGTGATTCTCGAGGAGCGCCCGCCGGTCTTCAGCATCGGGCTCGGCGATCCTGGCCCGGATCTGGTGGCCCGCTGCCGGGCGCAGGGGATCAAGGTGGTCGCCATGGTGGCGACGGTGGAGGACGCGCGGGCGGTCGCCGCGTCGGGCGTCGACGCGATCGTCGCCCAGGGCAGCGAGGCCGGCGGCCATCGCTCCACCTGGGTGAA
Source organism: uncultured Candidatus Rokubacteria bacterium (assembly GCA_963749975.1). Taxonomy (GTDB): domain Bacteria; phylum Methylomirabilota; class Methylomirabilia; order Rokubacteriales; family DASRDR01; genus DASRDR01. The sequence continues at coordinate 30,783 of CAVVOZ010000033.1, read as the reverse complement.
ACGGCCCTCGGCCGACGCCGCCAGCGTCGGGACGATGGCGCTCGTGCCCCAGATCGTCGACGCGGTTCGGGTGCCCGTCGTGGCCGCGGGCGGCATCTCCGACGGGCGCGGCCTGGTCGCCGCCCTCGCCCTCGGGGCGGTGGGCATCCTGCTCGGAACCCGGTTCGTGGCGACGCGGGAATCCATGGCGCCGGAATTCTGGAAGAAGTCGCTCCTCGAGCGGGAGGGGGACGACACGACGGTCACCGACGCGTTCTCGGGGCTGTGGCTGCGCACGCTCCGCAACACCTACACCGCCGAGTACCAGGCGTCGGGCGCGCCGGTCCTGCCGCCGCTGCTCCAGACGCGGGCCGCTCAGGACGTCGTCGAGGAGGCCCGGCGGCGCGGAGAGGGAGAGTACTTCCCGATGCTGGCGGGCCAGGGCGTGGGCCTCGTGCGCGACCTGCCCGGCGCCGGCGAGGTGGTCGAGACGATCGTCCGCGAGGCGCGGATCGTCCTGGCGGGACTTCCGCGGCGAGCCCGGACCGCGTGATCCGCTGGAGCGCGTGGACGGCGTACGGCGTCGTCTTCGTGGCGAGCGCGTGCGCCCTCGTCCTCGAGATCGCGGCCGCTCGCTTGCTCGCCCCGTACCTCGGCGTCTCCCTCTACACCTGGACCAGCATCATCGGCGTGGTGCTCGCGGGCATCGCCCTCGGCAACTATCTGGGCGGTCTCGTGGCGGATCTGGCCGGGTCTCGGCGGACTCTCGGGCTCCTCCTGGCGGCGGGCGGGGTCGCGAGCCTCGCCATCCTGCCGTTCACGACCACCGACCTGCTGGCGCTCGTGCCGCGGGGCCTCCCGGTCGTCGTCCGGATCGTGCTCCTGACCGGGCTCCTGTTCTTCGTGCCGAGCGCGCTCCTGGGCATGGTGTCGCCGGTCGTGGTGAGACTCACTCTCGCGGATCTCGGGCGCGCGGGTCACGTCGTCGGGCGCATCTACGCGTGGTCGACGCTCGGCAGCATCGCGGGGACCTTCCTCACGGGCTTCGCGCTGATCCCCTGGCTCGGGACGAAGCCCGTCATCTTCGGCGTGGGTCTGATCCTGATCGGCCTGGCGGGGGTGACCGGCGAGTTCTTTCGCCGGGCGGGCTGGCCGCGGGCCGTGGACGCCGCGGTGGCCGTCCTCCTGATCGTGACCCTGGGGCAGATCCACCTCCGCGGCGCCCTCGACGCCTGGTGCCACCGGGAGACGAGCTACTACTGCATCCGGGTGACCCCCGAGCGGGAGGCGGACGGCCACGTATACCAGGTCCTGTCGCTCGACCGGCTGATCCACAGCTACAACTCGATCGAGGACCCCACGCGGCTCCACTACCCCTACCTTCGGACGTACGCGGCGCTCACGGCCTACGCCGCCCAGCGGTCGCCGCAGCTCCGGGCGCTCTTCGTGGGAGGCGGGGGCTACACGCTGCCGCGGTACATGGAGGCGACCTACCCCGACGCCGTCCTCGAGGTCGTCGAGATCGATCCCGGGGTCACCATGACGGCGGGCGAGATGCTGGGCCTGAGCCCGACCACGCGGGTGGTCACCCACAACAGGGACGCCCGGGAGGTGGTGGAGGCCAAGCAGGGGACCGCGACGTACGATCTCGTGTTCGGAGACGCATTCAACGACTACCAGGTCCCGTATCACCTGGCGACGCGCGAGTTCGCGCAGAGGGTGCGCGGCCTGCTGAAGCCGGATGGCCTCTACCTGGCGCTGGTGATCGACCGGATGCGTGGAGGCCGGTTCATGGCTTCCGTCGTGCGGACCCTCCGGGACGTCTTCCCCCACGTGTACGTGCTCTCGGACGTGGGCGGCACCCTGGTGCCGCGGGCGCGGACCTACGTGGTCGCCGCGAGCGCGACGGCGCTCGACCTCAGCCGGCTCCGGGCGATTCCGGAGCGGGGACCGGACGGGGAGACCGCGGTCGGCGTCATGCCGGCGGATGCCCTGGAGGACTGGCTGCGGGCGGCGAATCCCGTCGTGCTGACCGACGACTACGCGCCCGCGGACAACCTGATGGCGCCCATCTTCCTCGAGCGCGGCCTCTGACGGTCCCGGCCCGTCTCTCCGGGCTGCGTTGCCGGACGTGATAGCCTGAGAAGGGTCGGGTCGCCCCGCCGGCGCGGGGCCCCGGACCAGATCGGGGCGGCGGTCGTCCTTGCGGGCGGCGCCGCGGAGGTCTCATGGACCGGCTTGCTCCCTCCGCTTCCCAGACGCGCTTCCGGCTCGAGCTTCCCACCACGGCGTTCCCGTTCCGGCGCGAGCTGAGCCTCGCCCCGCTGGTCGCCGCGTGGGAGCGCGCGGCCGCCGAGCCGGGCATCTCGGGCGACGTCGCCCGGGCGGTCTGCCGGGGGCTCGAGCGGGCCCCCGAGCTCCGGGCTCCGATCGACGACCCCTCGGTGCTCGATCGCCACCGCGAGCTGGTCGAGGTCCTGATGTCGCGCGTCTTCCCGACGGCGTCCTGGGAGCAGGACTACGCAGCCGCCACGGTTCCCTTCCAGCTGCGCGCGGTCCACGCGACGCCGAGCTTCCAGCGCCTCTTGCTCGACGCGGACGGGACGCTCCAGGGGTGGCTGAACCTGGACGCCGAGGGCGCCGCCCACGGCCGGCTCCTCTACGCCTACGACGCCATCCTGCGCACCCACTACGGCATGACGCTCGACGTGGACTACCCGCTCATCCTCGCCGCGCGCGATCCGGACTCCGGGCTCGAGCGGCATTTCCGCATCCAGTTCGACACGCGGTTCCTCGAGGTGCGGGCGCTTCGCCCCGTCCCGCTCCTCGACGAGGCGACGCGCGCGCAGCTCCTCCGGGGCGCCTCCGCCCACCAGCTTCTCGGGGAGCGGCTCCTGCCGGACACGTTCGAGTTCTCCGGGTTCGTCGTCGTGCGGGCGACGGACGTGACGGACCAGGAGGTGCTCTCCGCGATCGAGCGGGACCTGATCGACAAGGAGTCGATCGTCTCCACCGAGCGGTTCCGGGAGCTCGAGGACAAGCTCCGGACCCTTCTCCGCCGGCCGGCCCTGCGGCTCGCCCTGGCGGCCTTCCAGGACGGGCGCGTCTTCGTCCTGAACTACAGCTGCGACATCGAGCACGGGTGCATCTTCGCGGACACGGAACACCTCCGGATGAGCGACTTCGTCGGATCCGTGCACGAGCGGGCGGTCACCCAGGGCACGCCCATCATCGTCGACGACCTCTCCCAGGAGCCGCGGCGGATCCCGTTCGAGGACGCGATGGTCGCCCAGGGCGTACGCAACGTCCTGGTGGCCCCGCTCCACTACCAGGAGCGTGCGATCGGTACCCTCGAGCTGAGCTCGCCGAACCCGGGCGACCTCGGCCCCGTGAGCCTGATCAAGCTCCGCGAGGTGCTGCCGCTCTTCTCGATGGCGGTGCGGCGGAGCCTCGACGAGCTCGAGGCCCGCGTGCAGGCGGTCATCAAGGAGAAGTGCACGGCCATCCATCCCTCGGTGGAGTGGCGGTTCCGGCGCGCCGTCCTCGACAGCATCGAGGAGCACGACGGCGAGGAGGCCACCGAGCTCGAGCCGATCGTCTTCCGCGACGTGCACCCCCTCTACGCGGCGACGGACATCCGCGGGTCGTCCGTCCAGCGGAACCTCGCCGTCCAGGCCGACCTGGGCGTTCACCTCCGCCTGGCCCTCGCGGTCGTCGAGGCCGCGCGCGCGGCCCGGCCGCTCCCGATCCTGGACGAGATCGGCTACCGCATCGAACGGCACGCTCGACAGATCGAGCAGGTGATGTCCTCGGGCGACGAGGTGACGGTGCTCGCGTTCCTGCGCCAGCACGTCGAGCCCCTCTTCGAGCAAGTGGCCGACTTCGGTCCGGAGGTGCTGGAGAGCCTCGAGGCCTACCGGGCGGCCCTCGATCCGGGCCTCGGCACCGTGTACCGCCAGCGCCGCGACTACGAGGAGAGCATGACGCTCGTCAGCGACACGGTGTCGGCGTACCTCGACGCCGAGGAGGAGCTGGCGCAGTCGATGTTCCCGCACTACTTCGAGCGGCAGCGGACCGACGGCGTCGACCACACGATCTACATCGGCCGGAGCCTGGTCGAGGACGGCCGGTTCGACGAGCTGTACCTCCGGAACCTCCGGCTGTGGCAGCTCATGGTGACGTGCGGGATCGCGCGGCGGACCGAGGCGGTCCTCCCTCGCTTGACGGTGCCGCTCGCCACGACGCACCTGGTCCTGGCCCATCACACGCCGCTGTCCATCCGGTTCCGCTTCGACGAGCGGCGCTTCGACGTCGACGGGGCCTACAACGTCCGCTACGAGGTCATCAAGAAGCGGATCGACAAGGCCGTGGTGCAGGGGACCCGCGAGCGGGTGACGCAGCCGCGCAAGCTGGCGATCGTGTACTCGCAGCCGGCCGAGGCGGCCGAGTACCGCGCCTACCTCGAGTACCTGGGCGCCCGGGGCTACGTCACCGGAGAGGTCGAGGACCTCGCGCTCGAGGAGCTCCAGGGCGTGAAGGGGCTGCGGGCGCTCCGGGTGGCCATCGACGTGTCGGCGCCGGCCGCCGAGGTCGGGGAGGCCGCGCGGGAGGCGGGGAGCCAGACGCCGCTCCGCCGCTGAGCGCGACCCGCGCGGCTCAGTCGACGATGAACAGGCGCGCGCCGGTCCGCGTGGACGAGCGGTGCGCCTCGTGGGCGTCGGCGACCTGGTAGGTCATCCCCGGGCGGAGGAGGAAGCGCCGCCCGTCCTCGAGCTCGGTTTCGAGCTCGCCCTCCAGCACGAGCAGGACGTGGCCCTTCCGGCACCAGTGATCCGCCCGGTAGCCCGGCGAGTACTCGACCATCCGCACGCGGATGCCGCCGACCTCGCGGGTCCGCCAGGTGGCCGAACCCGTCTCTCCCGCGTGCTGGGTCGGCTTGACCGCGCTCCAGTCGGTCGTGTCGAAGGGGATCGCGTCCATCCTCACGACGGCCCCTCCGGGGGCCTCACGGTCGCCCCTCCGGCGGACGGCCGTGAGGATGGGAGGCGGGGCTCACCCGAGCAGGGACCGGATCGCGGCGACGATGTCCTCCTTGGAGGGAATCGTCGCGCGCTCGAGATTGTCGTTGTAGGGCATCGGGACGGCGCGGGCGGCGACGCGGGCGATCGGGGCGTCCAGCTCGTCCATCGCCTTCTCGCAGACCATGGCGGCGACCTCGGCCCCGAAGCCTCCGCGCTTGACCGCCTCGTGCGCGATGACGAGCCGATGCGTCTTGCCGACGGATTCGAGGATCGTCGTCTCGTCGAGGGGCGCCAGCGTGCGGGGGTCGATGACCTCGACGCTCACCCCCTCCTTCTCGAGATCCCCGGCCGCCTGGAGGGCGCGGGCGACCATGGCCTGGGTGGCGACCACGGTGACGTCCCGGCCCGCGCGCTTGACGTCCGCCTTGCCGATCGGGATCGCATACGGCTCCTCGGGCACTTCCCCCTTGACGGGGTAGAGCGCCTTGTGCTCGAGGAAGATGACGGGATTGTCGTCGCGGATCGCCGCGGTCAGCAGCCCCTTGGCGTCGTACGGCGTCGAGGGAGCGATCACGACCAGCCCGGGGACGTGGGTGAACCACGCCTCGAGGCTCTGCGAGTGCTGCGCGGCCAGGCGGATGCCGCCGCCCTGGGGGCCCCGGATCACGAGCGGCACGGTGGGCGTTCCGCCCAGCATGTAGCGGAACTTCGCCGCCTGGTTCACGACCTGGTCCATCGTCATCGCGATGAAGTCCCAGATCTGGATCTCCACCACCGGGCGCATGCCGGCCACCGCCGCGCCGACGCCGGCCCCGACGAAGGTCGCCTCCGAGATGGGCGTGTCGCGCACGCGGTGCTCGCCGAAGCGGTCCCGGAGCCCCTTGGTGACCTGGAAGATCCCGCCGATGAGCCCGACGTCCTCGCCCATGACGAACACGCGCGAGTCCCGGGCCATCTCCTGGTGGAGCGCCTCGTTGAGGGCCTCGTTGATCGCGAGCTGCCGGGTGCCCCGCGCCTTCGGCTCGTCCCACGAGGCGTGCGGGGCGTAGACCGACGCCTCCATCATCTCCACGGTCGGCTCCGGGCTGGCCGTTCCGAAACGCACCGCCTCGTCGAGCGTCAGCTCGACCGCCTGCTCGAGCTCCTTGAGCCGCATCGGCGTGAGCATCTTCTTGTCCACGACGTGGTGCCCGAAGCGCACGATGGGGTCGCGCTCGATCCACTCGCGCTCTTCCTCCTTGGTGCGGTAGTCGGGGAGGTTCGCGCGCATGCTGTGGCCGCCCCACCGGTAGGTCACCGCCTCGACAAAGGTCGGGCCCTCGCCCCGCCGCGCCCGGGCCACGGCCTCCTTGATCGCCTCGTACACGGCGAGCACGTCGTTGCCGTCCACCCGCGCGTGCGGCATGTCGTAGCCGGCCGCGCGCTTCGCGATCTCGCCGGCCGTCGTGCGCTTCGTGTCCGTGGAGAGCGCGTACTTGTTGTTCTCGCAGAGGAAGATGAAGGGGAGCTTCCAGACGGAGGCGAGGTTCATGGTCTCGTGGACGACGCCCTGGTTGGCTCCGCCGTCCCCGAAGAACGTGAGCGCCACCCGGTCGGTGCCCTGGATCTTCGCGGCGAGCGAGGCCCCGGCGCCGATCGGCACGCCCGCGGCGACGATGCCGTTGCACCCGAGGATGTTGAGGTCGAGCGCCGCGATGTGCATCGAACCGCCCAGGCCCCGGCAGTACCCGTCCTCGCGCCCCATCAGCTCGGCCATCATGCGGTCGATCCGGGCGCCCTTGGCGATCGTGTGGCCGTGGCCCCGGTGGTTCGAGACGATGAAGTCGTCCTCGCGCAGGTTGGCGCAGGCGCCCGTGGCCACGGCTTCCTGGCCGACGTAGCTGTGGGCGGTGCCCTTCACGATGCCCTGCTGGAAGAGCTCGGCGACCTTCTCGTCGAATCGCCGGATCTTCACCATCGTGCTGTAGAGACTCTCGCAGAACTCTCCCGTGAGCTTCATGGCGGCATCCTCTCGCGCAGGCTTGAGATGGGGCCCTGGCGCAGGGGTCTGACGGGCCCGGCGCGGGGGCGGCTTCGGCGTTCCGGTCGGCATGCTCCCGCCATCATACGATGGAGGTGCATCGCGTGGGCAGACCGGTCCCGCGCCGGGCCGCCGGGCTCCGGACCGGCCGCCAGGGGGCGTGCGACCGGGGGCTGACGACGCTCGATCGCCGGGCGCGGAGCGCGCCCGGCGATTCGGGAGTACAATGCGCCTGCGCTGCTGTGTCAGGGAACACCCCGACGTGACAGGCGGGAACCCCCTGCTTTACGGTGCGCCGTGGCGTGCGCTCCTCCCAGGGGGCGCCGCCGTCGTGGGCGGTTCGCGGCTGGCGGCTGGGTGGAATCACCATCATCATCGTCCAGGAAGGACGGGCCTCAATGAGACGCACCCTGACACTCGCTGTTCTCGCTCTCTCGCTCGCAGCCCTGATCGGCGGCACGAGTCCCTCCGCGCTGGCCCAGCCGGCGGGTGGGAAGACGCTCATCATGGCGCTCGACCAGTCGGACGTGAAGACGCTCGATCCGGGCCGCGAGTTCGAGTTCGGCGCGGCCTTCGTCGACCTCAACGTCTACGACACGCTGGTCGCCCACAAGAGCCCGAAGGAGCTGAATACCTTCCTGCCCATCCTGGCCACCGAGTGGAAGGTGTCGCCGGACGGCAAGGAGTACACGTTCAAGCTCCGGCCGAACGTGAAGTTCGCCAGTGGCAATCCGTTCACGGCCGAGGACGTGAAGTTCAGCCTGACGCGGCTCAAGAACCTCAAGGCCAACCCGGGCTGGATGATGGACCCGCTCAAGGAGGTCGTCGTCATCGACCCGATGACGGTGAAGACCGTCCTCAACGACTCGTTCGCCGACTGGCTGCCCGTCCTGTCGGGCCCGAACGCCGCCATCATGGACTCGAAGCTCGCGAAGGAGCACGGGGCGACCGATTCAGCGACCGCCGACAAGGACGACAAGGCCGAGGAGTGGCTGAACCAGAACTCGGCCGGCGGCGGGCCGTTCATCCTCAAGGGCTGGCAGAAGAACAACGTCATCATCATGGAGCGGAACCCGAACTACTGGAAGGGTCCGGCGAAGATCGCGAAGATCGAGGCGCGGGACGTGCCCTCGCCGGCCACCCAGAAGCTCCAGGTCGAGAACGGTGACGTGGACGTGGCGCTCAACATCACGCCGGACCTCACCGCCGCCATGAAGGGCAACAAGAACGTCAAGATCCAGCTGGGCCAATCCCTCGACAACATGTACATGGGATTGACGGTGGACCCGGCGCTGCATCCCGCGCTCGCGAAGAAAGAGGTTCGCCAGGCCATCCGGCACGCCGTCGACCGCGCCGGCATCATCAAGCTGACCAACGGGCGCGCCGTCATCGGTCCCGCCGTCTACCCGATCGGGGTGCTCGGCCTGGAGACCCAGGCCGATGCCGATCGAGCTGAACCCGAAGTACGACCTGAAGCTCGCCAAGGAGCTCCTGGCCAAGGCGGGCTTCCCGAACGGCTTCAAGTACCCGCTCTTGTACGGAACGGGCCCGTCACCGGCTGGCATCACCTACGAGTCGGTGGCGCAGAAGATCCAGTCCGACCTGAAGAAGATCGGGATCGAGGTGCAGCTCACGCCCGCCGAGTTCTCGGTCATGCTGTCGAAATACCGCCAGAAGGATCAGATCGCGGTCATTTCGTACAACCAGCCCGACTACATCGGCGTCGAGCGACTTCACCGGCCAGATGATCCTCCACACCTGGGCGCCCCGGCTCCGCTGGGACGATCCGAAGGCGAAGGACATGGCGAAGAAGGCCGACGCCGAGGTCGACGCGAAGCGGCGGTCGGCGATGTACAAGGAGCTTCTCGCCTACCTCGTGGAGAACGGTCCCTACGTCAACCTCGTCCAGGGCAAGGCCGAGGTCGTGGTGCGCCCGAACATCGAGGGCTACGAGTACCTGCCGCTCGGCGCGGCCCGCATCTACCCGGTGGACAAGAAGTAGCGCCGGAACCAGTCCCGGACTTCAACGAAGACGTCGCGGGGACCGCAGCAGTGCGGTCCCCGCGCCTTATCAGGCGATGGCCAAGTACGTTGCGCGACGCCTCGGGCTGATGATGGTGGCGCTGGTGGGGGTGACCCTCATCTCGTTCCTCATCGCCCACGCCGTTCCTTCCGACCCGATCGTGTCGAACCTCGGGCAGGTGGCGTCCCAGCGGCCCGAGATCGTCCAGGCGTTCAAGGAGAAGTGGGGGCTCGACAAGCCCCTGCACGTCCAGTACCTGACGTTCCTCGGGAACCTGACCCGCGGGGAGCTGGGCAACTCGATCAACACGCGGCGGGCCATCACCAAGGACGTCAAGGCGTTCCTGCCGGCGACGATCGAGCTGTCCACCGTCGCCGTCCTCTTCGCCCTCGTGATCGGCGTGCCGCTCGGCGTCGTGGCCGCCATCCGGCGCGAGAGCGTGATCGATCACGCGGCGCGCCTCCTGTCGCTCATCGGCGTCTCGCTGCCGATCTTCTGGCTCGCCACGGTCTCCCTCGTCGTCTTCTACGCGACGCTCCACTGGACGGTCGGCCCCAGCCGGCTCGGCCCCCAGATCGACTCGCCGCCGTTCGTCACCGGGTTCTACACGGTGGACAGCCTCCTCGCGCGAGACTACCGGACGTTCCGCGACGCGGTCGCGCACCTGATCCTGCCGGGACTCGTGCTCGCGAGCTCGATCATGGGGCTGGTGACGCGCGTGACGCGCGCATCGATGCTCGACGTGCTCTCCCAGGACTACGTGCGGACGGCCCGGGCCAAGGGACTGCGGGAGGGAGCCACGATCGCGCGGCACGCGCTCCGGAACGCGCTGATCCCGACCGTGACCGTGCTGGGCCTCGCCTACGGCGGGCTCCTCTCGGGGGCGGTCATGACGGAGACGATCTTCGCCTGGCCCGGGCTCGGCCGCTACGCGTTCCAGTCGGCCGTCACCAACGATTTCCCGGCCATCATGGGCGTGACCTTCGTGATCGGGCTCATGTACACGCTGGTGAATTTTGCCGTCGACCTCCTCTACGGCTGGCTCGACCCCCAGATCCGGTACTCGTAGATGGCGACGGCGTCGGCAACGCGCGCGGTGGCGGTCGCGGACGGGACCCTGGGTCCCGCTGTCGCGGCGCTGTCGCGGAGCGAGGGCCGCCGGGTCCTCCTGCAGCTGGTCCGGAAGCCGATGGTCGTCCTCGGGGCGCTCGTCATCGTCGCCTGGGTGGCGGTGTCGGTGGCTGGCGCCGCTGCTGTCCTCGTTCGACCCGACCGAGGTGGACGTCGACAACCGTCTCGGCGCGCCCTCGGCCGAGCACTGGCTCGGCGTCGACGGGCTGGGACGGGACGTGTTCACCCGCGTGCTCTACGGCGGCCGCGTGTCGCTCCCGGTCGCCGCGGTCGTCGTGGTCGTGGCCTCGATCTTCGGGACGCTGTACGGCGCGCTCGCCGGGTACCTCGGCGGCTGGTTCGACGAGGTGACCATGCGGATCGTGGACATGGTGCTCGCGTTCCCAGCCCTGATCCTGGCGATGGCGATCGCCGCCGCCCTGGGCCCGAGCATCGAGAACTCGATGCTGGCCTTGCTGGTCGTCTGGTGGCCGCCGTACGCGCGCCTGGCCCGGGGCCAGGTGCTGGCGCTCAAGGCGCGCGACTTCGTCAGCGCGGCGGCGGCGCTCGGGCTGCGCGACCGGCGCATCCTGCTCCGGCACGTGCTTCCGAACGCGGCCGCGCCGTCGATCGTCCTGATGGCCATGGACTTCGGCAACGCGATCATCATCACGGCGGCCCTGTCCTTCCTGGGCCTCGGGGCGGTGCCGCCCACCCCGGAATGGGGCGCCATGGTGGCGGAGGGACGGGAGCTGACCGCCCAGTGGTGGATCTCGACCTTCCCGGGCGTCGCGATCCTCATGGTGGCGCTCGCCGCGAACTTCGTCGGCGACGGTCTCCGCGACGCCATCGACCCGAAGCTCCGTCTGCGCTGACCGTCTCCGCCGGCGAATGGCCGGGCGTGGCCCGCGCCTCATGGCCGTTGACGAGGTGCGGCGGCGCCGCGGAGGCTCGGGCTCGTGGAGCCGAGTCTCGTCGCCTTCCTGGGGATCGCCGTCCTCGTGATCGTCACGCCGGGGCCCGACACGGCCCTGACGATCCGGAACACGCTCGGCGGCGGGCGGCGCGGCGGCCTCGGGACCGCGCTCGGGGTGGCGACCGGACAGGCCGTGTGGACGGCGGCCACGAGCGCCGGTATCGCCGCGCTGCTCGTCGCGTCGACATCGGTGTTCGCGGCGCTCCGGCTCGCCGGCGCGGCCTATCTCGTGTGGCTCGGCGCGCAGGCCCTGTGGGTCGCCTTACGGGGCGGCGGTGAAGCGGGACCGGCGGGGGCCTTCGGCCACGGCCCGCCGCTGGCCGGGTGGACGGCCTTCCGGCAGGGCGTCCTCAGCAACCTCGGGAACCCGAAGATGGCGGTGTTCTTCACGAGCCTCCTGCCGCAGTTCACGCCGGGCGGGCGCGCCTCCTTTCCGGCGCTTCTCGCACTGGGCCTCCTGTTCTGCGCGATGACGCTGGCCTGGCTGGCCGTCTACGCCGTCGTGGTCGAGCGGGCGGGCGACGTTCTGCGCCGGCTCGGCGTGCGTCGCGTCATCGAGGCCGTGACCGGGTTCGCTCTCCTGCTGCTGGGCGCGCGCCTCGCGTTCGATCGCCGCTAGCCGGCCGGAGGCGGTCGGCACCTGGGTCGCCCAGGGACACGTGGCTCACCCGGGGGCGCGGGTCTCATTGACCGCGTCCGGTGGGCGGGATACCCTCGGACCGGTGACGGCGCGGTGCCGTCCAGGGCGCGGCCGGACCGCCGACGCCACCTCATGAAGGGGGGTTCATGCGCCATCGCATCGCGGTGATTCCCGGTGACGGGATCGGCAAGGAGGTCGTGCCCGAGGGCCAGCGCGTTCTCGAGGCGGCGGCGCGACGTTTCGGGTTCGAGCTCGCGTGGAGCGAGTTCGACTGGAGCTGCGAGCGCTTCGCGAAGACCGGCAGGATGATGCCCGAAGACGGCCTCGAGCAGCTCCGGGCCTGCGATTCGATCTTCCTCGGCGCGGTGGGCGCCCCCGGCGTGCCGGACCACGTGTCCCTGTGGGGGCTTCTCATCCCCATCCGCCGGACCTTCCGGCAGTACGTGAACCTGCGCCCGGTGCGGCTCCTGAAGGGCGTCCGGTCCCCGCTCGCCGACCGCTCTCCCGCCGAGATCGACATGGTCATCGTGCGCGAGAACAACGAGGGGGAGTACTCCGAGATCGGCGGACGACTCTACAGGGACACCGACGACGAGCTGGCGATCCAGCAGTCCGTCTTCACACGGAAGGGCTGCGACCGCGTGATGCGGTTCGCGTTCGAGCTCGCCCGGACGCGGGCGCGACGCCACGTCACGTCGGCGACCAAGTCGAACGGCATCATCCACAGCATGCCGTACTGGGACGAGCGCTTCGCGGCGATGGCGCGGCAGTATCCGGACGTCAAGACCGCGCAGTACCACATCGACATCCTCACGGCCCACTTCGTGCAGCACCCCGACTGGTTCGACGTGGTGGTCGGGTCCAACCTCTTCGGCGACATCCTGTCCGATCTCGGACCGGCCATTGCGGGCTCGATCGGACTGGCGCCCGGCGGCAACATCAACCCGGAGAAGGAGTACCCGTCGATGTTCGAGCCCGTGCACGGCTCGGCGCCCGACATCGCGGGAAAGGGGATCGCCAACCCGGTCGCGCAGATCTGGACCGGTGCCATGCTGCTCGAGCACCTCGGGCACGCCGCCGCCGCTCACGCCATCGTGCGGGCCATCGAGACGGTGGTCGCCGACGGCAAGACGGTGACGCGCGACCTCGGCGGCAAGGCCTCGACGCGCGAGGTCGGCGACGCGCTGGCGTCCCTCATCTGATCGGCCTCGGGACCTTGCGGCCCCGCGGCCCGCGAACGTAGGCTGACCGCGCTGGCGGCACACGCCGCCGCTGCACATCCAGGGAGGCAGTCGTGGCGGAGCGTTCCGTGTTCAAGGCGAGGCGGGTGGCGAATCCGACCGTGTCGGGATGGCTGCCCGACCACGCGGTCCTGACCGAAGGCGAGCGGATCCGTGCGGTGGTGCCGCAGCGGGAGCTGCCGCCCGACGTGGGCTCGACCCATCGCGTCCACGACCTCGGCGACGTCTCGCTCCTGCCCGGCCTGGTCGACGTCCACGCGCACATGCACTGCTCCGCGACGCCCGACGCCTACCACCTCGTCACCACCGAGTCGCACGAGGCGCTGCTCCTCCGCTCCGCCGCGAACGTCCGGGCCGTGCTCATGAGCGGCGTGACGACGCTCCGCGACATCGGCAGCAAGAACGAGATCGCGTTCCCCATCCGCGACGCGGTGCGGCGGGGCGTCGTGGCCGGCCCGCGCCTGATCCTGACCGGCACCCCGATCACGACGACGGCCGGGCACTGCTGGATGTTCGGGACGGAGGCGGACACCGTCGACGAGGTCATCACCGCGGTGCGCCGGCAGAAGAAGCTCGGCGCCGACTGCATCAAGATGATGGCGACTGGCGGCATGTTCACGCCGACGGCGAACCCCCGGACCGTCCAGTACCCCGCCGCCACCCTCCGCGCGGCCGTCCGGGAGGCGGAGCGCCTGGACATGCAGATCGTGGCGCACACGCTGTCGGCCGACGGCGTGCGGAACTGCGCCGAGGCCGGCATCCACCACCTCGTGCACGCTCGGTGGCTCTCGGCGGACCCGCGGAAGGGGCTCGAGTACGATCCCGAGGTGTCGAACCGGATCGCGGCCAACGGCCAGGCGGTCGACGTGACCTTCGGGCTTCACCTCCTCGGGCACGAGGCGCTCGAGGCGGGCGCGCCGCCCCCCAAGCCTCACTGGTCGGTGTCGGCCGCGCCCGTGTCGATGGAGGAGCACGTGGAGGTCACCCGCGACATGCGCGCGCGGGGGGTGCGCTTCATCACCGGGCTCGACATGGGGATGGCGCACGCTCGATTCGACGCGTCGTCCGCGAACGCCCGGGCGTTCGTGAAGTGGTTCGGGTACTCGCCGTGGCAAGCGCTGGCCGTCTCGACCGCCGAGTCCGCCGAGGCCATGCGCCTCGGGCACGAGATCGGCGCCATCCGGCCGGGGCTCGTGGCCGACCTGATGTCCGTCGCCGGGGACCCCGCGGCGGACATCGCCGCGCTGGGCGACGCGGTGGACGTGATCCAGGGCGGCCGTCCCGTGAAGCTCGGCCGGCGCGCCCTCGTCTGATCCGGCCTGGATCCGTTCCGAGCGCCGCGGAGGCGAAGGGTCACGGCGGGAAGGATTCCGCGGCGACGATGGCTCATTTCCCGGCCGGCCGCGCGCCGGCCATGGACCTGGAGGTCACGATGGCATTCCGGATCAATCACATCCACCTCAAGGCTCCGGATCCCCGGAGGACCGCCGACTGGTACGTGAAGGCGTTCAACTTCAAGATCCTCTCCGACGAGACGCGGGTCTTCGGTGACCGTTTCGTCCGGTGCATGAGCGAGGACGGCGGCATCGCCGTGAACATCTCGGGCGCCAGGACCGGCGAGAAGCTGGGCGCGGGCGACGCCATGCCGCACCACGGCATCGAGCACTTCGGCTTCGATTCGGCGAATCTCGACGCCGACATCACCCGGCTGGGCGCGCTGGGATGCCCGCTGCTCGAGGGCCCGATCCAGGTGCCGAACGGGCCGCGCATCGCCTTCGTCCGCGGACCCGACGATGCGCGCATCGAGCTCATCGAGCCGCCGAAGAAGCCCGCGGTCTCCGGGGGCTGCTGCTAGGGGGAGCCTTCTCCTTCCGATTGCGCGTGGATTCCCGGCGGCCCGGGCGGGGCTGGAAGGCCTGTCCGGGCCGCTCGTCTCTCGAGGCGGGAGACGAAGGGCGGAGAACCGGGGCCGGGCTGACCGCGGGGCGGGCGCCCGTCAAGACCTCCGGGCGCGCGCCATGAGGAACCGGGCGCACAGCGCAACCGCGACGAGCGCGGCGCCGCTCAGGCCCAGCGCGGGGGCGACGCCGAGCCAGGAGACGAGCGCCCCGATCTGGAACTGTCCCACGGGCCCGACGCCGATCGCCACGACCCAGGCGCCGCTCGCCCGGCCCCGCAGCGCGGCCGGCACGGCCTGCTGCATGAGGCTCTGTCCGAGGACGTCTGCCATCGCACCGACCGCGTTGATCAGGAGGAGCAGCAGGAGCACGGTTCCGTAGCCGGGAGCGAGACCCAGCAGGGCCACTCCCGCGCCGAACGCCCCGAGGACGGCGACGAAGACGGCTGTGAGACCGCCCAGCTGGCTCAGGCGGCCGACGGCGAGCATGCCGATGATCCCGCCCGCCTGGCGCGTGGCGTTCATCACGCCGAGTCCCTCCGGTCCCACCCGCAGGATGTCGCGAGCGAGGCTCGGCAGAACGGCCTGGTGCGAGAAGCCGAGCACCTCGCCGGCGGCCGTCAGCCCCATGAGCAGCGGCAGGCGCCGCTCCCGCCGGGCGGCTTCGACGAAGCCGGAGAGGCCCTCCCACACCGAGCCGGATGTCGTGGGCGGGCGCGCCGCGTGCGAGGACCGCCGGGGGAGGATCAGGGTGCCCAGGAGCGACGCGGATGCGGCCGCCAGGTACGCGACGCCCGGTCCCAGGCCGCCGATCAGGCGACCCGCGAGGAGCGAGCCCGTGAGACCGCCGATGCGCATCGCGATGCCGAGGAGCCCGAGCGCCTCGGTCAGTCGAGCGGCGCCGACCAGGTCGTGGGCGTGGACCTGCTGTGTCACCTGCTGCAGGGCGCGCGCACAGCCGATGACAACCGTGAGAGCCAGGACCAGCCCGATCGTCGCGCGCCCCAGCACCGCGAGGGTCCCGACCGCCGTGAGGGCGAGTGCCATGGTCGTGTTGGCGCCGCGGAGCAGGACGAGACGGTCCCCGCGGTCCGCCAGGACGCCGGCGGGCAGGCCGACGACGAGCAGGGGTGCCATGCGAAGGGCGAGCGCCACGCCGACCCAGAGAGGCGAGTTCGTGAGGTCGAGGACGAGCCACCCGAGGACGACCTGCTCGCCGGCGAAGGCGACCGTGTTGAGCATGGCGGAGCACGCGAACCGGGGGAAGCCAGGCAGACGGAGGAGCGCGGTCTCGGCACGGGCCATCGGCGGCCCAACCGTAGCACGGCGCGCAGGGTGGGGATCGCGAGGGCCGGCGCCGGTCTCGCGCGGCGGGCGCGGGCGGCCGCACGCCGAACGCCGCGCAGGTCTCGCGATGTCGCGAGCGCTCGATCAGACGCTCTTCAGGTCGATCTGCATGCCCTGGACGTAGAGCTCCGCGGCGTACCGCGGACCCGCGTTCCTGGTTCCTCCGAGCGATTCGAGGTCGAGCGAGAAGATGCCGCACCGCACGAGGCTGACGGTGCCGAGGGTCGCCTTGCCGCTCGGGTCCAGGAACTCGATGGTGCCGTTCTTCTCGTTCCCCGGGCCGGCGTTGCCCTTGATCACGAAGTCGTCGAACCAGTCCTGCCACGGCTTCGCGTCGGCCGCCGAGAAGGTGATTCTGAGATTCGGGATCTCGAGCGTCGTCGGATGCTTCGTCCTGATACCAGATCCGCCGGCAGTGAACTCGGCGATGCTCTGCTTGACCGTGAACGGATCGACCTTCGCCACGCGCTTGCAGGCATCCTCGAGGCCGGTGAGGCGGAAGCGGAAGTTCGAGCAGAGCCACTTCTTCTGCTTCGCATCGACCGTGGGCGTGAGGCTCGCACCGTCCCCGGCGGCGTAGGTGATTTGCTCGGGGGAGAGCTTGATCGTGAAGAGGGCGGTCTCCTTGCTGCTCGCGTCGAGCCCGGGGAACGTGATCTCCTCGATGAGCGCGTTTCGGAAATGACGGTAGGCATCGGCCTTCCCCCTGGCGTTTGCGAGCGCGACGAAGCCGTTCTTGGACACGGGCGTCACGCCGAGCACCGCCTTGATCCAGTCGTAGAGCGGCTGGCCCATCCCCATCCCGACGGCGATCCTGAACGGCTCGTACCTGATGGCCGAGATGCGCTTGATCGCGAGGCTCTCGGAGCCCGTCCGGAAGATCGAGACCTCGCCCCTGATGGAGCCGCCGGCGAGCTTCTCGATGAGGGCGAGCGTGCCGTCGAGGCTCAGCAGGAAGTGGCCGGCGGAGTAGCTCTTGCTTGGCATGGTCTCACTCCTTGCCGTGACGCGGCACGACGTTCGGTCGATGTCGACGACCGGACTGTCGACGTCGAGGGTGTCGGGCGGGGGAGGATACCGGGGTGGTGCTTCACGTCGTGGCGGTGCTCCGGCGCGTCGAGACCATGCTAGCACGCGCGTGAGGCCCTTGACTCCGCCCTCCTCGTGCAATGCAATCGAGGGGCTGATCGCGGCGGACTCTCCGATCGTCCCCGGACCCATGCCAGGCGCGGACAGTTGCCCGAGCTACCCGACGTCGTCGCGTACCTGACGGCCCTCGAGCCGCGCGTCCTCGGCGGCCGCTCGAGCGGCTCCGCCTGGCGAGCCCGTTCGTCCTCCGCTCGGTCGATCCGCCGGTGGCCGAGGTCGAGGGCCGGACCGTCGTGGGACTCCGCCGCCTGGGCAAGCGCATCGTCCTCGCGCTCGAAGGCGAGCTCTTCATCGTCATCCACCTGATGATCGCCGGCCGCCTTCACTGGCGACCGGCCGGGGCGCGCCCGCCGGGCCGGGTGGGGCTCGCGGCGCTCGACTTCCCGGACGGCACGCTGACCCTGACCGAGGCCGGGACCCGGCGCCGGGCGTCGATCCACCTGGCGCGGGGCGAGACGGCGCTCGCCGCTCTCGACCCCGGCGGTCTCGACGTCCTGGGAGCGACCGCGGCCGAGTTCGCCCGGGCGCTGTCCCGGGAGCGGCACACGCTCCGTCGCGCCCTCACGGACCCGCGTCTCCTCGACGGCATCGGCAACGCCTACGCGGACGAGATCCTGCACCGCGCGCGGCTCTCGCCGGTGAGGATGACGGACCAGCTGGACGGCGCGGAGCTCGCGCGGCTCCACGCCGCCGCGCGCGCGGTGCTCGTCGAGTGGGCCGAGCGTCTCTCCGCGGCGGCGCGGCTGGCCTTCCCGGAGAAGGTCACGGCCTTCCGCGAGGGAATGGCGGTCCACGGCCGGTACGGGCAGCCGTGCCCCGACTGCGGGGCGCCGGTGCAGCGGATCGTCCACGCCGAGAACGAGACCAACTACTGCGCGGTCTGCCAGACCGGCGGGCGGCTCCTGGCCGATCGCGCCCTCTCGCGCCTCCTCCACCAGGACTGGCCGCGCACGCTCGAGGAGCTGGAGGAGCGGATGCCGGGCGGCGCCGTGCGGAGGCCGGCCGGCGCGCCGCCATCGCCGGGTCGCCGGCGGCCCCGGCGGTGAGGTCGCGGGGCGGTGGCGGGCGGGCCGGCGATCTCGTAAGGTATCCGGCATGACGCCACTCCTGTCCGTCCTCCTCCTCGGCTTCTTCCTCGGGATGCGCCACGCGACCGACCCCGACCACGTCATCGCCGTCACGACGATCGTGAGCCGCCAGCGCTCGGTGCGCGCGGCCGCGTGGACGGGGGTGCTCTGGGGGCTCGGCCACACGCTGACGATCCTCGCCGTGGGAGGCGCGATCATCCTGTTCGGTCTCGTCATTCCGCCCCGCGTGGGGCTCGGGATGGAGTTCTCCGTCGCGATCATGCTGGTCCTGCTGGGGATCCTGACGCTGACCGGCGTCACCCGACGGATCCAGGAGGCGCGCGCGGGGACCTCCCACGCCGGAGGCCACGAGGATCGCCACGCCCACCCGCACGTCCACGGCGACTACGTCCACAGCCACGTCCACGGCCACGCGCCGGAGGCGCACGGGCACCCCGAGGAGGCGACGCCCCAGGCGCGGCTCGACCGCACGCTCGGGCAGTTCGGCGCGTACCAGATCCTTCGCCCGCTCGTCGTCGGGCTGGTCCATGGGCTCGCGGGGTCCGCGGCGGTCGCGCTGCTCGTGCTGGCGGCGATCCGAGACCCGTGGTGGGCGATCGGGTATCTCCTCGTCTTCGGGGTGGGGACGATCGCCGGCATGATGCTGATCACCGCGGCGGTCGCCGTGCCCTTCGCGGTGACCGCCCACCGATTCGCGTGGCTCAACCGTCACCTCGCGACGGCGTCGGGCCTCCTCAGCCTTGCGTTCGGCCTCTGGATGGCCTACCAGATCGGCGTCGTCGACGGGCTCTTCAGCGCCGTCCCCCACTGGTCGCCGGAGTAACCGGCAACCCGCGCCCCCGCGCCGTACTTCTGGTTCGCGCGCCTACCAGAGCCCGCGAGCCATGGCGGAGGCGACGAAGACGATGACGACGGTGAGGGCGAGCTGGATGTGGGTCACCCGGAACAGGGCGGGCGCCCGGCTGGTGTCCACGCGCGCTCCCCGGCGCTGCGCCTGGCGCCAGCCGATGAAGGTGAGCATCGGCCAGATCTCGAGCGCCACGATCGCCAGGAAGAGCGCCATCTTCAGGTAGAAGAGCCGGCTCTGGAGGTAGAAGGCCGAGCCCTTCTCGAGCCCGCCGAACGCCCGGAGGAGGCCGGTCGCCACCCAGAGGGCGGCCGCCACGCCCCACAGCGAGTCGGCCGCGAAGAGCCGCCGGAGGCCCGCGTCGTCCAGCGGTCCCTTGAGCGCGCGCCCGCGCAGGAACACCGCGGGCAGGCCGATGGCGAGCGCCAGGTAGTGGAGCGACGCCACGATCGCCGACGACCACATGAGGGAGCCTCCTTCCAGGCTAGCGGGCCGACGACCGTGCCGGCTCTCGGGCCAAGTCTCCGGCCGAGGCTGCGAGCGGGGAAGACGCGGCGGCGAAAGGGGAACCGCGCCCGCGCGCCGCTCAGCCGCGGGCGGCCGGGCGTCGCGCCGAAGCGCGTGTCGACGTAGTCCTCGAGGATCCGCAGGAAGTCGGCGACGATCGTGTCGCCGCGGAGCGTGCGCAGGAGCTTCCCGTCGACGTACACCGGGGCCATCGGCTCCTCGAACGTCCCGGGCAGCGAGATGCCGATGTCCGCGTGCTTGGACTCGCCGGGCCCGTTCACGACGCAGCCCATGACCGCGACCCTGAGCGCCTCGGCGCCGCGATAGCGCTCGCGCCAGCGGGGCATCTCGCTCCGCAGGTACCCCTGGATCTCCTCCGCCATCTCCTGGAAGAACGTCGACGTCGTTCGCCCGCAGCCGGGGCAGGCGGTGACCTGCGGCGCGAAGATGCGGAGCCCGAGCGACTGGAGGATCTGCTGGGCGACCTGGACCTCCTCGGTCCGGTCGCCGCCGGGACGCGGCGTGAGGGAGACGCGGATCGTGTCGCCGATCCCCTCCTGGAGGAGGATGGACAGCCCCGCCGTGCTCGCCACGATGCCCTTCATTCCCATGCCCGCCTCGGTGAGGCCGAGGTGGAGCGGGTGGTCGGAGCGGGGCGCGAGGCGCCGGTAGACGTCGACCAGGTCCTGCACGCCCGACACCTTCGCCGACAGGATGATGCGGTCGTGGCCGAGCCCGGTCGCCTCGGCCAGCTCGGCCGAGCGGATCGCGCTCTCCACGATCGCGTCCAGCATCACGTCGCGCGCGTCGCGCGGCTCCGCGAGCTTCGCGTTCGCGTCCATCATCTCGGTCAGGAGGTGCTGGTCCAGGCTTCCCCAGTTGACGCCGATGCGGACCGGCTTGCCGTGGTCGATCGCGATCCTGACGATCGTCGCGAAGTTCTCGTCGCGGTGCTTGGCCCCGACGTTGCCGGGATTGATCCGGTACTTGGCGAGCGCCCTGGCGCACGCGGGATACTTCGCGAGCAGGAGGTGGCCGTTGTAGTGGAAGTCGCCGATGACCGGCACGTCCACCTCCCGGACGATGTCGGGCACGGCGCGCGCCGCCTCGTCGTTGTTGACCGTCACCCGCACGAGCTCGCTGCCGGCCTCGGCGAGCGCACGCACCTGGGCGATCGTCCCCGGGACGTCCGCCGTGTCGGTGTTGGTCATGGACTGGACGACGATCGGGCGCGTGCTCCCCACCCAGACCCCGCCCACGTCCACGGTCGCGGTATGCCGGCGTTCCACCCCTGTCATGCGCTCTCCTACCTCCGACGGTGCGTCCACTCTATCACGGCGTCTCGGTGGTCCCTTCGAGCCACGCCGGCCGCGCCCCCCGGTCAGTACCGGATCTCGGAGTCGCCGCCTGAGGTCGAGCACGACCTCGTCACGCGGGGTGACGAATCGCGCTTCGATCCGGCCTCGAGCGCGGTTTCACGTGGATCGCGCCCGGCGCCGTCAGGGGTCCAGCTCCGTCCACACCGGCTGGTGGTCGGATCCCGCTGCCGCATCGTCGATCCAGCAGCCGCGGAGCCGCGGCAGGAGGGACGTGCTGACGAAGCAGTAGTCGATTCGCTGGCCGACGTGGACCCCGTGACACGTGACGCCGTCGCGCTCACCGTGCCCGGTGGCCACCCAGGCGTCGACGAACCCCTCGATCGCGTTCATCCGCCCGTACTCCGGCGAGAGCGGCCCCACGATCCGGTCGTAGTCACGAACCGCATCTCGGGCCTCGTCTGCCCGTCACCGCATGGCGACGATGAACAGGCGGCGGAAGGGAAAGAGGGTCCGGCCGTCGGGCCGGCGGGGATAGGCGCGGGCGATCCGCGCCGAGTACTCGGCCAGGAAGCCGGAGCGCTCCGGTTCCTCGAGGCGATCGAGGAGCGGCTTGAGGGCCGACCCGCGCGTCCACTCGACGACCGGGTTGTCGCCCTCCAGCGCGTGCAGGTACTCGGTCTCCCAGATGTCGAGCCGTGAGGCGTGGGGGGCGAGGATGTCGTGGTAGACGGCAGGCCCGGCGACCGGGCGCGCGCGGAGCGCCGGGCGCAGGCGCTCCCGCCAGGGTCCCGCCTCCGCGGCGGCGACCATCTCGGTGTGAGACGGCGCACCGTGGTTTCTCGGCATCTGGACGGCCAGGACGCCGCCCGGCGCGATGCCCGAGAGCAAGCGCGGAAAGAGTCCCGCATGATCGTCGAGCCAGTGGAGCGCGGCGTTGGAAAAGACGACGTCGGCCGGCCGGGGGCCGCGCCAGGCGCCGATGTCGGCCTGGATCCACGTCACCGCGGGCACGGCGGCTCGGGCGGTGTCGAGCATGGCCGCCGAGCCGTCGACCCCGGTCACCGCCGCGCCCGGCCAGCGCTCGACCAGGAGCCGGGTGACGTTTCCCGCGCCGCAGCCGAGGTCGTGGACCACGGCGGGCGCGGTCGCCGGCACGCGGGCCAGGAGATCGAGGGCCGGGCGCAGCCGATGGCCCGCGAACTCCAGGTACTTCGCGGGATCCCAGCCCGGGGTCAGACTTTGATTTCCTGAGCAATTCGGTCCTCACGTCAGGGAGGGGGAATGTTCAGAAGTCAAAGTCTGACCCCGTCCCAGCTCTGGCTCAGAGGCGCTCGTACAGGAGGTGGTGGCGGTTCCGGGTGAACGCCCGGACCTCGGTCGGCCAGCGTCCCCGCTCGACCGCGCGGGCCCACGCCGCGGTGACCAGGACCTCCGGGGACTCGAGCTCGTAGAGCGCGTTGTAGCGCGGTGCCCCCTGGGGGTCGATGGTCTTTCGCTCCCCGCCGATCATCAGCGTGAGCTCGCGGACCTTGAAGCGTGCGGCCGACACGACGCCCGGCACCTCCAGGAGAGCCGGGATGTGCTCCTTGTCGTAGACCTCGTGGAAGAGGGCTTCCCGGCTCGGATCGACGTCCATGGCGGCGGAGAAGAGATAGCGCGTGCGGAGCGGCATGAATCCTCCTCGTGTGGAGACGGCGGTGTCGGTTCGGGCTGGCGTCCCCCCCGTCGTCTAGCGGGGGCCGGGGCGCGGCCCGTAATCTCGGCGCCAGAGCGCGACGTACGCCGTCGCGTTGCGCCGGATCTCCTCGAGCTCGTCGGGGGCCATCTGGCGCACGGGCTTGGCCGGGACCCCCATCACCAGCCAGCCCGCCGGCACGATCTTGCCCGGCGGGACGACGGCGCCCGCGCCGACCTGGGCGTTCTCCTCGATCACGGCGCCGGTCAGGACGACGGCCCCGATCCCGATCCGGGCGTTGTCCTTGACGGTGCAGGCGTGGACGACGGCCCGGTGGCCGATGGTCACGCCGTCGCCGACGACGCACGGGAACTCCGGCGTGACGTGGAGGACGGATCCATCCTGGACGTTCGAGTTCTTGCCGAGGCGGACGTAGTTGTCCTCGTCGCCGCGGAGCACCGCTCCGGGCCAGACGCTGGCGCCCTGCTCGATGACCACGTCTCCGATCACCTCGGCCGACGGATCGATCCAGGTGTCGGGGTGGATCCGCGGCTTCCGCCCGGGGACATCGCGGATCATCGCCCCGCCGGCTCCCGGCCGGCCACGGGGACGCCGATCTGGCGCAGGATCGCCCGGCTGAGCGGCGTTTCCGGGTCCCCGAGCTCCGTGATGATGGAGAAGTGATCGTGGCCGTCCATGTCCATGACCTCGACCGCGAGGCCGCGCCGCCGCCAGGCGGCGGCGAGCGACTCGGTCTGGCGATGATACTCGTCGCCCTCCTTGGCACCGACCGGGAGAAGGAGCCGGCCGGCGCTCGGCGGGACGAGGTGGACCGGGCTGTTCCGGCGCGCCGTCTCCTGCGTGAGCCCGAGCGTCTCGTTCAGGTAGCAGAGGCGGATGGGCTCCAGGTCGTACAGCCCGCTGATGCCGCAGCCGGCCTTGACGACGTCGCCCGGGAGCCCGGCGAATCGGCCCCAGTCCGTCGACATCAGCATCGCGGCCAGGTGACCGCCGGCGGAGTGCCCGGAGACGGTGAGGCGGGCGGGATCGCCGCCGAGGGCCGCGACGTTCCGGTGGAGCCACGCCACCGAGGCGCGCACCTGCCGGACCAGCTCGTCCATGTCGACGGTCGGGATGAGGGCGTAGTTGATGACGGCCACGAGGACGCCGGCGGGCTGGAACGCCCCCGCGACGAAGCTGAAGTCCTGCTTGTCGAGCGCACGCCAGTAGCCGCCGTGGACGAAGACGTGGACCGGCCAGGGGCCATGACCCTCCGGCAGGAAGAGATCGAGCGTTTCCCCGGGATTCGGACCGTAGCGGAGATCCAGCCGGGCCGGGAGCGTGTCACGGATGCGGCAGCTCTCGGCGGGGTAGCGGGAGAGGTACTCGGCGAAGTTCGCGACCTTCCCGCGGTTGTCGTACTCGCGGTCGAGGGCCGCGCGGTCGTAGCCGAAGAAGACCGTCTCGCCCATGTCGTCCCCCGGCATTCTACACTGGGAGACGCGGAGAACCGGGAGGGTCCGGCGCGCGAGAGCGTCGCTACGCGATCTCGAAGAGGCCGGCCGCGCCCATGCCGCCCCCGATGCACATGGTCACGACCACGCGCCGCGCCCGCCGGCGCTTCCCCTCGATCAGGGCGTGGCCCGTCATGCGCGCGCCGCTCATCCCGTAGGGGTGGCCGATCGCGATCGCGCCGCCGTCGACGTTCAGCCTCTCCATCGGGATGCCCAGGCGATCGCGGCAGTAGACGACCTGGACCGCGAACGCCTCGTTGAGCTCCCAGAGGTCGATGTCGTCCACCGTGAGCCCGTGGCGCTGGAGGAGCCGCGGCACGGCGAAGACCGGCCCGATCCCCATCTCGTCGGGCTCGCACCCGGCGACGGCGAGCCCGCGGAAGATGCCGAGCGGCTGGAGGCCGCGCCGCTCGGCCAGCTTCGCGTCCATCACGACGCAGGCCGAGGCGCCGTCGGACAGCTGGCTCGCGTTGCCGGCGGTGATGGTCCCGTCGGCGCTGACCACCGGCTTCAGCCCGGCGAGGCCCTCGGCGGTCGTGTCGGCGCGGTTGCCCTCGTCCTGGGCGAGCGTCACCGACTCCTCGCGCGTCTGGCCGGTCGCCTTGTCGGCGACGAGCTTCACGGTCTTGAGGGGCACGATCTCGGCGTCGAGCCGTCCCTCGCGCTGGGCGGCGGCGATCCGCCGCTGGCTCTCGAGGGCGTAGCGGTCCTGCATCTCCCGCGTGACGCCGTAACGCCGGGCGACCACCTCGGCCGTCTCGAGCATCGACATGTACACCTCCGGCTTGTGCTCGAGGAGCCAGTCCTCGGTCAGCCGGAACTTGTTCTGATGCTCGTTCTGCACGAGGCTGATCGACTCCAGGCCGCCCGCCACGACGACCGGGACGCGGTCCACGATCACCCGCTGGGCCGCGATCGCGATCGCCTGGAGGCCCGAGGAGCAGAAGCGGTTGACCGTCATGGCGGCGACCGTGACCGGCAGGCCGGCCCGGAGCGCGGCCTGGCGCGCGATGTTGTGGCCGGTCGCACCCTCGGGCATGGCGCATCCGATCACGACGTCCTCGACCTCCGCCGGGTCGAGCCGCGCGCGCCCGACGGCGTGCTCGATCACGTGACCGGCGAGGGTGGCGCCGTGGGTGTTGTTGAAGGCACCCCGGTAGGCCTTGCCGATGGGAGTCCGCGCCGTCGAGACGATCACCGCCTCCGCCATGGTCGTTCCTCCTGGCCTCCTGGTCCGGCTGGACCGGGCGTGCGGGCCTCTGCCTCCCCGGCGTCCCCGGAGGGCCGGGTTCACCCTACCACAGGGTCTCGCGGCCTGTCCGCCACCCGCGCGCGGCACCGGCGCCGTGTCGACCGGTCCCCTTGGCGAACCGCCGGGCGCGCCAGTACAATCGGGTACGTGCGTCGCGCCGGAAGCGCGACGCCGTCCAAGTCCTGGCCGCCAAGGGAGATGCGATGAAAGAGCTCGCCCGCCACATCATGGTCGATTTCCTGCCGATGAAGGAGTTCGCCGAGGACCCGCTGATCCTGACCGAGGGTCGTGGCATCCACGTCATCGACGTGGACGGCCGGCGCTTCATCGACGGGCTGAGCGGCACCTTCTGCGTCAACCTCGGCCACGGCAACAAGCGCCTCGCGGAGGCTGCTTCCCGCCAGATCGAGCGGCTGGCCCTGGCGGCCCCGACGCTCGGGACCAGCGACCGGGCGCTCGAGCTCGTGAAGCTCCTGCTCGACATCACGCCGCCCCAGTACACGACCGTCAAGCTCCTCTCCGGCGGCTCGGAGGTGACCGAGGCGGCGATCAAGATGGCCCGCCAGTATCACAAGCAGGTGGGGCACGGGACCAAGTACAAGATCCTGTCGCACTACCGCGCCTACCACGGCGGCACCGGCCACGCCCTCGCCGCCGGCGGCTGGCCGGGCTGGCGCGCGCCCTACGAGCCGCTCGCCGGCGGGTTCATCCACCTCCACACCCCGGATCCGTACCGCCCGCCGTTCCCCGGCGGCTCCGAGTCGGTCGGCGCCACGTACGCCCGGCTCCTGGAGGAGGTCATCCAGCTCGAAGGCCCCGAGACCATCGCGGGCTTCATCGCCGAGCCGATCATGACGTCGGCGGGCGTGGTCGTGCCCCCGCGCGACTACCTTGCCGCGCGTGCGCGAGCTGTGCGACCGGTACGACATCGTCCTCATCTACGACGAGATCATCACCGGATTCGGCAGGACGGGGAAGCTCTTCGCGGCCGAGCACTGGAACGCCTGGCCGGACATCTTCTGCGTGGGGAAGGGGATCAGCGGAGGCTACGCCCCGCTGTCCGCGAACCTCCTCACCACGAAGATCGGCCAGGTCTTCTACGGCAGCGCCGTCGACCAGGTCCAGTTCCACGCCGGCCATACCTTCGGCGGGAACCCGGTGGCCTCCGCCGTCGGGATCGCCGCCATCCGGCAGATCTTCGACGACGGCATCGTCGAGAACTCGCGAGC
Organism: uncultured Candidatus Rokubacteria bacterium; assembly: GCA_963749975.1. GTDB lineage: Bacteria > Methylomirabilota > Methylomirabilia > Rokubacteriales > DASRDR01 > DASRDR01. The sequence continues at coordinate 3,949 of CAVVOZ010000033.1, read as the reverse complement.
CCGCGGGGCCCAGGCGATGGCGCGCCTCCGCGAGATGGGGCGGCGCCTGCCCGTGATCGGGGACGTCCGGGGCGAGGGGCTCCTCATCGGCGTCGAGTTCGTCCGCGACCCGGCCACGCGCGAGCGCTACCCGGCCGACGTGAACTTCGGGATCCGCGTGCGTGAGGCCGCGCGCCGGCGGGGCCTCCTGCTGCGCGCGAGCCACTGGATGCTCGCGCTCGCCCCGCCGCTCACGATCACCGCCGCCGAGGTGGACGACATGCTCGACATCATCGAGGCATCGCTCAAGGACGTGCTCGGAACCGGCACGCCGGAGCGGGCGCTCGTCGGCGGGCGGAGCTCCGCATGACGACGTCGGCGGGCGCCGGGCACCGCTGGACCTGGGACGGGGCTCTCAGCGGCGTCGTCCCTCCGACGATCTCGCCGCTCGACGCGGCCCGCGAGATCGACGAGGGCGCGATCGGCGTCCTGGTGGAGCACGTGCTCCAGGGCGGCTCGAGCGGGCTGTTCATCCTGGGGGGCTGCGGCGAGGGCGCGTGGCTCACTCCGCGCCAGCGCGGAGTCGTGGTGCGTGCGTTCGTCCGGGCGGCGGCCGGCCGGGTGCCGGTCCTGGCCGGGGTGATGCTGCCGGCCACGGCGCCGGCGGTGGAGGCCGCGCGCCAGGCGGCGGGCGAGGGGGCCGACGCGGTGGTCGTCGGATCTCCGTACTACTTCGGGGTCGACGCGGTCGCCCAGCGGCGGCACATCGAGACGGTGATCGAGGCCGCCGGCCGGCCGGCCCTTCTCTACAACATCCCGCAATGCACCCACCAGATCCTCACGCCCGCCACGGTGGCGGAGCTGGCGCGCGACAGCCGGGTCCTCGGAATCAAGGACTCTGCCGGTGACTTCGTCGCATTCCAGGCGTTCCTCGCCATCAAGGCGACGCGAGCCGACTTCCGGGTGCTCCAGGGCCACGAGCACCTCGTGGCCGCGAGCCTCCGCATGGGCGGAGACGGGCTGGTCCCGGGGCTCGCCAACGTCGTGCCCGCGCTGCTGGTCGAGCTTCGGGCGGCGGCGTCCCGGGGCGACGGGGCCGCGTGCACCCGGCTCCAGGGGGCGGTCCTGGATCTCTGCGCGATCCACGAGATCGGGCACTGGCTGCCGGCGCTCAAGGCGGCCTGCGCCATGATCGGGATCGGGAGCGGCATGCCCGCCTTGCCGCTCGTGCCGTCGACCGAGGCGGAGCGCCGCTCGATCGCGGCGGTGCTCGCGCGCCAGGGGCTCGGCCCCGCGAGCGCGGAGCGGACGGGCGGCCGCGCGCCGGCGCGCGTCGGCGCCTGAGCGGCCCGCCGATGCAACCGTCCGGCGAGTCTCGCTGGAACGCCCCGTTCGTCGGCATTCCGTCGTTCCTGCGCTCCGTCATCGCGACGGACCTCGACCGGCTCGACGCCGACATCGCGGTGATGGGGGTCCCGAGCGACGAGGGGTCCCCGTTCATGCCGGGCTCCCGCTTCGGGCCGCGGGGGATCCGGGAGCACTCGATGCGCTTCGGCGGACGCGGTCAGGGCTACTACGACCCGTCGCTCCGGCGGGAGTTCCTGGCCCACGAGCTCTCCCACGGCCGCATCGTCGACGCGGGGGATGCCGACGTGCTGCCGACCAACGTGGCGGGCACGTTCGACAACGTGACGGACCATGGTGCGCCGGCTCCTCGCCCGGGGCGCGCTGCCCGTCGTGCTGGGCGGCGACCACGGCATCACGTATCCGGTCGTGCGCGCGTACGCGGAGCCGCTCCACGTCGTCCACTTCGACGCGCACCTCGACTACCTGCCGTTCGTCCACGGGCTCGAGCTGACGAACAGCCATCCGTTCCGGCACATCGCGCGGATGGCCCACGTGCGGAGCCTCACGCAGGTGGGGATCCGGAGCCTCCGGAACTCGCGGGTGATGATGGACGACTCGCTGGGGGACGGGAACCGCATCGTGACCATGGAGGAGTTCCGGGACGTCTCGCCGCGCGGCCTCGTGGACCGCATTCCCCGCGATGCGGCGTGCTACGTGAGCGTCGACGTCGACGTCCTCGACCTCCCGCTGGTCCCGGGCTGCGTGTCCGCCGAGCCGAACGGGTTCCTCTACGCGGAGCTCCGGGACACGCTGCGGGCCCTGGCCGAGCACACGCGGATCGTCGGCTTCGACCTCGTCGAGGTGAATCCGATGCTCGACATCGGCACCGGGATCACGTCGTACCTGGCGGCGCACACGATCGTCGAGTTCCTGGGCTGGCTCTGCGCCCAGCCGTGGTGGATCGCCGGCCGGGACGCCCGCGGAGCCGCCAGGGCGGGGGTCAGGTCCTGAGACGAGCCGTTCCGCCACCGAGGCGGGGCGAAAAGTGGCCCCGTCGTGCTAGACTCCGGGCCAATACACTCGAACCCGCCGTTCTCTGACCGGGACCGTCAACGAGGAGGGTCCGTGATGCCGAAGAAGCGGAATGGTGTGAGCCGACGTGAGTTCATCCGGGACGCGGCCCTGTTGTCTCGGCGGTCTCGCCGCCGTGGGGCTGCCGGGAGCGGCCCGCGGGCAGACGCCCGCGGGCCGCCCCGCCGAAGCTCGGCGCCCAGCTCATCGGGAAGCTCGAGGGGCCGGAGCTGATCCTCGACCCCGCCAAGTGGCCGACGAAGTTCAGCGAGGCGCCGATGCTGGCCGAGCTCGTGAAGCAGGGCAAGCTCCCGCCGGTGACCGAGCGCGTCCCGAAGGAGCCCCTCGTCATCAAGCCGGTCCACGAGATCGGGCGCTACGGGGGAACGTGGCGGCGCGGGTTCACCGGCCCCGGTGACCAGCGAGAACGGCAACCGCATCGTGTCGGCCGACAAGCTCCTGTTCTGGGAGTACACGGGCACCCAGCACCGGCCGTGTGTCGCGCGGCAGTGGCTCCTGAGCGACGACGGGAAGTCGGTGACGCTCTACCTCAGGAAGGGCCACAAGTGGTCGGACGGGAAGCCCTTCACCGCCGACGACTTCGTGTTCTGGTACGAGGACGTGTACCTGAACAAGGATCTGGTCGCCCACGCCGCATCCGGACTTCATGATCAACGGCAAGTCCGGGGTGATCAAGAAGATCGACGAGACCACGGTCCTCTTCGAGTTCCCGGAGCCCAACTACCTGTTCCTCGACATCCTGGCCGGCTCGACCGCGATGGGCGGCGGACAGGCGCTCTGGCAGATGGAGGGCCGGACGATGGGCGCCTACATGCCGGCCCACTACATCAAGCAGTTCCATCCGAAGTACATCGGGATGGACGCCGCGGTCGCGAAGGCCAAGGCGGCGAACTTCGACGGGTGGGTCGCGTACATCAAGAACCGTTGGGACTGGCGGCTCAATCCCGAGCTGCCCGTCCTGACGCCGTGGAAGGTGGTCACGCCCATCAACAACCCCACCTGGGTGATGGAGCGGAACCCGTTCTTCTACGAGGTGGACACCGCGGGCAACCAGCTCCCGTACATCGACCGGCTGCAGATGACCGTCGCGGAGAACCTCGAGGTCCTGAACCTCCGTGCCATCGCCGGCCAGTACGATCTCCAGGAGCGCCACACGGCCATGACCAAGCTCCCGGTGTTCCTCGAGAACCGGGACAAGGTCGGGCTACGACGTCAAGCTCGACCCGGCGCTCAACGGCTCCGACGCCACGCTCCAGGTCAACCACTCCTACGACGCGGACCCCGAGATGGCGAAGTGGCTCCACACCGCCGACTTCCGGCGGGCGCTGTCGATGGGCATCGACCGGGACCAGCTGAACGAGACGTTCTGGCTGGGCATCGGCATCCCGGGCTCCGTGGCGCCCGCCGAGTCCACGCCGTACAACCCGGGTCCGGAGTGGCGGAAGAAGTGGTCGACGCTCGACGTCAAGCAGGCCAACGCGCTCCTGGACAAGATCGGCCTCGCGAAGAAGGACGGCGAGGGCTACCGGCT
>CAVVOZ010000032.1:0-192177 GCA_963749975.1 uncultured Candidatus Rokubacteria bacterium | reverse complement strand
CAATCACTCGATGATTCAAAAACCCCACTGTTGTCGGCCATTCTGCTTGGCGGCGCTTTTGCATATGTCGGAGTGGAGGACGGAATCGATTTGCCGCACGGTGTTGCCGATTGGACTGTGTCACACCATCTCTGGGGTGATGGTAGTGCTCACCCACCCTCCTTCTTCCCTCTCACTTTTCATTGCGAGAGCCATCGAGCTGGTGCAGTCAATTGGCGCATGGATGACCATCACGTGTCTTCCGATGTGAATCCAACATCCTCTCATCCTGCCTATTGGGTGTGTGTCGAACCTGAAGCTGAGAATATCGTGTTGTTTCAAGACACGATGAACGAAGAAAGTCAACGACCCGAAAAAGAGTAAAGCGGCTCGACTTTCCACGTACTCCATCGATGATTTGCACGCCCCCGCCCTTCACAGTCTTGAACCATTCGCGCAGGTGTACGTATGAGATTGGTCACGCAACGCGAACGAGAGATGGTGGTATTGGCGCCAGGTACACCGCACTGTGTGTTTTCACCTCCTGCTGCAACAAAGGTGAGCCGCAATTGGACAACACCCCAAGCACTACTTGCTGCTGCTGTACGGTCACTTCGAGGGGCATCCGGTCAGCGTGGTGTGTGGATTCAAGATCTGCACGAACGTCCACTGCGGGTGGTGCTTCAGCACTCCGGCGCATCTATTTGACGAATCGAGAACAATTCGACAAACTCGCCACACATCCCGAGTCTCATTCACACATGCGCTTCATCATCCATCGTGCACAAACGACTGGTGATGTGAAGTTGAAGCCACTGGTCAATCACATTGTCAGTTGTATGAAAAGTGTCGCTGCTGCCACCAAACTGACTCCCTCCTCTCCACCATCGACACATGCTGTTGCTGCTGCCGGAACAGGAGCAATGGACATCGACATTGATGTTGCCGCAGCGGCTCCCAGCGCGACGAAAACCGCACCATTCCTCTCAATTCCTAACTGCACTGATTTGTCTGCTGAAGCGCAACATGGTTTGCTGGCATCGTATGTTGCACGTTGTATGGAGTATCGCGCGGCACTTGTTGATCGTCTGCGGAAGGAATGTCCTCTCACATCTGCGCTCCGAATGCTCGACACGCTACTGTTTGCATGTGTTCCGGATGCGACAGTTGAAGAACTTTGTGCCGAGTTGGCGGAACACCAAGGCGCAACCACTGTCCACAAAAATGTCAAGTCCATCAATTCTGCACTCAGATTGCGTTTCGCTCGTGAAGCCAAGCGAGAGAAACAAATGGCAGCGGAGCACAAGGAGTCCACCGACTTGCAAGAGAAACTGCACAGTGTAGGAGCTGGCTCACCCGATATGTGGCGAAAGATGCTCGATTTCAAGGAACGACTGGAGGCAATTGCGCCTCTGGAACATCATCCACCACGAATATCACTGCAAGAACAGCAATCTTCCGCTGCAGCATTATCCACTCAACAATCACGGCTGTATCGTCGGTTGTTGCTGCAAGAGTTGGCTGCATTTGTGACACCGCAGCAAGAACCTCTCCTTGTATTTGCTGCGCCCGAGGAAAACCATAATTTGTTGCGCTGGAGAGCCATTGTCTGCGGGTCAGTGTTTGATCTTTTTGTTCGTTCTTGGTTGTGAGATGCAGCAAGATGTTTTTACTCACCAACTCCTCTCTCGTGTTGCTCATTTGGGGGGCTGACAGTGCGGCACACTCTGATTGGAAACATGTAACCATGCAGTTGCAAATTGATCTTGCCGAAGACTATCCTGGATCGGTGCCTTCTATTCGCTTCGTCACTCCAGTATTTCACCCGAATGGTAAGTAGGTGGAACCTCCCCCGCTTTGATACACTTTGACTTGTTCTCACATTCTGTGTTTGGTGGATGTGTGTGTTGCAGTGAATCTCACGACTGGAAAAGTGTGTGTGAACTTTCTGACACCGGGTGAATGGTCGCCGTCATACACACTCCACTCGTCGCTCATGGGCATCCTCTCACTCTTTGAAGATCCAAACACGGCGTCGGGGGAAAATGCGCATGCAGCAGATCTCTACGAAAAAGACAAGAGCGCGTATTGGCAACGTGTGTACGAAATGCACGAGCGCAATATGGCATCGTTTTGGCGTGAGCAGCAACCACGTTCAAGTGCTGCGACTGTAGCTGCTGCTGCTCCCTCCGCATCTAGCACTGCAGCTGCTGCCGCTTCCACTATTTAACCGCCCACGCAACCTTCCAATTCATTCGCAGTGCGAGTGCGAATGGCTCGTTTCAACCTCTGGGCCAAGGAGGTTCACCTTATTCGGGAACCCGGTGTGTAGTCCTTGATTTTCAACAACTCTGTCACTAGGATAGTTTAAACTACAACGTTGTTGCTTAAGTATCGACCGGAAAAAAGAGTCAGACTCTCACCACTCAAAAATGTTTGGATGGTGCCCAAACTTGCTTTATCAATTCTCCCCATATCACGTCGGTGTGAATGGTGAAATATGACGGTGAAAAGAGAGTAGCCTTTCGAGATCAAGCATCTGCAAAAGTGGATAGCTGGGATGCAGCTTCTCTCTCTCTCTCTCTTTTTCAATCTTTTATCCATTCGTCTGGGAAAGTTTGCCATGTCATGTCCCAGCTGGAGCTCTATCCAGTGAGCGCGAATTGGAGGCTCAAAATAGAGTAGATGTTCGGATCTCAGTCCCATACAAATATCTTTTCATCTTGCCAAATGAGTGTCAGGGATGACAGCAACTGCACGGCGGTTTTCACTTCAAAGGCAATACCGTACCACAAATGGTTAAGCGCTCTTAAATAATTCAGCCCGGAGCGGAGCGCTTTGAAATTAAATTACGAGATCAAGTCAGAGCGTAGAGATTGAAAACATATTGTGACACAGTTTTTATGCTTCAGAGTCTTCCGTCATTACAATGTTTTGACTGTTGAGCATGTAGCCGCTGCTGGCAGCTTGCTTGCGATTACGTCCGCTACGACGAGCATTCTCAGGCACTGGGATAGCGAGGTCTAGCTCAACTCCTGAACCATCACTGAGGGTTTCGTTGCCTTCGACTTCACCGTCGGACTCTAGATCTGACTCCAACGCATCTTCTTCGCCGTCTGGCACGAAGTTGTCGTCTAGCAGGCGCTGCGCGACAGCGGAAAGAGCTGCGACACGCCTATCACGCGAGTTGACGTCGTAGAGGGAGAGGCAGCAAGAATACCACCCATTCGCAATGACGTCCTTGCGCTGCTACAATTCCAACCAGCTGCTGATGCACCATTGCAACACTAATGGTTTGATGTTGACCATCTTGAATTGTTCTGCTAGGCCGACGATACGGTCGCTGCTGATCTGCTGATCCAATTGCTCTGCAGCCCATGAATCAAAGCTGCGTCGGATGCTGCATTTGAATGGTCGCTGCAGCGCAACATCTGCCACTTGGAGTTTACTTGTGCAGTTTGCAGGAACGAAAACAAGACGCACGCGCGGATGATGAGTGCGGAGGAAGAGCCGGAATTCTTCGCTCTTGTGCACCGCCCACACATCGAGAATGAGAATAATCTTGGCATCCGCATTTCAACAGTGATGGGTCACGCCGTCTGAACACTGCCTGCAGCGCCCATCGGATGACGTGACTGTTCACGGACATACCAGCATCGCGCAGCTTCAGTAACGTGCCTTTCACTTCTTCTTCCATTGCTGTTGTCATCGCCGAAGGAGGGCCGCCGTTGCGTTTGTCTGCCGCACCGTTCTCCAACTGGCTTTGGAAGCGCGGCAGCAGCTGCGACGTACCCGGCACGAACCATGCGCGGATGGTGGAGTCCGACAGCCGATTGTAGCGCCCGTCCGGTGCAGAGCGTTGCAGTGCAGCCACGGTACGTTTGGCGCTGGAGCTATGATTTCGCAGCGACTGCAGAATGTCGAGGAGGTGTGGCGACGAAAACCAGTTAGTGTACACTCCCGTGCGCGGCTTCTGTGCGCGAGGCTGCACTGCTGCATCTGTATCATCCACAGCAGCGATCTCTCGCTTCTTCGGGGGTCTGCCTGGGCCCCTCTTGGGCAGGGCTGCTGCTGCACCAGCTGCTGCTGCCGGTGGGTGCTCCTCTTCCCACTTCACCGCAATCTTGCAACGCTCGGCTGCGTCGTCCGCAGTGATGCGGGAGAACAGTGTCGTGAGCTTTGGTTGCTGTTGCATGTCTGAATCAGATGCAGGAGAACAGTGATGTGAGCTTGGGTTGCTGCAACAGTTGCATGTCTGTTCAGCCCGCTTTGAAATTCAATCAGTTTCGAGGCGGGAGCGCTTCGCACAGATATTCAAACAGGCGGAGCGGAGCGCTTTCAGATTTGCCCCTGCTGTCGACAGCGCAGTTGTCGGGGCACGACAGCCAGCCGTTCTCCGTCACCTCGGGATGGTACCGGGCGCCGTCCTCGGGCTTCCTCGGATTCCCCGCCAGCAGCAGGATGTTCCAGGGGAACTTGAGGGCGGCGTGGTCGGCATCGGCGCCGCCGCCCGGCGGCACGAGCTCGACAACATGGCCATGCTTGTTGTTGGGGCGCGGGTTGGGTCCGTCCACCTTGTCCTTGGTAGCGACTGGTGTTGTTCGTCAGGATCACGATGACGGTGCCCGTCACCGGGTTGGGCTCGACGTCTTCCGGCCGATCCATCGGCGTGGCCCCGAGGAGGTCCCCCGCGCGGCGCGCCTCGATCAGAACGTCCGCCTGGCTGCTGAAGCCGTTCTCCGGCGTCAGCGGCCCGGCGCCCCACACCAGCGGCAGCCAGGTCAGCGTGCCGTCGGCGTCGAACCTGGCGACGAACAGGATCCCCGAGTCGAGAATGTCCTTGTTGGCCCCGCGGTTGTCGGGATCGAAGCGTCGGTCGGAGATGAACTTGTAGAGATAGTCGAATCGCTCGTCGTCACCGGAATAGGCCACGACCCGACCGTCCTTGTTGATGATCGTGTTGGCGCCCTCGTGCTTGAAACGCCCCATTGCGGTGCGCTTCACCGGGACGGACAGGGGGTCGTAGGGGTCGAACTCGACCATCCACCCGTAGCGATTGGGCTCGTTGGGCTCTTTCGCGACGACCAGGCGCTCGTGGTAGCGGTGCCAGCCGTACCAGCTGACCTTGGGCAGACCGTAGCGCTTGTGATTGGCGGCTTCCTTGGTGTTGGCGCCGTCACCGCTGAAGTAGCCGTTGAAGTTCTCCTCGGCGGTCATCACGGTGCCCCACTGGGTGATCCCGCCGGCACAGTTGTTGAGCGTGCCGATGACCCGCGTGCCGTTCGGGTCGGCCGAAGTCTTCAGTCGATCATGTCCCGCGGCCGGGCCCGAGACGCGCATCTCGGTCGTGGATGCGGTGATCCGACGAGCGTAGCGGCTGTTCGGCACCACCGTCCACTTGCCGCCATCTCTCTTCACCTCGATGACCGAGAGCCCGTGGGCGGCCATCTCGATATCGACCTGGTCGCGGCTCAGCACATCGTTGAAGTCCTTCTCCGGCAACCCCGGGAACATCAGGTCGGTGTTGGTATATTCGTGGTTGATGACCAGCAACCCATGGTCCGAGCTGTTCGACCCGGCCGGCAGCGGGAGGTATCCGATGAAGTCGTTGTTGTAGCCGAACTGCTTCATCTGACCGCCGACCGTCTGCCGCATCGGATCGAACGGCGCCGCACCGCCCTCGACTGGATCGCCCCACCGAATCAAGACGGTCTGGTCGTAGCCTTCGGCGACGTGGAACTGCTCGTCGTTGCCGTGTGGGAGCTCCTTGAACGTCAGGCTGGAGCTCTGGGCGAGGCCGTCCGACCCGCCGACGCGCGACACGCCGACTCCCGCCGCCAGGATCGAGACACCCTTCAGGAAATCTCGCCGGCTGAAGCGCGCTTCCAGGACCTCCTGGAATGTCGCGCGCTCGGCGACGACCGGGTTCGAATGGACGCCCTCGTCGTTGAACGGACGCTTCTCCTGCGCTAGGCTTTTCGCGCGTTTGGCGGCGTGCTGCGGCATGGTTTCCTCCAGTCAGTGGTGGCTTCCACGTTCCAAGACACGGTCCTCCCTATACTTACCGAAACTTCGTGAACTGATATTTGCAGATCCATGACACTCTGATCTCGTTCCCCCTCCGGTGCGTCCCCTGGGGTCTCTCGCCCACCCGGGCGACCCGCGAGCACGCAAGCGTCGGGGCGGCGCCTGGGAACTGGCGGGCCGAGATCTCCGAACGCGAGCCCATCGTCGCGCAACCTTCACCGGGCGGTCACGGCCCCGAGATCACCGGCGGCTAGAGTCGCGGGCGGCGCGGATCACGGACCCTGCGATACTGTATCGGAGGACCTCCCGCGCGGTGCCGAGGACTCGCCGAACGCGCCCGGTGGGCGCTCGAGGAGGTACGCCATGACGCAGCCTCACTCCCCCAGCCGCCGCCGGTTCCTCGGCGGCGCCCTCGCCACCGGCAGCGCCCTGGTCGCCGCCGGGTGCCTGGCCCCGCCGCGCGGCTTCCCAGACGGCCGCCGCGCCCGACCCTGCCCTTCGGCGTGCAGGCCGGCGAGGTCGCCGCCGAGCGGGCGGTCGTGTGGAGCGCGACGGACCGCCCGGCCCGCATGCTCGTCGAATACGCCGCCACCGAGAGCTTCCAGAACCCGCGCCGCGTCATGGGCCCCGCGGCGCTGCCGGAGACAGGCTATGCCGCGAAGGTGGCGCTCACCGGCTTGCCCGCGGGCCAGGACGTCTTCTACCGGGTGACGTTCCTCGACCTCGGCGACATGAAGACGACCAGCGCGCCCGTGGTCGGGCGCTTCAGGACGGCGCCCGTGGACGGCCGCGACGTGGCGTTCGTGTGGTCCGGCGACACCGCCGGGCAGGGCTGGGGGATCAACCCCGCGTGGGGCGGCATGCGCCTCTACGAGGTGATGCGCGGCCTCGAGCCGGACTTCTTCGTCCACAGCGGCGACATGATCTACGCCGACGGCCCCCTCAAGGCCGAGGTCGATCTCCCCGGGGGCGGCACCTGGAAGAACCTCGTGACCGAGGCCAAGTCGAAGGTCGCGGAGACGCTCGAGGAGTATCGCGGCAACTACCGCTACAACCTGATGGACGAGAACGTGCGGCGATTCAACGCGCAGACCGCGCAGTACGTCCAGTGGGACGACCACGAGGTGACGAACAACTGGTTCCACGAGCGCGTGCTCGAGGACGACCGGTACACGGTCAAGAGCGCGGGGCTCCTCGCCGCCCGGGCGAAGCGCGCCATGTTCGAGTTCACGACGCTGGCCGGTAGCCGCGCGGAGACGGACCGTGTGTACCGTCGGATCCGACGCGGGCCGAACCTCGACCTCTTCATGCTCGACATGCGGAGCTACCGCGGCCCGAACACCGAGAACCGGGAGACCACGCTGACAGACGACGCGCGCATCCTGGGGCGGGAGCAGACCGCTCTGGCTCAAGCGCGAGCTCCTCGCCTCCCGGGCGACCTGGAAGGTGATCGCCGCCGACATGCCGCTCGGCCTGGTCGTCTATCACGACGCCGGCAAGAAGTGGGGGTCCGAGGCCGTCGCCCAGGGCAACGGCCCCGCGCTCGGCCGGGAGCTCGAGATCGCCGATCTGCTCCGCTTCGTCAAGCAGAACGAGATCCGCAACGTCGTATGGATCACGGCCGACGTCCACTACTGCGCCACGCACCTCTACGAGCCCAGCCGCGCGCAGTTCACGGACTTCGAGCCGTTCTACGAGTTCGTCTCGGGTCCGCTCCACGCCGGCGGCTTCGGTCCGAACGAGCTCGACGACACCTTCGGTCCCCGCGTGATCTTCACGAAGAACCCCGCGGGCCGCGTCAATGCCGCTCCGACCGAGGGGGGTCTCTACTTCGGTCACGTCCGGATCGACGGCAAGAGCGGGGTCATGACGGTCAGTCACCGGGATCTGGCGGGGACGGTCCTCCACTCGATCGACCTGTCCCCCGTGGGCTGAACGCCCCACCCGCGGAGGCCAGGCCCCCACGCGCTCCGGCAGGGCGCGTGGGGGCACTCCCGCCGGGGTCTAGCTCTAGCCCCGAATCGAGAGCGCTCCGTCGGGGCTGAGGGCCCGCACGAGGCACTCGGCGCCCGCCAGGTTCGTCGCGAGCGCCACGTTGTGCACGTCCGCGACGCGGAGCAGCGCAGCGACGTCGGGCTCGTGCGGGCTGCGCCGTCAAGGGATCGCGGAGGAAGATCACGGCGTCGATCTCTCCGGCCGCCATCTCGGCGCCGATCTGCACGTCGCCCCCGCGGGCGCCCGCCAGCACCGTTCGCACGCGGAGGCCCGTCGCGTCACGGAGCGCCTCGCCGGTCGAGGCCGTGGCCAGGAGCTCCCAGTCCTTGAAGTGTGCGCGATGGCGCTGGACGAAGGCGACCAGCGCGGCCTTCTTCGCGTCGTGGGCCACCAGGGCAACCCGCCATCGGCGCGGGCTCCAGTCATCGGTCAGCATCGTTCTCGTCTCCTCTTGCATGGGTTCTCGCTCTCATTCGTGGAGGAGTCTAGGACCGGGCCGTGACGCCGCCATTACGCCCGGGTGAACTCCGCGAGACGGTCCACGGGCCTAGGGTGCGCGCCCGGCGCCGCGTCCGTGATAGCGTCTCGCGGGGACGGCGCGATGACGGATACCAGCCCCTCGATCAGCGTGGTCATGCCCGTGCGCAACGGGAGCGCCCACCTCGACGCGGCCATCGGCAGCATCGTCGGCCAGACGTGGCGGGACTACTGGCGGCCGCGATGACGCGTCCACGCCGAGTCGGCGCCGCTCAGCCTCGCCCGCGCCCCCCCGCGACGGTCCCGCTCGTAACGCGCGACGAAGTCCGGCGAGGTCTCACGCAGCCGGTCTCGGTCGATGCGTCCGCTGCGCTGGATGTAGCTCATGGCGAGCCCGAGCGGGTCGGCACGCATGTGCTCCGGGAAGCGCTCGTACCACTCGCCGCTCGCGTTCGCCGCCGCGACGAGCTTCTCGACGATCGGCCGGCGCGCCGCCTCGAACGCCTGCAGGGCCGACCGCACGTCGCCGGGGTGCTCCCGGAGCGCGCGCGCCAGCGCGATCGCGTCCTCCATCGCGAGACGAGTGCCCGAGCCGATCGAGAAGTGCGCCGTGCGCAGCGCGTCGCCGATGAGGACCGCATTGCCCACCGACCAGCGCTCGTTCCTGATCACGGGGAAATTGCGCCAGATCGAGCGATTCGAGACGAGCGTCTCACCGCCCAGGGCGTCCGCGAAGAGGCGTTCGCACAGCGCGAGCGACCGCGCCTCGTCCATCGCGCCGAACCCGGCGCGCTCCCAGGTCTCCGGCGCGCACTCCACCAGGAACGTGCTCATGTCCGGCGAATAGCTGTAGTGGTGGGCATTGGCCGGGCCGAACTCGGTGAACAGGAACGTCTGCGTGAGCATCGGGAAACGCCGCCCGGTGCCGTACCAGGCGAACTTGTTGCGCAGGGTGCGGACGCTCGTGCCGAACCGGTCGCCGAAGGTGCGCCGGACGACCGAGTTCACGCCGTCGGCGCCGACGATGAGGTCGTAGCCGCGCATCTCCGACGCGCCCCGCGATCTCCGCGCGAAAGCGCGGCGTGAATCCCTCGGACTCCAGTCGCCGCTGGAGCAGCTCCAGCAGCTTCAGGCGGCCGATCCCCGCGAACCCGATCCCGTCGATCTGGACGCGCTCGCCCCGGTGGACGATCGTCGAGGTCACGCCAGGTCTCCATCGCCGGCACGATCAGGTCGTGCGTCTCGGGATCGTCCTGGTACAGGAAGTCGAGCGCGCGCTCGGAGAACACGAGACCGAAGCCGACGGTCGAGCCGGGCGGGTTCTGCTCGGCGAGGGTGATGTCCGCGTCGCGGCGCTGGCGGCGAAGCAGATAGGCGAGGTAGAGGCCGGCGGGCCCAGCGCCGACGATCAGGATCTTCAGGGGAGCGTCCCTCCGACCCGCTACCAAGCCTCGTCAGGGTCTCCGGCCGATCGTGATGAGGCTCGGGAAAGCTGGACCCGTCTCCGCTCACCCCATGGCCGAGGCGGCCCGGCGGAATCGGAACGCGTTCTCCGGCAACGCCAGGTCCATGTGGAACCGGTCGGGACCGACCGCCTCGACCTTGGCCACGATCGTCGTCATCTCGCCGGCGGCGAAGGCCTCGGCCACCGCCTCCATGAACTGGAAGAGCGTGTGGGCCTCCAGGACGCGCGGGCAGCCGGCGGCGCGTGCGACGGCGGCGAGGTCGGTCCGCCCCGACGCCGTGTGGGACACGAACCCTCCCGTGGAGAGCAGGCTCCCGTTGTCGAAGACGATGTGCGTCAGGTTCGCCGGCCGGTAGCGGCCCAAGGTGGCCAGCCCGCCGAGGTTCATCAGCACCGAGCCGTCGCCGTCGAGGACGACCACGCTCGCATCCGGCCGGTTCAGCGCCAGCCCGAGCCCGATGGAGGACGCCAGCCCCATCGCGTGCTGGAGGTAGAAGAAGGTCTCGCGATGCCCGAGGTCGTAGAGCTCCTGGGCCGTCGCCCCCATGATCGTCACCACGAGCCGGTCGCCCAGCTCGGGGTAGAGGGCGCCGAGACAGTCGGCCCGCTTCATCCGAGCGCTCGCCGCCGAGGAGGCACGCGCACCGCCGTCAGTCCTCCATGAGCTCGCGCGACAGGAGCAGGGCGACCGGCCCGAGCGACGACCAGGCGAGCGCCTGGGCGTCGTGGATCTGCTGGCCGACGCGCCCGGGATCGCGCGCGTGCTCGAACGGGAGCCCGAGCGCCCGCAGGACGGGCTCGGTCACGATGCCGCCCTGCGTGTGCCACGGGTACGGCTCGCCGAAGTGCCCGCGGTGCGCGATCAGCATGACGAGCGGGATGCGGTAGAGCATCGCCAGCGACACGATCCCGTTGATGCTCGCGAGGAAGCCGTGGTTCTGCATGAGGAGCGCGTTCCTGGCGCCGGCGAAGTAGGCGCCGGCGGCGATGCCGATCGCCTCCTCCTCCTTGGCGACCTCGACCAGCGTCATCTCCGGATCGTCCTCGGCCAGCTGGAGGAGGTAGACCAGCCAGGTCTCGGGGAGCGCCGTGAGAAAGCGGATGCCGGCGGACTGGATCCCCTGGTAGACCGCCTTCGAGTTGTCCCGGGAGACCGTCACGAGGTCGTGGTCGCCGCGTGGAGCTTCGGGTGCGGCGGGTCGGTCGCCGACGCCGGCGGCAGGAGATCCCCATCCCGGAACCGCGACCACCGGAAAGGCGCCAGATCCCACCCGGCGGCGCGGCCCTCCACGACCGACTCGGCCATGATGGCCCCGATGGCCGGCGAGTGCTTGAAGCCGTGGCCGCTCCACCCGAAGTCGGCGTGAAGGCCCTGGTACTCCGGGATCGGACCGAGCACGGGCTCGTGATCCGGCGTCACGTCGTAGACCCCCGAGTACCCGCCCATCGACAGCCCGTGCTCCATGATGGGGAAGCGATGAGCGATCAGCTCGGCATTCCGGATGACCTCCTGGGGATCGGCGCCCTCGTTGTACTGGTCGGGATCGACCACCTCCTGATAGGTGGAGATGCCGACGATCGTCAGGTTCCCCGTCTCGGGCCGCATGTACGTGCCGCTCGGCCGGTCGATCATGCCAGGGTGCCCGTCGAAGCCGGGCGGACGCCGGAAGAAGCACATCTGGTGGCGCTTCGGAGCGACCGGCACGGTGATGCCGAGCGGCGCGAGAAGCGCCGGCGCCCAGAGTCCCGCGCAGACGACCACGGCCGGCGCGTGGATCTCGCCCGCTGCCGTGCGGACACCGGTCACGCGGCCGCCGGCCACGAGGATGGCCTCGACCGGAACGTGCTGGACGATGGTGGCGCCGAGCTCGCGGGCGCTCGCGGCGAGCGCATTGGTCGTCGAGGAGGCGTCGGCGTACCCGGATTCCGGCTCGTGGGCGGCCACGGCGAGGTCGTCCACGGCCATCGCGGGCACCAGCGCCTTCACCTCGCCAGGGGTCAGGAGATCGACCCGCACGCCGAGGGCGCGCGCCCGCCGGACGTTCTCGCTGAGGTTGGCCGCCCGGTCGGCCCCGGCGAGCCAGAGAATGCCGACCTGGCGGAAGCCCGGATCTCCACCGCCGATCTCATCCGACCACCGCTGGAAGCGGTGCGCCGAGGCGTTGCCGGTGCGGGTGAGGAAGTCCATCGCGTAGAAGCGGCGGACCAGCGCCGAGGACCGGCCCGTGGGGCCGGACGCGAGGAACTTGCGCTCCACGAGCACCACCCGCCCGGCTCGCCGGTGGGCGAGATGGTAGGCGACGCTGGCTCCATGGACTCCGCCTCCGACGACGACGATATCGGCCGTGCGCGGCACGTCTGCCATGCGGATCTGGCTCCTTTCGGCGGTGGCTCGGGATTGATCGCTCCAGGGGTCGCGAGCCAGTAGGATAGCAGACGATCCTGGGCGGGAGCCGGTCGACCGGACGCGCGCCGGCCGTCGGGATCTCGACCCGGGAAACGGGAGCCGGGACGCTGCCCGGCTCCGAGAGGAGACTCGTGCATGGGTCGTCTTCGTGCCGGTGTCTGCCGCGTGGACATCACGCCTCCCCTCGGCGTCGAGCCCGGCGCCTGGCGGCTCCGGACCGGCCGTGCCGACGGGGTCGATGAGCCGCTCGTCGCGCAGGCGCTCGTGCTCGATGACGGCAGCCGTCGAGTCGCGCTCGTCGCCACCGATCTTCTGTGGATGCCGCGGCACGTTGCCGAGGCCGCGCGGCGCCGGATCGCGGCGCTGACCGGGATCCCCGCCGAGGCCGTGCTCCTGAACGCCTCCCACAACCACAGCGCGCCGGTGCTGCTCGAGCCGGACAGCGTGCGAGCGGCCGTGCGCACCGAGGGTCTCGACGGCTACGCGGCCGCACTGCCGGACCGGCTGGCCGGGGCCGTCTACGGGGCCAACGTCCACCGGCAGCCGGCGGCGATCGGCGCGGGAGTCGGGCGTGCCCCGGGAATCTCCGTCAACCGCGTCGACCCGCGTCGGTCGGTCGACGACACCGTGACCGTGCTCCGCGTAGACGGCGAGGACGGCGTGATGGCGGTCGTCGTGGGATTCGCGTGCCACGGCACCTGCGTCGGGGGCCAGACTCTCCGGTGGAACGCCGACTTCCCTCATGCCCTCCGGGTGGCCGTCGAGCGCGCCCATCCGGGGACCGAGTGCCTGTTCTTCCAGGCGTGCGCCGGAGACCTGGCGCCGCTCGACTACTGGTTCGGGAACGAGGCCGCGGTCCGGCACGGCTACCCGGCCCGCGACCGGGTCGGCGGGGCGCTCGCGGCGGAGGTGCGCCGTGTCGTGCCGACGATCTGGACGGCTGGCGAGCCCGAGCTCGCCGTCGAGAGCCGCGTGGTGCCGCTCCGCCGGCGACGCCTCCCGTGGTCCGACGCCGACCTGGATCGCGTGGAGCGACGGCTCGCCGCCGAGTCCGAGCCGGCGTTCCCGGAGGTCTGGGCCGACGAGATCCACACCGCGACGTCCGCCCAGCGCTTCCCGCTTCACTACCAGCGGGGCGCCCTCGCCATGTACCGTGACATGCGGCGGCGCCAGGACGCGCCGGTCCAGGCCGAGGTCCAGGCGCTCGCCATAGGCGACATCGCGATCGTCGGCACCGGGTTCGAGCTCTTCAGCGGCCCTGGCCGCGCCCTTCGCGAGCGGAGCCCGTTCAGGACCACGCTCGTCCTCGGCTACTCGAACGACTATCTGGGCTATCTCCCGCCGACGGAGGACTTCGACCGGATCGCCGACGTCCCGCTGGACGCGGTGCTGGACCAGGACCGGTACCGCTGGGCGTACGGCATCACGAACACCCACCTGGACCGGGGCGAGATCGACCGCCTCCTGGCCTCGGCCGACGGCGCTCTTCGGGCGGTCCACCGGGAGCGCTGACGTGAGGGAAGCCCAGCAGCCGATACGCGCCCCGGACTCCGGCCGGCTACCGGTCCTGTTCGTCTCCCACGGGTCGCCCATGGTGGCGCTCGAGACGGACGACTACACGCGTGCGCTCGAGGGCTGGGCGAGCAGCGTCCCGCGGCCGGCGGCGATCGTCGTCGTGTCCGCGCACTGGCAGGCGCCCCGCCCCGTCCGGGTCGCCACGAGCCCGGCGCCCGCGACGATCCACGACTTCTACGGGTTCCCCCCGGAGCTCTACGCGCTCCGCTACACGCCACCGGGCGCGCCGGGGCTGGCGTCGGAGATCATCGCGCGGCTGCGTGAAGCCGATATCGAAGCCGAGGCGGACCCCGGGCGTGGGCTCGACCACGGGGCCTGGGTTCCGCTCCGCTTCCTCTATCCCGGCGCCGAGGTGCCGGTGGTCGCGGTCTCGCTGTCGGCACCCGCGCGGCCACGTGATCTCCTTGCCCTGGGCCGGGCGCTGGCGCCGCTGAGGGCGGCGGGGATCCTCGTCTTCGGCAGCGGGGGCGTCGTCCACAACCTCGGACGTCTCGACCGCCGCGGAGAGTCCGCCCCGGTGGCGGGATGGGCTCAGGCGTTCGACGACTGGGTCCGCGACCGGCTCGAGGCTGGCGACGTGGACGGCCTCGCCTCGTACGAGCGCCTCGCGCCCCACGCGTCTCTCGCCGTCCCGACCAGCGAGCACTTCGACCCCCTGCTGGTCGCCGTCGGTGCGGCGGCGGGCGATGGCCGGGTCCGGGATGTCTACGCGGGCTTCCGGTTCGGCAGCCTCTCGATGCGAAGCTTCACGCTGTCGGCCTGACCGGAGCAGGCTCCCTATTCCGGAGCAGGCACAGATCGATTACCACACTGTTTCGGGTAGTTAGGCAGAGTCACAGCAGACCCGACTTCAATGCCGCGCGGCCAGCCATGAGCCGACCGCGCGGCCGAGTCCCTCGAGCCGGAGGCCCCTAGCGCATCCGCGGGGCGAGTCGGTCCTTCAGACCCTTCAGGCGAAAGCCCAGCATGATCGTCAGCACGCCGAAGACGATCGCGAATGCGCCGATCCACCACAGCACGGCCAGCGCGCCGGCGCCGGGGGCCACGATCAGGACCACGCCGAGGGCGAGGGACAGGAGGCCGCTCAGAGCGAGCAGCCACTCGTTCTCGATCTCCTTCCGGAGATGGAAGGCGGCGATGATCTCGAAGATCCCGCGGATGATCGCCCACGCCGCGATCAGGTAGAGGAGCGCCAGCCCCGTGAGCCCAGGGTAGAGGAAGGTCACGACCCCGACGGCCACGCCCGCCAGGCCGGCCAGGAGCACGCCCCAGGGGAAGGGCCCCGCCTGGCGTCCGACCAGGGCCCACGCGACCGCCAGCACTCCTTCGACCAGCGCATAGGCGCCGTAGAGCAGGACCAGCACGGCCAGCGTGATGCCCGGCCAGGCGAAGGCCCCGACGCCGAACAGCACGGCGCACACGCCGCGCAGCACGATCGCCCACCAGTTCTGTGCCAGCGTCCTCAGCATCGGAACCTCCTCCCGTCCTGAGCGATTGACGGCCATCGGCCCGAGAGGCCGACCACCCGAGCCCGTCTAGCGCGAGAGCAGAGGGGCCAGATCCTGCTGGATCACCGCCACGCCTTGCGTCCCCGTCTCTGGACCTCTCGCCAGCAGTCCTCGAAGGCCGCCCGCGCGGCCTGCCGGCGCGCATGCTGGCGCTCGACGAGGAGGCCGGCGACGAAGCCGACGCGCGGGCCCGGAGCTTCCCTGGCCAGCTCCCGCAGGCGCGCCTCGGCCACGGCCGCGTCCTGGTGCTCGCCGAGAATGTCCTGGAGCTTCTTCACCCGGTCGACGAAGCGCTCGGCAGCGTGACCCACGGCCGGGGCCGCCAGCTCCGCGGCATAGCGAGCGCGCTTGGCCTTGATCCGGACCATGTGGAGGTCCGCGTCGGCCGGCGTCTCCGGGAGCGACTTGACGGTCTTGCGCAGCTTCGTCCACGCGCGGGTGGCCACGTCGGCCAGCGACACGTCCGCGTCCACCACCGGTGGATGCGAGATCGTCTCCTCGATGCGGTCGAGGAGGGTGAGGTAGCGGGGGCTATCGAGGGCCGCCAGGAGCTCCTCGCGGGAGCGCGCGCCCGCCTTCTCGAGCCGCCTGATGAGCGCCCGGCCGGCGCCACGGTCCTGAGGCTCGAGCATGCCGAGCTCCTCGCGGAGATGCTCCCGCATCACGTCGAGGTCGCGCCGGCCACCGAGCGTCGCTCCGAGCCAGGTCAATTCCTCCCGGAGCGCATTGATGGGCCTCGGCGCGAACATCGGCCGGGCCGCCCGCATGACGGCGCGCAGTCGCCGCACGGCCACTCGCATCTGGTGGAGCTCCTCCGGATCCTCGCCGAGCCGGGTGCCCGGATCGTGCGCGCGAATGGCCTCGAGCTGGATGCGCATCGCGGCCAGCACCCGGTCGAGCGGCGTGGCGGACGGGCCCGGAGGCTTGACCTCGAGGGAGAAGTCGAGCCCCAGCGCCCGGAAGACCTTCGGCGTCCCCTGGCTCTCCGTGGCGCCGCCCGCCCGCAACAGGGCGCCGACGCGCTCGAGGACCGCGTCGTCACCGGTCCCGACCAGCTCGACCTCGACCTCGCGAAAGCGCCGCTTGACCTTCCGCCCGTCGAGCACCGCCACCGAGTCCAGCACCACCTCGGCGACCGGCCGCCTCCGCTCGCGCACGAGAACTCCCGCGCGCCGGGTGCGGAGCGTGGCGATGGGTCCGAGGTGGGCTTCGCGCGTGTAGACGCGGAGAAGGCGTCCGAGCTCGTCCGGGAGCCGGAGCGACGAGCCCGGCAGCTCCAGCTCGAGGCGCCCCGCCTGGCGCGGCAGCTTGACCTGCCAGAGCGGCCGGCGCTTCTCGATGCGGCAGCGAAGCGTGACGCCGTGACGGGCGAGGCGATGGTCGGGCGTGTCGTAGTATCGGGAGACGAACACCCGCGGGACCAGGGGCCGGCCGGGAAGCCTGGGCAAGCGGAAGCCCGGCTCGACTTCGAGCTTCAACTCTCGCTCGAGGGTCTGTTTCATGCCACTCGACCCAACCGGAGGCCGCGTGGTTCGCCGGCTCCCGCATCCAGAATAGCCCACGCCAGCCTCGGGCCGCCACCGCCGGTACGGCCGCGTGCCGGCGCCCTCCCGGCGAGCGCGATCGCCGTCCAGACACCGCCGGACTCGAGCGCATCGACGCGACCTGGCCGGCGTACAATCGCGCGGATGATGACGCCGACGGGCGAGCGTCGCTGACGCACCGCCGAGGCGGGGCCGGTGAGCGCGGCGACTCGACCTCCGGGTGCTCGGGCGCGGGCTCCTCGGGTTCTGGGCCCTCTACTTCGCCATCGTCGCGCTCTCGAACCTGACGGACCTCTGCCAGAGCCTCCACCTTCTGCCGGCGGGCTGGCGCTGGGTCTCGGGCAACCTGGCATTCATCAGGGCCAGCACGGGAAGGCTCCCGGCCTGGACGAGCCAGGTTCTGCTCGCGGGCGTCATCGCCTGGCAGGCGCTCGCTGGCGTGCTGTTCTGGCGGGCGGCCCGGGATCCGGCCGGACGATGGCTGGGTCCGGCCTTCGTGGTGAGTCTCTCGCTCTGGGCGACGTTCATCCTGCTCGACGAGATACTCCTGATCTTCGAGACCGGGGCGGAGGCCACCCACTTCCGGCTCCTGATCGCCGAGCTCCTGACCCTCGTCCTGCTGCGGCCCGGCGGACTCCTGGACGGCACGGAGGGTCCCTCGCCGCCGACGGGCTAGGCGTGATGGCGGTCCGTCAGGTAGTGCGCCCCGAGCAGATCGGCCCCGAAATTGCTCCGCGGATCGTGCCAGACCGAGTGGATGTGGTTGGCGTTGTTCTGCGTGTTGTCGTACTCGATCAGCACCGTCGGCCCGTGGAGACGGTAGTAGTGGGGTCGCTTGGCGTCGATGGGACCGGCCCAGGCGAAGTGGACCCGCTCGATTCCGGCCGCGTGGAGCTTCCGCAGCTCGCCCTCGGCGAGGTCGCCACGCATGTTCCGCGCGTAGATCTCGAGGAGCCGCAGGGCGAGCGCGCGCGACTCCCTGCCGAGAGTCCCGACCGGCACCCCCGCGGGCGCCCGGAGGCTCTGCTCACGGCCCGGGCCGCTCACGATGTCACCGAGCGACTCGGCCGCGATCGTCGCGCGCACGCGCTCGCGCCGGATCGAGGCTCCCGGCGAGGGCCAGGCCGAGATCCTGCTCGGCCTGGAGGGCGCGCAGTCCCTTCAGGGGGCCCGACGGCACCTCCGCCGGGTTCGCGCCGAGGAACGCGGGGGTGACCGCGATGGCCCGGCCGGGGACGACCGTGAAGTTGAGCGAGAGGTGGTGGCCCTCGAACCGCCACCCCCAGGGCGCGCCCGGCGTCCCGAAGATCGTGACCGCGTAGTTGTCGGGGTCTCGCGTGAAGCGCCGAAGTCTCGAGCTGCCGGAGCACCCCCTCGAGCCGCATGACGTCACGCGCCTTGGCGTAGCCGGCCGCCGAGAGTCCGGCCTGCAGCAAGGCGTGCGCGGCGGCCCGGGCATCGGCCGTCATGTCCTTGAGCGGCAGGCCCTCTCGCCGGCGCGGCACGTAGTGCCAGTTCAGACGCTCGGCCTGCGTGAAGGGGAAGATCGCTTGCCGAGCCCGTCGCGGGTCGAGCGTCCCCGAGGAACGCGAGCGCGGCCCGGGCCATGGCCTCGTGCCCGCTCTCCTCGGCCCAGAGCCACGTGCCGCCGCCCCAGGCCGTCCCCAAGGCGCCCGCCGGCGAACCGCGAGCGCCCGTGGCGACAGGCCGCCCGTCGGCCCGAGCGCCGTCGGGCTCCCATCGGCTGGGCTCTCCTCGGGGCCCGACTTCATCCTATACGGAGCTTGACCGATCCGTTACCGTGTCCCTAGGGACGCGCGCGCCGACGCTGCGGACCGGGACGGAGGCAGCTTGATGACACGAGACCGGGCCTGGTGGCCGCCACGCCGAGAATTCCTGGGAGCGGCCCTTGCGCTCCCCTCCGCCGTCGTCCTGGCCGGGAGCCGGGCGCTTGCCCAGCCGCGAACGCTCGCCGCGACACCGAGCTGCGTCGACAAGGGCGCGCCCACGCCGCCCCAGACGGCGGGCCCGTTCTACAAGCCGCGCTCGCCGCTCCGGACCTCCCTGCTCGAGCCGGGCATGGGCGGGACGCGAATCGTCCTCACGGGATCGGTCCTCGCAACCGACTGCCGGCCGATCGCCGGCGCGCTCCTCGACTTCTGGCAGGCCGACGACCGGGGCGGGTACGACAACGCCGGCTTCCGCCTCCGGGGCCACCAGTTCGCGGACGAGCACGGCCGCTACCGGCTCGAGACGGTCATCCCCGGGCTCTACCCGGGACGGACACGCCATATCCACGTGCGGGTGCAGGCGCCGAACCAGCCGGCCCTCACGACCCAGCTCTACTTCCCGGGCGAGTCCGGCAACCAGGGCGACGGCATCTTCCGGCCGGAGCTCGTCATCGCCGTGCGGGACGAGCCGGGCGCCAAGGCCGGCGCCTTCGACTTCGTGCTGGCCGTCCCCGCTCCGAAGCCGGCCGGCTGAGTCGGAGGAAGCGCCCGATGGGACACGTCGAGAAGGTCGATCGCACGCTCCCGCTGAACCAGATGATCTTCCACGTCCGCCGCGACGCCGAGCTCCGGCGGCGCTGGCGCGAGGACTTCGACGCCCTCGCCCGCGAGTTCGGCCTCTCGGCGGAGGAGATCGCAGCGGTCAAGGCCGCCGATGTCCGCCGGCTCAACGACATGGGCGTGCACCAGTACTACGTCTCCCAGATCCTCCGGCTCTCGTTCGGCGCGGCGGGCGCCTCGAACACGCATCCGGCCCTCGAGGCCTTCCGGCGCGCGTACCCCGAGCAGGTGCGGTAGCGCACACGATGGCCACCGTCGTCGCCGCGATGGCCGCGACCCACGCCCCGGGACTCACCGGGTGGTTCGACCGGGCGCCCGAGGCGGATCAGAAGGTCGTGCTCGACGGCTACGGCGAGCTGCGCCGCCGGCTCGAGGCGGCTCGGCCCGACGTCCTGCTCATGCTGGCGAACGACCACCTCCTGAACTGGCCGATCAACAACATCCCGGACTACACCGTCGGGATCGGCGAGGAGCACGTCGGCCCCGCCGACTGGTTCGACGAATGGCTCGCGCTCCCCAAGTACCGGGTCAAGGGCCGCCCCGATCTCGCTCGCGCGATCGTCCGGGAAGGCGCGCGGCTCGGCGTCATGTTCGCGTACCTGAACCGCCTCGAGCTCGACGACGGCATCTCGGTGCCGCTCCACTACCTGACGCCCGGCATGCAGATCCCGCTCGTGCCGATCACGCTCAACTGCACGGTGCCCGCCGATCCCGTCGTCCGAGCGGGCCTACCGCCTGGGAGAGGTGCTCCGCGAGATCGTGACGACGCGCTGGCCGGCGGGGATCCGCGTCGCGGTGATCGCGACCGGCGGGCTCTCCCACGAGCCCGGCGGACCGCGCTACCTCCAGGTCGACGAGGCCTTCGACCGCTGGTTCCTCGAGCGCCTCGCGGAGGGCGACCACCGGCGCATCGTGCGCGAGTGCACGGTCGAGCGGATGGAGGCCGCGGGCTCCGGCGGCACCGCGGAGCTCCTCGCCTGGATCGCGGCCCTCCCCTTCACCGCCGGCCCGGCCGAGGTGCTCGGCTACGCGCCGACGCTCGCCTGGCGCACGGGAACCGGCATGGTCGACTGGCCCACACTCGCCTAACCGAGATGGGCCAGACCTAGCGGCGCAAGGTCAGACGGCGGCCATGCGGGCGAGGCCGCGAGAGAAAGGAGCGCTCGGCCAAGCGCCGGGCCCGCGCTGAGAACGACCGGCCGGAGCGCGCCACGCAAGGCCGTCACCGGCCCGCCGAGCATTGCATCGCAGACGACGGACGACGCCGCGGCTCGGACACGAGGAGCGACGGACGCGTGCGCGAGGGAGTCACTGGTGCCGTGGCCTTCGTCGCGGGCGCGCAGGCTACGCGTCAAAGCCAGCGCTTGAGACCATCGGCCAAGTGCGGCAGCGCCTCGCGACGGAGAGCGCTGGTCAGCCCGTACGTGGGCGTCTTGTTGACGTCGATCACCGTCGGCCGGCCGTCCTCGAGGAAGTAGTCGAACTTCCCGAAGTCGAAACCCATCTCGAGGCGCAATGCCCGAAGCTCCGGCGGCACCTCACCGGCCGGCCTCATGCTCGTGAATCTGGCGCCGGGGCGGTTCGATCCCGACAGGACCCGCACCACGTTCAGCTCACTCGCGCCGAAGAAGGTCCACTGGCGCAGAGCGTACTCGCCGCCGCCAATGTGGTCCGTGATGAAGCGTTGCACGACCAGATCGGGCCGTGCCCAGACCCAGGAGGGCACTCGGGCCTTGCTCGAGAACACGGGATAGCCCTCCCGCCACAAGCGGCCCGTGGGCCGTCTCGGGAACACGCGATCGAGAAGCTTCTCCCGGACCCGAGCCGCGCGGCCGCGCCTCCATTGCTGCGCGATGCGCTCGGGATTGCCGCGCGCGTTGAGATCTGTCTTGACGATCACGGGGCCGTCGTATGGGGAGTCACGCTCGAGGAGACCCACCCCCAGCCGACGCTTCCCGATGTCGAGGACCGCGCCGTTCAGCAGAACCGGGTACGATCGCGTCAGGGCCGCGTACTCGGGCGGAACGCGCGTCAGATCGACGTGGAGAAGGCCGATGGAGACGGAGGACACCGGGCGGGGCCCGGCTACCACTTCGACCCTCATACCAGCCTGGCGCCAGAGATCGACCAGCTTGGCAACCAAGTAGTACGGCCGAAGCATCCGCGAGGGATGGGTGTGGATGGCGATCGCCGCCATGGTGAGCGAGCATACCAGACCCACGCGACGGGCCACGCGCGCCATCGCGTCCTTGCACCCGGAGCGGGCTTCGTCTACGCTCCGGCCATCACGCATGCAACGCGCACCGGATCCTGTAACCCCACGACACGATCGACGGTCGTGACACGCACGAACGCGACGTCAGTCCTGTACTCCGTCGTCGTCCTGCTGGCGACCTTGGCTGGCCCGGCCGCGGCTCAGGACCGGACGCTCGTGGTCGGCGAGAGCTTCAGTATCCGGAGTCTCGACCCCGGCCGGGCTCTCACCCTCACGACGGTCATGATCGGGCACTCGGTGTACGACTCGCTCTTGACGTTCGAGGGCGAGGACACCATGACGCCGAGGCCGTCTCTGGCAACCGGGTGGAGCGCGTCGAGCGACGCCCGGACGTACACACTCCGGCTGCGGCCAAACGTGCGATTCAGCAGCGGCAATCCACTCACATCGGCGGACGTGAAATGGTCGTTCGAGCGCGCCAAGAACCTCAAGAGCACTTCCGGGCTTCTCCTCGGGACAGTGCAGGACATCACCACCCCGGACCCGTTGACCGTTGTGCTGCGGCTCGGGGCGCCGAACCCTGCGTTGCTGGCGATCCTCACCAGCCCCGGCCTGGCCATCCTCGACAGCACGCTCCTCATCGCCCGCGGCGGCGATGCCGGCCCCCAGGCCAACGAGCGGGACGGTGCGGAGCGGTTCCTCAACGGTCAGTCCGCCGGGACCGGCGCCTACATCCTGCAGCGATACGTGCCGGACCAAGAGGTGGTCCTCGTCCGGAACCCAGACCATTGGCGAGGCCGACCCCAGCTGGACCGGATCGTGCTTCGCCACATTCCCGAGTCGGTCACCCAGAGGCTGCAGCTCGAGCGCGGAGACCTGGACATCGCCACCGGATTGGATCGGGAGCAGGCCGAGACGCTCCGGGCCGTGCCCGGAGTCACGGTCAAGGCCAGCCTGAGCGCGACGAGCGTCGGTGTCTTGCTGAACAACGACCCCCGGGTCGGCGGGGCATTTGCGCACCCAAAGGTGCAGGAGGCGGTCCGCTACGCGCTCGACTACGACGGCATCATGGCTCTGGCCGCGCCCGGCTCGGTTCGCTTGGCCGGGGTGATCCCCACGGGCTTTGCCGGAGCCCTGGATCCCGGTGAGGCCATCCGGACGGACCGTGACCGCGCGCGGTCGCTTCTCCTTGAAGCCGCTCTCCCCGACATCAAAGGCACGATCACCTTCGCCGCCGACCAGAGCATGCTCGGGATCGATCTCGCTCTCCTGGCCCAGAAGGTCCAGGCCGACCTGGCTGCCGTCGGCATGTCGGTCAGCCTGAACGGTTTGCCTCGGCCGCTCGCGCTCCAGCTCTACCGGGACGGGAAGAATCAAATCGGCCTCGGGGGCTGGACGGCCGACTATCCGGACGGGACGAACTTCCTGGTCTACGCTCCCGGGCGGGTAGTCGGGCGGCGCGTGGGCTGGCCCGCGGAGGCAAGCCCCGGGGCCCAGGAGCTGGCCAGGCTTGCCCAGGAGGCGGAGACGGAAAGCGACGCGGCGCGGCGGGTCGCGCTGCTCGTCAGATTCCAGCGGGGGCTTGCCCGGGCTGGTCCGTACGTGACGCTCTTCCAGCCAGCTTCGGCGTACGCGTTCCGCTCTCCGGTCCAGGGAGTGACGTCCCACTCCGTGTGGGGCATCGATTTCTGGGCGGTGAGCAAGTAAGACAAGCAAGAGGAGTTGGCGGCGGCGAAGGGTGACTCCTCGGTGGCGTCGCCGAAGGCCAGGGCCCTTGCCTCACCTGCCGCAGGGCGCCGCCGTCCCATCGGGCGCGTCGAGCACCACCACGAGCGCAATCTTCGGCCTGGTCGGCGCCCGGCAACGTGCCGTAGCGAGCGACGCCGACGAGCCCGCCGTCGGGGCCCGCCGCCACGATCGCCGCATTGCGATCGTGGTCCACACCGGTCAGGATTCGCGCCCAGTCCGGCTGCAGCCGCCGCATCACCGCGAAGAATCGCTGGTAGGCGCTCTCGGGGGAGAGCCGGTCGTAGAGCTGCGTGAGCGCCGCCGCGTCCTCGGGCCGGATCGAGCGTAGCCGCACCGCCGTGCTGTCGCGCAGGAGGACGGTCCGCCCGGATTCCAGCGGGAGCTCGCTCTGCCGGGAGCCGGCGCTACGCTCCCGGATATTCCTCGAACGAGCCGAACCGCCGGACGAGGGCGAGGTACTCCTCCCGCGAGAGCTTCGGCCCCGCCTCCGCCTTGACCCGGCGAGCCTCGCGGGCCCCGTCGAGGAGCAGATCGACGACGGTCATCGCCATCGCCTTGGCAGGGTTGACCGCCGCCAGCACGTGGTCGACGATCACGTAGTCCGCGCCGTGGATCACGCCCTGCACGCCGCCCGCGCGCGGATGCGCCTCGGGCATGATGAATCCCAGGTCGCCGACGTCCGTGGATCCGGTGGAGTGACGCGGCCGCCCCATGTTGGCCTCCCCGACGACGGCCGCGCAGTTGGCGCGCGCCAGGGCGACCAGGTTGGGATCCATCTGCTGGGGCAGGTAGCCCGGGATCGTCGTGATCTGGACCCGCGCTCCCATGGCCTGAGCCCCCGCGCGCAGGCTCCGGTCCACTTTCCGCGCCGCGTCGGCGATCGCTTCCACGGTCTTGCCGCGAACGAAGGTCTCGAGCCGCACGTCGGCCGGCACGGCGCTCACCGCCTCGCCGCCCCGGGTGACGATGGGGTGGACGCGGATCGTGTCGTCGTCGCGGAACGTCTCGCGGTTGGCGTCGATGGCGTGCAGCGCGATCTGGGCGGCCTTGAGCGCATTGATCCCGAGGTGCGGGGCGCTTCCGGCGTGAGCGCCCCGGCCCAGGAAGCGCATGAACTTCACGACGCAGCCGTTGTGCGTGTCCCCGACGCTCGCCAGGCCGTCCTCCGGGCGGGCGTTCGTGTGGGTGATGATCGCCATGTCCACGTCGTCGAACTCTCCGAGCCGGATCAGCTCCGCCTTGCCCACGAGGAACTCGATCTGGCCTCGCTCCCGGAGGCCGAGACGCCACTCCACCTCGATGTACTCCTCGGCGGGCACGGCGAAGAGCACCACGTCGCCATCGAGCTCGTCCATGACGGCCTGGAGGCCCATGCCGGCGCCGATCATCGACGCGACCTGGGCGTTGTGGCCGCACGCGTGGGCCGCGCGCGTGTTCGGGTCCGCGAAGGGGTGCTCGCCGACGATCAGGGAGTCGAGCTCGCCGAGGACCGCGACGGTCGGGCCGCGCGAGCGGCCGCGGAGCCGGGTCTTCACCCCGGTGAGGGCCAGCCCTTCCCGGCACTCGAGCCCCATCCGGCGGAACCACCCCGCGACGAACTCGGCGGTGCGCACCTCGCGGTAGCCCGGCTCGGGATGCTTCATGATGTGCTCGCTGATCCCGACGATCTCGCCATTCCGGCGGTCGATCGCGGCGCAAAGCCGCGCCTTCAGCTCCTCGGCAGTCGCCATCCGGCCTCCCATGCCAGACGGGTTCGCCCGTCTGGACGCGAAGCGACGGTACACCACGGCCGTCGGGGGGAACAAGCGGCCGGACGGCTGCGAGCCGCCGAGGACCTCCGCCGCAGCCGTCTGGTCGGGTACACTCGGGCATGCGGTGACACGCCCGCGCGCGAGGAGACGCATGGCACAGCGAAGGTTCCCGGTGCTCGTGGCAACCGACGGCAGCGCACAGGCCCGCGCCGCGGTCGAGACCGCGGTGGTCTTCCCCTGGCCCCCCAGTAGCACGGGGCACGGCGTCGTCGCGCGAGGCACCCCCGTGCTGACCGACGCGACCCCGGCTGTGTGGGAGGCGCTCCTGGAGGTCGGCCGGGCCGAGGCCCGCCGCGCCGAGCAGCGCCTCCAGCGGCGCTGGCCCGACGCGGACGTCGTCGTCACCGATTCGCCGCCCGTCCCGGGAATCCTCGCGCGGGCCCGAAAGCTTCGCGCGCGGGTGATCGTGATCGGCTCCCGAGGGCTGGGCGCAGTCGGCCGCTTCCTCCTCGGAAGCGTGAGCCGGACGGTCGTGCGACGGGCACCCTGCGCCGTGCTCGTGGTGCGGGGATCGGCGCGGGCTCCGCGCCGCTTCCTGATCGGCGTCGACGGCTCGCCCCACGCGCGCGGAGCCGTGGCGTTCGTCGCCGGCCTCACGCCGCCGCCCGCCGGCCAGGCGCGCCTGCTCCGCGTCGTCGAGCCCGTCCGGCTACCCTCCACCGGACTCGTACCCTCTCGCGTGCGCGCCATGTTGGCCCAAGAGGCGGAGAACCTCGAGCGAGAGCACATGGCCGCGGCGCGGCGGCAGCTCGAGGCCGCCCGCGAACGACTCGCGCGAGCGGGGTGGCGTGTGAGAACCGAGGTCCGGATGGGTCGCCCGCTCGAGGAGCTCCTGACCGCATCGACGGACGCCGACGTCCTGGTCGTGGGCGCGCGGGGCATCGGCGCGGTCGAGCGACTCCTCCTCGGCAGCGTCGCCGAGGGCGCGGTGAGCCGCGCGCCGGTCCCCGTCCTCGTCGTCCGCTGAGAGCCGGAGCTCGTCGGCACCCTTCGAGCTCTGCCCAGCGGATAGGCAGCATGCCCAGCCGCGCGGCACGATCTCGCGGCTGAGCGGCCCGGTCGTAACGCCCGAACGCGCGCAACCCCCGGCCGGGACGGCCTCCCCGCGCCACGAGCCCCTCGCGCGGTGACTCGGGCATCGTTGGGGCCATGGCCTACCTGATGAAGCCGCTCAGGTCCGAGGAGCTCGCGCCGGCCGTCGAGCTGGCGATCGCCCGGTTCGCAGAGCTGGCGCGGGCGGCGGCGCGAGGCGGCGACGCTGCGCCGGGCCCTCGAGGACCGCAAGACGATCGAGCGGGCGAAGGGGCTCCTGATGGATCGCCTCGGCCTCACCGAGGCGGTCGCGTTCCGGCTGCTCCAGAAGTCGGCGATGGACCGGCGCGTGGCGATCGTGGCCCTCGCGGAGCGCCTGATCGCCGGGGAGGACCTGGCCGCGATGCTCGTGCGGCGCTGACGGCGGCGGCCCGACCCGCGACGCCCCTCGCCATGATCGACGCGCCCGAAGCCCTGCCTCCGGCCATCGCTTCGGCCGGCGACCCGGCGGCGCTCTGCTACGCCCGCCTGGCGAGGATATGTCCGGTCCCGGCACCACGTTGGCCTCCGTCTCGCACGCCGTATAGTGGTGCGGACAACGTGGACGCGATCGGGCTCACGACCGGACGCCGGGGGCGGTCGTCGGGCGGCGTGATCGGTGGAACGTGAGCGCCCGCGTCCCAGCGCACCCTCGACAGGAGGCCTTGGATGCACGCGCACGACGATGCCGGCCAAGCTCACGGGGCCCACGGGCACTCCCATCCCCATCTCTCGCCCGCCGCGGGGGCGCTCGTCCGGCTGTCCCCAAGCCTCTACTGGTACCGCGACACGTGCAACGTCTATCTCCTCGTCCGCGGGGATCGCGGGCTCCTGATCGACTTCGGCTCGGGCGGCGTCCTCGAGCATCTCGCCGAGGCGGGGGTGAACGAGATCGAGTGGGTGCTCCACACGCATCACCACCGGGATCAGTGCCAGGGGGACCATCTCCTCGCGGCGCGTGGCGTCCCGATCGCAGTGCCCGAGCGGGAGGCGGCGCTGTTCGCCGAGACCGACGCGTTCTGGCGGCTCAAGCGGATCTACGACAACTACGACGTCTCCAGCATCGGGTTCACGCTGCCCCGGCCGGTCCCCGTCGCCCGGGCGCTCCGCGACTACGAGACGCTCGCCTGGCGCGGCTATGACATCCGGGTGCTGCCGACTCCGGGTCACACCAAGGGCTCGGTCACCTTCGCCGCCGAGGTCGACGGGGTGCCGACGGCGTTCTGCGGCGACCTCGTCGCCGAGCCCGGCCACGTCCACACGATCCACGACCTCCAGTGGCAGTACGGCCTGCCCGACGCGGTCGGTGCCGCTCTCCACTCCGTGACGCTCCTCGGCGGGCTGCCGCTCCAGCGGCTCTGCCCCTCCCACGGCCACCCGACGGACGACGCGCCGGCGGCGCTCCACCTCCTCGAGCCGAAGCTCCGCCTCCTGTACGGCCTCCAGGGCGAGATGCGGAAGAACCGGGTCTGGCCGGTCTGGCCTCACTCGGTGGACCAGCCGAAGGCCCACGTCCTCCCTCACCTCTGGGCGAACCCCCACTCGGTGGCGAACTGCTACGCGCTCATGGCCGACGACGGCCGGGCGCTCCTTCTCGACTATGGCTTTCCGAGCTGGGATCACATGGCCGCGGACATGCGTTTCGTCGAGCACTCGCTCGACGAGCTGAAGGCCGTCGCAGGCCTCCGGTCGGTAGACGTCGTGATCCCGAGCCACTACCACGACGACCACCTGGCGGGACTGCCGTGGCTCCAGCAGACCCAGGGCACGAAGGCGTGGATCTTCGAGAACTTCGCCGAGATCGTGTCGAACCCGGCCGGCTACAACGTGCCGTGTCTCCTGCCCCACCCCATCCGCGTGGATCGCGCCCTGACGGACGGCGGGCGCGTCTCCTGGGACCGGTGGACGTTCGACGTCTTCCACATGCCCGGGCACACCTGGTGGGCGCTCGGCCTCTTCGGCGAGATCGACGGCACGCGCGTGGCCTTCACCGGGGACAACCTCCTCCAGGGGACGGTGAGCCCCCTCCGGGCCGCCGCGCCCGTGTACCGGAACAAGATGCTCGCGGACTCGATCGCGGTCGGCGTCCGGCGGCTGATGGAGTTCGAGCCGGAGCTCATCCTCACGGGCCACACGGGGGCGCTCCGCGTCGACCGCAAGATGCTCGAGGACTTCCACGGTTGGGCGCGCCAGATCGAGGGCGTCTTCCGGACGCTGGTCGCGGTGCCCGCCGAGGTGAACTTCGCGCTCGATCCGAACTTCGCGATCCTCTACCCGTACCGGAACCCCGCCCGCCCGGGCGATCGACTGCCCATCGAGCTCCGGGTCACCAACCACGGGACGGCCGACGCGATGGCCCGCGCCAGCCTCGTCACGCCGCCGGGATGGTCGGTCTCACCGGGTGAGGCCACGACCACCATCGCGGCCGGCGAGAGCGGCGCGCTCCGGTTCGTGGTCGAGGTGCCGGCAGGATCGATGGGGCGGCACGTCCTCTGCGCCGAGCTCGCCCTCGGCGAGCGGCGCTTCGGCCAGATCGCGGAGGGGCTGGTCGACGTCACCTGAGCGGGCCGGCCGTCCGAGCCAGCTGAGACACGCCACAAGTTCGCGTGCCTTGGCCTGGCCCTCGACGTCCCCGTCGTCGCTCGGCGCGTCTCGGCGGATCGCCGAGAGCCAGTTCCGCTAGTTGGGATGAAGCGCCCTCCCGGTCTGGGACTGGTATGATCCCAGCGAGCGAGAAGGCCCCTACCGGCAGATGATGCATCCCTCTCTGCCTGGCCAGCCGAGCGGGTCGGCAAACGCCCATCAGCGCGAAAGGAGCGCACGAGCCATGACACACGGGTCCAGGACCACCCTGGTGACGGCAGGCCGTGATCGCTCGACGAGTTTCGACTTCGTCAATCCGCCCCTGGTCCGCGGCTCCACGGTGTTGCACGCGTCGATCGAGCAGATGCGCGACCGCCTCCGTCGACGCGATGCGGGCCAGGAGCGGCCGGTCGCATACGGCACCCAGGGCACGCCGACGCACCACGCCTTCTACGACGCCCTGACCGAGCTGGAGGGCGGTCACGCCAGCTGGGCCCTGCCCTCGGGATTGGCCGCCTGCACGATGGCGATCCTCGCCTACGTCCAGCAGGGCGACCACGTCCTGTTACCCGACTCCGTCTACTTTCCGACGCGCCGCTTCTGCCGTGGCACGCTGCCGCGATATGGCGTGGAGGCCACCTTCTACGACCCGCGGGCGGGCGCCGAGTTGGAGCACCTCTTCCGCCCGACCACCCGGGTCTTGTTCCTGGAGTCGCCCGGCTCGCTGACCTTCGAGATGCAGGACGTGCCGCTGCTGGCGTCGATGGCGCGCCGGCACGACGCGATCTCGGTCATCGACAACACCTGGGCCACGCCGCTCTACTTCCAGCCGCTCCGACACGGGGTCGACGTGTCGGTACACGCGGCGACCAAGTACATCGGGGGTCATTCGGACCTGCTCATGGGGACGGTCACCGGCAACGCACGGGCCTGGCCGCGCATGCGCGAGACGATCCTCCACTACGGACTGACCACCAGCCCCGATGACTGCTGGCTCGCGCTGCGCGGGCTGCGCTCGATGGCGGCCCGGCTGGTCCAGCACCGGGCCACCGCCGAACGGCTCATCGAGTGGCTGCGGGAGCAGCCCGAGGTCGACCGCGTGCTGTACCCGGCACTGGCGGACGATCCGGGCCACGCCCTGTGGCGACGCGACATGACCGGAGCGTCAGGCCTGTTCGGTGTCGTGCTCAAGCCGATGGACGAGCGTCCGTTGCTCGCCCTGGTCGACGGGCTGGAACTGTTCGGCCGTGGCGGGTCGTGGGGCGGCTTCGAGAGCCTGGTGCTGGTGTCGAGCCCGGAGCGCACCGCGGCGCCGCTTCCGTTTGCGGGACCCCTGTTCCGCATCTCGGCGGGCCTGGAGGACGTCGCCGACCTCATCGCCGACCTTCGGGCCGGCTTCGAGCGGATGCGCTCGTACAGCAAGGGGGGCGCCTAGCCCAACTTCCGCAGTTCGCCCACCAAGTCCGGTGAAACCAAGGGTTCGCGGAAGCGTAACCTCGCGAAGGTTCGTGTCTCAGGACGCGAACTGGGCATGTAGTGCCGACCAAGTTGATCCACTTCGGACGAGCAAGTGGCGCACATGCCCCCCCTTGGAACGGGGGAAACGGCCGAGAAGGAAGACGGAAGATGGAGCCATGACCACGGATCGGCCGAAGCCGAGTGAGTCGGGCGAGGCCTAGGACCGAGCTGATGCTGGATCTGGCCGGGATCATAGTCGGCAGTCAGGTACTCGATCTGGGGGCGGGTACGGGATATCTCCGCCTCCATGCTCGCGCTCACGCAGGAGGCGGCCCGCGCGGCCGACTTACCGAACGTTCAGACGCGGGTAATGGAACGCTCAGCGCCTTGAGTTGGAGTCCGGCTCGTTTGACGCGGCAATCGCCCGCTTCAGCCTCCAGTTCATCCCAGATGTCCAGCGGGCGCTGGCTGAAGTCCGGCGGCCGATTCGTGGCGGTGGTCTTCTCGGCTGTCGAGAGGAACCCGTTTCGCGCCGCCCCGCAGGCGATCGCCAGCCGTCTGGCCGGCAAGCAGTTCCCCGAATCTGGTCCCGGACAGTGGTCGCTCAATGATCCGACCACGCCGCGGGATGCGTTTCAGCGGGCCGGCTTTCGGGATGTGGACGTTCGGCCGGTGCCCTTCGTCTACCGATTCCCGTCGCTGGCGGACGCCTTGCGCAATTTGGAGGAGGCACAGCCTCTGCTCGTGAAGCTCCTGGATGAGTTGAGCGAGGATGACCGGACCACCACCTGGGCCGAGATCAACCAGACACTCCAGCCCTTCGTGGGGCCAGATGGGTTCGCGGCGCCGAGCGAAGCCCTGATCGTCGTC
The DNA here is from genome assembly GCA_963749975.1 of uncultured Candidatus Rokubacteria bacterium. Classification (GTDB taxonomy): domain Bacteria; phylum Methylomirabilota; class Methylomirabilia; order Rokubacteriales; family DASRDR01; genus DASRDR01. The sequence continues at coordinate 160,873 of CAVVOZ010000032.1, read as the reverse complement.
GGGATGAAACAGCGCTCTCACACCCTCCATCTCGAATAGACCTTCTTGGCGTTGCCTTCGAAGATCTTCTGCTTGTCCGCCGCGCTCAGGCCGCTCGCGTCGATGTAGCGCCTGGTGTCGTCGAAATAGTGTCCGGTCTCCGGGTCGATGCCACGCACCGCGCCGACCATCTCGGAGGCGAACAGGATGTTGTCCAGCGGGATCACCTTGAGCAGCAGGTCGATGCCCGGCTGGTGGTAGACGCAGGTGTCGAAGTAGACATTCCTCAGCAGGTGGTCCTCGAGCAACGGCCGCTTCATGTCCTGCGCCAGACCACGGTAGCGTCCCCAGTGATAGGGCACCGCGCCACCGCCGTGCGGGATGATCAACTTGAGCTGCGGGAAGTCCTTGAACAGGTCGCCCTGAATGAGCTGCATGAACGCGGTGGTGTCGGCGTTGATGTAGTGCGCGCCGGTGAAGTGGAACGCCGGGTTGCACGACGAGCTGACGTGCACCATCGCCGGCACGTCGAGCTCGACCATCTTCTCGTAGATCGGATACCACCACTTGTCGGTGAGCGGCGCCTCCTTCCACCAGCCGCCCGACGGATCGGGGTTCAGGTTGCAGCCGATGAAGCCCATCTGCTTCACGCAGCGCTCGAGCTCCTCGACGCAGTTCGCCGGAGAGACGCCCGGAGACTGCGGCAGCATGCAGACCGGCGCGAAGTTCCTCGGGTAGAGCGTGCAGACGCGGTGGATCAGGTCGTTCTGCACGCGCGCCCACTGCGCGCTGATCGCGGCGTCGCCGACGTGGTGCTCCATCGAGCCCGCGCGCGGCGAGAAGAACGTGACGTCGCTGCCCCTCTCCCTCTGCAGCTTCAGCTGAGCCTTCTCCAGGCTGTCGCGGATGTCGTCGTCGCTGATCTTCAGCTCGCTCTCGGAGACGTTCTTGTCGGACACCTGCCGCTTGCGCCAGTCCCAGAGGGCCTGCGGCGCGGTCGTGTAGTGGCCGTGGCAATCGACGATCATCGGAACAGCTCCTCCACCGTGAAACGCCGCGGGATCATCCGCTGACGGTACGTGCAATCGATCGCCACCTCGAGGTTCCGACGGTTCTCTTCCAGGCCGAACGGATTCATCTCCGGGTTGCCCGCCGCTTCCCGGCTTCTTCTCAACTCGGAAAAGATGTCCTGAGCTTGCGAATCGGACACCGTGCTCTTGACCGTGACCATGTGGTTGATCTGGATGGCGCCGTTCCTCGCCTTCCAGGCCGCGGCGGCGGCCGCCGGATCCGGGATCAGCGTCTTCAGCGGCCCGTCCTTCGGCGGCTCGGCGAGGATGGCGGCGTCGATCTCCCCGGCCAGCAGCATCGCCGTCAGGTCCTTCCCCGCCGGCATGCGCGTTGCGTTCGGCGGATCGCGGAACTCCGCCACGTGGGGGTCCTCGAAGGTCACCCAGTGCACCTTGCCGAGATCGACGCCGTAGTCGTCGGCGAGGATGCCGCGCACCCAGGTGGCGGTGGTCACCGAATAGGAACGCATGCCGACCTTCTTCCCGGCGAGCTGGTCCGGCGAGAGCGGGCCACGCTCCGGGTTGTAGGCGAGCGTCGCGTGCTGGAAGCGCGCCGTCACCACCGCTGGCAGCAGGCGGTACGGCTTGCCGTGGGCTTTCGCGAGCAGGAAGGTCATCAGAGCCAGCTCGGCGACGTCGAACTCCAGGTCTCGCACGACTCGCTTGAACGCGGTATTGGGAACCTTGACGTCGGCGAACTCGAGCGACGACCGCTGCTTGAACTGCCTCGTGACGGGGTAGTCCCCGAGGAGCGCCTTCAATCCAGCGGACCGTCGATGTACTTGAGCCCCTTGTCGGCCAGGCTCTTCCGCATGTCGTAGATGTCGAGACCGAGCTCGCCCTTCTGCAGCCGGGCCCGGTTGACCGCTTCCTTCTTCTCCCGCTCCTCGCCTGCCTTCGCCACCTTGGCGGCGTCGAGCCGAGGCACGACCACCACGCCGTCGTCGTCCGCCACGATGACGTCACCTGGCTTGACGCTGACGCCGGCGCACACCACCGGCAGGTTGACCGAGCCGAGGCTCGCCTTGACGGTGCCCTTGGCGGAAATGGCGCGCGACCACGCCGGAAACTTCATCTCGCTGATCCCGGCGGCGTCGCGGCAGCCCATGTCGAGGACCACGCCCTTGGCGCCGAGCGCCTTGAGCGAGGTGGCGAGCAGCTCGCCGAACCCGCCGTCGGTGTTCTCGCTCGAGCAGGCGACGACCAGGATATCGCCTTTCTTCAGCACCTCGCAGGCGACGTGGATCATCACGTTGTCGCCCGGGTGGCACAGCGCGGTGACCGCGCTGCCGGCGACGCACGCGCCGCGCCACACCGGGCGCATGTGAGGCTGCATCAGGCCGCTGCGGCCCTGCGCCTCGTGCACCGTCGCCACGCCCAGGCGCTCGAGCGTGGCGATCGTGCCCGCCTCTGCGCGGTGGATGCTCCGCACTACGATTCCGCTCATGTCAGCGTGCTCCGGGGACCCTGCGTGTTTTCAGGAACTGCTCGAGCGTCTCGCCGCGGAACGCCGCCACCATCTCCGGGTTCGACACCCCCTTGGTGCGCGCCAGCTTCTCCAGGCAGAAGAAGCTCGCGCCGTAGTCCTGCAGCGCCCTCCAGTCCAGGCGGCGCACCATGTCCCTTTCCTCGTCGGTCAGGCCTTGCATGGCCTTTTCGGGATCCTCAAGCAAGGCTCTTCGCTTCTCGCTGGAAATCAGGTCGTGCAGGAAGCGATTGAGCCGAAGCCCCCGGCCGCTCCTCTCCAGGTCGAACACGTACTTCATTCGAACAGCGCGACCGCCATCGTGGTGGTCATGGGCAGATAGTAGTTCTGGTGCACCTTGCGCGCGCCTTCGTTCAGCGCGCCGCGCATGATGAGCCACATGATCACCTCGGCGCCTTCGTTGCCGCCCAGGCGCGCGAAGTCCTCGATGCTCATCCTCGCCAGGCGCTCCGGGTCGCGGTCGATCAGGTCGAGGAACTCGCGGTCCCACGTCTCGTCGTTGAAGCCGGCGCGCTCGCCGATCATCTGGTGCGACAGACCGCCGGTTCCGACCACGGCAACCTTGAGGTCTTCCGGATACGACTTGATCGCTTTTCCGACGGCCTTGCCCAACTTGTAGCAACGAATCGGCTTGGGCAGCGGGTGCTGCAGGACGTTCACCACCAGCGGCACGATGCGCCCGGGCCAGTCAGGCTGCGAGGGCCACATCATGGTGAGCGGCGAGTGCAGGCCGTGGTCGAGCGGAAGGTCCTGGAAGATGGTCAGGTCGAACTCGTCGTCGATCAGGGATCGCGCGATGTGACGCGACAGCGCCGCGTGGCCCTTCAGCGGCGGAATCTTTCGGACACCCAGGCCCTCGTCCGCGATGCGGTACTCGTCGCTCACGCCGAGCGCGAACGTGGGGTAGTGGTCGAAGAAGAACGTGGTCGCGTGGTCGTTGAAGCAGAAGAAGAGCACGTCCGGCTTCTTTTCCGCCAGCCACTTTGCCACCGGCGCGTAACCCTTGAACAGCGGCTTCCAGTCCGGGTCCTCCTGCTTGCCCTTGTCGAAGGCCATCGCGATGGTGGGAACGTGCGAGGTGCCGATGCCGCCGATGATGCGCGCCATGGCTAGAGGCCGTAGAGACGTGCCGGGTGTTCCACCAGGATTTTGTACCTCAATTCGGGCTCGAGCGCCATCCGCGGGAAGAGGTCAGCCAGGTGGTTGTCGCTGGACATGCGCTTGGACGGACCAGTGCCATCCTGACGACGCGCTTCTCGGCACTGGAGCGCGACTCGCCGGGGCGTCTGTCGGCCCGGTTGCACCATGACGCCGGCGGCTCAAGCCCGGAGTGGCCAAACACCGCGGGTTGGCGGGTAGTCCAAAGTACGCCGAGGCGCGCGAGGCGCCCCGCCAAGGGAGGCCAGAAGCAGAAACGTAGATTCGATCCCTCCACAGCGAGCGACGACCTGTCGCCGTGGGACGACCTGCCAGCCAAGTTCCACCTCCGGCCAGCCGAGAGACGAGCCGCGGCGTACCCCGGCCGAGGTACTCCCGCCACGATGCCGGTCTACGGGGTGATGGCGGGATAGATCGCCGAGTGCTCCAGCCCGGGATGCCGCCGAGCGTAGCGCGCGGGCACATTCTGCGTCCAGTCGCTGGGGATGGTCAGGGAGAACAGCATCAGGGCGCCGAAGACGAGCCGGCGCCACCAGAGCCCTCGAGGCCTCTCGGCCTCGACGGCGTGGTCGGCCGGGGAGCTCGCACCCTCGGCCTCTCCGGACCGGCGCAGGCACCTGACCAGCAACAGGAGACCGATGACGGAGACACCGATGTTGAGCGCCTGTCCCGTCGCGATCCCGAGCCACGTCGTCGGGTACTCGCGGTACGCGTCCACGACGATCCGCAGTGACGCATAGAGAAGGAGGAAGAGGCCGGTCACCACGCCCCGGGGTGGATGGCGCCGGCGCACGTAGAGGAGCAGCGGGATCAGGAGGAGATTCTTGAGACCGTCGTACAGGACGACGGGGTGCCGGAATCCCTCCGCGTCCGGGAACTTCACGGCCCACCAGACGTCCGTCGCGCTGCCCACGATCTGGCCGTCCACGAAGTTCCCCAGGCGACCGGCGCCCAGGATGACGGCGGCGGACACCGCGAGGACGTCCGTCAGCAGGAGGAAGGACCGGCCATACAGCCAGGAGAAGATCGCGACGCCGAGCGTGCCTCCGAGTAGGAGGCCGTGGGTGGCCATGCCGCCGAGCCAGTACGCGGGCACGAGGCCGGGGTGACTCCGGTAGAACGGCCACTCGTAGAAGATGACCTCGACCACCCGGCCCCCGAGGAGCGTCCCGAGCGCGACCCAGATGGCCAGTCCGTAGGCGCGACGTCGGGAGAAGCCCAGCTCCGAGCGGTTTGCGAGCAGGAACAGCAGGATGCTGGAGAAGCCCACCGCGTAGGACAGGCCGTACCACCAGAGATGCATGCCGAAGACGGACCCGATGATCGGGTCGATGCTGTGGACGTACGGACCCCGGAAGGACACCGGCGGAATCACTCGGCGCCTCGCGACGTCCCGCCCCGTCGCCTGGCCGCGGCGGGCCGCACGACGCGAGGCCGGGTCAGGCCCGTGACGGGCTGTCGGTACACGCGGGACACGGGAGCGAGCGACCAGTCAGGATAGCCCATGGCAGATCCCTCCACCTCGACTCAGGCCGAGCACAGAGCACGCCGGGCCGGGGCGATTGGGCCGGTCGAGTGAAGGCTGGCGGGTTAGCGACCCAGGCGCTACGCTCTGCGACCTCGGCTCGCGGCTCCCTTGCCCAGGACCTCTTCCACCCACGTATGGACTGCGACCGTCGTCGGGAAGCCCACGGTCGGTGGGGCCAGGGCTACAACGTGGCGGATCTCCGCGGGCGTGACACCGGCTTCGAGGGCCCGACGCGCGTGCGCATGCACCGCGCCCTCGAGGCGGCCCCCGATGGCCATGCCGAGCTTCACGAGCTCCCGGGTCCTGGCGTCGAGGGGCCCAGCCTCGGCGCCCGCCTGCCCCAGGGCTTCGTATGCCTTCGCGACGGCCGGATGCCGCCGCGTGAATGCCAGGAACGGCTTCGGAAGATTGGGCATCACACCTTCTCCGTGACCTGCCCGGCGATCCCTTAGCTCGTAGCCCTCGCTCGTGCACAGGTGAGCAAGGCGAATGCCACGGCGACGTCGCTCTCTCTGGGCACGAGCCCGATGCAATTGCCCAGGAGATCGGCCGCTTCGCCATCGCCGACCGAAACGGTCGGCGTCCGATCACCGTGAGGGAGACGGGACTCGGGTACCCCAGGTGTGGCAGCCCCGCCCCACCGGGCCGCCGCCTCGCCCGCCTCCACTCGCGGCTCGCCACTCCCGCACCGGCACTCGAGACGGCCAGGGCCGCAGGGACCGGCGAGGCGGCCAGCATCAGAAACGGCGGTGGCTCCAGCGGAATTCGAACCCGTGTATGATCCCGGCTCAGGAGCCCATGCTGGCTCGATCTGCCCGAGCGAGGCGATTCGCGGCGGGCAAGGCCCCGGGGGGAGCCATGGCACACGAGTTTCGCTATCTCTTCACGCCGATCCGTGTCGGAGGCCTGACCCTCCGCAACCGCATCTTCTCCACCGGGCACGCCGAGGCCATGGCCGAGGACGGAAAGCCCGGCCCCCGGCTCCGCGCGTACCACGAAGGGAAGGCGCGCGGCGGCTGCGCGCTGACGATCATCGGCGGCTCGTCGAGCGTCCACCCCTCCTCCCCGGCGAGCGCGTGGAACATGCCGGCCAACCACGACGACTCGATCATCCCGGCCTACCGCGCGACTGCGGAGGCCATCCACCGCCACGGGTGCCTGGTCTTCACCCAGCTGACCCACATGGGCCGGCGCGCCCAGTCGGACAACGAGGGCTGGCACGTGCTCCTTGCGCCGTCCCAGATCCCGGAGCGCGTCCACCGGGAGATCCCGCACGAGCTCGAGCCCGAGCAGATCGCGATGCTGGTGCGGGCATTCGGCGATGCCGTGCGGCGGTGCCGCGAGGGCGGGCTCGACGGGGTGGAGCTCTCGTTCGCCCACAACCACCTGGTCGATCAGTTCTGGTCTCCGATCTTCAATCAGCGGGCGGACGAGTACGGCGGGAGCCTCGACAACCGGATGCGCTTCGGATTCGAGGTCCTTCGCGAGATCCGCCGGCAGGTCGGCACCGACTACGTGGTCGGCGCCCGCATCTCCGGGGACGAGTTCACCGACGGCGGCCTCACGGCCGAGGACATGGCGGAGATCGCGCACCGCCTCGCCGCCTCGGGCCTCGTCGACTTCCTCTCGATCATCGGCGGCGCCGCCCACACGTTCGCGCTCCAGGCGGGCGCCGTCCCGAACATGTCGTACCCGAACGCCGTGTACGTCCCGCTGGCGGCGGCCATCAAGGCGGCCGTGCCGGAGATCCCGATCTTCCACGCCACGCGCATCGTCGACCCGGTGCACGCGGACCAGATCCTGGCCGACGGGTCGGTCGACGTGGTCGGGATGACCCGGGCGCTCATCGCGGACCCGGACATGCCGAGGAAGGCCCGCGAGGGGCGACTCGACGAGGTCCGCCAGTGCGTGGGCGCGAACGAGGGCTGCATCGACCGCATCTACCAGGGGAAGCCCGTCACGTGCATCCAGAACCCGGGCGCCGGACGGGAGGCCGAGCTCGGAGACATCGGGCTCGCGGCGACGCGGAAGCGGGTCGTCGTGGTCGGAGGCGGGGTGGGCGGCCTCGAGACCGCGCGGGTCGCGGCGCTCCGCGGCCACCGCGTGGTGCTGTTCGAGAAGGGACACGAGCTGGGCGGGCAGGTGCTCGTCGCCGCCCGCACGCCCGCCCGCGGGGACTACGCGGGAATCGTGCGGTTCCTGGTGCGCCAGGTGGAGCGGCAGGGCGTCGACTGCCGGCTGTCGGTCGAGGCCGACGTCGAGCGCGTGCTGGCCGAGGCGCCCGACGTCGTGGTCGTCGCGACCGGCTCGCACGCCCACGTCCCGGCGCTCCCGGGACTCGACGGCAAGCACGTCGTGACGGATCGTGACGTGCTTCTCGACCGCGTCCAGGTCGGGGAGCGCGTGGTGGTGGTGGACGACGTCCACACCCAGCAGGGACTCTCGACCGCCGACCACCTCCTCGAGCGCGGCCGGCGGGTCGAGGTGGTGTCCCGCCTCTTCTATGCGGGGCAGGACGTCGGGATCACGTCGATCGTGCCGCTCTACACGCGCCTGTTCGCGAAGGGCGTGGTCTTCACGCCCCACACCGACCTGGTCGCCGTCGAGGGATCCACGGTCGTCGTCGCCAACGTCTACACCGGCGAGGAGCGCCGCATCGAGGGCGTCGACACGGTCGTGCTGTCGATGGGCGCGCGCTCGACGGACGCGCTCTACCGGGCGTTGCGCGGCCGCGTCCCCGATCTCCACGCGGTGGGAGATTGCGTGGCGCCCCGCGGCGTCCACCACGCCATCCTCGAGGGCACGCGCGTCGCCCGCCTTCTCTGACGGCGTCGGCTCTTGGCGCCGCGACGTTCGCGCGATCCATCTCGGCGGGATGCGGTGACATGTCGGGAGATCGAAGCCTGACTCCGGTCTGGGTCGTGGCGGAGGAGGCGGCCGGCGAGCCGACGCTCGAAGCGCTCGGTGAGGCCGTCGAGCTGGCGCGGCCCGGTGCCCCGGGCGTGGTGTCGGTCGGTCCCGTCGAGACCCGCGAGGCGCTCGCTCCACTGGCGCGCCACGGCGCGGCCCGGCTCGTGCTGCTCCGGACGCCCGGCGTCGTGTCCCCGGCCGAGGTGGGGTGCGCGGTCGGAGCGTGGCTCGGCGCGCAGGGCGCCCCCGCGCCGATCGCGCTCCTTCCCCACACGCGCCACGGGCTCGGGGTCGCCGCGCAGCTCACCGTCCGTCTGGACGCCGCCCTCGCGCCCGAGGCCGTGGGCGTCCGAAAGGACGCCGACGGCGGCCTCGAGGTCACTCGCCCCGCCTACGGGGATCGCCTGTACGCGACCGTGCGGATCCCGGCCGGCACGGCCGCGGTCGTCACGCTCCGGCCCGGCGTCCTCGGCGTCGGGCCGCCCACCGCCGGCCCCGCGGTGACCGTCGAGGAGTGGCCGGCGGTGACCGATGGCGCGCCGGCCGCGGCGCGGGTCCGCCGCGTGATGGCGGCCGATCCCCGCACCGTCGATCTGCGCGACGCCGAGCGCATCGTCGCGGGCGGCCGGGGCGTGGGGCCCGACGGCTTTCGCCAGCTCGAGGTGCTGGCCGATCTCCTCGGCGCCGCGGTCGGTGGAAGCCGGGTCGCCGTCGACCTCGGCTGGATCCCGTGGGAGCGGCAGGTCGGCCAGAGCGGGCGCGCGGTCGCCCCCGAGCTCTACCTCGCCTTCGGCATCTCGGGCGCGAGCCAGCACATGGCCGGCATCGAGCGCGCGCGCACCGTGATCGCGGTGAACGCCGACCGGACGGCGCCGCTCCTCGGGCGGGCGCAGCTCGCCGCCCTCGCGGACTGGCGCCCCGTCGCGGAAGCGCTGATCGAGCGCCTCCGGGCGCGCCGGGTCGAGGCCGCTACAGGCGAAGAGCCGGCCGCCACAGGCCGAAGGCCGTCCAAGTGACCGACGTCACGCGCGCCATCTGGTGGAACGTCCCCCAGTGGCTGGCGACCCTGCTCTACCTCGGCACCGCGGCCGGCCTCCTGGTGAGCGCGCTCGCCCTCGTCCGCCACGCCCGCGCCGTGCTCCGCGGCCGGCCTGTCGGTCCCGCGCCGGGCTTCCGTCTCGGCCCCGCGATGGGGCGCGTGCTGGCCGACGTGCTGTCGCACCGCCGGCTCCTCGAGGACCGGGCGGCGGGCTGGGCGCACGCGCTCCTCTTCTACGGTTTTCTCGGCCTCTTCGTCGGGACCTGCCTCGTCTTCGTCCACGATCGCGTCGTCTCCTTCCTCGTCGGCCCGGTCTATCTCCTCTTCTCGTTCCTTCTCGAGTGGGCCGGGCTCGCCTTCCTCGCGGGCGTCGGCTGGACCGCCTGGCGGCGCCTCGCCGGCGGAGCGCCCCGGCTCGAGCGAAGCGGGATCGCGCTCGGGATCCTGGCTCTCCTCGCCGCCATCGGGGTGACCGGCTTCCTCCTGGAGGCGGCGCGCATCGCGGCGACCGACCCGCCGTTCGAGGCCTGGTCCTTCGTCGGCTGGGCGCTGTCCCGCGCCCTGCGCGCGGCGGGCGTGGCGGCCACGCCGCTTCACCGCGCGCTCTGGGGCGTCCACGCGGCGCTCTGCTGGGTCTTCTTCGGCCTGATCGGGGCAACCGTCCTCCGCCACATGGTCGCCGCGCCGGTGCAGCTCGCGTTGCGCCAGCTCAGGACCCCCGGCCGGCTCGCCCCCGCCCTCGCGGAACCCGCTCCGCTCGAGCCTCAGCGCCTCACCTGGGCTCAGCTGCTCGACGCGGCCACCTGCGTCCGCTGCGGCCGGTGCACGGCGGTGTGCCCCGCGACGGCGGCCGGCAAGCCGCTCGATCCCCGGCGCGTGGTCCAGGCGACGCTCCAGGCGATGCGCGAGGGTCGCCCGCTCGAGGCCCTGGTCAGCCCCGAGGAGGCGTGGTCCTGCACGACCTGCGCGGCGTGCGTCCGCGCGTGCCCCTTCGAGATCGAGGTCCTGGACAAGCTCGTCGACCTCAGGCGCACGCTCGTGGAGACGGGCGCCGTCGATGCCGCCACGGCCCGGGCGCTCGAGTCGACCGTGGAGCGCGGCAATCCGTTCGGCGGCGTGCCGGCCGATCGTCGCGCGTGGGCCGCGGACCTCGGGGTGCGCGAGCTCCGGCCCGGCGAGACGACCGACGTGCTCTACTGGGTCGGCTGCGCCGGGGCCTTCGACCCTCACGGACGGCGCATCGCGCGGGCCACCGCACAGCTCCTGCAGGCGGCGGGCGTGGAGTTCGCGATACTCGGCTCCGCCGAGACCTGCACCGGGGATCCGGCGCGGCGGATCGGCGACGAGGCCGCGTTCCGCGAGGCCGCTGGTCGCGTGGCGGGAACGCTCGGCGGCGTCCGGTTCGAGCGCCTCCTGACCCACTGCGCGCACTGCTTCAACGTCTTTCGCAACGAGCTCGCCCCCGCGACGGACGGCACCGCCGTCCCGGCGGTGCACCACACCCAGCTCCTCGCGGAGCTGGTGGGGGCCGGCCGGCTGGCGCCCCGGGCGGTCACGGCCGAGCCCGTGACCCTCCACGACCCCTGCTACCTCGCCCGCCACAACGGGGAGACCGCGGCGCCGCGGGCGGCCCTCGCCACCACGCGCGGCGGGCCGGTCGAGATGCCGCGGAGCGGCGAGCGCACGTTCTGCTGCGGGGCGGGCGGCGGCGGGGCCTGGGTCGAGGTACGTCAGGGCTCGCGGATCGCGGCGCTCCGGATGGCGGAGGCCAGGGAGACCGGAGCGAGAGTCGTGGCCACCGCCTGTCCCTTCTGCGCGCTCATGCTCGGGGGCGAGACCCAGCCGGGCGACATCGCGGTCCGCGACGTGGCCGAGCTCCTGTGGGAGAGCCAGCCCGCGGGCACGGGCGGCGGCGCCCGGCCGGAGCCCTCGTGATCGCGCTGGTCCTCGTCCACGAAGGGCTCGACGTCTCGATCGATCTCGACCTCCGGGCAGCCCGGGCCCGACGGCGGCATCGTGGGCCACCGGGGAGGCGACCGGCTCGTCGTCACGGCCAGGGCGGACCGCGCCGCCCTCGAGTGGGCGCTCGCCCTCGCGGGCCGCCCGGTGGTTCTCACGGTGGGCCCTCCCGAATCCGAGGGCGTGCTCGCCTGGGCTCTGGGCCGGGGCGCAGCACGGGCCGTCAGGATCTGGGACGACGCGCTCGACGCGCTGGACCTCGCGGCGATGGCACGGGTCGTCTCCGCGGCCGTCCGCCGGATCGCCCCGGACGTCGTCGTCGCGGGAGAGCGCGGTCTCGCGGGCGCCACCGGCGCCCTTCCCGCGCTCGTGGCCGCGCACCTCGGCTGGCCGTGCGTCGACGGCGCCACCCGGCTTGCCCGCGAGGAGGACGAGCTCGTCGTCGAGCGACGCCTCCGCGGCGGCCGCCGGGAGGAGCTCGCCGTCCGCTGCCCGGGCGTCGTCACCGTGGCCGCGGATTCCGCCGAGCCGCGCTACGTGTCGATTCGCGCCCGGCGCGACGCGGCGCGGCGCGGCCACGAGACCTGGTCGCTGGCGGACCTCGGTCTGACGGAGGACGCCGTTCGCGCGGCGGTGAGGGTCCGCGTGGACCGGCTGGACTGGCCGAGGCCGCGACCCCGCCGGACGGCCGCGGCAGTCCCGGCGGGTCCGGCTCGCTCGGCCGCCGACCGCCTCCGCCAGCTCGTCGGCGGCGGCCGCGCCGGCGCCGGACAGAGCGCTCCGGCAGCCTCGCCCGCGCCCGGTCTGGTGGAGGGCGACCCCCGCGCGGTCGCCGACCGCATCGTGGCCTTCCTCGAGCAGCGCGGTTTCGTGTGAGCGTGTGAGAAGGAGCGTCGCATGAACGCATCGGACTTCCTGCCGGCCGAGTTCAACGTCGCGAGCTGGTTCGTCGACCGCCCGGTGGCCGAGGGGCGCGGCGCGGCGCCCGCGTTCCACTGCGAGGGTCGGGTCCTCAGCTACGCCGACGTGCGGGAGCTCGCCGATCGCACCGGACACGCGCTGCGCGAGCTGGGCGTCGAGATGGAGCAGCGCGTCGTCATGATCTGCCTCGATGCGCCCGAGTTCCTCGGAGCGTTCTGGGGCGCCATCAAGATCGGCGCGGTCCCGGTCCCCGTGAACACGCTCCTGCGGGCCGCGGACTTTCGCTACGTCCTCGATGACAGTCGCGCCCGGGTGGCGGTCGTCTCGGCGGCCCTCCTGGCCGAGGCGACGCCGGCGCTCGAGGGCGCGCGGCATCTGCGCCACGTGCTGGTCGCGGGCGGCGCGCCCGGGCCCCATCTCTCGTTCGAGGACCGGATCGCCCGGGCGCCGGGCACCCTCGAGGCCGCGCCCACCTCTCGCGACGACGTCGCGTTCTGGCTGTACTCCTCGGGCTCGACGGGCCGCCCCAAAGGAGCGGTCCATCTCCACCACGACATGGTCGTCTCCGCCGAGACCTATGCGAAGCAGGTGCTCGGCCTCCGGTCGACCGACAAGGTGTACTCGGCCGCCAAGCTCTTCTTCGCCTACGGCCTCGGCAACGCGTGCTACTTCCCGATGAGCGTCGGCGGGCAGAGCGTGCTGTACCCGCAGCGGCCGACGCCGGACGCGGTGTTCGAGCTGATCACGCGTCAGCGTCCCACGATCTTCTTCGGCGTCCCGACGCTCTACGCCGCGATGCTCGCCGCGAAGGAGGCCGAGCGGCGGTTCGACCTCTCGTCGCTCCGGCTCTGCGTGTCGGCGGGCGAGGCGCTGCCGGCGGACCTCTATCGCCGCTGGCACGAGCGGTACGGCGTGGAGATCGTCGACGGCATCGGCACCACCGAGACCGGCCACATCTTCCTGTCCAACCGGCCGGGCGCCGTGCGCCCGGGGTCCTCGGGCCTGCCGGTCCCCGGCTACGAGTGCGCGATCGTCGACGACGAGGGCCGGCCCGTCCCGCCGGGGGAGATCGGGAACCTCCGCGTCCGCGGCGACTCGACCATGGCCTACTACTGGAACAAGCACGAGAAGACGAAGGACACGCTCTTCGGCCCGTGGATCCAGACCGGCGACAAGTACCACCGCGACGCGGAGGGCTACTTCTGGTACGACGGCCGGGGCGACGACATGCTGAAGGTCGGTGGCATCTGGGTCTCGCCGATCGAGGTCGAGGCGACGCTGATCCAGCACGACGCGGTCCTCGAGGCCGCCGTGGTCGGCCAGGAGGACGACGACCGGCTGGTCAAGCCCCGGGCCTACGTCGTCCTCAAGGACCCCGCCCGGGCGTCCGAGGCGCTCGCCGGCGAGCTCCGCGCCTTCGTGAAGGACAAGATCGCTCCCTACAAGTACCCGCGATGGATCGATTTCGTCCCGGAGCTTCCCAAGACCGCCACCGGCAAGATCCAGCGCTTCAAGCTGCGCCAGGGAACGGCCGGCGCCTGACCGGGCGCGACGTGCTGCGCGCCACCCTCGCCGGCGCCGTCGCCTTGCTCCTCGCTCTCGGCCTCCCGGGCGCCGCCGCCGCGCGGTCGCCGCTCGTCGCGGAGCTCGAGATCCTGGCCACGCGGTACCACGAGAACCCGGCGCGGCTCGACGCGGTCCGGGACGGCCTCGCGCAAGCGGTGCGGCAGGAGCCCGATGCGGAGACCTGGATCGCGCTCGCCCGCGTCTGCTTCATCTGGGGTGACGTCCGGGCGACCACCGCCGAGCAGAAGCTCGCCGCCTACGCCGAGGGACGGGAGGCGGCCCGACGCGCGGTCGAGCTGGCGCCCCGCGCTCCCCTCGCCCATCTGTTCCGCGGGATCAACGCGGGGCGCTGGGGCCAGACGAAGGGCGTCGTGCGATCGCTGTTCCTCCTGCCGGAGGTGCGCGAGGCCATCCGCCAGACGCTCGATCTGGACCCCCGGCTGCCGGCCGCCTACGCGCTGGCGGGGAACGTCGACTACGAGGTCCCCGAGCTCTTCGGGGGCAGCCTGGAGCGCGCGGAGGGATACTTCCGCCAAGGGCTCGAGGTCGACCCGCGCTTCACGGCGCTCCGGATCGGCCTGGCCAAGGTCCTGCGAAAGCAAGGGCGGGTGGCCGAGGCGCGGCAGGAGCTCAGGGCGGTGCTCGACGAGACCGCCCCGACAAACCCCGCAGAGTGGTCGATGAGGGACCGTCCCGAGGCCCGCGCGCTCCTGGACGCGCTCGGAGGCTGAGACCCCTGGAGGTGAGCCGGCGCGAGGCGGGTCGCCGGCTCAGGAGGCCCGGGAGCGGGCGGGGACGACGAGGAAGTCGAGCAGGGCCCAGCTCGCGGGCTCGAAGCCGCGACGGTCGCGGCGCCGGCGCTCCGACCCCGGCGAGGAATCGTCGGACGAGCGCCGCCGCTCGCCGAGCCGCCGGTCCCAGACCACTTCGACCCCCTCCGTCGCGAAGGCCGCCCGCAAGGCCGCGAAGCGATCGACGGCCCCCGCTCGCACGACGATGAGCGCAGTGGGCTCGACGGCGCCTCCGGCTTCACTCATGGCTGTGCCTCCCGAGACCGTACTCTGCGCCCGAGCGATCGCCCCGTCAACGCCGCCTCGGTCGACACGCCGGGGCATCCTGGTCTAGGCTTGGCCCGCATGGGTGACCTGAAGACCTCCGGAATGACCATGCGATTCTGCGTGATCGGCGCAGGAAGCATGGGCTCCCTCTACGGCGGCCTCCTGGCCCGCGCCGGCTTCGACGTGACCCTGCTCGACGTCTGGGCCGAGCACGTCGACGCCATCCGGCGTGAGGGGCTTCGGCTCGACGGCATCACGGGCGACGTGGTCGTCCGGATCCGCGCGACCGTGCGCGCCGCGGAGGTTCCGCCCGCCGACGTCGCCCTCGTGCTCACGGACGCCAACGCGACCGTCGAGGCTGCCGCCGCCGCCCAGGCGCTGCTCCGTCCCGATGGGTTCGCCGTGACGCTCCAGAACGGCATCGGGAACGTGGAGGCGCTCGCCGAGGCGCTCGGACGGACCCGGGTCGCCGGCGGACTCTCGTATCACAGCGCGGCCATGCGTGGGCCCGGCCAGGTGAGCCACACTCACGCGGGGCCGACCTGGCTCGGCGAGCTCGACGGAGCCCGGACGCCCCGGCTCGAACGCCTCGCGACCGCCCTCGGGACCGCCGGGTTCGTGCCCACGATCGTCGAGGACATCCAGGGTCTCATCTGGGCCAAGTTCGTCCACAACTGCGCGATCAACGCGATCTGCGCCGTGACCGGCCTGCGCGTCGGGGAGATCTCCAGCCACCCGGGGGCCGACGAGCTGCAGACGCGCATCATCGAAGAGGCGCTCGCGGTCGTGCGGGCGCAGGGGGTCGTCCTGCCCGAACCCGATCCCATGCGCAGCATCAAGGACTTCTGCCGCGTGAAGTTCAACAAGCCCTCGATGCTCCAGCACGTCGAGCAGGGCAAGCGGACGGAGATCGACGCCCTCAACGGCGCGATCGTCAGGGCCGGACGCCGGCTGGGAGTGCCGACACCCTACAACGAGGCGCTCGTGTGGCTCACCCGGGCCGTGGAGCAGCGCATGCGGCGCCTGGTCCGCGAGGGGTCACCCGACTACGCTCGGCTCGAGGCCGAGGCCAAGACCAAGACAGAGTCGGCCCGGTGAGCGTCGACGGGCTCCGGGTGAGACCGGACCGCGACGGTCGGAGCTGGTCCGCTTCGACGCGTCGCACCGCCACGTGATCTCGCTGGCCGGCGACCCCGGAGCCTTCGCGAGCGCGATCGGCGCGGCGCTCTCCAGCCGGGCGTCCGAGGCCGCCGTCCGCCGCGTGGCGGTGGCGCGAGGGAATGCCTGGAATCCACGCATCGACCGCATGGTCGCGCTCGTCGAGGAGGCCCTGGCCGCCCGCGCGTGACCGACGCCGTGGTATAACCAAGCAGCCATGGCGATCTTCACGGGACGGATCGAGCGGGCCATCGCGCTGGCCATCCGGGCCCACGAGGCCCAGGTCCGGAAGGGGGACGGGCAGCTCCCTTACGTGGTCCACCCGGTCACCGTCGCCCTGATCCTCTCGCGCTACACGGGGGACGAGGACACGATCATCGCGGGCCTCCTTCACGACACCCTCGAGGACACGCTCGTGAGCGCGGAGGAGATCGAGCAGGCGTTCGGCGAGAAGGTCCGCGACACGGTCCTGGATGTGACCGAGCCCGACCTGCCGGGCCTCTCGTGGGAAACGCGCAAGGCCCGCTACCTCAGGCGGCTGCAGACGGCGCCGCGGCCCGCCCTGCTGGTGGCGGGCGCGGACAAGATCGCGAACCTGATCTCCATGATCGCCGCACACGCGAGCGCTGGCGAGGCGCTCTGGGAGCGGTTCCACGCGCCGCCCGCCATGAAGCTCGGCTTCTATCGCCAGGTGCACACGCTGATCCGGGGATCCTGGTCCGGCTGCCCGCTCCTGCAGGAGTACGGCAACCGCCTGGAGGAGGCCGAGCGCAAGCTCGGGGCCCGACTCTGAGCGGCGGCCCGGCTGCTGCTCAGCCTGGACGCGCCGATCGTGATGGTCACGGCATCCCGGACACCCGACGCGCGTCAGCGCGATTCGATCTCCGGATCGCCGGGGTTCGTTTCCAGGCCCTTCCAGCCCGCCACGTCTTGCGCTTCATTCCGGACCTCGCGCGCGGGATCGAGCCGCGCTGACCCGGGCTCGGTCGCCTTTCCGCGGCCGGGTCAGCGCTGGTGGCGACCCGCCGCCCAGAAGCTGACCGCGGCCAGCCCCAGCGCCGCGATGGACGTGAGGAAGGCGTATCGGTAGCTCCCGGTGAGGTCGTAGATCACCCCCCCGAGCCACGGCCCGATGGCTGATCCCACCCGGTTCCCGAAGGTGATGACGCCGAGCACGGCGCCGAAGCTCCGGCCGCGGTAGACGTCCGCCGTCAGCGCCGCGACGATCGGCCCCCGGGCCCCGAGCGTCAGGCCGAACGGCAGCACGTAGGCCCACAGGAGCCACCCGGGCGTTCCGGGCGCGAGGAGAAGCAGGGCCAGCGTCCCGGCCGCCGTTGCCACGTAGCTCACCAGCGCCGTTGGGACCCGGCCCCACCGGTCGGAGAGCGTCCCGAACGTCACGCGCCCGACGGCTGACAGGAGGCCGACCACTCCGAACGCGGCCGCCGCCCGCCTCGGGTCGATCCCGGCCTCCACGATGTGCGCGACCTGATGCGTCGTCACCATGAAGTTCGAGACCGGCGTGAAGAAGAACGCGGCCGCGAAGCACCAGAAGCGCGGCGTCGCGAGGGCCGCCCCGAGCCCTGGACCCTCGTCGGTCCGCTCGAGACCCCGGGCGGGACGATGGGCCGGCTCCGCCAGCCTCCGCGGCGGCAGCACCACCGCCGGCAGGAGGAGGAGCCCGGCGCCCATGCCGAGGCCCGCCATCGCCCAGCGCCACCCCACCCGGTCGATCAGCAGCGCGGCGAGCGGCCCGAAGAGGAAGATGCCGAGTCCCATCCCCGAGAACGCCACGCCGTTCACCGCGCCCCGCGCGGTGGGGAACCAGCGGCTCAGGATGACCAGCTGGGCGACGCTGCCCAGGAGTCCCGCGCCCACCCCTGCCACCCCGCCGAACCAGAGGAGGAGGCCCAGAGGCGAATCGGCGGTGGCCGCGAGGGCGACGCCTCCGCCGAGGATCACCGCGCCCGCCAGCATGACCGGACGCTCGCCAAGCCGCCGCATGAGGGCGTCCACGAGCGTTCCCACCAGCCCCATCACGAGGTTGTGCGCCGAGAAGACGGCCGCCGACAGGCTTCGCAAGCCGCCCAGCTCGCTGGAGATCGGGAGGAGAAAGACGGGAAAGCTGTTCGACAGCCCCTGCGCGAGCACGACCGTGACGAAGGCGCCGGCGAGTGCCCGCCAGCGCGGCTCCCGGGATGCCGTCAGCCACGCGGAGGGAATCATGCGTGGCAGGATGCGCTCGGTGGGTCAGCCCCGTCCAGCGGCGCGCCGGACGACGCGGCGAATCGTGGCCCGACCCGCGCGGACAGCGTCAGTCCGCGCGGTAGCCGACGAGCGCGGCCGCGCGCGAGCGACGGTCCACGGTCGAGAGGCGCCGGATCATCGCCGGCGTCAAGAGCGCGCGGTGCCGGATGACGGCCAGGTGCTCGGCGACCCACCAGAGATCGTCCGCCGACGTCATCCAGCCGCGGCGGAGCCGATCGAAGCGGGCGAGGTTGACCGGCGGCGAGTAGGCTCTGAGGGTCCGCTCCCCGCGAAGGTTCATGTACCCGTCGAAGTAGCTCATCACGAGCTCTCGGAGACCGCGGTAGACCGGCTCGCGGTACCGGAGTCCCGTGAAGTTCGACTTGGCGATGGCCCCCCAGCGGCCGTCGACTCGGAACACGGCCACGACGTGATCGGTGTCCTGCACCGCCTCGAGATCCAGGAGAAGCGGGGGAAACCCCAGGGCGCGCAGCGCCGCCGCGGCGAAGATCGCTCCTTCCAGGCAGTGCGCGGTCCGCTCCCGCAGGACCTGACGCGGCGACCAGGCCGTCCGCGCGAGATGATAGGGCATCGCGTCCAGGGCGCGCTGGATCCCCGCGGGGCTGCGGAGGGCGCGCAGGGCGCGCCACTCACCCGGGGTGAAGCCGTGCGCGGCCGGCGGGGTGACGGCGCGGCTGGACGGTCTCCGGTGGGAGACCCGGCGAGACGTGAGGCGTGCCGGCACGCGCCGAGAACGGGTCAGCCGTGGGGCTCGCGAGAAGCCTAGCGGCAGATGGACTGGGTCGAGGTCGGAACCCAGACCGTCAAGCGCTGACCGTCGGGATACACGCGCACCTCCCAGTGGCCGGCGACGGTGACGGTCTCACAGCCCGCGGGCGGCGGCGCGGCGGCCGACGCGGCTCCGGGGCCGGATGGTGCGGGCCCCGTGGAGGGAGCTCCCGGGCCGGAGGACAGGGGCTCCGGGGTCGGAGCCAGCGAGCCAGGCGCGTCGGATGCCGGAGGTCCTGCCGGAGGCGCGTAGGAGCTGCCCGGCGGCGGAGGTGGCGGTGAGCCCAGATAGGTCCCTCCTGGCGCATAGACCGGATATCCCGCCGGATAGGCTGGATAGGCCGAATACCCCGGAGACACGGGATATGCAGGATACGGCGCGTACGCCGGATAGGGATAGACAGGATACGCGGGAGCCGCGTAGACCCGCGGATAGGCCCAGAACGGCGCGGTCAGGAGCGTCCCCACGCCGACCCCGAAGGCGAAGCCACCGCCGTACCAGCCGGACCCATGCCCGTAGCCATCGCCCGTGACCCGACCAGTGTTGCCAGCGAGCGCCGCCTCCGCCGTAGTTTCCGTGCCCGCGCGAGCCGCCTCCGCCCCCCCGCGGGCCCGGCGCCGCGGCTCCCAGCGTGGGCATCAGCAGGAGCCCGATCGCCACGATCAGCGCGGTCCGGATCGCCCGTCGTCTCACGGCTCCCCTCCACCGGCGCGCCCTGAACATCGCGCCAGAGCCACTATACACCCGGCCGGAGGAACCAGTCCTCGAGCGCCTCGCGAGTGCTCCGGAAAGCCAGCGCATCCCAGGGGATCTCCTGGCGGGCGAAATAGCGGGTCTCGCTCACCTCGTGGGCGTCGGCCGCGGCCTCGAGACCATGGGGCACCGTCACGTGGTACGCGACGATCACGACCGGCGCGTCCGCGTACGAGTAGATCCCGACCAGGCCGCCCGGCTCGAGGTCGAGCCCCACCTCCTCGCGCATCTCGCGACGCGCGGCGGCCGCCACGCTCTCCCCCCAGTCGACGTATCCGCCCGGAAACGTCCAGAGACCGTGGGAGGGCTCGATCGCCCGGCGGGTCAGGAGCACGCGCCCGTCGCGCACAGGAATGGTCACCGCCACGATCTTCGGATGGAGATAGCAGACGAAGCCGCATCCGCTGCACACCGGGTACTCGCGCATGTCCCGGGAGACGATGCGGCGCACGACGGTCGCCCCGCAGAGCGGGCAGAAGCGGAGCGTGTCCGGCCTGAGCTCTCGCTCCGGCACCAGGGGCTCCGGCTCAGCCACCGGCGATCTTCGGCTCGGAGTCCGCGCGAAGCGCGGTCGAGTCCGGGCTGCCGGCGTGGTAGCGGGCGAAGAGGGGATGGAGATCCCGGGCGCACGTCACGCCCCGGAAGTCGAACGCGACACCGGGCGGCGTCGCCAGGAACGCGTACAGCTCGTCCTCGGACGGGCCGGCGTGGCTCCCCCGCTCGTCGAGGAAATTCACGCAGCCTGCGTCCGCGTAGTGCCCGTACAGGATGACGTCGCCGCCCGAGGGCATGCTGAGGAGGTCCTGCAAGCCCCGCACGACGATGTCGCGATCGGGTCGGTCGAACACGGGACAGCCCGTCGTACCGGGGGGCGGGGGGATCCGGAGCACCTCGCCCCGATAGTAGCACAGGGGTCCCCGGGCATCCCGCGCGAGGACGAAGCCGATCGCCGCGTGCCGGGACAGGCGCGAGAGCGCGCCGGGGTAGCGGGCCTCGATCTCCTCCGCCAGCACGCGCGCGGTCGTGTGGATCAGGTACACGTTCACGTTGGGTCCGGCCGGAACGATGCAGAGGTCGCCGACCCACACGGCGTTCCGCTCGCGCACCGGGCGCTCCGTGGCGGCAAGGCATCGCTGCCACCTGCCGGTGAACGGCCAGAGTGGCAGCGGCGGATCGACGTCGCTCTCCGGTCCAATCGGCCGCATCGACGGTCCCGGCGCGACTGCCGACGCCGGTCCGGCCGCGGCCCCCGCTGCGGGGCCGAAGCAGCCGACGATCGCCTCCGCCACGGACACCCCGCCCGCCACGGCGCGGAACGGGACCGAGCGGATCTGACCGTGATCCGACAGGACGAACAGGTCGTACCCGTGCTCCGGGACTCGCCGAAGGACTCGCGCGAAGCGTGCGATGCTCCGGTCGACGCCCCGGAGGGCCCGCAAGGCCTCAGGGTGGCGCGGGCCGAGATCGTGGGCAGCCACGTCGTAGTCCACGAAGTTCACGAAGAGGGCCGGCACGCCCGCGTACAGATCGACCGTCACTCCGAGGGTGAAGAGCTCGCGCAGCCAGCCGCCGATCAGGAGCTGCGTGAGCATCCGGCGGAACGACGCCACACGACGGCCCAGGCTGAAGTCCCGGAGCGCCTCCCCGAGCCAGCTGAGGAGCTCCCACAGGGAGACGACCGACATCTTCGCGACCAGCCACGCCAGGACCAGCCACGGCACGATCAGGGTCCGGAAGCCGACCCGCCCCCAGAACGAATGGGGCTGAAGGACGTGGGCGAAGGTGAGGACCGTGTCGTCGGCCCCACCCCCGAACACGCACCCGTAGGTGCGACCCCCGCGGACGATGCCCTGCCCTGGCCGGGCGTGGGCGGCCTCCACGGCCGCCGCGTCCCATGGCCGCGGGAACCACCGATAGGTCCCCGTCCGCTTGTCGAGGAACTCGAAGCCCGGGACGTCGACGGGGCCGCCGTACATCAGGCCCGCCTGGAACGCCGGCGTGGAGGTCGGCAGGCCGGACGGGATGCGGATGGAGCTCGACGGCACCCCGGTGGATGAGCCTTCCGAGCGCCGGCATGCGCCGCCGCGAGATAGCCTCCCGAACGACCTCGTGAGAGCAGCCGCAGATCTGGACCACGAGGAACCGCCTCGTGGGAGCCGCCGGGGCCGGCGGCATCCGGGCCCACCGGGCGAGCCCGTCGAGCAGACCGACAACGCTTCGACCCGGGACGGACCACCAGCGGGTGGGCCTGGGCCTGGTCATCGGCTCTGATCCTACGGTCGGGGCACCCTTCGGGCAACGATCGCCTTGCGCCCCGGAGAGCGCCTCTGCTACCGTTCCCAATCATGGCCGAGCGAGAACCCGCGGGACCCTTCTGCTTCGACTGCGTCTGGTTTCCCGAGGCGCCCGCGGACCTCGAGGAGTCGGCGCCGGACCGGGTCGCCAGCCGAAGCCTCACCGCCGACTTCCTCTGCCCGCGTATCCGGCGTCGCGTCGTCCCCACCTACGCGGCCCACTGCCCCGACTATCAGGAACCTGCCGGGGACCGCTGAGCGGCGGACATGCGCATCATCGTGATCGGCGCCGGTGAGGTCGGCTACCACATCGCCGCCCGTCTGTCCCACGAGGCGCACGAGATCGTGGTCATCGAGCACCACCCGGAGGTCGTGCGCCGGGTGGAGGACACCCTGCGCATCCGGGCCATCGAGGCGGACGGGTCGTCGCCCCGAGCGCTCGAGGAGGCCGGCGTCCGGGACGCCGCGATGGTGATCGCGGTGGCGGACGTCGACGAGGTCAACATCGTGGCCTGCGCCATCGCGCACCAGTACGGCGTGGCCACCAAGATCGCGCGGGTCCGCGACATCGAGCTCGGCGAGCATCCCATCCTGGCCGGCGGCAAGGTGCTCGGGATCGACCTCCTGATCAATCCGACGCAGGTCGTCGCCGACGAGGTCCTGCGCGTCATCAAGACGACCGGGGCGGCCGAGGTGGCGGACTTCGCCGGCGGCCGGGTCCAGCTCCTCGGCGTCAAGGTGGGTGCCCAGGCGCCCCTCGTCAACCGGCGCCTCCGCGACCTCCGCTCCGTCCAGGCGTCCGCGCCCTTCCGCGTCGTCGGCATCGCGCGAGGTGAGCGCCTCATCGTGCCGACGGACGACACCACGCTCGCCGCCGAGGACCACGTGTACGTCGTGAGTCGCCGGGACGTGATCCCGGACATCCTGGTTCTCATGGGCCGCACGGCGTCGGCCACCCGGCAGGTGTTCATCATCGGGGGCGGGCGCATCGGGCTCGAGGTGGCGCGCGCGCTCGAGGCCGACGAGATCGCCGTGACGGTGCTGGAGCGCAACCGCCGCCGCTACGACGAGCTCACGCGCGAGCTTGCCCGCGCCCGGGTGGTGCAGGGCGACGGCACGGACGTCAAGCTCCTGGTGGACGAGGACATCGGCTCGGCCGACGCCATCGCCACGCTCACCGACGACGACCCCACGAACCTCCTGGCCGGGCTCCTGGGCAAGCGCCACGGCGCGAAGAAGGCCGTCGCCCTGTTCAAGCGCCAGGACCTCATCCCGCTCGTCGGATCGCTCGGGATCGACGCGGCGATCAGCCCGCGCCTGCTCACGGCCAGCGTGATCCTGAAGTACGTGCGGGGCAAGCGGGTCGTCTCGGTGTTCGAGCTCCCGGAGAGCGAGGCGGAGACGCTGGAAGTGGTCGTGCAGCAGGACACGCCCGCCGCGGGCCGGTCGATCGAGGCGCTGGGCCTACCGGCCGACGCGCTGGTCGGCGCGGTGGTCCGCGGCGATCAGATGCTCACGGCGGACCCCGACCGCGTCCTGGCGGTGGGCGACCACGTGGTCCTGCTCGCCTTGCCGCGGGCCATCCCGACCGTGGAGCGCCTCTTCGGGCTGTAGTAGGCCCCGCTACGCGGGGCGCTCTTCTTCGGGCGCGGGCGGCGGCGTGTCGGGACCGCCCACCATCGCGTCCCAGTCGATCGGCGGGCCCCCGCCCCCGACCTCGCCCTCCTTCGCCCCTTCCTTCTTCCTCTCGGCCTTCGCGTCGCGCTTGGCCTTCCGGGCCTGCTCTCTGCGCCACTTCTCGCCGCTATAGGATCGTCGCCCCATGCTCCCCTCCGCGCCGGTGTGTTGAGATGCCAAGGCCCTCCCGGAGACCCGGAAGGGCCGCTCTTCGCCCGTCCCGATCGCGAGCGCTCAGAGTACGGGACCGATGATCCAGGGCGCGAACTCCTCCTCCCCGATCCCCTGAGCCTCGCTCTTCGTCTTCCTCCCGGACGCGACCGCGACCACCTCCTCGAAGACTTGCCGCCCCACGGTCGGGAGCGGCGTGCCCTCGAGGATCACGCCGCAGTTGATGTCCATGTCCTCCTCCATCTGCCGGTAGACCAGCGAGTTCGTGGCCAGCTTGATGGAGGGCACGGGGCGGCACCCGAAGACGGAGCCGCGGCCGGTCGTGAACACCACGATGTTGGCGCCTCCGGCGACGAGGCCCGTGACCGAGACGGGGTCGTGCCCGGGCGTGTCCATGAAGACGAAGCCGCGCGTGGTGATCGGCTCCCCGTAGAGGAAGACGTCCGTGAGGGGTGTCGTGCCGCCCTTGGTCACCCCTCCGAGGGACTTCTCGAACACGGTCGTGAGCCCGCCGGCCTTGTTCCCGGGCGCCGGGTTGTTGTCCATCTCGGCCCCGAGGACACGGCAGTAGTACTCCCACCACTTGAAGCGGTCGATCAGCTTCTTGGCCACGCCCTCGTTGACGGCGCGCCGGATGAGGAGGTGCTCCGCGCCGTAGATCTCCGAGGTCTCCGCGAGAACGCCGGTGCCGCCGTAGCGGACCAGCTCGTCCACCGCCCAGCCGAGCGCCGGGTTCGCCGTGATCCCGGAGTTCCCGTCCGAGCCGCCGCAGTTCGTCGCGAGGATCAGCTCCGAGACCGGCTGCGGCGTCCGCCGCGCCTCGTTGGCGACGGGCAGGAGATCCTGCACCGCCTTGATCCCCGCCTCGACGGTCTTGCGGACGCCGCCCGCCTCCTGGATCGAGAGGACGCGGGGCCGCCCGAGTCGCTGGCGCTCGATGAAGGGAACCGTCTGGTTCACCTCGCAGCCGAGCCCGATCAGGACGTAGGCGCCCACGTTCGGATGGCGGGCGTAGCCCCCGAGCACCCGCATGAGCGCCTCGTGGTCCTCGCCGAAGAGCTTCGTGCCGCACCCCGACTTGTGGGTGATCGCGATGACACCGTCGACGTTCGGGAAGTCGCGCTGGACGTCCCGGAAGCGCTCCCGGATGAGCTGGCAGACGCTCGCCGAGCAGTTGACGGTCGAGATCACCGCCACGTAGTTCCGCGTCCCCACTCGCCCGTCGGCCCGCTTGAATCCGTCGAAGTAGCGCATCTGGTCGGGAGGGTAGTAGTCGACCGGCCGGACGTCGACCCCGACCTCGTACTCCCGCTGGTAGTCGCCCACGGCGAGGTTGTGCGTGTGGACGTGCTCGCCCCTCTCGATCGGCTGCGTGGCGAAGCCGATGACCTGACCGTAGCGGCGGACCGCCTCTCCCTTGGCGCGGGCCCGCCGGGCGATCTTGTGGCCGGGGCGGATGTCGCACAGGACCTCGAGGCGCTCCCCCTCGTGGTCGAGGACCGTCCCGGTCGGGATGGGCGCCTTCGCGATGACGACGTCGTCGTCGGAGTGAAGGATGAGCGCCTTCGCGCGAAGGTCGTGCGTCGCCATGGCCGGAGCTCCTCTCGGTCCTCGGTCGGTGGCTCCTCGCCCGCGCCCGCGGACGGAAACCGCCCCCCCGGTCCTTATACCACACCCAGGGCGACCGGAACCGCTCCCCGGCGCTTCCAGCCCTCCCGGCGCTACGGTAAGATTTCGCTGCATGCGCAGCCGGCGTCTCACGGTCGTCGCCGTCGTGGCGCTCCTCGCGTGTCTGGCTGGCCAGGCTCCGGCGCAGCTCGCACCGCGGCCGGCCGCGCCGACCGGGCCCACCCTCCGCCTCGGGGCGCTGCTCCCCTTGACCGGCCCGGGCGCCTGGTTCGGCGCGGAGATCAAGCAGGGGCTCGAGCTCGCCGCGGCCGAGCTGGATCCGGCCCCGCGGCGGGGCGGCGCGGCGCCCGGCGCGGGCACCTCGGAATCGGGGACGCCGCCCGCGAGCGCAGCGGAGCCGAAGACCGACACCGGAGCCCAGCCGCCGGCACCCGCTCCCACGGGCGAGACCGCTCCCGCCGGCAAGAGCGCTCCCACCGGCGAGACCGCTCCCACGGCTGCCTCACCCGACACGAAGAAGGCCGAGAGTAGCCCTCCGCCAGAACCCGTCGAGCCCGCGGACCGGCCCCGGACGCTCACGCTCGTCGTCCAGGCGGTCGACGTCCAGCCTCTCGACGTGAGAGACGCCGAAGCCGAAGTCAACCGGATGCTCGGCGCGGGCGTCACCGCGATCCTGACCGCCTCGCCGACGCCCACGCTCGCCGTCTATCCGCTGGCCGCGGGGCGCGACGTCCTGGTGCTCCACGCAGGCCTCGCGACCGAGCGCTTTCCCGCGACGAGCCGGAGTCTGTTCCAGCTCAGGCCCTCGGCGGCCGCCCGCGCCGACGTGCTGGCGGCGTACGCCTGGGAGCGCGGCATCCGGCGCCTCGGCGTCCTGGGCGACAGCGACAGCTTTGGCCGCGCGGTCCGCGCGGCGGTCGCCGCCCGCTGGCGACAGCAAGGCGGTCACCTCGCCCACGACGAGAGCGTGTCGCTGGATGCCTCCGATCTCAGGTCGCGCCTCCGGGCCGTCGCCAGGGTCGCGCCCGAGGCCGTCGTGCTGGGATTCCAGGGAACGGCGCTCGGGGAAGCCGCGCGCGCGCTCCGTGACGCCGGCTTCGCCGGGCAGATCCTGGCCACGGACGACGACCGGGCGGCGCGCCTGGCCGGCGGACGCGCGATCGACGGCGCCCTGATCCTGGCGGACGCGTTCGTTCCCCTGCCCGGCACGCGCGGGGCCCGCTTCGCCCGGGCGTACGAGGCCCGCCACGGGCAACCTCCGTCCCGCTTCGCGGCGAGCGCGTACGAGACGGCGACGCTTCTCGCCGAGGCCGCTCAGCGCTCCCTCAGCGATGGACGCGGCGTCACCGGCTCCCGGCTCCGTGACGTCCTCGTCACCGGGCGCCGCTTTCCCTCCCTCTATGCGGGCGAGCTAGTGGTCCGCGACGATGGCACGATCGCGCGGCCGCTGGCCCTGTTCCGGGTCGAGCGCGAGGGCCTGACGTTCGAGACGTACGTGGCGCTCGACGGACGAGCCATCGGCGGCGCGCCGGGGAGCGATCCCTGACCTTCCGGGACGGCGGGCTCGACCTCTCTCCGGAGGAGCGGGCCCTCCGGGCCGCCGTGGCCCGTGCCGGCGCCGAGACGCTCCGGCCTCTCGCCGAGGCGTGGGGAGAGCGCGACGAGCTCAACTGGGATCTCGCACGAGCCCTCGGCCGCGAGGGCCTCTTTCCGCGGCTCGTGCCCGCCGCCTACGGGGGCAGTCTCGAGGGCCCGTTCCGGTCGGTGACCCTCTGCCTCATCCGCGAGGAGCTCGCCCGGACGTGCCCGGCCGCCGAGGAGCTGTTCGCGATCCAGGGACTGGGGAGCTACCCCATCCTCCTCGCGGGCACTGAAGCCCAGAAGCAGCGCTGGCTCCCGCCGCTGGCCCGAGGCGAGACCGTTCCCGCGTTCGCGCTGACCGAGCCCGAGGCGGGCTCGGACGCCGCCGCCCTCACGACGCACGCCGAGCTCCGTGGCGACCACTGGGTGCTCACGGGTCGGAAGCGCTTCATCTCGAACGCGCCCGTCGCCGACCTCTACGTGGTGTTCGCCCGCACGGGGCCGGCGCCCGGCGCCAAGGGCCTCTCGGCCCTCGTCGTCCCGAAGGACGCTCCGGGCCTCACCGGGACACCCATGCACACGCTCGCCCCCCACGTCATCGGCGAGCTCACCTTCGAGGACTGCCGCATCCCCGCGGACCACCGGCTCGGCGGCGAGGGTGACGGCTGGCGCGTGGCGATGGGAACGCTCGACGTCTTCCGCGCATCGGTGGGAGCGCAGGCCGTGGGCCTGGGACAGGCCGCCCTCGACCTCGCGCTCACGCACGCGCGGCACCGGACCCAGTTCGGCCAGCCGATCGCCCAGTTCCAGGCGATCCAGGCGAAGCTGGCCGACATGGCCACGGAGCTCCGCGCCGCGCGGCTCCTCGTCTACTCCGCCGCGCGGCTCCGGGACGCGGGCGCCGCGCGGGTGACGCTCGAGTCGGCCATGGCAAAGCTGTTCGCCACCGAAGTGGCGCACCGGGTCGTCGACCAGGCGGTCCAGATCCACGGAGGCGCGGGCGTGCTCCGCGGGTCCCCGATCGAGCGCCTGTACCGGGAGGTGCGCGCCCCCCGGATCTACGAGGGCACTTCCGAGATCCAGCGCCTCATCATTGCCCGCCAGCTCCTGAGAGAGGCCGACGACACGGGCTGACCGTCAGCGGCGCGCGGCCGCGATCGGGGGCAGAACGAAGATCCGGTCCTCGACGCTCCCCTCCGGATGATGCCGGAGCAGCTCCTGGCGGACGATCCGCACCGCGGTCTCGCGAAGCTCGGGATACTCGACCTCGCCGCGGACCTCCACCGTCGGCCCTGCCCGACCCGTCAGCGGGACATGCACCGCCGTGGTGACGGCGGTGGCCCTCAGGCGCGGCTCCCGCATGAGAGCGTCGGCGATCTGGGCCTCGATCGCGATGGCCTGAGCCCGTCGCTTCCGGCGAAGATCCAGGACGGCCACGGCCAGGATGAGCCCGCCGAGGATCGCCAGCGCCAGGATGATCGCGGGCGCCATCAGACTACCTCCGTCGGGCCCCGGTAACGTGGTTCCCCCGGGGCCCGGGGCAGGCAGTCCCTGGGCGAACGCACTGGACCGAGGCCACGCTCCGAGGAGCGCGAGGTACGCGAGGGTGACCGGGGATGCCGAGCCGTCGATTCATTGCAGACACCTCCGCGGGGCCGGCTGCAACCCGAGCAGGCCGGCGCCCGCCGCTCCCGCTCCTTCAGCGCTCCCCGGGCGCGCGCACGGTGCCACGCAGCCCGGGGAGCGCGACAGGCTCCCGTTCTAGGACTTGACCTCGAACTTCCGCACGGTCTTCTGCTGGCCGGCCTCGACGTACGAGACCATCACCGTCGAGCCGGGCTTGATGCTCGTCCACTCGACCTGGACCCCAGGGGGAATGGTGAGCGTCGTGCCGTCCTCCAGGGTGACCTGCTTCTTCGCCTGGTCGACGGCCTTGACCTTGCCCTCCATCATCTTCTCCGGCATGCCGGGGGGCGCGGGGGCGGCCTGGGCGGGCGCCGGAGCCTGCTGGGCCGATACCGCTCCGACCCAGCCCACGAGCACGACAATCAACAGCGCGGACATCCAGCGGAGCTTCATGCGACAACCTCCTCCAACGACACCGAGTCGCCTCGCGCGCCGAACTGACGCGCACGGGCGGCGCCAGACGGACGCATGAGGCCGATCAGATGGGAGAGCAACGGCAATGCCATCGCACCAGGGGTGCGGAAGAACTCCCTCTCCACGCCCGTGGTGTCGCGTCTCATGACAGAATCGCGGTGCTCCGCGCACGATTCAGGGTGCTCGCAAGCGACCGCCTCCGCCTACGCCGCAGGAATGCGCATGCAAGAACTACAGCTCTGGAAGAAGCTACCAGTCTCCTCGGGACCGGAGACGCAGGATCTGGCGGAGCGCCAGCGAGCGAGCGCCCCCATGGGCGGAGGAGGGATGAGCAGTCCCTCGCGGCACCGGATGATCCGCGCGCCCGACAACTGTCATCAGGTGGGCGCGCACGGTGCGAGCTGTAGGCCCTCCGTCCCGGTGGCCCTCACGACGAGGCGTGATGCCCGGGCAGTGGAATGTCGGCGACCTCGAGGTCCTCGGCACGGAGCACGGCGAGCCGATCCGCCTTGTCTCGTCCTGCTTGATGTGGAGGGAGCGAGCGGCGGCGGCGAGGAGCGTATTGCGACAGCACCGGATCCGGTGAGCTCGCGGACGCCCCGGTGAGCTACGGGACCAGCGTCTCCACCCGCCACCCGTCCGCCTCCCGGATGAAGCGGCGGCGGTCGTGGAGCCGGTCCGGGGATCCCCGCCACGCCTCGATCCGATCGGGAACGAGGTAGATCCCCCGGAGCAGGTCCGGCCGAGGCACTGCCTCGGATGTGGGATACCGCTGGCGCAATCCGTCGATCCCCTCGAGGAACCGCTCGCGCGACGGGACGGCGCTCGACTGGGGCCCGTGCGTCGCGTAGTAGACGTCGAGCAGCCGGGATTCGTGGACCTTCTGATTCCAGTAGGTCTCGACGAGGGCGTCGGGCATGGGCGCGAGGGTCCCGCGCACGCGGTACTGCCGGCGGATCGTCAGCCACAGGAGAAGCAGCTCGTAGCGCCCGGACGAGAGCGGCTCCCACTTCGGGCTCGTGCCGCTGATCAGGAGGCCGATCCCCTGAGGCCCGACGTCGCGAAGGACGATCGGGCGCACGCCCGGCGCCCCGTCGGCAGCGCCGCCGGTCGCCAGCACGCAGAGGTCGGCGAACGGATCACCGGCCGCCCGGGCTCGGGCTCGGTCATCGACGACGAGCGAGATGGGATCGGCCGGGGCGGCGGTCACGGGTGGGCATTGTACCAGGAGCGTCGGAGCCCGGACCGATCGGGGACCGACGAAGGTGGCGGAGGATCGCCCCTTCTGGTAGGGTCTCGACTGAGAAGCATGTGATCGAGCTCGGCGTGCCGAACGCGTCTCCGGACGTGCCTCGAGGCTGGTTCCGCCGCGCCCGCCGGGTATGCGGAGCGGCGCTGGCACTGGCCGGCTGTGTCGGGCTCCTACCTCAGCCCGCGCCGTCCGCCGACCTCTCGACGATCCGGCTCCCCCCCGGCTTCACGATCGAGTTCTTCGCCCGAGACCTGGGGTACCCGCGCTTCATGGCGCTCGACCCGCGCGGCACCCTCCTGGTCTCGGTGCCGCGCGCGGGCCGCGTGATCGCGCTGCCCGACGACAACCGGGACGGCCGGGCTGACGCCGTCGTGCCGGTCGTCGAAGGCCTCGAGCTCCCGCACGGGCTCGCCTTCCTCGACGGCCAGCTCTACGTCGCCGAGACGGGGCAGGTCCTGCGTTTCAACTACGACCCGGCCACGCGCCGCGTCTCCGGGGGGCCGACGGTCATCGTCCCCGACCTCCCGGCCCGCGGCAGCCACTGGACCCGGACCATCGCCATCGGGCCGGATCGCCGGCTCTACGTGTCCGTGGGGTCCTCCTGCAACAGCTGCGAGGAGCGCGACCGCCGCCGCGCGGCGATCTACCGCTACGACGCCGATGGCCGAGCGGCCGTGCCGTTCGCGACAGGACTCCGCAACGCGGTCGGGATCGCCTTCCGCCCAGGAGCCGCCGAGCTCTGGGCCACCGTCAATGGCCGCGACTGGCTCGGAGAGGACCGCCCCTCCGAGTACGTCACGCGGGTCGAGGAGGGCGGCTTCTACGGCTGGCCGTACTGCCACTGGACGCCTGCGGGGCTCGCGCCTGACCCTGACCTCGGCGGGGGCGACCACTGCAAGGCGGCGCGCCGGCCGGGTCTCCTCTATCAGGCGCACACGGCTCCGCTCGGGCTCGCCTTCTACACGGGATCCCAGTTCCCCCCCGAGTATCGCGGCGATCTCTTCGTCGCGCTCCACGGCTCCTGGAACCGCTCGGTGCCCGTTGGCTACAAGGTCATCCGCGTGAGGCTCGGAGGAACCGCGCCGGTCGCGGAGGACTTCGCGACGGGCTGGCTCGTGGGCGGCCGCCCCTGGGGCCGGCCGGTGGACCTCGCCGTCGCGCCGGACGGCGCGCTCTTCTTGTCCGACGACAACCTGGGCGCCGTGTACCGGATCACCTACCGGGGTGGCTGACCACGCGTAAGCTCGACACGGTAAGGGCTACACGCTGCCCTCCCCGCGGAGCGGCGGGCGCAGCGCCGGCGTCCGGAGCGCCGCCCGGCACGCATCGATCGAGCGGTGCGCGGCTGACCGGGAAGCGCGGCACGCCCGTTGCTCGGAGTCCTCACCGCCGTGTCGCCGGGTCTCCCCTCGTTGCGTCTCCCTGACCGCCTGACCGCGCTGGCCGGCGCCGTCCGCCGGCGGCGCGGCCTCCTCGCGGCGATCGCTCTCGTCGTCGTCCTGGGTCCTCCGATCGCCCTCGGGATCTGGACCTGGCGGACCGCGGCCGCCGTCGACCTCTCGCGGCTGGAGGATGCCGCCCTCATCTACGCTGCCGGCCAGGTCCTCGCCCCCGGTGTCTCGATCGAGGCTGTCGACCTTCCCGGCGCGCTCCGGCGCCTGGGGTACCGCGAGACTCAGTCAGCTCCGGCGGCGCCCGGTCAGTTCCGTCGCGAGACGGCCCTGTGGGAGGTTCATCTCCGGCCGCGCGACGATCCCGGGTCGACCCGTCCGGCCCTGCCGGTCCGCCTCCTGGTGGACGGCGGCCGAATTCGCCAGCTGATCACGGTCGCGGGCGAGCCGCTGGAGGAGGTCGAGCTCGAGCCTGAGACGCTCACCGGCCTCGGCGGGGCAGCCAACCAGCTCCGGCATCCCGTCGCGCTCACCGCCGTGCCGAAGCACCTCGTCCAGGCCGTGCTGGCCTCCGAGGATCACCGCTTCTTCGAGCATCCCGGGGTGGACCTCCGCGGGGTGGCCCGCGCCGTCTGGGTGAACCTCCGCCGCGGCGGGGTCGCCCAGGGAGGGAGCACGCTCACCCAGCAGCTCGTCAAGAACCTCGTGCTGACGCCGAAGCGGACCTGGGGGCGGAAGGTGCGCGAGGCGGCGCTCGCCCTCGCGCTCGAGCGGCGCTATTCCAAGGACGAGATCCTCTCGGCCTACCTGAACGGCATCTACCTCGGCCAGCACGGCGGCTTCGCCGTGTACGGCGTCGGCGCGGCGTCGCGCAGCTTCTTCGGCAAGGACATCGAGCGGCTCACGCTCGGCGAGGCCGCCACGCTCGCGGGGATCATCCGGGCCCCGAACACCTATTCGCCCGTCCAGCATCCCGAGCGCGCCCGCGAGCGGCGGAACGTGGTCCTCCGCCAGATGCGCGACCTTCGGATGCTCGACGACAAGCGGCTCGCCCAGGCGAGCCAGGAGCGCCTGGTCGTCCAGCGTGGGACCGTGATCAACGCCCTCGGGCCGTACTTCGCGGATTGGGTGCGGGGGCAGGTCGAGCAGGTCCAGCCGGCCGACGAATCGTCGACGGCCGGCCTCCGGATCTACACGACGCTCAATCCGGTCCTCCAGCGCGCCGCCGAGGGGGCGCTGGTACGGGGCCTCGACCGCCTGGAGGGCCAGTACCGCGCCCTCAGGCGGAGTGATCCGGGAGCGCGGCTCCAGGGAGCGATCGTGGCGCTCGACGCCCGCACCGGCGAGATCCGCGCGATGGTCGGGGGGCGCGACTACGGGCAGAGCCAGTTCAACCGGGTCGTGCAGGCACGGCGGCAGCCCGGCTCGGCCTTCAAGCCGTTCGTGTACCTGGCGGCGCTGGGCCAGGGGCCGCGAGGCGAGCCGCCCAACTTCACGCCGGCGTCGCTCCTCGAGGACCGGCCGCTCACCATCGGCACCGGCCGCAACGCGTGGACCCCGCGCAACTACGATAACCGGTACGAGGGCACGGTCACGGTGCGCCGGGCGCTCGAGCAGTCGCTGAACGCCGCGACGGTGTGGATGGCGGAGACCGTGGGCTACGACAGCGTCATCCACGCGGCGCGCGAGGCCGGGTTCACGAGCCCGATGGAGCCCGTGCCGGCCCTCGTCCTCGGGAGCTTCGAGGTGACGCCGATCGAGCTGGCGTCGGCGTTCGCCGCGCTCGCGAGCGGCGGGGACCGGAGCCGCCCCACCGGGCTCCGCGCCGTGGTGGACCGGGAGGGCGGGGTGAGCGAGCCGCGCATCGATCGGAAGCCGGGGCTCAGGCCGGACGAAGCGTTCCTGGTCACACACCTGCTGCAGGGCGTGATCGACCGCGGCACTGGCGCCTCGGCGCGGTCGCTCGGGGTGGAGGGGCCCGTCGCCGGGAAGACGGGCACGACGAACGAGGGCCGCGACACGTGGTTCGTCGGCTACACGCCGCGGCTCGTCGCGCTCGTGTGGGTGGGGTTCGACCAGCGGGACGTGCTGCGTCTCTCGGGCGCGCAGGCCGCGCTCCCGATCTGGGCCGACTTCATGCGCACCGCCCTCGGCGTGGTGCCGGCCTCCGCCCCCGAGCCGCCGCCCTCGATCACCTTCCGGGAGGTGGACGCGGGCAACGGCAAGCTCGCCACCGCCTGGTGCCCGGTCGTCATTCGCGAGGCGTTCCTCGCGTCGACCGAGCCGCGAGACACGTGCCCCGACCACGGCCCGGCCGCTGCGGTCCGCTCGTTCTTCCGCCGCCTCTTCGACTCGGTCCGGTAGCGGGACGCGCCAGGCTTTGGGCCTCGCGGGCCGGGATGAACCCCGGCTTCGAGTCCCGTGACCACCGCCCGCCGTATAATCGAATCGTGAGTGCTCCCGGCCCGCCGGTGGACGCGGGATCGTCGTTCGCCCTGGCCGTGGGATCGCTCATCGACGGTCGGGGCGGCGCGCCGGTGGCCGACACCATCGTCCGCATCCAGGCCGGGCGCATCGAGGCCATCGGCCCGGCGGCGGCGTTCGGTGCCCTGGACGTGCCCGTGCTCGACTGGCGGCATCAGATTCTGATGCCGGGGCTGGTCGACGTCCACGCCCACGCCACCCTGCCCTCGGACCGCCGCGACCTCGAGGCGAGCCTCGTTGACCCCGACGAGCTTCTCACGCTGACCGCGATGCGCCAGCTCACCCTCCACCTCCGGTCGGGGGTCACGACCGTCCGCGACTGCTCGGCGCGTGGCCGGACCATGTTCTGGGTCCGGGAGGCGATCCGGCGGGGCTACTTCGCGGGGCCTCGGCTTCACCTCGCCGGGCGCGCCATCACGCACAGCCGCGGCCACCTTCACTGGTGCGGAAGCGTGGCCGATACCCTCGACGAGATCCGTCGCGAGGTCCGGATCCTGGTCGCCGAGGGTGCCGACGCCATCAAGGTCGTCGCCTCGGGCGGAGGGACGCGAGGCGGAATTCCATACCTCGCCTCCTACACGGTCGATGAGCTGAGGATGGCGGTGGACACCGCGCACGCGCTGGAGCGGCGCACGGTCGCGCACGCGCGCTCGACCCAGTCGATCGAGAACTGCGTCCTCGCCGGGGTCGATACCATCGCGCACGTCGAGTTCCTCGACCCAGGCGAGGTCCTGGACATGGGCGGGGCCGGGGCGCCGACCGGCCTTCCCAGGCTCGACCGGCGAGTGGCCGACAGGCTGGCCGCCTCGTCCGCCTTCCTCGACCTGAACCCGCAGTCCAGCGGCTGGGACACCGTCCTTCTGCTTCGCCGGAAGGCGGCGGACACCGGACTGTCCCCGAGTGAACAGGGACAGCTTGCCAGTCTCGAGCGCTATTTCGACCACTTCCTGCCGGTGATCGGCGCGCTACGCGACCTGGGGCTCGCGGATCGCATGGCGTTCGGGAGCGATGCCGGTCCGTTCGATACCGAGTTCGGCCACCTGGAGTACAACGTCCACCTCGCTCGGCAGGCCGGGCTCTCGCCGATGGAGTCACTCCAAGTCGTGACCCGGAACGCGGCGCGCCTCCTCGGCCTGGACCGCGACGTGGGGACGGTGGAAGTCGGCAAGGCGGCCGACCTCCTCGTGCTGGACGCCGATCCACTCGCGGACGCCGCGCACCTCACCCGGGTGGCCGCCGTCTTCAAGGACGGCCGGCGTGTCCGCTGACGGGCGCCACTCGCTGATCGCGCGTCAAGCAGCACCGCGCGCTCCGGGAGCGCGTGCGGGGTGGCGGTCCCCGGTTCGCTGTGGGAATGACCTTGTAGTCCAGTGGCGGTGACGGGTCACGGCCGGGCCCTGCTCCCACCCTTCGGAGAAGAGCTCGCCGGGGACGATGCACCGGTGGCACCCGACGCCGGGCAGTGTCTCAGCGTGACCTAGGGACCATCGGACGCCGGATTGCCTCGGCTGCGCCTTCCCCGGTACGATACGGACGCGCCATGCGGCTCACCGGCAAGGTCGTGCTGATCACCAACGTCGGCCAGTACATGGGCCCGGCGTGCGCCGAGGAGTTCGCGAAGGAGGGTGCCATCCTCGCGCTCCACGAGCGGACGGAGGCCCGCGCGCAGGCCGCCCTCGAGATGGCGCGCGCCTACGGGCGAGAGGCGACCGTGGTGACGGGCGACCTCACGGTCTCCGGCGAGGCCAACCGGGTGGTGCGCGCGGTGGCGGAGCGCCACGGGCGGCTCGACGTTCTGGTCAACAACTCGAGCCATGCCCCGGTCGGGGGGCCGGTCGACGAGGTCTCCGACGAGACCTGGCGGTCCATGGCGGCTCACCTCTACGACGAGCCCTTCTACTGCCTCCGCGCGGCGATCCGCGTGATGAAGCGCCAGGGGCACGGCAAGGTGGTGAACATCACCTCGGCGGTGGCGATCCCGGGGCTGCCGAACTACGCCGCGTACTCGGCCGCCCGGGCCGGGGCGAACGGTCTCACGCGCGCGGTGGGCCGCGAGGTCGCGCGCCACAACATCCAGGTCAACGCCATCGCGCAGAACTTCGTCGAGAACCCCACCTACTTCGGACCCGAGGTCACGGGGCAGCCCGAGAGGCTCGCCCGCGTCGTCCGCAACGTCCCCGCCGGACGTCTCGCGCGGTCGGAGGAGTCCGCGAAGCTGTGCGTCTTCCTCGCGTGCGACGAGTCCGACTTCTTCTGCGGCCAGGTGATCCCGTTCGCGGGCGGCTGGATCTGAGCGGCCGGCCGCATCGAAGACCATGACGGATCTCGCCGCCGCCGACCTCTACCAGCGCCTGGAAGGGACCGCACCGCCGCGTGTCCTCGACGTCCGCAACGCCGAGGAGTTCGCGCGCTGGCGGGTGGAGGGTCCTCACCCGGTCGACGTGCTGAACGTCCCCTACTTCGAGTTCGTCGAGCGCGAGGAAGCGTCGGTCAAGAGGGTGACCGACTGGCTGGGCGCCCGTGGAGGGGACCTGGTGGTCGTCTGCGCCGAGGGCGGGTCGTCCGCCTACGTGGCCGAGATCCTCCAGGGCCGGGGGCTTCCCGCCGCCAACCTCGCCGGGGGCATGGTCGCGTGGGGACTCGGCAGCGCGATCCGGCCGATCGCCGCGAGCGGACCGGCCCGTCTCTGGCAGGTGCTCCGCTTCGGTCGGGGGTGCCTGTCGTACGTCGTGGCGCGGGGGGAGGACGCCGTCGTCGTCGACCCGCACCGGGGACTCGACGTCTACCGGGGCCTCCTCGAGCGCGAGGGGCTCCGGCTCCGCGCGGTCTTCGACACTCACCTCCACGCGGACCACGTGTCCGGGGGGCCGGCCCTCGCCCGTGACGCCGGGGTGGGCTACCACGCGAGCTGTTCGACATGGCCCGCCAGCTGGGCGTCAAGCTGATCGCGTGCACGATGTCCATGGACGTGATGGGCATCGCCCGGGAGGAGCTGATCGACAACGTGGAGGTCGGCGGCGTCGCGACCTTCCTGGGGGACGCGGCCCGCTCGCGCGTGTCGCTCTTCGTCTGAGCGGCCCGTGACCCGGTCCGGAGCAGCCTGAGCGCCCGCCGTGGTCTTCCAGCCCGAGCTGTCCCTGGTCGTCGAGGGTCGCGAGGGTCGAACGCCGCTGTCCTTCACCGTGCGCCACATCGTCTGCGCCGGCTACACGAGCCGGGACCGGGCGGATGCGGAGCGGCACATCCAGGAGCTCGGAAGCCTCGGCATCGCGCGGCCGAAGGAGGTGCCGGTCTTCTTCGCCGTCGCCTCCTACCTCGCGACCATCGACGCAGATCATCGAAGTCCAGGGACCCTTCACGTCGGGCGAGGCCGAGGTCGCGCTGGTCCTCGGCCCGGGCGGCCCCTGGGTGACGGTCGCGAGCGACCAGACCGACCGCTTCGTCGAGCGCCACTCCGTCCTCGCCGCGAAACAGCTCTGTCCCAAGGTGCTCGCCTCGACCGTCTGGCCCCTGGTCGACGTGGAGGACCACTGGGACGACCTCGAGCTCCGGGCGTGGGTCCGGAGCGGCCGCAAGCGACGCCTCTACCAGGAGGCCAAGCTGGGCAGCCTCCTGGCGCTCGACACGCTCCTCTCGGGTCTCCGCCGCCGCGTGGGCCGCGCGCTCGACGGCGTGATCCTGCTCTCGGGGACGGTGCCGACCGTGGACGGCCAGCTGGTCTACGGCGACGCGTACGAGCTGGAGCTCGCCGACCCGCGGCTCGGCCGGGCCATCCGCACCCAGTACGCGGTCGGGTGCTGGAGAGGGACCCCCGCGGATAGACGCTCGCGCAGCGACCGACGCGAGCCGCGTCTCGCGACGGAGAAGTCATGACGACCAACATCGAGCACCGAGAAGTCCGGGCGAACGGCATCACCTTCCACGTGGCGATGTCGGGGCGCCCCGATGGGCCGCCGGTGCTGTGCCTCCACGGATTCCCCGAGGGGTGGATGAGCTGGCGCCCGGTGATGAGCGAGCTCAGCGAGGCTCGCCTCTACGCACCGGACCTCCGCGGCTACGGCGAGACCGAGCGTCCCCGGAGCGGCTACGACGTCTTCACGCTCACCGACGACATCGCCGCGCTGATCGAGACGCTCGGGCTGGAGAGGCCGGTCCTCGTGTCCCACGACTGGGGCGGCGCCCTGGGGTGGATCTTCGCGCACCGGTACTCGCATCTCATCAGGAGGCTCGCGGTCGTCAACTGTCCGCATCCGAAGACGCTGGTGCGGGCCGTGCTCCACTTCGAGGACTTCCAGACCATTCGGCATCCCCTGGGTGCCCATCTTCGAGATCCCGTGGCTTCCCGAGCTCTTCCTGACGACGGCGCTGGGTCGGTGGACCCTCAAGCTCTCCTTCACCCTCAGGGAGGGCCAGAAGGGCAAGATGCACGTAGGCCTCGTCGAGGAGCTGGTCTCGCGGTTCCCGCGGCCCAGCGACATGCGGGGGCCGATCGAGTACTACCGCGAGATGGTGTCCACCCAGATCTGGCCGGAAAAGCGCGCCCGGCTCGACGCCGTCTATCGAACGCCCATCGCGGTGCCGACCACCCTCGTCTGGGCCGCGAAGGACGGTGCCTTGTCCGCCCGGGTGGCGATGAACAGCGAGCTCGACGCAGGCTGCGCGGTGGATCTCCGGCCGCTTCCGGGCGTCGGCCACTTCGTGAGCCTCGAAGCTCCCGACAAGCTGGCGCGGGAGATCCGGCGCCTCCTCGGCGCTCCCGTCGGTTAGCTGGATGCAAGGGACCCGTGGTCCGCCCCACCGGGGCGGCCCCGTTCCGGGGTGGTGGTGGTCGCCGGCACGAGGGTCTGGGGCGCCAGGGGACTTCCCCATCCATGCCATGTAGAACATGCCATGTCGAAGCATCGCAACGCCGGCCCGTCCCGGCCCCGGCATCTAACTTGCTCCGATGGTCCGTGACGATGACACGCACGCTCGTGACAGCGTGCCGCCCGGAGTCTTCGCACACGGTCGGGATCGACGGGAGGAGCCATGAGCTGGCTGGAAGGTATCGGCTACGTCGCCTCAGCACTGGTGCTGTCCACTTTCTACATGAAGACGATGATTCCCCTCCGGTATTGCGCCATCGCGAGCAACGTTGCGTTCATTGCCTATGGGTTCTTCGGCGAGATCTATCCGGTGCTTGTCTTGCACCTGCTCCTCCTGCCTCTCAACGTGAAGCGCTTGCTGGAGATCCGGCAGCTGATCAGGGACATCAAGCGTGCCTCCACGGCGGGATTCTCGTTCGACGCAATGATCCCCTTCCTGACGAAACGAACCTTCAGAGCGGGGCAGGCGTTGTTCCGGAAAGGCGACAGCGCAACCCACCTGTACCTCCTGTCTCAGGGGTCGGTTCGGCTACCCGAGATAGAGGTCTTGGTCAGTGAGGAGGGCGCCATGATCGGAGAGATCGGACTCTTCGCTCCAAATCACGAGCGAACCACGAGTGCGATCTGCGAGACGGACGTGGTCGCGCTCATGCTCACGGAGGACAAGGTCCTGCAGCTCTACTACCAGAACCCGAGGTTCGGCTTCTCATTGGTTCAGCTGGTCATTCGCCGCCTGCTCGCGGACTGGTCAGGCACGAGCGGCCGTCCAGTCGGGGGTACGCCGGCGTCAACCCGGTGACGAGGTAGCCGCCCCTGAACTTCCGGCCGGCAAAGCGCACCCGGCTCGAGACCGTCTATCGAGGCCCATCACCGTACCGACCGCCCTCGTCTGGGCCGTGAAGGACGGCGTGCTGTCCGCCAGGGTGGCCATGAGCAGCAAGCTCCACGCGGGCTGCCCGGTGGATCTCCGGCCGCTTCCGGGCGTCGGCCACTTCGTGAGCCTGGAAGCCCCCGACAAGCTGGCGCGGGAGATCCGGTGGCTGCTGGGCCTCGCGACCAGCTAGGGAGCGGTCTGCTCGCGCTTCCCGTGGGCGCTCCCGGATCCGCCGATCACGTCACGCCTCCCGGCGCGCGGCACCGGCGAAGCGACGCCAGCGCACCGCCAGGATCCACGTCAGGGCGCCGGCCACCAGCACCTGGCCGATGTCGACCAGGAGGTAGAGCCAGC
The DNA here is from genome assembly GCA_963749975.1 of uncultured Candidatus Rokubacteria bacterium. GTDB lineage: Bacteria > Methylomirabilota > Methylomirabilia > Rokubacteriales > DASRDR01 > DASRDR01. Next base: position 120,579 of record CAVVOZ010000032.1, on the reverse strand, counting down.
TCACCGCCAGCTCACCGCTGATCAAGCTGGCCGTGGCGCCGATCAGGGCGCTCCCGACGGCGAGCATCCATCCCCGGAACCGGCCGGGGACGAGATAGGCGATGACGAGACCCAGAACGACCCCGGAGCCGACGGGGAACACCTCTTCCATGACACCCTCCCGCGTGGTATCGGACTGAGCGGAATCGAGGCTGCGGGCGCGACTCTAGACGGCAGCATCGGAAGTGTCAACCGCCGGCGTCCCTCGGCCGCGAGCCGCCGGCGGATTGCGGCACGCGACAGCCTCGTCCTATGATCGGCGGCGGTGCGCCGTCTCGAGCCTCGACTCGAGCGGCGCGCGACACTCACTGGCGGCGAGGACGATTCGATGGATCCAGCGTGGTTTCGGGGCCTTCGTTGGCGCTGCATCGGTCCGCCCCGGGGCGGCCGGGTGGTGGCCGTCTCCGGGCACCCCACCGAGCCCATGGTGTTCTACTTCGGTGCCGTGGCGGGCGGGGTGTGGAAGACGTCGGACGGCGGCACGTACTGGGAGAACATCTCGGACGGCTACTTCCGGACGTCGGCCATCGGCGCGCTCGCCGTCGCCGAGTCGGACCCCAATGTCATCTACGCGGGAACGGGAGAGGCGACGATCCGGATCGACGTCTCCTACGGCGACGGCGTCTACAAGACGACCGACGGCGGCAAGACGTGGAGCCACGCGGGACTGGCCGAGAGCCGGCACATCGGCAAGATCCAGGTCCACCCCCAGGATCCCGACCTCGTGTACGTGGCCGCGCTCGGCCACGCCTTCGGGCCCAATCACGAGAGGGGCGTGTTCCGGTCCCGGGACGGTGGCCGGACGTGGCAGCAGGTCCTCTTCCGCAGCGAGCGGGCAGGCGCGATAGACCTGGCCCTCGACCGGCGCAACCCGCGTATCCTCTACGCCTCGACGTGGGAGGTCTATCGCCACTTCTGGACGCTGTCGAGCGGCGGCCCCGACAGCCGCCTCTACAAGTCGGCCGATGGAGGCGACACCTGGACCGACCTCACCGACAACCCCGGGCTTCCGCCCGGCATCAAGGGAAAGATCGGCGTCACCGTGTCCCCGGCCCGCCCCGACCGCGTGTGGGCCATCGTCGAGGCCGAGAAGGCCGGTCTGTACCGCTCGGACGACGGCGGCCGGACGTGGGAGCTCGTCTCCGACAACCGCGACCTGATCCACCGCCCCTGGTACTACTGCCACGTCTTCGCCGACCCGGTGGACCCCGATACCGTCTACGTCACCAACCTGCGGATGTGGAAGTCGACCGACGGCGGGCGAACGTTCACGGAGATCACGACGCCCCACGGGGACAACCACGACCTCTGGATCGACCCCAGGGACCCCCGCCGCATGGTCGAGGGCAACGACGGCGGCGCCTGCGTCTCGTTCAACGGCGGCCAGAGCTGGTCGACGATCTACAACCAGCTCACCGCGCAGTTCTATCACGTGTCGGTCGACGACCAGTATCCCTACCGCGTCTACGGCACCCAGCAGGACAATTCGAGCGTGAGCGTGCCGAACGCCTCGGAGAACGGGGGTATCACCTGGGGTGACTGCTACCCCGCGGGCACCGGGGAGAGCGGCTACATCGCGGTCCATCCCCGCGATCCGAACGTGGTGTACGTGGGCGCGGTGGGTAGCTCGCCGGGCGGCGGAGGTGCGCTACAGCGATACGATCACCGGACGCGTCAGATCCGGCTCGTGACGGTGTGGCCCGAGGTCTACTACGGCTGGGGCGCCAAGGACCTGAAGTACCGATTCGCCTGGACCTTCCCGATCGTCTTCTCGCCGCACGATCCCGGCACGCTGTACGCGACCGGGAACCTCGTCTTCCGGACGCGGGACGAGGGCTCCAGCTGGGAGGCGATCAGCCCGGACCTCACGCGGCAGGACCTGACCAAGCTCGAGGCTTCCGGCGGCCCCCTCACGAAGGACACGAGCGGCGCCGAGCACTACGGCACCGTGTATGCCTTCGCGGAGTCGCCTCGCGAGCGCGGCGTCCTGTGGGCGGGAAGCGACGACGGCCTGGTCCACGTGTCGCGCGACGACGGTCTGACGTGGCAGAACGTGACGCCACCCGATCTGCCCGAATGGTCGCTCGTCGCGACGATCGAGCCCTCTTCCCACGCCCCGGGCACGGTCTATCTCGCCGCCACGCGCTACAAGATCGACGACTACGGCGCCTACCTCTACAAGACCGAGGACTACGGCCAGACCTGGCGGACTCTTGCCGCAGGATTCCAGGCCGGCGAGATCAGCCGGGTGATCCGGGAAGACCCCGTCCGGCCCGGGCTCCTGTACGTCGGGACGGAGACCGGCGTCGCGATCTCCTGGGATGACGGGAGGACGTGGCACCGATGTCCCTGGAATCTGCCGGTGACCCCCGTCTACGACCTTGCGATCAAGGGCAGCGATCTCGTGGCGGCGACCCACGGGCGATCGTTCTGGGTCCTGGACGACCTCACCCCCCTGCGCGAGCTGAGCGTCGAGGCCACCGGCGGGGACGTGCATCTCTTCCCGCCCCGCTCGACGGTGCGTCCCTGGCAGAACTGGAGCGTCGATCTCTTCCGGGGACCCGGCAAGACCCACAAGAACTACATGATGGCGCTCGGAACCGGGCTCACGTTCTACGAGGACCGGACGCCCGAGGGCGAGCGCGTGCGCACGTTCCTCGACGCTGGCGAGAACCCACCGATCGGCGCCATCGTGTACTACGTCCTGAGCGGGGCACCATCGGGCCCCGTTTCCATGACCTTCCTCGACGGGAAGGGCGCGGCAATCCGCACGTTCACGACGAAGCCGGAGACGCCGCCCGCCGCCGACGGTGGAAAGGCCGCCGGGATCACCGGCTCGACCGCAGCGGTCCCTCCGCCGCCGGACGAGCGTTACCTGACCGCCAGGCCTGGCCTCAACCGCTTCGTGTGGGACCTCCGCTACCCCGGCGCGGAGAAGGTCCCGGGCGACGTCTCGACCGAAAAAGCGATCACTGGCCCCCTCGCGCCACCCGGCCGCTACCAGGTCCGCCTCACGGTCGGCGATCGGTCGTGGACCCAGTCGTTCGAGGTGACGAAGGACCCTCGCGTCCCGGCCACCCAGGCCGATCTCGACGCGCAGTTCGCGCTGTGGCGCCAGATCCGCGACACCCTGTCGGAGACGCACGCCGGGATCAACCGGCTGCGGCGGATCCGCCGTCAGGTCAGCGACTGGGCCCAGCGTCTCCGCGAGTCCCCTCCTTCCGACGGCGCCCTCCCCGGTTCGGGGCGCCGGCTCCGGCGGACCGCGACCGCCCGGCCAAGAGGGTCCCGGCGTCGCGCGGTCCGGGGCCATCGCCGAGGCGGCCGATCGACTCCTGGCGAAGCTCACCGAGATCGAGACCGAGCTGATCCAGACCTCGGCCCGGAACTCGATGGACGCCCTTCGGCTGCCCGCGCGCCTGAATCTCCGTCTCGCCTCCCTGGTCAGCGTGCTGTCGAGCGCCGACGCGGCGCCCCCCCGGCAGGCGTTCCTGGTCTACGAGCATCTCGCCGGCCTGGCTCGGCGGGAGCTGGACCGCCTCAGAACGCTCATCGAGACCGACGTCGTCGAATTCAACACGCTCGTGCGCGAGGCCAACCTCCCGGCGATCGCGACCCAGTAGTCGCGGCGGCGCCCGGCCGGGCCGACCGCCTTTCGACCGACAACCCGCACGACGGGAGGAGACGCATGGCGAAGACACGCGGGACGGGGCTGCTGATGCTCTGGACGGACATCGACGCCGAGCACGAGGCGGCGTTCAACCGCTGGTACGACGAGGAGCACCTCGACCGGCTCCTGGCGGTGCCGGGGTTCCTCTCGGCCTCGCGCTACGTGGCGCTCCGGGGCGGCCCCAGGTACCTGACGATGTACGAGCTGGAAGACGTCGCCGTGCTGCGGACGGCCGCCTTCCTGGACGAGGTGCGGTTCCGGCCCTCACCGGAGCGGCAGCGAGCGTCGGGCGGCCACATCGGCCGCAACTACCTCTTGAACGGCTATCGCCAGATCTTCCCCGCCCGCACGGATCCGATCGAGCTCACCATGGGACCGTCGCCCTACCTCCAGATGGGGCGCATCGACGTGCCAGCGGCCATCGAGGAGGAGTTCAACGACTGGTACAACTGGGTCTACATCCCCACCTACCTCACCGTGCCGGGCGTCATCCGCGCGCGGCGCTTCGTCGCCGTCGACGCCCAGCCCAAGTACCTGACCGTGTACGAGTTCGAGCGGCCCGACGTGCCGGACAGCGAGGCGTGGAACCGCGCCCGCGAGTCGAGCCCGTGGAGCCGGCGCATCCGCCCCCACATGCGCCTCGACCCCGGCTCGCCCGCGGTGTTTCGGCGGCTCCGGCCGGATCCCGTGCCGTGACCGGCGGGTCAGTCGAGACCAGACTGCCTGGTCGATCCGCATCGTCCTGGCCGGCTCGGCTCCGCCGGAAGAGACCGGCGCCGAGCACTGGGCTCATCGCCCGGCCCCTGCGACGGATAGCCCAGCGACATCATGCTCGTCGCCGGGCCGGCGCCCGTGAGAACATCTTACAGGGTTGGTCGACCGCACCTCAGGTCTGACGGCTAGAGAAAGGTCGGTTCGTGGACTCGATCAGCGAGAGCATGTTCGGAGCCTCCGAGTCCTATCGGACCGCGTTACAGCAGCTGGACGCGGTCGCCAAGCGTCTGTCTCTCGATCCGGGGATTCACGAGCGCCTGCGCTACCCACGTCGGGCACTCGTCGTCAGCGTCCCGACGCGCATGGACGACGGCCGGACGGAGGTCTTCCTGGGGTATCGGGTGCATCACAACACGGTGCTGGGCCCAACCAAGGGGGGCATTCGCTATCACCCCGGGGTCTCGCTGGCCGAGGTGTCGGCCCTCGCCATGCTGATGAGCTGGAAGTGCGCGCTGATGGAGCTGCCCTACGGCGGAGCGAAGGGCGGAGTGGCCTGTGAGCCGGGGCAGATGAGTCAGCGCGAGCTGGAACACCTGACCCGGCGCTACACGGCAGAGGTCATGCTCCTGATCGGGCCGGATCTGGACATCCCAGCTCCCGACATGGGGACGGACGAGCAGACCATGGCCTGGATCATGGACACGTATGCCATGACCCAAGGCCGGACGGTGCCCGGAGTCGTGACGGGAAAGCCGCTCCTCGTGGGAGGATCCGCTGGACGCCGCGATGCGACGGGGCGCGGGCTCGTCTACGTCCTCAGCCAAGCGGTGCGAGAGATCGGGCTCGAGCTTCGGGGAGCCCGGGTGGCCATCCAGGGATTCGGGAACGTAGGCTCGGTGACGGCACGGCTGCTCTGGCGAGAGGGGGCCACGGTGATCGCCGTCAGCGACGCGCGAGGCGGCGTCTTCAATGCGCGGGGTCTCGACATCCGGGCCCTGGGAGCGCACGCCGCGCAAGCCGGTACGGTGGCAGGCTTCCCCAGCGGGGACCCCATCTCGAACGCCGAGCTGCTCGAGGTTCCCTGCGATGTGCTCGTGCCAGCCGCGCTCGGTGGCCAGCTCACAGAGCGGAACGCCGACCGGGTGCACGCCAAGATCCTCGCGGAAGGTGCGAACGGCCCCACGAGCCCGGAGGCCGATGAGATCCTCGCCGATCGGGGTGTCTTGGTCATCCCCGACATCCTGGCCAACGCAGGCGGCGTCATCGTGTCCTACTTCGAGTGGGTCCAGGGACTGCAATACCACTTCTGGCGAGAGAGCGAGATCAACTCACGCCTGCAGGAGATCATGACCCGCGCGTTCAACCGGGTGAACGCCATGGCGAAGCGCGAGCGAGTGAACCTTCGGACGGCGGCACTGATGGTGGGCATCCGTCGGGTGGCCGAGGCCCACACGCTTGCGAGGCCTCTATCCCTGAAGGCTCAGCTGGCTCGGGAGCGGCGCGCCGCTCGCCGGTGCGGCTGGTGGCCGCTCACCTGACGCGAGACAGCCGTGCGCCGATGATCCTTCCGACCCGCACCTAGCTCGGGACCGACCCGTAGCGGCGCCGCATCGAGTCCCGCGCCATATGTCGGAGGTCCTGGGCCCTCCGAGGCGCGCCGCCCAATGCCGACCGCGTGGCCCCGGCGCGCGGGTGACCGGCGTCAGCCAGCGGTGCCGTTCAGGAGCGCGAGCGCCTCGTCGTGGAGACGCCCGTTCGAGGCGAGCGCGGTGCCGGAGTAGATCGTCGGTCGCCCGGCGAAGTCCGTGAACCGCCCGCCGGCCTCCTCGAAGAGGACCTTGAAGGGCGCGATGTCCCAGGCCTTCACGTCGGCCTCGAGCATGAGCTCCGCCTGGCCGCGCAGGACGAACGTGTAGCCGAAGTAGTCGCCGAAGCCGCGCTGGCGGTCCGTGCGCTCGACGAGGCGGACGAACCCGTCCCAGCACCGCCCCCCGTCGAGCGGGCGAAGCAGATTCAGGCTCGAGTGCACCAGCATGGCGTCGCCCAGGCGGTCGACGGGCGAGACGCGGAGCGGGACCCCATCCGCCCACGCCCCCTGCCCGCGCCGCGCCCAGAAGAGCTCGCCCGTCGCCGGCGAGTGGACCACGCCCAGCGTGACTTCCCCGTCCTCCTCCAGGGCGATGAGCGTCGCCCAGTAGGGAATCCCCCGGACGAAGTTCTTCGTCCCGTCGATGGGGTCGACGATCCAGCGCCGCGACTGGCTGCCCTGGGCTCCGAACTCCTCGCCGAGGAACCCGATGTCGGGAAACTCGGGGCGGAGCCGCTCCACGATGGCGACCTCCGCCTCGTGGTCGGCCTGGGTGACGGGCGTCTGGTCGGCCTTCCGCATGACGCGAACGTCGCTGCGGAAGTAGCGGAGCGCGATCGCGCCGGCGGTGCGGGCCGCATCGAGCGCGGCCTCGAGGGCGCGGTCGGTCACGACCGGGGCAGTCCGAGCACGCGGTCGCCGATGATGCTGCGCTGGATCTCCGACGTCCCGCCGGCGATGGCGAAGCGGCGCGCGAAGACCGTCTGGAAGGCCCAGCGGCCCCCGTCCGGCGCCCGCGGAGTCCCCCGCCAGAGCTGGCCGCGGAGCCCGAGGAGTCCGCTCGCCGTCTCCGCCATCCGCACGTACGCCTCGCTGAAGGCGAGCTTCAGCACCGACCCCTCGGGCCCGGGCGGCTCGCCGCGGAGCCGGCGCGTGACCGAGCGGAGGCTCGTGAGCCGGAGCGCCTCGGTCTCGATCCAGCACTGGGCGAGCGCCTGCCGCACCACCGGGTCCTTCGACGCCGGCCCGTCGCCCCGCGGCGTCTGCCGGGCGAGATCGAGGAGACACCGGGTGAAGTGGTGGAGGTTCGTCTGGTTCCCGAGACCCGTTCGCTCGTGCATGAGAACCGTGATGCCGACCTTCCAGCCGCCGCCGAGCGGCCCGAGGAGGTGGTCCCGGGGCACGCGGACGTCCTCGAAGAACACCTCGTTGAACTCCGCGTCGCCGGTGAGCTGCACCAGCGGCCGGACGGTGATGCCCGGGCTCCGCATGTCCACGAGGAGGCACGAGATGCCCTCGTGCTTCGGCGCGGCCGGGTCCGTGCGGACGAGAAGGATGCACCACTGGCTCCGGTGGGCGTTCGACGTCCACACCTTCTGGCCCGAGACGCGGAAGGTGTCGCCGTCCAGGACCGCGCGAGTGCTGAGCGCCGCGAGGTCGGATCCCGCCCCCGGCTCGGAGAAACCCTGGCACCAGATGTCGTCGGCCGCGAGGATCGCCGGCAGGAAGCGGCGCCGCTGCGCCTCGGTCCCCCACTCCATGATCCCGGGACCCGCAAGCATGAGGCCGATGGTGTTCACTCCGGGCGGCGCCCCCGCCCGCACCATCTCCTCCTGGAAGATCATCTGGTCGACCAGGCTCGCGCCCCGCCCGCCGTACGTCTGGGGCCACGCGATCCCGACCCACCCGCCGCGGTGGAGCCGCTTGTGCCACGCGAGGCACGCGTCGAACGACCGGTCGGGGTGGAGGGTGAACTCGTCGTCGGTGGCGGGCCACTCCGCGCGGTGAGCGGGGAGCTCGCGCGCGAGCCATCCCCGCAGCTCGGCGCGGAAGGCCTCCTCGTCCGGCGAGAACGTGAAGTCCATCGTCAGGCCGTGTGGTAGCACACGCGGCTGGGGCGGTCAAGAACGCGCGATGCGGGAGCACGTCAGGGCGTTGCCGCCGGCTTCCGCGAAGGCGAAGCGTGGCTTGCGCTCCCGGGCGTCCTGGTCGAGAATCGGCGCGCACCGGCAGCACCAGCGCCACCACTCACCCGGAGGTCTCGATGCCCAAGCAGCGATACTGTGCGAAGACCACCTTCGATTCCCCTTCCTACAGCCAGGGCGTCAAGGTCAGCGGATCCGGCACGACCCTCTACATCTCGGGCCAGATCGCCCAGGACGCCAAGGGCCGCGTCGTCGGCCGGGGCGACTTCCCGGCCCAGGCGCGGCAGACGCTCAAGAACCTGAAGGCCATGGTCGAGGCCGGGGGCGGCACGCTGTCCGACGTCGTGAAGCTGACCTTCTTCCTCACCGACGTGCGCTACCGGGCAGATCTCGTCCCGATCCGCGAGGAGTTCTTCGGGCCGAAGCTCCCGGCCTCCACGCTGATCACCACCCCCGCGCTCGCGCACCCCGACTACCTCATCGAGATCGAGGCCGTCGCCTTCGTGGAGGGCCGCTGATGCGGCTCCAGGGCAAGGTCGCCGTGGTCACGGGCGCGGCCCGGGGAATCGGGCTCGCGATCGCCCAGCGGTTCGTCAAGGAAGGGGCTCGCGTCGCGCTGGCCGACCGGCTCGCGGCGGAGGTCGAGACCGAGGCGGCTCGGCTCGGCGCCTCCGCGCTCGCCGTCCCCACCGACGTGGGGGACGCGGCGGAGGTGCGCCGCCTGATCACGCGCACCGTCGAGCGCTTCGGGCGGCTCGACTGCATGGTGGCGAATGCCGCGGTCCAGGCCGAGATCCCCTTCCTGGATCTCACCGAGGAGGAGTTCGACCGCGTCATCCGCGTGAACCTCAAGGGCACGTTCCTCTGCGGGCAGACCGCCGCGCGCCACATGGTGCAGGCCGGCACCCGGGGCACGATCATCAACATGAGCTCGGTCAACGCGGTCGTCGCGCATCCCGTGCTGGTGCACTACGCCGCCTCCAAGGGCGGCATCTCCATGCTGACGAAGGGCATGGCCGTCTCGCTCGCGCCCCACGGCATCCGTGTCAACGGGATCGGGCCCGGCACGGTCAACACGCCGATCAACGCCAACTTCTTCAGCATGCCGGGCATGATCGACCGGTTCCTGATGCGAACTCCTCTCGGGCGCATCGCCGAGGCGGACGAGATCGCGAGCGTCGCGGTGTTCCTGGCGTCGGACGAGGCATCCTACGTGACCGGCACCACCATCTACGCCGACGGCGGGCGACTCGCGCTCAACGGCCTCATGGCGCGCCCGCAGTAGTCGGCCCATGGCGATTCTCGACCGCTTCCGCCTCGACGGGAAGCGCTGCCTCGTGACCGGTGGCAGCCGGGGGCTGGGGCGCGAGATGGCGCTGGCCATCGCCGAGGCAGGCGCCGACCTCATCCTGGTCGGCCGCGATCGCCCGGCCCTGGAGGCGACTGGCGCCGACGTCGAGCGGCGTGGCCGCGCCGCCGTCCTGATCCAGGCCGACGTCAGCCAGCCGCTCGAGGCGGAGCGCGCGTGCCGGACGGCTCTCGAGCGCCATGGCCCGGTCCACATCCTCGTCAACAACGTCGGCGGCCGCCGGATCGACGTCCCCACCGAGAGCCTCGACCTCGCGCAATGGCAGGAGATCGTCGACCTCAACCTCACCAGCACGTTCATCTGCACGAAGCTGATCGGCGGCGCCATGGTCCGGCGCGGCCAGGGCGGCCGGATCATCAACGTGGCCTCGGTCTCGGGGCTGGTCGCGACGCGCGGGATCGGCGGGCGCAGCTACGAGACCAGCAAGGGCGCCGTGATCCAGTTCACGCGAGCGGTGGCCGCCGACTGGGCGCCCCATCGCGTCACGGTCAACGCCATCGCGCCCGGCGCCTTCCTCACCGAGCCGAACCTTCGCTGGAGCCGGCTCAATCCCGCCATGATGGAGACGTTCAAGGCACAGATCCCGATGGGCGAGTTCGGCCGGCCCGAGGACCTGGGGCCCCTCGCCGTCTATCTGGCGAGCGACGCCTCCCGCTACATGACGGGCGCGGTCCTCGTCATCGACGGAGGCTACACCGTCTGGTAGCCGTGCCCGGCTGAACGGGACTCCTCTCCCACATCCGGGTCGTTCGGTCTCGCCGCCCGCCGCAGATTCTCCCCGAGGTCTCGTCGAGGGGCGTCTTGACGACAGCCGTGCGGGTCCCATAGTAGGACCCTACGTCGTGGGTTTGCTGGCACAGTCCCGGCTTTCGGGCTGAAATGGCCTCGGCTCGGAGCCGCTATCGAGGAGGATGACGCATGGGCGAGACCATCGCAGAGCGATACCGGAAGGCCCTGCCCGGCTCCTGGGCGCAGTGGGAGCGGGCGTGCCGCATCATTCCGGGCGGGATCACGCACGACAGCCGCCACCTGGTCCCGTTTCCCCTGTACGTGGCGCGGGCGTCCGGACCCAGGAAGTGGGACGTCGACGGGCGGGAGTACATCGACTACTGGATGGGCCACGGTGCCTTGTTCCTCGGGCACGCCCACCCCGCCATGGTCGAGGCCGTCCAGCGGCAGGTGAGCCAGGGTACTCACTACGGCGCCTGCCACGAGCTGGAGGTCGAGTGGGCCGACTGGATCACCCGGCTCGTCCCCTCGGCCGAGATGGTGCGGTTCACGATGTCCGGGACGGAGGCGACGCATCTGGCCATCCGGCTGGCGCGCGCCGCGACCGGCCGCCCGAAGCTCGTGAAGTTCACCGGCCACTTCCACGGCTGGGCCGACGGCGTGGCGACGGGGGTGAACCCGCCGTTCGAGATTCCGATGTCGGCCGGCATCCCGGGCTCGGTGCTCGGGGAGGTGCTGCTGTCGCCGCCGAACGACATCGCCGCGCTGGAGCGCCTGGTCAAGAGCCGGAACGACATCGGCACGGTCATCCTGGAGCCGAGTGGCGCCCAGGCGGGGACGGATCCCATCGACCCGGGCTTCCTGAAGGATCTCCGCCAGCTCACCTCGGATCGCGGTCTCATCCTGATCTTCGACGAGGTCATCACGGGTTTCCGCTACGCGCCGGGCGGCGCCCAGGAGTACTACGGGATCACGCCCGACATGACGACGCTGGCGAAGATCGTGGCCGGGGGCCTGCCCGGCGCGGCGGTCTGCGGCAAGCGGGAGCTCCTGAGCCAGATGGCCTTCGGGCCGGACGCGCAGCGAAACCGGCAGGGGCGCGTCGCGCAGAACGGCACGTACAACTCGAATCCGCTCACGGCGACCGCCGGCATTGCCATGCTGTCCCAGATCGCCGACGGGAAGCACCACGAGACGGCCAACGCCCGCGGAGCCGAGCTTCGTTCGGCGCTCAACGACGTCTTCCGGAAGGCGGGCGCGCCGTGCGTCGCGTACGGGGAGGTCTCCGTCTGCCACATCGGGCTCGAGGGACCGCCCGAGGCCGGCAAGAAGCGCGACGCGAGCCTGGTCCACAAGTGGCGCTGCGCCCTGATCCTCCACGGGGTCGACATGTCGGCCAATCACGGCTGGGTCTCGGCCGTGCACGGCGACCGAGAGATCGAGGAGACAGCGGAGGCCGTTCGCAAGGCGGTCGCCGATCTGCAGGCGGAGCGCGCGCTGCCCTAGCCCCGGGCGCGGCTCCCGGTGAACCGACCAGATCATCCACGAACTGAGGAGGGACTCATGCGAATGCACGGAAGAATCGTCGCAGGTGTGGGCGTCGCCCTGGCGGTTGCGGCGCTCGTCGGCGGGCCCCCGGCGGAGGCCCAGCAGACCATCAAGATCGCGGCCGGCGTGCCCCTGACGGGACCGCTCGCGAAGCAGGGCCAGGAGGTCGCCAACGCCGTCAAGCTCGCCGTCGAGGAGTGGAACGCCAAGGGCGGGGTCCTCGGCAAGAAGATCGAGGTCATGGACGCCGACGACCAGGGGAACCCTCAGGTCGGCGTGGCGGCCGCGGAGAAGGTCGCCGCGGATCCGGCGGTCATGGGCGCCGTGTGGGGCATCACGAGCGTGACCTGCATCCCGGTCTCCGAGGTCCTGGACCGGGTCGCGATCCCGCTGATCAGCCCGGGCTGCACCAACCCGAAGGTGACGGACCGCGGTCTCAAGAACACCAACCGGGTGTGCGCGCGTGACGACGCCCAGGGCCCGGCCGGCGCCATCTTCGCCGTCGAGGACCTCAAGGCGAAGAAGATCGCGATCTTCGACGACGGGACGACGGGGCCGAAGGGCGCCGCCGACGAGGTCGAGAAGAAGGCGAAGCAGCTGGGCGCCACGCCCCTCCGATACGTCGTGCGAGCCGGCGACAAGGACTTCCGCGCCGTGCTCGGGACCTTGCCGAAGGACACGGACGTCATCTACGCGAGCCTGTGGGCGCCGGAGGCGGCCTTGATCGCCAAGCAGCTGGCGGACGTCGGGCTGAGCAAGGTCCGGATGATCGGCCCGGACGGCCAGTTCGAGCCGGTGGACTACATCCAGGCGGCCGGCGGCGCGGCCGAGGGCAACTACGTCACCTTCCTCGCCCCCGACCTGAAGAAGATCCCGGCGGCGGCGGCGTTCGTGAAGTCCTTCGAGGCGAAGTACGGACCGGTCAGCTCCTACGGCCCGCTCGCCTACGAGGCGGCGAACATCATCCTGGAAGCGATCAAGAAGGTCGGGAAGCCCGACCGGGCGGCGATCCGCGACGCCGTCCGCATGACCAAGAACTACCAGGGCATCCTCGGCATCCCCCTCACCTTCGACGACAAGGGAGACGTCGCGGGCGGCGTCATCTTCGTCTACCAGGTGAAGGGAACCGGCTTCGAGCAGATCAAGACGCTGGTCGTGAAGTAGGAGCGGTCGGCGCAGGCGACCAACCGGCCGCCGATGGCCCTCCTCGAGACCCAGGGTCTCAGCAAGGCCTTCGGCGGCCTCCGCGCCGTGCACGAGCTCGATCTCCGGGTCGAGCTCGGGGAGATCGTCGGCATGATCGGGCCGAACGGCTCGGGCAAGACGACGGTCTTCAATCTGATCACGGGGATCTATCGCAGCACGGCGGGTCGCATGACGTTCCTCACGCGGGACGGGAGTCCGGCGGATCTCGCCGGGCTCCCGTCCCACGCCATCACCGCTCTCGGAGTCGCCCGCACCTTCCAGAACCAGCGGCTGTTCAACCAGATGACGGTCCTCGAGAACGTCCTCGTCGGCATGCACTGCCGCACGCGCGCGGGAATCGCCGGCGTCCTTCTCGGCATCCCCACGGTGAAGGACGAGGTCCGGCAATCGCGCGAGCGTGCGGAGGCGCTCCTCGGGCTCTTCGGCGAGCGGCTCCGCCCCCGGGTGGCGGAGCCAGCGTGGACCCTCTCGTACGCGAATCGACGGCGGCTCGAGATCGCCCGGGCGCTCGCGACCGAGCCGCGTCTGCTGCTCCTCGACGAGCCGGCGGCGGGCATGAACCCGACCGAGACGCGAGAGCTCATGCGCGACATCGTCCGGATCCGCGACCAGGGGGTGACGATCCTCCTGATCGAGCACGACATGGGTCTGGTCCGCGGCGTCTGCGAGCGCGTGATCGCGCTCGACCACGGCACGAAGATCGCCGAGGGCACGTTCGAAACGGTGCGGGACACGCCCGCGGTGCTCGAGGCGTACCTGGGTCGGCGAGGCGGACGTGCTTAAGCTCGCCGACGTCGTGACGTACTACGGCCCCATCCAGATCCTCAAGTCCCTCGATCTCGAGGTGCGGGCCGGCGAGATCGTCTGCCTCCTCGGGGGCAACGCCTCCGGGAAGTCGACGACGATGAAGACGATCCTGGGAATCGTCCGGCCCCGGCAGGGAACCGTCGAGTTCGAAGGCCAGCGCATCGACGGGCTGCCCACCGAGGCGATCGTGAACCGGGGCATCTCCCTGGTGCCGGAAGCGCGGCGGATCTTCGGCCGCATGACCGTCTGGGAGAACCTCACCATGGGGGCCTACACGCGGCGGCGAGAGCCGCCGGCCGAGCTGGAGCAGGATCTCGACCGCGTCTATGGCCTGTTCCCCCGGCTCCGGGAGCGTGCCGCCCAGAAGGGAGGCACGCTGTCCGGCGGCGAGCAGCAGATGCTGGCGATGGCTCGAGCGCTCATGGCGCGGCCCCGGCTCCTGCTGATGGACGAGCCGTCGATGGGCCTCTCCCCCGCGCTCGTCGACCAGGTGTTCGACATCATCCAGACCATCAACCGGCAGGGCACCACGATCCTCGTCGTCGAGCAGAACGCGACGGTCGCCCTCGGGATCGCCCATCGCGGATACGTCCTCCAGAACGGCCGGATCGTCGTCACGGACACGGCCCAGGCGCTCCTCCGGGCGGACCACATCCGGCGCGCATATCTCGGCGAGGCTGGCGACGGGGGCGAGCCCGGGGAGGCCGCGTCGGCATGAGCGCTCAGGACACCACCCGCCCCGAGTGCCGAGGCGCTCCGACCGTCCGGGGCCCGGAGGGACGCGATCTCGTGAGCGACATTCTCCACATCCTGCCGCAGCAGATCGTCTTCGGCCTCGCCCTGGGCTCGGTCTACGGGCTCATCGCCCTCGGCTACACGATGGTGTACGGCATCCTCTTCATGATCAATTTCGCCCACGGCGAGGTCTTCACGCTCGGCGCGTATCTCGGGTGGTGGGTGCTGGCCCTGCTCCTCAAGGAGAAGATCGGCGGGCTGCATCCGGCCTGGGTCGTCCCGCTGATGCTCGGCATCGCCATGGCGGGATCGGGGCTGGTCGGCACCGCCCTCGAGCGCTTCGCCTACCGGCCGCTGTACACGCGCGGGGCGACACGGCTCGGCCCGCTGATCAGCGCGGTCGGTGCGTCGATCTTCCTGCAGAACGCCATCATGCTGACGCAGGGCGCCCGCATGAAGGTCTTCATGACCGGGCTCCTGTTTCCCCGGACGTGGACCTTCGATCTCGGAGGCGTGAGCGTCTCGGTGCTGGTGCTCGTCATGACGGGGAGCGCTCTCCTGATGATGTGGGGCCTCAACATGCTGGTGCAGCGGACGACGCTCGGTCGGTCGATCCGGGCGGTCGCCGAGGACCGGGAGATGGCCGCCGTGATGGGCGTGAACGTCCGGCGCGTCATCGCGGTCACGTTCTTCCTCGGCTCCGCGCTCGGCGGGGCGGCCGGCGTGCTCGTCGGTCTCTACTACACACAGATCGACTTCTTCATGGGGTACTCGGCCGGATTGAAGGCGTTCACCGCGGCGGTGCTCGGCGGCATCGGCAACATCCGGGGGGCGATGCTGGGCGGCTTGATCCTGGGCCTCATCGAGAGCCTGGCCGTAACCTTCCTGAACCCGGCCTACAAGGACGTGATCGCGTTCGCCGTCCTGATCGTGACGTTGGTGGTCCGGCCGGCCGGACTTCTCGGGGAATCCGTCCCGGAATCGGAAAAGGTGTGAGCCCGATGGCTGCTGCGGGTCGCCGGAAGCCGAAGACCGTCGGATCGAGAGGGCCGGGTCGAGGGGTTCGGACGAGCCTGGGCACGGGGACGAGGGTCTCTCGGTGAGCGTCGAGACGGACCGGGGCCGCCGGCGCTGGCTCGCCGTCGCGCTGGTGGCGGGTGCCATCGTGTTTCCCCTCGTGGCGCCGAACGACTACTGGACGGGCGTGGCGACGCGCATCGGCCTCTATGCCACCCTCGCCCTCGGGCTCAACGTCGTCGTGGGCTTCGCCGGTCTCCTGGACCTCGGTTACGTCGCCTTCTTCGGCATCGGGTCCTACATCTACGCGTTTCTCTCCTCCCCGCACTTCGGGCTCCACTGGCCGACCCTCGTCGTGCTCCCGATCGTGCTGGTGGTGACGGCGCTCGCCGGCATCCTGATCGGGGCCCCGACGCTGCGGCTTCGTGGCGACTACCTGGCGATCGTGACGCTCGGGTTCGGCGAGATCACCTACCTGCTGCTGATCAATCTCGACCGGCCGATCGACATCACCGGCGGGCCGAGCGGAATCGTGACCATCGATCCGCCTCATTTCTTCGGGTGGACGGCGACGCGGAACGGCCAGTACTACTACCTGTTCCTCGCCGCCACGGCGCTCGCCCTCTTCATCTCGGCGCGACTTCGCCACTCGCGAATCGGCTGGGCCTGGCAGGCGATCCGTGAGGACGAGCTGGCGGCGCGAGTGATGGGCATCAACACGACCGTGGCCAAGCTGCAGGCGTTCGCCATCGGCGCCGCGCTCGCCGGCCTCGCGGGGGCGCTCCTGGCTTCCTGGCAGCGGTCGGTGTTCCCGGACAACTTCCTCTTCACCGAGTCGATCAACGTCCTCGCCATGGTCATCATCGGCGGAAGCGGCAGCCTCGGCGGCGTCCTCCTCGGCGCCACGCTGATCGTCGCCTTGCCCGAGGTGTTCCGTGATTTCCTGCTGTATCGCATGCTCGTCTTCGGGCTCGCCCTGATGGTGCTGATGGTCTTTCGGCCGGAAGGGCTGCTCGTCCGGCGACGGCGCGCCGTCCAGGATGCGCCGGGGGCCGCCCCCCAGGTCGAGGCGCCGTCCGCCCGCTGAGCCGAGCTCGGAACGGCACGCGCGTCGGCGGGGAGGCGTCGCGGCCACCCGGCTCCGGGAACGTCCGCGAACTGACGAATTGACGCTCGTCGCTTCGGGATGGTAGGGTCTCGACGCACCCGTTTCCGGCCACCGTTCCGCATGCAAGAGACGCCTGACAGCGCGTGTCATGGCCTTGATTGACTCGGTGACCGGCGGGAGGCCGGGGCACCCCGCCCGTACCCTGCCCCGCGACGGCGCCCCCGTCCTCGCCGTCCGCGATGTCACGGTGCGCTTCGGGGGGATCGTCGCCCTCGACGGGGTGTCGTTCGACGTGGCGGCCCACGAGATCGTGGGGCTCATCGGACCCAACGGCGCCGGCAAGACCACGCTCTTCAACTGCCTGTCCCGTCTCTACGACCCCGCGGGGGGCACGCTCGCCTTCGAGGGCCGCCCGCTCGACCAGCTCGCGCCCCACCGCATCGCGGCGCTGGGGATCAGCCGGACCTTCCAGAACCTGGCGCTCTTCCCCAGTCTCTCCGTCCTCCAGAACGTCATGATCGGCATGCACTGCCGCACGCGAGCGGACTTCGTCGCGAGCGCTCTCCGACTCCCCCGCGTCCGGGCGGAAGAAACGACGGATCGCGGAGCGGGCGCAGGAGCTGGTGGCGTTCTTCGGGCTCCAGGCCGTGGCGACCCACCCCGCCGCCGGCCTGCCCTTCGGCACCCTCAAGCGCGTCGAGCTGGCCCGGGCGCTCGCCGCCCAGCCCCGGCTCCTCCTGCTCGACGAGCCGGCCGCGGGCCTGAATCACGAGGAAGTGGAGGCGCTGGCCCGCCTCATCACGGCGATCCGGAAGGAGCGCGGCGTGACCATTCTCCTCGTCGAGCATCACATGGGGCTGGTGATGCAGGTGTCCGACCGCGTCGTGGTGCTCGACTTCGGCCGGAAGATCGCCGAGGGCACGCCCGCCGAGGTCCAGCAGCATCCCGACGTCATCCGCGCGTACCTCGGCGTCGGTCCCGCCGACACCGCCAGCTGATGACGGCCATTCTCGAAGTCGAGGATCTGCACGTCGCGTACGGCGAGACGCGCGTGCTCCACGGCATCGGCTTCACCGTCGAGACGCGCGGCATCACCACCATCCTCGGCGCGAACGGCGCCGGGAAGACGACGACCCTTCGGGCCGTGTGCGGGATGGTGCCGCCGCGAGGGCGCGTGGAGTTCGACGGCCGGCGCATCGACGGCAAGGCCAGCGAGGACATCGCCCGCCTCGGCATCGCGCACGTCCCGGAAGGTCGCGGGACGTTCGTGGGGTTCACCGTCGAGGAGAACCTCCGGCTCGGGGCCTACGTGCAGCGCGACCGGACGGCGATCGGCCAGGACATGGAGCGCGTCTACGGCTACTTCCCGGTGCTCGGGCAGCGCCGGCGCCAGGCCGCGGGCACGCTGTCGGGAGGCGAGCAGCAGATGCTCGCTCTCGGCCGGGCGCTGATGCTCCGCCCGCGCCTGCTCCTTCTCGACGAGCCGTCGCTCGGCCTCGCTCCCCGCGTGGTCCAGGAGTTCTTCCGGATCGTCCGCGCCATCAACCAGCGGGAAGGCGTCAGCGTGCTCCTCGTGGAGCAGAACGCGGCCCTCGCCCTCGGCCTCGCCGACCGGGCCTATCTCCTGGAGACCGGGCGCGTCGTCCTCGCCGGGCCGGCCAGCGAGATCCGGAAGGACGACGCCGTCCGCCGAGCCTACCTTGGGTATTGAGACCCTGCTCCAGCAGGTCGTGTCCGGGCTCGCCACCGGGGGCATCTACGCGAGCCTGGCGCTGGCTCTCGTGATGATCTACCAGGCGACCGAGATCGTGAACTTCGCGCAGGGCGAGATGGCCATGTTCAGCACCTACCTCGCGTGGTCGATGCTGAACGCCGGGGCCCCGTACTGGCTCGCGTTTCTCGCCACGGTCGTCCTTGCCTTCGTGGGCGGTCTCCTCATCGAGCGCATCGTCATCCGACCGATCGAGGGGAAGCCGATCCTCACGCTGGTCATCGTGTGCATCGGCCTCCTGGTGATCCTCAACAGCGTCGCGGGATGGATGTTCTCCTACGTCATCCAGCCCTTCCCGAGCCCATTCCCCCGGACACCGTTTCGCATTGGCAAGATCGTGTTCGGTCAGCACGACCTCGGCGTGATCGCGGTGACCCTCGTCCTGCTCTGCCTCCTCTACGTCTTCTTCCGCTACACGACGCTCGGGCTCGCGATGCGCGCGGCCGCCCAGAACCCCGTGTCGAGCCAGCTCTGCGGCATCCGCGTCGGCTGGATGCTCGGGCTCGGCTGGGGACTCGCCGCCCTGGTGGGGTCCGTGGCGGGCATGCTCGTCGCGCCGGTGATCTTCCTCGAGCCCAACATGATGGGCGGCATCCTCATCTACGCCTTCGCCGGCGCGACACTGGGCGGGATCACGAGCCCCTTCGGCGCCGTGGTCGGAGGCTTCCTCGTCGGGGTCATCGAGAACCTGGCCGGGACGTACATCCCGTTCATCGGCACCGAGCTGAAGCTCACCGTCGCGCTCCTGATCATCGTGGGCGTCCTGCTCCTTCGCCCGAGCGGCCTCTTCGGCCACACCATCGTCCGGCGGGTCTGAGATGGGACGCGGGCGCGTGGCCTGGTGGGGGGGGATCGGAGCGCTGCTCGTGGTCGCCCTGCTCCTGCCCTTCCCGCTGAGCGGCTTCCGCCTGTTCCAGTTCACCCAGGTGTGCGTGTACGCCATGGTCCTCCTCGGCCTCAACCTCCTGACCGGCTACAACGGTCAGATCTCCCTCGGGCACGGCGCCTTCTACGCTCTGGGGGCATACACGACGGCCATCATGATCGACCGCTGGGGCGTGGCCTACGGCTGGACGATCCCCGCCGCCGGCCTGGTGTGCTTCGTGGTGGGCTTCCTCTTCGGGATCCCGGCGCTCCGCCTCGAGGGACTGCACCTCGCGCTGGCCACCTTCGCCCTCGCCCTCGCCGTGCCCCAGATCCTGAAGTACTTCGACTCCTGGACGGGTGGGTCCCAGGGCATCGTGCTCTCGAAGCCGAAGGCGCCGTGGGGGCTGCCGCTGTCGAGGGACCAGTGGCTCTACTATCTCGCCCTGTCGGTCCTCCTGCTCCTCTTCGTGCTGACGTGGAACCTCCTCCGGAGTCGGCCCGGACGCGCCATCGTCGCGATCAGGGACAACCCGATCGCCGCCCGGGCGATGGGTATCGACACCGCCCTCTACAAGTCGCTGACGTTCGGGGTCAGCGCTTGCTACACTGGCGTCGCCGGCTCACTCGGAGGCCTCGCGGTGGCCTTCGTGGCGCCGGATTCGTTCAACGTGTTTCTCTCGATCACGTTCCTCGTCGGCATCGTGATTGGCGGGCTCGCCTCCGTCCCGGGGGCGATCTTCGGCGCGCTGTTCATCCAGTTCGTGCCCAACTACGCCCAGGAGATCTCCAAGGCCGCGCCGTGGGCCATCTACGGCGTCTTCCTGATCGCGTTCATGTACGTCATGCCGGACGGGGTCGCCGGCTTTCTCCGGCGCGTCGCCCGCCGGCTCGGCGGGCGATCCGGCCCGGTTCATCCCGCAGCGTCCGTCACGCCCAGAGGAGGGCAACATGCACAGGCATAGGAGCGTTCTCGCCCTGGTCTTGGTCGTCGCGCTCGGCTTCGTCGCCGGCCCGGCCTTCGCGGCCGACCCCGGCGTGACGGCCACCGAGATCAAGCTCGGCAACACCAACCCCTACAGCGGGCCCGCCTCCGCCTACGGCACCATCGGCAAGGCCATCGGCGCCTACTTCAAGAAGGTCAACGAGGAGGGCGGCATCAACGGCCGCAAGATCAACTTCGTCACCCTCGACGACGGCTATAGCCCGCCCAAGGCCGTCGAGATGGTCCGGAAGCTCGTCGAGCAGGACCAGGTGCTCCTCCTCTTCCAGACCCTCGGCACGCCGTCGAACAGCGCCATCTGGAAGTACATGAACGACGAGCAGGTGCCGCAGCTCTTCGTGGCCACCGGCGCGACGAAGTGGGGCGACCCGAAGGGCCACCCGTGGACGATGGGCTGGCAGCCCACCTACCAGGCGGAAGGGCACATCTACGCCCAGTACGTGCTCAAGAACGTCCCGGACGCCAAGATCGGGATCCTCTTCCAGAACGACGACTACGGGAAGGACTACCTCAAGGGATTCAAGGACGGCCTCGGCGACGCCAAGAAGGCGATCGTGCTCGAGCAGTCGTACGAGGTCACGGACCCCACCGTCGACTCCCAGATCGTCAACCTCAAGAACAGCGGCGCCAACGTGTTCTTCAACGTCACGACCCCGAAGTTCGCGGCCCAGGCGATCAAGAAGGCGGCGGACATCGGCTGGAAGCCGATCCACCTCCTGAACAACGTGTCCGCCTCCGTGGGCGCGGTGCTCAAGCCGGCCGGCCTGGACGCGTCGAAGGGCCTGATCACGGTCCAGTACCTGAAGGATCCGACCGACCCCCAGTGGAAGAACGACCAGGGCTACAAGGACTGGCTCGTCTTCATGGACAAGTACTACCCCGACGGGAACAAGACGGACTCCTTCAACGTCTACGGCTACTCGGTGGCCCAGACGATGGTGCAGGTGCTCAAGCAGGCTGGCAACGACCTCTCGCGAGCCAACGTCATGAAGCAGGCGGCGTCTCTCAAGGACTTCGTCATTCCCATGGCGCTGCCCGGCATCAAGATCAACACGAGCGCGACGGACTTCTACCCGATCGAGCAGGAGCAGCTCGCCCGCTTCGACGGCGAGCGCTGGGTTCTCTTCGGCGAGATCTTCGACGCCTCGAAGAAGTAGCGGCCCCTGCCGCGGCTGACGCGCGGCCCGTCGGGCACGAGGCCCGGCGGGCCGCTCGCTCCTGGATCACGCCCGCCCGTCGGGGCCGGCCGACGTCTGAGCGATCTCCTACGATCCGGCGCCGCCCCCGTCCGCGCACCCCTGCCCCCGCTCGATCGCTTCAGGCCAACGTCGCAACGTCAGCGTGAGGGCGGATACGGCGCGCCCGCCCGACGGGCGGCGTCGGCGATGACGCCGTGCAGCCGGTCGAGGACGGGCCGGACCGGCTCGCCCCCCTGAAGGATGCGCCGCACGGCCTCGTTCATCGCGTCACTCACCGCGGGCCAGTAGGGGACGCCGGGGCGGTGCCATCCGTCGCCGAGCGCCCGGCGGACGGCCTCGAACGTCTCGCGCTGCGCCGCCGGCACCTGACCGTAGGCATCCGCGCGGATGGCGGGCCACGCATTGCCGGCGACGAGGCGCTCCTGGGCGTCACGGGACATGAGGAACACGGCCAGCTGGACCGCGCGCTCGCGACGGCGTCCGGTGATGCCGCGCGGGATGCCGAGGACGTCTCCGCCCACCACGTGGGCGGCTCGCGCCGGCCCTCGCCAGCCCTCGTAGACCTCGAACCGGTCGAGGAGCTCCTGGCGACGCCAGCACTCCGGACGTGAAGGGCCAGTTCGGGGCCAGCCACGCCGTCTCGCTGACGAGGTTGTCGACCTGCGTGTCGTACTTGGCGACGAGGCTCTCGCGAGCCAGAAGCCCGTCGCGCCACAACCCCGCGAGAAACTCGAAGGCGGCCACCGATCCCGGATCGTTCAGCACCAGCGGATCGCCGCCAAAGCCCAGCACGAGCTCGGCGACTGTGATGGCCGCGGGCGCGCCCTCCGCGAGCGCCAGCGTGACCTTGGGCGCGCCCCGCCGCTCCCGGAAGGCCCGCGCCACGTTCCGGAGCTCCGCCGTCGTCCGCGGCAGGGTGGCGCCCGCCTCACGGAGCCGGGACCGGTTCACGTAGGTCACGAGCACGTTGGGGCGGAACGGCAGGAAGTAGCGCGTCCCGCCGAAGCGCGGCGGGATCATCGCCGGCAGCACCGCGTCCGGAACGGCCACGTCATCCAGCGGCTGGACGAGCCCCCCATCGACAAGCGGACGGAGCGCGAGGTTGTCCTGCGCGAACAGGTCGATGGTGGGGCGCCCCGCTCCGACCTCCACTTTCAGCTTCTCGGGCAGGTCCGTCGCCGTCACCGCCACGATCGTCACGGCGACGCCGCTTCCCGCCCGGAACCGCTCGAGGACGTCGCGGACGGTCGGTTTCTCATCCTCGGCCAAGGACGCGCTGAACGTGAGCGCCTGCCGGTCCGATTCGTCCGAGCGTCCGCAGGCGCTCGCCAGCACGGCGATCAAGCACGCGGTCAGCGCAGGAGCCAGACGCCGACGGCGGCGGGAGGGGGTCATCCCGGCCGTCTCATTCTCGGATCGCCCCGGCGAGGGCGCCGGGCCGGAGATGGCGCTGGAGGACGGCCACGATACCCAGGATCGGAAACACCAGAACGATGGCGACGGCGGCCATCTGCTGCCGCGTCCCGCGATCGATCGCCTGGAACACCTGCAGCGGGAGCGTGTTCTGGGAGGTGGTCAGGAGCCGCGCGTAGAGGAACTCGTTCCACGAGTACAGCCACGCGAAGAGCGCGGCGACCGCCAGTCCGGGGGCGGTCATGGGGAGCACGACCCGACGCAGGGTCGCCAGACGCGATGCCCCATCGATGGCGGCAGCGGCCTCGACGTCCCGCGGCACGCCCTCGAAGGCTCCCACCAGGAGCCACGCGATGAACGGAAGCACCCCGGCGAGGTGGGCGAGGACGAGGCCCCCGTACGTGTCCGTCAGCCCGAGCTGCGCGAACCGGGTCGCGACGGACACGCCAATCGTGAACTCCGGGAACATGCGCGTGACGAGCAGGCCCACGACGACTCCGTAGCGGACCCGCGTCGGCAGGCGCGCGATGGCGTAGGCGCCGGGCGCGGCGATGGCGAGCGCCCCCACCGTCGTCATCGCGGCGACCACGAGGCTCTTGACGAGAGGCGCCCAGAGGTCGCCGCCCTCGAGAACCGCGCGCCAGAAGCGGAAGGTCGGAGCGGTCACGATCAGCGCGGGTCGCTCGCCGAAGAGAGCCGCCCCCGGGGCCACGGAGACCATGAAGAGCACGAAGATCGGGAACAGGGCAGCCATCGCACAGATCGTCACCCACGCTGCGAACAGGAGCCGCGCTCACAGCCCGAGCCCCCTCCAGCTGCACTCGGGTCTTCCCGGGGGCCGTCACGCAGTGACCTCGTTGCGCCAGACGACCAGACGAAGGTAGAGGCCGACGAAGCCCAGGATCAGGACGAAGAGGACCACGGCGCCGGCCGCCGCCGTGAAGGGGTCGCTCGCGGGCGCGGCGTAGCGGGTCCAGATGAACGTGCCCAGCACCGGCTCGACCCGGCCGGCCAGGACCAGGGCCACCTCGAAGATCCGGAACGCGTCGATCGCACGCAGGATCACGGCCACCGTCACGTACGGCGCCAGCAGCGGCAGCACGACGTGACGGAACCACCGCCAACCGGTGGCCCCGTCAGCCCGGGCGGCCTCCTCGACCTCCACGGGGATCGCCTGCAAGCCCGCCAGCAGGATCAGCGTGACCACCGGGACCACCTTCCACGTGTCAGCGACGGCCAGCGTGCAAGAGCGTCGGAAACCCGCCCGCCACGGTCCACCCGACCGGCTCGAACCGCCACACGATCCCGAGGGTGCCGAGCGCATCGGCCACGGCGAGCAGCAGAGCGTTGAAGTACCCTGACCGCGTGAACACGAGGAGCATCACCGCCGCCGACACGACGGTCGGGACGCCGAGCGGCACCAGAACCAGCGTCCGGACGAGCCCGCGGAGGGGAAACCGGCGGTGAAGCGTCAGCGCGAGGAGCAGGCCCAGACCGATCTCCAGGCCGAGCGAGAGCAGCACCACGATCACGGTGTTCCGGAGGGCCGCCCGAAAGAGGTCCGAGGCCAGCAGGGCACGATAGCGTCCGAGCGACGGGAAGCCCCCGTCCAGCGGGGCGCTCAGCGACAGCCGCACGGTCTCGACGATGGGCGCCGCCGTGAGCAGGAGCAGATAGGCGACCAGCGGCAGCGCGAGCGCCATCTCGAGGCCGTGCGCGCGGATCCAGGCGGCGCCCGAACCTCGGAGCGGTCCGGGACGCGACGGGGTCGCCCGATCGCCCATTCAACTCCATTGTCGCCCCGGAGATGCCGAAGGTGAAGCGCGAGCACGCCGACCTCGGGGCCGACGGGCTCGCGCGAGTGCGGTGCTACACTTTTCGTATCGGCATGTACTCCTCGCGCACGGTCGAGACCCTGGCGGCTCGGCTCGAGGCGGCCCCGGTCCTCGTCCTGCTGCTGGACTACGACGGCACGCTGGTCCCGTTCGCGCCGACGCCGGATCTGGCCGAGCCCGACGACGAGCTGATCGGCCTGCTCCGCGGCCTCGCCGCCCGGCCGGACACCGAGATCCACATCGTGAGCGGACGGACCCGCGAGACGCTGGAGCGATGGCTCGGCGCCCTCCCGATCGGCCTTCACGCCGAGCACGGCTTCTTGTCCCGCCCTCCGGGCGCCGCCGAGTGGGTGAGCGGGATGCTTCCGCCCCAGGACTGGCGTCCGGCCGTGCTCGCCCTCATGCGAGCGTTCGCGGCGCGAACGCCGGGGGCTCTTGTCGAGGAGAAGAGCGCCGGACTCGCCTGGCACTACCGCCTGGCGGACCCGGCGCTCGGCCCGAGCCGGGCGCATGCCCTGACGCTCGAGCTGTCGACTCTCCTCGACCGCCTGCCCGCCGAGATCCTGCCCGGCTCGAAGGTCATCGAGGTGGTGGCCCGAGGCGTCCACAAGGGCCGCCTCGTCCCCTCCGTCGTCGCCCGTGCCCCCGCGGGCGCGCTGGTCGTGGCCATCGGGGACGACCGCACCGACGAGGACCTGTTCGCGGCGCTGCCCCCGAACGCCCTGGCG
The DNA here is from genome assembly GCA_963749975.1 of uncultured Candidatus Rokubacteria bacterium. Lineage (GTDB taxonomy): Bacteria > Methylomirabilota > Methylomirabilia > Rokubacteriales > DASRDR01 > DASRDR01. The sequence goes on along the minus strand of CAVVOZ010000032.1, from coordinate 95,092 downwards.
GTCCACGTCGGGCCTGAACCGACGACGGCCTCCATCCGCCTCGACGGTGTCCCGGACGTCCGCGCCCTCCTCCGCACGGTCGTGGAAGCGCGGCCCAGCTGAGCAGAGACGCGCTATCCTGGAAGATGAAGCGCCGAGGCGAGGGCCGCCGTGCCCTCACCCTCGCGCAAGACGACACAAGGCGAGGCGCCATGGCATATCGGTCGCCGCGCGGCGACGTCCGCAGCGTCTGGATCGGTGACGTCCGGCCCGAGCTGGATGGCGGGCGATTTCCCGTCAAGCGCGAGGTCGGCGACACGTTCGAGGTGACCGCGGACATCCTGCAGGAGGGCCACGGCGGCCTGGCCGCCGTGCTCCGCTACCGGACCGTGAAGGACACGGCGTGGCACGAGGCGCGCATGGAGCCCCTCGGAAACGACCGCTGGGCCGGCCGGTTCCTCCTGGAGGAGAACACGCGGTACGTCTACACGCTCGAGGCGTGGCCGGACGCCTACCGGACCTGGGCCGAGGACCTCCGGAAGCGCCTGGCGGCCGGCATGGACGTCACGAGCGAGCTCCTCGAAGGCGCGGCCCTCCTGCGGGGCGCCCTCGCGCGCGTCGTGGGAGCCGACCGCCGGCGGCTGGAGGCGCGTCTCGGCGACTTCGAGGCGACGAGCGACGCCGACCGCCGGGCGCGCCTCCTCCTCAACGAGGAGGTCACGGAGGTCCTCGACATCTACCCGGACCGAGCCGCGGCGACGCGCTATGACCGGGAGCTCGAGGTGGTCGTGGACCGGCCCCTGGCCCGGTTCGCCGCATGGTACGAGCTGTTCCCGCGATCCCAGGGCCGGGTGCCGGGCCGACCCGGCACGTTCCGCGACTGCATCGAGCGGCTGCCGGAGATCGCGGACATGGGCTTCGACGTGATCTACCTGCCGCCGATCCATCCGATCGGGCGGAGCTTCCGGAAGGGACGAAACAACGCGCTCGAGGCGGGCCCCGACGACCCGGGCTCCCCGTGGGCCATCGGCAACGAGCACGGGGGGCACAAGGCGGTCGATCCCGCCCTGGGGACGCTGGCGGACTTCCGCGCGTTCCTCCGCGCCGCCCGAGACCACGGGCTCGAGATCGCGCTGGACTACGCGCTCCAGTGCTCGCCGGACCATCCCTGGGTGACCGAGCACCCCGAGTGGTTCCACCACCGGCCCGACGGGACGATCAAGTACGCCGAGAACCCGCCGAAGAAGTACCAGGACATCTACCCCCTGAACTTCCTCGGCCGGGAGCGCGAGGCGCTCTGGGAGGAGGCGAAGGGCATCCTCCTCTTCTGGATCGAGCAGGGGGTGCGGATCTTCCGCGTCGACAATCCCCACACCAAGCCGATCGCGTTCTGGTCCTGGGTGATCGCGGAGATCCAGGCCGTCCACCCGGACGTGATCTTCCTCGCCGAGGCCTTCACGCGGCCGCGGGTCGTGCAGAGCCTCGCGAAGGTCGGCTTCACCCAGTCCTACACGTACTTCACGTGGCGGAACTTCAAGCAGGAGCTGATCGACTACCTCACCGAGCTGACGCGCGGGGAGATGGCGGAATACTTCCGGGGGAACTTCTTCGCGAACACGCCGGACATCCTTCCCCCCATCCTGCAGCAGGGCGGGCCGCCGGCCTTCCGGATGCGCCTCGCGCTGGCGGCGACCCTCTCCTCGCTCTACGGGATCTACAGCGGCTACGAGCTCTGCGAGAACGCCGCCGTCCCCGGCACCGAGGAGTACCTCGATTCCGAGAAGTACGAGATCCGGGTCCGCGACTGGAACGCGCCCGGGAACATCCGCGCGTACGTCGCGCGGCTCAACCGGATCCGCCGGGAGAACCGGGCGCTCCACGAGTACCGGAACCTGCGTCTTCTACGAGAGCGACGACGAGCACGTCCTCTGCTACGGGAAGCGCAGCGCGGACGGGACGAACGCGGTCCTCGTGGCGGTGAACCTCGACCCGTTCGCGCCGCACGAAGCGCGGGTGCGCGTGCCCCTCGAGGACCTGGGGATCGCGGCGGACGAGTCGCTTTCAGGCCCACGAGATGCTCTCGGACGAGCGGCACCTCTGGAGGGGACCGACACAGCGCGTCCGCCTCGACCCCCGGGTGGAGCCCGCGGCGATCTTCCGCCTCGAGCGCTTCGGTCAGCGCGCCTACGGGACGCCGTGCTACTGAGACCCGGCGAACGAGTCGCTCCACCCGCACTACCCGCGCCTCCGGAGGGCGCCCGCCGTGGATGACCTCTGGTACAAGGACGCCGTCTTCTACGAGGTCCACGTCAAGGCCTTCCAGGACTCGAACGACGACGGCGTCGGCGACTTCCCGGGGCTCACCACCCGCCTGGACTACATCCAGGACCTGGGCGTCGACTGCCTGTGGCTCCTGCCCTTCTATCCGTCGCCTCTCCGGGACGACGGCTACGACATCGCCGACTTCCAGGAGGTCTCGCCGCTCTACGGCAAGATGGCGGACTTCGAGACCTTCATCGCCGAGGCGCACCGGCGCGGGCTCCGGGTGATCGCGGACCTGGTCGTGAATCACACGTCGGACAAGCACCCCTGGTTCCAGTCGGCGCGGTCCGCCCCGGATTCGCCGCATCGGGACTACTACGTCTGGAGCGACACCGACCAGCGCTACCGGGATGCGCGCATCATCTTCGTGGACACGGAGAAGTCCAACTGGACGTGGGACCCGGACGCGAAGGCCTACTACTGGCACCGGTTCTTCAGCCACCAGCCGGATCTGAACTACGACAACCCGGCGGTCCAGACGGCCATGCTGGACGCCATGCGCTTCTGGCTCGACAAGGGCCTCGACGGGTTCCGGTGCGACGCCGTCCCCTACCTCTTCGAGCGCGAGGGGACGAACTGCGAGAACCTCCCGGAGACTCACGTCTTCCTGAAGCGCCTCCGCGCCAGCCTGGACGCCCAGTACCGCGGCCGCGTCCTCCTGGCCGAGGCCAACCAGTGGCCGCGGGACGTCCGCCCCTACTTCGGGGACGGCGACGAGTTCCACATGGCCTTTCACTTCCCGCTGATGCCGCGCATGTACATGGCCGTCTTCAGCGGGGACCGCCGGCCCATCACGGACATGTTCCTGCACACGCCGCCGATCCCCGAGACCTGTCAGTGGTGCCTCTTCCTCCGGAACCACGACGAGCTGACGCTCGAGATGTGCACGGATCCCGAGCGGGACCTCATGTACTACGCCTACGCGCAGGACCCCCGGATGAAGCTCAACATCGGCATCCGGCGACGGCTGGCGCCGCTGCTCGAGAACGACCGGCCCAGGATACAGCTCCTCAACAGCCTGCTCTTCACCCTCCCGGGGACGCCGATCATCTACTACGGCGACGAGATCGGCATGGGCGACAACGTCCACCTCGGCGACCGGCACGGCGTCCGGACGCCGATGCAGTGGTCGGCGGACCGGAACGCGGGATTCTCCCGCGCCGACCCGGAGCGTCTCTACAGCCCGGTCATCACCGACGCCGTCTACGGCTACCAGGCCGTCAACGTCGAGGCGCACCGCCGGTCCGCCTCGTCGCTCCTCGGGTGGACGCGGAGGCTCGTCGCCGCGCGCAAGCGCTCCAAGGTCTTCGGGCGGGGCACCCTGCGATTCCTCGCGCCGACCAACACGCGAGTCCTCGCGCACCTCCGGGAGTACCGGGGCGAGACCGTTCTCCTGGTCCACAACCTGGCGTCCTCGGCAGAGGCGGTGGAGCTGGACCTCGCGGAGTTCCGCGGCGCCATCCCCGTGGAGCTCCTCGGAGGGTCGCGCTTCCCGGCCATCGGGGACCGTCCCTACGCGCTCACGATGGCGCCCCACGGCTCCTACTGGCTTCGTCTCGACCGCCCCGGGCGGCCGGCCGAAGCCTACGGCATCGAGCGAGACTCGGTGTGAGCGCGACCGAAGCCCCTCGTCCCCCGCCGCAGGCCGAGGACCGCTCATCCGATGGGAGCGTGGCGGGAGGAGCCGCGTGAAGGTCCTCCTGCTCACCCGTGAGTACCCGCCCGACGTCTACGGGGGCGCCGGCGTGCACGTCGAGTACCTCGCCCGGGAGCTGGCGAAGCTCGCGACCGTCGAGGTGCGAACCTTCGGCCGCCACGACGTCGACGCCGGGAGCCTCGTGGTGCAGGGCTACGGGGCGGCGGCGGAGACGATCGACGCTCCCGAGGGCACGTACCCGTTCGCGCCGGTCGTCCGGGCCCTCCGCATCTGCCTCAGCCTCGGTGTCAGGCCGACGGACGCCGACGTCGTCCACTCCCACACCTGGTACGCCGCGCTCGGCGGTCTCCTGGCCCGGCTCATCCACGGCATCCCGCTGGTCGTGACCGCTCACTCGATCGAGCCGCTCCGGCCGTGGAAGCGCGAGCAGCTCGGCCGGGGCGCCGACGTTTCGGCGTGGGCCGAGCGCGCCGCCCTCGAGGCCGCGGACGCGGTCATCGCCGTCTCGACGGAGATGCGACGGGACCTTCTCCGCCACTACACGATCGCGCCCGAGCGGGTGCACGTCATCCCGAACGGAGTCGACACCGACACCTACCGCCCGGCGCCCGGCCGGGCGCGCATCGAGCGGTTCGGGATCGACCCGGCCCGCCCTTACGTCCTCTTCGTGGGACGGATCTCCAGGCAGAAGGGTCTCCTCCACCTGATCCAGGCCATTCCCGGCCTCAGCCCCGGGGTCCAGGTCGTCCTGTGCGCCGGGGCGCCCGACACGCCCGAGATCGCGCGAGAGGTCGAGGCCGCGGTGGCGCGACTCCAGGCGGAGCGGTCGGGGGTGGTGTGGATCCCCGAGATGGTCGACCGGGCCACGGCCGTGGAGCTCTACTCGCACGCGGCCGTCTTCTGCTGCCCGTCGGTGTACGAGCCGTTCGGCCTGATCAACCTCGAGGCGATGGCCTGCGAGATCGCGGTGGTCGCGACCACGGTCGGCGGCATTCCGGAGGTCGTGGTCGACGGAGAGACCGGCCGGCTCGTCCCCGTCGATCTGGTGGAGCACGACGGCGTCGTCGAGCCGCGGGATCCCGAGAGCTTCGCGCGGGACCTGGCGCAGGCCCTCAACGCCCTCCTCGCGGACCCCGGGCTGCGCCGGACCATGGGAATCAAGGGACGCCAGCGGGCCGAGGCATTCTTCAGCTGGGCGGCCGTGGCCCGCCGCACGCTCGCGCTCTACCGCACACTCTCGTGGAGGCTCATGAGCGCTAGGCGCCGCGCCGAAGGCGGCCCGGCTCCGGCCCGGGATCCCGAGCCGCCGCCCCAGGCGCTCACCGCACGGGCGGGTGCCGCGCTGGGGGAGACCCTGGGCAGCCGACGATGGTTCGGCAGCAAGAACCGGGACGTGTCCGCGGTCGTCCCCGTGGACCACGCGGCGGTGCCCGGAACGGCCGGGCTTCTCGCCCTGTTCGACGTGGTCTTCGCTGACCAGGGGCGGGAGCGCTACTGCATTCCCGTCGCGCCACCGGGCATCGGCCAGGAGCCGTTCGTCGACGCGATGGCCGAACCGGCATTCTGCCTGGCCTTGCTGGAGGCGATCCGGAACGGCGCGACGCTCGCGGGCGCGCGCGGCGCGTTCCGGTGCGTGGCGACGGCCGTGCTGGCCGAGATCCTGCCGGCGGCGCCGCGCGAGGCGCGTCCGATCGGGAGCGAGCAGAGCAACACGTCGGTCGTCTACGACCGCCGGGCGATCCTGAAGCTCTTCCGGCGGCTCGAGGCCGGACCGAGCCCAGAGCTCGAGCTCACGGACTTCCTCACGCGCGAGGCGGCGTTCCCGGGTGCCCCCCGGCTCGCCGGCGCGGTCACCTACCAGGCCGACGGCGCGGATCCGGTCACGCTGGCCGTGCTGCACGAGTTCGTGCCGAATCAGGGCGACGCGTGGACGGCCACCCTCGAGCGGCTCGCCGAGTACTACGCGGCCGCGATCGAGGGGCGCGGGGAGGAGTCGCCGGACCCCGTCTTCGCCCGTGCCCTGGCAGCCGCCGACGCGCACGAGGCCGCGCGGCTCGGCACGCTCACCGGTCGCCTGCACCGGGCGCTCGCCTCGGCCCCGCCCGGCCACCCCCTGGCGCCCGAGCCGATCACGGCGGGAGACGTGGCCGCCTGGGGGAACGCGATGCTGGCACAGCTCAGCCGCGCCGGGGAGACGCTCGCCGCCGGGCTTCCGGATCTCCCGCCGGCGCTCCACGAGAGCGCGAAGCGCGTCGTCGCCGACAGCGCCCGCCTGGGCGACGAGCTGCGCGCACAGGACGCCCTCGCCGCCGGAGGTGTCGTGAAGGTCCGTGTCCACGGCGACTACCACCTCGGGCAGCTCCTGCGAACGGCCGACGGCTTCACCATCCTGGACTTCGAGGGCGAGCCGGCGCGAACGCTGGCGGAGCGCCGCGCCAAGCAGTGCGTCCTGAAGGACGTGGCCGGGATGCTCCGCTCGTTCGCGTACGCGGCGCAGATCGCCTTCGCCCGCCGCCTGGAGACGAACCCCCATGACGCCCGACTGGCCGAGCGTCTCAGGCCCTGGGCGGAGACGTGGGAGGACGGGGTGCGCACGGCCTTCCTGGACGCGTACCTCGGCGAGGTCACGCGGCCCGGCGAGCCGCCGCTGGTACCGATCGAGCGGGAGCGGTTCGACCGGGCTCTGCGCGCCTACGAGCTCGACAAGGCGCTCTACGAGCTCGGGTACGAGCTCGCCAACCGGCCGACGTGGGTCTCGGTTCCCCTCGTCGCCCTCGAGCGCGCGATCGCCAGGCTCCCTGGCCCGGCCGCGGGCCGGCTTCGCCCGGGCGAGGGCCCGTTCGCCTTCATGGCCTGCATGGAGCTCAAGGAGTTCGTCGGCCTGCGCGCCGAGAACGAGCGGCAGCTGGCCCAGCTCCTCGACGAGGTCCCGCTCGACTCGATCTACTACCACACGCACGGCTTCCTGCTGCGCCATCGGCTCGTGACCGGCATCTACCCCAACGACTTCGCGACGTGGGTGGACGTTCAGGTGCGCGATCGCGTCCTGGGAGAGCGCCTGGCGATGGTCGACCCGGCCGACTTCACCACCCTCCAGGCCTTGCGGGAGGAGCTCGTGTCGGTGGTGGACGAGCACCTCCGCCGCATCGGCATCGTGCCCCAGGTCGTGTCCGGGGAGCCCTTCGACTTCATCCAGTCACGGATCGTCGAGATCCCCACCGGGATCGAGGTGCGAACGCTCCAGGAGCTCCGGGACGTCCTGCTCGAGGTCGACCAGAGCGCGCTCTACTTCCACCTCGTCGAGGCCCGGCTCCGGCTCGGCCGGGGACGGAACGATTTCGCGGCGTGGCTGGAGCGGGGCCTCGGGCTGCCCGAGCTGGCCGCCCGGATCCAGGCGGTCAACCCGTACGCGGCCAGCCTCGAGCAGGCCCGGACCCGTCTCATCGCGCTCCTCGACGAGGCGCTCTCCACGGGCGCGGGCCGATGAGCCCCCGCAAGAGCTCCGCATGACGGGTCGGCACGCATGAGCGGCCCGCGCCTGGAGGAGTACCGGGACGTCGCGCCGCGGGGTGCGATCGAGCTCCTGCTGAAGCTCGCCGAGCGGCTGCAGGGCCGGCGCTTCGTCCACGTCAACGCAAGCCGCTACGGCAGCGGGTCCTCGGAGATCCTGGCGCGGCTCGTGCCGTTGCTCCAGGATCTGGGCGTCGACGCCACGTGGGAGGTCATCGTCGGGGACCCGGCGTTCTACGCGGCGACCCACGCGCTCGAGACGGCGCTCAGCGGCCAGCCGGCCGCCATCACCGAGGCCATGCTCGTCTCCTACGTGGAGGCCGCCGCGACCAACGCCGCGACGCTCCGGCTCGAGTCCGACCTCCTCATGGTCCACGACCTCCCGGCCCTGCCGCTCGTCCGCCACCGCCCCGAGCGGGGCCGCTGGGTCTGGCGCTGCTACGCCGACCTCTCCCGCGCGTGGCGGCGCGCGTGGCACCTCGTGCGGCGCGACCTCGAGCGATACGACACCGTGGTGTACTCCATGCCGAAGTTCGCCCAGCGCGTCCGGGTCCCGATGCTCGTCGTCCATCCGTCGATCGATCCGCTCGGCGAGAAGAACCGGGAGCTCGGGCGAAGCGAGGTGCGCGAGGTCCTGGACCGGTACGGCATCGCCCGGGACAAGCCGCTCTTGCTCCAGGTCGCCGCCTACTCCCGCGCCACCGAGCCCACGAGGGCGTTGACCGCCTTCCGCCTCGCGCGGAAGTACGTGCCCTGCCGGCTCGTGCTGGCCGGATGGGGCGCGACGGACAACCCTGAGGGCAGCGCCGTCCTGGCCGAGCTGCGCGAAGCCGCCGGCCAGGACCCGGACGTCCACGTGCTCGTGATGCCACCCGACGCCGCCCGGGAGCTCAATGCGCTCCAGCGAGCCGCGACGGTGGTCCTCCACCTGCCGCAGCGGGAGGGCTTCGGCCTGGCGGTGGCCGAGGCGATGTGGAAGGGCAAGCCGGTCGTCGGGAGCGTCGCGGGCGGGATCCCGGCCCAGGTCCTCACGGAGGTGACCGGCTACACCGTGGGCTCCGTCGAGGGGGCGGCGTTCCGGATCCGGCAGCTGCTGCAGAGCCCCGACCTCACCGCACGCCTGGGTGGCGCCGCGCGGGAGTACGTCCGCCGGAACTTCCTGCTCCCGCGCCACCTCGGGGACTACCTGGCTCTCCTCGCCCAGATGACCGCGTAGCGGACGAGGCAAGCGTGGCGGACGGGCTCACCCTCGAGACCGCGCTCCCGCCGGACGGCATCGCGGCCGTGGAGGCGCTGGGGCCCGTGGACGCACTGGTCGCCGTCACGGCGCTGAACCAGGCTCGGACCGCCCCAGCCGTCGTCACCGCGGTCGCCGCCGGGCTGGCCCGCGGCTTCGCCGGGCGGAAGACGGCGGTCCTCTTCGTCGACGGCGGGTCGCAGGACGGTACCCTCGAGGCGGTCAATCAGCAGGCGTCGGCCGATGCGACGGTCCCGGTCGCGAGCGCCCGCGTCTCCGGGCGCCCGGGACGCGGGCGCGCCGTGCTGGCGGCGCTCGCGGCAGCCCGGCACGTCGGGGCCCGCGCGGCGGGCCTCGTCGACGCCGGCCTCGCCAGCATCACCGTCGAGTGGGTCGAGCCCCTGCTCGGCCCCGCGCTCAACGGGGATGCCGACTACGTCTCGCCTTCCTACACCCGCGCGCTCACCGAGGGCACGCTCACGACGAACCTTCTCGCGCCCCTGGTCCGGTCGCTCTTCGGCAAGCGCCTCCAGGAGGTGCTCGGGGGGTGCGCCGCCGTCTCGTCGGCGATCCTCGATGCCTTGCCTCCGGCGGAGGAGTGGGCCGACGAGCCGACGGGCCAGGGAGCGGAGATGCGGGTCCTCGGCCAGGCGCTGGCGGGCGACCACGCGCTCGTCGAGGTTCATCTGGGACGGAAAGAGGTCGATCCCGGCGCCGCCCCCGCCGATCTCGCCCACACCCTGGTGGACGCCGTCGGGCCGCTGTTCCGGCTGATGGAGCGCCACGCCGGGGAGTGGCAGGACGTCCGAGGGAGCGTGCCCGTCCCGCGGCGAGGCCCGGCCGGCCCCGGCCCGAGGGCGGCGGGCGACGTCCGGCCAGATCGGATGGTCCGGGCCTTCCACCTCGGCCTGAAGGACCTCCTCCCGCTCTGGGAGCAGGCCGTGACGGAGGAGACGCTCGGCCAGCTCTACCCGCTCGGGCTCCTCGGGCCCGACGACTTCCGCTTCCCGCCGTCCCTGTGGGCTCGCGTGATCGCCGACTTCGCCGTGGCCCACCACGAGCGGCGGCTTCCACGGGACCACCTCCTGCGGGCGCTGACGCCGCTCTATCTCGGGCGGGTCGCCGCGTTCGTTCTCGAAACCCAGGCCGCATCCTCGCCGGGGGCCACCGATGCCCTCGAGCGGGTGTGTCTGGCCTTCGAGGCCGAGAAGCCCACGCTCTCGGCTCGATGGAGGTAGCGATGCAGCAGCAATGGAGCGACATCGTTCTCGACGCGATCAGGGACGTGGGGCATCGGATCCTGTTCGTGACGCCCCGGCTCTTGGCCGCGCTCACGCTGATACTGCTCGGCTGGATCGTCGCCGCTCTGGTCCGCCGCGTCACGATCCGGGTCCTGGCTGCCGCGGACCTCGACGTGCGATGCGCGCGATGGGGACTGACCGGGGTCCTCGGCCGCGGCGGTCACCGGCCGTCGCCGACCGAGCTCCTCGGCCGTCTCGTGTACTGGGCCATCTTCCTCGTGGGGCTGCTGATGGCCGTCGAGGCGCTGGAGATGCCGGGGACGCGGGGCGCGGTGGGCGCGGTGCTCGTGTTCCTGCCGCACGTCATCGTCGCGGTGCTCGTCGTCGTCGGGGGGTGGATGCTCGCCCAGTTCCTGGCCCAGGCCGTGCTGATCGCCGCGGTCAACGCTCAGGTGGGGGGGGCTTCCCTGCTGGCGACCGCGGTTCGCTGGCTCGTCCTCACGGTCGCCGCCGCCGTCGCCCTGACCGAGCTCGGCGTCGCACGCGAGATGGTCCTGCTCGTCTTCGGGATCGCGTTCGGCGGGGCAGTGCTCGCCCTGTCCCTGGCCTTCGGACTCGGTGCGCGAGAGCTGGCGCGCCAGGCCCTCGAGAGCTACCTCACCCGGGCGCGCCAGGACCGCGGCGAGCCCGCCTCGCACGTCTGACGGCAGGAGGCCCCATGGCCGGGATGATCGACAGCGCGTTCTTCGGGGATCTCTACTCGACCGCCGAGATGCGGGAGGTATGGAGCGACCGCACGATGATCCAGCGCTGGCTCGACGTCGAGGCCGCGCTCGCCCGCGCCGAGGCTCGCCTGGGAATCGTCCCCGCCGCGGCGGCCGACGAGATCACCCGGAAGGCCCGTGTCGAGCAGCTCGACCTCGGGGAAATGAAGCGGGAGCTCGAGGAGGCCCGCCATCCGATCATGCCCTTGATCCGCTGCCTCGCGCGCGTCTGCGAGCCGGAGGCGGCCGAGTTCATCCACTGGGGCGCGACCACCCAGGACATCCTCGACACGGGGCTCATCCTCCAGCTCCGATCGAGTCACGCCATCGTGACGCGCGATCTCGGCGAGGTTCGCCGCCTGCTCGCGGCCCTCGCGCGCCGCCACCGGGACACGGTCCAGGCGGGCCGGACCCACGGGCAGCAGGCGCTGCCGATCACCTTCGGCTACAAGCTCGCCGTGTGGGTCGCGGAGGTCGACCGGCACCTCGAGCGGCTCGCCCAGCTCGCGCCCCGGGTCTTCCGGGGCCAGCTCGCGGGCGCGGTGGGGACCCTCGCGTCGATCGGCGAGAAAGGCCTCGAGCTCCAGGCGCTCTTCTGCGCGGACCTTGGGCTGGCCGTCCCGGAGATCGCCTGGCACACCGCCCGGGACGGCGTGGCGGAGGCCGTCTGCGCCTACGCGCTCGTGGGTGGCACCCTTGCCAAGATCGCGAACGAGGTCATCGACCTCCAGAAGACGGAGGTGGCGGAGCTGGAGGAGCCGTTCCACCGGGGCAAGATCGGGTCCAGCACGATGCCCCACAAGCGCAACCCGTCGGCGTGCGAGCACGTGGTGGCGCTGGGCCGGCTCCTCCACGCCCAGGTCGCGCCCGCCCTCCAGAGCATGGTCTCGGCAAACGAGCGGGACAAGCGGGCGGGCGTGACCGAGCAGGCGGTTCTGCCCGAGGCCTCGTGTCTCGTCGCCGGGATGCTCCGCGGGACCCGGGGAATCCTCTCCGGCCTCCACGTGTACCCGGAGCGGATGCAGGAGAACCTGGGACTCCTGGACGGTCTCCTCCTGAGCGAGGCCGTGATGCTGGCGCTGGCACGGCACATCGGCCGCCAGCGGGCCCACGAGGTCGTCTACGAGCTGTGCATGGATGCCGTCGAGGGGCGGCGGCCCCTGAGGCAGCTGCTCCTCGAGGATCCGCGGGTCAAGCCCTACCTCGGCCCGGCCGAGCTCGACAGCCTGCTCGACCCGGCCTGCTACACGGGGCTCGCCGCCCGCTTCGTCGATCGCGTCGCCGCCCCGTAGCCCTGTCTCTCACACCATCTCCGCGATCAGGCGCGCCGCCGCGTCGACGTCCCGCGCCTTCGGGCAGTCGTCGACCGTCCAGGCTCCGAAGGGATCGAGGAGGATCGCGCGAGCCCCGGCCGCGCGCGCGCCCACGACGTCGACCGAGTACAGGTCGCCCACGTGGACGGCCTCCGCCGGCTCGACGCCGAGAGCCGCCGCCGCGTGACGGAAGATCCGAGGATCGGGCTTCTCGAAGCCGACGACGCCCGAATCGACGACGGCATCGAGCCAGCCCGCGAGACCGAGCGCCTCGAGAAGCCGGGCCACCGTGCCGTTCGAGTTCGAGACGACGGCGAGCCGGAGGCCGAGCCGGCGGAGCGTCTCCAGGGCACGCGGGGCCTCGGGCAGGCACACCGACCACAACCCGAAGGGCGGGTTGACGGCGCGAAGGTCCTGCACGAGACGCTCGCTCCCCTCGCCCCAGGCGAGCCCGAGCTCCTCGAGCACGTACCGGACGTAGCGGGTGAACACGTCCGCGGTCTCCGTCGACCGGCGGACGGCGAGGAGGGGATCGAGCCGGACGCGCGCGCGGGCCTCCGCGGCGCGCACCGCGGGCACGGCCACCAGGTACGATTCGGCCCCGATCCGACGCGCGATCGTGTCGTAGTCGAGGCCGACGAGCGTGTTGCCCGCGTCGAGAAAGACGGCGCGAACCGCCAAGGCTACTTCTTCACCCACTCTCCCCGGTCGGTCTGGATCCACTGCCCGCCATGGGTCCGCTCCCGGTAGGCCTTGGCGAACGACGCCTTGACGCGTGCCACATCCGTCGCCGCAATGTGGTTCTGCCGCATGAAGGTCTCGATGATGGCCTGCCGGTCCCGGTTCTCCTCTCCGATGAGCCTGGCCACCTCGCCGGTGCAGCCCTGTCCGGGCCGGGGCTCCACGAACCCCTGGTTGTTCTCGCCGACGCAGCCGCGCGCCAGCCACTGCTGGAGCGCGCCCAGCCGCCGGTTCTGCGACTCCGTCAGCCGGCGGAGCTCCTCGCTGTCCGTCTTCGGCGCCTGCGCGACGTCGACGCGTGAACCCTGGGCGCTCGCCTCCCTGGGCCCCAGCGGGGCCAGCCACCGATCGAGGCTCGAGCCGGGCTTGGGCGTCGCGCTCGGCGCCGGCGCGGGTGCCGGCGGCGCGCCCTCCGGGCGGCGGCTCATGTCCACGATCTGGCTCGCCGCGTCGTCCAGCTTTTGCTGGGGGAACGTCACGTTCACGGTCACCGGGACGCAGGCGGCGAGCGCCGCCGCGAGCGCGAGAACGCTGACGCCACGACCGACAAGGGCCCTCTTCATCGTGCAGTCTCCCCAGCCGGCCGCCGCGAGCCGACCCCGTTCACGTCTTTCTGACCCACCGGCCGTTCTCGAGCTGGATCCAGTCATTGGGGCGCGAGCGCTCCTGGCGGGCCTTGGCAAAGGCGCTCTGGACGCGAGCCGTGTCGCTCGCCGGGATGTTGTTCTCCTTCATGAACGCGCCGTAAATCACCTGCCGGTCTGCGTTCTCGGCTCGGATCAGGTCCGCGACCTCCGGACCGCACCCCTCGCCCGGCCGCGCCACCAGCAGTCCCTGGTTCGTCTCGCCCATGCAGCCCCGACTCTTCCATTCGCGAAGCTGCGGGCGGCGCTCACGGCGGGACTCGGTCGCCTTCACGACCTCGGGCGACCGTTCGTTGAGTCTGGGCGTCGACGCCACGTCGACACTACGTCCTCCGCTCGGGGTCGGGGTCGGCGTCGCGGGCGGAGCGGACGCACTCTGGGCCGGCATGTCCTCGATATGCCTCGCGGCGCTGTCGAGCTTCTCCTGCGGAAACGTGACGTTCACGGTCACGGGAACGCAAGCCGCAAGGGCGATTGCCAGCGCCGCGAGCGCCACCGGGTGAGAACCTCGCCGCCAGTTCATCGTCCGCTCCCTTCCTGAGTCATTTCGCTCCGGCGATCTCATAGACCGGGGAACTGCTTCGCCAGGAACCCGATTGGCATGCTGATCACGTTGATTTCCTTCACGCGCGGCGGGAAGATCCCCAGGATCTCCCGGCCCTTGAGGCTCAGGGTCACCTTCACGTCTTCGTCCTGCTCAGTGCGAACGACCACATCGGCCGCCTTGTAGTCGAAGGCCCGGAGGTTGCCGAGGGCGGTTCTCACGACCCCGGTCGGATCTGCCTCCGCCCACGAGAGGAGGCGGTCGAGCAGCTCGATCGTCACCGTGCCCCCTTCCGGCACGCCCGAGCCGGCCGTCCGCGCCGAGGCGGCCGCCCCCGTAGCGCATGTCCAGATCGTACCGCAGGAGTCCGGTCATGGTGCCGCCGCGGATCCCGTACGCCGCCATGAACTCGTCGATGCGCACTCGCTCGCCCGTGATCCGAGCTCGCGCGGTCGGCCCGGCGGCGGCGAGCTCGAGCTCGATCGTTCCTCGACCCTCCCCGGAGTAGAGGCCGTAGTGGAGATCGGTCAGCGTCAGCCGCTGGTCGATGGCCCGCGCGCGCGCCGTGACGTCGTACAGGACGACGCCGTAGCCCACGAGCTCGCCCACCTTGAACGGTCCGTCCGCCGCGGCGCCGGCCGGAGGGACCACCCCACCCCGACGCACCGGCACGTCGGCCGAGACATCGCGGAGGCTCAGCCGCCCGCCGAGAAGCTCCGCCGTGGCGACCTGGAGGCCCAGGCGCCCTTCGTACGTGCCGAACCCCATGTCCGGCGACTCGAGCTCGACCGTCGCCGACCCGGTGACCTCCCGCGGGACCGACGGCCAGAGCGGCGCGAGACGCTCGAGGGCGGGCAGGCGCGCCGTCAGCCGGATCGGCCCGGTGGAGCCGGCCGCTCGACGTCCGAGGTCCGCCTGGAGCATCTCCCGGCCCTCGGCGTCGCGGGCCACGATCGTGGCCCGCGCGAGGCGCACGCCGGCCCCGTCGCGCCCGACGTCGGCGGAGCCCGCGACGCGATGGAGCAGCCCCTCGAAGGAGGGCAGCGCTCCGCGAACACGCTCGGCCTCGTACTCGACGGTCGCGCTCCCGGACCGGACGGTCGCCTGGACGCGCGCGCGATCGACCGCAGCCTCGCCCGAGGGCTGCCGGAGCGCGACGCCCCGGATCTCCGCGTCGACCTTCCCGTCGGTCCAGCCTCGCGGGTCGAGCCCCGTCACCACGACACGGACGCTCCCGGCCCGCAGCTGATCCGACGGACCGAGCCAATCCCCGCCGAAGTGGCGAGCCAGCGCGTCGAGGCGCACCGCGCTCGTCTCGACCCGGGCGTCGGCCCGCGCCCGCGCGACGTCGTACGCGACCGTGCCCCGCAGCGGCACTCCGTGGACCTGCGCCGTCAGGCCGGTCAGCTCCACCCGCGAGAGACTCCCGGCCGCGTCGAGGTCGACCCGGAGCGGGGTCGCCACCGGCGCGAGCACGAGCCCCGCGATCTCGACCCTCTCGCCGCGAAGGTCGCCGCGCGCGCTCACGCCGTCCTCGCGGGGCTCGAGCGCGAGGCGCGCCTCGACGCCACGGGCAAGCACGTCCAGGCCGACGGCGGAGGCCGGCAGGGTCGCGTCCAGCACGTGGAGCGTGACGCGCGCCTCGGGCCACCCGCCGCGCGCCGGCGCCCAGGTGACCTCCCCGTCGGCGAGCTCCGCGTGGCCCTTCACCGGGCCCGCGAGGCCCGCCATCGACCCGGCGAGCCCCAGGTCGGCGGTGCCCCGGAGCTCGCCGAAGCGAAGCCGCCCGTCCTGGAACGAGAGGGCGCCCTCGAGCGCCGCCAGATCGCCGAGGCGCGCGCTGGCGCGTCCCGCGGCGCGGTCGCCCGGGGAGAGGCCCAGCTGGGCGCGCAAGTCGACCGGCGCCGTCCGGGCAGCGGCCACGAGCGCGGCGGGAAGCCACGGCGCCAGGGGTGCGAGCCCGCCCTCACCCGCCAGGTCGAGACGGATCGTGTCTCCATCGGCCCGCGCGTGGAGCCCGAGGGTGAAGCGAGACCGTGCCCGGTCTCGCAGCAGCACCTCCCCGCGCACCTCGCCGCTCCCCTTGTGGAGGGTCGCGTCGAACGTCACGTCCTCCGAAGACGAGCCCGGCACCTGGATCACACCCCCGGTGATCGCGACGTCGACGAGCGGGGCGCTCCCGATGAAGCTCGCCAAACCCTGACGGAGCCCTTCGAGCGCCGCAGCTCCCGTCGCGCCCCCGCCTCCGGCGACGATCTTCGGTCGGGTCACCAGGAGCCGGACCGGCGCGGCTTCCCCGCGTGCCGCGGAAAGAAGCGGGCCCGAGGCCTCGACCGACTCGGCCTTCACCTCAGCCGGCCAGCCGCGCTCCGCCGGCAGCCGAAGGCCTCGGAGAACGACCCGCGAGGGCCCGAGGTCGGTGACTCGATCGATCTCCACCCCTCGCGCGAGGGCCTGGGTGAGAGTCGCGGCGAGGATCCGGGCGGAGCGGCGCTGGTCGGCGAGGACCAGGTACCCGACGATGGCCACGGCGGCAAGCGTCAGGAGAACGCCCGCCGCGAAGGCCGCCAGGACGCGACGGCGCCGGACCCAGTCCCGCAACGTACCCATGGCAGTCAGACGGCCGGCGCCGCCTCCGTCATCAGTCGGTCAGGCGCCTGGGAGGGCAGCCCGTGGGCTCGCGGCCGCCGCGCTCGCCGGTCAATAGGACTTGGGGAGGCCAAGAACCCGCTCGGCCAGGTAGTTGAGCGCCATCTGCTGGGAGACCGGCGCGATCTTGTAGAGCCGTACCTCCCGCCACAGGCGCTCGACGTCGAACTCCTTCGCGTACCCGAAGCCGCCGAACGTCTGGAGCGCGGCATCCGCCGCCTCGAAGCCGGCCTCCGCCGCGAGAACCTTGGCCGCGTTCGCCTCGGCCCCGCACGCCTCGCCGCGGTCGAAGAGCCACGCGGCGCGGAGCGTCAGCTGCCAGGCGCCCTCGAGGCGCGCCCATGCGAGGGCCAGCGGGTGCGCGATCGCCTGGTTCTGACCGATGGGCCGGCCGAACACCACCCGCTCGCGGGCGTACGCGGCGGCCCGCTCGAGCGCCACCCGCCCGATCCCGACCGCTTCTCCGGCCACGAGGACGCGCTCGGGGTTGAGCGAGTCGAGCAGGTGATGGAAGCCGCGTCCCACCTCGCCCACCACGTCCTCGTCCGCCACCCGGAGCCCATCGATGATGAGCTCGTTGGAGTCCACGGCCGCCCGGCCGAGCTTCTCGATCTCGCGAATCTCCACGGTCCGAGGGTCCAGGTCGGCGACGAACAGCGTGAGGCCGTCGAGCTTCCGCGGACCGGCCGACTCGTACGGTGTCGTTCGCGCGAGCAGGAGCATCTTCTCGGAGTGGCGCGCGTTGGAGGTCCAGACCTTCCGGCCCTTCACGACCCAGCCGGCTCCGTCGCGGCGGGCCATGGTCTCGATGCGGCTCGTGTCCGTCCCCGCGTTCGGTTCCGTGACGCCGAACGCCAGGCTGAGCCGCCCGGCCGCGATCTCCGGCAGGATGCGCCGCCTGAGGCCCTCGCTTCCGTGACGGATGATGGGCATGGGCGGGAACACCGCGAAATGGACCGGAGACGCGCCCGACAGGCCCGCGCCGGAGGCGCAGATCGCCTCGAGCATCAGCACGGCCTCGGTCACCCCCAGGCCCGCGCCCCCGTATGCCTCCGGGATGGCCAGGCCCAGCCACCCGGCGTCGGCGAAGGCCCGCACGAACTCGATGGGGTACTCCGCCTTCCGGTCCTTCTCCCGCCAGTAGTCCCAGCCGAACCCCCGGGCAAGCGCGGCGACCTGCCGGCGAATCTCGGCCTGAGCCTCGGAAAGGGCGAAGTCCATGAAGGGTTCCTGCGGCCAGTATAGCCGGGCGGCGTCGGGCGGCGCGCGAGAGACGGCTCTTCGGGGCCGATAGAGCCCTCTCGCCGAGCGCCCAGACGAGTCCTCGCGGGATCTACCGCCTTCAGTAGCGCCGGGCCGGCGAGGGCGGCGCGGTCCTCAGGGGCAGGCGCGGGCCGTGGCCGAGAGAGGGCCCACCTTCGACACGGCCGACGCCACCGCCTCGACACAGAGGCTTCCCACGCCGGGCAGACCGGTGGTGCGCTCGACCAGCTCGACCGCGTCCGTGCTCTCCGCGCACCGTTCCTCGACCTGATGGGCGATGCCCTTGACGCAGAGGCGATCGACTGGAATCCGCTGCGTGCCGGCCTGGTCGGACGTGGTGAAGGCACGGAACGTGCTCACCTGCTCGCCCGACGCGCCCCGGGTCTCCACGGTGACGTGGAGCCACGCGGTTCCCTG
Source organism: uncultured Candidatus Rokubacteria bacterium (assembly GCA_963749975.1). GTDB lineage: Bacteria > Methylomirabilota > Methylomirabilia > Rokubacteriales > DASRDR01 > DASRDR01. The sequence goes on along the minus strand of CAVVOZ010000032.1, from coordinate 76,811 downwards.
GGCTCCCGCCATCCCGGTCCACCCCAGGACCAGTACCGCCAGCACTCCCGCCACACGCGTCCGCGCCATCGTCACGCTCCTCTTGCCGGTCGCCCGGTCTCGCTCGGCTCGTGGGCGAGAACGCCGGCCACCAGCCTCGTCATGTCGTCCACGTTGAAGGGCTTGGCCATCAGGTAGTCGATCCCGCGCGTGCGCGCCTCGGCGAAGTCGATCTGGTCTCCCCAGCCCGTGACCAGCGCGATCGGAACCTTCGGCTGGGCTGCGCGGAGGCCCTTGGCGACCTCCCAGCCGGAGAGTCCCGGCATCGACAGGTCGACGAGCGCCAGGTCGAACGCCGGCCCGTCGACGTGAGTCAGCGCCGCCGTGCCGTCCTGGCATGCCACGACCTCGTGCCCCTGCCCCTCGAGGACGTCGACCAGCACTTCCCGCACCGCGGCCTCGTCCTCCACCACGAGGATGCGCGCGCTTCGGTCCGCGCGCGGCGCCGGCGGCGAGGGCGGCGGCGAGGGCATCTCGGCCCCGATCGGCAGGCGCACGGTGAAGCGGCTTCCCTCGCCGGGCTGGCTCCAGACCTCGATCTCCCCTCCGTGGCGCGTCACGATGCCGTACGCGATCGAGAGCCCGAGACCGGTTCCGTGCTCCGCCTTCGTCGTGAAGAAGGGCTCGAAGCAGCGCTGCCGGACCGCCTCGCTCATGCCGACGCCCGTGTCCTGGACGACGCACACGACACGATCGCCCTCGACCCTCGTCGAGAATGTCAGGGAGCCGCCCTGCGGCATCGCGTCGAGCGCATTGAACAGCAGGTTCAGGAAGGTCTCCCGGAGCTCGGCCGGATCGCCGGCCACCGGAGGCACCGGGGCGAGGTCGAGCCGCATCGCGTACGTCACGGCGCGCGCCTGGGCCAGGTCGCTCCAGTGCGGCCGGGTCGCCTCGACCACCTCGCGGACCAGCTCGGTGACGTCGACGTGCTGCCAGGGACGGGTCCGGCGCATCCGCGCGAACTCCTGGATGCGGCGGACCGTCTGGGCGCCGTCCTGGGCGACGTGCTCGATGATCTTGAGCTGCCGGCGCAGATCGGGCGCGTCGATCTGGCGCTGCAGGAGCTGGGCGCGCCCGACGACCACGGCGAGGACGTTGTTGAAATCGTGGGCGACGCCGCCCGCCATCTCGCCCAGCGCGCGGAGACGCTCGCTCCGGATGATCCGCTGCTGGGACTCCTCCACCGTCACGAGGGCGGCGCGGAGCTCCGCGTAGAGCCGGCTGTTCTCGAGAGCCACCGCACCCTGGGCCGCCAGCGCCAGCGCGAGGTCCTGGGAGCGCGCGGAGAACGGGACGGCCCCGCCGGCGATGTCGTCGAGAGACGCGAAGCGCCGGCCCCGGTCGGGCTTCCGGTTCATCAGCTGCAGCACCCCCAGCACCTCGCCCTTCGGGGTCTTCATCGGCACCACGAGCATCGACTTCGTGCGGTAGCTGGTCTCCAGGTCCAGGGTGCGGTCGATCGTGAACGGTGACCCCGAGGGCGGGGCGTAGGCGTCGGCGAGGTTGATGACCTCGCCGCTCAGCGCCGCGTAACCGGGGACGCTCTGGGGGCCGATCGGGATGACGTGCTCCTTGACGGCCACCGACAGGCTGTCGTTCTGGACGAGCACGGACCGGAGACAGCGCGTGCCGGTCCCATCGGTGTCGACCAGGTAGAGGGAGCCGGCGTCACTCCAGGTGATGTCGCGGGCGGTCGTCAGAAGGAGGTCCAGGAGCGCATCGGTGTCCCGCTCCGCGGCGAGCCTGATGCCGATGCCGATCAGCTCGCGCAGCTCCCGCGTGGCGCGGGCGAGATCGGCCTTCGTCCGCTCGTGGGCGCGTGAGAGCTCTTCGAACCCGGCGCCGCTCATCCCACTACGGTAGGGAGCCGAGCATCGCCCTGTCAACGGCCCCCCCGGGCCCCAGGCCTTCCCCGTGCTCATCGCCAGGCGAGCGCGGTCACCCCGAAGGCCAGGAGGACCAGTCCCGACAGTCGGTTGACCCAGCGAAGGGCGCTCAGATCCAGGCGCGCGCGGAGGGCGCTGACGGCCCCGCTCAGCATCAGCCACCAGAGGGCCGAGCCGAGGAAGACACCGGCGACGAGAACGGTCGCCTCCCGCCAGCTTCCCGCGCCCGCGATCCCCAGGCCGGCGAAGACGGCCACGAACGAGAGGATCGTCGCGGGGTTCGCCAGCGTGAGCCCGAAGGTCGCCGCGAAGGCGCCGAGGAGGCCCGGTGCCACCCGCGCGCGCCGCGTGGTCGGCGGGCCGCGCCAGGAAGGTGCGAATGCCGAGATAGCAGAGGAACAGCCCTCCGACGAGGCGCAGGGCGCCCTGCTGCCGCACGAGGAGGCTGGAGACCGCCGTCAGCCCGAAGCCCGCGATGGCGCCGTAGACGGCGTCCGCCGCGGCCGCCCCGAGCCCCACCGCGAGCCCCGTCACGCGGCCGTCGGCGAGCGTCCGCCGGATGCACAGGACGCCGATCGGGCCGACGGGCGCCGCGATGGAAAATCCGATCACGAGTCCTCGCAGGAGCGTCTCGAGTCCCACCGGAGACTCAGGCGGCCGGTCGGGAGACGGGCGTGATCCGCACGAGGACGCTGCGGCCGCCGCGCAGACCGCGCCTGATGTAGCGGCCCATCCAGAGCGGAACCATGAGCCAGTACTTCCGCCGGTACGCGCGGAGCAGCGCGGCCTCGAGGTCAGGACGCCCGTCCACCCATTCCGCCCGGCCCTCGAAGGGCGGCCCGTCCTTCGCAGCCGACGCGGACCGTCACGCGCCCGGTCTCGCGGATCCGGCGCGCCTTGAGGCTCTCCCGCTGCGTCGTGAAGTAGGCGGCGTCGCCGTCGTACCAGCACCACACGGGAACGGTGCCCGATCTCCCCGAGGCGCCGTAGGTCGTGAGGTAGAGGTAGCTTGCGCGGCGGAGCGCCGCGTCGAGCGCCGGATCCATGCGAGAATTCTACCGCATGGCCGCGTGTGCCCGAGGGAGCCGGCATCGCGACGCGGCGCTCGGGTCGATGCTCGACAGCGTCGCGCGCCGTGGTCACACTCTCGGCTGCGGGCGTTGACTCCAGGAGGAGCGAATGGGCGAGACCACCGGCGAACCCCCAGGGCCCAGGCGGCGAGCTCCGCTCCGGCTCCCCCACCCGACCGGCATCGAGCGCGCCCGCACCGCGCTCCGCGCCCACCTCCCCGAGACGCCGCTCGTCCGCTCCGAGCTCCTCTCGCGCGCGCTCGCCGCCGAGGTCTGGCTCAAGAACGAGACGGTGAGCCCGATCGCGTCGTTCAAGCTCCGGGGCGCGCTGACGGCCCTCCTGCGGGCGCGCGAGGCGGGCGGGGCCGCGGAGGCGGTGACCTCGTCGACCGGCAACCACGGGCAGGGTGTCGCGTACGCGGCGAGGGCTCTGGGCGTGACGGCCCACATCTTCCTGCCCCGCGGGGCGAACCCCGTGAAGCGGCGGATGATCGAGGCCCTGGGCGCGACCATCCACGAGGGAGGCGCCGACCTCGACGACGCCAAGGCCGACGCCGAGCGCTTCGCCGCATCGCGCGGTTTCCTGTTCGTGGACGACGGCGAGAGCCTCGACGTCATGGAAGGAGCGGGCACCGTCGGCCTCGAGGTCGCCGAGCGGCTCCCGGAGATCGACGTCCTGTTCGTGCCGATGGGCAGCGGTACCCTGGCGGTGGGCTGCGCCGTCGCGCTCAAGGGCCTCCAGCCCCGGGCGCGCGTGGTGACGGTCCAGTCCTCGGGCTCACCCGCGATGGTCGAGAGCTTTCACGCCCGCCGGGCGGTCGAGCGGGCGATCGACACCGTCGCCGACGGGCTCGTGTGCCGGATCCCCGCCCGCCTCGCGCTGGAAGGACTCTGGATCTGGGTCGACGACGCCGTCTCCATCCCCGACGGGGCCCTGCTCCAGGCTCTTCGCGCGCTCGTCGAGCATGCCCACGTCCTCGTCGAGCCCGCCGGTGCCGCGGCACTGGCCGCCGCCTGGGCGGCCCGGGCCGATCTTCGCGGGCGGCGTGTCGTCCTGGTCCTGACGGGAGCCAACGTGACGATACCCATCCTCACGGAGGCGCTCTCGGCGCCCGCCCTCTTCGATCCGGCGGGCCCGGACTGAACGAGTGCGCCGGGCCTCAGGCGCCCGGCTTCCGGCAGACGTACAGCACGTGAGGATACGGGAGGAAGTCGACCATCGAGTGCCGGAATACCCGGAACCCCGCCTCCTCGAGCGCCGCCTGCAGAGTCTCGGCCGCCCAGTAGTGCGGCGGGCTGTCCGGGCTGACCAGGAGGTCGAGCGCGTGCGTGAACCAGCGCTTGTAGGCCGGTCGCGTGTCCACCTCCTTCACGAGCAGACAAGCGCCGGGCGCCAGCGCGGCATGGAGCTCGGCCAGCAGGGGCCGCACGGCGGCGGGCTCGACGTGGTGGACGATGTCGAGCATGTAGGCGCCCGCGTACTGCCGGCTGGCTCGGAAGTCCCGCGCGTCGCCCACGACGTACTCGACGTTCATCAGCCCGAGCCGCCGCGCCGCCTCGCGGGCGATGCCGACGCGCCGGGCGTCCACGTCGACGCCGTGGAAGCTCGAGCCCGGTAGAATCTGAGCGTAGTAGAGCGAGAAGAGCCCGAAGCCGCACCCGAGATCGAGGACGTCCCCCGAGAGCGGCAGGTACTGACCGATCTCGTCGAGGAAGCGCTGCCGGAGAATGAGAAAGCGCGCGCGCGAGTACATGCGGATCACCCGGTCGTCGTAGGCCTCCACGACCCGGGCGATCGCCTCGCGGCCCGCCCTACTGGGTCGCCGCCCGTCCGACATAGAGCCGGTAGCCATCGCCCTCCTCCGCGACACGGTACCCATCCAGGAGCCAGCGCTGGAGCTCCGGGAACGCCGCCAGGCGCTCGTACCCGCCCTCGGGCCACCCCGGCACGAAGACCACCACGGCCGCCGGGGGCCGGAGCCGGAGCGCGTCCATCAGCTCGGCGCGCAGACGCCGCACGTAAGGATGGCTCACGTCGTGGTGGAAGTGGAAGTCGTAGAGGAACCGGCTGGGCTCCCGGGCGTGGAGACGGAAGAGCGCATGGATCCCGCCCTCGGTGGTATCCAGCACCTGCACCGTGCCGCCGGCCGCCACGACCGGCCGGAGCGCCGCCGCGACGCGACCGACCCGTCCGAGCTTCGCCTCGATCCACGCGGGGGCGAGATTGCGCTGCCCCTTCGTCCACAAGGCGCCCGCGGTCATGGTCAGGGCGAGCACGAGCAACACGCTGAGCGCCCGCCGGCCGGCCGCCACCGCCGCCCCGAGGCCGGCCCCGCCGAGCGCCGTCGCGAAGAGCGCCAGCGGGTAGAAGTGGTATTCCCATCCCCGTCCCTGCACCCAGAAGTGGACCGCGCCGTAGACCAGGCCCGTGGCCAGGATGCCGAGCTCCCGCCATCGCCGCCCCCGCGCGAGGGCGGCGACGCCGAGGCCTGCCCACGCGGCGAGGCCGGCCAGCACCGCCCTCCCGTAGTCGCGCACGGCGATCTCGTGGAGGAGGTCGCTCCGCCCGAGCCGGCTGTAGAGCGGGAGCAGGTAGCCCAGCGTGATGTCCGCGAATGCTCCGAGGCCGCCGGTCCAGCCGAGCCACGCGAGCGTCGCCAGGCCGGGCAGCGCCATTCCCAGGCTGACGGCAGCGAGCGCGCGGCTCCGCGCCGGGCCACGGCACGCCCACCACGCCCAGCACGCCAGAGCCGGAACCAGCACGATCGCGTGGGGCTTGACCCACACGGCCGCACCCAGCGCGAGGGCCGCGCCGCCGAGCCTCCGGGTCCGCGCGCCCTCGGGCGCGTCGGTCGAGGCGATGACGCCCGCCGCGCTCCACACGAGGAAACCGCAGAAGAGGAGCTCACGCTGCCCGGCGAGCCACGGACCGCCGGCGACGTGGTAGAGGGCGAAGAGCGCCGCCGCGGCCAGGCCGCCCCATGCCCCGGAGGCCCGCAGCGCGCTCCAGAGACCGGCCCCGACGAGGACGAGGAGGCCCAGGTCGAACGCGCGGAACGCGACGTCCCCGGGTCCGAGGGTGAGGAGGAGCAGGAGGTGCGCCGCGTATACGCCGGGGAAGTTCATGTCGAAGAGGTCGCGATAGGGCGCGGCCCCGTCCAGGATCCGCCACGCGATGTAGTGCATGAGCGGGGCGTCGTGAACGAGCGGCCAGCCCCGAGAGAGCCACACGAGCCGGAGCGCGGCCAGCCCCACCAGAGCCACGGCCGCCGGGACCACGACGCGAAGCCCCGGAGCCCGGACACTGGTGATGGCGACTCCCGCGGAAGGAGGATGGGCGCGCCTCGTGGACACCGTGTCGGGATGCGCGCGATACGGCCAGGGCGCGAAAGGAGTGTGGCTCCGCCAGCCGTGCGTGTCAAGCGAGGTGGTGGGCACCGAGGTGGTGGGCAAGCAGTGTCTCAGTTCGGGTGGCTGATTGGACCGGTGCCAGGCTGACCGCATGAATCACTGGCTAGAGCTACTGCTGGACTTCCTGCCCCTGCCGGGGGATCTCCGGCGCTCTCAGCGGACCCGGGAGCGGACCAGCGTTGGTTCCTGGCTAGCACTGCTGGGCGTGGCGCTTCTGCTCGTGGCATTTGTCTGGTGGCGTAACCGGTGACCGCCGGTGGGCAGGCGTGCCTGGCTGTGAGACCGTAGAGGCCGTGGCGACGACGACGCTGCTCAAGGTCCTGCTGGCGCCCGTGCTCATCCTCCTCGCGACGCTCGCCGGACGCCGCTGGGGACCCGCGGTCGGCGGGTGGCTGGCGGGGCTCCCGCTGACCTCCGGGCCCGTGTCGTTCATCCTCGCCCTCGAGCAGGGTCCCGAGTTCGCCGCTCGCGCGGCGCTCGGCACGCTCTTCGGCTTGGTCTCGCTCGCGACATTCTGCCTGGCGTACGGCGCGGCGGCGCGGCGGGCGGGATGGGGCGGCTGCCTCGCCGCCGCGCTCGGCGCCTTCGGCGTGTCGACGCTCGCGCTCCGGGACGCGACGCTGCCGCTCGTGCTCACGTTCGCCCTGGTGTGCGCCGTTCTCGCCGGCATCGGAGCGGTCATGGCAGGCGGCGATCCGCCCCGTCCCCCCCGACGCCTCCTGCCCGGCGACCTGGCGATTCGGATGGCGCTCGCCGCCCTGCTGGTCCTCGTCCTCACGTCGGTGGCCGCCGCGCTCGGCCCCGCGCTGGCGGGCAGCCTGTCGCCGATCCCGGTGTTCGGCGCGCTCCTCGCCGTGTTCGCGCACCGCGACCAGGGCCCGGCGGCGGCCGTGCAGCTCCTCCGCGGGATGGTGCTGGGCTCCTTCGGCTTTGCCACCTTCCTGCTCGTGGTGGCGGGACTGCTCGATCGCATGGCCGTCGGGCCGACGTACGTGCTGGCGTCGGCGGGCGCCCTCGGCGTTCACGGGCTGACCCTCAGCGTGGTCCGGCGCGTGATCTGACCGGCTCCGGCGGGGAGGCGCTACCGTGGCCATTCCGGCTTCGTTGCTCGCGCGCCTGGAGACCCAGCTCGAGGCGCTCGGTCTCATCCTCGCCCGGGCCACGCCGGCCGTCCTCGACGCGCGGCCACGGCCGGAGGAGTGGTCGGCGCGGGAGAATCTCGCCCACCTGGCCCGCCACCACGCGGTCTTCCTGGATCGGCTGCGGCGCCTGTTGACGGAGGATCGCCCGGCCCTGGGCCGCTATCGCGCCGAGGACGACCGCGAGTGGGCTGCCTGGGCGGCGCTCCCTCAGGACGAGATACTCCGCCGGCTCAGCGCCCTCCGCGCGGAGCTCGTCGCCGTCGTGCGGTCGCTGTCGCCGGCCGAGAGCGCGCGCACGGGACTGCACCCGACGTTCGGTGAAATGGACGTGGCCGGATGGCTCGGCTTCTTCCTGCTTCACGAGGCCCACCACCTCTACACCGCCCTCGTGCGCGTGGGCGAGGCGAGCCGGCGCCCGCACTAGGCCGTGCCGCCCCCCGGAGCCTCCCGGCTCAGGGGGGCGTGTGGCCGCTGTGGCCGCCGCGCCCCGGAGCCGCGGCTGCCGGAGGCCGGAGCTGCCTCAGGTAGGCGACCAGGTCGATCGTCTCCTGGACCGTCAGCAGGCTGTTGTACGACGGCATCTTCGAGGATCCGTCGGGCGCGGCGTAGCCACGGTTCCGCTCGATGACCGCGCTCGGGTTGATGATCGACTCGGCGAAGAACTCCGGCGAATGAAGGGGTCCCATCATCGAGAGCTCGGGACCCGCCAGCGCGGGATCGTTCGGCGCTGGGAAACGCTCGCCCCGCACCTCGTGGCAGCTGTAGCACTCGAGCTTCTCGAACACCTCGCGGCCCTTCGCCGGGTCGCCCTTCGGCAACGTGAAGCGCCAGCCCTTCGGCGTCCCATGTACGTGGGGCGGCGCGGGTGTCCCGCGCGCCGGCGGGCGGCCCGGCGCCGGGGCCGGCGTCTGACCGGCGGCACGGCCGACGAGGTCCCCGCCCGCCGGGCCCAGGACGACGGCGCCGAGCGCGAGCATGAGCGTCAGCCGTCGCGCGATCACCATGCGATCGATCCTAATCGATTCCAGACGATGCGGCGCCGCGGGCCCGGTCTCAGAACCAGCCGGGGTCCTGCGGGAGCAGGATGCGCTCGCCGCCACTCCCGTCGCGGATGATGCGCGGGCGGACGGGCCGGACCTCCCGTCCGTGGGCAGCCGCCCGGAGGGCGTCGACGTCGCGATGATCGGAGAGGGACGCGAGGATCCCCTGTGTCGGGAGCGGCAGCACCAGCTCGCGCGCCCGGTGTCTCGCGAGCGCGTCCTCCGGGCGGATCCAGCGCGCGGCCACCATTTCGAATCCGTCCGGCTCCGCGGCCTGCTCCGGCCAGGCCGCCGCGACGAAGAAGCGCGTGTCGTAGCGGATGGGACGCTCCTCCGGCGTGATCCAGTGCGCCCAGTAGGCCACCCGGTCGGTCGCGAGGACCAGGTCCAGCTCGGTCAGGAGTCGCCCGAAGGCGGCGCTGTCCTCGCGGCACCGGGCGCGGACGCCGCCGCCGAGCGACGCCGCGTTCACCGGGCGCGCGTCCGGGCCGTAGGCGAGGAGGATCCCCGCCTCCTCGAACGCTTCGCGCAACGCGGCCACCCAGAAGCCGATGGCCCGCTCCGCCGGCGCGACGTCCGGGAGCTGCCGCGCGGCCTCGACGCGTCCGAGGGCCCGGCACCGCGCCTCGATGCCGGGCCCCGCGTCGGGTGGCTCGACGCGTCCGCCGGGAAACGCGAAGGCGCCGGGCGCGAACCGGCTGTTGGGATGCCGCTGGAGGAGCAGCACCTCGAAGCCGCCGGGACTATCGCGCGCGAGGATCACGGAGGCGGCCTCACGAGCCGCCGGGGGAGAAGCGGACGCCTCCTGCACGGCGCCGGTCGTATCACGCCGGTCCGGTGCCGTCAACGGCGTGGATCTGACTGGCCCAAGGCTCGCGCGATGCGCGACGGGTAGAATGCCCAGGTGCGCGGGCTCATGGTCCTCGTCGCCGCGGTGGTCCTCGTCGACACGGTGTTCTTCGCCGTCCTCTCCCCGCTCCTGCCCACCTACGCGGCGGCGCTCGGCCTGTCGAAGAGCGCCGTCGGCCTCCTCGCGGGCGCGTTCGCGGCCGGCGTCCTGGTGGCGGCGCTCCCGAGCGGGTTGCTGGCATCGCGGCTGGGTCTCCGCCCGACCCTGCTCCTCGGTCTCGGCCTGACGGCGGTCACGAGCGTCCTCTTCGGCCTCGCGGGCGAGTTCAGCCTCCTGGTCCTCACGCGGTTCGGGGCCGGCCTCGGCAGCGCGTGCTCGTGGACGGCGGCCGTCGGCTGGCTCGCGCGCGAGGCGCCGCCCGCGCGGCGCGGCGAGCTGATCGGCTTCGCGATCTCGGCGGCCGTCGCGGGTGCGTTCCTGGGTCCCGCGCTGGGCGCCGCTGCGGCGTGGCTCGGGACCGGTCCGGCCTTCGCGACCATCGCCGCGGCGTGCGTCGTCCTGGGCGCCCGGGTGGCGATGCTGCCGGAGCCGCCGGCGGAGTCCCGGAGCCTCACGATGGTCGCAGCCCTCGGATTCCGGTCGCTCTGGATACCGCTCGGCCTGATCCTGCTGGCGCCGCTCCTCTTCGCGGTGCTCGGCGTCCTGGTGCCCTTGTCGCTCGGAGCCCGGGGCTGGGACGCCGGACGGCTGGGCGCGCTCTACGCGGCCGCGGCGGCGCTCGAGGCCGTGGTGCACCCGCTGCTCGGCCGCTGGGCGGACCGTCAGGGCGCGCTCGCGCCGATCTCCACGGGGCTGGTCGGGTCGACGGCCGTGCTCGCGGCGCTGGCCGGGACGGGATCCCCATGGCTCGTGGCCGGACTCGTCGTGGCGGCGGCGATCACGTTCGGCGCCACGCTCGTCCCCGGTATGGCGCTCCTCACGCGGGCCGCCGACGCGGCGGGCCTCGACGGTGTCCTGGCGATCGCGCTCGCCAACCTCGCGTGGGCGCTCGGTCACGCCATCGGCGCACCGCTCTGCGGGTGGCTGGCCGACCGGGCCGGCGACACCGTCACCTACCTGGTCGTTCGCCGCGCTCTGCCTCGGAGTGCTGGCCGCCCTTCGCGGACGCCGCCTCGCCCCGGCGATGGGCGCCTCCTGACCTACTGTTGGCGGACCCGGTTGCGCCCCCGCCGAGTACACGACCTGGGTACGCCCGGTCAGCGTGTCGACCAGCTCGAGCGTGCTGATCATGCCAGCGCAAGGGCCGGGCGGGAGCTCCGGTGGCCCGGGGTTGATTTCGACGCTGGCGCGGAACGCCTGCCGGAGGTCCCGGCTCCCCGCGAAGACGAGAGAGGCCGGCAGAGTGAGGCTCGCGAACTCGCCAGGCTCGAGCGCGACATGCCGCTGGAGCCCCTCTCCGGTCCGGCCCACGGGGAACATCTGCCCCGCGCTGTCGAGGAACGTCAGGGTCACCCCGCAGGCGATCGGATCTCCGTTGGGGGTCTCCGGGGTCAGGTTGATCACGTTGAGCACGGCGGCCTGAAGGCGCGCCAGCCCCAGCATCCCGTAGACGTCCGGCGGGCCGGGGTTTGTCTCCGGCGGGCCAGGGCTTACCTCCGGCGGGCCGGGGTTCTCGGTAGAACGACACCAGCCGACCCGTCAGATTGTCGAACAGCTCCATCGTGCTCACGATGCCGGCGCAGGGGTTGGGCGGGAGGTCCGGCGGCCCGGGATTGATTTCGACGCTGGCCCGAATCAGGCGGCGGAGGGCGGTGCTGTTCTCGAAGGCCGTCGCCGCCGGAAGATCCAGCTGCGTCGCGTGACCGGGCTCGAGGTCGGCCTCGCCGGCCGCGTCCCGGAACGACTCACCCCGCTCGTTCAGGAATCGCAGGGACACGTGGCACGACGACTCGGAGCGGACCGGGCTGGGCGGCAGCGTGTTCACCACGTTGAGGCGTGCCGTCTCGCCCCTCGCCAGGCCCACCAGACCGAATTGCACGGCCGGCAGCTGGTTCTGCTGGGCAACGGCGACGGCCGGAACGGAGAACATCAGAACGAACACTAGAAACAGCCGGTTGGAGAGGGCCATGTCAACCTCCCTGTGAGCCGATACTGCTCTCCGAGTCAACGGAGGAGGACTGGGTGAGGGGCACACTATAGCAGCGGCGGGCTCCCCTGCCGGAATCCCGGCAGCGCGCGGATCACGTTCCGGCGGACCCCGCTGCCGGATCACCTGGATCGACACCAAGCCGCCGGCCCACCCGAGGTTGACACCCGACGGCGCCCCTCCCTAGGATGGGCGCTGCGACGCGCCATCCCACCACAATCTTCCAGCCAGCGAGGAGCCACGATGGGCGCTGAAACACGTCTGAAGGCACTGGGCATCGAGCTCCCGGCGCCGCCGCGGTCGATGGGGACCTACGTGACGGCCGCCCGGTCGGGCAACCTCCTGTTCCTCTCCGGTCACGGGCCGGTGAAGGACGGCCGCGTCGTTCACCAGGGCAAGGTCGGCCGCGACCTCACGATCGAGCAGGGTCAGGAGGCGGCGCGCCTGACGGGTCTGAACCTCCTCGCCACCACGCGGGACGCCCTCGGCAGCCTCGACCGCGTGCGGCGGGTCGTCAAGGCGCTCGGCATGGTGCAGTGCGCCGACGACTTCACCGAGCACCCGAAGGTGATCAACGGGTTCTCCGATCTGATGGTCGAGGTCTTCGGCGACGCAGGCCGGCACGCGCGCTCCGCCGTCGGCATGGGCTCCCTGCCCTTCGGGATCGCCGTCGAGGTCGAGATGATCCTGGAAGTCTCGGGTCCGGCCGGACGCACACGGAGCGCCCGGAGCCGAACCGCGACCCGCAAGGCCCGGAGCCCGCGGCGCCCGTCACCTAGGCGTCGCGGCTAGGTCGGACCCACGGGCACCGCCCGCCCCCGACGCGCTCGCGCGCCACGCGATCCGCTGGCCGGGATCGCGCCGACACCGCCGACCGACCAGTACGTGCCCGCGGTGAGCTCGGGCGCGCGGCTCTTCGTCGCCGGACACGACCCCGAGCGGGACGGCCGGCTCGTCTACCAGGGCCGTGTGGGCCAGGAGGTCCCGGTCGGGCACACCGGGACGGCCCTGCGCCTGGCCACCGCGAATGCCTTGGCCTCGGCGCGCGCCGCCCTCGGCTCGCTGGGTCGCCTGCGCTGTGTCGTCCTGACCGCCTTCGTCTCGTCCCCGGCGCCCGAGGGTCTCGCCCCGGAGCACCTGGAGGGCAGCCTCGCGCTGCTGGCAGCCACGCTGGCCCCGGGAGACCCACCAGCCGTGTGGCTCCGGCCAGCCCAGGGTCTGGCGGGAGGCATGCCCGTGGAGGTCGAGCTCCTCCTCGAGGCGCGCCGACGGGGGGCGCGCCAGCGCCCTGCCCTCAGCCGCCGGCCGCGGCGCCCGAGGAAAGGAGGGCCGGAAGGCGCTCGAGCGCCTCGGCGATCCGTGGGCCGTACCAGCTGAGGAGCTTGCCGTCCACGAGGTGGATCCGGCCTGTCCGGACGGCCGGCACGTCGGCGAACGGCGCGAAATCCGCCCGGTGGGCCGCCCGGAACCGGTACGGCTCGTCCGGCAGCAGGATGACGTCGGGCGCCGCGGCTCGCACGTCCTCGAGAGTGACCGTCGGGTAGCGAGCCGGGCTGTCGGCGAAGACGTTGTCGCCCCCGCAGGTCCAGAGCATGTCGTGGACGTAGGTGTCCCTGTTGATCGTCATGTACGGCCCGCGCCAGATGGGGCAGAAGACCCGGACGCGCGGCCGTGCCGCGACACGAGCTCGGATCCTCGCGTGGGCCGCTTCGATGGGACCCGCGAGCGACGCCGCGGCAGCTTCCGAGTCGGTCAGCGCCCCGAGCTCCCGGACGAGCTCGATTCCCTCCGCGACGGTCCGCGGAAACGTGACCCACACCGGCACGCCCTCCGCCCGGAGCGCCTCGACCACGTCGCGCCGGTTCTCCTCCATGTTGGCAACCACCAGATCCGGGGCCAGGGCGCGGATGCGGGCGAGGTCGGGGTCCTTCTCGCGGCCGACCTTCGGCTTCCGGGCCACGCGGTCACGGGGCTCGCTGCAGAAGACCGTGACGCCGGCGATCCGGTCGTCCAGCCCCAGGGCGAAGAGGATCTCCGTGACGCTCGGGATGAGCGACACGATGCGCGAGGGGCGCGCGGGCACGGCGACGAGCGTCCCGCTCGCATCCCGCCTCGGCGTCGCGTGGCGCGAGGTCAGGCCTCGACGTCCCGGCGTCTCGGGAAACGCCGCCGCAGGACGCGCAGGGGCGTCAAGCTCCGACCCCGGTCAAGGCTCGACGCTCGGGGCGGGCCGGGAGATGATGCGGCGACCGATGAGCTCGAGGGCCAGGATCACGAACATCGCCACGATGATGGCAATCGCGACTCCCGCCGCGATGGGGTCGCCGCCGGCGCGGAGCTCGTCCGCTCGCTCGGCCAGCTCCGCCCGCTCGGCCGGGGTGAGGCGCTCCCAGAGCTCCGTGGCCTCCGCCTCCGACACGCCCAGCGTCGCGAGCTGCGCCTGGACGAGGCGGCGCTCGACGAGCGTCCGGGCCGCTCCGGGGTCGCCGGCGACGTCGGCGCCGCGCTCGGGTGGGAGCGGCGCGGCGTCGCCCAGACGCGGGACGGAGGCCATCGCGACACTCCAGGCGAGAACCAGCCAGACCAGCCAGCGCGGGCGGAGCATGCGGTCGTGTGCCATGGATGTCCCGGGTCAGGCGACGCCGCGCGCCCGAAGGGCGGTGACGAGCGCCTCCCGGGCTCGGCCCTGGTAGCCCTGGATCAGGTGCCCGAGCTCGGCCGAGCGGGCCTCGACCTCGCGGGCCGCCCGGTCGTAGGCCTCGAGCGGGTGCGGGGGCACGGCGCCTGGACCTGATCCTCGAAGAGCGGCCTCGAGCTCTCCGAGCGCGTCCTCACAGTCCGTCACCGCCATGCCGAGGGCCCTCAGGAGCCGACGCGTCGAGTCCTCGGCCATGTCAGTCCTCCACCAGCTCGGGGACCGCCTGCCAGTGCGCCGGGCCCTCGGGCTTGAAGTTCTTCGTGTTCACGAAATGCATGCCGTGGTGGACGTTCAGCTTGAACTTCCCGCCGCCGAACCGCTCCCGGATGAACGCCTCCGGCGCCTCCAGGAACGGCCGCATCTCGTCCCCGCGGAGACGGAGGAGTTTCTTGAAGCGGACCGTTCCCTGCCACGGCTCCTGGACGAGGATCGTGCACGAGAGATCGGGCCAGAGGCGCGCCACCTCGTCCAGCGTCTCCCGTGGGGTCGGGTTCGTCGCGCCGCGACCCTCGAGGGACCGGTCGACGTAGTCCTCGATCAAGACCCAGGCCCAGGCCGGAATCAGATCGTTCACAGGCCCGTATTATAGGGCGGCGCAGCCCCGGGGCCAGCCGGAGACCCCAGCACCGGATCCGGAGCCTGCCGATTCCCTTGCGTCCGGTCGCGGGAGGGGGCTAGAGTGTCGCCCAGGCCTGGTCGCCGGTCGGGCGTGCAGCGCCGAGAGGCGAAGGGGGGAAAGTGGCGCAGCTCGGAGATCTCGATCGCGAGAGCGAGCAGCTCCTGTTCCACGTCGTGCGCGCCGTGGCCGACGCAACGCATGCTGGTGACCCTTACATGACGGGCCACTCGTCCCGCGTGGCGGCGTACTGCGAGAGGATCGCCGATTCCCTGGGGCTCCCTCCCCGCGAGCGCCTCATGCTCTTCATCTCGGCGGCCTTCCACGACGTCGGGTACCTCTCGACGCCCGAGTACATCCTCCGCAAGCCCTCGGTGCTCGCCGAGGACGAGATGGAGGAGGTGCGGGTTCACCCCGTGCGCGGGGCCGATGTCTTCGGAGCCCAGCCGGCTCTGGCCGAGATCGCCCGGGCCGTCCGCCACCACCACGAGCGGTTCGACGGGAGCGGCTATCCCGAGGGTCTCCGGGGCGACGAGATCCCGCTGTTCTCGCGGATCATCCTGGTCGCGGAGACCTACGAGGCGATGACGCACCATCGCCCGTACCGGCGGGCCCTCTCCACCGAGGAGGCCACGCGGCGCCTCCAGGAGAGCGCGGGCTCCCAGCTCGATCCCGAGATCGTCAAGCACTTCCTGGCGATTCTCGGAGCCGAGCCAAGTGCCTAGGCTACGGCTTCTTCGGCTGCTGTCGCTGCTGTAGGCTCTTCAGCAGGCGCTCGGCCTGCTCGATGTTCTTCTTCGCGTTGGCGTGATCGGGCTCGTACTCGAGCACCGCCTTCCACTGCGTGATGGCGTCCTCCAGCTTCTCCTCGCGGTAGAGCTGGAGCCCCTGCGCGTAGTGCTGCTGGGCCGCGCTCCCCCGCGCCTGCTTCAGCAGCGCCGGAGAATCCTGGTAGGTGGGGGCGAGCCGCGTCAGCTGGACCAGCGTCCGGACGGACTCCTCGTACTTCCGCTGGCCGAGCTGACTCTTCCCGAGCCCGTACAGGACGGCCTTCTTCAGCTCGGTGGCGTCGGGATTCTGGGCGTTGCTGGCGAGGACGCGGTCCACGTCTGCCAGCGCCACCTGGTACTCCCCTTTCTCGAGCGACTCCCGCGCCCCCACGAGGAGCGGGTTGATCTCGACCACCTCGGCCGACCGGCCCGCGTCGGGCGTGGGTGTCGTCGGGCCGGGCCATCGGCTCCGGCGGCTTCGGGCGAAGCTCCGGCAGGACGAAAGGCACGCCAGGGATCTCCGGAATCTTGAGGACCATCCCGGCGCTGAGCCTGGGATTCGGCGGCAGCTGGTTCGTCTCCCAGATCACCTCCGACCGGGCGCGGTCGCCGTAGTAGCGCTCGGCGATCGTCGCGAGCGTTTCCCCGGCCTTGACCGTGTGCGGCACGAAACGGATCTCCCTGACGTCGTTCTGGAGCGCGGAGAACGCGGCCTGGTTGGCGGGATCCATCGCGAGCACGGCCAGGAAATGCCGTCTCGCCTCCAGATCGTCACCCTTCCCCAGCGCCTCGCGCCCCTGCCCGAGCCGCTCGGCGACCGACCGCTCCATGCGCGCCTCGAGCTGCCGTCGCCCCTCCTGGGCGGCCTGGTCGCCGGGATCGATCGTCAGCGCGATCTTCCACTCGTCCAGGGCCTGCCGGAGGTCCCCGCTACGCTCCAGTCGGCGCGCCCGCTCCTTGTGTCCGGCCGCGAGCTGCTGACGCGGCGACGGAGGCGCAGGAACCGGTGCGGCCACCGGCGGGGCCGGGGCCGCGGGCGCGGGGGACGGGGGTGCGGCCGGAGGCGGCGCGGCCGTGGGCGCCTGCGCGGCCGGCGGAGGCGTGGCCGCCGCGCAGGCGCCCAGCAGGAGTGCGAGAGTCCCGACGAGGAACGATCGACCGCGACGACCGAGGATCACCTGATCGCCTCCTCGTTGAACACGGTCAGGTTGCGGACGAAGTCATCGAGACTCATCTCGGAATAGATCTGGGCCCGATGGATCGTGAGCGCCGGCGTGAACGAGGGGTTCCCCTGGCGCCGCACGTCGAGGGCGGCCACGTACCCCGCCTCGCGGACGCGCTTGACGACGCCGTCGTCGTGGGAGCCGTAGGGGTACGCGAGGATCTTCGGCGACACGCCCACGCGCTGCTGGAAGACCGTGAGCGGCTGCACGAGCTCGGCCTGCATGCGCCGGCTGTAGTCCTCGTCGGACTCCGTCGGCTTGCGGCGCATGTCGTCGTGCGTCTTGGAGTGAGCCTGGATGTCGTAGCCCTCCTGGGCGAGCTCCTTGATCTCCGGCCACGAGAGGGCGATGCGGGCCCCGATGAAGTCCGTGTAGATGAACAGCGTGGCCGGGTACCCGAGCTCCTTGAGAATGGGGTATGCGTACTCCTTGAAGGACTTCCAGCCGTCGTCGAACGTGAGCACGACCGTCTTGCGTGGCAGCTGCTGCCGGAGCGACGCGAACTCGAGGAACTGCTTGAGCGTGATGACGTGGTAGCCCTCGCGCTTGAGGTACCGCATCTGCTCCTCGAACGCGCTCGCGGACATGAGGAGCCGACCACGCGTCTGCGGCCCCAGGTTGTGATAGCAGAGGATCGGCACCAGCTGGTACCCGCGCGTCTCCACACCCGAGGGGTTCCACGGTCGCTTCGGGATCACGACCTCGCGACCTTGCGTGAAGGCCGCCGTCCCGTTGTAGTCCTCGACCAGCCACGCCTTCGCCGGGTCGCCGAGATATCGCCGCGCGAGACTCTCCGCCGTGTCGCCAGCCTTCGCGAGCACGACGACGAAGTCGTCGGACTCGAAGGTCTCCGGGAGAGGCTCGACCGGGGGCGCGGGCGTCGGGCGAGCAGGTGCCGTCGATGGCGCAGGCCTGGCGGCGGCGGCCGGACTCGCGGGCGCGGCCTGGGGCTGCGGGGCGGGAGCCCCGGTGGACGCGGGGGGTGCCGCCGCGCAGGCGCTCAGCACGCTCACCGCGACAGCGAGTACGAACACCCGTTTCAACGCGACGCCTATCATCGACCTCTCCTTGATCTCGTCAATTCCGGCGAGACGCCCGGGCCCGCGGCCGATCGGACGGCCTTCGGCTTCCGTCAGACGGCCTTCGGCCTCTGGGGACGCGTCGCGCCCTTCTGGTGACCTCATGCTCCCTGCGTCAGGCCAAGGACCTCGTAGACCTCGACCTGCTCCTCCTTGCCCTTCATCCGGATCACTCCGAGCGTGCGCACGTTGACCACGCTCTCCACCCTCTGATACGTGCGCTGGCTGATCAGGATCTGCCCGGGCTTGGCGTTGGACTCGAGCCGCGCCGCCAGATTCACGCTGTCGCCAATCACCGTGTACTCCATCCGGTCCTCGGTCCCGACCGTCCCGGCGACGGCCTCGCCGGCGCTGACGCCGATGCCCACCGCGATCGGATCCTTGCCCTCCCGGGCCCGCTTCCGCGAGAGCTCCGCCACCGCGGCCTGCATCGCGACCGCCGTCTTGACCGCCCGAGCCGGGTGATCCTCGTGGACGATGGGGGCGCCGAAGATGGCCATGACGCCGTCGCCGAGAAACTTGTCCACGATCCCGTCGTTCTTCGCGGTCGTGTCGACCATCAGCGTGTAGAAGTCGTTCAGCACGCCGACGACCTCCTCGGGCGACAGGCGCTCGGCCAGGGACGTGAAACCCCGCATGTCGCAGAACAGGACCGTGACGTCCCGGCGCTCCTCCTTCAGGGCGAGCTTCTCCGGATCCTTCAGGATCTCGTCGACCACCTGACGGGCAACGTAGCGCGTGAACGCCCGCTTGATCATCTCCTTCTCGCGGAGGTTCTTCGCCATCTGGTTGAACGAGTCCGTCAGCGCTCCGATCTCGTCCCGAGAGGTAACCGGCAGGTGGATCTGGAAGTTTCCCGCGGCGACGGCGCGCGTGCCCTCGACCAGGCGCATCACGGGCTGCGAGAGCACGGTGGCCAGCCCGAGGGCCCCGAGGATCCCGATGACGACCATGGCGGCGCTGATGACGATCGTCGAGTTCCGCGCGGTGGCGACCGCCTGGTCGATCGGCTTCCGGCTGAAGCCGAGGTACAGGGAGCCGACCGACACCTTGCTGAAGACCAGCGGCACTGCGAAGTCGATCACCTTGCCGTGCTTCGGATCGACGTAGGGCGTGACCTGCGTCTCGCCCACCGCCATCGGCAGGCCGTCCGACCGCTGCACCCGCTGGCCGATCTGCGAGAGATCCGGATGCGCCACCACCTTGCCGTCGGCATCCACGAAGACCACGTAGACGACGTCGGGATCCTTCATGGCATCCTGCACCAGCAGGGACAGCGTCAGATCGTCGTTCGAGAGGATCGGGTTCTTCGACGCGTTCGCGAGGTCCCTCGCGATCGTGCGGCCGCGCTTGCTCATCTCGTTCGTGAGGCTCTCCTGCTCCTGCCGCACCAGGAAGACGCTCACGAGCAGCACGGTCAGCACGAGAAGCGTCGTGATCAGGAGCGTGAGCTTGACCTTCAGCGACAGCCGCAAGCCCATCGGCTCCTTCTCGTCCACCACCACCTTCTCCTCAGCCGCCATCCGTTCTCCCCTGGCGCGGTCAGCCGCGCGCCCCCGAATCGCCGCCCATGAGCCCGAAGAACCGCCGCATCCGGCTGAGTAGCAGGCTGGCCCGGTCCGCTCCCGGCCCCTCGTACTCGGACACCGCCGCGCGGTTGATCGCGTCGTCCCGCTCGGCCTGGCGGCGCGCGAGTGTCTTCGAGAGGCGCTCGAGGACCGTCGGGTCGGCGACGAGCAGCGGCCGCAGGGCCTCCTTGCGGAGGATCACGAGGCGGGTCTCCTCCACGGCCCGGATCGTCGCCGACCGCGGTGCTCCCGTGAGCAGCGACATCTCGCCGAAGTAGTCACCCGGCCCGAGCGTGGCCAGGCTCCGCTCGGGACCTCCGCCCGGCGCGCGCACCGAGACCTCCACGCGTCCGGCGGCCACGAGGAACAGGCTGTCCCCCTCGTCGCCCTGACGCACCACCGCCCCGCCCGTCGGGTACGGCACGCTCCGAGATTCCAGCGCCAGCCTCTCCAGCTGCTCTGACGTGAGCGCCTCGAGGAACTCGACCCCGGCCAGCAAGGCCGCAACCCGGCCCACCTCGACCGTGCGCGCCTCGCCGGCCACCTGGACCGCGTCGCGCCAGAACACGTCGGCGACCGGGAACGGCAGGTCGATCCCGTGGCGACGGAACGCGTACCAGCAGCGAGAGAGCACCTCGCCCTGGAGATCGTGAATCCTCGGATAGTCGTCCAGGTAGTACACGAGCTGGTAGACGATCGCCGAGCTCTCGAACCGCGCGACCCGGGCCCGGGGCGGCGGCTGGTGGAGAACTCCGGCCACGTCGAGCGCCGCCTCGATCAGCACCTCCCGCACCCGGCCGGGCGGCTCGGCGTACGGGGCGCTGATCTCGATCGCGTGACCGTGGATCGGCAGCGGCTGGCTCATGTTCACGATCTCGGACTTGGCCACCACGCTGTTCGGCACGATCAGGTAGTCTTCCTGGCGGATGAGCTTGAGGCGCACCGCGCGCCAGCTCACCTCCTGGACCTGCCCGGTCAGCTCGCCCATCTGGATCCAGTCCCCGGGCTCGAACGGACGCTCGAGCATGAGCGCCAGCCCGGCGAAGAGGTTCGCCAGCGTCTCCTGCAGCGCGAAGCCGAGGACGATCGACAGCGCCGCCGAGGTCGCGACGAGCGCCGCGACGTCGACGCCGAAGCTCGCGCGGAGCAGCACCACCAGGATGAGGCCACCAACCACCGCCGCGACGACGTCGCGGAGAATGGCCGGGGCCTGCCGCGGGCCACGCCGGCCGGGAAGCAGGTCGACGACCAGCACCTCCACGACCTTGAAGGCCCCGTAGGCGAGAGAGAACAGCACGAGAAAGCGAAGGTAGGGATCCAGAAACGGCGCCTCGGCAGGCGCCAGAGCCCGGAAGAGCGCCACGCTCCCGGTCAGGGCGATGAGGGACAGCGCGAGCGACAGGCGGCGGAGCGTGGGACGGCGGCAGACGATCCGGATGACGGCGACCGCCGCGACGAGCGCCGCGAGCGCCGGGACGCCTCCCCGGAGGAGATCGATCAGCGGAGCGCGCATGCCGGAGCCGCCTCTCGGGGCGTCGGATCGGAGCCCACACCACCCCCACCTTGCATCGCTCGATGGTACGACAAAACGCGGGACACGACAAATCGCCGGGGGTCCGGCCGGCCTCCGCCGCGCGTCTCCGGCGCGCCGCCGGTGGGTCGCCTCCGCTTGCGGAAACCGCCGAGGGATGGTTCAGTAGGGCGAATCCGGACCGGGCGGCCACCGGAGCCGCCGGAGAGAGGCGGCGCCGTGGACTTCGAGTACTCGAAGCGCACGCGGGAGTACCTGGACCAGCTGGCGGACTTCATGGCCCGCCACGTGTACCCGAGCGAGCAGACGTTCCTCGATCAGCTCGACGCGGCCCCGACGCGCTGGCAGGTGCCGCCGATCATGGAAGAGCTGAAGGCCAAGGCCCGCGAGCGCGGCCTCTGGAACCTCTTCCTGCCCGAGAGCGAGCACGGGCCCGGCCTGACCAACCTCGAGTACGCGCCTCTCTGCGAGGTGATGGGGCGCTCCCCGATCGCGCCGGAGGTGTTCAACTGCTCGGCGCCGGACACCGGGAACATGGAGGTGCTCGTCCGCTACGGCACCGCCGCGCAGAAGCGCGAGTGGCTCGCGCCGCTCCTGGACGGGAAGATCCGCTCGGCCTTCGCGATGACCGAGCCCGCCGTCGCGTCGTCGGACGCGACCAACATCGAGGCGAGCATCGTCCGCGACGCCGGCGAGTACGTCATCAACGGTCGCAAGTGGTGGACGTCGGGAATCGGCGATCCGCGCTGCAAGGTCATCATCTTCATGGGCAAGACCGACCCCGGGAACCCCGACCGCTACAAGCAGCAGTCGATGATCCTCGTGCCCCGGGACGCGTCCGGCGTCCACGTCGTCCGCATGCTCACCGTCTACGGCTACGACGACGCCCCTCACGGACACGGCGAGGTCGTCTTCGAGAACGTGCGGGTTCCGGCGGCCAACCTGCTCCTCGGTGAAGGGCGCGGCTTCGAGATCGCGCAGGGGCGTCTCGGCCCGGGCCGGATCCACCACTGCATGCGGCAGATCGGCGTCGCCGAGCGGGCGGTCGAGCTCATGTGCCGCCGCGCCCAGGAGCGCGTGGCCTTCGGCAAGCGCCTCGCCGAGAACGACGTGAGCCTCGAGCGCATCGCCCAGTCCCGGATCGAGATCGACCAGGCCCGCCTGCTCGTGCTCCACGCGGCGTGGAAGATGGACACGGTCGGCAACAAGGCGGCCAAGCAGGCCATCGCGGCCATCAAGGTCGCCGTCCCCAACATGACCTTGGGCGTGCTGGACCGGGCCATCCAGCTCCACGGAGGAGGCGGCGTGAGCCAGGCGTTCCCGCTCGCGTACTGGTGGGCGCACTCTCGGACGCTCCGCTTCGCCGACGGGCCGGACGAGGTCCACCGCCGCCAGATCGGACGGCTCGAGCTCCGGAAGCACGCCTGAGCCGCGGCGAGCCATGCCCCCGCCACGCGGCGGGCCGCCGGGCGCCTCTACTTGCCGGCTTCGTCCGCCCAGTAGTCGTAGAAATTGAACCACTGGTACGGGGCCATCAGACAGTAGCGCTCCAACCGCCGCGCATAGTCGCCGGCGAGCGCATCCAGATCCTCGGGTCCCGCCACGACGACCCTCTCCGCGAACCGCTCGGCGTACGCTTCGTAGCGTCCATCTCCTACCCGCAGCGCCACCATGAAGATCATCGGGCACTTCAGCAGGCTCGCAAGCAAGAACGGGCCGTGCGGAAGCACCGCCCGGTCCCCGAGAAACTCGACCTGTCCGGTCCGCTTCTCGTCGCCGATGCCGACGCGATCCCCGAGGAGCGCCACGAACTCGCCCCGTTCGATGCAGGCCTTGATCGCGAAGACCGAGTTGATCGAGGTTGGATCGAGCTGGATCATCCGGAGGGAGGCATCGCGATCGAGTGCGTGAAAGATCGAGTTGATCATCCGCGCGTGCTCGATGAACATCACCACGTTCACGACGATCTGACTCCGCCTGGCCAGCACGCGAAGCGCGTCGAAGCTGCCGAGGTGTGCGCCGAGGATGATGGCGCCGCGCCCCTCCTCCTTGAGGCTCGCGAACTGGCCCTCGTCGTGGAACGCGATCGAGCAGTCATCGTCCCGTCCGAGCCAGAAGCCGACCCGGTCGAGGATACTGAGCCCGCATTCGCGATAGTGGAGGAAGGAATCCCACCACGTCGGCCTGCGCCCAAGCGCCGCGGCGCCGCCGGGTCGGGCGTACAGGCGGCGGAGATATCGCAGCGAGGCGCGCCGCCCGCTTCGGTCCGTGAGGAAGAAGTAGAGAACGACGGGAAGGATCAACAGCTGGCAGAACCGTCGGCCCAGCAGCCGGTAGCACCAGACCACGAAGCGCATGCCCAGAATCGAGCCGCGCTCCGCGACGGACAGCCAGGAAGCGGTGCCCGGCGCGGTCATCGGGGGCGTCGCCCGGCCCTACCAGTCCGGCGAAACACGCGGGCAGCAACCAGGCGGGCGTAGGCGCGAACGATGAGACTGTTGTCCCGGACCATCCGGAAGTTCGACAGGCCGCCGCGGAAGTAGCGCACCCGAGTCGGGATGTTGACGATCGGGATGCCGGTCCAGGCCAGGCGCACCACGATCTCCGGATCGAACTCCATCCGGTCACCCAGACCGACGGCGCCGAGCAGCGGCATCGTACGGCTCAGCGGGAAGCACCGAAACCCGCACAGGGGGTCCCTGACGGCGAGAGACCCGGTGACCGCCCACACGAACCCTTGCGATAGCCGCCGTCCGTACAGCCGGGCCCGCGGCGAATCCGCGCCGAAGATCGGCTGACCGAGGATCAGCGCCTCCGGCTCCCGCCGGGCCGCATCCAGGAACTTCGGCACGTCGGCCGCGTCGTGCTGGCCATCGGCATCGAGCTGGACGACGTGCGAGAACGCCCTCTCGGCGGCTCGCCGGTAGCCGTGCCGGAGGGCCGCTCCCCGCCCGCGGTTCACGGGCAGACGGTGCAGCTCGACCCACGGCCGTCTCCCGCTCTCCAGCCGCAGCGTCTCCTGCGTGGCCTCATCGCTCCCATCGTCGACGACCAGGCAGGGCAGTCCAAGGTAGGCGAGCGAGTCGAGTACGCCCCCGATCGTATCCTTGTGGTTGTAGATCGGGATGAGGAGACAGGGGTCCACGGTCAGACCAGGTCGTCCACGGAGGTGTCGCGTCGCACGGCGGGCTGGCTGGGCACTGTGACCGTCTACCTGGCGGGCTCGTGCCTGCTTCTTAGCCTGCCACCTCCGCGAAGCGTCGCTGTCGATACACCAGCTCCGCCATGAAGAGGCCGCCGGCCAGCAGATACCCCAGGAATCCCGTGTAGAGCGTCCACGAGGCGAGGCTCGCATAGAAGGCCAGCCAGACGATGAAGCTGGCGTTCAGGCCGAAGAAGATGCACCACAGCAGCGTGAGCCGCCAGCAATAGACGACGGCTCCGCGCGGCAGCTCGCGGCGATGCACGCGCGCGATGCTCTCGACCATCGACGGACCGCCCCGGAGCGTACGGCCGAACGAGAGGAGCATGGCGACGTTGGCCAGCGCCGGGCCCAGGCGAAACACGTGCGCTTCGTTCACGATCGCGGCCACCACCAGGAAGACCGTCATGAGCCCCACCTCGGCCAGGCGCCAGACCGCATCGCCCCGGAAGCCCGACCGCCACGCGAGCGCCCCCGAGATGAGCAGCACCACGCCGACGATGACGATGACCTGTCGGGGCCGTCCGAGGGCCACGCCCGCAGAGATCAAGAACGGATAGCCGAGCGTGATGCACGTCAAGAGGAAGCTCATGCCGAGGTCGCCTGCCTGTCGACCAGGTCCAGGATGTCCTCGACGGTACGGATGGCCTTCACGTCGCTGTCGCTGATCTCCCGCCCAGTCTCGCGCTCCAGTATGACGATGAGCTCAGCCCAATCGAGGCTATCCAGGGCCAGGTCGTCAACGAGACGCGCCACGGGAGTGACCTGCTCCTCCTCCAGACCGAACGTCTTCACCATGACGTCCCTGACCCGCTCGAAGTGCTCCCTCCGCGACATGCCGGCCTGCACGGTCAGCGGCTCGCGTGGAAGCCGCGCTCGTAGAAGGTCTGCAGGAGGTTCGTCAGCTCTCGGGCTCCGCCGGCCTCCGTCTTGCCAGCCGCCGGGTGATCCCGAACGCTGACTCGGTCCTGCACGGTGAGCGTGAGGTGTGCCGCGCACGCGGGCACGTCGTACCATCGTTGACCCTTCATGAGGGTCGGTGGCGCACAGGTGATGACGACCGGAACCAGATCACTCCCGCTTCTCAGCGCGATTCGCGCCGCGCCCCGGTGGAACGCCCCGAGTCGTCCGGCCGGGGATCGGGTGCCCTCCGGAAAGAGCAGCAGGGAGCCGCCCTGACGGAGGCACTCGGTGCCCGCCGCGATCAACGCCTCGGGCTGGTCGTTCGGGATGTAGCCCGCGGCCCTCACGACGCGGCGAAACAGACGGCGTCGCTCGGCGGCGGTCTTCACGATGCAAGTGGCCTGAGGCATGGCCGCCACGAGAAGCACGACATCGATGAGCGTCGGGTGGTTGGCGACGACGAGAACGGGACGTTCGCGCAGCCGTTCCCGGCCGTGCCACGTGACCCGAATCAAGCCGATCGTCGTCATGAACCAGGCAAACAGCCGGAACGAGTGGTGAATGAGCAGCTGGACTCTCCTCTGCATGTCGGACCGCCGCCAGGACACCAGCTGCAGCAGCGGCAGCGCCAGCACGCTGATCACCATCACGCCGAGCCCGAACACCAGGAATGCCACCCCCGTGCGGAAGACTCGCCAGCCGCGCCGGAGCGACGACGGGCCATGAAGGCGCGAGGCCGCCTGCTCCCTGCTCCGGACGAGGTCCTCTGCCGCCGGACTCACCCTGGAGCTCCTGGCCGGGCCTCGAGGCGCGTCAGCCGGCGAACCGGTCCCGGGGGCTCCCTCCCCGCGCACTCGGGGTGGTAGGCCGCCATCCCGAACAGCTGATCGACGCGCAGGAACGTGAAGCCGCGGGCGCGCAGACCATCGATCACGAGCGGGAGAGCCTGAATCGTGGCGGAGCGGTCCATGCTTCCCTGCAAGCCGCCGCCGTCGTGAAGCAACAGCACGCCGCCGTCGACGGCGCCCTCCACGATGCGGCGCGCGATTCGTTCCGGATCCCGGAACAAGTAGTCCATCCCACGCACCTGCCAGCCGATCGCGGCCATCCCGCGCTCACGCAGCACATCGCCGAGGGCCGGAGCCTTCAGGCCCTGCGGGGAGCGAAACAGGCGAGGCTCCAGGCCGATCGCCGAGCGGATCGCGTCATTGCAGGCGCCGATCTCCCGCCGCAGACCGCTTCCGTGAAGGAAATGGAAGCGCAGCGAGTGCGTGTGGGAATGATTGCCGATGGCATGGCCCATGTCGTGCGCGCGTCGGATCAGTTCAGGGTGGCGCTCCGCGCGCTCTCCGACGACGAAGAATGTCGCCGGCACCTGCTTCTCCGCCAGGATGCGCAGCACTCGAGGCGTGAAGGACGCGTCGGGGCCGTCGTCGAACGTCAGCGCCACCGCCCCCGAGGGTCGACGCGACCGCCAGAGAGTCTCGATCCAGAAGCTGGAATTGACGCGACAGATCGCCCATGCGAACAGGGCTGTCGTGGCCACGAGGGTCGCCGTCCCCGCGATCCAGGAAGCCGGCGGGGAGACGAACGCAAAACTGAAGGTGGCGCAGATGGCGGCAAGGCCCAGGATGAAGCACGCCTTTGCCATCAGACCGGGGCGGCCGCGCCGCGGATGGACCGCATGAGGATCATCGATCCCGTCCACGCCGCCCGGCGGCGGCAGCCCGTACGCCAGCGTGCCTGCGAAGCGATCAACCAATCGCTCGGGTCTCGCAGGCATCCTGACCGCCCGCCGTGTCCCGCACGTGAGCCGCTCGATATCGCACCGACAGCACGGCCCCGGCCACGCCCAGGATCGCCCCGGCCAGCACGTCGATCGCCACGTGCTGCTTGGTCGCCATCGCCGAATACACGATCCCCAGTCCCCAGCACCAATTCGCTCCTCGCATCACCCAGCCAACTCGCATCTCGCGGAGCAGGACATCCAGCCAGATCGCCGAGAACAGCGCGGCCGCGACATGAAGCGACGGGCACGCGTTCCCTGCCGCATCCAGTCCCTGCAGAATACCGAACCCCGGATGGCGCCCTCTGTCGAAACCGAGGGGCGGCACCGACGTGGGCCACAGAAGGAAGCAGGCCAGCCCGACCAGGCACAGCCCGCCGATCGCCCAGGTGTACTCGATCAGCTCCCGGCGGCTCCGGAGCAGCGCCGGGGGAATCGACACGTACAGCCACAAGCTGACGTACAGGAGCAGCGCGGGTGGATAGAAGCCGATGACGTCGTCGAGCACCGTCAGCGGCATCTCGGTCACCGGAAACATGGGATAGTTCAGCAGATGGCGATACCCGAGAAAGAACACGAAGATCGCCACCGGGGTGCCGATGGCCTTGAGCAGCACGTTCCGTCGTACCCGGGCCCCGATCAGACGGTACCAGGCCCGCGGCGGATCACCCGTGTCCACATCGAGCACGGCTCCGGTCCACGAACGCGGCGGTGTCACCCGGAAGCGCTCCCGGGCGGGGTGGAGGGACAGGGCCCGACGCCGCGGGGACGAGAACGCAGGGTCTCGAGGCAAGGTGCCTCCGAGCTCCTTACGATGCGCACTCGCGGGCTGTTGCCCATCAGTCGGCTCAATCGCCAACGTCTGCCCGTTGCAGTAGAGTCGGACATTACTCGCGTGCAATGCGGTGTGTCAAGACAGCGCTCCACCTGACGCGAGCTTTCACGCCACTCCCGGGACGCCGGCCGGCCGGCGCCGCGTGACCGCGCCGGGCTAGGCGGCCTGGTCCACTACGGCCCATGCCGCCTCGGCCAGCGGCCGCGCTCGCTCCCCGCGCCGGCGGGCATCGGGATCGCTCGCCGTCCCGTCGCGCACGCGGCCCATGATCCCCTGACAGATGGCGGCCAGCCGGAACAGAGCGAAGGCGACGTAGAACTCCCAGTCGGGAACCTCGTCGCGACCCGTCAGACGACAGTACCGCGCCACGACCTCCGCCTCGGCGGGAATCCCCAGGGCCGCGAGATCGAGGCCGCGGAAGCCGTCGATTCCCGCCGGCATCCGGAATGCCGTGCAGAGGTACCCGAGGTCGCCGAGCGGATGACCGAGCGTCGAGAGCTCCCAGTCCAGGACGGCCAGGATGCGGGGCTCCGTCGCGTGGACCACGGTGTTGCCGATCCTGAAGTCCCCGTGCACGAGCGTCGTGGTGTCGTCGGCCGGCATGTGTGCGGGCAGCCACTCGATGAGGCGCTCCATCGCCGGAATGGTCTCCGTCTCCGAGGCGCGGTACTGGCCCACCCAGCGGTGGAGCTGGCGGGCATAGTAGTTGCCCGGCCGCCCGAAGTCGGCGAGCCCGACGGCCCGCCAGTCCACCTGGTGGAGACGCGCCAGGACTCCGACGGCGTCGTCCCAGAGCGCCCGCCGCTCCGCGGGCGAGAGGGCGGGCAGGCCCAGCTCGGGCAGGACCCGCCCGGCCACGTAGCGCATCACGTAGAAGGCGGTGCCCACCACGCCGGGATCCTCGCAGAGCACGAGCGCCTCCGGCACCGGGACCCCGGTCCCCCGCAGGGCCGCGATCACGCGGAACTCCCGCTCGACGGCATGGGCGGACGGCAGGAGCTTCCCCGGAGGCTTCCGGCGGAGCACGTAGTCGCCGCTCGGCGCGCGCAGATGGTAGGTGGGGTTCGACTGGCCGCCCAGGAACTGCCGGACCTCGAGCGGCCCCGCGAAGCCCGGCAGCCGGCCGGCGAGGTACCTCTCGAGGGCGTGGACGTCGAAGCGGTGCGCCTCGCGGACCGGTGCGGTGCCGGGCACCGCCGTCCCGCCGGCCGGCATCCGGTCAGACGGCGCCGCGCGCCGTCAGATCCCCGAGCACCGCGAGAGCGCGCGCGACGTCGGCCTCGTCGTTGAACACGTGCACCGACAGGCGCACCCGCGCGTCACCGGCCCAGACCAGCACGCCCGCGGCCCGGAGGGCGCGCTCGACCTCCAGGGAGTGGTCCGTCGCGAACACGATGTTGCCCGCGCGCTCCTCGGGCGCCTCGGGCGTGAGGACCGTCAGGCCCAGCTTGACCAGGCCGGCCCGGAGCGCCCCGCCCAGCGCGAGCACGTAGGCCTCCGACGCCCGGGGGTCGATCCGGTCGAGGGTACGCAGGGCGCTCTCCAGCACGTAGACGGGAAGGAACGGCGGGTTCCCCGCCTCGAAGCGCGAGCCGTCCTCCCGCAGGCGGACCTCCGTGCGACGCCGCCAGTCGTCCTCGCGGAGCGTGGAGTGCCAGCCGACCCAGGGCGCCGCGAGGTCGGGCCAGCGCCGGCTGTTCACGTAGAACACGCCGACGCCGTGGACGGCGAGCACCCACTTGTAGCAGCAGGCGACGACCACGTCGCAGAGCGTGCCGTCGACGGGCACGACGCCGAGAGCGTGGGAGGCATCGACGACCAGCCGCGCCCCTACCCGATCGGCGAGGCTGCGCAGGCGGCCGAGGTCGTGGCGGGCTCCCGTGAGGTAGCCCACGTGGCTCACGGCGATCGCGCGCGTCCGCCGATCGACCGCCGCGGCGATCTCCTCGGGGGTCACGACCGCCTCCCGGCCGACGGCGCGGACCTCGACGCCGCGCGGCCGGAGCCGCTGCCAGGCGAGGAGGACCGAGGGAAACTCGCTCTGGCCCACGACGACGTTGTCGCCGGAGCGCCAGTCGATCCCCTCGGACGCCACGTGGAAGCCCTCGGAAGCGCTCCCGAGGAACGCGATGTCCTCGGGACGCCCGCCCAGGCGGGCCGCGAGGGCCACCCGGGTTCGGTCCGCCGTCGCGAAGAAGCGCTCGCGCCCGGGCATGCCGTCGCCCTTGTCGAGGAGGAACTGGGTCGCGGCCGCGAGGTTGGCACGCAGGACGGGGGCTTCCCCGCCCGTCGCGAGGTGCGCGACGTGGTCGATGCCGATGAACGCCGTCTTCGGGATCAGGCCGGGCATGGGCACCTCACTCGAAGGGGAGCGGGTCCCCGGCCCGGAGGGCGTGCACGAGCTCGGGCGCGAGCGCCCCCTCGCACGCCTCGGCAACCGGCCCCCGGAGACGGATGGACCAGTCCTGCCGGACCTCGACGACCAGCTCCCCACCGGGACTCTGGATGGTGATGCGCCCGCCGGCAAGGCCGTTGCGGACTGCCGCGGCGGCGACGGCGCAGGAGGACGAGCCCGACGCCAGCGTGAACCCGGCCCCGCGCTCCCAGATGCGGATCTCCACCCGGTCCCGCGCCAGGACACGCGCGAACTGGACGTTCGTGCGGTTGGGGAAGGCCGCGTGGGTCTCGATGCGTGGCCCGAGCTGCCGCACCTCGTCGTCGTCGAGCGTGTCGGTGAAGACGACGCAGTGGGGATTGCCGACCGAGACGCACGTCACGGTGAGAAAGCGGTCGCCCACCTGGAGAGGGACGGCCACGACCTCGCGATCCGGGCCGTGCATGGGGATCTCGGGCGCGCGGAACGTCGCGTGCCCCATCTCGACCGTCACCTGGTCCACGCGCTCCCCCGCGAGGTGGCACACGGCCTCGACGACACCGCCTTTCGTCTCGATCCGCATCGGCGACTTCCGCAGGCCGCCGCGCTCCCACAGGTACTTCGCGAAGATCCGGAGGCCGTTCCCGGACTTCTCGGCCTCGCTCCCGTCGGGATTGAAGATGCGGAGCCCCACGTCGGCGACGCCGGACGTCGTCCGGAGCAGGATCCCGTCCGAGCCGACCCCCCAGTTGCGGTGGCAGATCCAGCGGACCGCGGGTGGCCCGAGCGGGAAGTCTATGTCCCGCTCCTCCATGACGAGGTAGTCGTTGCCGAGCCCGTGCCCCTTCGTGAATCGCGCCATCGGCTACTCGCGGACGACGGGGCGCCGGACCATCCGGCCCAGCGTCACGACCGGAGCCTCCGGAGGCCTCACGGACCAGGCGCGGGGCATGCGGGGGCCTCGGGAGCGGTCAGCGCTGGCCGAGGGGGACGTAGGTCGCCTGGCGCGAACCCTGGTACTCGGCACGCGGCCGGATGAGGCGGTTGTGGGCCTGCTGCTCCAGGATGTGGGCCGTCCACCCCGAGACCCGGGAGACCACGAAGATCGGCGTGTACAGGTCCGGGTCGATGCCCATCGAGTAGTAGGTCGACGCGGAGTAGAAGTCGACGTTGGCGTGCAGACCCTTCTCGGCGTTCACCACCCGCTCGATGATGCGCGACATCTCGAACCACTTGAGCTCACCCGCCTCCCGCCCCAGCTGCTCGGACAGGCGCCGGAGGTGGGTCGCCCGCGGGTCCTCGGTGTGATAGACGCGATGCCCGAACCCCATGATCCGCTTCTTCTGGGCGAGCGCGTTCTTGATCCACGTCTCCGCCCGGTCGACGTCGCCGATCTCGAGGAGCATCCGCATGACGGCGACGTTCGCCCCGCCGTGGAGCGGGCCCTTGAGGGTGCCGATCCCCGACACCACGCCCGAGTACATGTCGGACAGGGTCGCCACGGTGACGCGCGACGCGAACGTCGAGGCGTTCAGCTCGTGGTCCGCGTGGAGGATGAGCGCGGTGTCCATCGCCTTCTCGGCGAGGGCGCTCGGCTTCCGGCCGGAGAGCATGTAGAGGAGGTTCCCGGCGAGCGACAGACGCGGGCTCGGAGGGATCGGCGCCTTGCCCTTCCGGATCCGGCTCCACGCCGCGACCAGCGTGGGCACCTGCGCCTGGATGCGCACCGCCTTCCGCAGGTTTGCCTCCCGGGAGTTGTCGCCCGCGTCCGGATCGTA
Source organism: uncultured Candidatus Rokubacteria bacterium (assembly GCA_963749975.1). Taxonomy (GTDB): domain Bacteria; phylum Methylomirabilota; class Methylomirabilia; order Rokubacteriales; family DASRDR01; genus DASRDR01. The sequence goes on along the minus strand of CAVVOZ010000032.1, from coordinate 44,864 downwards.
CACCCCGAGCGCCGAGACAGCCGTCCGGAGGACGTCCATCGAGTCGGACTTCCGCGGGAGGCTCCGGACCAGCGTCAGGACCTTGGCGGGCAACCGCCGCTGGGTCGCCAGGGCCTTCCGGAGGCTCTCGAGCTCCGCACGCTTGGGCAGGGCGCCGTTCCAGAGCAGGGCGACCGTCTCCTCGAACGAGGAATGCGCCACGAGGTCGTGGATGTCGTAGCCTCGATAGAGAAGCCGCCCCCGATCACCGTCGATGAAACAGATCTCGGAGGTCGACACGACCACGTCCTGGAGTCCGGTATCGGTCGTCTGAGTCGTCATGGACCGCCCCCGTTGGCGCGCGCGGAATTGGCCGAAACACGCGCGGCCCCGCATCGGGGGCCGCTTCGTACGGGAGTCATTGTGGCACACGGTCCCGGGGCGCCGCAACCGGACCGCCGTGCGACGGAGCAGGCAGGAGATCGTCCCGGAACACCGCCGGGACCGGGGGTCATCCGGTCAGTGTGGCCGTGCCTGTGGGACGCCGTGCTTCCGCATCTTGGCGTAGAGCGTCGGGCGGTGGAGGCCCAGGAGCCGCGCCGCCGCCTGCTTGTTCCAGCGCGTCGCCTCCAGCGCGGCGAGGATCGCCTGCCGCTCGCGCGCCTCGAGATTCAAGGTCTCGGGCGCCGCCGCCTGCGCCGCCCGCAGCTCGCGCCGGAGGCGGCGGCGATCGAGCGCGTTGGCGAGCACGGTGAGGAGCCGCTCGGGAGCGAGATCGCCGGGCGCTTCGAGGTAGTCCCACGCGCCGGCGGCGCGGGCCTGGAAGCCCTGGGGCCGCCCCCCGGGCTCGGTCACGGCCACGATGGGGAGATCCGGCCACCGACCGGAGATGTCCGCGATGAGAGCGCCGGCTCCCTCGGCCCGGCCGAGGCTCACCAGCACGGCCTCGACGTCACCCGCGCCGATGGTCTCCACGGCGTGAGCCGCCGAGCCGGCAAGCCTGAGCTCGTAGGGGTGTCCCTCGAGGGCCTGGCGGATACCTCCCACCAGGGTCTGATCCGGGTCCACGAGCAGGACGCCCACCTGCGCCATGGCCTGTCTCGAAGCGTAACATGGCCGCGGCCTCCAAGGGAGGCGTCCCGAACGGAACCTCCCCGGCCGTCAGGCCGAGGGTTGCTGGATCGCTCCGAGCCTCCAGGGGTTCGCGCCCACCGGGCGGACGAACGTCCAGTACTCCACGAACCGTGTCGGCTTCGTGGCGCTCCCCTCGACCACCTGCCCGGTGGCCTCGTCGACGACGTAGTCCACGGCGCCGGCCCGGATCTCCGCCGTGACGAGATCCCGCCCGTGCTCCTGCCACGCCTCCGTGAGCGCGACCGAGTCGACGGTCACCTGGTCGACGCGGTTCCGCCGGCCTCTCTCACGGAGACGCGCCATGTCCCCTTCGAGCGCGACGGCCATCTCGTCGGTGAGATGCGCGCGCACCGCGGCGAGGTCGCCGCCGGACCAGCCGATCTGGAGGCGCACGAAGAGGTCCTTCGCGATCGCCAGGAAGCGCGCGGGGTCGAAGTCCGGGTCCATCACGCGGATGTGGTCCACGCCTCGGGCGAGATCCTCGTCCAGCGCGGCGGCACCGCCTTGCGCGACGGCTCCGGCGGGCTCGGGGGCCGAAGCGGGCCGGGGCGCCGCGGGAGTCCATTCCGCCCGCCCGTACGCCGACGCCGGCGCCGGCTCGGGCGTCCGACGCCGCAGGAGCGAGATCACGAGCGCGGCGAGCCCGGCCATCACCAGGAGGTCCATGAATCCGATACCTCCCGACATGCCGCCCAGTCCCCCGAAGAGGAGCGAGCCCAGAAGCCCGCCCAGGAGGAAGCCGCCCACCATGCCCCCGAGCCCTCCGAACAGACCGGGCCGCGGCGTTTGCGTGAGAGAACCGGGGCCTGGCGCCACCGGCCGGGGGGATGCCGGCGTCGACGGCGTGACCGGTGACGAGGGAACGCGCGGCGCCGAGTAGGAGCGCGAGCCGCGGCTCCCGCTCGAGCCGCCCCCGCCAACACGCGCCTCGCTCAAGGACGTCAGCGCCACCCCGCCCGCCAGGATCCCGATCAGGCCCACCGCCACGATCGACCGCCGCATCGTTCCCTCCCCGGGCCGTCCACGAGCGCCCATCACGTTGGACAGCATACACGGGATGGCGTACTCGGGGCGGGACGCCAGCGGAGGACCCGCAGGGGACGTCACCGCAGATTCTTCTTCAGGATCTTGCCCGTCGGGCTCTTGGGCAGGGCGGACAGGAACTCCACGGCGACCGGGACCTTGTAGGGCGCCACGCGTCCCCGGCACCGCTCGATGAGCTCCTCCGCCGTCGTCGACTGGCCGGACCGGAGCACCACGCAGGCGCGGACGACCTCGCCCTTGACGGGATCCGGCCGTCCCAGCACCGCGGCCTCGGCGACGGCCGGATGCCCGAAGAGCACCTCCTCGACCTCGCGCGGGAAAACCTTGAACCCCGCGACGTTGATCATGTCCTTCACGCGATCCACGATGTGGAAGTACCCGTCGCCGTCACGGTGGCCGATGTCCCCCGAGTGAAGCCAGCCTCCGCGGAGCGCCGCGGCCGTGTCCTCGGGCTTCCCCAGGTACCCCCGCATCACGTTCGGTCCCCGGATCACGATCTCGCCGAGCGTGCCGTCGGGCACCTCCCGGTCGTGCTCGTCGACGACTCGCACCTCCACGTTCTCGATCGGCGTCCCGACCGAGCCAGGCCGGTGGGCGTGCTCGTGGTTGTAGGTCGCGAACGGGGAGGACTCGGTGAGTCCGTAACCCTGGGAGATCGGGAGCCCGGTGGCCGCTGTCCAGCGCTGCTCGACGTCGCCGGGCAGCATGGCCGCGGCGGAGAAGGCGAGCCGGAGCGACGAGAGGTCGTGGGCGGCCAGGCCGCCGGCCAGGAGGACGATGTACATCGTCGGCACGGCGTACAGGACGGTGACGCGGTGCCGGACGGCCGCGGCCAGGAAGTCGGCCGGCACGAACCGCTCCTGCAGGACCAGTGTCCCGCCGGCGGCCACGAGGGCGTTCATGATGAAGTTCTGGCCGAAGCAGTGGAACAGCGGCAGCGCGCACAGCCCGCGATCCTCCGCGGTCATGCGGAGGTGGTGCACCGTCGCATAGGTGTTCGACACGACGTTGGCCTGCGTGAGCATGACGCCCTTGGGCCGACCGGTCGTGGCCGAGGTGTAGAGAACGGCGGCCACGTCCTCCCGGTCGCCGTCGACGGCGCGAAGGGGCGGGTCGGCCGGGAGCGCTTCGAAGGCCACCGCCCCGGGCTCGCCGGTGCCCACGCGCACCCGGACGGACGGAGTCTCCCCGGGGTCCGGGAGCTGGGCGGCAAATGGCGGGCCGCTCAGGATCGCGGCCGCCTCGCTGTCGCGGATGATGTACGCCAGCTCGTCGCGCACGTAGGTGACGTTGAGCGCGACCGCCGTCACGCCGAGCTTCTGGCAGCCGTAGTAGGCGACGACGAACTCCGGCCGGTTCGCGAGATGGAGGCACACGCGCTCGCCGGGCCGGATCCCGAGCCGCGCGAGGCCCGCCGCCACCCGTCCGGCCTCGCGGTCGAGCTCGGCGTACGTGAGACGTCGGTCCCCGAAGACGAGGGCCGTCCGCCCGGGCTCGCGGCGGGCGCTCGCCTCGAGAAAGTGCGCGACGTTCATCCGAGGAGCGCGCGGATCTCCTCGGCCGCCGACCGCCGCCACTCGTCCCCGTGCTGGGCGCGGAGCTGGCGGCGCAGCTCGAGCTGCTTCTGGTCCATGTACTCCGTGATCTTCGGCGGGCGCTCGACGAAGCGGGCGACCTCCTTCATGTCCGCGTCGAAGAACACGAAGACCGGGATGGACCGGAAGAGCCCGCGGTTGAGGTACTGATCCATGAGGTCCGGGTTCTGATCGCGGAGGAAGACCCGCATCTCGACGTTCGGGGCCCCCTCGACCATCCGCGCGAGCACCGGGAAGTTGGTCAGCGCGTCCCCGCACCAGTCCTCGGTGAGGACGAGGACGTTGAGCTTCTCGCCACGATCCGCGAAGACCGCCCGGTCCTGAGGCGTGACGTGGGTCGCCGCCATCGTCTCCAGGAACTTGTCCTTGTTGGTGGTCATCTGGTCGAGGTACTGCTGGAAGGTCATGCCCTGCGCGAAGCGCTGCTTGGTGACCATCGGGACCGGTCTCCTTCGTCGAGAGGTGTTCGCGAACGGTGGCGTCAGCGGAACTTGCCGAAGTCGAGCCTGGCCCGCAGGACCTCCTTCTGCTCCGGAGGCGCTCCCTTCACCACCAGCGTGACGATGCCGTTCGCCGGAAGCCCCTCGAGCGGGAACACGTACACGTTGCGCGCGGCGAGGCGGCCATCTTCCTGCACCAGCGGCGTGCGCTCGTTCTGGACGAAGCTCGCCTTGACCTCGCGGCCGTTCACGATGAGGACCGGCTGGTAGAATCGGGCGAAGCTCCGGGAAGGTCCTCCGTGCATCGTGACCAGGAGCTGGATCCGCCCCTTGCCCCGGTCGATCTGCTCCTTCTGCTGCTTCTCCGTCAGCGACTCGCCCTTCATCGCGGCCTGACGGGCGGCGAGCGCGAGCCGGGAGAATGGGGTGCTGACGACGACGTCCTCACCGCCGGGCAGCCGGAGCTGCCACTCCTCGGCGAAGTCGTCCTGCGTGATCGAGGCGATTCCCGCGTCGGTCGCCTCGCGGATCCCGGCCTCCGTCAGATCCCCGACCAGCGCCGGGGCGGGCCGGGGAAGGCCCCAGAGGAGGAGCACGGCGAGGGCAAGCGCCGCACCGGTCCGAGTCCTGGCCCGCCCCGGCCGAGCCCGCGCGCCGCTCACAGCCAGTCGTGGCTCTTGAGGAACATGAAGCGCGCTCGCCGAGAGCCCGAACATGAGGACGGTCGCCGCTGCGATCCCCCACGGCTGCTTGAGCCAAGGCATCACCTCGAAGTTCGTCCCGAAGTAGCCCGAGATGACGGTGAACGGCCGGCCGATCATCCCGAGCGCGGTCAGGCGCTTCATGACGGCATTCATTCGGCTCGAGGCCTGAGACGGGTCGCTCTCGAGCAGCCGGCCCAGCGATGTCGCGGTTCGTCTCCAGCTCGTTGCTCGGCTTCGAGCCCTTCCTCGAGGACGCCGGACGGGCGGCGGACCAGGCCGAAGTGCCTCATGTCAGGGACTTCCGATCCCGGCCTCGCGGAGGTTGCCCACCAGCGCGAGATTCATGCCGTCCGGGTCCCAGTGGGCCCGCACCGCCCGGAGCACGTCGTCGGCGGTGACGGCCGAGACGGCTCTGGCGGAAGCGCGCGGGGTAGTCGAGGCCGAGGTCGAACCGCTCGATCGCGACGAGAAGGTCCGACACGTCCGCCGCCGTGTCCATCCGCAGGGGAAAGCTCCCGACCAGGTACGAGCGCGCGCGCGCCAGCTCCTCCTCCGACACGCGCTCGCGGCGGAGGCGGACCAGCTCCTCCCGCACCACCGCCAGAGCCTCGCGGACCCGCGCGTTCTCGCTCTGGAGCTCGACCAGGAACAGGCCGGCCAGGCGGGCCGGCGCGTACTGCGCGTACACGTTGTAGGCGAGCCCGCGCTCCTCGCGGACGCGAGTGTACAGGCGCGAGGACGAGCCGCCGCCGAGGATCTGGCTCGCCACCAGCAGCGGGTAGAAGTCCGGATGCCTCCTGGTCACGGTCGCCTGGCCCAGGAGGATCGTGGCCTGCGTCAGGCTCCGCTGCACCGACTCGGTGCGCGAGGGCAGCCCGAGAGGCGCCGGCCCGGGCGGCGCCGGGGCCGGGGCTCGCCACGGACCAGGCGCCCAGTCGCGCCTCGAGCTCGGTCCGGACCGCCGCGGCCGTGACGTCGCCCGCCACCGCGACGATCGTGCGCTCGGGCCGGTAGGCCGCCCGGTGGAAGGCCGCCACATCGTCCCGGGTGATGGCGCGGAGCGAGGCCTCGGTCCCGGTCACGGGACGGCCGTAGGGGTGCTCGGGGAAGACCAGCCGCCTCAGCAGGCGGGCCGCGACCGTCCCAGGATCCTCCTCCGAGCGCCGCACCGACGCCAGCGACCTCGTCGCGCTTCCGTTCGAACTCGGTCTCCGGAAAGGCGGGCCGCAGAAGGGCCTCGGTCAGGAGATCGAGGCCCAGCCCGAGGTCCTTCCGCAGCACGGAGAGCACCACCTCGCTCGAATCCCGGCCCCCTTCACCCTCGAGGCTTCCGCCGACGAACTCGATCGCACGGTCGACCTCGAGGGCAGGCCGCGTCGCGCTCCCGCGGGTGAGGAGCAGCGCGGTCAGGTTGGCGACGCCGCCCTTGTCCGGGGGGTCGAGGACCGCTCCCGCCTCGACGGACGCGCGAGCGATGACGATCGGGATGCCCGGCCGCTCGGCGACGAGGACGACGATCCCGTTCGGCAGCGTGAGCCGCGCCCAGCCCGAGGCTGTTGCGGGTGCCGGCGCCACCGCGGACGGTGGCAAGGTCTGGGAACGCACCGGCGTCGCGAGCGCCGCGACGGCAGCGGTCAGGACGACGCCCCTCACGGCGGCCAGACGCATGGCGGCCATTATACCGGCTCCGCCATCGCCCAACCGGCCGGGCGCGGGGCGCCTACCTGTCCAGGAGCGCGAGGACGGGCGCAAAGGCCTCGAGGCTCTCCAGCGTGTTCGGCTCGAGCCAGAGCTGCACGTGACTGATGCCCTCGCGCGCGTAGGCCCGGAGCTCCTCCGCCAGGCGCTCGGGCGGCCCGGCCAGGGGCTCGAAGGTCCAGTGCGCCGGAAGCGGTGGAGACGCGCCCTTTCCTGGCGCCATGTCGACGAACACGGCGACCGTGCGGCCGACCGTTCCCGGATCGCGCCCAGCTTTGCGGCAGGCAGCGTCGACCCGGTCCCGGAGCGGTGCGACACCCGCCGGACGGTTCTTCGTGGGGGTGAAGTACGCGTTCCACACATCCCCGTACTGGGCCAGCAGCGCCAGCATGCGTTCTCCGGTCGACCCGATCAGGATCGGGGGTCCGCCGGGCCGGGGGCCCCGCGGCAGGAGCTCGCAGTCCCGCGCCTCGTGAAAGCGACCGACGAAGTCGACGTGCCCCTGGCGGAGCAGCCCGTGGACGATGCGGAGCCCCTCCTCGAAGCGGCTCACCCGGTGGTCGAAGGGGTAGCCGAACGCCCGGTACTCCGCCTCGTGCCAGCCGGCGCCGACGCCGAGGATCAGCCGGCCTCCCGAGATCTCCTCGATGGTGTCGGCCAGCTTCGCGAGATACGCGGGATTGCGGAACGACATGCACGAGACGAGGGGGCCGATCTCGACGCGCGAGGTCACCGCGGCGATGGCGGCGATGATCGCCCACCCCTCCCACACGCCCTGCGAGGCCCGGCCCTCCGGGCGGAACAGGAGGTGGTCCTCGATCCACACGGAGTCGAATCCGATCTCCTCGGCATGGCGCGCCATCTGGCTGATGTCGCCCCAGCGCGGCGTGCCGTGGCGTCCCTTGTCCACCGCGATCGGCAGCTCCACGCCGACCTTCAGCGGCCGTCGTCTCTCTCGGGTCACGGATGGTCCTCCATCGTCGGCCCCGCCCCGCTCAGTCGAGCGACTTGCGGAAGCGCAGCACCGCCAGGGTGAAGATCACGGCGCCGAACGCGACCAGGGGCCAGACGTCAGGCCAGAGGTCGGCCAGGCCGATGCCCTTCAGCACGATCCCGCGGATGATCCGCAGGAAGTACGTGATGGGCAGGATCCGCGCGAAGTACTGCGCCGGCTCCGGCATCCCTTCCAGCGGGAACAGGAGCCCGGACAGGTAGATGGACGGCAGGATGGCGAGGAAGCCCAGCTGCATCGCCTGGGGCACGGTGCGGGACATCGTCGACACGTAGATGCCGATCCCGAGGGTGCCCAGCATGAAGACCGCCGCAACCGCGTAGAGGAGCGCCACGCTCCCGCGGATGGGCACCGCGAACACGTAGTGCGCCACCACCAGGGCCAGCGTCATCTGGCCGTACGCGACGAGAAGGTTCGGCAGGATCTTCCCGAGCATGATCTCCCACCGCTTGAGCGGGCTCACGACCAGGGCCTCGAGGGTCCCCCGCTCGCGCTCCCGGACCACCGCCACGGCCATGATCGTGATGGTCGTCTGCATCAGGAGGGCGCCGATGAGCCCCGGCACGATGAACAGCGCCGACTCCTGGTCGGGGTTGTACCAGGCGCGGATGCGGACGTCGAGGCCGGCCTCCGTGTCGATGCCGCCTCGGCGCAGGAGCTCGATCGAGCGATCGAGGCCCAGCGCGCTCGCCGCGTTGATGGCGGAGACGGCCACCTGAGGGTCGGAAGCGTCCACGATCACCTGGATCGCCGCGGCGCGGCGGCTGCGCAGGCGCTCGGAGAAATCGGGCGGGATCACGATTCCCACCTTGGCGTCGCCCCGGTCGATGAGCCGGGCGACCTCGTCGAGCGACCGCGCCTGGAATCGGACCGCGAAGTACCGCGTGTTCTGGAACGCCTCGAGGAGCTTCTGCGCCTCGACGTCGCGCGCCTCGTCGAGCACGACGGTCGGCAGGTTCCTCACGTCCGTGTTGATGGCGTAGCCGAAGATGAACAGGAGCACCACCGGGATGAAGAGCGCCAGCGTCAGGGCCATTGGATCGCGCCGGAGCTGCACCATCTCCTTCCACATCATCCCGAGAAGACGCATGGCCCGTCAGAAGGCGCCGAGCTGCCGCCGCAGCCGGCCCTTGCGCTCCTTGTCCACGAAGGAGATGAACACGTCCTCGACCGTCGGGGGAACCGCGCGCACGGACGCCGCCAGTCCGGCGGCCGCCAGGCGCTCGACGACCGCCGCCTCGGTGAGCCCGCGCTCCGCCGACACCACGCGGACGAGCGCCCCGTAGCGGACAGCCTCCTCGACGGCCGGCCAGTCGGCGAGGACGTCGATCGCCCGCGGGGCTCCGGCGACTCCACCTGGAACACGGGCCGGCCGAACGCGTCGGCCTTGATCGCGGCCGGCGTGCCCTGGGCGATCAGCCGACCCTGGTAGATGAACCCCAGCCGGTCGCAGTGCTCGGCCTCGTCCATGTAGTGGGTCGTCACCACCACGGTGACGCCGCTGTCGGCGAGGCGCCGGATCAGCTCCCAGAACGTGCGGCGGGACACCGGGTCGACGCCGGCCGTCGGCTCGTCGAGGAACATGAGCCGGGGCGAGTGAACGAGGGCACAGGCAAGCGCCAGCCGCTGACGGTAGCCGCCCGACAGCTGGCCCGCCAGCGTGTCCTCGCGGCCGACCAGATCGGCGAGCTGGATCATCCGGTCGATGCGCTCTCGCCGGAGCCGGCCCGGCACGCCGTAGACCATCGCGTAGAAGACGAGGTTCTCGGCGGCCGACAGGTCGTCGTAGAGCGAGAAGCGCTGCGACATGTAGCCGATGGCGGCCTTGATCCGCTCGGGCTCCTCGCCGGAGATCGATGCCGAGGACGCGTCCGCTTCCGTCGGTGGGCTCGAGGATGCCGCAGAGCATCCGGAGGGTCGTGGACTTCCCGGCGCCGTTCGGGCCGAGGAAGCCGTAGAGCTCGCCCGCCTCGACCCGGAGGTCGACGTGATCGACCGCCGTGAAGGCGCCGAAGCGCTTGGTGAGTCCCTCGGTCAGGACCGCGGGCTCGACCGACTCCACCATCGAGAGGGAGGCGTCCCCGATGGAGGCCGGCGGCTACCGCCGGCGACGGTGACCGGAAGGGCGCCGAGGCGGAGCGCCTCGGCCCGGAGGATCTCCCACGCCCGCCGCACGTGGCGCTCCTCCGTCCGGATGTTGCCGATGGCGAGGCGGAGCGCGTAGCGCCCGCCGAGGACCACGTGAGACAGGAACGCCTCGCCCGAGGCGTTCACGCCCTCGAGCAGCCGCTCGTTCAGCGGGCCCAGCCGCGGGTCATCGGAGGCCCAGCCCCGGGGCCGGAGCCGGAAGACGACCGTGCTGAACGGGACGGGGGCGATGCGCTCCCAGTCCGGATCGCCGTCGACCCACTCGGCGAAGAGCCGCCCGAGCCGCATGTGCTCGGAGAGGCGCGCCTCGATGCCGGACCGGCCGAACGCGCGGAGCACCATCCAGAGCTTCAGCGCCCGGAAGCGGCGTCCGAGCTGCGGCCCCCAGTCCATGTAGTTCTCGACCGCGCTCCCTTCCGGCGTCTGGAGGAACGAGGGCACGAGGGTGAAGGCGCGCTTCAGCACGTCGGGACGCCGGCAGAACAGGGCCGAGCAGTCGATCGGCGTGAAGAGCCACTTGTGCGGGTTGACGACGATCGAGTCGGCGCGGTCGCACCCGGCCAGTACCTCGCGCCGCTCGGGCAGGATGGCCGCGACCCCGCCGTACGCGGCGTCGACGTGGAGCCAGAGTCCCTCGCGCGCGGCGATGTCGGCGATCGCCGGCACCGGGTCCACGCTCGTCGTCCCCGTCGTCCCGACGGTCGCGCACACGGCGATGGGCCGCCAGCCGGCCGCCCGGTCCTCGCTGATCGCGTGGGCCAGCGCCGCCGGATCCATCCGGAACTCGCGGTCCGTCGGGATCTTCCGCACGCCCTCGCGCCCGAAGCCGAGGATGATCGCGCCCTTCTCGACGGAATTGTGCGCCTGCTCGGACGTGTAGACGCGGAGGCGCGGGATGTCGGCGCGCCCGGCCATCCCCTGCTCCCGGATCTCGAGCCCGGCGGCCTCGCGCGCCGCCGCGAGCCCGCAGAGGGTCGAGATCGACGCGGTGTCGTAGATGACGCCGTGGAAGCCCGCGGGCAGGCCGAGGAGCTTCCGCAGCCAGTCGAGCACGACCTCCTCCAGCTCGGTAGCGGCCGGAGACGTGCGCCAGAGCATGGCGTTGACGTTGAGCGCGGCGCAGAGGAGCTCGCCGAGGATCCCTGGAGCGGAGCCGCTGATCGCGAAGTAGGCGAAGAAGCCCGGATGGTTCCAGTGCGTGATGCCCGGGAGGATCACGCGCTCGAAGTCCGCGAGAACCCGGTCGAGCGGCTCCGGACCGTCCGGCGCCGCCGCCGGGAGCGCGCCCCGCACGTCTCCGGGCTTCACCCGGGCCAGCACCGGGTAGCGCTCCGGTGCCGCCAGGAAGCCCGCGATCCAGTCCACCACCTCGTGACCGTGTCGCCGGAACTCCTCGGGATCGAGGTCGCCGAGGGGTCCCGCCACCGTCCCGTCGCTGGTCATCCGTCCGCCCTCCGGTCAGTCCGTCGCGATCACGGCGTCTGCGGGCATGCCCGGCTTGAGCCGCCCGTCCGGGTTGGCGATCGCGATCTTGACCCGGAACACCAGGTTGACCCGCTCCTTCTGCGTCTGCACGTTCCGCGGCGTGAACTCCGCCCCGGAAGCGACCTCGGTGAGGCGGCCCTCGAACGGCTGCCCGGGAAAGGCGTCCACGGTGACGCGTGCCGTCTGGCCGACCCGCACCCGGCCCAGGTCGGTCTCCGGAATATACGCCCGGAGCCAGATGTCGCTGGGATCGACGAGTGTCACGATGGCCGAGCCGGGCGCCGCGGTCGCCCCGGGCTCGAGGCTCTTCCGCAGCACCACGCCGTCCATCGGCGCCTCGATCCGGGTGTCCGCCAGACGCGCGCGCGCCTGGACCAGGGCGGCCTCGGCCTGGGCGAGCTGCGCCCGCACCGTGTCCACCTGGCCGGGCCGGGGCCCGGCCTCGACCAGCGCGAGCCGCTCCCGGGCGGCCCGCACCTCGGCGCGCGCGGCCTCGACCTGATCCGGTCGCGGCCCCGCCTCGACGAGGCGCAGACGCTCCCGCGCCTGCCGAACCTCCGCCCGCGCCGCCTCCACCTGCTCGCTCCGCGGGCCGGCGAGCACCAGGGCGAGCTGCTCCCGCGCCGTGCGCTCCTGCATCCGCGCGACCTCGAAGGCCTGCCAGGCGCGATCCTTGTCGGCCGCCGCCACCAGGTCCCGGTCGTAGAGCGACTTGAGCCGCTCGAACTCCCGCTCCGTCCACACCCGCGTCGCCTCGGCCGAGGCGACGGCGCTTCGCGCCTGCTCGATCTCCTGCGCCCGCGACCCGGCCTCGAGATCGCGCTGCCGCGCCTCGGCCTGGGCCACCACCTGGCGCGCCGCCTGGATCTCCTCCCGCCGGGCGCCGGCGACGAGGTCGGCCAGGGCCGCCTCGGCGCGCCCGACCTGCGCCTGCGCCTCGGCGATCTCTTCCTTCCGAGCCCCGGCCAGGAGGTCGCGCAGCTGCGCCTGGGCCACGCGCACCCCTGCCTCGAGCCGGGCCACATCCGCGACCAGCTCGGCATCGTCCAGCTGGATCACGAGCTCGCCCCGGCGGACGCGGCTGCCCTCCTCGACGCGGATCGCGGCAACGCGGGCCGTCGTCTTCGGCGACAGGTCCACGTCGCGCGCCTCGATCGTCCCGGTCACCGTGAGCCCGGCGGCGTGCGGCTCGCGCCGCGACAGCGCCCAGAGCCCGACCGCCGCCAGCCCGACGAGGGCCACCACGACCAGGACGACGCCCCTGAGGGCCCGGCCGAACGGGCTCATCGGTGCGGCGCTACTGCCTGGCCGCGGCGGGCGGAACCGGCAGGAGGATCGCGGTCGTGCGGCGCTCGGCGACCAGATAACGCTCCGCCACCCGCCGCACGTCCTCGCGCGTGACCGCGCGGATGCCCGGCAGGTAGGTCTCGCGCAGCCGCCAGCCCCCGAGGAGCTCGTGGCGCGCGAGCGACGCCGACCGGCTGAAGACGGAATCCTCGCCGAAGAGGTAAGCGGCCTCCAGCTGGTTCTGGGCGCGCCGGAGCTCCTCCTCGGAGATGAGCTCGGTGCGCAGCCGCTCCACCTCGGCGTTCAGTGCCCTCTCGGCCTCCTCCACCGTGCGCCCGGGCAGCACCGTCACGTAGAAGGTGAACGTGTCCGGGTCGAGCGTGAGGCGCGGGTAGTCACCGGCGGCCTCGAGGGCGAGCCGCTCCTCGTGCACGAGCCGCCGATAGAGCCGCGACGTCCGCCCGCCCGACAGGACCGTCGACAGGACCTCGAGAGGGTAGGCGTCCTCCGATCGGTGATTGGGCACCGGATAGCCCGCGAAGACGACGGGGAGCTGCGCCTCTTTCCGCAGCCAGACTCGCCGCTCGCCGCGTTGCTCGGGCTCCACCACGGCGACGCGCGGCGGGTCGGGGCCCCGGGGGATACCGTCGAACCGGGTCCGGATCTTCTCGAGGAGCTCGGCCGCCCGGAAGTCCCCGACGACGGCGACGATCGCGTTGTTGGGCCGGTAGTAGGCCTCGTACCAGCCCCGAAGGTCGCTCGCCGTCAGGCGCTCGATGTCCTGGGCGAGCCCGATCGTCGGCAGCCGATAGGGGTGGGCCACGAAGGCGACGGTGTTGAAGAGCTCGGCGAGGGCTCCGACCGGGTCGTCCTCCGTGCGTGTCCGGCGCTCCTCCATCACGACCTTCCGCTCGGCGTCGACCTCTCGGGGGTCGAGGAGAAGATGCCGCATCCGGTCGGCCTCGAGCTCGAGCACGAGGTCGAGCTGCTCGGCTGCGACGGTCACGTGGTACACGGTGACGTCGCGGCTCGTGAAGGCGTTGTCCTGGCCGCCCACGGTCTCGACCAGCTTCGAAAGGACCCCGGGCCCGTACTTCGGCGTCCCCTTGAACATCATGTGCTCGAGGTAGTGGGACAGCCCGGTCAGCCCGACCCGTTCGTCGCGCGAGCCGACGCGGTACCAGACCTGGAAGCTGGCGACCGGGCTCCGGTGGTCCTCCTGGAGGAGAACTCGCAGGCCGTTGTCGAGCGTCGCCTCGACGACTTCCTCCGCACCCACCCACGGGCACGCGAGGCCGACGAGGGGAGCGATCAGAAGACCCGCGAGGAGACCGGGTCGGCTCACGGCGCCAGTATACAGGCGGTCCCGACCTCCCGGAGGACCCGAGGTCGGCCGGCGCCGGCGTCACAAAGTCATTAGAGACGGCGAGTTACCACCGTTCCGCCCAGATCGGGCGGGCGCACGGCGAGCGCGACCGGCACGGCCGCGACTCCCAGCAGCGCGGCCAGATAGCACCCTCCGGCGAAGGAGCCGGACCAGTCCTTGATCCAGCCCGTGACGAAGGGGGCGACCAGGCTCGCGGTGAACGCGACGCTGTTCAGGACCCCGAAAGCAACGCCCATCGCCCGCCGCGGGGCGAGCTCGGCCGTGAGCGCGTAGACGGGCGCCCACAGTCCCCAGAAGCAGAAGCTGGTGGCGAACATCGCGAGGGCAAGCAGCCAGGCGGGGCCGTGCGCCTGCACGATCCACCCCATCGAGGCCGTGAGCACCGCCGTGGCCGCGATCCCGCCGGCGACGACGGTGCGGCGCGGCGTCCCGCGGCGCCGCAGCAGGCGGTCGGACAGCGCGCCCACGGCCAGCAGGCCGGGCGGCGCGGCGATCCCGAGGACGCTCGCGTAGAGCGCCGAGCGGCCGAGCTCGCGGATGCCGACCTCGCCGAACAGCGCCGGACCCCAGGTCCCGATGAGCCACTGGGTCCAGATCGGCGAGATGCCGGCGATCCCGAGGAGCCACAGGTCGCGCTGGCGGAACACGTCCGCGACCTCCCCGCCGGACACGTCGCCGCGCGGCGCCTCCCCTCGGGGCCGGGTAGGGTCGGGCACGAAGCGGCCGATGAGAGTGGCCGAGAGCAGCGGCAGGGCTGCCAGGACGAGGAACACGTGCCGCCACGGCATGAGCTCCCCGAGGGCCCCGCCCACCAGGACGCCGAGCGCCGTCCCGACCCCCAGCCCCGAGAACGACGCTCCCTGCCCGAACGCGAGCCGGTCAGCCGGAGTCGCGGCCGCGATGATGGGCCGGTCGTTGGTGAAGTACATTCCCTGGGCGAGGCCGGTCAGAAGGCGCGCCAGCGCCAGGACGGCCAGCGTGTGGGAGAGCCCCGTGACCACCGCCGCCCCGGCCACCAGCAGGATCCCGAAGACCAGCACGCGCTTCCGCCCGAAGCGGTCGCCGAGGAACCCCGCCGGCACCTGCATCGCCACGTACCCGTAGAAGAACACCGAGAAGAGAAAGCCGCCCTGGGCGTGGCTCAGGCCGAACTCCGCCATGATCGGCTCGAGCAGCGGCGAGAGGGCCATGCGCACGACGTAGTTGCAGATCCAGCCGAAGACCAGAAGCGCCCACACGGTGTGGTAGGCCTGCCAGGGCATGGCAGTAGGTCCGATCAGGCCTGGAACGGTGAATGGGTGCGCATTGTCGGGGGCGCGTCGCGTGACGCGGCCACCCTAGCACGTCTCGCCTCCGGTCGTGTCGCGGTTTGGGTCACACGCCGACACTGCACCGGCTCCGCCAGCTTGACCCCTCCGCGAATCGCGTGCTAGCGTCCTCGCGGCGTTCCGAAATCCAACCTGATCGGGCTCGTCGAGCCCGCCCGAGGACCCATGTCATGAAGATCGACGGCTCCACGTTCCTGGTGACCGGCGGCGCGTCCGGGCTCGGGCGCGCCACGGTCGAGCGGCTCCTGACCCACGGCGGACGGGTGGCCATCCTGGATCTCGGGCGGTCGGCCGGCGCCCAGGTCGCGGCCGAGCTCGGCCCGCACGCCCTGTTCGTCCCCTGCGACGTCACCAGCGCCGACGACGTGGGGGCGGCGATCGACGCGGCCGGCGCGCGATTCGGGCCGGTCCACGGGCTCGTGAACTGCGCGGGCGTCGCGATCGCCGAGAAGACGCACGGCAAGCGCGGTCCGCACGACCTCGGGTCCTTCACCTTCGTCATCCAGGTGAACCTGATCGGGACCTTCAACTGCATCCGGCTCGCCGCGGCGCGGATGGCGCAGAACGCGCCGGGCGACGACGGGGAGCGCGGCGTGATCGTCAACACGGCGTCGGTCGCCGCCTTCGACGGCCAGGTGGGCCAGGCGGCCTACTCGGCCTCCAAGGGGGGCATCGTCGGCATGACGCTCCCGATCGCGCGGGACCTGGCCGAGGTGGGCATCCGCGTCTGCACGATCGCGCCCGGGCTCTTCGACACGCCGCTCATGGGGATGCTGCCCGAGCCGGCCCGGCAGTCCCTCGCCCGGCAGGTCCCCTTCCCGAGCCGGCTCGGCCGCCCGAGCGAGTACGCGGCGCTCGCGTGCCACATCATCGAGAACGCCATGCTGAACGGCGAGACCATCCGCCTGGACGGCGCCATCCGCATGGCCCCGCGGTAGGCCTAGGGGGTCAGACTTCGATTTCCCGACAATTGCCCACGGCGAACTCCGGGGAGAACTGTCGGGAAGTGAAAGTCTGACTACGGGGCGGTGTAACTGGTCTTGACCGTGGTGTAGAACTCCCGCGCGTAGGTCCCCTGCTCCCGAGGGCCGTAGCTCGACGCCTTCCGCCCGCCGAACGGCACGTGGTAGTCGACGCCAGCGGTCGGGAGGTTCACCATGACCATCCCCGCCTGCGAGTTCCGCTTCGCTGGCCGGTCGAGTAGTAGGCGTCCGCCTCCGGCGTGAGCGGGAGGACCGTCAGGGCGCGATTCCGACAGGGATGCCCAGAAGCTTCCCCAGGACGAAAAGCACCGCGAAGTTGAGAGCGAACCCGATCAGACAGACACCGACCGCACGGCCCGTCGACTCGTAGTCCAAAGCCTGGCGGACCGCCACGACCATGGCCACCAGCATCCACAGGGAGGCGACGAAGGCGACCACCGTGCCGAGGCCGGGGATGATCGCGAGGACGCGGATCAGTCCGGGGGTGGCCGAGAAGCCGATGGTGCGCAGAAGCTGCCCGACGTCGGCCTGCGTCTTGGCGCCCGGGAGAAGTCGCGTGCCCACGAAATAGGTGATGAACGCCCACACGTACCACCCGATCAGCGAGGCGAGGGCGGCCAGGAGCAAGCCGCCGACCCCCATCGCCCGTATCGCACCGACGCCTCCGGCCACGCTGGCGAGCACCACGACGAGCATCGCCTGTGGGGTCGCGGTCGTGTCGGCCTCGACCTCCTCGTACGTCGCGGCGTCGAGCTTGGCCGCACCGAGCATCCGCTCCGTCAGGCTCGCCATCAGTCGCCTCCCTTCGGGCTCACAGTCAGGGGCAAGTCGCGCGGTCCCGGTGCCGCGCCGCGCCGATTCTACTCGCCGGGGGACGCGTCGGCCAGGGGGCCATTTTGCGGCGAGGGCAGGCCGGGGCCGGTCACCGCACCGCGGCGCGCGAGCTCGCCGATGCGGTCGGGTCCGTAGCCCAGCACGTCGGTGAGCACAGCCCGCGTGTCCTCGCCAGGCCGGTACGGCGCCGGCCCGCCAGGCCCGACGGCCGCGCCGTCCACGTGAAATGGCGACGCCGTCACGCGCACCGCCCCATGGGTCGGGTGGGCGACCGAGGGAAAGGCCCCGCGCGCCTGGAGGTGCGGGGCCGCGACCACCTCGGCGGGCCAGAGCACGCGCGCGCACGGAATCCGGGCCGCGCCCAGGGCGGCGAGCGCGTCCTCCGCCGACGCGAAGCGGTCGAGCCAGGCCGCGATGATCGGGCGGAGCTCGGCCCAGTTCTCGCGCCGAGCCATCGGCGTCGCGAAGCGTGGGTCCTCGGCCAGCTCTGGCCGGCCGAGGAGATCGAGGAGCCGCGGCCAGAGGTCGAGCACGCCGACGACCTGGAGCGCCACCCAGCTGTCGCCGACCTGCTGCACCAGCATCCCGCTGCGCGGACCGGGATACGACGGCCCCTCGTTCAGGACGCTGCCGAAGCTGATGTCCTCCGCGCCGATCAGCGCCTCGAGCATCGACACGTCGAGGTACGCGCCACGGCCGGTGCGGGTACGGCGGAGCAGCGCGGCGGCGATGGCGCCGAAGGCGTGGGTGCCGGCCAGGATGTCGGCGGCCTGGAGGTACAGCACCCGCGGCGGCTCCTCCGCGCCCCGCTCGAGGTGCATCAGGCCCGACGTGGCATGCACGACGTGCGCGAAGGCGGCGCGGTTCCGCCACGGTCCCGTCTGACCGTATCCGGAGATGGAGCAGTACACGAGGTCGGGTCGCACGGCGGTCGCCGCCGCGTAGTCGAGTCCCATGCGAGCCATGACGCCGGGGCGGAAGTTCTCGACGACCACGTCCGCGACCCGGACGAGGTCCAGCGCCACGGCGCGCGCCTCCGGGTGCCCCAGGTCGAGGGCGATCGACCGCTTCCCCGCGTTGACCCGGACGAAGTAGCTGCTCTGATCGCCCCGCTCCGGGTCGAGCTGGAGCGGCGCGGCGCGCATGTCGTCGCCGCGCGGCCGCTCGACCTTGATCACGCGGGCGCCGAGATCGGCGAGGAGCCGGGTGCAATACGGACCGGCGAGGACGCGCGTGAAGTCCAGGACCGTGATGCCCTCGAGGAAGTCGGGGCCGGGCACAGCGCTACGATAGGGAACCGGCGGCGGCACCGCAAGACCGGGTGTGGTATAGCATCGGATGTGCGCCAGCGCGACGGCGAGCCGATCAGGACCGTCGCACCCTGGCCGCCGCGGGGCGCCGGGCCGGTCCTGACCGCCGCCGGGGTGTGGCTCCTGGCGGCCCTGCTGGTCGGCGCCTCCGGCCGGTTCTCCACTCTCCGGCCGCCGGCTCCCCAGCTGGTCCTCGCCGGACTCACGATCGCCCTGCTGCTGGCGGCCCGGCTCTGGACGCCTCTCCGACAGTTCGTGGAGACGGCGGACCCGCGCGCCCTCGTCCTGTTTCACGTCACGCGCTTCGTCGGCTTCTACTTTCTCGCCCTCCACGCGCGGGGCGAGCTGCCCTGGGCCTTTGCGGTGCCGGGCGGCTGGGGGGACAACGCCGTCGCCGCCGGCGCGCTGCTCCTCGTCCTGCTGGTCCGGCCCGACACCCGCGGCGGCCGGCGTGCCTACCTCGCGTGGAACGTCCTCGGGCTCCTGGACATCCTGGGAGTGGTGCTGACGGCCACCCGCCTCGCCCTCGGGGACCCCGGATCGATGAAGGCGCTGCTCGAGCTCCCGCTCTCCCTCCTCGTGACGTTCGTCGTCCCGATCATCATCGCGACACACGTCCTGATGCTCGCGCGTCTGGCGCGGACCGCGCCGGCGCGCTGAGCCCGATCGCGGACGGGGTGGCCGTGGCCGACTGGCGTTCCCCCGACCTCGAGATCAAGCTCGGCGTCTCGGCGTGTCTCCTCGGCGAGGCGGTGCGCTACGACGGCGGGCACAAGCGCGACGCCTTCGTCACCGACACGCTCGGCCGCTACGTGACGTGGGTGCCGGTCTGCCCCGAGGTCGAGATCGGCCTCGGGACCCCCCGCGAGGCGATCCGGCTCCAGGGCGATCCCGCGGCGCCGCGCCTCGTCGGGACGAAGACGGGCGTCGACCTCACGCGTCGGATGACCGACTATGCCCGCGGTCGTGTCCGGGCGCTCGCCGGGCTCGGGCTCTCCGGGTACGTGCTCAAGCGCGCCTCGCCGTCCTGCGGGATGGAGCGCGTGAAGGTCTACTCCGAGGACGGGATGCCCGGCCGCATGGGGCGGGGTCTCTTCGCGAGCGCCCTCGTGGGCGCGCTCCCGCTCCTGCCGGTCGAGGAGGAGGGCCGCCTGACGGACCCGCGCCTCCGCGAGAGCTTCATCACGCGCGTGTTCGCCCACCGCCGCCTCGCGGCCCTCCACGAGGCCGGTGGCCGGGCGGGCGATCTGGTCGCGTTCCACACGGCGCACAAGTACCTGCTCCTCGCTCACAGCCCGCGCCACTATGCGGCGCTCGGTCGACTGGTGGCCGGGCGGCCCGGCGGCGCGCGGGCGCGATGGCTCGACGCCTACGCGGATCAGTTCATGGCCGCCCTCGGGGTGATGGCGACGGCCAAGAAGCACGTCAACGTGCTCCAGCACCTCATGGGCTTCTTCAAGGACCGGCTGGCGCCGCCCGAGAAGCGGGAGCTCCTCGGGCTCATCGACGACTACGCGAGGGGCCTGGTTCCCCTGGTCGTCCCGATCACCCTCGTCAATCACTACGTGGCCCGGTTCGACGTCGGCTACGTCCGCGACCAGGTCTACCTCCGGCCGCATCCCAAGGAGCTCATGCTCCGCAACCACGTGTGAGCCGTCTCCCCACCAGCCTGTCGCTGTCCAGTAGAAATGTCCGCCTAACTGCTCAGTGAGAATGTCCGCCCTCTTGGAGGGGATGCTGACGGTTCCGCTCGCGTTGGCGACGCGAACAGGTCCGTCGCCAGGGGTGTGGGCGCGGCGGGCGGCGCAGGTCGCGGGCCACGGCGGTGAGGGCGGCCATCGCCGCAGATCGTCCGGTTTGCCCACGGGGGAGAGAGCGGCCTGCCTCCTCGGACGCGTTCCGGGAGGGGCGTCGGCGTGGTGCCCGACGCGGGATGAGGACGAACTCGCCCGGGGGAACGGGGGCGGTGACGAGACGGTGCCCCTGATAGTCAACGAGCAGACGGCCATCGAGGCATTCGCGGACCTCGACACGGCAGCCGGCGTAGGAGCGGCCGTGGGGCCCGCGGGGGATCTGGACCCACCGCGGGCTGAGGCGGACGGTGTTGTCGCGGGCCACGGTGCGGGTATACCGGCAACTGAGCCGGTCCGCGAGATCGCGCGGCGGCCGGCGCCACGCGGCCACCGGCTCGACGGGTGGCTGCGTGAAGCGCCGGTTGTGGTCGGCGAGGTAGGTGGGCAGGTAGGCCTCGGCCGCGGCCCCCGTCGTGATGCCGCGGAGGCGGAGCTCGGCGACGAGACGATCCTGCCGGGTGTCCCAGAGCCGCTCGATGCGGCCCTTGGCCTGGGGCGAGGGCGCGGCGATATAGCCGATGCCGAGGTCCCGCAGGACCTGGCCGAACTGGGTGGGATGCGGCGCCCCCTGCAGCTCTTCCTCGAGACTCCAGTGGGCATCATTGCGGACGAAGACGCCGAGGCGATCCCCATAGAGGGCCACGGGCAGGCCGTGCCGCGCGGCCAGCTGCTGCAGCAGGGTGAGATCGCCATGCAGATCCTCAGTGGGACGGAGGTGGAGCGCGAGGACGGTGCTGGTGGCGTCGTCGATGGCGCCGAGGAGGAGCAGGGGCGTCCCCGTCCCGAGCCAGTCGAACGGGCTGCCGTCGACGAGGACGAGGCGGCCCATGGCCGGGTGCCGGGGCCGGCGGGTCCGGTGCGGGGGGGGCCGGCGGCGCCGCTTCGGGGGCAGGCCGAGGGCCCGCCGGAGGCGGCGGACCGTCTCGCGACCGACCGCGAGGCCCTCGACCTCGCGGAGCTTCTCGGTGCAGTGGCAGTCATTGAAGTCGCGGTAGGTGGTCTGGATGAGCGCCTGCACGCGGTCCCGGAGTTCGACATCCAGCGCCCGGGGCGAGGGCCGGCCCCGCAAGCGATGGACCAGCCCCCGGACGCCCTCGGCCCGATACCGGGCCTTCAGGCGCCGGAACTGCCGCGGGGTCATATCGAGGGCGAGGGCGCCGGCGGCCGTTGTAATGTGCCCGCCCACCGCGAGTTGCACCAGGCCAGACCGGTGAGCCTCCTTGCGACTCATCGTGACGATCTCCCATGTCTCCATGGGCGGACATTTCTACCGCGCAGTTAGGGGAGGACATTTCTATAGCGCAGCAAGACGTCTCCCCACCAGCCTGGACGGGTCGCGGCCTTCGGCCTATTCTGGAGCCGATCGAGGCCGGGGCGCGGGCAGTGCACCCTCTTACGCCATCTCACGGAGGAGTCAGCCATCTCGACGTCCATCCGGGTCCTGATCGCCAAGGTCGGTCTCGACGGCCATGACCGGGGCGCCAAGGTGGTCGCCCGCGCGCTCCGGGACGGCGGGATGGACGTCATCTACACGGGCCTCCACCGGACGCCGGAGGAGGTCGTGGCCGCGGCCGTCCAGGAAGACGTGGACGTGCTCGGGGTGAGCATCCTCTCGGGCGCCCACATGACGCTTCTCCCCCGGATCGTCGAGCTCCTGCGGTCGAGCGACGCGGCGGACGTGCTGGTGGTCGCCGGCGGGATGATCCCGGACGAGGACCTGCCCGCGCTTCGCGACTCCGGTGTGGCGGAGGTCTTCCTCCAGGAGACGCCGCCCGCGGCTCTCGTCGCCCGGGTCCGCGAGCTGGTCGAGATGGCCCGGGCCGGCTGACACTGCGCGGGCGATCCGGTTCTTTCGAACATTGGCGATCGTGGGCTCGTGAGCGTCCTCGATCTCGGCGCGATCCGGCGCGACCGCGGCGTGGACCTCGCCGTCTGGCCGCCACGATACGACTCCGCTTACCGGCCGCCGCCCGACGCCGAGCACTGGCTGCCCGAGGTCGAGTGCGCGCCGCCCCCGCGCGCGTGAGGGGCTGATCCTCGCGAAGCTCCGCGAGCAGGTCCGGTACGCGTGGGAGCGAAGCCCGTTCTACCGGCGAAAGTGGGAAGCTGCGGGCGTCTCCCCCGACACGCTCCGGACCCTCGCGGACCTCGGCTCCTTCCCCGTCGTGACCAAGGAGGAGCTCCGCGCCGCGCAGGCCGCGCATCCGCCGTTCGGCGACTACCTCTGCATCCCTCCCGGAGGGTGTCGCCCGCATCCATGGGACCAGCGGCACGACGGGCCGACCGACCGTATTCGGGGTCGGCGCGGAGGACTGGGGACGGATCGGCGAGGCGCACGCCCGGATCATGTGGGCGATCGGCATCCGCCCGGGCGACCGGGTCCTGATCGGCTCCTTCTTCAGCCTCTACATGGGCTCGTGGGGAGCGCTCGCCGGCGGCGAGCGCCTGGGCGCGACGATGTTCCCCTTCGGCGCCGGCGTCCAGGGCCAGACGCTGGCGGCCGTGCAGTGGGCGCGCGAGATCCGGCCCGCCGCGTTCTACGGGACGCCCTCCTATGCGCTCCACTTCGCCGAGACGGCCCGTCGAGAGGGCGTCGACCCACGGAGCCTCGGGCTCCGGATCCTCTTCTTCTCGGGAGAGCCCGGCGCCGGCATCCCGTCCACGAAGCGGCTCATCGAGGACGCGTTCGGCGGCATCTGCGTCGACACGGGAAGCATGGCGGAGATGACCCCGTGGATGACCAACGCGGAGTGCCCCTTCCGCACGGGCATGCATCTCTGGCAGGATCTGGTGTACACGGAGGTCTGCGACCCCGAGACGTACCGACCGGTTCCGTACGGAAGCGAGGGCACGCCGGTCTACACCCATCTCGAGCGCACGTCCCAGCCGATGATCCGGCTGGTCTCGGGCGACCGGACGCGCTGGACGGACGACCCCTGCCCGTGCGGGCGGACCTACCCTCGCCTGCCGGCGGGAATCTACGGCCGCTTCGACGACATGCTGGTCGTGAGGGGCGAGAACGTCTATCCGAGCGGCATCGAGGACGCGCTGCGCGCCATCCCGGGATTCGGCGGCGAGTTCCGGGTCATCGTCTCCCGGCGCGAGGCGATGGACGAGCTCCTGGTGCGCGCCGAGTACACCCCGGAGCACGAGCCGTCCGAGCGGCGCGACGCGCTGCAGCGGATGATGCGCGAGCGGCTGCGCGCGCGGATCGGGATCCATCCGGTCATCGAGCTGGTCCCGCAGGGCACGCTCCCGCGCTCGGAGTTCAAGGCTCGCCGCGTCGTGGACGACCGCGATCTCTATCGACGCACGCTCTCCGACGAGAGGGACCGCCCGCGATGACACGCCATGGCCGCGACGGGCGCGGGCCGGCGTGTTTCACGCCGGCGGCTCTGCGGTGTCCTCGTAGACGAGCCGCTGCCCTGTCCGCCGGACGAGGTTCGGCTGAGACCCCTGCGGAGGGACATCCATGAACCAGGTCCTCTTCACGCGCGCGCCCAGCCCCCTGGGGCCGCTCTTGCTGGTCGGAACGGGGGACGCGCTCACTTCCATCTGGCTCCCGTCCGGTCGCGACCGCCTCGAGCCCGGCCCGGACTGGATCGAGTCCGCGCAGCCGTTCGCGGAGGCCATCCGCCAGCTCGACGCGTACTTCGCCGGCAGGCTCCGTGAGTTCGACTTGCCCCTCGCCCCCAAAGGCACGGCCTTCCAGCAGCGGGTGTGGCAGGCGCTCCTCGACATCCCCTACGGCGAGACGGTGTCGTACGGGGAGCTCGCCCGCCGGATCGGCCGGCCGTCGGCCGTTCGGGCGGTCGGCGCCGCGAACGGCCAGAACCCGCTGTCGATCGTGATCCCGTGCCACCGGGTCATCGGAAGCGACGGACGGCTGGTCGGCTACGGCGGGGGGCTCCCCGCCAAGTCCGCGCTGCTCGCGCTCGAGCAGCGCGTCGCGGGCGCACCGGCTCGCCCGGTCCGCCCGCGACAGGGCGCGCTCTTCGGCTGACCGCGAAGGGAGCACACGATGTACGACCGGGAAGCGATCGAGCGGATCCGACGGATGCGGCAGACGTGGGAGGCGGGCGAATTGCGCCAGTTCGTCGAGCGCCAGCCCGAGTCCCGGACCGAGTACCGGACCGCCTCGGGACTTCCGCGCCAGCGCGTCTACACCCCGGAGGACGTCGCCGACACGCCGTACGAGGAGATCGGCCTGCCCGGCCAGTACCCGTTCACGCGCGGCCCCTACCCCACGATGTACCGCGGCCGGCTGTGGACGATGCGCCAGATCGCCGGCTACGGGACCGGGGCCGACACGAACGCGCGATTCCGCTACCTGATCGGCCAGGGCCAGACCGGGCTCTCCGTCGACTTCGACATGCCCACCCTGATGGGCTACGACTCCGACGACCCCCGGTCGCTCGGTGAGGTCGGGCGCGAGGGGGTCGCCGTCGACACGCTCGACGACGTCGCCGCCCTCTTCGACGGGATCGATCTCGAGCGGATCTCGGTGTCGATGACGATCAACCCGACCGCGTGGATCCTCCTCGCGATGTACGTGGCGCTCGCCGAGTCGCGCGGCCTCGATCTCAACCGCCTCTCCGGCACGGTCCAGGCCGACATCCTGAAGGAGTACGTCGCCCAGAAGGAGTGGATCTTCCCCATCCGGCCGTCGATGCGGCTGATGCGGGACATGATCGCGTTCGGCGCGGAGCGCATGGCGCGCTACAACCCGGTGAACATCAGCGGCTACCACATCTCGGAGGCGGGCGCCAACGCCGTCCAGGAGGTGGCCTTCACGATGGCGAACGGGATCGCCTACGTGGAGGAGGTCACGCGGGCGGGCGTGCCGGTCGACGCCTTCGCGTCCCGGCTCGCCTTCTACTTCATCGCGCAGGCGGACTTCTTCGAGGAGGCGGCCAAGTTCCGCGCCGCGCGGCGGATCTGGGCGAGGATCATGCGCGAGCGGTTCGGCGCCCGGCGGCCGGAGTCCATGCGCCTCCGGTTTCACTGCCAGACGGCGGCGGCGACCCTCACCAAGGCGCAGCCCATGGTCAACGTGGTGCGGACCGCCTTCCAGGCGCTCTCCGCCGTCCTCGGCGGGGCGCAGTCGCTCCACACCAACGGGCTCGACGAGGCCTACGCGATCCCGTCGGAGGAGGCGATGAAGCTCGCCCTCCGCACCCAGCAGGTCGTCGCCGAGGAGACCGGGGTGCCCGAGGTCATCGACCCGCTCGGCGGCTCCTACTACGTGGAGTCGCTGACGAACCGGATCGAGGCCGAGGTCCTGGCGATCCTCCGCAAGGTCGACGCGATGGGCGGGACGATCCGCGCGATCGAGGAGGGGTATTTCCAGCGCGAGATCGCGGACAACGCCTACGAGATCGCCCGGCGCAAAGCCTCGGGCGAGCAGCCCGTCATCGGCGTCAACACCCACGTGGAGCCGTACGAGCCGCCCCCGATCCCCATCCACCGGGTGGACGCGGCCGTCGAGGCGCGTCAGGTCGCGGCCGTGCGGGCCGTGCGGGCGCGCCGGGACGGGCCGCGCGTCGCCGCGCTCCTCGACCGGCTGGCCGCCGAGGCCGGCGACCCCGCCGTCAATCTCATGCCGACCACGATCGAGCTGGTGAAGGCCCGGGCCACGCTCGGGGAGATCGTCGCGCGCCTCCGCGACGTCTTCGGGCGCTACGTCGAGCGGCCGATCTTCTGAGGGAGGGTTGCCATGAAGCTCCTGATCAAGAGCGCGTGGGGCTCCGACGATCCGACGAAGGCGGCCTTCCCGTTCCTCCACGCCAATGCCTTCGTGGAAGCCGGTCACGAGGTCCAGATCTTCCTGCTCGGCGAGGGGGTCTCGCTGATGCGGACGCCGGTGGCGAACGCCGTGGTGCCGGTCGGGTGGCCGCCGCTGGCCGAGATCCTGGCGAAGACGCAGGCGCACAAGGTGCCCATCCACGTCTGAACCGCATGCTCTCGGGCCCGTGGGGTCCTGGATGCGGATCTCGACGGCAAGAACGCCACGTTCGCGGTGCCGCCGACGCTCGTGGCCCTCACGGAGTGGGCCGACAAGATCCTGAGCGAGTGACCGACAGACCGGAGACGGAGCTCCTGTAATCGGCTCAGGCCCGGAACGTCGCGCGCACCTCGCCCAGGCCCTCGATCGCGACCGCCACCTCGTCGCCGGGCTCGACCCAGCGCGTCTCGACGACGCTACCCAGCAGGACGAACTCGCCCGCGCGGAGCCCGAGGCCGAGCCGGGCCCGGAGGTTCGCGAGCCAGGCCAGCGCCTCGAACGGATGCCCCATGACGGCCCGGCCCTCCCCACGCCCCGCCTCCGCGCCGTTCAACCGCGTCACGCCCGTCAGCGCCGGGAGGTCGAGATCGCGCCAGCGCGTGATCGGCGGCCCGAGGACACAGCCCGCGTTGAAGAAGTCGTCGGCGATCAGCGTGGGCACGTCGA
Source organism: uncultured Candidatus Rokubacteria bacterium (assembly GCA_963749975.1). GTDB lineage: Bacteria > Methylomirabilota > Methylomirabilia > Rokubacteriales > DASRDR01 > DASRDR01. The sequence goes on along the minus strand of CAVVOZ010000032.1, from coordinate 18,192 downwards.
GCGTCCGGTAGTCCCGGTAGCGGTCGTCGACGATCTCCATCGCGGCGAGCACCGCCTCCACGGACGCCGCGACCCGCACCCGGTCGAAGGGCGCGCCCGCGGGACCGAGATCCGCCCCGAGCCGGACCGCGATCTCGCACTCCACGCCGACGCGGACGTAGTCACGGTGACGGACGCGCGCGTGGCCCTCGTGGACGGTGGTCGCGTGCACGCCGCCGGCGCAGGGATTCTCGATGCCCAGATACGCCTGCATGACGGCCGTCGTGCAGCCGATCTTGTGGCCGGCGACCGGTCCCAGCCCGGCGCCGGCGAGGAGCTCGTGGAGCACGTCCTGCACGGCGTACCCGTCGGGCTCGTCCCGCGGTCGGCAGTCCGGCGGCAGCGGATCGATGGGTGTCCGCGCGAGGCGCTGGTCGCGAAGCAGCACGGCGGCACGGCGGTGACGGTCAGCTACCGCGTCCATGGCGTCTCCGTTTGGACCGAGCGGGGGGGGCCGGCGGCCTCAGGAGCCACCAGCACGGGTCGGTCTGCGTGCCGGCGGCCTCAGGAACCACCGGGCGGATCGGGAGGGATCAGGGGCTCGAGCCGCGCGCGCAGCCGGTCGAGCTCGGCTCGGTCGTCCGCCCGAAGGGTCACGTGGCCGAGCTTCCGGCCGGGGCGAGGGGCCTTGCCGTAGAGATGGAGATGAGCGCCCGGGATCGCGAGGACCGCCGCCGGGTCCGGGAGCGCGCCGATCAGGTTCAGCATCGCGCTCATGCCTCGCGCCGCCGTCATGCCGAGGGGGAGGCCCGCGACCGCTCGCAGGTGGTTCTCGAACTGGCTCGTCTCCGCGCCCTCGATCGTCCAGTGCCCCGAGTTGTGGACGCGCGGCGCCATCTCGTTGGCGAGGAGCCGGTCGCCGACCTGGAACAGCTCGATCGCGAGCACGCCCACGTAGCCGAGCGTCTCGAGGACCCGGCGCGCGTGCTCCTCGGCCCGCGCCTGGAGCGCCGGTGAGACGCCCGACCGCGGGCGCCAGGCTCCGCCTGAGGATGCCGCCCGCGTGAAGGTTCTCGACGAGGGGATAGCAGGCGGTCGTGCCGTCCTGCCCCCGGACGGCGAGGATCGAGAGCTCGCGGTCGAAGCGCACGAAGCTCTCGAGGACCAGGGGCGCGCCGCCCAGCGTCGCCCACGCCTGCTCGACGTCACCCGGCGCCTGGATGACGTGCTGTCCCTTGCCGTCGTAGCCGAGCCGCCGCGTCTTGAGCACGGCGGGGCACCCCAGCTCCGCGACGGCGCGGTCGAGCTCGGCGAGGCTCGCCACGGGACGCCACGGCGACACGGGGATGCCGGCCGACTCGAGGAACCGCTTCTCGGCGAGCCGGTCCTGCGAGACCTCGAGCGCCTGCGGCGGAGGAAACACGCGGCCCCGCGCCGCGAGTCGCTGCGCGGAGCCGACGGGCACGTTCTCGAACTCGTAGGTGACGAGCGTGAGCCCGTCCGCGAAGCGGTCGAGCGCCGCCGGGTCGTCGTACGCGCCCACGACGAGCTCGCCCGCGCGGCCGGCCGGCGCCTCCGGCGAGGGGTCGAGGAAACGGCAGCGGATGCCGAGCGGATCGCCGGCGCGAGCCAGCATCCAGCCGAGCTGGCCTCCGCCGAGGACGCCGACCCTCACGGACGCGGCGGAGCGACCGGAGGCGCCGGAGCCAGGCGCGGATCCGGGGCGTCGAGCACCGCGCGCGTCTGCCGGGTGCGGAAGCGCTCGACCGCCTCGCGGAAGCGCGGGTGCTTCGTGCCCAGGATGGCCGCCGCCAGCAGCGCGGCGTTGACCGCGCCGGCCCGGCCGATGGCGAGCGTTCCCACCGGGACGCCCGCCGGCATCTGGACGATGGAGAGCAGCGAGTCCAGCCCGTTCAGCGTGCGCGACTCGACGGGCACGCCGAGCACGGGCAAGGGCGTCTTCGCGGCGGTCATGCCCGGCAGGTGCGCCGCGCCGCCGGCCGCGGCGATGATGACCCCGAGGCCGCGCCGCGCGGCCGAGTCCGCGTACTCGAAGAGCAGATCGGGCGTCCGGTGGGCGGAGACGATGCGGACCTCGTAGGGAACGCCCAGCACCTCGAGGGTGGCGACGGCGTGCGTCATCGTCTCCCAGTCGGACCGGGAGCCCATGATCACACCGACCAGAGGGCGCGCGTGGCCGCGCTTCTTCGCTATTGGGGGCATCGGGGTGCTCCGCGCCGTAGTATAGCGCGGGATGGGGCTCCTCCTGATCGTCGTCGCCGCCATGACCTGGGGCACGACCGGGGCGACGATGAAGCTCGTCGCCGCCGGATCGCCCATGTCGCCGCTCCTGGTGGGCTTCCTGCGCGTCGCCATCGCGGCTCCGTGTCTCTGCCTGGCCGCGCGATGGCTCGGCGGCCCGATCCGGCTTCCGGACCGTGGCGACCGCGGGCGCCTGCTCGTGGCGGGGTTCGCGATGGGGGCCTTCCAGGCCTGCTACTTCTGGGGCGTGGCGAAGACCTCGGTCGCGGTCGGATCCCTGATCGCGATCTGCAGCGCCCCGCTCCTCATCACGGTGCTGGCGGCCCTGTTCCTCGGCGAGCGGATCGACGGCCGCACCTGGGCCGCCCTGCTGGCAGGGACCACGGGGGCCGCCCTGCTCTCGGCCGGACCTCACGGGCTCTCGCAGGTCCCGCCAGGCTTCCTCGGGGGCGTGGCGCTGGCGCTCGGCGCGGGCCTCTCGTACGCCGCCTACGCCGTCGCCGTGAAGAGCCTCGTCCATCGCGCGCCGCCGCTGACCATCGCGGCGCTGACCTTCTCGATCGCGGCCCTCACGCTCCTCCCCGTGCTCCTCGTGGAGTGGCCGGAGGCCGACGCGCGCGGATGGGCCCTTCTCGCCTATCTCGGGCTGGTGCCGACCGCCGTCGCGTACATCCTCTACGTGGTCGGGCTCCGGACGACGCGGGTGACCGTGTCCGGCGTGCTCACGCTGGTGGAGCCCCTGACGGCGACGCTCCTCGGGGTCCTGTTCTTCGGCGACCGGCTCGGCCCGGGCGGCGCCGCCGGCGCCGCGCTCCTGCTCTCGGCGGTGCTGGGGCTCACGACCCGGCGCTGACGGGCACGACAGCCTCCACGGGCGGGAAGCGGAACGTCTCCGGGACCGCGCTCGCCGCGCCCGTCTCCACGAGGCGGGCGACGTCGAGGCGCAGCTCGGCGGCCTCCACGGCGTCCACGCTCGCGCGCGTCTCGGGGTGCTTCGGCACGAAGAGGGTGCAGCAGTCCTGGTCTGGCTCGATGGAGGTCTCGTAGGTCCCGATTGCGCGGGCTTCGCGGATGATCTCCTCCTTGTCGGTCCCGATGAGCGGCCGGAGGATCGGCATCCCGACGACCTCCGTGGTCCGCGCGATGTTCTCGAGCGTCTGCGACGCGACCTGGCCGAGGCTCTCGCCGGTGACCAGGGCCAGGGCGCCGGTCTTCCGGGCGATCGCCTCGGCGATCCGCGTCATGAAGCGCCGGTAGACCACGACGCGGAGCGGGGCGGGCACGCCGAGCACCACCTCCCGCTGGATCTCGCCGAACGGCACCAGCCAGAGCCGGGCGGCGAACTGGTGGCGCACGAGACGCTCCACCAGCGTCCGCGCCTTTCGCTGCGAGGCGTCGGACAGATACGGGACCGAGTGGAAGTGCACGAACTCGACCTCGCAGCCCCGCTTCTGCAGACGGCAGGCCGCCACCGGCGAGTCGATCCCCCCCGACAGGAGCGCCACCACGCGTCCGGACACGCCCACGGGGAGGCCGCCGGGTCCCGCCACGCGGTCGACGAACACGAGCGCCTCTCCGGGAAGAAGATCCACCCTCACGGTGAGGGCCGGCTCGGTCAGGTTCACGCGCGTCGGAAAGTGCCGGAGGACGAGGTCGCCCAGCTCCCGGTTGACCTGGTCCGACGGCATCGGGAAGACCTTGAAGGTCCGGCGCGCGGTGATCCGGAACGACTCGAAGCTCCGCCCCTCGAGGAGCTGGAGCACGGCCGCCTGCACGGCCGGCCAGTCGGGCAGGAGCGAGAGCCCCAGCGCGAAGTACGCGATCCCGAACACCGTGGCGACCCGCTCGCGTATCCGCGGGAGGTCGGCGTCCGGCTCGAGATCCAGGACCAGGCGGCCCGGGAGGCGCCGGACGCCCCGCACGCCGCATCCGGCCGTCGCCTGGAGAAGATTCCGCCCGAGCCGGCGAAGGAACAGGGGTCGATTGCCGCCCTTGAGGCTGATCTCGTGGTAGTGGACGACCACGCACGGGAACGGTCGCCTCCCGGCCACGCGCTACAGCTCCCGCTCGGGCCCGCGGCGGTGCTTGGGGCGGCGCCGGTAGACGGTCGGGGGAATCTCGACCTTGGGCGGCTTCCGAGGCATCGGCTTCCGGGGCCGCGCCGGCCGGGGCGCGCGCTTCTTCGGCACGGAGCCTCAGTACTCCGCGCCGGGGAACGTCGACACGCTCGCGTGACGTCCCGCCGGCCGGTACATCTTCACCCCGCCCCACGCCACGCCGTCGAGGGCGCCCAGGATGCCGTCGTGGATGGCCCAGCTCCGGCCCCGGATCGTGCGGTCGAATCCGGGCCGACGGAACGCGGTGGACCCGTCGAGCGCCCGATGGAGCCGGCCCCCTGGCCGGAACTCGCCGTCGATCGTCTCCATGAGGTCACGGCCGAGGAGATAGTCGCAGCCGTGCCGCTCGTAGAGGAGGGCGGAGTGATAGAAGAGCGGCTCCACGAGGAACAGCTCCTTGCCGAACAGCCGGCAGAAGTCGTCCATGGCGTCCAGCACCCGTCCGAGGAGCCTCAGTCCCGGCCTCACCTGCCCGGGCGCGAGCCCGGCCACGACGGCGCGGCGCTCCTCGGCGAGATTCCGGGTCATCGTGCCGAAGAGCGTGTCCTGGCCTTCCTCGTCCCGGTCGATCCCGAAGCGCTCGGAACCCGGATCGGTGATCTGGACGAAGGAGAGCTCCGGAACTCCGAACGGCCCGACCTCGACGTCCACCAGCACGAGCGGATCTCGGTCGTCGCGCGATGCCCGGAGCTCGACCCGTGCCCAGCTCTGCTCGGGCGGCGCGAAGATGCGGAGAAGGCGATGGCCCGCCCCGTTGATCCCGGTCGTCGGGTCGACACCGAATCGCGCGCAGACCTCGGCCGGAATGAGCCGCCCGTAGAGAGCCTCGCGGAGCGGCGCCGGCAGCCCGTTCAGCTCCTGGAGGGAGCCGAGCCCAAGGGCGTCGACGCGCGCGTGCCTCAACCGACCGTCCCGTTCCCACTCGGCGCGGAAGGCGACGACCCCCCCGCGGCTCCGGCCGGTTTCCGGTCCCAGAGGGCGCGGGCACGCGCGAGATCCTCCGGGGTGTTGAGGTTCATGAACGCGATGTCCGGATCGACGAACCGCGCGATTGTATCTGCCGGGACGCGAACGACCCGGACGTCGTCGAAGAAGCCCACGATCCTGAGCTGGCCTGCCAGAAGGCGCCGCTCCATCGCGGGGAGGCACGACTTGCCGTAGACGGCGTGGAGCGTCTGGAGCTCGCCGCCGGCGTCGGGAATCACCACGTCGGCCTCGGCCGCGCGCCCGGCAAGGTACGCCACGAGCGGAGCCGAGAGGAAGGGCATGTCACAGGCCACGCAGAGCGCGGCGTCGCCCGAGGCGGCCCGGAGGCCGGAGTAGATGCCTCCCAGCGAGCCGCCCTCCGGGAAGACGTCACCCACCATCGGAAGGCCGAGAGACCCGTAGAGCTCGGGGGTGTTCGTGACGACCAGACAATCCGGCAAGACCGATCGCAACGTCTCCGCAATATGCTCGATCAGTGGGCGACCACCGAACGGAAGGAGCGCCTTCGGGGACCCACCCATCCGCCGGCTCCGACCGCCGGCGAGAATCACGCCGCTCACGCGGGGCATCACTGGAACCGCACGCATGATAGCACCGGCCTGTCGGCCAGCCTCAGATTCTCCGGCGGCCACGCGTAGCGGCAGGTGCGCCGATCCCCGCTGTTGCGCAACAGCGGGCCGTCTACCCTCCCCTGAACGGCACCGCCCTCACCGAGGGCCCTGGCCGCACCGACCGGGTGGAGGTGGACAGCCAGCCGTCCCTGGCGGCCCGTCTCACGCCGCCGCCTGGATCTCCCGGAGCGACCGGTCGTAGCCCTGCACGATCGCGTCGATCTCGGCATCGCCGTGCGCGCTCGACAGGAAGCTGTGGCGCGGGTGGATGAGCACGCCCTCGCTCAGGAGGAAGAGGAACAGCGCCTCGAGCAGATCCGGATCCTCGGCCGCGGCATCGCGAACGCTCATCACCGGGCCGTCCACGAACCGGAAGGCGAACAGGGAGCCGAGGCCGCACGCCCGGAGCGGAATGCCCAGCGCCGCCGCCCGCGCCGGCACCTCCCTGCGAATGCGGTCGCCCCGGGCGTTCATCGTGCCGTAGAGGTCCCGGTGCTCCCGCAGGAAGTCCAGCGTCGCGTTCGCCGCCGCCACCGACGTCGGATTGCCGTTGAACGTCCCGCCGTAGGCGACCGGCGTGCGCCCTGCCTTCTTCGCATCGGGTACGGACATGAGCCGCATCAGGTCCCGCGATCCCGCAACCGCGCCGAAGGGGAAGCCGCCGCCCAGGATCTTGCCGAACGTCGCGAGGTCGGCGCGGATCCCGTAGTGCTCCTGCGCCCCGCCGAGGGCCACCCGGAACCCGGTGATGACCTCGTCGAACACGAGGACGACGCCGTGGCGGGCGGTGACGGCGCGGAGCCCCGCGAGGAATTCGGGCGTCGCCGGGATCGAGCCGGCCGAGCCCTGCACGGGCTCGACGATGACGGCGGCCAGCTCGTCCGCGTGGGCGGCGATGCGGTCGAGCGCGGCCCGATGGTTGAACGGCAGCACCATCGTGTTCGCCACCGTCTCCTCGGGAATGCCGGGCGACTCCACCGTGGCGACCGGCGCCTCCACCGGACCCGCCTCCCCGAGCTTGTACTGGACGCTCATCATGACCGTGTCGTGAATGCCGTGGTAACCGCCCTCGAACTTGGCGATCTTCTTCCGGCCCGTGTAGGCGCGAGCGAGCCGGAGGGCGTGGAGCGTCGCCTCGGACCCCGAGCTGCAGAACGTCGTCATCTCGGCGCCGGGCACCGAGTCGATCACCTTTTCCGCCAGCTCCGTCTCTCCGGCGTGCGGCAGCGCGTACACGGTCCCGTTCATCAGCGCGCGCATCACCGAGGCGGTGATGGCCTCCGGCGAATGGCCCAGGATGACCGGGCCGAAGCCGAGCCGGCAGTCGACATACTCGTGGCCGTCGACGTCCCAGATCCGGGCGCCGCGCGCGTCCCGGACGTAGAGGGGGTGGGGATCCGCGTACCGGATGTTGCTGGTGACGCCGCCCGGCATGAGGTGCCGCGAGCGCTCGTACAGCTCACCCGAGCCCTTCGACTGCCGCGCGAGCCTCTCCTGCGCGACTCGCAGGGCGGCCTTCCCGTCCAAGGTCCTCATCGGTCTTCCCCTCGTGTTGTCGGATCAACGCCGTCCTCGCGGGCGGGGGCTCCGCCCCCGCCCGCGACACGGCGGCAGGCCCTAGCCTGCCTTGTACTCGTTCCAGACCTGCGTCCACTTCTCGATGTTCGTCGGAGCATCCAGCATCGTCATCTGGCCGATCGCGTCCCAGTTCTTCATGCCGACGGCGTTGACGAGCGCGCTCTGGCCCTTCTGCTCGAGGAGCTTGATGGCCAGCTCGCTGTTCACCGGGTACTTCGACTTCATCGCCAAGGCGGCCTGACTCTCCGGCGAGCCGAAGGAGTTGATCCACTGGATCGCGGCGTCGCGATGGGCGGCGCCCTTGATCAGCATGTTCCCGTCGACCCAGCCGGTCGTCCCTTCCTTCGGGAACACGAACCCGAAGTCCGCCCCGCCCGCGTCCTTGATCCGGTAGCAGACCCCGGGCGACGGGCAGAAGCCGAGGTCGCCCTCGCCGGACGCCATCGCCTTCACGAAGTCCGAGGACGACGCCGTGAACGTCTTGATCAGCGGGCGCTGCTCCATGAGCTTCTTCTTGACCTGCTGGAGCTGGTCGTCCGTCAGATTGAACGGCTCCTTGAACTTCAGGTAGATGGCGACCGCCGCGATGTACTCGGAGGGACGGTCCATCTGGATGATGCGGCCCTTGTACTTCTTGTCCCAGAGGATGTCCCAGGTGTTGAACTCCGGGCACCGTGCCCTTGCGGTACACGATGGGCTCGGCCGACCACTGGTTGGGGAACTGCATCATCTTGCCGTCGGGCATCTTCCAGATCTTGAGGCCCTTGAGCGGAGGCGCCAGCGTCTTGCCGCTCGACATCTTCTCGAAGTCGAGCCCCTCGATCAGGCCCGCCTTGTTGTACTGGACCGGCCAGAAGCCGTCCGACATGCTGATGTCGAACTGCTTCCCGCCTCCCTGCTTGACCTTGAGGTAGCCCTCCGAGTCGTCCTCGAAGTTGATCGGGTTGATCTGAATCTTGGACTTCGCGGAGAAGTCCTTCATCAGCTCCGGCAGCTGGTACACCGACCAGCTCAGCCAGTTCACGGGCCCCTTGGCCTGGGCCGCCGCGGGACCTACCCCGCTCGCGGCGATGGCGCCCCCGGCGACGGCCGCCGTGCCTCGCAGGAAGTCCCGCCGTGAGAACGCTCCCTTCGACTGCTGGTCCATATGGCCTCCTTGTGCTGAGGGTGACCCCAGATCCTCGCCGCCGCCGGCCTCGGGGCCGGAAGCCGGGCGCCCCCGGTCCCGCTCACCCTCCCGCGGAACCGGACGCGCCCCGTCTGACCACCGTCTGAACCAGGAACATCCCGCCGAGCAGCACGAACGAGGCGGCGACGATCAGGGTCGCCACCGCGTTCACGGTCGGCGACACGATCGTGCGCAGCATGCCCCACACGTAGAGCGGCAGTGTCTGCGTCGTGCTCGTCAGCAGGAACGTGATGATGAACTCGTCGAGCGACAGCGTGAACGCGAAGATGCCCGCCGCGGCGAGCCCTGGGAGCATCAGGGGCAGCGTCACCGACCGGAACGTCCGCAGCCGGTTGGCCCCGAGGTCCATGGCCGCCTCCTCGAGGGTGCGGTCGAACCCGTACTGCTGGGCCGCGATCACGAAGAACGCGTAGGGCAGGACGTACGTCGCGTGTCCGACGAGGATCGTCGCCAGCGACAGGTCGACGTCCGCGGCCTTGAAGAGAAGCATGAGCCCGAAGCCCAGCATGATCGACGGGATGATGAGCGGCACGATCAGCGCCTGGCGGATCAGGCCTCGGCCGGGAAACCGGTACCGCACGATGGCGTACGCTCCCGGGGCCGCGATGACGATCGCGAGCACCGCCGACAGCACCGCGATCATGAAGCTGTTCCACACCGAGGTCATCAGCCACGGATCGTCGAGCGCCTCACCGTACCATTGCAGCGAGTATCCTGGCGGCGGGAACACGCCGCCCGCGCCCGAGCTGAACGAGAAGAGCATCAGGAACGCCACCGGCAGGAACAGGAAGGCGTAGATCAACCCCGCGTACGCGCCCAGCAGGCCAGCGCGCCGGTGGCCGGAGCCGCCGCGGCGGGCGGTCAGCTGGCCGACCCCGCCCGCGTACACGCGCTCGAGGTCGACCGACCGCCCGAACAGCGTGACCGCGATCAGCGCCACCGCCAGCACCACGAAGGAGACCGCCGACCCCAGAGCGAAGTCGAGCGAGTTCTTGAAGATCGTGACCTGGAGGTTGCCGATCATCGTGGCATTCGCGCCGCCGAGGAGAGCCGGGGTCACGAACAGCCCGAGCGTCGGCACGAACACGAAGATGACGGCGGCCTGGACGCCAGCCAGGCTCAGCGGAAGCGTGACGCGCCGGAACGTCGTCCAGGGTCCCGCCCCCAGATCCATCGCCGCCTCCTCGAGCGAGGTCCCCAGCTTCTCGAGCGACGTGTAGATCGAGAGCACCGCGAACGGGAGGTAGAGGTAGATCCCCGCGATCACGACGGCGGTCACGGTGTACAGGAGCTGGACGGGCTGATCGATGACGCCGACCCGTCGGAGCAGGGAGTTGATCACGCCGTTGCTCGACAGGATGCTCATCCACGCGTAGGTGCGGACGAGGAAGCTCGTCCAGAACGGCACCATGACGAGCACGATCAGGAGCCCCTGCCATCGCTGGGTTCGACGGGCGAGGAAGTACGCGAATGGATAGGCGAGCGTGACGCAGCCCACCGTCACGAGCGCGGCGATCTCGAGCGTGCGCCCCATGACGCGTGCGTACACCGGCTGGGTGAGCACGGCCCAGTAGTTGCCGAGGTTCCACACGGGCTCGAGGTCGAAGTCGTGGTATCGCCAGAAGCTGAACACCGCCATGGTGCCCATCGGGACCACGATGAACACGACGACCCAGGCCATGAGCGGCAGCGCCGGGAGCATCGCCATCATCGGATGGGGTCCGCTGCGCGGCCCGGTCCGCCGGAGGCCCCCCGCACCGTCTCGCCCGTCGCTCGCGCCGCCCACGCCTCGTCCCTACTCGATCCGCTCGCCCCGGGCGGCGCCGAAGACGAGGCAGTCTGCCTCGTCCCACTCCACGGCGATCGGCCGGCCGATGTGATCCGCGCCGTTCCCGAGCTGGGCCGTCGGGTCCTCGACCTGCACCAGCCGGTCACCCCCGAGCCGAACGACCAGCGTGGCCCGGCTCCCCAGATAGACGAAGTCCTCCAGCTGCCCCGGAAGCCCCCGGCCGGACGGAGCGACCCGAACCTTCTCGGGCCGGACCGCCACGAGCACCTTCTCGCCCTGCGGGGGCCGTTGCCGGAGCGCCTTCCCGAACCGCCAGCCTCCGTCGAGCTGGATGGTCGTGCTCTGATCGGCGTGCTCGCCGATCGTGCCGGGCAAGAGATTGCTGACGCCGACGAAGTTCGCGACGAACGTCGTGCGCGGCTGCTCGTAGATCTCCCGCGGCGAGGCGAGCTGCACGATCCGGCCCGCATCCATCACCGCGATGCGGTCGGACATCGTCAGCGCCTCCTCCTGATCGTGCGTCACGTAGATGAACGTGATGCCGACCTCGCGGTGCACTCGCTTGAGCTCGAGCTGCATCTCCTTCCGGAGCTTGAGGTCGAGGGCTCCCAGGGGCTCGTCCAGGAGCAGGATCGCCGGCTGGTTGACGAGGGCCCGCGCGAGAGCGACCCGTTGCTGCTGTCCGCCCGACAGCTCGTGGGGCCGCCGGCGATCGAGCCCGCCCAGCCGTACCTGTTCGAGCGCCTGCCCGACGGTACGCCGGATCTCCGCGGCGGGAAGTGCCTTGACCCTGAGCCCGAAGGCCACGTTGTCGAACACGGACAGGTGCGGAAAGAGCGCGTAGCTCTGGAAGACGGTGTTGACGTTCCGCCGGTAGGGGGGCAGGCCATCGACCCGCTCCCCCCGGATCGACACCGACCCGGCGGTCTGCGCTTCGAACCCCGCCACGATCCTGAGGGTCGTGGTCTTGCCGCAGCCGCTCGGGCCGAGGAGAGTGACGAACTCGCCGCGCTCGATGTCGAGGGATACCGCGGCGAGTGCCACGACCTCGCCGAACTGCTTGGTGACCTCGCGCAGATGGAGGTCTGGAGTCGCTCCCGCTCGGGAGCCTCCCGGGGCCGTCGAGATGTCAGATCGCGCCAATACACCGCCTCGGCGGGACGCCCTTGGGAGTCCCGTCGTTGGGCCCCGGCCGCGTCGCGACTATACCGCCAGACTCGCCAGGAGACAAGGCAGCGCACTCGATCCGCCGCACTGGCCTGGCGTCTCGTCCCCGCATCTTTCTTCTGCGATCAGCTCGCGGCGGGAACTCGTTGATCCTAGGCGAGAATAGCATGGCGAGCCATCCCGCGGCTGGCGCCGGAGGGGGTGGCCCGAGGCACGGGTTCACTCTGAAGCGAAGACGGGGACTAGCGACTGCGTCGAGACGGAGACAGCAACCAGTCCATCTCGTCAGCCTTCGAGGTCCGCCGGCGTCAGGACCACCGCTCCCGCCCGAAGAAGGACAGCGGGTCCCCGTGTCAGGTCGAGCACCGTCGAGGCCGGTCCGCCGGGTGTCGGGCCGCCGTCCAGGACGAGCGCGACGCGAACCCCGAGGCCCGCGATCACCTCGTCGGCCGTGCGCGGACTCGCAGCCGCGTGGAGGTTTGCGCTCGGCGCCGTGACCGGCTCTCCGAGGGCCGCGACAAGCGCGCGGGCGACCGGGTGACCGGACAGTCGGACGCCGATCGTCCCGGTGCCCGCCGTGAGCGCCGTGGGAAGGTCGGCGCGGGCGTGGAGCACGAGCGTCAGCGCTCCCGGCCAGTATCGCTCCATCAGCCGGCGCGCCCGGGCGGGCACCTCCCTGGCGACCCGACCGACCATCGCGAGAGAGTCGACCAGCACGAGCAGAGGCTTGTCCCCCGGCCGCCCTTTCGCCTGGAAGATCCTGGCAACCGCCGCGGCGTCGAGCGCCCTGGCCCCGAGCCCGTAGAAAGTCTCCGTCGGGAAAGCGACGAGCCCCCCGCCCCGGAGGACGCGGGCTGCCGTCTCGAGCGCCGCCGGGTCCGGACGGCTCGCGTCGACGACGAGCCGGGCCGGGCGGCTCACGGAGATCCGCCGATCCTGTCGGGATGCGGGCCGCGGCGCCGGAGGGCCCGATGCCCGATGTCGCGTCGGTAGTGCACGCCGTCGAAGCGGATCTCCCCTGCCGCCGCATAGGCGCCGGCCACCGCGGCCGGGATGTCGGCGCCGAGGGCCGTCACGCCCAGGACACGCCCGCCCGCGGTCGTCAGCCGACCGTCGCGCCACGCGGTGCCGCCGTGGAAGGCCGTGACACCCGGGTACGCCTCGGCGCGCTCGATCCCCTCGATCGGCAGGCCGGTCCGATACTCGCCCGGGTACCCACCGGAGGTCAGCACCACGCACACGGCGGCCTCAGGTCGCCAGGCGACCGACGGTGGCAGCCCACGACCTTCCGCCACGGCCTGGCAGAGCGGCAGGAGGTCGTCGACCAACCGGAGCATCAGCACCTGGCACTCCGGATCGCCGAACCGCACGTTGTACTCGAGGACGCGGAGGCCGGCGGCCGTCAGCATGACACCCGCGAAGAGGACGCCGCGGTACGGGCGGCCCTCGGCGGACATGCCGAGGATCGTCGGCTCGAGCACGGTCCGGACGACCTCCTCCGAGAGGACGGGGTCGAGCGCGGGGGCCGGCGAGTATGCTCCCATCCCCCCGGTGTTCGGGCCCCGGTCGCCGTCGAAGACAGCCTTGTGGTCCTGGGCGGACGCGAGCGGGCACACGGTCCGCCCGTCGGTCAGCGCGAACACCGAGACCTCCTCGCCCTCCAGGTACTCCTCGACCACCACGCGCGCCCCTGCGTCGCCGAACACCCGCCGCTCGAGCATGTCACTGATGGCCCGGTCGGCCTCGGGCGAGTCCGCGCACACGACCGCGCCTTTGCCGGCGGCGAGCCCGTCGGCCTTGACGACCGCCCGGCCGCCGAGCTCCTGGACGAACGCGCGCGCCGGGCCCGGCTCGTCGAAGGTCCCGAAGCGGGCAGTCGGGATGCCGTGCCGGGCAAAGAGCGCCTTGGCGAACGCCTTGGAGCTCTCCAGCGCCGCGGCCGCACGCGAGGGGCCGAAGGCCAAACGACCGCGTGCCTCGAGCGCGTCGACGAGCCCGAGGGCGAGCGGCCCTTCCGGCCCCACCACCGTCAGGTCGATCCGCTCCCGCTCCGCCAGGTCGACGATCGCGGCGATGTCGTCGGCGCGGACCGGAACGCACTCGGCGAGGCGCGCGATGCCCGGGTTGCCGGGCGCGGCGTAGAGCGACCCGAGTCGCGGGCTCTGCGCGAGCTTCCAGGCGAGTGCGTGCTCGCGTCCCCCGCCCCCGACCAGAAGGACCCTCAGCCCGCTCACGGCCCCTCGCCGCTCACCCACTCCCGGGCGATCGCGGCCCAGCGGCTGTCAGGGTCGAGCTCGATGTAGCGCGCCCAGTGCCGCCGCGCCGCCGGCCCATCCCCTGCCCGCTCGAGCGCGGAGGCGAGGTTGAAGTGAGCGTCGGCGTAGTCGGGGCGGATCTCGAGCGCGCGGCGGTACCAGAGGATCGCCTGCGGAGGGCTGCCGAGGTCGTCGTGCAGCGACCCGAGGTTGTACGCGGCCTCGGCGAGCGTCGGATCCGCGGCCAGCGCTACCTCGTAGTGCCGCCGCGCGTCCTCGTAACGCCCCATCCGGTGCTGGAGGAGACCCAGGTTGTTCCAGGCTGCCCCGTGGTCCGGAGCCAGCGTCGTCACGCGCTGGTAGGCGTCCACCGCCTGGGTCCACTGGGCCGGATCGCCGTCCAGCTCCGACGCCAGCTCGAACCAGCGCTCCGCCTCGCTGCCGCCCGGCGGCGCGAGGGGCCGCACGAGCCCGCGGAGGGCGGAGGCGCGCGCGTCCTCGGCAAGCCCCTTCTCCGAGAACTCCATCACGATCTGGCCGGAGGGTTCGAGGAGCCGCGCGTCTCGCTCGATGAAGATCTCGCCGTCGCGGACCGTGACCCTGAGCTCGGCGAGTGGCGCCTCCGACGCGAGCCCGAGCCGCCGGAGCGTGTCGAGCGCCCGGCGGATCTGGCGAACCGTGGCGCCCTGGTCGAGGAGCGTCCGCGCGACGCGCAGCGCCACCAGGTCCCGGAACGTGTACTGATCGGCGTGGTCCGGCGCGTGGAGCAGCCCGAGCCGTCGAAGCTGCTCGGCTCGGCGGGGGTTCAGGGCCAGGAGCCGGACGACGTCCCGCTCCGTGAAGACCCAGCCGGGTGCGGTCAATGCTTGAAGTGGCGGATCCCGGTCGCGACCATGGCCATGCCATGCTCGTCGGCCGCCGCCACGATCTCTTCGTCCCGGATCGAGCCCCCCGGATGGATCACGGCAGCGGCGCCCGCCTCCGCGACGATGTCGAGACCGTCCCGGAAGGGAAAGAACGCGTCCGAGGCCACGGCGGCGCCGGCGACCTTGTGGCCGTGCTCGCGCGCCCGCATCACGGCGAGGCGCGCCGCGTCGACCCGGCTCATCTGCCCGGCACCCACGCCCAGCACCTGGTCCTCCGACGTCAGCACGATCGCGTTGGACTTGACGTGCTTGGCGACCTTCCAGGCGAAGCGAAGCGCGCGCCATTCAGCGGCCGTCGGCTGACGCCGGCTCACGACGCGGACGGCGACCGGATCGAGGCCGACCAGATCCGCCTCCTGGACCAGCAGCCCGCCGGGCACGCTCCGAGCCTCGAGCGGCGCCGAGCCGGCGGGGGGCCGCCCGACCGGTACCTCGAGCACGCGGAGCTTCTTCTTGGTCCGCCTGAGCTCCTCGAGAGCGTCCGGCTCGAACGCCGGGGCGAACAGAATCTCGAGCAGGATGCCGGCCAGAGCCTCCACAAGCGGACGATCGACAGGCCGATTGACGCCGACGATCCCCCCGTAGATCGAGACGGGATCGGAGGCGCGCGCTCGCTCGAAGGCCGCAGCCACGTCCGAGCCCACCGCCGCCCCGCAGGGGTTCGTGTGCTTGACGACGACGGCGGCAGGCTCGGCGAACTCGAGGAGGAGGCCCAGCGCCCCGGCGAGATCCAGGAGGTTGTTGTACGAGAGCTCCGGCCCGTGAAGCTGGCGGAGCGCGCCGAGGCCGCCCGATCCGAAGCCCGGGCCCAAGGGGCGGTAGAAGGCCGCTCGCTGGTGCGGGTTCTCCCCGTAGCGGAGCGCGGTCACGCGCTCCGCGTCCAGGTGGATCACCGGGGGGAACCGGAGCGCGTCGGCAGCGGCGGGCGCCGCCGGCGGCGCGGGAGCTCGGAGCCAGGCGGCGATCGCCGCGTCGTACTGGGCCGTCCGCCGGAAGCCCTCGAGCGCCAGCCGCCGGCGCGTGTCCGGCGACACCGTGCCGCCGGACCGGCGCAATTCCTCCAGGACCGGCGCGTACTGGGCCGGGTCGACCAGCACCACGACCCCCTCGTGGTTCTTCGCGGCGGCGCGGATCATCGCCGGACCGCCCACGTCGATCTGCTCGATGGCGTCCTCGTGGCCGACTCCGGGCTTCGCGACGGTCGCCTCGAACGGGTAGAGGTTCACGGCCACCAGATCGATCGGGCCGATGCCGTGGCGCGCGAGCGCCTCCTCGTGGGCCGCGAGGTCACGGCGGGCGAGGATGCCCCCGTGGATCGCCGGGTGGAGCGTCTTCACCCGCCCGTCGAGCATCTCGGGAAACCCGGTCACGTCGGCGACCTCGCGCACGGCCAGGCCGGCCGCCGAGAGCGCCCGGGCCGTGCCCCCGGTCGACAGGAGCTCGACCCCCAGCTCGGCGAGGCCGCGGGCCAGGTCCACCAGCCCGGTCTTGTCCGAGACGGAGAGGAGCGCGCGGCGAATCGGGCTCACGCGCCCGCCCTCACCGACACGCGGCGGCCAGCCACCTCGAGGCGGCCCTCGGCGTAGAGGCGGATCGCCTCCGGGTAGAGCCGATGCTCCTCGGCGAGGATCCGCGCGGCCAGGGTCGCCTCCGTGTCGTCATCGAGCACGGGAACGGCTGCCTGCAGGACGATCGGCCCCGTGTCCACGCCCTCGTCCACGAAGTGGACGGTCGCCCCCGCCACCTTGACGCCGTGCTGGAGGGCCTGGCGCTGGGCGCCGAGCCCGCGAAACGCCGGCAGCAGCGCCGGATGGACGTTCAGGATCCGGCTCCGGTAGGGCCGGACGAGCTCGGCCGACAGCACCCGCATGTAGCCCGCCAGACACACCAGCTCGACCCCGGCCCCATCGAGGATCGCCGCGACCGCGCCGTCGAACGCCGTGCGGTCCGGGTAGGCGCGCGGATCGAGATGCACCGCCCGGATGCCCGCCTGGCGCGCGCGTTCGAGTGCCGGCGCGTCCTTCCGGTCGCTCACGACGACGGCGACGCGCGCCGGGCAGCGTCCGGCGCCGATCGCGTCGAGAATGGCCTGGAGGTTCGACCCTCGGCCCGAGGCGAGAACACCGAGGACGAGGGGGGCAGATCGCATGGCGCGCTCATTCTACCGCAGGCCAACTCACCACGAGCGCCCGGCTCGCGCTCCTCCGGCGCCCTTGACTTGGGCGGCGCCGGGCTCGATTCTCCTCTCGGAGCCGAGGACGGAGAACAAACCGTGAGACCGATGTCGCAGCTCACACCCGACGAGGTCAACTACCTGAACATCGGCCTCATGCTCGTCTCCGCGGGCCTGGCCTTCTGGCTCCCTTTCCAGCTGTTTCTGTTCGTGTACGCAGTGCTTGGGCCAGCCCACTACCTCACGCAGATCTCCTGGTTGCACGACCGGGACTACTTCACCACCGGGAAGTACGACCATGTGTTCCTGGTCGGGGTCAGCGTCCTCGTGACGCTCTGTGTGTTCAACCTCGTTCCGGGCGCCCCGCCGGCTGCGGCGACCGCCCTCACGCTCGTGGCCTTTGCCGCCGCACTCGTGTTCGCGCTCGTGCGGAGCGCACGGGGCCGCGCGGTCGGGATCGCTGGCGCGATCGTCGCCTCCACCCTGCTGGCGGAGGTTCGGGGCGCCGAGTCGGTCTTCCGCATCTTTCTCCCCACGCTGATCCACGTGTCCATCTTCACCGGGTCGTTCATCCTGATTGGAACCTTGCGCGGCAGAAGTCTGTCGGGGCTGCTCTCGCTACTGGTGTTCCTGGCCGTGCCCGTCGCGTTCCTCTACGTCCTCCCCGGGCGGGAGCACTACGCCGTGTCGAGCTACGTGCAGACGGCTTACGGGTACCTGAAGAACGACGGCGCGTTCACCGACGGCTTCATCGGCCTGAACCATCAGCTCCTGACGATCTTCAGCCTCCACGACTTCGGGCAGCCGACGGCCGATATCGCTGGGTTCGTGCGCGGCGTGAACGCCTACTTGTACGGCCACCCCTTGGCCCTGGCGGTCATGGCCTTCATTGCGTTCGCCTACACCTACCACTACCTGAACTGGTTCTCAAAAACGTCCATCATCCAGTGGCACCACATCCCGCGGGCGCGGTCCGTCGCGGTGATCCTGGTGTGGCTGGCCTCGGTGGCCCTGTTTGCCTACGACTACCGGGTCGGCTTGCAGTGGCTGTTCTTCCTGAGCTTCACCCACGTGGCTCTCGAGTTTCCCCTGAACCACCTGACCTTCATCGGGATCGGCCGCGAGGTCGGGGGACTCCTGCGGGGTCAGAAGCCTCGCG
>CAVVOZ010000031.1:0-193977 GCA_963749975.1 uncultured Candidatus Rokubacteria bacterium | reverse complement strand
GATCACTCGGACGATCGCGCCAGTCACCGAGGAGGCGCCGTCGGCGGCATTGAGCGAGGCCGTTCGGCGGTCGATCCCGGGTGTGCCGCGGACCGCCCTCGTGAGCGAAGCCACCTTTGCGGTGGCCGTGCGAGCGCTCCGGGAGTCGGGGGCGATCAAGGACGCGTTGCCCTTCGGACGCGCGGTCGACAACACGTTCGCCGGGTCCCAGTGACTCGGACCGGTGGTCCACGCCTCCCGGCAGCGGGCCCCGCACCTGGGCTGGAATCGCAGCCCGTCCTCAGGCTGGACGCGCTGTCGGTGACGTACGAGGGCGGCGCGGGGATCTTCGCGGCATTTCGGCTGTCAGTTTCCTACGCGCTCGTGGGCGCGATCATCGGCGAGTTCGTCGGCGCCACGGCGGGCCTCGGTTACCAGTTGATCGCTGCCGAGGGGCTCCTCCAGACGGACCGCCTCTACGCCACGCTGGTGCTGGTCGGAGTCGTCGCGGCCGGGTTGACGGCCGGGGCGCGAGTGATCGAGGATCGGGTCCTGAGGTGGCGACCGCCGGTGCGGATGTGAGCCGCGCCGCGTCTGGGTGCCGGGGAGAGAGGCGATGGAGTACGCCGCCGCGCGAACCGTTCGTGACCTGATCGACCGGATGGCCGACCTCCGAGGCGAGGCTCCTCTCCTGATCGCCCCCGGAACGAGGCGGGCCGTGAGCTTCGCACGGCTCCGGGACCGCTCACGCGCCCTCGCCGCCTGGCTGACGGCTCACGGCGTGGCCGGGGGCGAGCGGGTCGCCCTTGTCCTTGACAGCGGACTCTTCGCCATCGAGGCACTGCTGGGCGCGCTCTACGCCGGGCGGGTGCCGGTCCCGCTCAACCCCGACGCAACGCCATCCGAGCTCGCGCGCGCCGTGAAGCACTCGGATGCGGGTGTGGTCTTCGTCGCCCCTCGGTGCACGGAGATGCTGGGTGGCGAAACGCCGCCGACGTGCGGCGTCGAGGTGGTATCCCCGGACCCCGACAGCGGGCCTGACTGGGGCGGCGCGCCGGATCCCGTTGCCGCCCTGCCGCCGATCGACCCCGACGACGACGGGCTGCAGGTCTACACCTCGGGCTCGACCGGCCGGCCGAAGGCGGTCGTCCTCTCCCAGCGTGGCCTCCTGGCCGCCGGGACCAGCACCGCCGGCGCCCACCGGCTCGGTACCGAGGATCGAGCGCTGTGCGTCCTGCCGCTCTACCACACGAACGCCCTGCTCTTCGTGCTGATGCCGACCCTCGCGAGCGGCGGCGCACTCGTCCTCCCGCGCCGCTTCGATGTCACCGCCTTCTGGGATCTGGTGGTGCGCCATCGCTGTACCTGGCTACCGCTGGTCCCGTCCCTCATCGGCCAGCTCGTGAGCCGGACGGAGCGCCCGGCCGCGGCGCTCGGACACGTGCGCTTCGCGCGCTCGTCATCGGCCCCGCTCGCGCCGGCGCGACACCGGGAGTTCGAGGCCCGGTTCGGGCTGCCCCTCATCGAGGGGATGGGGTCGAGTGAGGGCGGCGGCGGCTACTTCGCGAACCCGCCGCCGCCCGGACTCCGCAAGGTCGGGTCGCCCGGACTGCCGGTCGGCGTCGAGGCCCGGATCCTCGACGGGACGGGGCGGACCCTGCCCACCGGTCAGGCGGGGGAGATCGTCGTTCGGGGTCCGTCGGTCATGAAGGGCTACTACAAGGATCCTGCCGCCACCGCGGCGGTGCTCGACGCCGACGGCTGGCTCCGGACCGGCGACCTCGGCTACTTCGACGAGGACGGCTACGTCTTCGTCGTCGGTCGCTCGAAGGAGATCATCATCAAGGCCGGCGAGAACATCGTGCCGCGCGAGATCGACGAGCTGCTGGCGGCGCACCCCGCGGTCCTCGAGGCGGCGGTGGTGGGCGTCCCCCACCCGGACCTCGGCGAGGACGTCGTCGCGTTCGTCGCCCTGCGTCCCGGCATGACGGTCCGGGAGGACGAGCTGTCGGGCCTGTGCGAGCGGGAGCTCGGGCACTTCAAGGCGCCGACGCGCATCCACGTCGTCGAGCGATTGCCGCGAGGGCCATCGAGAAAGGTGGACCGGCTCCGGCTGATCGAGGATGCGGGCCAACGGAACGCGGCGGCTATCGGCGCGCGTCGATCTCGTCCGCGGCCGCCCGCCGAATACCTCGCCCCCCAGACGCAGGTGGAGCGCATCATCGCGAAGAGCTGGAGCGCGGCGCTGGGCCGCGACCACATTGGGGTTCACGACGACTTCCACGAGCTGGGGGGAGGCTCGCTGGTGGCGGTGCGCATCCTGGTGCGGCTCGACCGGCTGCTGCCGGTGAGCCTCTCGCTCGGCAACTTTCTCGATCACCCGACGATTGCCGAGCAAGCGGCGCTCGTCGACCGGGAGCTGTTGGGCGCCCCCGAGGCGGCTCGCCTCCTCACGGAGGTCGAGGCGCTGCCCGAGGAGGAGGTGGCCCGGCGGTTGTCGGACGGGAGCGGCGCGCCCGCCGGCGACCGAGCCGAGTGACCGACAAGCTCGAGTCCCGCCTCCACCGGCTCTCCCCCGCGAAGCGGTCCCTGCTAGAGCGACTACTCCTGGGGCGGCCACCGGTGGCCGCGGGCTCCGACGGGATCCCGCGGCGCGACACATCGCGCCCATGCCCCCTGTCCCCCCTCCAGGAGCGGATCTGGTTCCTCGAGCAGCTCCATCCGGGGATGCCCGTGTACCACGAGCCATCCGCCGCTCGCCTGCGGGGTCCGCTCGATCTCGGGGCCCTGGAGACCGCCCTCCGCGCCATCGTGAGCCGCCACGAGATCTTGCGGCTGACGATTCGCGTGGTCGACGGAGCCCCGCGCCAGGTATTCCACCTGAGCCCGCCGGGGCGGCTCGCCGTGGTGGACCTGTCCGACCAGGCCGCGGAGGTGCGGGAGTCCGCCATCGGTGACGCGCTCCGCGAGGAGGCCAGGCGGCCCTTCGACCTGGAGAGGGGCCCGCTTCTGCGGGCGACGGTCCTCCGCGCGGACGAGGCGGATCACGTGCTCGCGCTCACGCTGCACCACCTCGTCTGCGACCGTCCGTCGCTGGGGGTGCTGTTTCGCGAGCTCGCGCAGCTGTACACGGCGGCGGTCGAAGGGACCACCGCCCGCCTGCCGCCGCTGCCTCTGCAGTTCGGCGACGTCGCCACCTGGCAGCGCGCGTGCGCCGAGAACGCCTCGCTGGAAGCCGACGTGGCTTACTGGACGGCGCAGCTCCGGTCCGCGCCCGCCGTCCTCGACCTCCCGGCCGATCGGCCCCGGCCGTCCGAGATGTCCCACCGGGGGGCGATCCGCACGGTCCGCCTCGACGCGACCGCGTCCCATCGCCTCCGCGAGATGAGCCGCGCCGAGGGGGTGACCCTCTTCTCGGTGCTGCTTGCCGCCTTCGCGACGCTCCTGTCGCGCTACACGGGTCGCGACGACATCGTGCTCGGGATCCCGATCACGAGCCGTGACCGTCCCGAGCTGGAGCCGCTCGTCGGGCCGCTGGTGAGCACCCTCCCGCTCAGGCTCGACCTGTCACAGGCGGCCTCGTTCCGCGACCTCCTCGGGTACGTCCGGACGGCCGTGGCGGCCGCCCACGCCCACCGGGCGGTGCCATTCGAACGCCTCGTCGAGCGCCTCCAGCCGAGCCGGGCGCTCGGCCACACGCCGGTGTTTCAGGTGATGCTGATGTGGCGCGAGGCTGCGGACCTCGTGGGGGCGCTGCGCCTTCCGGGGCTCGCGGTGTCACCGGTCGAGGTCGACCGGGGCGCGTCGAAGTTCGACCTGACCCTGTTCCCCACCGAAGTCGGGGGCGGGGTCGCCTGCGAGGCCGAGTACGCCACCGACATGTTCGATGCCGGGACGATCGACCAGATGCTGGGGCACTTCCGGGCCCTGCTCGAGGAGGTCGCCCTGAACCCCGGAGCGCGGCTCGCGCGGCTGTCCGTTCTGGCAGCGTCCGAGCGTCACCGGGTCCTCGTCGAGTGGAACGATACGGCGACTGATTACCCGCGAGACGCGTCTATTCCGGCCCTGGTCCGGGAGCAGTGCCGCCGCGCCCCTCACGCCATCGCCGTCGAGCACGGTGACGAGCGGTTGAGCTACCGGGAGCTCACTGAGCGCGCTGCGCGGCTGGCCGGACACTTGAGGCGGCACGGAGTTCGGGCGGAGGTGGTGGTGGGCATCTGCCTCGAGCGCTCGGTCGACATGGTCGTCGGGCTCCTCGCCATCCTCGACGCCGGGGGCGCCTATCTGCCGCTCGATCCCCGCGACCCCCCGGACCGCTTGGCGCTCCTGGCAGGTGACGCGGGCGCGCCATTGATCCTGACGCGGAGCTCGTGGCGCGCGCGACTGGCGACGTGCGGGGCGCGGCTGCTATGCATGGACGAGGCCGAAGCGCCACCCGGCGACGACGCGGACGGACCCGGCGCGGCCGCCGGTGGCGACAGTCTCGCCTATGTCGTGTACACCTCGGGGTCGACTGGCGGCCCCAAAGGCGTGGAGATCACGCACCGTGCCGTGGTCCGGCTGCTCGTCGGGGTCGACTACGTCCGGCTCGGCCCCGACGAGAAGATTCTCCAGCTCGGGCCGCTGGGTTTCGACGCCTCGACCTTCGAGGTCTGGGGCGCCCTCCTGCACGGCGGGTGCTGCGTGCTGTATCCGGAGTGCGTGCCGAGCGCCGAGAGCCTCGGCGAGACTGTCGAGCGGCACGGGGTGACCACGCTCTTCCTCACGACGGCCCTGTTCAATCATGTGGTGGACGAGCTCCCGCGCGGTCTGGCCGGTGTCCGCCAGCTGCTGACGGGAGGCGAGACCGTGTCGGTCCAGCACGTCGCGCGTGCGATGGCCGGCTTGCCCGCGACGCAGGTCATTCACTGCTACGGCCCGACCGAGGCGACGACCTTCACCACGTCGTACCCGGTTCCCAGGCCCGCGGTCGCGACGGCGCGCACCGTCCCGATCGGACGACCGATCGCCAACAGCCGTGTGTACATCCTCGACCGGCACGGTGAGCCGGTACCGGTCGGCGTGCCGGGAGAGATCCACATCGGGGGCGACGGGCTGGCGCGAGGCTATCGCGGTCGCCCGGAATTGACCCGCCAGCGGTTCGGGCCCGACCCGTTCGGGGATCCCGGTGGCGGTCGACTGTATCGGACCGGCGATCTGGCCCGCTATCGCCCGGACGGCGTCATCGAGTTCCTGGGACGGATGGACGATCAGGTCAAGCTGCGAGGGTTCCGCATCGAGCCGGCGGAAGTCGAGGCCGCGCTCGCCAGCCACCCCGGCGTCCGACGGTCGGTCGTGATCCTGCGCCGGGAGGTGTCGGGCGACCACCGCCTCGTGGCGTACGTCGTTCCCGAGGGAGCCGCGGCGCCTGCCGCGGCCGAGCTGCGGGCCCATCTCGGAACGATCTTGCCGGGGCACATGATTCCGTCGGTATTCGTCCCGCTCCGAGAGCTCCCGCTCACTCCCAACGGGAAGGTCGATCGCGCCGCGCTTCCCGCGCTCGAGCCCGATCCCGATCCCGGTCGCCCCGGCGCCCGGGACCTGCCCGAGACCCCCGTGGAGGAGCTCGTCGCGGACATCTGGGCGGATCTTCTGAGCGTCCCGAGCGTGGGCCGCCACGAGGACTTCTTCGGGCTGGGAGGGCACTCGCTCCTCGCGGCCCAGGCGATGGCCCGACTGCACCGGGTTCTGGAGCTGGACCTGCCGATCCGGGTGCTCTTCGAGGCGCCGACGGTGGCGCAGCTGGGCGCTCGCGTCACCGGACTCCGCACCGCCGGCGCAGGGCCGGGGCCGGCGCGCCTCGGCCGCCGCGACGGTCCGCTGCCGCTCGCGCCGCTGCAAGAGCGGATCTGGCGCCAGTGCCAGACCCAGACCGGCGCCAGGTACCTGTTGCCCAAGGCCCTCGAGCAGATCCGGCGTCACTGCCGGACGCTGACCGACGCGAGATACCTCCTGACGCGGGCCGTCGAGCAGGTCCGGCGCCACCGCTGGCCGCCGACCAGCGCCGGATACACGCTGACACGAGCCTTCCAGGTGAGGGGGGCGCTCGACGTCGGCGCCCTCGAGCAGAGCCTCGTCGAGATGGCGCGCCGCCACGAGATCCTCCGGACGACGTATGTTCTCGTCGACGGTGAGCCGCGACAAGTCATCGGTCCGCCGGGCGCGCCACCGGTGGCCATCGTCGACCTCCGGGACCGGCCGCACGACGCCGAACGGATCACGCGGCAAGACATGACGCGCAGCTTGGACCTTGCTCGGGGCCCGCTTCTCCGCGCGGTGGTCCTGCGTCTCGCGGAGACCGAGTACCGGCTGCTCCTGGTGATGCA
Organism: uncultured Candidatus Rokubacteria bacterium; assembly: GCA_963749975.1. Taxonomy (GTDB): domain Bacteria; phylum Methylomirabilota; class Methylomirabilia; order Rokubacteriales; family DASRDR01; genus DASRDR01. The sequence continues at coordinate 187,633 of CAVVOZ010000031.1, read as the reverse complement.
CCACATCACGTACGACGCCGAGTCGACCGAGATCTTCTTCCGTGAGCTTCGGCTGCTCTACCAAGGGTTCGTGGGTGGGACGTCTCCGCACCTGCCCGAGGCGCCGCTGCAGTATGCGGACTACGCGGCGTGGCAGCGGCGGCGGATGCGCCCCGACGGAGACCTTCACCGCCGCCAGCTCGCCGACTGGATGGATCGGTTGCGAGGAGCGGGGAGCGGCCTGGAATTGCCCTTCCGGAGACGGGCTCCGGGAGCGGCGAGTCCCAAGGAGGCGGAGCAGGCGGTCCCGTTCCCCGACGAGCTGCGCGATCGCGTGGAGGCTCTCAGCCGACGCGAGCGCGTGACGCCGTTCATGACGATGCTGGCCGCATTCGGGGTGCTGCTCTTCCACTACACGGGACGCGGTGATCTCCTCATCGGCACCTACGCATCGACCCGCGGCCGCGAGGAGCTCAGGGCCCTGATGGGGTGCTTCGTCAACACTCTGCCGCTGCGGATCCAGCTCCACGGCGGCCTGTCGTTCCGGGAGGTGCTGCACCGGGTTCGCGGGGTCGTGCTGCAAGCCTTCGCCAGCCCGGACGTGCCATACGAGGAGATCCTGGCCGCGGTACAGGCCGCAGGGCGGCCCGCTCCCCGTGTGGAAGTGGTCTTCAACAGTGTGCGCCGTCGCCCCGACGCGCTGCTGACCCTCCCGGGACTGGACGTGAGGCCGCTCACCCTGCCCCGGTCGGCCATGCCATGGGGGCTGAGCCTGTTCGTCGACGAGAGGCTCGGCCGCCTCGCCTGCCCGTTCGACGCGCGGCGCTACGACCCGGCCGGCGTGCGCCGGATGCTGGCCCGGTTCACGACGGTGCTCGAGCGCGTGACCGCCGACCCGATGCTCGGGGTGTCGGACCTGGACGAGGGGACCTGAGCGCGACGGCCGCGGCGGCGGCTCGCCGGGCGGGCCGCCGTCACGTCACCCGGAAGAGCATCGCGGCGTTCCTTCGCAGGATGCGGGTGTGGTCGGCCGGGCGGAGGCTGAGGCGCTCGAGGGGCCGGCGCGGGCCGCACCGCCCGGGCGGCGGCGTGGGAGGGAGACTAGCCGGCGAGAGACTCCCAGTCGCCCTCGGAGGCGTCGAGCGCGATCGCGAGGCTTCCGTTGGAGCCGGCGAAGACCGGGTCCTCCACCACGCGCACGGCGCCGCCGCCGTAGTCGGCCAGGACTCGCTCCATGGCAGCGGCCAGGCCCGGAACCTGGGACCCGCCCCCGGCCAGGATGATGTTGTGGCGGACGCGCTCCTGGTACTCGGGCTCCACTCGCGCCAGGAGATCGGCCATCGTCTCCGTGATGGGCGCCACCAGGCTCTCGCACGCGCGGCGCATCTCGTTCGTGATGTCGATCTGGGTGGCCTTGGCGGCTTTCTGGACGGTGACGACGACGGGCGCCGGGGGGTCCCCGACGAAGCTCCACTTCTCCTTCCACTCCCGGACCATGTAGACGGAGAACTGCGCGTCGGGGTGCTTCGCCCGGACGAGCGTCATGAGCTGCTCGTCCACCGAATCCCCGGCGTTCGTGAGCGTCCGCTGATCCTCCTCGGTGGGATACCGGCCCCGCATGACGCAGAAGTCGGTCGTCCCGGCGCCGATGTCGACGATCATCGTGTGGAGCAGCGCGTCCATCCCGTAGGACACGGCGAACGGCTCGGACACGATCATCAGGGCGTCGGCGACCCCCTTGACGGCGTTCCGCAGGTTCTGCCGGCTCACCCGGAGCGCCTCCGCCGGCACGCCCACGACCGCGCGGATCGGCTGGCCCTCGCGCCCGCCGGCCAGCGAGATCAGGTGCCGCAGGAGCTCGCGCACCGCCAGCTCGTCCTGCTCCGATCCCTCCTTGATCAGGCCCCGCTCGAGGGGGCGGCGCAGGTCGAGCATCGGCCGGCTGTCGAGGGCCTCCCGGCCGAAGAGGATGGGCTTCTTCACGAGGCGCCGGGCCACCATGTCAACCGGCCACCCGACGTAGCTCTCGACCACGTGGCGGCCGCCGTTCGAGGCCGAGATCGAGCTGCGGGAGGTTCCCAGATCGATGCCGACGTGAAGGACATCGGTCTTCTTGGTCATCTACTGGCTCCCTGGGGCCTGGCCCAGCGTGGCGACGCGGTTGCGAGCCTCCGCGTACGCGTGGATGCCGTGGAAGAGCGCGCGCGCGATGCGCTGGCGGTAGGCCGGGTCGGCGAGCCGGCCGGCCTCCTCGTCGTTCGACAGGCACGAGACCTCGGCGAGGATGCCGGGGCTCTCCGTGGCGACGAGGACCAGGAACGGCGCACTGCGCACCCCCTTGTCCCGGATCGCGGGGTTCGTGTTGCCCAGGACGGTCACCAGCTCCTGCTGGACGACCTGGGCCAGCTTCCGTGACTCCGCCTGGCGGACATGAGCGTACACGCCCTCGAGGAGCCGGCGGAAGTCGGCCAGATGATAGCCCGATTCGTGGTTCTCCTTGCCCGCAAGCTGTTCGGCGCGCGGGTCGTCGGCCGGGCCGAGATAGTACGTCTCGACGGCGTGGCACTCCCGTGACGGGACCGAGTTGACGTGGATCGACACGAACAGATCGGCCCGCTCGACGTTGGCCGTCTGGGCCCGCTGCCGGAGCGAGACGAAGGTGTCGGCGTCCCGCGTCATGGCGACCTCGTACTGCGCGCGCTTGAGGAGGGTCCGCAGCTCCCGGGCGATCTCGAGCGTGATCTCCTTTTCCCACACGCCCTGGGCCCGGGCGCCGGAATCGTTCCCGCCGTGTCCCGGGTCCAGCACGAGCTTCTTGACGCCGAGGGACGCGGTCACGGGGCCGATCGCCTTCGGCGCCCGGAAGGTCAGGACCGCGGGCGCCGTCGCAAGCACGGCCGCGCGGTCGGGCGCGTTCCCGGACAGGGGGTTGTAGGCGAGGAGCCCGAGCGTCGGGAGGGCGACGAGGAGCGTGGCCTGGATGGCCCCCCGCCGGAGCCGGGTGCTGACGCGGAGCGGCGGCGGCGGGAGCCCGCGGATCGTGTCGACGTTCTCCCGGACGGCCCCCCGGAGGACCCGTCGCTTGAGCCGGTCGGACGGCACCATCGGCCGGGCGGCTAGAGCTCCAGCAGCCGTGCCACGCGCTCGCGGTGGAGCGTCGCGTCGCCGAACGCGACCTCCGAGCCCTTGGCGCGCTTGAAGTAGAGGTGCATGTCGTGCTCCCACGTGAAGCCGATGCCGCCGTGGATCTGGATCCCGTCGCCGGCGACCTTGCGGTAGGCGTCGGACACGAAGGCCTTGGCCATCGAGGCGGCCAGCATCGCGTCGGGCGCGTCCTGGTCGGCCGCCCACGCGGCGTAGTACGTGATGGACTTCGCGTTCTCGACGGCCACCAGCATGTCCGCGCACCGGTGCTTGACCGCCTGGTAGGCGCCGATCGGCCGCCCGAAGGCGACGCGCACCTTCGCGTACTCGGTGGAGAGGTCCAGGACCTTCTGCGCCCCGCCGCACATCTCGGCGGAGAGGGCGACGGCGGCCCGGTCGAGCACGCGGGCCACCACCGGCCACCCCTGATGGAGCGGCCCGAGGAGCGCGTCGGGCCCGACCTCGACGCGCCGGAGCGCGACCTCGGCGAGCTTCCGCGTCTGGTCCATCGTCGGCAGGAGGGTGGTCGCGACGCCCTTCCGGTCCGCCGGCACGAGGAAGAGGCTCACGCCGTGCGCCGGGTCCTCCTTCGTCGCGCGCGCGGTCCGCGCGGCCACCACGAGGAGGTCCGCCGTGTGCCCGTCGGGCACGAAGAGCTTCGTGCCCGAGAGGACGAAGCCGCCGGCCTTCCCGGGCTTGGCGGCGACCTCGACCCCGGCGGCGTCCCAGCGGGCGCTCTCCTCGAGGAGCGCGAGCGTCGCACGGGCGTCACCGGAGGCGATGCGGGGGAGCCATGCCTTCTTCTGGGCGTCCGAGCCCGCCTGGAGGACCGCGAGCCCGCCCAGGAGCACGGTCGAGAAGAACGGCCCGGGCATGACGGCGCGCCCCATCTCCTCGAGGACCACCGTGAGGTCGACGAGCCCCAGCCCCACGCCTCCGTGAGCCTCGGGATAGATCAGGCCGAGCCACCCGAGCTCCGCGAGCTTGCCCCAGAACTCGTCGGTCGTGCCGGCCGGATCGTCCATCATCCGGCGGACGAAGCCGGAGGGGCACTCCTTCTCGAGGAAGCTCCGCGCCGTCTGGCGCAGGAGCTCCTGTTCCTGGCTGAATCCAAAGTCCATCAGTTCACGTGGGGGGAGCGGCGCCGCTCCTCCCCCACACCCCCCCACCACATTCATCTTGGGGTTGGCGCCTGGAGCCGTCGTTCACGATTGGCCTCAGTCCTTCGGCAGGCCGAGCACGCGCTCGGCCAGGATGTTCCGCTGGATCTCCGTGGTGCCACCCTCGATCGAGTTGGCGCGGGACCGGAGGAACGTGTAGTGCCAGTTGCCCCGGTCGACCGCCCAGGGGGAGCCCCGGCCGAGCTGCCCGTAGGCGCCGAGGAGCTCCTGGGCGAGATCCTGGAGCGCCTGATGCCGGTCGCACCACCAGATCTTCCCGGCGGAGGCCTCGGAGCCCGGCATCTCGCCGCGCAGGAGCTTGGTGATGGCGCGCTTGGCCGTGTACTTGAACACCGCGTTGTCGATGACCAGCTGCGCGAGCCGCTGGCGAAGCACCGGATCCTTCGCGGCGGGCCGGCCCTCGCGCGACATCCGGCGCGCCAGATCGAGCGTCGCGCCGGTGGCGATCTCGAACCGCGCCTGGAGCCCGAACCCGAGCGCCAGCCGCTCGTACATGAGGGTCGTGATCCCCACCTGCCAGCCCTGGCCCTCGGTGCCGAGGATGTTCTCCGCGGGCACCCGGACGTTCTCGAAGAACACCTCGTTGAACTCGGCGTCGCCGGTGAGCTGGCGGAGCGGGCGGACGGTGATGCCCGGCGAGTGCATGTCCACGAGGAAGTAGGTCAGCCCCTTGTGCTTCGGGACGCTCGGGTCGGTGCGGGCGAGCAGCATCATCCAGTCGGAGATCTGCGCGAGGCTGGTCCAGACCTTCTGGCCGTTGACGACGTAGTGGTCGCCGTCCTTCACGGCCCGGGTCTGGAGCGACGCGAGATCCGAGCCCGCGTTGGGCTCGGAGTAGCCCTGGCACCAGATCTCCTCGCAGGTGAGGATCTTCTGCAGATGGCGCTGCTTCTGCGCGTCGGTGCCGTAGGCGATGATCGTCGGGCCGGCCATGCCGAGGCCGAGGATGTTGAGCGGCGGCGGCGCCCGATGGAGGACCAGCTCCTCGTGGAGGAGGAGCTCCTCCATCCACGTCAGCCCGCGCCCTCCGAACTCCTTCGGCCACGTGAGGCCCAGGAGCCCGGCCTCGTGAAGCCTCCGCTGCCAGTGGCGGCCGAACTCGTAGAGCTCGGCCCGCGGCACGTCGCTGACGACCGGGCGCGCGGCCCAGTCGGGGGGCAGGTTGGCCGAGAGCCAGGCTCGCACCTCGGTGCGAAACGTCTCCTGCTCGGGGGTGAGCCTGAAGTCCATCGATCCTCCGCGGCCTGGAATCGAGCGCCGCCAGTATATAGTACCTGGTCCGCCGGCCGCGACGAACGCGCCCGGGGGCTCCGGCCCGCTTCTGACCCGGTCTGGGGCATCCCGGCGGCTTGCGCCGGCGCAGCGCGGATGCCATCCTCACGATGCTGGCGGGTAGCTCACCCGGAGGGAGCCGGCCGACTCATGCGAGCCCAGACGCTCAAGATCGAGCACGCCTGCTACGTCGTCACCCTCGACGGCGAGCGGCGGATCATCCAGGACGGCTCGATCCTCGTCGAGGGCCAGCGGATCGGCCGGGTCGGCAAGGCGGCCGAGCTGGCGGACGCTCCGGCCGACCGCGTGATCGACGCCCGCCACCTCCTGGTCACCCCCGGCTTCGTCAACGGCCACATGCACATCAGCTACGCCCACGCCGTGCGCGGCATCTTCCTGGACGACCTGGGCAGCCCGCTGCCCTACGTCTTCCGGCTCCAGATGGCGATGACGGAGGAGGAGGAGTACCACACGACGCTGCTCGGCCTCGTGGAGCTCCTCAAGGGCGGCACCGTCGGCTTCGTCGATCCCGGCAGCACCAAGTTCCCGGACGCGTGTCTGCAGGCGTACGAGGACGCCGGTATCCGCGTGATCCTCGGCGAGTGCGTGGCGGACCGGGAGGCCCCGTACCCGCTGCCCCGTTACGGCACCGAGGAGGCGATCGCCCGCACGGCGTCCTTCGTCCGGAAGTGGGACGGCCGGCTCCACGGACGCATCCGGGCGTGGGCGATGCCGTTCTCGCCGGAGACCTGCAGCGCCGACCTCCTGGGAGGTTTGAAGCGCCTGGCGGACGAGCACGGGACCGGGCTCACGCTCCACCACGGAAGCGGCCCCGAGGCGCGCCGGGAGTCCCTCGCGCGGTACGGGCTCAGCCCCACCGAGTACCTCGAGTCGACCGGGGTCCTCGGCCCGAACGTCCTGCTGTCCCACGTGCTGGGCCTCGACGACGCCGAGATCGAGTGCCTCGCCCGGACCGGCACCGCGGTGGCGATGTGCCCGGTCACCGCCGCCAAGGGGGCCAAGGGGATCGCCGCGCAGGGCCGGATGCCGGAGCTCCTCCGGCGGGGCGTGCGGGTCGCGCTCGGCTGCGACTCGCCCAACAACTCGAACCATCTCGACATGGTGCGCACCATGAACATGGCGGCCATCCAGTACAAGGACGCCCGCCAGGACATGCACCAGATCCCGGCCGAGCAGGCGCTCGAGATGGCCACGCTCATCGGCGCGCAGGCGCTCGGGCTGGGCCACGAGCTGGGCTCGATCGCGCCGGGCAAGCGCGCGGACCTCGTCCTGTTCGACACCCAGCGCCCCGAATGGCAGGCCCTGTTCAACCCGGTCAACAACCTCGTCTACAACGCCGACGGCCGCAGCGTGCACACCGTGGTCGTGGACGGCCGCGTCGTCGTGGACGCCTACCGCCAGTCCTTCGTGGAGGAGGCGCGACTCTTCGCGCGCGTCCAGGAGATCGGCGAGCGGCTCCTGGCCCGGACCGGCGTCGCGCTGCCGCGCTCGCGCTGGCCGATCGTCTGACCGTGGGCCCTCGCCGCCGCGTCTGGCCGGTCGTCCTCGCCGTTCAGCTCGGCGTTCTCCTCGCGGCGCTCGACGCGACGATCGTCGGGACCGCCATGCCGACCGTGATCGCCGCCCTCGGCGGCGCCCACCTCTACCCATGGGTCTTCTCCATCTACATGCTCGCGTCCACGGTCGTGATGCCGGTCTTCGGCGGCCTCTCGGACCGGCTCGGGCGCCGCGGCCCCTTCGTCGCCGCCATCGTCATCTTCTGCGCGGGCTCGCTCATGGCCGGGGTCGCCACCAGCATGCCGGTCCTGGTGGCGGGGCGCGGTGTCCAGGGCGTCGGCGCGGGCGGCATCCTGGCGCTCTCGCTGATCATCTTCGGGGATCTGTTCGCCGGTCCGCGCCGGGGCCAGATGCAGGGGCTCCTCACCGCGGTGTGGGGCGTCGCGAGCATCGCGGGGCCGCTCCTCGGAGGCATCATCGTCGACGGCTGGAGCTGGCGCTGGGTCTTTCTCCTGAACCTCCCGCTCGGCGCGGTCGTCATCGGCCTGGCCGTGGGAGGCCTGGCGGAGACCGGGGAGCACGTCGCCGGCCGGGCGCTCGACCTGGCGGGCGCGCTCACGTTTCTCGCGGGCGTGACCGGCCTCATGCTCGCCGTGCTCGAGCCCGGCTCGCCCGGGCATGGCGCCCTCGGCACCGGCCAGCTCGGCGCGCTCGCCGTCGCCGCCCTCGGCCTCGCGGGGTTCGTGTGGGCCGAGCGGCGCTCGGCGGATCCGCTCCTGCCGTTCAGCCTCTTCCGGGAGATGCCGTTCGCCGCGGGCTCCGCCGCGGCGTTCTTCTCGGGCGCCGCGATGTTCGGAGCGCTCGTGCACGTGCCGCTCCTGGTCCAGTGGGGGCGCGGGACCGATGCGACCACGGCCGGGCTCTCGCTGATGACGATGAGCACGGGCTGGTCGGTCGGAGGACTCTTCGCCGGGCAGGTTCTGAACCGGCTCGGTTTCCGCCCTCTCGCGCTCGGGGGCGCCGCCCTCATGACGCTCGGGTACACCGCGCTGGCTCTCAAGCCGGACGTCGACTGGGTGGGACTCATGGTCGTTGGCGGCGCGATCGGGGTGGGAATGGGCCTCCTCTCCATCACCCTGGTCGTCGGCGTGCAGACCGCGATCGAGCCCGCGCGGCGGGGAGTGGCGACCTCGGGCGTCCTCTTCTTCCGAAACATCGGCGCGACGCTCGGCGTCGCCGTCATGGGCGCGAGCCTCACGGCGCGGCTCGGCGTCCGGCTGGCGGGCCTCGAGGCGGGCGCGCGGCACCTGCCGCCGGACCTCGTCCCCGCCCTCCTGGAGGCGATCGGCTCCGTCTTCTGGCTCGGGGCCGGCGCGACGGTGCTGACGCTGATCGCGACCTGCTTCCTGCCGGACGGCACCCCCCGGGCCGCCAGGGCCCCCGCCCGCGGGGAGGCGCTCGGGTGACGGCGCCACAGGCCGAAGGCCGTCCGATCAATCCAGCGCGGCACGAGGTGTAGCTCCGTGAGTGCGGATGAGCTCCGCATCGACCTCGGCCGCCTGCGCCGGGACATCGAGGCGCTCGCGGCGATCGGGCGCGATCCCACCGGCGGGATCTCGCGGCCCGCGTGGAGTCCCGCCCACGAGGAGGCGCGCGCGTGGCTGCTCGGCCAGCTCCGGGCGGCCGGGCTGGACGCCCGCGTGGATGCCGCCGGCAACGTCTTCGGCCGGCTCGGCGAGGGGACGCCGGTGGTCCTGACGGGCTCGCACATCGACACCGTGCCGCGCGGGGGGCCGCTCGACGGCGCGCTCGGCGTGCTGGCCGGCCTCGAGTGCCTCCGCACGGTGGCGGCGTCGGGCGTCCGGCCGGCGCGGGCGCTCGAGGTCGCGGCGTTCACCGACGAGGAGGGGCGCTTCTACGGATTCTTCGGCTCCCGCGCGCTGACGGGCAGCCTCGACCGCATCCTCGCCGAGCGACTCACCGACCCGACCGGGCTCGCGCTGGCCGAGGCGATGCGGCGCGCGGGCTTCGACCTCGCGCGGGCGCCCGAGGCGCGCCGCGACCCCGGGGAGATCGCCGCGTACGTCGAGCTCCACATCGAGCAGGGGCCGTGGCTCGAGGCCGAGGACGTGCCGATCGGTGTCGTCGAGGGCATCGTCGGGATCCGCCGCTTCCGCCTGACCTTCGTGGGGCAGCCCGATCACGCCGGGACCACGCCCATGGATCGCCGGAAGGACGCCTTCTTCACCGCCGCCGAGTACGCGACGAAGAGCCGGGAGCTGGTCGTGCGAGGCGGCGAGGGACACGCCGTCACGACGATCGGCGTCGTGGACGTGCGCCCGGGCGTGCCGAACATCGTGCCCGAGCGCGCGGTGCTCCTCCAGGAGCTCCGCGACCCCGACCCCGCCCTCCTCGAGCGCCTGGCGAGCCGCACCCTCCAGGCGGCCCGGCGCGTGGCGCGCCAGCGCGGCCTCGTCCTCGAGGTGGAGCACCTCATGCGCGCCGAGCCCGTCCGGATGTCCCCGCGGGTCCAGGCGGCGATCGAGGCGACGGCCGCGGGACTCGGGCTCCCGACGCGGCGCATGCCCTCCGGCGCCGGCCACGACGCGCAGGTCCTGGCGGCGGTGACGGACGCCGGGATGATCTTCGTCCCGAGCCAGGGTGGCCGGAGCCACCGCCCGGACGAGTGGACCGACTGGCCGGCGCTCGAGCGGGGAGCCAACGTGCTCCTCGGGACGCTGCTCCGCCTGACCGAGTCGCCCTGACGCTCGGCCGCCGGCCGTGAGGCGACCCGGCGGCCGCCGGGGCTTTGAGAGCGCGACGCGCGCGGCCGGCGGCGTGGCTCGCGCGGGGCCTGACCCCGACGTGGTAGTCCTGACCCCGTTCGCTTGCCGCGCCGAGGGGGGTCCGGTAACATGGTGCGGCTGTAGAGATCCCGGGCTCCACGCCCGGCGTGAGGCGGTGGACATGAACGTCGCGGTGGTCGGGACCGGGTACGTGGGGCTCGTGACGGGGGCGGTCTTCGCCGACCTCGGGAACGACGTCGTCTGCGTCGACAAGGACGCCGCCAAGATCGAGGGGCTCCGCGCCGGGCGCATGCCGATCTATGAGCCCGGCCTGGAGGAGCTCGTCGCCCGCAACGTCGCCGACGGCCGGCTCGAGTTCACGACCGACCTGCCCGGCGCCGTGCGCCGCTCGGACATCATCTTCATCGCCGTCGGCACCCCGCCCAAGGCCACCGGCGAGTCCGACCTCACGGCTGTCGAGGAGGTCGCCCACGGGATCGCGCAGGCGCTCGACCGCTACAAGGTCATCGTGAACAAGTCCACGGTGCCGGTGGGCACGGGTGACCTGGTGCGCACGATCATCGAGCGGACCCGCCCCCGCCCGGTCAACTTCGACGTCGTCTCGAACCCCGAGTTCCTGCGCGAGGGCTCGGCGATCGAGGACACGCTCCGACCCGACCGGATCGTCGTCGGCGCCCCGAGCCAGCAGGTGGCGATGACGCTGCTCGAGCTCTACGCGCCGCTCGAGCGGCCGATGATCATCACCGACGTCTACTCGGCCGAGATCATCAAGTACGCGTCGAACGCCTTCCTGGCCGCGAAGATCTCCTTCATCAACGAGATCGCCAACCTGTGCGAGCTGGCCGGGGGCGACGTCACCCAGGTCGTGAAGGGGATGGGGCTCGACCCGCGGATCGGCGCCGCGTTCCTGAACGCGGGCCTCGGATACGGGGGCTCGTGCTTCCCGAAGGACACCGACGCCCTCATCCAGACCGCCGCCGCGCTCGGCTACGAGCTCCGCACGCTCCGCGCCGTGGTGGACGTCAACCGCGAGCGGGTCCAGCGGCTCGTCGCGCTCATCCGGAAGGTCCTCGACCCGCTGGACGGCCGGGTCATCGCGGTGCTGGGGCTGGCCTTCAAGCCCAAGACCGACGACATGCGCGAGGCGCGGAGCGTCGAGCTGATCACGCGCCTGGTCGAGGCGGGGGCCCGGGTGCGCGCCTACGATCCGGTCGCCATGGACAACGCCCGGCGCACCCTGCCGGCGGCCGTCGAGTACTGTCAGTCCTCCTACGAGGCGGCGGAGGGCGCGGACGCCGTCGCCATCGTGACGGAGTGGAACGAGTTCAAGCTGCTGAACCTGGAGCGCCTGCGCCAGGTGATGCGGCGCCCGCTCGTCTTCGACGGGCGGAACATCTACGAGCCCGAGCGGATGCGCCGCCTCGGGTTCGAGTACCACTCGATCGGCCGGAAGCCGGTCTTCCCGGCCTGAGCCGCCCCGTCATGCGCGTGCTGGTGACCGGGGGGGCGGGATTCATCGGCTCCCACCTGTGCGAGTTCCTCCTCGACAAGGGCGCCGAGGTTGTCTGCCTCGACAACCTCTCGACCGGCGCCAGCGACAACATCGACCGGCTGCGCTCCGAGCGGTTCCAGTTCATCAAGCTCGACGTCACCAACTACATCTACGTGGCCGGCCCGGTCGACTACGTGCTCCACTTCGCGAGCCCGGCGAGCCCGGTGGACTACCAGCTGCTGCCGATCCCGACCCTCAAGGTGGGGGCGCTCGGGACCCACAAGGCGCTCGGTCTCGCCAAGGCCAAGCGAGCGCGGTTCCTCCTCGCGTCGACCTCGGAGGTCTACGGCGATCCCCTCGTCCACCCGCAGCGAGAGGACTACTGGGGCAACGTGAACCCCGTGGGGCCGCGCGGGGTCTACGACGAGGCCAAGCGCTTCGCCGAGGCGATGACGATGGCCTACCACCGCTACCACGGCCTCGACACCCGCATCGTCCGGATCTTCAACACGTTCGGGCCCCGCATGCGGCGGGACGACGGGCGGGCGATCCCGAACTTCATCGACCAGGCGCTGCGCGGGCAGCCGATCACGGTCTACGGCGACGGCTCCCAGACGCGGTCCTTCATGTACGTGACGGACCTCGTCGACGGCATCTGGCGCCTGATGGAGTCCGCCGTCCACGACCCCGTCAACATCGGGAACCCGCAGGAGATGACGCTCCTCGAGCTCGCGAAGCGGGTCATCCGTCTGGCCGGGAGCGCGAGCTCCATCGTCTTCCAGCCGCTGCCGGTCGACGATCCCAAGATCCGACAGCCCGACATCACGCGCGCCCGCACGCTCCTCGGCTGGGAGCCGCGGGTGGACGTGGACGAAGGGCTTCGCCAGACGATCGAGTGGTTTCGCCAGGCGCTCGACCGGTAGCCGGCGGGCCTTCCGGGGAGGCATCGCGATGATCGACGACGAGCTCAAGGCCATCCTGGTCTGTCCCGCATGCAAGGGCGACCTCCTCTTCGAGGAGACCCGCATCGTCTGCCCCGCGTGCCGGAAGGCCTATCCCATCCGCGACGACATCCCGGTGATGCTGGTCAGCGAGGCGGCCGACTGGGCGCCGTCGGGCCCGGGTCGCCCCTGACCGCCGGGGGTCGCGTGTGACCGTCCAGGCCGTCATCCTGGCCGGGGGCCTGGGGACCCGGCTCAGGCCGTTGACCCTCGAGCGGCCGAAGCCGGTCGTCCCGCTGCTGAACGTGCCGTTCCTCTCCTACCAGCTCGGGCTGCTCGGCGCGCACGGCGTGCGGGACGTGATCCTGTCCATCTCGCACCGGGCCGAGGTGATCCGGGAGATCATGGCCCGTGAGCGCCTCGGGGAAGTCCGGCTGCGGGACGTCGTCGAGCGGGACCCGCTCGGCACGGCGGGCGGCGTCCGGAACGCCGCCGACCTCGTCGACGGGCGCGTGGTCGTCATGAACGGGGACGTGCTCACGGAGCTCGACCTCACCGCGATGCTCCGGGCGCACGAGGCCCGCGGCGCGGCGGCGACGATCTACCTCATGCCCGTCGAGAACCCCACCGCCTACGGCCTCGTCGAGCTCGAGCCCGACGGCCGCGTGCACCGCTTCCTGGAGAAGCCCGGCTGGGAAGAGGTCACGACGAACACCGTCAACGCGGGCGTCTACGTGCTCGAGCGGGAGCTCCTCGAGTGGATCCCCAAGGGGGAGGCGTACTCGATGGAGCGCGAGTTCTTTCCGCTGCTCCTCGAGCGGCGCGTGCCCTTCTACGGCTTCGTCTCGCCGGGCTACTGGGTCGACATCGGCACCCCCGCCAAGTACTTCCAGGCGCAGCAGGACCTCCTGGCGCGCCGCTTCCGGGCCCACGTGGAGCCGCAAGGACGCGAGGGTCCCGAGGGATGGATCCACCCGACGGCGACCATCGCCCCGTCGGCGCGGGTTCGGGGGCCCGTGGTGATCGGCGCCGGCTGCCGGGTCGAGGCGGGCGCGGCGGTGGGCCCGAGCGTCGTTCTCGGCACCGGCTGCCGGATCGGGTCGGGGGCCCAGCTGGACACGGCGGTGCTGTGGGAGGAGGTCGAGGTCGGGGAGGCCGCGCGGCTCACGGGGTGTCTCATCGGGCGGGGCGTGTCGATCGGCGCCCACGCCCGCGTCACGCCCGGCGCCGTCCTGGGCGACGGCACGCGCCTCGGCGACTACTCCCGCCTCGCCGGGGACCCCTGAGTGCCGGTGGAGGGGCAGACTCCTCCCATCCGGTTCGGGACGGACGGGTGGCGGGGCGTCATCGCGGACGACTTCACCGAGGCGAACGCCGCGACGGTCGTCCAGGCCGCCGCGACCACGTGGGCCGAAGAGGCGGGAGGCCTCGCGGCCCCGCTCGTGGTGGGCTACGACACCCGCTTCAACTCCCGCCCGGTCGCGCATCTCGCCGCGGACATTCTCGCGGCGAACGGCTGGCGGGTTCTCCTCGCCGACCGGCCGGTGCCGACCCCCGTCGTCTCCTACAGCGTGATCGCCCGGGGGGCGGCCGGCGGTCTCGTCGTGACGGCGAGCCACAACCCGGCCCGCTTCAACGGGATCAAGCTCAAGGGCTCGTTCGGCGGCTCCGCCACGCCGGAGTTCACGGCGCGCGTGGAGGCGGCCCTCGGCCGGATCCCGCCCCGCCGGACCCCGGCCGCCGGAGGCGGACGCGTCGAGACGGTCGACCTTCTGCCCGACTACCTCGAGCGGCTGCGGAGCCGCATCGCCGTCGACCGCCGCCCGGCCCGACCCCTCCGCATCGTGGCGGACGCCCTCCACGGCGCGACGAACGGGCTCATGAAAGCGCTGGTGCCGGCCGCGTGGGGCGAGGTCCGGATCCTCCACGGCGAGCCTGACCCGCTCTTCGGCGGGCTCCACCCCGAGCCGATCCCGCCGCACCTCGACCAGCTCGCCGCCGAGGTGCGGGCGAGCGGGGCCGACCTCGGGCTCGCGATGGACGGGGACGGCGACCGGCTCGGCGCCGTGACGGGACAGGGGCGCTACGTCACGCCGCACGAGGTCCTCACCCTCCTCGTGCGTCACCTCGTCCGGGTCCGCGGGTGGCGCGGCGACGTCGCGAAGGGCTTCGCCATGGGCGTGCAGGTCGACCGCATGTGCGCGCGGCTCGGGCTCACGCTCCACGTCACGCCCATCGGGTTCAAGCACATCGCGGGCCTCATGCGCAGCCGTGATATCCTGATCGGTGGCGAGGAATCGGGCGGGATGGGCTTCCGAGACCACCTGCCCGAGCGTGATGGTCTCCTGTCGGCCTTGCTCGTCCTGGAAGCGGTCGTGGCCTCCGGCGACACCCTCGACGCGCTCCTGCGGGACCTGGAAGCCGAGGCCGGCGCCGCGGCCTACCGGCGGCGCGACTACACCCTCTCCCCGGATCGGGGGCGCGTCCTCGTCGCGGCGCTGGACGCCGCTCCCCCGGAGCGGATCGGCATTCGGCCGGTGACGCGGCGCGAGACACTGGACGGGCGGAAGTACTGGCTCGGGGACGGGGCGTGGGTGCTGATCCGGCCGTCGGGGACGGAGCCGGTGCTCCGCGTCTACGTGGAGGCGGAAACAGCGGTGGAGGTCGACCAGTTGCACGCGGCCGCCGAGGCGCTGGTGGGCCGACACACGTCGTGATGAGCCCGACGAGCCAGCCGTGAGCGATCTCGAGCGGATCCGCAACTTCTCGATCATCGCCCACATCGACCACGGGAAGTCCACGCTCGCCGACCGGCTCCTCGAGCTGACCGGGACGATGGACCCGCGGAAGGCCGTCGACCAGGTGCTCGACTCGATGGACCTCGAGCGCGAGCGCGGGATCACGATCAAGGCCCACACGGTGCGCCTCCTCTACCAGGCGCGCGACGGCCAGACGTACACGCTGAACCTGATCGACACGCCGGGCCACGTCGATTTCTCGTACGAGGTGTCGCGGAGCCTCGCCGCGTGCGAGGGCGCCATCCTGGTGGTCGACGCCGCGCAGGGGGTCGAGGCGCAGACCCTCGCGAACTTCTACCTGGCCTTCGACTCGAACCTCACGCTCGTGCCCGTGCTCAACAAGATCGACCTCCCGCAGGCCGACATCGAGGGCACGACGCAGCAGCTCGTCGACCTCCTCGGGTTCGGGCCGGACGAGCCCATCCCCATCAGCGCCAAGTCGGGCGCCGGCGTCGCCGACGTCCTCGAGGCGATCGTCCAGCGCATCCCCCCGCCGGCGGGGGACCCCGAGGCGCCGCTGAAGGCGCTCGTGTTCGACTCCTTCTACGACCCCTACCAGGGGGTCGTCACCTACGTGCGCGTGATCGACGGCCGCGTCGCGCCGGGCATGAAGATCCTGCTCATGTCGAACGGGAGGGTCTTCGAGGTCCAGCAGGTGGGCGTCTTCTCGCCGCAGATGGTGCAGGTGGACGAGCTCGCCACCGGCCAGGTCGGCTTCCTCACGGCGGGGATCAAGCGGGTCGCCGACTCGCGCATCGGGGAGACGATCACCGAGGCGGCGAATCCCACGGCCGTGCCGCTCCCCGGGTTCCGCGAGGCGAAGCCCATGGTCTTCTCCGGGCTCTATCCCGTGGAGGACACCGAGTACCAGGCCCTCCGGGACGCGCTGGAGAAGCTCCGGCTCAACGACTCGGCCTTCAACTTCGAGCCGGAATCCTCGATCGCGCTGGGCTTCGGCTTCCGGTGCGGGTTCCTGGGCCTGCTCCACATGGAGATCATCCAGGAGCGCCTCGAGCGGGAGTTCGGCCTCGCGCTGATCGCCACCGCCCCGTCGGTCCGCTACCGCATCGAGACGATCCAGGGGGAGACGATCGAGATCGACAACCCCGCGAAGCTCCCGCCGGTGGGTGACATCGTCACGATGTCGGAGCCCTACGTCCGGGGCTCGATCTTCGTCCCGACGGAGTTCATGGGCGGCATCTACAAGCTGGCCCAGGAGGCGCGCGGCGAGCACCGCTCGGTCGAGCACATCGGCAAGCGCGTGCACCTGACCTTCGACTTCCCCCTCGCCGAGATCATCGTGGACTTCTACGACCGGCTGAAGTCCCTGTCGCGCGGCTACGCGTCGTTCGACTACGACTTCCTCGAGTTCCGGCCCTCCGAGCTCGTCAAGCTGGACATCCTCCTCAACAGCGATCCGGTGGACGCGCTGTCGCTCATCGTCCACCGGGACAAGGCGTACGAGCGGGGCAAGGTCCTGGCCGAGAAGCTCAAGGGCGTCATCCCCCGGCAGATGTTCGAGGTCGTGATCCAGGCGGCGATCGGCAGCCGCGTCATCTCGCGCGAGACGGTGCGGCCGCTCCGGAAGAACGTCACGGCCAAGTGCTACGGCGGCGACATCACCCGGAAGCGCAAGCTTCTCGAGCGCCAGAAGGAAGGCAAGAAGCGGATGAAGCAGATCGGTCGCGTGGAGATCCCCCAGGAGGCCTTCCTCTCGGTCCTCCGGTCCTGAGGCGCGCCGCGATGACACAGCCGGTCAACCACACGTCGCCGGAGGATGTCCCGCGGGAGACCGTCAAGGTGCGGAAGAAGTCCGTCCTCCGCGAGTACACCGAGGCGATCCTCGTCGCGGTGCTGCTCGCGCTGCTCATCCGGACGTTCGTCGTCCAGGCGTTCAAGATCCCCTCCGGCTCGATGATCCCGACCCTCCTGGTGGGCGACCACATCCTGGTCAACAAGTTCGTCTACCGGTTCACGGCGCCGAAGCGGGGCGACGTCATCGTCTTCAAGTACCCGGTGGACGAGTCGCGCGACTTCATCAAGCGGATCATCGCGGTCGGCGGCGAGGACCTCAACATCAAGGACCAGAAGATCTACGTGAACTGCAAGCCCGTGGAGCCGAGCTGCCGCCCGATCGACGACCCGTGGGGGAAGTGGGAGGAGCGCTTCGGCGTCAGCGAGAGCACGTCGGTGAAGGTGCCGCCGGACTCCTACTTCGTGATGGGCGACAACCGGAACAACAGCCAGGACAGCCGCTACTGGGGCTTCGTCAAGCGCGACAAGATCAAGGGCCGGGCCTTCCTCATCTACTGGTCCTGGGACTCGGAGAAGGACTCCATCCCGGAGCGTGTCCGGTGGAGCCGGCTGGGCAAGCTCATCTACTAGCGCCGCCGGGGCTCGGCGTTCTCCCGGAGCCCGAGCTCCTGGCGGGTCCCACCGGCGAGCGGTTCGGCATCTACGTCCACTGCCCGTACTGCCGGACGAAGTGCCCCTACTGCGACTTCAACGTCGCGATCCACCGCGAGGACCGGATCGCCCCGTTCGTCGCCGGCCTCCGCGCGGAGCTCGCGCGCTACGCGGCGCTGCCCTGGGCCGGCCGGGTGCCGGCGGGGAGCCTGTTCCTCGGCGGCGGCACGCCCTCCCTCCTGCCGGCCGAGGCGGTCGCGGCCGTGCTGGCCGACGCCCGGCAGGGGCTCGGGCTCGCGCCGGACGCCGAGGTCACGCTCGAGGCCAATCCCGAGGGGCTCGACGCCGACCGCCTGCGCGCGTTCCGCGCGGCCGGGGTGACGCGCCTGTCGCTCGGCGTCCAGGCCCTCGACGACGCGCTCCTCCGGCGCCTCGGGCGCACGCACTCCGCGGCCGACGCGGCCGCCGCCTATCGCGCGGCGCGCGCGGCGGGATTCGACGACGTCAGCGTCGACCTCCTCTACGCGTGTCCCGACCAGGACCTGGCGACCTGGGTGCGGACGCTCGACGAGGCGCTTGCCTGGGCGCCGGAGCACCTGTCCGCCTACGCCCTCACGCTCGAGTCCGCCACCCCGTTCGGCCGGCGCCCGCCCGCGGGGCTGCCCGACGAGGATCTCCAGGTGGCCCAGTTCGACGTGCTGGTCGAGCGCGCCGCGCGCGCGGGTCTCGAGCGGTACGAGGTGTCGAACTTCGCCCGGCCGGGGCATCGCTCCCGCCACAATCTCGGCTACTGGCGCCGGGAGGACTACGTCGGGCTCGGCCCGGGCGCCCACGGGGCCTTCGGCGCGCTCCGCTACTGGACGCAGCGCTCCGAGCCCCGCTGGCGGGCCGCGGTGCTCGCGGGGGGCTGGGGGATCGAGAGCTGGGAGCGCCTGTCCGAGCGGCAGGTCTCGGCCGAGCGCCTGGTGCTCGGGCTTCGCCTGGCGGAAGGCATTCCGCTCGAGTGGCTCGAGCGCCACCTCGGCGGACCGGGCGACGGGCGAGCTGGAATCGCGCGCTACCTGGCGGCGGGCGTGATGGCGGTCCGGGACGGGCGGATCGCGCTCACGGACCGGGGCGTCCTCCTGTCGGACACGATCTTCGCCGAGCTGGTCTGATCGCTCGCGCGCCGTTCGCCTGCCCGGCGCCGCCCGCCCGGGCGGAGGGCCATCACGCCTCGCGGACGTGCGGGCGGACGTCCGCGGCGAACCGCTCCATCGCCTCCATCATCTGAGGGGGCGTCGGCACGGAGAAGTCCAGGACGAAGTGCCGGGCGCCGGCCGCCACGTAGGCCCGGAGATCCTCGACGAGCTGGGCGGGGGAGCCGGTGAGGGGCGCGCGGTCCCGCCCCTGCGCCTCCCGGAACGCGAACGGGGCCTTGAACGCGATGACGATCTCCGCCGGGTCGCGGCCGGCCGCGGCCGCGAGCTCACGGAGCCGCCGGCGCGCGACGCCAGCTCATCGGGGTGGAGCATGACGGGCGGGCGGAGCCCGAGCGGGTGCCAGCCGTCGGCGACCTCCACGACGCGCCGGAGCGCGGCGTCGCTGTGCCCGCCGATCCAGATCGGGATGTGAGGCTGCTGGACCGGATGCGGCCGCACGCCCCCGGCCTCGCGAACCTGCCAGAAGCGCCCCTCGAACGTGACGCGCGGCCGGGTCCAGATCTCCCGCATGAGCCGGAGCGCCTCGACGGTGCGGGCGGCGCGGTCCTCGAAGGGCACGCCGAGGGCCTCGAACTCCTCCCGCCACCAGCCGATGCCCGCGCCGAGGATCACGCGCCCGCCCGAGAGATAGTCCGCCGTGGCGAGCGCCCTCGCCGTGAACACGGGGTTCCTGTAGGGGATCACGAGGACGCTCGTGCCCACGCGGATCCGCCGGGTGACGCTGGCGAGGTACGTCACCGCGGTGAGGGCCTCGAGCCAGGGCTCGTCCGGCCCGAGCGGGAAGGCGCCCGTGGCGGAGTAGGGATAGGCCGCCGTGCCGGCGACCGGGATGAGCATGCGGTCGGTGACGAACACCGAGTCGTAGCCAAGCGCCTCGGCGCGCTGCGCCAGCGCGGTGATCGCCCCGCGGTCCGCCAGCGCCCCGCGCCCCGTCAGCGAGAACCCGAACCCGATCGCCATTCTCGTGAGCCTCCGCTCCGCCGTTGTAGGGGACGCGCGTGACCTGTCAACCGCCGCTTCCGCTGACCGGGCAGGTCTCTCAGCCTTGACAACCCCGCGTCGTGCCTGGATATTTGCCATGGTGAGGCGCTTCGGTCCGAAGCGGCCGTCCATCCGCTGACACATATCAGGAGTCCATGAGCACCGGCGAGCTGAGCGAGCGCGCACGGCAGGTCCTCCAGGCCCTGCTGTTCGAGTACACCGTCACGGCGGAGCCCGTCGGGTCCCGCCAGGTGGCGAAGAAGCACGCGCTCGGCCTCTCCCCGGCCACGATCCGCAACACGATGGCCGACCTCGAGGAGATGGGCTACCTCGCCCAGCCGCACACCTCGGCGGGGCGCGTGCCGACGGACAAGGCCTACCGGTACTACGTCGACAGCCTGATGGGCCGGACCGAGATCGGGCGTCCGGACGCGCATCGGCTCCAGCGCCAGGTCTCGGGCACGCGGAGCGAGATCGACGACCTCATGGAAGCGACGTCGGCCCAGCTCTCCGAGCTCTCCCACTACGCCGCCGTCATCCTGGCGCCGCCGCTCCAGCACACCCGGCTCGAGCGGGTCGACCTCATCCCGGTCGAGGGGGACCGGGCCATCGTCGTGCTCGCGACCGAGACGGGGTGGGGGATGAGCCGCATCCTCGCGTTCGAGGAGCCGGTGCCGCGAAGCGAGGTGCGCGAGGTGGCGCGGCTCCTCACCGAGCGGTACGCGGGGCTCACGTTCCAGGAGATCCGGAGCCGGGTGGCCGAGGCGGGCGCCTCGCCCGACGCCGAGCGCGTGCTCCGCGTCGCCGCCTACGTGGCGCGCAAGGTGTTCCAGTCCCTCTGGGACCGGAACCTCTACGTCGGCGGCGCGATGAACATGCTGGACCAGCCGGAGTTCGGGATCGGCACGATGCGGGCCCTCCTCAAGACGTTCGAGGAGAAGCGCCAGCTGATCGAGCTCCTCACGACGCGCGCGCAGGCATCGGGCGACGTCCAGGTGGTGATCGGGTCGGAGATGCCGTTCCAGGAGATGCAGGAGACCAGCCTGGTGGCGGCCTCCTACCGGTTCCACGACCGCGTGCTGGGCGTCCTCGGCATCGTGGGCCCGCGGCGCATGCCCTACGCCAAGATCGTGCCGCTCGTCGAGTACACGGCGCGCCTGGTGTCCCGGCGCCTCACGCGGCTCGGCGGCGTGTCGCCGCTCGGATAGGAACATGGCGAACGATCGGTGGCCGGGGCCGGGCGATGCCGCCCGGGGCGAGTGGGACGCCGAGGCCGACGCGCCGGGCCGCGGGGAGGAAAGCCTCGAGGCGCTCCGGACCGAGCGGGACGCCCGGGCGCGCGAGGCGGCCGAGGCGCAGGAGCGCTATCTCCGCACCCTCGCCGACTTCGAGAACTTCCGCCGGCGAACCGGCCGGGAGCGCGAGGACTGGCGGCGCCAGGCTCAGGAGGCGCTGCTCCGGGAGATCCTCCCGGCCCTCGACAACTTCGACCGGGCGCTGGCCGCCCCCCCGGCGCCGGGCGCCGACCCGGCCTTCCGGACCGGCGTCGAGCTCATCCACCGGGACTTCCTGGCGGCGCTCGAGCGGCTGGGCGTGAGACCGTTCGTCGCCGTCGGCCAGCCCTTCGACCCGACGCGCCACGAGGCGGTGAGTCGCGTGGAGCGCGCCGACGTGGACGACCATACGGTCGTCGCGGAGCCCCTCCGCGGCTACCTGTTCCAGGAGCGGGTGCTCCGGCCCGCCCAGGTCGTCGTGGCCGTTCACCCGGCCGGCGCCGAGGGCGCGGCCTGACCGGTCACGGCCGGCGCTGCCCGGCCGCCGCGACGCTCCGCCGATAGCCATGGCCCAGCGCGACTACTACGAGATCCTCGGCGTCCAGCGGGACGCGAGCGACGCGGAGATCAAGAAGGCGTTCCGGCAGCTCGCGCTCAAGCACCATCCCGATCGGAACCCGGGCGACGCCCACGCCGAGGAGCGCTTCAAGGTCATCAACGAGGCCTACGCGGTCCTCTCGGACGGGGACCGTCGCGCCCAGTACGACCGCTACGGCCGGGTCGACCTCCCGCCGGGCGGGGCGGACTTCGGCGGGCTCGAGGACCTCTTCGGCGATCTCTTCGAGGGCTTCTTCGGCGGCCAGCGCGGAGGGCGACGCGGCCGCGCGCGGTCGGGCGACGACCTCCGCTACGACCTCGAGATCACGCTCGAGGAGGCGGCGCAGGGGCTCGAGACGCGGCTACAGATTCCGCGGCTCGAGGTCTGCGAGACCTGCCACGGGAGCGGGGCCGAGCCGGGATCGGGGCGGACCCAGTGCCCGACCTGCAAGGGGCGCGGCCAGCTGCGCTACCAGCAGGGCTTCCTCACGGTCGCCCGCACCTGCGCCCAGTGCGGCGGCGAGGGCCAGATCATCAAGAGCCCGTGCAAGACCTGCTCGGGCGAGGGCCGCGTGGCGCAGGAGCGGACGCTCAAGGTGCGCATCCCGCCCGGCGTCGACGAGGGCGCCCAGATGCGCATCGCCGGCGAGGGGGAAGGGGGCCTGGCCGGCGGCCCGGCGGGCGATCTCTACGTCGTCCTCCACGTGCGCCAGCACGCCTTCTTCACGCGCCAGGGCAACGAGCTCTACTGCGCGCTCCCGCTCACCTTCGCCCAGGCCGCGCTCGGGGCCGAGGTGGACGTGCCGATCCTGAACGGCGTCGCGCAGCTCAAGGTGCCGGCCGGCAGCCAGAACGGCGACGTGCTGCGGCTCCGCGGGAAGGGAATGCCCGGCCTCCACGGGCGCGGCCGCGGGGACGCGTGCTACACCGTGGTGGTGGAGGTCCCGCGGAAGCTCACCGGGAAGCAGCGCGAGCTCCTCGAGGAGTACCAGCGCATCTCCTCCGGCGAGGAGCAGGGCCCGCTCGTCGGCGGCTTCCTCGAGTCGCTGAAGAAGCTCTTCGGCGGCTGACGTCGCGCTCGCCGCGCGCAACCATTCGGAAAGATTGGCCCACGTCTATCGCGCGGGTCCCTCGGGGCCGTTTGCTACCACCTCGCCGCTTGAGCTGTGCCCGACCGAGGTTGACGCGCTGGCGCTGCTCCACTACACGCGGGCCCGGCGGCGCCTACCTCTCGTCGGGCGCAGACTGCATCTACACGAGGCTCGCTACAGACCGGTCATGATGAGGGGCGCAATGGCGGAAGCACCAGCCGGCGGGCCGGGCTGGCGCTAGCGGCCGCGAAGAGGAACCCGCCGCTCATCTACAGCCGATCACCTCGCCCTTTCGAAACGCGCGGCCATCGCCCGACCGGCCGCGTACAGGAGCCGGCGCGCTTGATTCAACCGCCACCAGAGTGACCGTTTCCGTCTCGCATCCGACAAGTAGCCGGGTTGAATATCGGGCTCCAGCCCTCGCAGTGTTTCGAGCCAGCCCGCATCGGCTTCATAGCCCAGCTCAAGCAGTGCCGGAGTGATGTCGCCATGCAGCTGAATCTGTGCCAATACTCGGTGCGGGAAGTGTCGCCACGCGCCGACACTCTCCGCGTTGATCGGCCGAAGACCATGCATGGCCCGGAGCGACTGGTGGGAGGGTCTCGCCGTCTGATGATACTGGCTGAAGGCGCATCGGAATTCGAGAAAGGGCATGCGCTTCGCGATCGTCGCCTGGATGGCATCAGGCGTGCGGACCAATTCTTCGTACCGTACGAGAATGAAGCGCGGGTGCCCCTGTAATCGCTTGATGTCACGGTAGTTGCGGTTCCATCTTCGCAGATTGGCCCAGAACAGGTCGGGTTTAAGCTGGTGGCGGCTGACAATGACGTCCCGGGGGTCGCGGATCATGCTCAGGATCCAGAGGGCCGGATCTGCCCAGAGCATGAGTCGCGGGAACTCGGCTCTGGGCCATTTGGAGCAGAACGTGTGGCTGCCTCGCGGAGCGGGCGTGAGCAGGCTGGTTTCCCTGGGTGCCCAGGCATCGAAGCGAAACCCATTCACCATCAGCTCGAGCATCAGGGTCGTCCCGCTGCGTGGCGCGCCGACTATGTGGACACGTGCGACGCTAGGCACCGGTGGTGTCTCCTCGTTCTGATCTGACGGCGGGAGGTGTTCGTGGCTTCTGGTTAGGAGGATCTGCCCGAAGAGTGTCTCGAGACTCCGGACGAGAACTCCCCGCCGCCGTCATCTCGGCCCCAATCGGCCGCGACCGTAACCATAGCGTGGTCCCGTCGCGATCGGCAAGGGCGGCCGGCGGTGCCGATCCAGTGACCGAGTCGGGTCGCCGTCGCGCCTCGCCGGGAGCGAGCGGAGACGCCGATGGCGGGCGTGCTACCGCGCTGCTACCACTCCCCGCGGCATCAGGACGAACCAGCACGACCCTGGCGCGCTCGGAATCCTACTCCAACAGCGGGTTATGTTCGCTTGGGTCTTCTCGGTTACCCTCCGAATCGACGAAGCTCTTCGGCGGCTGAAGGTCGTCCGCGCCGTCCGGGACTCCGCGAAAACACTGACCCTCGCTCCGCGTTCAGAGCCGTTTCCTACCACCGCATCGGCAGCACCTCGCACCTGTTCGCCCGGTGCGAAATGGTCCCACTGACCGGATCCCGCGCCGCCGGATCGACCGTCAGGTTGAAGTTCGACCCGTCGGCGCTGAACGGATCATAGCCCGGCGCGTCCGCCTCTCGGCTCGCCTGCCACCAGCCATGCTCGCCCACCACAACGCGCGGATCGAGAGCGGGGTTCAGACGCGCCCGCGCCCGCATCTCGCCCGTGGCCGTCTGCAGGCGCACCCAGTCTCCCGCGCCGATGCCGCGCGCGGCCGCTGCGTCGGGATGCAGCTCGATTTCCGGATCCATAGCCTTGCGCCGCAGGCTGGGCAGCGCGCGATGCTGAGTCTGGCAGAACACGGTTGGCTTGGCGCAGGTCAGCAGCAGCGGATAGCGCGCCGCGAGATCGGACGCACCCGCCACCCCCGGCGGCGCGACAAATTCGGGCAAGGGCGGATGCCCGCCCGCGCGCAAGGTCTCCGACCAGAACTCGACCCGCCGGGAGGGTGTCGGGAACCCGCACGCATTGCCGTCCGCAGCCGGCTGCGCATGCTTCCGGTAGACCGTGCTCAATGGCACGCGGATGCCTTCCGGGTGGGCCCGCAAATCTTCCAGGGCGATGCCGCTCGGCGTCAGCTGATGCCGATAGGCCGCCTCCACGTCACCATCCCAGAACTGCGCCCCCAGCCCCAGCCGGACGACGAGATCGAAGATGATGTCCGTATCCGACCTTGCTTGCCCGGCCGGGGGGACCACCGCCGGTCGCAACTGCACCAGGGACTGCGCCTCCGGACTGATCTCGAAGCCAAACTTCAATCCTTCCCGCTCGAAGGCGGAGGCGACCGGCAGCACGATATCCGCCAGCTCCGCCGTCGGGTTCATGAACAGATCGATATGGGCGAAGAAGTCCAGCTTCGCCAGCGCTTGCCGTCCGCGCACCGGATCTGCGAACGCCATCAGCAGGTTGGATCCGAACCCGAGCAGCCCGTGCATCCGGTAGGGCGTGCCCTCCAGCACCGCGCTGTAGAAATCGACCGGCGCCACATTGTTCCACTTCGCCGGCCCCAGCGGACGCCGCTCCTTCCCGATCGCGGGCCCCATCGTCTTTGCCGCCAGATCCTCCCCCGTCACCGGGGGGCTCGGCACGGCGGGGAACAGCACGTTGCCGCCTGGCGAGTCGAAGCAGCCTGTCAGCGCATATAACAGCGCCATGGCGCGCGCGGTTTCTGTGGTGTTGGCATGGTGCTCATGCCCGCTCCAGGCATAGTAAGCGGTCGGGCGCGCATGCCAGATCGTGTGGGCCACGGCTTCGAATTCGGCGCGCGGGATCCAGCAGAGTTCCTCCACCCTTTCCGGCGGGTAGGACGCGCACAGGGTGGCATAGTGATCGAACATCGGCCGGCAGGCTATCGTGCCATCGCGCGTGGGCACCCGCACCGTGCCGTCAAGCACCAGGCCTTCCGCATCGCCGTCATAGCGTCCGTTGACCGGATCGTATGTCACCACCCGCCCGTTCCAGGCCACGAAGTGCGCGGCGTCGCCGCCGTCGGACACCTCGCTCGCCCGCAGCGGTGCGCCCGTATCCTCCCGGACCAGGTGCGGTCCATTGGTCCAGTCGCGCACGAAGGCGCGGTCGTACCACCCGTTGCGGATCAGGATGTGCGACAGACCCAGCGCCAACGCGCCATCCGTTCCGGGGCGTACGCGCAGCCAATGATCCGCCTTGTTCGCCAGCCCCGCCCGGCGCGGATCGATCACGATCAGCTTCATGCCCCGCTTCTGCGCCGACACGGTCGCCGTCGCGTGCGTCAGGCGGGTAGCTGATGGGTTGTAGCCCCACAGGATCAGGCAGCCGGCATTGGCGATATCCGCCATCCCACCGCCCGCGCTGCCGGTGCCGACGCTGCCATGGCCGAAAGCGTAACGTGTCGCGAAGCCGCGCCCCCAGCCACACATGTCCAGCGCCCAGACCAAGTTCGGCGTGCCATAGGCGTTCATCAGCCGGCGCACGAACGACGCAGAATCGCCGATCGCGGTGGTGGAGGGCGAGGATTGGCTGAACGCCATCGCCTGCGGCCCGTGCTCCGCTGCGATCCGCTTCATCGCGGCGGCGGTCCTATCCAGCGCCTCGTCCCACGTGATCGCCACCCAGCCCGGGTCCGCATCGCCCTTCGGTCGCGTCCGCTTCAGCGGCACCGTCAGCCGGTCCGGGCTATAGACCAGCTCTGGCGCCGCGCGGCCCTTCGCGCACAGCGCCTGTCCGGTCGGATGGGAAGGATCGGGGTCGAGACGCGTGAATCGCCCATCCTCGACGGTGGCGATGCAGCCGCAGCGCGCGATGCACAGGCCGCAATACCCATGGATCTTCTTCACAGGCGAACGATCCATGCCGCGGTCACCCCTCCCGGCCCAGCCTACTCCATCACCGCCGGTGGTGCATCGGCCCGCATCTGCTACCACTCGGGCCGAACTTCCACCGCCCGGCTCCTCGTCGAGGAATCCTGCCGGACGCGGCGGGGTGGGGGCCGCGGACTCGTGGACCATGACCGCGCTCGTTCGGGTGGAGATGCCCCCCAGCCCATGGTCCGAGCGGGACGGGCTCAGCGCTTGCCGGCGCCTCCGCTCTGGACATCGCGGTAGATCTCGACCAGCCGGCCGGCGAGCGCCGACCAGCTGAACGCGGCGACCGCACGCTCGCGAAGCGCCTCGCCGCGCCACTTTCGCTCGCCGGCATCCTCGAGGAGAGTGATGCAGGCCGCCGCGAGGGCCGCGGTATCGCCGGGCGGGACCAGGACGCCGGCTTCGCCGAGGATCTCGCGGGCGACCGGCCCATCGTAGGCGACGGTCGGCAGGCCGGTCGCCATGTAGTTGAGCAGCTTGCCGTTCGCCTCGGTCGCGGAGCGCTTGGCGCTGACGGCCACGTCGCCGAGGGCGAGGTACCGTGGCGCCTCCGCGTAGTCGATGCGGCCGGTGACGGTGACGGAGCCGTCCAGTCCTGCCCGCGCCACGATCTCCCGGTAGCGCACCTCGTTCGGGTGGCCCATCAGCAGGAGGTGGGCGTCGGGGACCGCGATCGCGACCGCGGGCCAGGCGGCGATCAGGTCATCGACCCCCTGATACGACGTCAGGACACCCAGATACACCACGACTCCGCCGGCCCGTGAGGTGGAGCGCCCGGCGCAGGTCGTCGACCGGGAGCCCCGGGCGAAAGACCTCGGTGTCCACGCCATCGGGCAGCGCGACCACGCGCTCGCCGCCTCCCCAGCGCTCGACGAGCTCGCCCGCGAAGGCCTTCGATGACGCAAGGAGTCGGGTCGGGCCGCGCACGCTCGCGCGCTCGATCGCCCGCGTGAGTGCCGGCAAGGGTCCCCGGGCGGGGATCGTGTTGTGATCGATCAGCTCCCCGGTGAGGCTCCCCTGCAGGTCGGCCACTGACGGTCGACCCAGGAGGCAGCCCAGGACCACGGCCAGCGCTGCCCCCTCGTGCAGGTGGCCGTGGATCACGTCGGGCCGGAAGCGCCGGGCAGCCCGAGCCGCCGCGACCAGGAGCAGGAGGTCAAGGGCTGGCTTGTGAATCGAAAAGCCAACCGGCAGCCGGCGCACCCAGGGGAGCCGCGCGGTCCGCACCGTGCGGACCGCAGCGACGTCGCGGCCGACGTGGTAGGTGACCACCAAGACCTCCACATCGTGGCGGCGAAGGGCCCGAACCTGTTCGAGGATACGGACGTGGCAGCCACGGTCGCCGAAGAACGGCGTCGGCGCCAGCATCAACACGCGCATGTGGATCTCCGTGCCCTTCCATCGCATCTGAGAGGCCGACCACCGGACTGCCGGCAGGTGGCCGCGTCCAGGCCTTGAACCTGGACGCAGACTCCTGGCCTGAGCACGCGGTTTGCGACAGCCCGGCCCACCCGACCGGATGACCGGACGGACGAGTCAGTTCAGCGTGGGAACGAAGGCGCGGCTAGGCGGGGGGAGCGCGAGCGCCGACAGGCTCGAGAACGACCTGCTGCGGCCTGGAGACATCGTTCGGCGCTGGATCCCGTCGCGGCGCCGAAGGGACGAATGTCAGCGTATCAGTGACAGCGGTGTCGACCCAGCAGGCGAAGACCTTCCCGACGTGGCCCGCATCATCGGCGTCGCCATCGAAGTGCTGGGCGGGCGGCTCGAACGCGGGATCCAGGGCGGGACCCCCGATGCACACCCCAAGCGCGAGCAGCAGGACGACCGCAAGGAAACATCTAGTCGCCTGACGCACGCGCGCATCCTAGCATGGGCCACGGCGGCTCGTTCGTCCGGGGAGCCCGGTGTCGCGCGGATCCCTGGTCGCTGGGGGGCCGGCCACCCGCCGAGCTTCCGGATCATGGCAGCCTATTTCCCCTTGCGGTGGAGGGCGACCATGGTGGCGCCGCCGGGAATCGCCTGCTTCAGCGCGCTGAGCCAGATGTTGGCCATCACCTGGTAGCCGCGTTCGTTCGGGTGGAGAGGGTCACGATCGGGGGACAGCCCGAACAGGCTCCGGTCGTTCATGCCGTCGAAGATCTCGGCCAGCACGATGCCTTCGGCCGCCGCGAGAGTGCGGATCAGGCTGTTCGCCGTGAAGATCGCGTCCTGGGCGCACGGGGCGTTCCGGAAGTTCGGCGGAATCGTGCCCAGGACCGGGATCGTCCGGACGGCCTTTGCCCGCTCGACCATCGTTTGAAGGCGGCCGACGATGAAGGCGGCATCGTCGCAGTGGCTCGCGTTGTTCGTGCCCTCCATGATCAGAATGAAGCCCGGCCGATCGGCGCCGATCACGTCACTGATCCGGCTGGCGCCATCCTCGACGTATTCGCCGCCCCGTCCCCGGTTGATCACGCGCCAGGCCGGGTCGAGCCGCTGGAGCAGTCCCTGCAGGACGTTCGGGTAGTTGTTGCTGGTCTCGAGGTTTGCCCGGATCCTCCGTTCCTCGAGAACACCGAGTGTGATGCTGTCGCCGAACGCCGAGACCGTGTGGGGGTTGTTCGAGCCGAAGTTGAAGCTGGACGCGGTCGTCGTCCCCGGGCTGGGCCCCGTGGTGTCACTCGAGTGCCCGCATCCCCCGCATCCGACGATGGCGACGACGAGGGCGAGAATCCACGCACGCGGCCGCCCGGCTGCGGGCTGGAGGCTCGTCATGAGCAGCGACGGGCTCAAGGTCGCGCCCGAGACCCGCGTCTCCGGCGCCCTGGCTTGCCGCGCTCGACGATGATGATCGAGCGCGTGGAGAAGCGCAGGCGTCGTGAGCGGCGCCAGTCGCGGATCTGTCGATGCAGGGCGGTCAGCTCCTTGCGCACGGCGGGGCTGGCTTTCCCCTTTTGAAGCCGGTCCAGCACCGCCACTTCGAGGTCCGCGAGGCCTCGGCCCTCGCCGAACGCCAGGAAGGCCCGGCCGGCGGCGACGGGTACGACCGACACGCCGGGCACGCTCTGGATCAATTGCGGGTTGACGACGATCAGCGCGCTGTCGGGCGAGAGCTGGGCGAGATCGATGGAGGAATCCGGCGCGCGACGCGGCCGAGGCTCCTTGTCCGCTAGCTTCTCGTACAGCGAGACGATCGCCCAGGCCGGGTCGCGATGGATGCGCCGAAGCCCCCGCACGACGTCCTGGGGGAGGGTCACCGCCAGGAGCCTCGCCGGACGGCCGAACTTGAGGGGGCGCCCGCGCTGCTTCATGGACACGATCCAGCACTTTTCTACAGAAAAAGCGAGCCGTCAAGGGACTTTCTTGTAAGGATAAACACGGACACGCGGGGCCCTCGCCGGGAGGATCGCCCGTCAGGCTTTTTCCCCGCGTCGTGCGCTTTCCCCCGATGGTGCGCCTGGACGTTGTTCCCTACACTTGCGCCAGCCGAGAGCCAGCACGCAGATGGGAACCGCACGCTACTCGATCGTCGTCCCGCTGTACAACGAGCAGGATGTGCTGCCCGAGCTGTGCCAGCGGCTCCGGGCCGCCGTGGCGGGGCTCCACGGTCCGGCCGAGATCATCTTCGTCGACGACGGCAGCGCCGACGGGACCCTCGGGATCCTGAAGGCCCTGCAGTTCGAGGACAAGACCATTCGCGTCGTGTCGCTCTCGCGCAACTTCGGGCACCAGGCAGCCGTCTCCGCGGGGCTGTGCCACGCCGAAGGAGATGCCGTCGCGGTGCTCGACGGCGATCTCCAGGACCCGCCGGAGCTCCTGCCCGAGTTCTTCGCGAAGCTGGAGGAGGGATGGGACGTCGCGTACGGCGTCCGTCGCCGCCGCCGGGGCGGGATCCCGAAGCGGCTGTCCTACTTCGTCTTCTACCGGCTGCTCCACCGGCTCGCCGACATCGACATCCCGCTCGACGCCGGGGACTTCTGCGCGATGAGCCGCAGGATCGTGGACCACCTGAACCGCATGCCCGAGACCGATCGGTTCGTGCGCGGCTTGCGAGCCTGGGTCGGCTTCCGCCAGACCGGCATTCCGTACGAGCGCGAGCGGCGGCGGGCCGGGATCCCCAAGTACACGATCTCCAAGCTCGTGCAGCTGTCCCTGGACGGCCTGCTGTCGTTCTCCTACGCCCCGCTCCGGTGGCTCGCGGTCGTCGGGTTCGTTCTGTGCGCGGTGAGCTTCGTCGGCATCCTGGTCGTCCTCTACCGCTACCTGTTCACCCCGTACGTGCCCGGGTACACGTCGTTGGCCATCCTCGTCCTGTTCTTCGGGGGGGCCCAGTTCCTGACGGGCGGCCTGGTCGGCGAGTACGTCGGCCGCACGGCCCAGCAGGTGAAGGGCCGCCCGCTGTACGTCGTCGACGAGCTGATCGGCTTCCAGGACGGGCCTGCCTTCCGGCCCTTCAGGAGGTGACGTCCCCGGACCCTGCATCGCCCGCGCGGCTGTCCATCGGGCAGCACGCCGCCGTCCTGGGCGGCTTCCTCCTGCTCCTCGCCCTCTTCACCTATCCGCTCATCCGCGACCTGGGCCATCTGTTGCCGTACCACAAGGATCCGATGATGTACGGGTGGACCATGGTGTCCAACACCCGGCGGCTCCTCTCGACCCCGCTGGCCGTGTTCCACGGCAATACCTTCTACCCGCACGGCAACGTGGTCGCCCACACCGATCTGCTCCTGACGCCGACGCTGTTCCCCGCCGGGCCGCTGTACCTGCTGACCGGCAACCCGGTCCTCCAGTACAACCTGACGCTGCTCCTCTGGTGGGCGCTCTCGGGCTGGGCGATGTACGTCCTGGCCTTCGCGCTCCTGCGCTCGCACGTCGGAGCGGCGATCGCCGCGGTCGTCTTCACGGTGTGCCCTTTCCGCACCGACTTCTACCTCGAGTTCCAGATGCAGCTCGCGTTCCCGATCCCGCTGGCCCTGCTCGGGCTCTTGCGCTTCCTCGAGACGCGGCGCATGCGGTACCTGGTCGCCACGCTCGCGTTGCTATGGGTCGAGGCGCTGGCGTCGATGTACTACGCGATCATCCTCGGCCTCTGCCTGGCGGCCCTCGCGCTGCTGCACTTCGTGGCGCGTGCCCGCGCGTGGACCTGGCGTCTGGTCCGCGACGGCGCGGTCGGCGCGGTGGCGCTGGGCCTCGCCCTGGCGCCGTTCATCGTGCCCTACGCGCAGAACCGGAGCGAGCTGGGCATGGAGCGTGATCTGTACCAGAACGACCGCAACTCCGGCCGACATCCTGACGTACCTCGAGACGGGCGAGACCAAGCTGTACCATTTCTCGCCGTCCGGTCACGCCGCCGAGACCTCGATCTTCATGGGCTTCGTGGCGCTCGCCCTGGCGGCCGTGGCGTTCGGCCTCCGGGACGAGCCCGAGACGCCCCCGCCGCCGGCCGGCCTCCGGGCGGCGCGGCGGGCTCTCGCCACGGCCACCCTCGCCACCTCCGCTGCCCTTGCCTGTACCCTCGTGTTGCGCGCGCCCCTTCGTGGCGTCGGCATTCGCTTTCCACCTCCGCTCGGGTTCTTCCTGGCCATCCTGGGGTTGATCCTGGCCCGGATTGCGGTCGAGGGATGGTGGGCGGCGCGTCGGGGGGAGCGCGGGCGCCTCGGTGACGGCGAGATCCGCTGGGTCTTCCTGTTCCTGGTGGTCCTGTTCTTCCTGCTCTCGCTGGGGCCCGTGATCCTCTACCGCGGGCGGTCGCTCGGCCACGGGCTCTACGCCTACCTCTATCCCTACCTGTTACCGCTGCACGCGATGCGCGTCTACTCGCGCATCGGGATCATCGTCGTGCTCGGCGTCGGGCTGCTCGCCGGAATGGGCGCCCGCGCGCTCCAGGCGCGCCTGCCGGGGCGGCCGTGGCGTCACGTGGTCCCCGCGCTGCTGCTCCTCGGGATGCTGGCCGAATACGCGCCGTTCCCCGTGCGCTACCAGCGGCTGGACTGGGAGCACCCGCCGGCGGTCTATCGCGCGCTCGCCGCCGACCCCGACGACTTCGCGGTGCTGGAGTGGCCGCAGAACATCGAGGACTTCGACGACTACTTCACCTTCATGTCCATCAACCACTGGAAGCGGATCGTGAACGGGGCAAGCGGATTCTCGCCCCAGGTCCCGCCCATGACCCGGGACATCTCCGGCGTGCTGTCTGCCGCCGACCGGCCGGACGATCCGTTCCCCGGCCCTGCGGCCCGCCGCTATCTCCTCGGCCTCCACCCGCTCCGTTACGTGGTGGTCCACAACGCTCTGCTCGACGGGGCCGAGCAGGCGAAGTGGCGGAAGCTCGAGACCGTGCCATGGGCCCGCCTGGTCGCCCGCTACGGCCCCGACGACCTCTACCGGCTGAGCGGGGACATGACGGGGTCGTTCCTCGAGAAGTACTTCTCGTGGGACTACGCGCGCGGCAAGAGCACCGTCGAATTCGAGGCGCGCGCCATCGGCCCCGGCGCCGGGGCCCGCTGGATCGCGATCGACCTGAACGGTCATAGGGTGGGGCGACAGGACGTGGACGGCGACTGGACGCACGTCGCGCTCCCGCTCGCGGGTCCGCGCAATCGCTCGGCGCCCAACGTGGTGGCCATCGATTTCCACTACCGTGACAGTGACGCGCGCTCGAGGCGGCGTATCGGGCGGACGGGGGCGACCTCGCCCGTCGATCTCCAGGTGGTCAGCGCGGGCATGGACACGGGGAACGAGGGGTCGATCTACGTCGATGCTCGCCAGCGGGCGGTAAACCTGCGCGGATACAACGTCGTCGCGATCGACCCGGCCAGCGGCGACGTGCTCTGGAGCGACCTGTTCGACACGCTGGTGTCTCCCGGCGAGTCCGGTCGGCTCGCCCAGGCGATCGGACGGCTCCCCGCCGGGACCATCGTGGCCGTGGCGGTGAAGGACGAGGCGTCGGGCGCGCTCACCGACGAGGCGGTTGCGGCCCTCCGGTCGCTCGGCGGGAGGGAGGACATCCGCGGGCGGTACCGCGTGTCGCATCTCCTCCTCGGAGTGAAGGGCGCGGCGCCCGGCACGGCGATCGAGCGCTCCGGCTACGCGCGGCTGACGGTGACGCTCGGGTTCGCGCCCGGGCAGCTCGGCGTGGAGACGCGGGCCTTCGCCCTTCGCTGACGCCGGTGGCGTCCTCGACGCCGTTCCCGCGCCGCCTTCCGCGGCACCAGCCCGCACGTCTTCTCGGGCCGCGGGTCGAGCGCGTCGGGCTGTCAGCCTCCGCCCGACGGCGGCGGAGGTGCGCCCGGCGCGCGACCGGGCGTCAGTACCCTCGGTCGCGCTCGAAGACGTTGCGGAGCGGGGCGCCGGCGAGGTAGCGCGTGAGGTTGTCGCAGAAGAGGTCGACCACCCGCTCGTTCTCGTCGACGGCGGTGCTCATGCTGTGGGGCGTGACGAGCACGTTGGGCAGGTCCCAGAGCGGGCTGTCGGGCGGCAGAGGCTCGACGGTGAAGACGTCCAGGGCGGCGCCGCCGAGGCGGCCGCCGCGGAGCGCCCGCACCAGAGCGGTCTCGTCCACGACCTGGCCGCGGGCCACGTTGATCAGCACGGCCCCGGGCTTCATCATGGCCAGCTCCGCCTCGCCGATCAGCCCCGCCGTGTCCTGGGTGAGGGGTACCGTCAGGGCGACGTAGTCGCTCTCCCCGAGCAGCGTCGGAAGCCCGTCCGGCGGATAGGTCTCGCCCGGCCCGGGGCTCGCCGCCTCCGGCGTGCGCCGCGTCGCCACCACGCGCACGTCGAGGGCCTGCGCCAGGCGCTTCACCTCGTCTCCGACGCGACCCAGACCCACGACGCCCAGGGTCTTCCCGGGCAGGGTATCGAGCGCAAACCGCTCCCATCGGTGCGCGCGCTGGTCGGCGAGGACCCGGGGCAGGCGCTTGGCGAAGTACAGCATGGCGAAGAGGACGAACTCGGCCAGGGCTCGCGCGTGGATGCCGGCGGCGTTGGTGACGAGGATGTCCGTTCGGCCGAGATTCATGGCGTGAACGAATGCCGCGACGCCGGAGCTGGAGAACTGGATCCAGCGCAGGCGGGGAGCGCGTCGCGGCAGATCGTCGCTGCGGGGCCGGTAGGCGTCGAACATCACCTCGGCCTCGGCGACGAGGCGGTCCCACTCGGCGTCCTGGTCCGGCGACCGCTTCATCGGGGCGGTGTGGTCGCCCGGGTAGCGCGGCTGGCCCACGAGGTCCGCCCGGTAGGTCACGGCGATCCTGGCATCGACCGACCGGATGCGGTCCACGAGATGCGGCTCGAGGAACGATGCGATCAACACGCGCACGGGCGGCCCCAGGACAGTCATGTCGAAGCTCCCGGTCTGATGGTGACTCGGTTTCCGTGACCCGGCTCGCGCGACGGTCGGCGGCGTACCGGCGGCCCTCGGCCGCGGCTCGGCGCGCGGGGAGCCCGAGCTCAGCGGATCACGCTGAGATGCCCGTCCTGCTCGAGGAGGACGTAGCGGAGGCCTCGCACCGTCACGATGCCCTCCCGGCGGAGCGCCGCATGGAACTCCGAGAGGCTCAGCCGTTCGCTCGCGAGGTTCTCCTGCAGGATCCGGCCGTGGCGGACGAGGATCGTCGGCACGTGCTCGACGACCCGCCGGACGGGCTTCGAGCGGAACGTCAGCCACGCCACACCGGCGTTCAACGCGAGGATGGTGGTGGCGCCGACGAGCCCGCCTCCCAGCGAGTTGTCGTTCCCGATGAGGGCG
Source organism: uncultured Candidatus Rokubacteria bacterium (assembly GCA_963749975.1). GTDB lineage: Bacteria > Methylomirabilota > Methylomirabilia > Rokubacteriales > DASRDR01 > DASRDR01. The sequence goes on along the minus strand of CAVVOZ010000031.1, from coordinate 152,269 downwards.
TTCTGCACCACGTTGCTGATGACGAGGAGAACGACGAGGTCGAAGGGCGTCATCTGCCCGAGCTGGCGCTTGCCGACGAGGCGGAAGGCCGCCAGCAGGAACACGTAGACGACGACCGACCGGACGACCTTCTCGACGAGCGGAATGTCGGGAAGCCAGAGGTGCACGGGATCCTCCTTCGCGTCACCTCCTCCGCGTCGATGGACGCGCGGCGACGCGGGTCCATCGTACGGGACCCCGGAGCGGACACGAAGGTTGTCGCGCTCCGCCGCCGCCGTGACCACCGCCTCGGCCGCCGGGCCGGCCAGCGCCGACGCGGCCGGCGCTAGAGGAGCCGCGCGCTGAGCGAGATCTGGACGCCGGCCAGCGCCACCGAGACGGGGCAGTTCTTCTTGGCCGTCTCGGCGTGCTCGGCGAACGCCGGGGCGGCGAGCCCCGGCACCTCGGCCTCGGTGTCGAGCTCGATCCGCGTCAGGCGGAAGTTCCCGCCGACGTTCTCGAGGTGCACCCGCGCGGTGGTGTGGATGCGTCGAGGCGTGAGCCCGGCCCGGCTCAGGCCGGCCGACAGCGCCATGGAGAAGCACCCCGCGTGGGCCGCGCCGACCAGCTCCTCCGGGTTGGTGCCGGCGCCGTCCTCGAACCGCGAGCGGAACGAGTAGGGGCCCTCGAACGCGCCGCTCCCGAGCTTGACGCGGCCCTTGCCCTCGCGAAGCGTGCCTTCCCAGACTGCCTCCGCATTCCGTACCGTCATCGGGATCCTCCCGGCGGCGCCGGCGGAGCCACGAGGTCCGCGTACTCCGGGTGCCGCTTCATGAACGCTTGCACGAACGGACAGAGGGGACGCACCAGGAGCCGCCGCTGGCGGGCGTCGTCGAGGGCGGCGCGGGCCAGCCCGTCCGCGATCCCCCGGCCACGCAGCTCGGGCGGCACCTCGGTGTGGATCAGCGTCACGTGGCCCGCGGCCTCGCGATACGTGAGCACCCCCGTGTGACCGTCGACGGTCGCCTCGAAGCGGCGCCGGTCGTCGTTCCGTGTCACGTCCATCGGCGCGCGCTCCGTCGCCCGGCGGCGATCAGACCCGCTCCCACGACAGGGCGCCCGACGGACATTGCTCGACCTGCCCGACGATCCGGTCGCTGGCCGCGCCGCCGAGATCGATCCATGGCCGCTCCCCGGGCCGGAACACCTCGCCGAGCCCTCGCACGCACACCCCGGAGTGCGCGCAGAGGTCGGGACGCCAGATCACGCGGATCTCGCCGTTCTCGTAAGCGCGCATCGCTCGCCGCGCGTCGTCGACCATGTCGCCCTCCCGCGGTGTCACTTCACCCACCGTACCAGGAGCCCGGCGAGGCCTCAACTCGCGTGGCCCGCTGGCGCGGGCCCATCCATAATGGGGAGCCGTGGAGTCCCTGTACCGGCTCGAGGCGGTGGTCCTCCTGCTGGGCGCCGTGCTGGTGCTCATGGCGGTCGCCCGTCGCGTCCTGATTCCCTATCCGATCTTCCTGGTCCTCGGCGGGCTCATCCTGGGCTTCGTGCCTGGCGTTCCCGCGGTGCGGCTCGACCCCGAGATCGTCTTCCTGATCTTCCTGCCGCCCATCCTCTGGGCGGCGGCCTACTTCACGTCGCTCCGCGACTTCCAGGCGAACCTCCGCCCCATCACGCTCCTCGCGGTCGGGCTCGTCCTGGCGACGACGGCGGGCGTCGCCGCCGTGGCGCACGCGATCGTGCCGGGCCTGGGCTGGCCCGCGGCATTCGTCCTGGGGGCCATCGTGTCCCCGCCGGACGCGGTCGCGGCCACGGCCATCGCCCGGCGGCTCCGCATCCCGCATCGCGTCGTCACGATCCTCGAGGGGGAGAGCCTGGTGAACGACGCCGCCGCGCTGGTGCTGTATCGCGCCGCCGTCATCGCCACCGTGACCGGCACCTTCGTGGTGGGGGAGACCCTCTGGCAGTTCGTCCTCGCGGCGGTGGGCGGCGTGGCCATCGGGCTGGCGGTCGGCTACGTGACGCGGGAGGCCCTCCATCACGCCGAGGACAGCCTGGTCGAGACGGCGATCACGCTGCTGGTGCCCTACGCGGCCTGGATCCTGGCCGAGCGCGTGCACACGTCGGCGGTGCTCGCCTGCGTCGTCGGGGGCATCTACGTGCGCCGCGGCTTCAGCACGGCCGTGCCGCCCGCGACGCGGATCCGGGCGCGGGCGGTCTGGGATCTCCTCGTCTTCGTCCTGAACGGCGTCATCTTCGTGCTCATCGGGCTCCAGCTTCGCGCGATTCGCGACGCGGGTCTCGGGGAGAGCCCGGCGCGCGTCGTCATGTACGGCGCCGTGATCAGCGCCGTCGCGATCGGGATTCGCCTCGTCTGGGTGCCGCTCGCCGCGGTGATCCCGCGGCTCCTGAGCCCGGCGCTCAACCGGCGCGATCCCTTGCCGCCGTGGTCCGCGGTCTTCCTGCTGGCGTGGACCGGCATGCGCGGCATCGTCTCCCTCGCCGCCGCCCTCGGGCTCCCGCTCGCGACGGCGAGCGGCGCCCCGTTCCCGTTGCGCGACCAGATCATCGTCATCACCTTCCAGGTGATCCTCGCCACGCTCGTGCTCCAGGGGCTGACCCTCTCGCCCCTCATCCGCCGGCTCCGGCTCGGCGACGACACGACGCTGGAGCTCGAGGAGGCCCACGCGCGTCAGGAGGCTGGCCGCGCGGCGCTGGCGCGGCTCGACGACCTGGCGGCAGGGCCGGGGTCCTCACGCGAGGACATCGAGCGGATGCGCACGCTCTACACGCAGCGTGTCGAGCGCGCCTCGTCGATCGACCCCGGGGTGGGCGCCGAGTCCGCCCGTGCCCAGGCCGCCCTCCGGCGGCTCCGTCACGAGGCGCTCTCCGCGGAGCGGCGGGCCCTCATCGCGCTCCGCGACCAGGGCGTCATCAGCGACGACGTGCTCCATCGGCTGGAGCAGGAGCTCGACATCGAGGCGATGCGCATCGGGCTCGGCGAGGAGCGCCTGCCCGGCCACTCGCACGGCTGAGGCGCCGCCTCGGGGTCGTCGCGCGCGTTCAGCGCGTCTCCGACGCCGCCGGAGACTCCACCGCGCCTCGATGCTGCAGGTACCGGGCGACGAGCCAGCAGAGCAGCGCCCACCCGAGCCCCGCGGCCCAGCCCGCGAGCACGTCGGTCGGGTAGTGGACGCCCAGACAGACCCGCGTGATGCCGATGAGAAGAGTCAGGCCGAGCGAGACCGCGATGACGTAGACCCTGATGCGCCGCCGGGCGGCGAATCGAGCCAGCAACGCGCCGAGCGTGAGGTAGATGACGGCGGCCGCCATGGAATGTCCGCTGGGAAAGCTCAGACCCTCGACGGTGACCAGGTGAGGCACGATGTCGGGACGGGTTCGGGCGAAGACCTGTTTCAGGGCGACGCTCAGGAGGCCACCCCCGGCGGCGGCAACGAGCACGAACGTTGCCGCGCCGCTTCGCCTTCCCGATGATCCGGTCAGTCGGGTTCCGGGCACCCGCTCGCGGGGGGACAGGCCGCGCGGGACCCGGCTAGGGGTCGCGCGCGCCTCAGGGCCGGGGGAGGAAGCCGCTGGTCGGGCCCGTCACCAGCTGGCCGCACAGCACTCGATCGCCCGAGTTTCCTGAGGGGTCCGTCCGCTGATCGTCCGCCTTCTCGTGGATCACGACGGCGCTGCCATCGACGTCGAAGATCGAGGCGGGGCCGTTGCCAAGCGTCAGCCGATCGGTGACCGCCACGTACTCCGTCCGGCCGCTCGCGTCCGCCTCGAGGTCGGGCAGGTCGCCGCCGTGGGCGCCCTCGGGATTCTCGAGGCCATGCTTCTTCCCCAGGGGGTTGTAGTGGCCGCCCGCACTCTGGAACGTGGGCGGCTCGCACTGGCCGACCGCGTGCACGTGGATGCCATGGCGACCGGGCGTCAGCCCGCCGGCCTGCACCACGATCCGGACCCGTCCGTCCTCTTGCCGGAGCACGGCCGAGCCGACGGATTCCCCGCTCGTGTTCTTCAGCTCGGCCCATGCCATCCGGGACGGCTCGCTCGCCCGCGGTTGCGGTGGCGCAGCCGCCGGTGAGGGCGAGCGCCACCAGGATCGAGCCTGCTGCCGTCAGTTCCCGCGTGCTCCGCATCGACGCCTCCCTGGAAACATGGCTTGGTCCGGCTGGCGCCGGTTGGCCCGATGGCCGGCGGGCACCGCATGGACGGCCGGGAGAAGCCGGCAGCCCGTTTGCACGAATCGGTGGTGGGCCCACTCTGGAGCGTACACGCCCCCGGGGGACCGATCCACACCCAACGAGGATGCTGATGGCTCGATATCTGCGCGACGTCATGACCCGGAGGCCGGTGACCCTCCAGACGACCGACACCGTCGTGGCCGCGGCGCGCTCCATGCGCGACGGGAACATCGGCGACGTCGTGGTCCTCGAGGAGGACCGGATCCAGGGAATCCTGACCGATCGTGACATCGTGGTCCGGGCCTTGGCCGAAGGGCGGGATCCGGCCCGGACGACCGTGGGAGAGATCTGCAGCCGCGAGCTGACCACGCTCTCCCCGACCGATGCGATCGGGGACGCCGAGAAGATCATGCGCGACAAGGCGATCCGCCGGCTCCCCGTCGTCGAGGGAGGAAGGCCGGTCGGAATCGTGTCGCTGGGCGACCTGGCGGTCGAACAGAGTCCCGAGTCCACGCTCGGCGGCATCAGCGCCGCCCCGCCGAACCGGTAGCTTCGAGGTCCACGCCCCGGCGCCAGGATGGCGGCGTCACGACAGCGTGGCGCCGCCGCGCCGCGGATGGGCACGCCTAGAACTTGATCTGCGGCGCCGCTTCGCTGCCCCCGGTGGCGGCGTCACGACCGCGTGGCGCCACCTCGCCGCGGATGGGCACGCCTAGAACTTGATCTGCGGCGCCGCTTCGCTGCCCGGCGCGGCCTCGAAGAACGGCTTCTCCCGGAAGCCTCGGAAGGACGCCACGAGGCTGGCCGGGAAGCTCCGGACCGCGGTGTTGTAGGCGCGGACCGTCTCGTTGAAGCGGCGCCGTTCGGCGGCGACCCGGTTCTCGATGCTCTCCAGCTGATTCTGGAGCGCCAGGAAATTCTGGTTGGACTTGAGCTCCGGGTAGCGCTCCACGGTCACCAGGAGGCGGCTCAGGGCGCCGGTCAGCTGGCTCTGCGCCTCCTGGAATTTCCGGAGCAGCGCCGGGTCGTTCAGGACCTCGGGGGTGACCTTGATTCCCGCCACGCTCGCGCGGGCGCGGGTGACCTCCTCGAGGACGGTGCGCTCCTGGGCGGCGAAGCCCTTCACGGTCTCGACCAGGTTCGGGACGAGGTCGGCCCGCTGCTGGTAGACGGTCTGGACCTGGGCCCAGCTCTCCTGCACGGCCTGGTCCTGGGCCACGAGGCCGTTGTTGACGGAGATCGCCCAGCCGAGGCCGACGATCACGACCAGCGCGATGACACCGAGGACGAGGAGTCCGGATTTCATGCGCATGCCTTTCTGCCTGCGCGAGCGGGCCGCGCGTCGACTCCCATCGCCCCGATCGCTCTCGAGCCTGAGGGGTCGGACGGCCTGGCTCGCTCAGGCACCGCGGTCTCCGGAGGGGTCGGCCGACAGCAGCCGTCGTCGCAGGACGAGGATGTACACGAGCGCCGTGATCGCCAGGTACAGCTCCAGCAGCTCGTAGAGCCCGAGGTCCCAGCCCGCACGCGTCTGTCGGGGCAGTGTCCGGACGAGGCGCATCAGGAGCGTGGCGGCGACGAGCGGGATCAGCTCTCCGCGCGGCAAGAGGTAGTACGGCCAGCGTCCCGGCGCGAATTGCCCGCCGGCCCACATGGCCGCGGCCGGCAGGACGATGCCGCCTGCCGCGACGGCGACGAGGGCGACGTTGCGGAGCGCCTTGCCGGGCTTGTCACCGAAGAGGTTGTGAAGGTTGGTCTCGTGCTGGGCGTTCTGCTCGGCGAACCAGCGCGGACTCTGCCATCCGAAGAAGTGCTGTCCGTAGCTGATCTCCTCGAGCCCGGCGAACAGGGCGCCCAGAGCGAAGAGGAGGTAGAGCGCGCGAACGCCCACGGGCACGACCCCCCGGCTTCGCACCGCGAGGCCGAGGCCGAGGACGGTCGCCGCGCCGAAGCACGCCGCCGTTCCCAGCTCCACGGGGCCGAACTCCGACACGAAGACCCAGTGGAAGGCCGCCGGAGGGAGCAACGCCACGCCGAGCCCGAATCCCACGAGCCCGAGGCAAGGCAGGATCACGCGGGCCGCGCGCGAGGGACGCCGCCCGGCCTCGCGCGCCCCGAACTCTGACGCCATCCCGTTCACGCTCCCTTCTCCTGGACTCGCGGCGAGACCGCGGCCGACGATGCCGGGAGACGGGTCGATTCAGGCATGCGGGCTCGGGGCTGTCAATCGGTCCACCACCCGCGCCGCGCACCGACCCAGGCGATGGCGTGACCGGCAAACAGACAGAGCAGGGGGTAGAGCGGCGCGGCCAGCCGGAAGTTCCCGTCGGACACCACGGCGTGGGCCAGGACGTAGCTCGACAGGATCGCCCACACGCCGCGGAGGGACCGCCGCTCGCGCGCCAGGAGGAGCGCTCCGGCGAGCGCCAGGGGATAGGTGAGGTAGTACTGGAAGAGCAGGGCGCCGTACGCGCGGTGCGCTCCCGGCGACCGGTCGGGCGCCGCGAACGTGCGGCTCGCCAGGAGGGCGCGGACCTCCCACGGCCGGCCGAGCGAGAAGAGGTCGAGGGCGCGCTGGGCGTAGAGCCACGCCGCCCAGGCCGGGGCGGCGGCCACCGCCCGGCCGATCTCGGCCACCAGCGCGTCGTTGATCTCCGCTTCGTTCAGGCCTTGCCGGCGGCCGTTCTCGACGATGCGGGCCCGATCGATCCCGAAGAACGGCGCGTTGTGCGTGCCGAGGTTCGTCGTCAGGATCACGACCGAGCCGAGGCGCTCGTGATTCCGGGCGGCCCACGCGCCCAGGCTCAGCACGACCGGCGCGAGGATCAGGGCGGCGAGGAGGGCCCCCCGCCGGGCCGGCCGGGCGCGGAGCGTCCGGGCGAGGGCGACCGGCAGGACGGCCACCGCAATCGGCCGGACGAAGAGGGCGGCGGTCAAGAGGAGGCCGAACCCGGCGGCGCCCGCGGGCGCGGCGGTCGCCCGGCCGCGGACGAGCAGCAGGACCAGCGCCGTGAAGAGCAGCGTGAAGAGCGACTCGGTCATCAGGCTCGCGGTCCAGACCACGTGGGTCGCGAACAGGGCCTGGGCCGCCACGCTCCCCGCGGGGCCGAGGAGCTGGCGGCCCAGGGCGAGCAGGAGCAGCTGGGTCAGGAGCTCGCAGCCGACGTTGGCGACGTAGCCCACCATCGGGTCCCAGCCGAACAGCGAGTAGAGGGCGGCCAGGAACGCGGGGTAGCCCGGCATCCGGAAGGCGTAGAACGCGAGCCCGCGGTACTCCGCGCGCTCGCCCTCGTACATCTGGACGTAGCCCTGGCCGCTGGCCAGGCTCCGCGCGAGGTCGTGATAGTCGCGCGTGTCGCTCACGGGAAGCCACGTGGCGTGCGCGACGAGCCAGAGACGCAGCAGGAGCGCGAGCGCGAGGAGCGACCACTCCGCTCGGGTGGGTCTCACGGATCGCCACGCATCGGGGTCGTGATCGCTCATGCGGGGGGCGGCGCGCCGGTCCGTCGCCCCGGCCATGCTACGCTACTGCCGCCGCCCCGATCCCGCAACGGCTCGACAGGCGAGTGGCGAGCGCGCTCGTGCCCGGCCCGGGGGCGTGCTCGGGCGTGTCGCGGTCCGCCGGGAGGATGGGTCGATCTATCCGGAAGGGCGGACACGGCGGGAATGGCCGGAGCGGCCGGAGGGACGCGGCTGGCCGCTCCCGCCCGGCCCGCAGACCTTCGCCGTTCTCCTCGCCGCCTACGCGATCGGGCACGCCGCCCTCCGGGTGTGGATCTCGCCGATCCTCAACATCGACGACGCGCGTGAGGCGATCTTCAGCCAGACCCTCGCGTGGGGCTACCAGCCGCGCCAGCCGCCGCTCTACACGTGGCTCGTGTGGGCGACGGTCCACCTCGCCGGGGTGAGCGTCGCCAGCCTCACGGGGCTCAAGTACGCGGTGCTCGCCGTCGCGTACGCCTTCCTGTACCTGACGGCGCGGCGGATCCTGGTCGAGCCCGGCCTCGCGCCGCTCGCGGCGTTCTCGCTGCTCCTGCTCCTGCCCGTCGGGTGGTTCGTCCACGACGACCTCACGCAGAGCGTGGCCGTGCTCGCGGCCGCGGCCGCGACCGTGTACGCGCTGATCCGGGTCGAGGCCGCTCCCACCCCCGGGCGCTACGCGTGGCTCGGACTCGCGCTCGCACTGGGCACCTTGTCGAAGCTCACCTACCTCGTCTTCGGCGCCGCCCTCGGGGTGGCGGCGCTGACCGTCGCCCCCTACCGGCGGCGCCTCCTGGACCCGCGGGGGATCGTGACCCTCCTGGTGGCGGCCGCCCTGCTCCTGCCGTACGCGCTCTGGCTCGCCAGCTACCCGGACGATCTCGCGCGCTTCGCCCAGCAGGCCGGTCCCGGAGGCGCGCGCTCCTTCGCCGCCGGTGTCCTCGACGGTCTGGGCGCCGTGCTGCGAGCCTTCGCCTACTACGCGGCGCCGCTCGGCCTCCTGTTCCTCGCCCTCTTCCCGGAGATCTATCGCGGCCGGCCGCGAGCCGCCGGGCGCGAGAGTCCCGCGGGGCTGCTCGTCGAGCGCACCCTCCTGGCCGGGCTGGGCCTTCTCGGCGGCGGCGCCCTCCTGAACCTGCTGGGCCAGCTGAAGTTCCGCTGGGCCATCCCGCTCTTCTTCCTCCTGCCGCTCTACGCGTGCTGGCGCCTCGATCGGCTGGGGATCGACGGCGCGCGGCGCCGGCGGCTTGGCGTGTACGCGGGGATCCTGGCCCTCACCGAGGGGCTCATGGTCGCCGGGATCCTGCTCCAGATCCACATCGGCGCGCATGTCGGGCTGCCGGCGCGGCTCAACACGCCGTACGACGCGGTCGCGGGCGCGATCGCGGCCGACGGGTTCCGCCGCGGCACGATCGTCGCGGGCCCCGGACCGCTCGGCGGCAACCTACGCCTCGCGTTCCCGGACTCGCGCGTCGCGAGCCTGGAGACGCCCGGCTACCTGCCGGCGCCGGTGGCCGGCGTCGCCGCGGGCGAGTGTCTCCTCGTCTGGGACCACGGAGCGGGCGACGCGGTCCCGGACGATCTCGGCGCGTGGCTTCGGGCGCGCCTCGACGTCGAGGGCCCTGCCGCGCCCCCGATCGGGAGCCTGACCGCGCCGTACCGGCACACGCCCGCGCGCGAGTATCGCGCGTTCCTCCTCCGTCTCCCTCAGGGGGCCGGGCGCTGCCGGTGACGGCGCGGCTCGGCCTCATCGCGCTCGGGATCCTCGCCGCGCTGGGCCTCGCGGAGGGAGTGCTGCGCGTCGCCGCCGCCCTCGATCCCCGGGTGCGGTTCCTCGCCACGGGTCGCGCGACGCGGCCCGCCGTGACCTACGCCACGCTGGAGGAGTTCATCGCGGCGCAGGCGGCGCACATCACGCCCCACCAGCCCTGGTACAACCACTGGAGCAACGCGTTCGGATTCCACGACGAGGAGTTCGTCGAGCCGAAGCCTGCGGGCCGGCTCCGGGTCCTGGTGGTGGGCGACTCGTTCACGTTCGCGCCCGTCCCGTATCCCCAGGGGGTGGTGACCCTCACCGAGATCGCACTTCGCGCGGCCTGCGGCGGGCGGGACCTGGATCTCCTCAACATGGGCCTGATGGGGGCGGGGCCGCCCGAGTACCGCATCCTCGCCGAGCTCGGCGCGCCACGCTTCGCGCCCGACCTCGTCCTGGTGAACCTCTTCGTGGGCAACGACGCGCCCGACCTCCATCGCCACGTGCACGACCGCTCGCCGCTCGAGCGGGCGCTCCGGCGCTCGCACGTCTGGACGCTCGCGAAGAACCTCCTGCGGGCCCGGGGCGGGCTGCGCGAGCCCCGGCTGCCCGCGCGGGTGAGCGCGGCCCCGCCCGGGGCGCCGGTCTCGCGCGGGGGCACCCTCGTGGAGGGGACCAGCGAGCTGGCCCCGGACGACCCGGCCCTGGTGGGGCCGCTCCTCTCGGACGAGGCCTACCAGCAGGTGCTCGCCTCGGACCTCGGGCGCCTCTACCGGCCGGGAGACGAGCGGGCCCTCCGGGCCGCCTGGCAGCCGGTCCTCGTGGACCTCGACGCGGTGCACGCAGCCGCGACGCGGGCGGGGAGCCGGATGGCCCTGGCGATCATGCCGTCGGTCCTCCAGGTGAACGTCGCCCTCCGCACCGCCACGGTGGCGCGGCTGAGCGCCTCGCTCCGGTACCGGGGGCTGTCGAGCGCCGAGATCGATCCCGACCTCCCCAACACGCTCCTCCGGGAGTACGCGCGGACGCGCGGCATTCCCCTCGTCGACCTCACCCCGGCATTCGTCGCCGAGAGCGCCGCCGCGCGAGCCGCTCTACAAGCTGAACGACAACCACTGGACCCCGCGCGGGAACCGCGTGGCCGCCAGGGCGCTCACCGCCTTCCTCGCGCCGCTCGTGTGTGCACCCCGATGACCACGCGGCTCCGGCGGATCGCCTACGTCCTCGGCCTGTGCGGCCTGACGCTCGCGGCCGCGGAGGGCCTCTTGCGCGCGTGGTATCCCGCCCCGACGCGTCACTACGTGTGGCCGCCCAACCTCCGGGTCGACTTCGCGCCGACCGACGCGGCGACCCCGGGTGTCGCGGGACGCGGACGGTTCCGGACCAACAGCCTCGGTCTCCGGTCCGACGAGCCGTTCGCCGACGCCCGCCGGATCGTGTACGTGCTCGGGGGGAGCACGGCCGCCGACCTCTACCTCGACCAGGAGGAGGCGTGGGTGTCCCTCGTGCAGCAAGGGCTCAACCGCACCCCGGGCCAGCCGCGGACGTGGGTGGGCAACCTGGCGCGCCCGTCGCTGGCGAGCGTCCACAACCTGATCCACTTCGACCGTCTGCTGCCGGAGCTCCCGCCGGCGGACCTGCTCGTCGACCTCGTCGGGGTCAACGATCTCCAGCTCGCGCTCAAGTCGAGCTACCTCGACGCGCCGACGCCGGAGACGCACCTCGCGTGGGCGTTCGCCCTTCGCCCGCCCGGGGACGACCTCGGGAGCCGGCTGGCGACGGTGCGCGCCGCGCGCTTCGCGTGGCAGACGTGGCGCCAGACGCGCCTCGGCCTCGTCCAGACCCGGACCGCGGACGGCTACGCGCGCCTCCGGCAGTGCCGGCAGACGGCGCCGCCGGCGAACCTCGTCGACGCTCTCCCCGATCTCGGTCCGGCCCTGGCGGAGTATCGCCGGAACCTCCAGGCCCTGGTCGAGCGCGCCCGCGCGTACGGCGCCCCTCTGCTCTTCCTCACCCAGCCCACGCTCTGGGCGAGGGAGATGGGACCGGCCGAGCGGGCGCGGCTCCTCGCCGGCGGGCTGGGGCCGATCAAGACCTGGTGCACCCACCAGCGTTACTTCTCGCCGGGAGCGCTGGCCGAAGGCATGCGCGCCTTCAACGACGTCCTGCGGGACGTGTGCCGGGCGCCGGGCATGGCCTGCCGGGACCTGGCGGCGGCGCTCCCGCCGCGCGCCGAGTACTTCTACGACGACATGCATCTTTCGGAGGCTGGGGCGCGGCGCGTGGCCGAGCTGGTCGTCGCGTGGATCCTGGAGCTCGCGCCCACGCTCCGGCCGCGGCCGTGAGCGCCAGCGCGGGTCCGCGTCCCCGGCGCTCTGGCGGCGGCCGCCGGCGAGGACCGCTCCGAGGGCTGTGCTAAACTCCGAGGGTGTCGGCGGGAACCGGATCCGCACCGCAACACGGGGTGAAGGCCGCGGCCCGCGCCGCCTGGCGCTGGTGGACCCGCGTGGCCCACCGGATCGGCGACTTCCAGGCGCGCGTGCTCCTGAGCTTCTTCTACTACGTGATCCTCGGCCCGTTCGCGCTCGTCCTGCGCCGGGGTGACCCCCTCGGCATCGCCCCCGGCGTGGCCCGGGGCTGGCGCCCGCGCGACGCCGCCGCCCGCCCGATCGCGGAGCAGGCGCACCGGCAGTCCTGATGGACGTCCTCGGAGTCTCCTGCTACTTCCACGACGCCGCGGCGGCGCTCCTTCGCGACGGGCAGCTCGTCGCCGCCGTGGAGGAGGAGCGCTTCAGCCGGAAGAAGCACGACTACGGGTTCCCGTCCCACGCCATCGACTTCTGTCTGCGCAGCGGCGGCATTCCCGCCTCCGCGCTCGACTACGTGGTGTTCTTCGAGAAGCCGTTCCTGAAGTTCGAGCGCCTCCTGCTCACGTGCATGCAGACGTTCCCGCGCTCCCGCCGCCTGTTCCAGGAAGCGATGATCCCCTGGCTCGGCGACAAGATGTGGATCCGGCACCTCCTTCAGAAGCGGCTCGGCCTTCCCCCGTCGCGAATCCTGTTCAGCGAGCACCACCTCTCCCACGCGGCCAGCGCCTTCTTCTGCTCGCCCTTCCCCGAGGCCGCCATCCTGACCGTCGACGGCGTCGGGGAGTGGACCACCGCGACGGTGGGCGTCGGGCGCGGCACCGAGATCTCGGTCCTCGAGGAGATCCGGTTCCCGCACTCGCTGGGGCTCCTCTACAGCGCCTTCACCGCGTTCCTCGGCTTCGAGGTCAACGAGGGCGAGTACAAGGTGATGGGCATGGCGCCCTTCGGCGCGCCGCGGCACGTCGACCGCGTGTGGCAGCTGATCCGGGTGGCGGACGACGGCGGCTTCGAGCTCGACATGAGCTACTTCGAGTTCCACCGGTCGACCGATCGGACGTACAGCGACCGCTTCGTGGAGCTGTTCGGCGCGCCGCGGGACCCCGGCGCGCCCTTCTTCACGGCCGCGAGCGGCTACCCCTCCTACTTCGGGCCTCGTGCCGAGGACCACGCGGCGCAGGCGGAGCGGAACCAGTACTACGCCGACCTGGCGGCGAGCATCCAGGCCGTGGTCGAGGAGGTCGTCCTGCGGATGGCGCGGTACGCCCACCGCCGGACGGGCCTGCCGCGCCTCTGCATGGCCGGCGGCGTGGCGCTCAACAGCGTGGCCAACGGGCGTGTCCTCCGCGAGGGGCCGTTCGAGGAGCTGTACGTCCAGCCGGCGGCGGGAGACTCGGGCGGGGCGCTGGGCGCGGCGCTCTGGGGGTACCACGCGGTCCTCGGCCGGCCGCGCGGGTTCGTGATGGAGCACGCCGCGTGGGGCCAGGAGTACGGGCGGCCGGAGGTCGCAGGCGTCCCTCGAGGCCAACGGGGCCGCCTACACGCCGTTCGACGACGAGGATCGCCTGCTGGACCACGTCGTGGACCGGCTCGAGCAGGGCCGCGTCGTCGGATGGTTCCAGGGCCGCTTCGAGTGGGGGCCCCGGGCCCTCGGCCACCGGAGCATCCTCGCGGACCCCCGCCGCCCCGAGATGAAGGACCTGGTGAACGTGAAGATCAAGTACCGGGAGCCGTTCCGGCCGTTTGCGCCGTCGGTCCCGGTCGGCCGCGCGGAGGAGTACTTCGCCCTTCCGGACGCCGCCCGCCACTATCCGGCCCGGTTCATGCTCTACGTCGTGGACGTCCACGACGCCAAGCGCGACACCATCCCGGCGGTCACCCACGTGGACGGCACCGCGCGGCTCCAGACCGTGCGCGAGGACACCGCCCCGCGCTACCACCGGCTCATCGAGCGGTTCGGCAAGGCCACGGGCGTGCCGGTGCTGCTGAACACGTCCTTCAATCTCAAGGGCGAGCCGATCGTCAACACGCCCGCCGAGGCGCTCGCCACCTTCGCCCGGAGCGGGATGGACGTGCTCGTCCTCGGCGACTGCGTCGTCGAGAAGCGCACACCGGGAGGGTCGGAGCCGTGAAGCTGAGCGAGCACTTCCAGAGCCGGGCGGGGATCCTCGGCGAGCTCCTGCAGTTCTTCTGGGAACGGAAGTGGTGGTGGCTGACGCCGATGCTGCTCCTCCTGCTCCTGGTCGGCGGGCTGATCATCTTCGCCCAGAGCTCCGCGATCGCGCCGTTCATCTACACGCTGTTCTAGCGGTCGCGAGGCCCGCGGGCTTCGCGGATCCGCGCCGGCGGGCGACCCGCTACCGGCGCTCCCCCACGCTCCGGTTGAGCCGGATCGCGATGGGCACCCGCACGCCGCCCCCTCGGTCGTCGCGGCCGACCAGGGTGTAGTAGACGATGACGCCATCGGCGAAGGCTCGATGGAGGTCTGCCGGGGCGCACAGGGGGCAGCTCGACGAGTGGCTCCGGAGCATCCGCATCTCGGCGCCGGGCTCCAGGCGCTGCGTGAAGGGCTCCGTGCCCATGCCGCCCCAGAAGCCATCCACCGTGCCGCCGGGCTGGCTGCCGACCTCCACCTGCTCGAAGCCGATCCCGGTGTTGCCCCGGTTCGTGAGCACGATCGCGAAGGTCCAGCGCATCCAGGCCCCGTGCTCCTCGAGCTCCTGCTGGATGTCGACGATCCTCCAGGAGACGGGGCCGGACTCGCCTCGCGGCTCGCGAGAGGATCCGCCGACCGCGCATGCCGGGAGATACGTCGCCGCCGTCAGCAGCGCAACGACGAGTCTCGCGTGTCGCATGGCTCTCTCCTGGCGGCCGCAATGGGCGCTCCGCGCAGCGGGCGGTCGGGACGACCTTGCCGCTGGGCTACTATAGCCGTCGCCGGCCCCGTGGCATCGCGTCGGGCCGGAGCTCGGCGCGGCGGGAGCGCCGCTGCCGGTGTGGCCCGGCGCCAGGCTCTGGGAGGGGTGAGATGAGGGGTCTCCGGTCGATCGGTGCCGTCGCGCTCCTCATCGTCGCGCTCGTCACGCCTGGCCGCGGCCAGGGGCCCGGCACCTGGACCCGCGGGGCCCCGCTCCTGTCGAGCCGGACGGAGGTCACCGGGCGCCGAGCTCGGCGGGCGCCTCTACGTGATCGGCGGATTCGGGCAGGGGGGAGATCAGGTCGAGGTGTACGATCCGCGGGCGGACCGCTGGGAGCGGCGCGCGTCGCTGCCCGTGCCCCTCCATCACGCGGCGGCCGTCGCCGTGGGCGGCCGGCTCTACGTCGTCGGCGGCTACTCGGGCGGCCAGTGGGCCGTGCTCGACACCGTGTTCGAGTACGACCCGGGGGCGGACCGGTGGCGCACCCGGGCGCCGCTCCCCACGGCTCGCGGGGCCCTGGCGGCCGCGGTCATCGACGGGCGCGTGTACGCCGCCGGGGGCGTGGGGTCGGCCCGCCGCAACACGGACGCGTTCGAGGTCTACGACCCCGGCGCGGACCGGTGGGAGCCGCGGGCGCCGATGCCGGTTCCTCGCGACCACCACGCGGCGGGGGCTGTCGGCGGGAAGCTCCACGTCGTCGGGGGGCGTCTCGACGGGAGCTATGCGCGGAATCTCGACGCCCATCACGTGTACGACCCCGCGACGAACGGCTGGACGGCCCGGCCGCCCCTTCCCACCGCGCGGAGCGGGATCGCCGCCGCCGTCCTCGGCTCGCGCCTGTTCGTCTTCGGCGGCGAGGCGCCCGCCGGGACCTTCGGCCAGGTCGAGGTCTACGACGCCGCCACGAGCCGGTGGAGCGCCCTGACCCCGATGCCGACGCCGCGCCACGGCTTGACGGCCATCCTCTTCGAGGGGCGGATCCACGTTCTCTCGGGCGGCCCCCAGCCCGGCGGGTCCTACAGCGCCGCCCACGAGATCCTGAGTCCCTGAGGCCCTGATCGACTCACCACCGCGGCGCCTCGCGGGCCATCCCCCGCGCGGGCTGTGATAGCCTGAGGACCTCGCGCGAGATTCCCCGATGACCCTCCTCCTCGCACCCGGCGGCAGTCCAGAGGCGGTGGCGTCGGCGCTCGATGCCGGCGCCGACGCGGTCTACGTCGGGCTCCGCGGGTGGAGCCGCGGCGGCGCGCGGAGCGAGCTCGAGTGGCCGGAGATCGACGCGTCGGCCCGCCGCGCGCGCGCGCACGGCGCCGAGCTCCAGGTGGCCCTCAACACGATCCCGCGACCCCGCGAAGAGGCGCTGCTCCGGGCGGCGGTGCCGCGGCTCCTCGACATGGGCGTCCGGACGCTCATCGTCAACGACGTCGGGCTCCTCGCCGGGCTCGCCCGGCGAATACCCGGCGCTCCGGCTGACCGCCAGCATCGGGTGCGGCGCCCAGACGCCGGCGGACGTCGCCGCGTTCGCCGACCTCGGCGCGGCGGCCGTCGTCCTGCCCGCCACCGTCGATCCCGACGAGGCGCGGGCGTGCGTGGGGGCCGCGCCGATCGCCGTGGAGATCATGGTGCACATGGTGGAGGAGTTCGTGCTGCTCGGCCGCTGCGCCATGCCGGGCTACTTCCAGCTCCGCCCGACACCGCTCCCCGGTGGCGCCCCCGACGATCGGCGCCAGTCGGGCAGCATGAAGCGCGGCGGGGTCGGCGCGTGCTTCAAGGTGTGCCAGCAGCCCTGGATCCTCGAAGATCGGGCCGGTCATCGCGCCGAGCGGGCTTTCCCGGCACGACAGCTGAGCCGGCTCGCGGACGTGCCGGCGTACGTCGCCGCCGGCGTCGCGGTCCTGAAGATCCAGGGCCGAAGCCTGCCCGCCGAGACGCTCGGCGCGCTGGTGGCGCGGTACCGCGAGGCGCTCGACGCCGCCGCGGCCGGCCGGCCCGCGGAGCCCGGCCCCGCGCCCGAGCTGCCCGCGACCTGGACCGTGGTGGGTCGGTAGGTCACGCGCCGTGATCCCGGGCCCGTTCGAGCTCGCAACCGCCATCTCCAGCGTGCACGACCTCCGCGCCTCGGACCTCGGGCCCTACGATGCCGTCTACCTGGGCAACCTCTACTGCGCGCGATACGAGGGGAACCTGCTCGAGCATCCCGACGCAGCTCGGGGACGCCGTCCGCGCGGTTCGTGACCAGGGGCGTCGCCCCTACGTGACGACGTACGCGGCGCCCCATGGACGGGACGTCGACCGGCTGCGCCGGGCGCTCGCCGCCGCGCGCGCGGCGGGGGCGCTGGCCGCCGAGGTGCACGGCCCCGGGCTGGCGCGCCTCGTGCGGGACGAGTTCCCCGAGCTCGCCC
Organism: uncultured Candidatus Rokubacteria bacterium; assembly: GCA_963749975.1. Classification (GTDB taxonomy): domain Bacteria; phylum Methylomirabilota; class Methylomirabilia; order Rokubacteriales; family DASRDR01; genus DASRDR01. Next base: position 135,172 of record CAVVOZ010000031.1, on the reverse strand, counting down.
TCCACCTCGGGTCCTTCGCGAACGTGTACACGGGCGCGGGCGCGGCCGTGTACCGGGCCCTCGGAGCCGCGCGCATCGCGCCGCCCGCGGAGCTGCCGCTCGACGAGGTCGCGGCGCTTGCCGGGGCGGGCGGCGTCCCCGTCGAGGTCACGGTGCACGGGAAGGTGCCGCTCGGCGTTTCGGACTCGTGCCTGCTTCTCGGGTGTGAGTCGGCCCTTGGTGCCCAGTGCCCCGACCTTTGCCGGCGGGACGTGTTCCTGTCCCGCGGCAACTGGGTCCTGAAGTCCGTGGGCACGGGGGTCCTGAGCGGCCGCGACGCGTGCCTGCTCGAGCACCTGCCGCGCCTGGTGGCGGACGGGCACCGGCACTTCCGCGTCGAGGCCGTCTCGGAGACGCCCGCCTACCGGCTCTCGGTGGGCCGGGTGTACCGGGACGCCCTCACGCGGGCCTTTGGCGGGGAGGCGACGATCGAGGCTGACTGGTGGGCGCTCCTCCGGGCGCACTCGCGCGAGGGGTTCTGCAACGGATTCGCGTTCGGCCGGAGCGGCCTCGAGTACGTTGGAGCCGACGTCGCCGGGGCGGCCGAGCCCGCCGCGGCCACGTCGATCAACTAGAAGGAGACGTACGATGACCGAGCTCCTGTCACCAGGAGGCAGTCTCGAGATGGTGCGCGCGGCGGTCCGGGCCGGCGCCGATTCGGTGTACGTGGGGCCGCTCGGCTGGAGCCGGCGGGAGTCCGCGTACGAGCTGACGCATCAGGACGTGGAGGAGGCGCACCGCCTCGCTCACGATCACGGGGCGCGGCTCCGGATCGCGCTCAACGTGGACGTCGACCCCCGCGACCACGACGAGCTCCTGCGGAAGGCCGAGGGCTACGCCACGTGGGGCGTCGACGGCTTCATCATGAAGTCCTTCGAGGCGATGTCCGTCGTGCGCGCCCGCTTCCCGGAGGTTCCCATCCACGCGAGCGTGGCGTGCAACATCCGCGACCGGGCCGCCATGGAGCGCGCCAAGGCGGCCGGCGCCACGCAGTTCGTCGCGTCGACGGCGCTCAGCACCTTCGATCGGATCGCCGGGCTCAAGCGAACGGCCGACGAGGTGGGGATCGGCGTGGAGCTCCTGATCCACAGCAACCGCTGCATCACCGGCGTGGGCGGCTGCCGCCTCTACGACTACTTCGCCCCGTACTTCGAGACCGAGGTCGTCCACGACTCGGACGGCTGCACCCGCACGAAGCTCGTCGGGAACCCGGACCAGGGCGGCAGCTGCTACCGCCCCTGCCTGGGGACCCACGAGCCGGCCATCGCCGAGCGGTTTCCCGGCAAGGTGCTGGACTATCTCGCGCGCTCGAACAACGAGATCTACGCCTTGCTCGAGGACGTGCCGCGCTACCTCGCGCTCGGCGTCACCACGCTCAAGATCCAGGGGCGAGAGTATCCGGCGCCGCTCATCGCGGAGCTCACGCGCATCTACCGCCGCGTGATGGACGAGACCGCGGGCGGGACGGCGGATCTCGGCGCGGCGCGGGCGGCGCTCGACCCCGTGCTGGCCGAGCGCGACCGCTGGCGGGGGGCGAAGACGGCCGCGCTCCACGGGCGGCTCCTGGCGCGGATGGAGGCGCCCGTCGAGGCGGGGAGCCCGGGCGAGGGGACCGACTGGGACCCGGCGCCCGAGGAGGCGCGCCTCCGGCAGGCCGAGGCACGGCCCTGACGGAGGACTTCACGCCCCCGCGTCAGCGCTCACGGCGGGGTTGCCGGCGAACTCCCGGTCGATACCGTGAGGGTGACGCGGTTCCGATCGCCGACCCGCGCGTAGGCGGCCGACGCGCTCAGGCCTCGGACGAGCGCCAGGCCGAGGCCGCCCGGCGCCTCTCCCCGGGGCGCGAGCGGGGGGGCCGGGGCCCCGGTGAGGGGGTCGAAGGCCGGCCCCGCGTCCTCGTAGGTGATCTCGATGACGCCGCCCTCGGCGGCGAGCGTGACCCACACCGGGCCCTCGCCGCCGGCGGAGTAGCCGTGGGTGACCGTGTTCGTGAAGAGCTCCTCCAGGAGGAGGACGACCCGCAAGGTCGTGCCGTGATCCGCCCCCGCGGCCGTTCCGAAGGCCTCGGCCAGAGCGCGCACCTCCGCGAAGCTGGGGAGCCGGCCCCGGAACGCTCCCTCGGCCCGCACGGTCAGGCCCTCTCCGTGCCCGGTGGCCGTCCGACGCGCGCCCGGGGTATGATCCAAGGCCTGGCCGCCAGCCCGGTCCGGGCCTCGCGAGGGGGCTCGGACCAGGACTGGCCGGGTCGGGTCAACAGGGGACGGACGAACAACGGTCGGGCCAAACGGAATTTGGCCAGATGGAGTCGAGCCACATGGGGTTGGGGAGGACCAGCGTGATGCGGACGGAAGTCGCGGTGAGGCCGCGAGCGGGCGGCTTGCTGATCGTCATCCTCGGGATGGCGTTCGCGGTGCTGATGGCCGGTGAGGCGATCGCCCAGGACGTCGGCCGGGTCAAGACGGTGAAGGGCACGGTCTACGTCGAGCGGGAGGGGCGGCGGGAGCTGGCCCTGGTCGGCGCGGGCGTGCGCCAGGCCGATACGCTCGTGACGGGGCCGGACGGGGCCGTGGGCGTCACGCTGGCCGACGACACGCTCCTGTCGGCAGGTCCGAACAGCATCCTCGCGATCGAGCGCTTCGTCTACGAAGCGAACCAGCCGGGCTCGCTGGAGGCGGCGCTCACCAAGGGCACGCTGGCGGTCGTCTCCGGCCGCATCGCGAAGCAAGCGCCCGATGCCATGCGCGTCAGGACGCCGGCCGCGATCCTCGGCGTGCGCGGCACGGAGTTCGTCGTTCGTGCGAGCGACGGCTCGCCGTAGCGGCGGGCGGCGCCTCCTCCTTCCCGGCCTCGTCCTGGCGGGCACGCTGGCGGGCGCCTGTGCTGCGCCGCCGACACCGCCGCCCGCGACCCCGCCGCCGCGCGCCGACCTCGTCGTGCTCCTCCCGGGCCGCGAGGGCGGGGTGGGAGCGGTCGTCGTCCAGGAGGGCGGGCGCGAGGTCGTGCTGAACACCGCGTACGCGAGCGCCCAGACGGGCGCCGGAGGCCGGCTCGAGCCCGGCCAGGCCTCCCCCGACGAGGTCCGCGCCGTCTTCGCCGACGCGCTCGCGGCCGAGCCGCCCCGTCCCGTCACGTTCATCCTCTACTTCGTCGAGGCGACGGACCAGTTCACGCCGGAATCGCAGGCCCTCGTGGACCAGGTCCTCCTGGCGATCGCCTCGCGGCCCGCGCCCGAGCTCACGGTGGCCGGCCACACCGACGCCGTCGGAACGGACCCGTACAACGACGCCCTCTCGCTCCGTCGCGCCGAGCGCGTGCGAGCCCTCCTGATCGCCCGGGGCATCGCGCCGGACAGCATCCGAGCCATCGGGCGCGGCAAGCGCGAGCCCCGGGTGCCGACCCCCGACGGGGTGGCCGAGCCGCGCAACCGGCGGGTCGAGATCACGGTGCGCTGAGCCCGGGATCTCCGGGCTCGGCCGGATCCGGCGGGCCGAGCCACTGGACCGCGAGCAAGGTCACGTCGTCGGCCGGCTCGAAGGGCTCCCGGAAGGTCCGGACTGCCGTCACCAGATCGGCGACCAGTCGCGCGGGCTCGCCGCGGGGGGGCTCCTGGGCGGCCTCGGTCACGAGGCCTGTCACCCGCGCGGTGCCGAACAGGCTGCCCCCCGGGTCGAGCGCCTCGGTGACGCCGTCCGTCACCATCAGCACGGTGTCTCCTGGCCGGAGGCGTGCCGTGGCGGTCTCGTAGGCGAAGTCGTCGAGCACGCAGAGCGGCGGGCCGGCGCCGCCCTCCAGCCGCTCGACCTGCCCGGTCTCGGGACGCACGATCCACGGCGCCTCGTGCCCGGCGCTGCAGTACCAGAGCCGTCCCGTGTTGACGTCGAGGACGGCCGCCACGAGCGTCACGAAGAACGCCTCCGGATTCTCACGGCCCATCTCCGCGTTGGCCTCGCGCATCGTCCTGGCCAGCTCGGTCGCGTGGCGGGTCGAGATGCTCCGGTAGAAGGCCTTCGTGGCCGCCATGAACAGGCTGGCGGGGAGGCCCTTCCCCGAGACGTCGCCGACCAGGAACAGGAGCTGGTCGCCGTCGAGAAGGAAGAAGTCGAAGAGGTCGCCGCCCACGACGCGCGCCGGCTCCATCACGGCCGCGATTCGGAAGCGGCCCTCGCCCGGGAACGCGCTCTCCGGCCGGGGCAGGAGGCCGAGCTGGATGCGGCGCGCCGCCTCGAGCTCGCCCGCGAGCCGGGCGGCGGCCTCGCGCTCCTCCTGGAGCCGCTGGCGGAGGGCCCGGCGCTGACGATCGGCCTCGGCCAGCGCGCCGCCGAGCGTGGCGGTGTAGACCAGCCCCAGCCCGAGCGCCGGCGTGAGGCCGTCGAACACGTGCGCGAGGTGCCGGTACGCCAAGAAGCTCCCGCCGAGCAGCCCGGCGCCGAGGCCGAGCGCCAGGAGCGCGGCGCGGACCATCCCCACCGTCGGGGTGAGGGTGACGACCAGCGCCCCGGCCGCGAGGAGCGCCGCGGCCTCGGCCCACTCCGCCCAGCGCGGCCGCACGAGGACACGGCCGTCGAAGATGTTCTCGAGCGCCTGGGCGTGGACCTCGACACTGGGGAGGCTCTCCCCGAGCGGGGTGACGTGCTGGTCCCCGAGGCCGAGCGCCGTCACGCCCACGAGGACCAGCTTGCGCTCGAGGCGCTCGGGCAGGACCTCGCCCGCGAGCACCGAAGCCGCCGAGACGAACCGGGCCGCGTCGTGCGGCGTGAAGTGGATCCACATCGTCCCGTCGGTTTCCGCCGGGATCCAGACGTCGCCCACGCCCGCCGCGCGCACGCCGCCGGCGTCGCTCCGGACGGAGAACGCCGGCGCCCCCGCGGCGACCCGGAGCACCTCGAGAGCGAATCCGGGGACCAGCGTGTCGCCGACCGCGGCCACGAGCGGGAGCCGGCGCACGACGCCGCCCGCGACGTCCGCGCTCAGGAGGGCGTGCCCCGCCGCGCCGCCGTCGATGTCGGGCACGCTATGGAGGGCCGTCCGGTAGCGCCGGACTCGTCCCGACGGATCGGCGCCGCGAACGACCGCGGGCGTGAAGTGGCCCCGCGGCGACACGGCGGCCGCGCCGTCGAGCCCGGCCAGCCCGATCACGCTCGGCGCGGCGGCGAGGGCCGCGCCGAGCGCGCGGTCGCCGTCGGGCACCGACGCGACCCAGGCCGCGGTCCGCGCCGCCAGGCCCGGGAGGCGGCTGGCGAGGCTCGTCCCGGAGAAGCCGTCCGCTTCCGGGAACAGGAGGTTCAGTCCCACGGCGGCGGGTCTCGCCGCGCGGACGCGATCGACGAGCTCGGCCAGGAGCTGCCGGGGCCAGGGCCACTGGCCGTACCGGGCGAGGCTCGGCTCGTCCACGGCCACGATGACGGCGGGCCCCGAGACCCGGACGCGCGGCGCCAGCCGCTGGCAGAAGTCGAACCAGAGCCCGCGCAGCCGGGCGTCGGGTCCCCAGACGAGCAGGAGAACGGTGAGGGCGACGAGGGCCAGCGCGCCGACCGATCGCCCCGCGCTCCCCAGCCGCACGATGCGCGACCAGGTGCGACCGTCGGGCGTCTCTGCGGGCCCGCGTTTCGCCCCGCCGGGCGCGGCGTCAGCCGCCACGCGAGCCTCCGGCCGTCAGACGCGGAGCTCGAGGCCGTCGTACGCGGCCGTGATGCGGAGGGGACGCTCACCCCGGGTCAGCTCCTCGAGGCGCTCGGTCTCCCGCCAGATGGCCGTCAGCTTCTCGTCGTCGTACGCCGGCTCGTGATGGAACAGGCACAGGTGCCGGACGCCCGCCATCTGGCACAGCTCGACGCCCACGATGTTGCTCGAGTGGCCCCAGTCCTCCTTGATGGAGAAGGCGTCGGCCAGGGAGTACATGGCGTCGAAGATCACGAGGTCGGCGTCCCGGAAGAAGTCGGCGAACCCGCGCGCGCTCGCGGGGTCGTCGAGCTTGTGCTCGGAGTCCGTCGAGTAGACGACGGCCTTGCCGTCCCGCTCGAACCGGTACGCGTAGGAGTCGCCGGAGTGGAACTGCCGCTTCCCGGTGACCCGCAGGCCCGCGACCTCGTAGGTCTCACCCGGGACCAGGTGGACGAACTCGATGGTGGACGGGAGCTGCGAGAAGTTCACCGGGAAGCTCGGCGCCCCGTGCTGGCGCCGGAACCCCGCCTCGAGGTCCTCGTGGCAGCCGTGGATGACGATGCGGTTGCCCGGGATGTAGGCCGGGACGAAGAAGGGGAAGCCCTGGATGTGATCCCAGTGCAGATGCGACAGGAAGACGTGGAAGACCTGGGTCACGCCGGGCCGATACCGGGCCATCGCGGCGAGCCCGAGCTCGCGCGCGCCCGAGCCGAGGTCGCACAGCACGTACTCGGGGCCGCCCACGTCGATCTGGACGCAGGCCGTGTTGCCCCCGAACGTGTGGGATGTGGCGAAGTCGAGCTCCTCCGCGACGAAGCGCTCGACGGCCTCGTCGGTGTCGAGGGGTCGTCCCGCCGCCTGGCGAAGGGCTCGGAGCAGCTTTCGTCGGAGGCCGGCCGTGCCGAGAGGCGCCGGCAACGACCCGCGGGTGCCCCAGAAGCGGATCAGCATGGGATCAGCTTGATCAGGCTCTGGGTCCCGGTGCGCTCCGGCGGCCGGCCGCGCGGCTCACCGGCCTGCGGCGCCCGGCTGCGGTCGCGCGGCGGGATTCGCGAGCGCGTCGGCCACGCTCGCGAAGCACGGGAACACCAGGGTGAACTTGCTGATCTCGAAGATCTCCCGCACGAGCGGCTGGAGCGCAGCGACCGCGATCGTCCCGCCCTGCGCCCGGGCCTGCCGGGAGGCGAGCATGAGGACGCGGAGCCCGACGCTGGCGATGTAGTCCACCCCGCCGAGGTCGAGCACCAGAGGGTGCCCGGGACCCGCCTGGGCCAGGTGCGGCCCGAGCGCCGTCTTGAACGCTTCGGCGCTGGCGTGATCGATGCGTCCCCGTGGGCTCAGGACGACGGTGTCGCCGTGGCGGGCGCTCGAGAGTTCCATCGCTGGGTCGGCAGACGGAGGCATGGCTATTCGTCGGTGCGGCCTAGGGTAGCAGAAGGCCTCCGGGGGGGTAAGGGGCGCCCGGAGCGACGCGTCAGAAGCTCAGGCCGAACGCCACGGTGAGGTTGGTGCCCTCGTCCGAGAAGCCGAGATCCGCGCGGAAGATGGCCAGCCGCTCCAGCGAGATCCGGAGCCCGAGACCGTAGCTCGCGTGGATACGGGCGTCCGGCAGGTCGCCGAGACTCGGGGCCACGGTGCCGAGCTCTCCGAAGAGCGCCAGGCCGACCCGCTCGATCCGGATCGTGCGAGTCAGCCGGAACCCGCGCGGGATGACCCAGAAGCGGTACTCGGCCACCGCGTGCCACGCCGAATCGTCCGTGAAGCGATTCGCGATGTACCCGCGAAGCGTGGAGGATCCGCCCAGGCTCGGGAGGTCGTAGAATGGCAGGTCGCCGACCGTCGTGTCCACCTGGAACCCGAGCGCAATCGTGTCGGTGGGTGGATTCTCCTCCCGGCCATCGCCGCCCGAATGAAAGAGCGCCGGCATCGGGAAGACGACGCTGCCATAGGCCGTCAGGACCGCGCCCAGGCTCCCATCGCTCTGCCACGGTGCCGCGTCGGCGATCACACCCACGCGCCAGCCGCTGTACGGCTGGTGCTGGCTGTCACGGGTGTCGTAGCGGAGGCCTGCCGTCACGTAGGTCGCGCTCAGGCCGTCCGCGTCCTTGAAGAAGACGGGGTACGCGTCCTCGGTGCTGGGCACCCCGGAGACCCGGCCACGCGCGAGGTTGTGGTGATCACCGCGGAGCCCGGCGGTCGCGATCCAGCCCCCCCCGGGCCCCGGCAGAGCGAGATCCGCGCGGAGGCCCGCGTCCGCGACCTCGTCCGTGTAGCTCGACTCGGCGCTCTCTTTTGTGTCGGGCCCGAGGCCGAAGAACCGCCGCGTGAGGGTTCGCTGGTACCCGCCGGCGGCGGCGAGGTAGCTTCGCTCCTCCACGGCGACGCCGCCGTCGGGGAGCTCGCGATGATAGAGCCACCGCCGCCAGACGAGGCGGTACCGCTCCTGGCCCTCGGTCGTGTAGGTGACGAAGGCGCCCAGGAACTCCCGGCGCCGCTGCTCCCGGAAGTCGATGTCCGTGAGCGCGATGCCGCCGCCGAGGCCCACGTCTTCCTGGAAGAAGATCTGCGGCGTCGCGAAGCTCGTGACGAGCCAGCGCTGGAACACGTTCCCCGGCATGATCCGGCCCTCGGGGATGTAGCGCCAACGTTGGGGCTCCGGGAGGTCCTCCGGGAGCGAGACCTTGGGGATCCGGCCGTTCTCGTCCATGCCGAGGAGAGGGTCGTAGAGCGGGCGGAGCTCCCGGTCCCGGTCCACGCGCTGGGCGACGGCCGGCGGGGGCGCGACGAGCCCCGTGACGAGGGCGGCGAGGCCGAGCGAGAGACACAGGCCGAACCGCCGCCCGCGCCCGCGGGCCCACGTGGATCGGACGCGCTGCGCCCCTCCTCCGATGGCCGCCAGCGTCACCTCGGTCCGACCGGGCTCAGGCCGGCGGCCCCGAGACGGGCCGGCGGCCCCCCCCGGATTCCGCCGTGGCCGCCCCGGTCAGCGCGCCGAGGCGCTCCTCGGCGGTCCGGGTGATGGTCGCCTTGAGACTGGGGTTGTTCTCGAGGAGGCGCCGGAAGTCGGCGACGTCGAGGGAGAGGAGCTGGCACTCGGCGAGCGTGGTCACCGTCGCCGTGCGCACCGTGTCGCGAATGAGGGCGATCTCGCCGAAGTACTGGCCGCGGCCGAGCCGGACCGGGGTGGGCGCGATGTCCACCTGGACCTCGCCGGCCATGATGAAGAACATCGCGTCCGCCGGGTCGCCGCGCCGGACGACGGCGAACTGGGCGGGGACCACCTGGCGCTTGAGGAGCCGGGCGATCTCGGCGATCCGCGCGGCGTCCAGGCCGGCAAACAGCGGGACGTTGGCGACCGTCTGCCAGGTGACGACGAAGTCACGCTTGCGGATCTCGCTCGCGAACCCCGTGGCGAGGATGCCCGCCGGCACCGCGAAGACCGCGATCCCGATCACCATCACCATGCCGCCGAAGATCCTGCCGACCGGCGTGATCGGGAACATGTCGCCGTAGCCGACCGTCGCGATCGTCACGATCGCCCACCACATAGCGTGAGGGATGCTGGCGAAGACCTTGGGCTGCGCCTCGCGCTCGAGGACGTACATGATGGACGCCTCGAGGACCAGCAGGATCACCACGACCAGGAGCGTGGCGAGGAGCGCGCGGCTCTCGTTCCGGATCACCGCCGCGAAGAGGGGGAGCGCCGGCGTGTACCGGGCCAGCTTGAGCAGCCGCAGCACCCGCAACAGACGGAGCGCATCCGTGGGGACCGGAACGACCGCCGCCACCAGGGCCGGGAGCACGGCCAAGAGGTCCACGAGCCCGACGAACGACGTCGCGTAGTGAAGCCGGGCGCGCCAGGGCTCCCGCGTCCCGATGGCTTCGCGCTCGGGCGCGGCCCACAGGCGAAGCGCGTACTCGACCGCCATCACCGCCACGGCGAGCGCCTCGACCAGGCGGAGGAACCAGCCGATCCTCGGAGAGAGCCCCTCCAGGGTCTCGACCACCGCCGCCACGACGCTCACGAGGACGAGGGCCACCAGCAGCCCGTTGACGAGCCGGTTCGACCACGGCGGGCTCTCGGCCGGGGCTAGCAGGCGATCGATCTGGGCACGCCACGCGGGCGGTGTCATGAGACGACCTCCGGGAGATTCTACAGGATGGGTCCCGCCAGCCCCGAGCCTTCAAGCACCGGACAACCGGGGTGATGCCCCAGAATGGCGGACTGGGAGCCCGTCTGGTGCCCGGGGCCGGCGCGCGGTAGGGTCGGGGCGGTCTCCAGCCAACCCCGGGGGGACCGGCACCTCAGCTCGCCGTTGAGGCGCAGCCGGCGGGGGAATCACCGGATCGGGCTGCTTCGGAACCCGACCGCGGCCCTCGCTGTGGCGCGTCGCACTTGCGAGCGACTCGATCGAGCTGGCGACGCCAGCGACGGGCAGCCCGGTGGTGACCACTCGCCGCGACGAAGGGAGTTCCTGATGCAGGCCCCTGATTCCGGCTCGATCCTCGCGGCAACCCGACGGATGAGCCGGAGGACCACCTGGCTCCTCTTCGCCGCTGCGTTTCTGCTCGCCTATCTGGTCGAGCGCTGGTATTTCTCGGTGGGGACGTTCCGGCAGTACAACGTGTTGTTCGACAGCGATCCCAACGTGTATCTCGCCTTCTTCGCGCACGGCCGGGGCGCGTTGTCGTTCCGTCACCCGCTGAGGGCCTGGCTGTTCAGCGCGCCGATCCGCGCGCTGGCTGACCTGCTCGCGGCCCTACTGCCGGCGGACGCGCTCGCCATTCGCGAGGAGCTGGCGCTCCTGGTGGTCCCGCTATTTCAGGGGGGCAAGAGCATCCTCCTTGCCGGTGGGCTGCGGCTCCTGGGCTGTGCCCCGGGTGTTGCCAGCCTGGTGGTGCTGCTGAACCTGGTTGGCCTGAGCGCGCTGACCCTTGGCAGCATCCCGGAGACCTTTCCCGTGAGCGCCTTCTTCATCACGCTGGTGAGCTGGTTTGCCATCCAGGAGCTGGGGGGACGCCCGATCCCATGGGCGGGGTGGGTCGGCGCGGGCGCGCTCGGGACGGGCGTCACGCTCACCAACGTCGTGCCGTGGGGGATCGCCCTGGTGGTGGCCCTCGGGCTCGGACGGAGTCGCTCCTGGGCGATGATCCTCTGGCAGGCCGGGCTGGCGACGGCCGCGGCGGGGGTCCTCTGTTTCGCGCTGGCCATGACGGGAACGGTGGTCTACGGACAGGATCCCGGCGAGTTGATTCCCCGGCGGGACCGCGGTGATCTCGGAAGACAGCGTTCCCCCGTACCTCCTGTGACGGATCAGCTGGTGGCGGCGGCCAACACGTTCGCCGGCGTGGTTCCACCCCGGGTGGTGCCGAACGCGCGCGCGCTGGCGGCCGCCGTCTCCAGGCAGGCCGCGGATGATCCGGGCAGGAAGCCGCGGCTCTTCTTCTCGTTCACCTACCGGTCGCCGGAACCGCGAGGCCCGGCCGTCGGGCTCTGGACCACGATGTGGCTGGCGCTCCTTGCGGTGGGATCGTACGGCCTCTGGCGAGGCGGCCGGCGTACTCGAGGGATTCTCATCGTGTCGGGCGCGACGCTCCTATTCAATTTCGTCGTCCACCGTCGTTTTGGCGGCTCCGAGGCGTACCTCTACGTGCTCCACTGGCAGGTGCCGATGTTGTTCATGCTGGCCGGCCTCGGCCGTTTGCCGGGCGGGATCGGTCCGGCGATCCTCGGCGCGCTCTGCGTGCTGAGCCTGCTGAGTGCCGGTCAGTTCTTCGGAAGCTTCCGAGCGGCCCTGGATCATGCGCTATTCGCGCCGAGATAACCGTGTGTCTGCGCTCCCCTCCGCGCCCGGTCGAGGCTCGGGTGGGACCCGACGGAATCACGGGACAAGCCCCGTGGCGGGCGGTAGGCTACGGGCGTGCTGCCGAAGCCCGCCGACCCGGCGGCCGCCGCCTACTGGGACCTGACCGTGACCCTCGGGACCGACGCTGCCGAGACGGCCGAGGCCGTCACGAACCGTCTGTGGGAGCTGGGCGCCGTCGGCGTCGTCGAGGAGGTCACCCCGGGCGCGGCGGCGCTCCGCGCCTTCTTCCCGCCCGGCACCGACGCGGCGTCGCTCGCGGCGGACCTCCGCCACTACCTCGGCGATCTCGCCGCGCTCGCGCTGCCGGGCGCGGAGGCGAGCGTGCGGGTCGTGCCCCTCCCCGACGAGCCGTGGGCCGATGCCTGGCGCGCCCACTTCCGGCCGGTCCCGGTGGGGCGGGGACTGCTCGTGTGCCCGCCGTGGGAGGTGCCGCCGCCGGCGCTCGCGCAGAGCCGGATGGTGGTGCTGATCGAGCCCGGCCGCGCCTTCGGTACCGGCGGCCACGGGTCGACCAGAAGCTGCCTCGAGCTCCTCGAGCGGGCGCTCGCCGGCGAGGAGGTGTCCCGCGCCCTCGACGTCGGGTGCGGGTCCGGTATCCTCGCGATCGCCGCGGCCGCCCTCGGCGTCCGGCGGGTGGACGCGATCGACCTGGATCCCGACGCGGTGGCCGCGACGGAGGAGAACGCCCGGCGCAATGCCGTGGCGCACCGGGTGCGCGCGTCGGTCGCGGGCGTCGACGGCTGGGCCGGCCCCGCGGCGCCGCTCGTCCTCGCGAATCTCCTCGCGGCCGCCCACGTCACGCTCGCGCCCACGCTTGCGGCGCTGGTCGCGCCGGGCGGGAGCCTGATCGCGGGCGGGCTCCTGGCTCACGAGGTACCGGTGGTGGCGGGCGTCTTCGCGGCGGCAGGCTGCTGGCTCGTCGAGCTCGCCGAGGACGACGGCTGGGCTGCGCTCCTCCTGCGCCGAGGGGGATGAGGGCGCATGCCGCACCTCCTCCCCGCCGGGTGAGTGAACGTGCCCCGGGTCTTCGTCCGTCCTGAGGCCGTCGGCGCAGACCGTGTCCGGTTCGACGCCGACGAGGCCCATCACCTCCGCCGCGTGCTGAGGCTCCGCCCCGGCGCCCTCGTCGATGCGACCGACGGAACTGGCCGTCTCTACACGATCCGGCTCGTGGCCCTCGAGGCCGAGGGCGGATGGGGGGCCATCGAGGCACGCACCGAGCCGGAGCGGGAGTCGCCGTGCGCGATCACGCTCGCCCAGGCGATCCTGAAGGGGGACCGCATGAGCTGGCTCGTCCAGAAGGCCACGGAGCTCGGCGTGTCGCGGATCGTGCCCATGGAAACCGCGCGCGTCGTGGCCCGCCCCGCCACGGGGGGCGCGGCGCGCCACAGCCGCTGGGAGCGGATCGCCCGCGAGGCCGTCAAGCAGTGCGGCCGGGTCGTCGTGCCGGGGATCGACCGACCGCGCGCGTTCGCGGACGTCGCGGGCGAGATCGCGGGGCACGACGCCGCGTGGGTCTTCTGGGAGGGCGGCGGCCAGGCGCTCGCGAGGACGGCGGCGGAAGCGGGCTCGCCGGCCCGTCTCCTGCTCCTGGTCGGTCCGGAGGGGGGCTTCACGTCCGAGGAGGTCGCCGTGGCCGGAGCGGCAGGGGCACGTCTCGTGAGCCTCGGACCGCGGATCCTCCGCGCCGAGTCCGCGGGGCTCACGGCGGTCGCCCTCTGTCAGTTTCTGTTCGGGGACCTGGGCGGACGGGACCGCGGGCCCGGGCCGGGAGCGGAGGACCGGGGGTGACGCCCGAGGGCTACGAGTACTTCGACGTGGCGGCGGATGTCGGCGTCGCGGCCTGGGGGGAGGATCTTGCCTGGGTGCCTCCGGCAGTGCGCGCTCGGGGTCTTCAACCTGATCGTGCCGACCGCCGCGGTCCAGCCGCTCGAGGGCCGCGAGGTGGCGGCGCGCGGCGCGTCGGTCGAGGCGCTCCTCGTGAACTGGCTGAACGAATGCCTCTACGTTCACGATCTCGAGGGCTTCGTCGTCTCCGACGTCTCCAGGCCGGAGGTGACGACGACGGGCATGCACGCTCTCCTCCGCGGCGAGCCCGTCGATCCGGGACGGCACCCCCGCGGTACCGTCGTGAAGGCGGCCACGTTTCATGGCATCGAGGTGTGCGAGACACCTGGTCGGGTCAGCGCTCGCGTGATACTCGACATCTGATGGGTGTGTTACGGGTGAGAAACATCAGGCATCACGCTGCGCTGTCATGGTGCAACGATCCAGAACTGGATCCGAGCCCAGATGGGACGGCACGCGATCGATAGATCGAAATTACGGATAGTTACGGACGTCGGACCAGCTAAGATCTCTTGGCATTCCGCTTGCTCTCCTCCCCCGCCCGGGACTATGGAGGGTCCCCGACCGATGGAACTTCAGCACTCGATCCGGAAGCCGGTGAGGTGCGAAGGAGTGGGGTTACACACCGGGGTGCCGGTGACGATGGCGCTCCTGCCCGCTCCGCCGGACCACGGCGTAGTCTTCGTGGTCGGGCCCGAGCGCGTTCGCGTCCCGGTCTGTCCCGAGTCGCTCCTCAATGGTCACTACGCGACGACCATCGGTGCCGAGGGGATCCAGATCCAGACGGTCGAGCACCTCCTGGCGGCGGTCCGCGGGCTCGGGATCGACAACCTCCTGATCGAGCTGGAGGGGCCCGAGCTGCCCGCGATGGACGGGAGCTCGGCGCCATTCGTGTCGCTCCTCTACGCGGCGGGGCGCGAGGCCCAGGTCGCCGTGCGGCGCGCGCCGCTTCGGGTGATCGAGGCGATCCGGGTGGGCGACGAGCATCGCTGGCTGCACATCCTGCCGGCGGCCGAGTTCCGCATCAGCTACACGCTCGATCACGAGCACCCCGCCGTGGGGGTGCAGGTCGCGTCGTTCGTGCCGACCGAGCGGGTCTTCGTCGAGGAGCTCGCGCCCGCGCGGACGTACGGCTTCCTGAAGGATCTCGAGCTGCTCCGGCAGCAGGGGCTCGCGCTCGGCGGCTCCCTGGCCAACGCCGTCGTGGTGGGGCAAGAGCGGATCCTGAACGGCGCTCTGCGGTTCCAGGACGAGTTCGTGCGCCACAAGATCCTCGACGTGATCGGGGACCTGACGCTGGTCGGCCGTCCGGTGCTGGGCCACGTCGTGGCGCGGAATGCCGGGCACGCGCTGAACCACGTCCTGGTGCGGGAGCTCGTGAAGACCGCGCGACGGTGGGAAGACGCGGCGTCGCCCCGTACCCCGCTCCACGTCGAGGCGCCCTGGGAAGGGGCGACCCGGCGACGCCCCCGCGTCGCCGCCCACTGAAGGGGCGCTTCCCGGCCCGCTCGTCCCCCTCGCCGCCGCGCCCGCGGCGGAATCCTGTCCGGAGCCAGGGGCTATAATGCTCTGCTATGTCCAGGCGGCGCTGGCCGACCGGGATCCTGGCGGTCGCGCTGGGTGTCCTACTCGTGGTGGGGGCGGCAGCGGGTGCCGTCACGCCCCTCCGGATCTCGAACTTGGTCGTCACGAATTCGGACGGCACGCTCCTGGTGACCCTGGTCCTGCTGGGCGCCATGCCCGACGGTATCGTGGAGGGACTGGGGACGGGGATCCCGGCGGCCGTGCGCTTCCAGCTCGAGCTCTGGCAGTACAACTCCTGGTGGGTGGATCGCCGGGTGGTGGCCAAGCTCCTGGAGCGCCAGGTCGTCTACGACGTCCTGACGAAGGAGTTCCGCGTCGCCGCTCTCCAGGGCGAGGAACGCGAGCCCTACGTCACGCGTGACGTCTGGGAGGCCGAGCGGGTGCTTTCGGAGCTCCGGGGCTTCAAGCTGACACAGATGACGCATCTCAACCTGGACGAGCTCTACTACGTACGGGTGCGGGCCGAGGTCCGGTCCGGCGCGCCGGACTCCTCCGTCTCCAGGATCCTGCCGTTCGTGTCCTCTCGGGCGGAGACGCCCTGGGAGCAGACGCCGCTCCTCACGCTCCGGCGGGCCCGATGAGCACGACGGGGCTGGTGCCGGGCGGAGGGCCGATGCCCCCCCAAATCCCGCCGATCTCGCCGCTCCCGCCGCCGGCCGTCCGGCCGCCCGACGATCGGGAGAAGCGTAAGCGCAACCTCGTCATCATCGTCGCCGTGCTCTTCGTGCTCGTGGTGGCCACGGCGGTGGAGGTCGGGGTCCGGCTCCCGGACATCCCGGTCGCGTCCAACGTCGTCGTCATCGCGCTGTTCAACCTGAACCTGATCGTCTTCCTGCTGCTGCTCATCCTTCTCTTCCGCAACCTCGCCAAGCTCTGGTTCGAGCGCCGCAACAAGGTCCTGGGCTCTCGGTTCAAGACCAAGCTGGTCGCCGCCTTCCTGTCGCTGGCGCTGGCGCCCGCCATCCTCATCTTCCTGATCGCCTCCAACCTCATCAACACGTCGATCGAGGGGTGGTTCAAGATCCAGGTCGAGCGCCCGCTCGACGAGTCGATGCGGGTGGCCCAGACGTTCTACGAGCGCGTCCAGGACGAGGCGGTCCGCCACGGGCAGTACGTCGCGCGGACGCTGACCCGCGACGGGCTGCTCCCCGACGACCGGCGCGAGGATCTGATCGAGTTCCTCCAGGAGCAGGCCGAGCAGTACGGGCTCGCCGGCATCGCGCTCTACGGCCCGGGCGGCCACGAGATCGTGCACGTGAACGACCCCGTGCTGGTGCCCTCTCTGGAGACGGTCGTCAACTCGGAGCAGGTCCGCATGGCTCTCGCCGGACGGGAGCTCTCCACGCGGCGCGAGATCTCGACCGGCGACCTCATCCAGGGGATGGTGCCCGTGCTGGCGCCCGGCGACCCGCCGCGCGTGGTCGGCGCGGCCGTGGTGGCGATCCACGTGCCCCAGCGGCTCGAGGCGCAGGTGCGGGGGATCGCCCAGGCGTTCCAGGAGTACAAGCAGCTCAAGCTCCTCCGGCAGCCGATCAAGGGCATCTACATCCTGCTGTTCCTCCTGATGACCCTCGTCATCGTGTTCTCCGTCACCTGGTTCGGGCTCTACCTCGCCCGCGGCATCACGGTGCCGATCCAGCTGCTCGCCCAGGGGACGCGCGAGGTCGCGGCCGGCAACCTCGACTTCCGCGTCACGGCCCAGGCGGACGACGAGGTCGGCATCCTGGTGGAGTCCTTCAACCAGATGACGCAGGACCTCAAGTCCTCGAAGGCCCAGCTCGAGCTGGCCTATGCCGATCTCCAGGCCAAGCACGCCGAGCTCACCGAGCGGCGCCAGTACACGGAGACGGTGCTCGAGGCTGTGGCGACGGGCGTGGTGTCGGCGGACGCGGCGGGGATCGTGACGACCGTGAACCGCGCCGCCAGCCGCATGCTCGGCCTGGCGCCGACCGCCGCGGTCGGCCGGCACTACGCGGTCGCCTTCGGCGCCCCGGCGTACCTGGATCTCGTGACCCTCATGCAGCGGATGGAGCGGATCCGGGCCGGCACCGTCGAGCGCGAGCTTCAGCTCCCGCTCGACGGGAAGAGCCTCACGCTGCTCGCGAGCCTCACCGCGCTCGGGGGCCCGGAGGGCGAGCACCTCGGCATCGTGCTGGTCTTCGACGACCTGACGGAGCTGCTCGACGCCCAGCGGCTCGCCGCCTGGCGGGAGGTCGCCCAGCGGATCGCGCACGAGATCAAGAATCCGCTCACGCCGATCCAGCTGTCCGCGCAGCGGCTACGGCGGCGGCTGGCGGGCCGGCTCCCCGACGACGGCGGCCTGCTCGAGGAGTGCACCGCGACCATCATCGGGGAGGTGGAGGGGCTGCGGCGCCTGGTCGACGAGTTCTCGCGATTCGCGCGCATGCCGAGCTTCACGCCGAAGTCGACGGACCTCCACCGGCTGCTCGAGAGCGTGCTGGGGCTCTACGGCGAGACGCATCCGACGGTCCTCCTCCGCGCCGATTTCGCCGCGGAGCTCCCGACCCTCGACGCCGACGTCGACCAGCTCAAGCGGGCCGTCCTGAACCTCGTCGACAACGCCGTCGAGGCGGGCGCGACGGAGGTCGCGATCGGGACGCGCTGGAGCGGAGGGGGACACGTCGAGGTCACGATCGCCGACAACGGCCCCGGGATTCCCGCCGACCTGCGCGATCGCGTCTTCCTGCCGTATTTCTCGACGAAGACGACGGGGATGGGGCTCGGCCTGCCCATCGTGCACCAGATCGTGTCCGACCACGGCGGGCGCATCCGGGTCGAGGACAACCCGCCGCGGGGGACCCGCTTCACGATCGAGCTGCCCGTCCTGCGCGGGAGCGCCCCGGCGGTCGCGGCGCCCACCCTGGACGTGGCACGGCAGTCGGGCTCGGCCTAGGGGACCGGGGCGCGTCATGGCGGGCGACCGCATCCTGATCGTCGACGACGAGCGCGGGATCCGCTCGACGCTCTCCGGCATCCTGGCCGACGAGGGGTATCGGCCGCTCGCGGCGGGGACCGGCCGGGAGGCTCTCGCCCGGATCGGCGAGGAGGTGCCGGACCTGGTGATCCTGGACATCTGGCTGCCGGAGATGGACGGCATCGAGGTGCTCGCCGAGGTCAAGCGCCAGTGGCCCGAGCTGCCCGTGGTGATGATGTCCGGCCACGGGACGATCGAGACGGCCGTGAAGGCCACGAAGCTCGGCGCCTACGACTTCATCGAGAAGCCCCTGTCCCTCGAGAAGACGCTCCTGGTCGTCGAGCGCGCCCTCGAGCACGCGCGGCTCGAGCGGGAGAACCGGCAGCTCCGCGAGCGCATCGAGCGAGCCCACGAGATCATCGGCACCAGCCCCGTCATCGTGGAGCTCCGCCGCCAGATCGCCACGGCGGCCCCGAGCAACGGCCGCGTCCTGATCTTCGGCGAGAACGGCTCGGGCAAGGAGCTGGTCGCGCGGGCGATCCACGCCCTCTCGGCGCGCCGCGACCAGCCCTTCGTGGAGGTGAACTGCGCGGCCATCCCGGACGAGCTGATCGAGTCGGAGCTCTTCGGCCACGAGAAGGGCGCCTTCACCGGGGCGATGGCGCGCCGCCGGGGAAAGTTCGAGCTGGCGACCGGCGGGACGATCTTCCTCGACGAGATCGGGGACATGTCGCTCCGGACCCAGGCCAAGGTGCTGCGGGTGCTCGAGGAGCAGACGGTGGAGCGGATCGGCGGGCACGAGCCGATCCGGGTCGACGTGCGCGTGATCGCCGCCTCGAATCAGCCCCTCCCGGAGCTGATCGTCCAGGGCCGCTTTCGCGAGGATCTCTTCTACCGGCTGAACGTCATCCCGGTGGAGGTGCCGCCGCTCCGGCGGCGCCGGGAGGACATCCCGCTCCTCGTCGAGCACTTCCTGAAGACGTTCTCGGCGGAGTACGGGAAGCGGCCGAAGACGCTCTCGGGCGAGGCGATGGGATCCTTCATGGTGTACGACTGGCCGGGGAACGTGCGCGAGCTGCGCAACATGGTCGAGCGGCTCGTCATCATGACGCCCGGCGACGTCATCGCGCCCGAGCATCTCCCGCCGCCGCTCCGGTCGCGGGAGGCCGTGGCGGTTCCCGCCGAGGCGGGACTCCAGAGCCTGCGCGAGGCGCGGGACGCGTTCGAGCGCGCGTACATCCTCGGCGAGCTCCGGGCCCACGACTGGAACATCACGCGGACGGCGCAGGCGCTCGGCATCGGGCGGGTGAACCTCTGGCGGAAGCTCAAGACCTACGGCATCGCCGCGCCCCGGAAGGGCGAGGAGCCCATCCGACCCGATGCCTGAGACCCGCTGGCCCGCCGCCCTCGGGCGCCGCGGGATCGTCGCCTCCCCCCATCCGCTCGCCACCGTCGCCGGGCTCGAGGTGCTTCTCCGCGGCGGGACCGCGGTCGACGCCGCCGTGGCGGTCGGCGCGACGATCGCCGTCGTGTATCCCCACATGACGGGTCTCGGCGGCGACAGCTTCTGGCTCTGCTGGGACGCGCGCGCGGCCCGGCTCACCGCGCTCCAGGCCGCGGGCGCCGCCGCGGCACGGGCGACCCCCGATCTCTACCGCCGGCACGGGCTCGCCCAGATCCCGGCCCGGGGGCCTCTGGCCGCGCTCACGGTGCCCGGGGCCACCGACGGCCTCTGGACCGCCCACCGCTACAGCCAGGAGCGCCTCGGCTCGACGGTGCCCTGGGGGGATCTCCTCCAGGCCGCGATCCGGCACGCGGCTGACGGCATCCCCGTCTCGCCGTGCCAGTCGCGCGTCACGGCGGGGGCGGCCGATCTGCTCCAGGCGCGGGGGCCCGCGTTCGCGCCCTTCCGCGCCACCTACCTCGACGGCGACGCGGCGCCGGCCGCGGGGCGGCGGCTCGCCCAGCCCGCTCTCGCGCGCACGCTCGAGCGCCTCGCCCGCGAGGGCGGCCGCGCCTTCTACGAGGGGGAGCTCGCGGCCGAGATCGGGCGCGCATGCGAGGCGGTCGGGAGCCCGCTCAGAGCGGGGGACCTCGCCGTCCACCGCTCGCGCCTCACCGAGCCGGCGACCGTGCCCTACCGCGGGGGCCTGGCCGCCACGGTCCCGCCGCCCTGCCAGGGGCTGGTCGCGCTCGCGGTCCTGGGGATGCTCGACGGGACCGACCTCCGCGCCTGCGCCCGGGATCCGGCTGACTACGTCCACGTCGCCGTCGAGGCCACGAAGCTCGCCTTCGCCGACCGCGACCGCTGGCTCGCCGATCCGGAGCACGTTGCCGTGCCGCTCGGGCGTCTCCTCGACCCGGCCTATCTCCGGGACCGCGGCGGGCGCATCGCGATGGACCGCGCCGCGCCCGTGCCGCTGCCCTCCGGAATCGAGCGCGGGGACACGATCGCCTGCGTCACGGCCGACGCGGCGGGGAACTGCGTGTCGCTGATCCAGAGCATCTACCACGAGTGGGGCTCGGGGGTGGTGGCGGGCGAGACGGGCGTGGTGCTCCAGAACCGCGGTGCGGGCTTCACGCTCGACGCCGCCCATGCGAACGTGCTGGCGCCGGGCAAGCGCCCCTTCCACACGCTCACGCCGTTCATGTACCTCCGCGACGGGAAGCCGCTCCTGGTCGCGGGAACGATGGGCGGGGAGGGCCAGCCCCAGACGCTCGTGGCGGTCACCACGCGGGTCGTCGACCTCGGCCTCGACGTCCAGTCGGCCGTGGAGGCGCCGCGCTGGGTCTACGGCCGGACGTGGGGCGCGCCCACGCGAGCCTTGTCGATCGAGGGGCGGTTCGGCGAGGCGGTGGCCGCGGACCTCGCCCGCCGCGGGCACGCCGTGCGGATGCTCGACTCCTGGAGCGACACGGCCGGGCACGCGCAGGCGCTCCAGCTCGAGCCGGGGGGGCTCCTCGTCGGGGGCGGCGACCCCCGCGCCGACGGGCCGGCTCTCGGCTGCTGAGCGTGGAGCCCGACGCACAGCGCATTCCCTTCGGCCCCGGTGACGTGCTCTTCGCCGCCGCCCAGGTCGAGCACCGCTTCCAGGGCTTCTCCGACGACTTCGCGACCTGGGTCGTCTTCTACGGCCCGCCCGGCGGCGAGCGCGCATAAGACCCCGTCACGACCCGGGCGACCAGCCCCCTCTCACGTGGGTTCGCCCGCGTCCCGCCCTGGGCGGTCACCCGCCGCTGCCACCGCCGTCGCCAGCCGCGCCACGTCCGCGAGCGTGCTCGCGGTCTCGGGCGGCGATCCGGTCGGACGCGCACGATGCGCGGGAAGCGGAGCGCGTAGCCGGAGGTGTGCCGCGAGGACGGCTGGAGGTGGTTGAAGGCCACCTCGAGCACGATCTCGGGCCGCACGGTGCGGTAGTGCCCGTGGTCCTCGACGGTGAGGGCGAGAAGACGCTCGGTCATCGCGCGGATCTCGACGTCCGTGAGGCCGTTGTAGGCCTTGCCGATCGTCACCAGGCGCCCGGTCTCCTCGTCGCGCACGGCGAAGGTGAGGTCGGAGAGAACGCCGCGGCGCTTGCCGTGTCCCCATTCGGCGCCGACCACGACGACGTCGAGAGTGTCGAGCGGACGCTTGACCTTGAGCCACTGGGCGCCGCGGCGGCCCGACGCGTAGGGCGCCTCCGGCTGCTTGGCCATCAGCCCTTCGTTGCCCCGGGCCTGGGCCGCGACGAAGAGGGCGTCGAGCTCCTCCGCGCTCGCCGCGGTCCAGACGGGCGCGAGGGTCTGCCCCGGCGGGAGGGCGAGCGTCTCGAGCATGGCGCGCCGGGTCCGGAGGGGCTCGTCGAGGAGTCCCTGGTCCTCGTGGGCCAGGCAGTCGAACGCGACGAAGGCGACGGGGTGCGCTGCCACGACGTCCGGGGCGGGCTCGAGCCGGCCCAGACGCTGCTGGAGGCGGAGGAAGGGGAGCGCCCGGCCTCCCTCCATCGCGAGAACCTCGCCGTCGAGGACATACCTCCCGGGCGCGGCCGCGAAGGCGGCCACGACCTCGGGGAACTGCGGGGTGAGCTCGCGCCGATCCCGCGAGAAGAGCCGGACGTCCGCGGACGCCTTGTGGAGCTGGCACCGGACGCCGTCGTACTTGTCCTCGACCCAGAGCGGCGTGCCCAGGCGCCGGACCGCGTCCGCCGCGTCCGCGGCCGGCTGGGCGAGCATGGGGTCGACGGGCGTGAAGTACGTGAACCGGGCGGGCTCGAGGCGTCCCCGGCGAGCCTCGAGCGCGACCGCGCCGAGGTCGGCCCGGTGACGGTTCGCGGCGCGCACCGCCTCGATCGCCTGGCCGGTCGCGTGGGCGACGGCGTCCTCCAGGGTCTGCTCCTGCACGCCGATCCGTGCCTCGCCGAGCATCGCCTTGACGAACGCTCGGATCGCGCGCCCGTCCATCCGGCGAAAGGCCTCCCCGAGCAGCGCGGTCTTGGCCCGGGGACCTCGCGCGGCGTGGAGCGCCTCGAAGCGCGCCGCCACGTCCGTCAGCGGGACGGGGGCAGAGTCGGCCGGCACGGCGCCGGTCCAGAGCTCGGCGGCGGCGTCGCCCGCGTCGGCGTGGCGGCGCCAGGCGGCCGTGACCGTCTCGTCGGTCAGCTCCGGCCGGGCCGCTCTGAGCGCGGCGTCGAGCGTCGCGCCCCCCACCGAGAGGGTGCGGCCGTCTCCGCGGGGGAAGGGCCGCCCGCCGAGGTAGGTCACCGCGAGCGGCAGGGCCGCGTCCGGAAGCGCCTGGAGATAGCCGACCAGCAGCCGGCGCTTCTCGAGCCGCGAGCGCGTCACGCGCAGCGCCTCCAGCACTTGGGCGAGCGCGTCGAGGGAGTCGGGGGTGGACATCAGTGCTTCGAGCCAGCTACCCGGAGGCTACACCAGGGACCGCCGTGCGTGGTGATCGAGTTGAAGAGCGCGACCGCGGGCTCCCGCTGCGCGCGGTACGCGGCCGCCCGGCGCTCACCGATTTCGAGATTGACGTGCACGACGACCGGGCGGGATCATGCCGCCCGTGAGCTCGCCCCTGCCCGGCATCGCGGCCGCGAATCGGGAGACGCTCGCGCGCCTGGTCGCCGCCGATCCCGTCCTCGTCGACTGCGTCCCCGCCGGGGAGGCGCTCGGTCTCGGGGACCGCCTGGTCCTCCACGCGGGGCCGCCGATCGCGTGGGCGGCGATGTGCCCGCCGCTCCGGGGCGCCATCGTGGGCGCGCTCCGGTACGAGGGCTGGGCGGCGACGGACGAGGACGCCGAGCGGGTCGGGGCGTCGGGCGGCGTGCGCTTCGAGCCCTGCCACCGCCACCGGGCGGTGGGCCCGATGACCGGACTGGTGACGCGGTCCATGCCCGTCTTCGTCGTCGAGAACCGGGCGTTCCGGAACCGCGCGCACGTGGCGATCAACGAGGGCTTGGGCCGCGTCCTCCGCTTCGGAGCCCACGACGCCTCGGTGCTCGAGCGCCTCGCCTGGCTCCGCGACGAGGCGGGCCCCTTGCTCGGCCGGGCGCTCCGCCGGAGCGGCGGCATCCCGCTCCGGCCGCTCATGGCGCAGGCGCTCCTCATGGGGGACGAGATGCATCAGCGGAACGTGGCGGCCTCGTCCCTCCTCGCCCGGGCGCTCCTCCCCGCGCTCTGCGAGGACGCCGGCGCCCCCGGGCTCGGCCGTCTCGCGGCCTTCGTCTGCGGGAACGATCAGTTCTTCCTCAACCTCGCGATGGCGGCCGCGAAGGCGGCGACGGATCCCGTGGTCGACGTGCCGGGCTCGACGATCGTCACCGCGATGGCCCGCAACGGCACCGAGTTCGGGATCCGCGTCGCGGGGTGCGGGACCCGCTGGTTCACGGCGCCCGTGGAGACGCCCCGCGGGCTCTTCTTCCCGGGATTCGGGCCCGACGACGCGAACCCCGATCTGGGCGATTCGGCCATCGTCGAGACGATCGGGCTCGGCGGGATGGCCATGGCCGCCTCGCCGGCGGCCGCGCGCTTCGTCGGCGCCGGCGGGCTCGACGCGGCGCTCGCCATCACCGCCGACATGCGCGAGATCACGCTCGGGGAGCACCCGCACTTCCGCATCGCGACGGACGGGGACCGCGGCGCACCCGTCGGCATCGACGTGCGGCGCGTCGTGGAGACCGGGATCACGCCGATCATCAACACCGGCATCGCGGGCCGCCGGGCCGGCACCGGCCAGGTCGGCGCCGGGACGGTCCGGGCGCCGCTCGGCTGCTTCACCAGGGCGCTCGAGGCGCTCGCCCGGTCCCGCGGGGCGGCGTGAGCCTGCCGCGCGATCCGCGGTTGCTGGTCGTCGCGCTCGGAGGCCGGGCGCTCCAGGGCCCGGGCCGGCCCACGGGGCACGCCGCGTGGCTTCGGGCGCTCGAGCGGAGCCTCCCGCCCCTCGTCGACGTCGCGGCCGCCGGATTCCGAGTCGTGCTGGTCCATGGGAGCGCGCCGGCCGGAGAGGGCGGCCGCCGCGCGGGGCCGGGCCGCTCCACGCTCCCGCCGCTCGCGCTGGATCTCCGCGCCGCGGAGATCCAGGGTGCGGCCGGCTACGGGATCCAGCAGGCGCTCGGGAACCTGTGCCGCGCCCGGGGGATCGCGATACCCATCGCCGTGGTCGTGACGCGCGTGGAGGTGGACCCGGACGATCCCGCCTTCCGCCGGCCGGCCCGGCCCGTCGGGCCGCCCTACTCGGCGGCCCAGGCGAGGCGGCTCGGGCGCGAGCGGGGCTGGACCTTTCTCGGCAGCGCCGCCGCGCGCCGTCGCGCGGTGCCCTCGCCCCGGCCGCGGCGCGTGCTCGAGGCCGACGTGATCCGCCGGCTGGCGGACGCCGGCGCGCTCACGATCGCGGCCGGCGGCGGCGGCGTGCCGGTGATCGAGACCGCCGAGGGCTATCGGGGCGTCGAGGCGATCCTCCAGGAGGACGCGACGGCGGGGCTCCTCGCGACGGCGCTCGCCGCGGACCGCCTGGTCTTCCTCACCGGCGTCGACCAGGTCGAGGTGGGGCACCGCACGGAGCGCGCGATCGGGATCGAGCGCCTCTCGCTCGCGGAGGCCCGCGCGCTCCTGACGGCGCGCGAGTTTCCTTCGGGCTCGATCGGCCCGAAGATCGAGGCGGCGGTCGACTTCGTCGAGGCGGGCGGCCGCGAGGGGATCATCACGTCGCTCGCGGCCGTCCGCGCGGCGCTCGACGGCCGCGCCGGCACCCGGGTCGTGCCCTGACGCCGCCCTCGCCCCGAGGTGACGGGCGCCGCGCGCCCGTAGTACGCTCGCGATGATGGCCAGCTGGTGGGTGACCCTCGTCGTCGGGCTCGCCGTCCTCCTGTTCGGCCGGCGGCTCTTCTGGCTCTTCGTCGGCGCGGCCGGCTTCGCGGTGGGGCTTCACCTGGCGCCGGCCGCGCTCCCCGACAGCCCCGAGTGGCTCGTCGTCGTGGCCGCGCTCGTCCTCGGGATCGTCGGCGCGGTGCTGGCGATCGTGCTCCAGTGGCTGGCCGCCGCGCTGGGCGGGTTCGCCGTCGGGGTCCACGGCGGCCTCGCCCTGGCGGCCGCCCTCGGGCTCGACGGGCCGTGGCTCTGGGCCGGGGTGTTCGCAGCGGGGATCGTCGCCGCCGCCCTCGTCCTGTGGCTGTGGGACCCGGTCCTGATCCTCCTCTCGGCGCTGGTCGGCGCCGCGCTGCTGACGCCGCTCCTCCCGGTCCCTCCCGTCGCGCGCCCCTGGATGTTCCTCGCGCTCGTCGTCGTCGGCATCGCCGTCCAGGCGAGCGTCCTCGCCCCGCCGCCGGGCGCGGCGCCGTCGCGCGGCCGGCGCGCCTGAGCAAGGAGACCCGAAAGCCATGCGCGGAGTCGTCTTTCTCGGTGAGCGCCAGCTCGAGCTGAGGGAGTTTCCCGATCCGCGGCCGGGGCCGGGCGAGGTCGTGCTGGCCATGAAGGCGTCGGGGATGTGCGGGAGCGACCTCCATCCCTACCGGGCATCGCGGAGCGGCGGCGCGGCCAGGAGCCTCGGGCTCGGCGGCGCGGGCGGCCCCTGCATCGCCGGGCACGAGCCGTGCGGCGTGGTGGTCGAGCGCGGGCCGGGCGTGCTCGAGGCCGACGCGCCGACGGGCGCCCGCGTCATGAACCACCACTACAAGGGGTGCGGGCACTGCAAGCACTGCCGCGCCGGCTGGGCGCAGCTCTGCCCGCGCGGGATCGTGGTCTACGGCATGACCGGCCACGGCGGCCACGCGCCGTTCATGACCGTGCCGGTCTCGACCCTCGTGCCGCTGCCGGAGGAGCTGTCCTTCGAGGAGGGCGCCGCCATCTCGTGCGGCACCGGCACCGCGTACCAGGCGCTCCGCCGCCTGGACGTCTCCGGCCGGGACACGCTCGCGGTCTTCGGCCAGGGGCCGGTCGGTCTCTCCGCCACCATGCTCGGGGTGGCGATGGGGGCGCGCGTCGTCGCCATCGACGTGGGCAGCGAGCGGCGCGAGCTCGGGCGGCAGTTCGGCGCCGATGCCGTCGTCGATCCCGGCGCGACGGACGTCGTGGCGGCCCTGAAGGCCTTCACCGACGGCGAAGGCGTGGACGCGGCGCTCGACTGCTCGGGGCAGCCGGACGCCCGCCTCGCGGCGGTGCGGGCCACGCGCACCTGGGGGCGGATCGGGTTCGTCGGGGAAGGCAACCAGGTGACCTTCGACGTCAGCCCGGACCTCCTGCGGCGCCAGCTGACGCTCCACGCCTCGTGGACCTTCAGCACCTTGATCCAGGAGGAGTGCGCCCGGTTCATCGTGCGGCGCAAGGTGCCGCTCGCGCGTCTCCTCACGCACCGCTTCCGGCTCGCCGAGGCGACCGACGCCTACCGGCTCTTCGACACGCAGACGACCGGCAAGGGCGTCTTCGTCTTCGACTGAGCCGGGATGACCGGGCGCATCGTCCAGATCAACGTCTCGGCGGGCGGCGTGCCGAAGCGCCCCGTGCCTCGCGCCCGCGTCACGCGCTCGGGGATCGAGGGGGACGCCCACCGGGATGCCGAGCGCCACGGTGGGCCCGACCGCGCGCTCTGTCTCTTCTCGCTCGAGCAGATCGAAGCCCTCCAGGTGGAGGGCCATCCGGTCGAGCCGGGCGCGCTCGGCGAGAACCTGACCGTCGCGGGGCTCGACTGGGCGCGGGTCCAGCCGGAGGACTTCTTCCGCCTCGGGGACGAGGTCCTCGTCCAGATCACCTGCTTCACGAGCCCTTGCCGGAACGTCCGGCCGGCGTTCCTCGACGGAGGGTACGCGCGGGTATCCCAGCAGCGGCACCCCGGGTGGAGCCGCGTGTACGCGCGCGTCCTCGTGCCGGGGGAGATCGCGGCCGGCGACCCGGTGGAGCGCCTGACGCCGGCCGAGGTGGCGCGGCACCTGGCCGTCGGGCTCGGAGGCTGAGAGGTGACGATCGTCGACCTGTCGATGCCGATCCGTCCGCACGTCCGCTGGAAGACGGAGGTGACGGTCCTCTCGGAGTTCGAGGATCCGTCCCATCCGTTCCGCTCGAGTCGCCTCGCGATGCCCGGGCACGGCTTCACCCACTGCGACGGCTTCAGCCACTTCATCCCCGGCGGGACGACGGTCGACCGGATGCCGATCGAGACCTGGGTCGGCGCCGCGGCGGTGGTGGATCTCACCCACGTCGGAGCGAACACGGCGGTCGACGCGGCCGATCTCGAGGCGCGCGGCGGGCACGTGCGCCGGGGAGACATCGCGCTCCTCCGGACCGACTGGCCGCTCCGGCGGTCGTCGGAGACGCTCGCCTTCTGGACGGAGGCGCCCTGGACGAGCCTCGCGGCCTGCCGGTGGCTCGTCGCGCGCGGGGTCAAGGCCGTGGGGTACGACTACCCGCCGGACCAGCCGGTCCGCGAGCTCGTCACCGGCCGCCGGCGCCCGATCGCCCCGGAGGAGTGGGCGACCCACCACACGTTCTTCCCCGCGGGGATCGGCGTCATCGAGTACCTGGTGAACCTCGACCGTCTGGGCCGCGACCGCGTGTGGTTCGCCGCGCTCCCGCTCAAGCTCGACGGCGGAGACGGCGCGCCCGCTCGCGCCATCGCGATCCTGGACTGACCGCGCCGGCGGACGGCCGCCCTGCTGGCCGCCCGCGCTGGGAGCCGGTCACTCCGTCAGAGGGCGGGCCGTCAGCCCGAGACCAGGCCGAGCGCGCGCCAGTAGGGCAGGCTCACGAGGAACCCCGCCAGGACCGCGGCCGCATAGACCCAGGCGAACGGGCGCGCGTCGCGGTGGCCGACGACGTAGTCGGGGAAGCTGCCCCACGCCCAGAGGACCGTCCCCGCCGCCAGGACGGCCAGGAACCGAACCGCGCGCGGCTCGAGGCCGCCCGGCGGGAGCCAGAGCACCAGGGCCCCGACCGCGAGCGCGAGCAGGGCGCCGGCCACCCGCCACCCGGCGACTCCCCCCCCGAGCATCGACCCCGGCCGCCTCCGCGCCCCGGGCCGAGGGCCTCGCGCTGACCGGCGCGCTGGGACGGATCCCCCGGCGGCCGGCCCCGGTGCGCGTAGAGGGCGCCGAGGCTCCGCACGAGGCGGTCGCGGGCGCCGCTGTCGAGCCGGTGTCCCGAGAACGCGCGCTCGAGCAGCGACCCCGCCGCATCCGGGCGCCCGGTTCGCACGAGGAGGCTTGCCTTCGCCGGGCCGAGGTCCGCCTGCAGGAGCACGTCCTCCGGGAGTCGATCGAGCCACTCCTCGAGCTCCGCGTCCGCCGGCGGGACGCCTCCTGCCAGGGCGCGTCGGATCGCGTGCGCGGCCTCGGTCCAGCGTCCCGCGGCCAGCCAGTGCCGCGCACCCTCCGTCCAGGCGCCCTCGGCGCCGTGCGCCGTCGCGAGCGCGACGTGGAGGTCGTGCGTGCCGTCGGTCCCGCCCTCGTCGCCGAGGCGGCGCTGGACGTGGGCGCGGAACTCGCCGTGGAGCCGGTATCCCCCGCTCGCGTCCCGGACGACGAGCGCCGGGTGGCGGGCGGCCACCTCGGCCGCGAGCCGCGGGCCATCCTCGCCCAGCGTGGCGGCCAGCACGCCGGCGTCGGCTCGATCCCCCACCGCCAGGAGCTCCAGGAGGCGCCGCGCTGGCGGCTCGCAGCCCGCGAGCACGGCGTCGAAGACCGTCGTGTACGCGCGGCGCGCGTGCGCCACATCCACCGAGGTCCGCGCGATTCGACGACAGAGCACGCGAGCGAGCTCGCGCAGAAAGACCGGGTGCCGCTCCGAGAGGGCCCGGAAACGCTCCTTGTCGAGCCGGAGGAGCCGCGTGGGGGACAGCGCGACGACCGTGGCCGAGCGCGGGTCGCCCGTGACCAGCGCCATCTCGCCCAGGCAATCGCCGGGCCCCAGGACGGCGACCCGCTCGCCCTGACCGTCACGCTCGCCGCGGACCTCGACGGCCCCGCTCACGATCACGTAGAGCGCGTCGCCGGGGTCGCCCTGCGAGAACACCGTCCGACCGGCGGGGACCTCGAGCTCGTCGAACTCGCTGACGAGGCGAGCGAGGACCTCGCGCGGGAGCTCGGCGAACAGCGATACGGTCCGGAGCGTCGTGACGACCGCGTCCATCGGGGCCTCGTGGCGGGCACGCTAGACGGAGGGGCAAGGTCTGTCAAGGCGCCGCCGCCTCGGCCCGGCCTCGGCAACCCCGCGAGCCTCGCGTATGCTCGATCGGTGAACCGCGCGGAGCCGTTCGACCTCCTCATCTCGGGGTGCCGGCTGGCCCCCGAGGGCCGAGCCGCCGACATCGGCATTCGCGGGGGCCGGATCGCCGCGCTCGGCGACCTCGCCGGGGCGCCCGCGCGGCTGCGTCTCGACGGGGAGGGGCGCTTCGTCGTGCCGGGCTTCGTCGACGCGCACGTCCATCTGGACAAGGCGTATCTCCTCGACCGCGCGCCGAGTCAGGAGGGGACGCTCGCGGAAGCCATCCGCGTCACCGCCGAGGCCAAGCGGACCTTCACCGTCGAGGACATCCAGGCCCGCGCCCGGAGGCTCCTCGACCGCGCCGCCGCGCTCGGCACGACGGCGATGCGCGGCCACGTGGAGGTCGATCCGATCGTGGGCCTCCGGGGTGTGGAGGCGGTGCTCCCGCTGCGCGCCGAGTACGCCGACCGTCTCGACCTTCAGGTCTGCGCCTTCGCCCAGGAGGGGATCCTGCAAGCGCCCGGGACGGAGGCGCTCCTGCGCGAGGCGCTCCGGGCCGGCGTCGACCTGGTCGGCGGGTGCCCTTACAACGACACCGACGGCGCCGCGCACGTGGACCGCGTGTTCGCCCTCGCGCGCGAGTTCGACTGCGACGTCGACTTCCATGCCGACTTCGCCGACGAGCCGGTGCATCGCCACGTGGAGGTGATCGTCGACCGGACCGAGCGCCACGGCTGGCAGGGGCGCGTCGCGGTCGGCCACCTCACCGAGCTGGCCGCGTGCGACGAGGCCGAGCAGGCGCGGATCGCGCGGCGGCTCCACACGGCCGGGATCGCCGTGATCACGCTGCCGGCGACCGATCTCTACCTCATGGGGCGGCGCGACACCCGGAACGTCCGCCGGGGACTCACGCCGGTCAAGCGGCTCCTCGCGGCCGGGGTGACGGTCGCCGCCGCCACGAACAACGTCCAGAACGCCTTCACGCCCGCGGGCAACGCGGACCCGCTCCTCCTCACGTACCTCCTCATCGTCGGCGCGCACATGGGCGGGGAGACCGACATGGCGGCGGCGCTCGACATGGTCACGGTCGCGCCGGCCCGGATTCTCGGCCGCCGCGACCATGGGCTCGCGGTCGGATGTCGGGCCGACCTGGTCGTGCTCGACGCGTCGACGCTCGCGGAAGCGGTCGGCGGTTTGCCGGCGCGGGCCCTCGTCGTCAAGGGCGGGCGCGTCCAGGCGCGGGTGGGCTGCTGAGGGCCGAGCGAGTCGTACGTGCGGCGCTTCCGGGAGCAGCGCCCGCACCTCGCTCTCCCGCGTGGCCGATGATCTCGCCGGGCGGTAGCGGCGCCCTTGACAGCGCGGGCGTCGCGACGTAAAGTCCGGACCGTAACTCCTTTAAGTGAGCCCAGCGAGGCTCACAAGGAGAGGCGATGACGATCCTGACGCGCGTGACCGTGCAGCCCTCCCTGGGAGCCAGGGGGGGCATTTTTGTCTCCGGTCCTGGCGGGCCCGCCGATGCCGGGTGCCCGCGAGCTCCACGGGCCCGGCCCGGCCGATCCTCCTGGCAACGATGACCCAGCGCGAGAAGGCCCAGGTCCTCGACGAGCCGGGGATCGACCGTGCCCTCACCCGGATCGCGCACGAGATCGTCGAGCGGGCGGGCGGCACCGACGGGCTCGCGCTCGTCGGCATCCGGACGCGGGGCGTGTCGCTGGCCCGGCGGATCGCGGTGCGCCTCCAGGCGATCGGCGGCCACCCGGTCCCGGTGGGCGCCCTCGACATCACGCTCTACCGGGACGATCTCGGGCTCAAGGGGGAGGCCCCGGTCCTGCGGGGGACGGACATTCCCTTCCCGGTTGCCGACAAGACGATCGTCCTGGTCGACGACGTCCTCTACACGGGCCGGACCATCCGGGCGGCGCTCGACGCGATCATCGACCTCGGGCGCCCGCGCATGATCCAGCTGGCCGTCCTGGTGGACCGGGGGCACCGGGAGTTTCCCATCCGGGCGGACTACGTGGGCAAGAACCTGCCGACGGCGCGGCGCGAGGCCGTCCAGGTCCTGCTCCACGAGCACGATGGCCAGGACCGCGTCGTGATCCGGGAACCCGAGGCCTAGGAGGCCAAGGAGGAGGGATGGGGCTCACGCGAAAGGACCTGCTGGAGATCCGGAGCCTCGAGCCCGGCGAGATCCAGACGATCCTGGACACCGCCGCCTCCATGAAGGAGATCGCCTCGCGGGAGATCAAGAAGGTCCCGGCGCTCCGCGGGAAGACGGTCATCAACCTGTTCCTCGAGCCCTCGACCCGCACCCGGACCTCGTTCGAGATCGCCGGCAAGTGGCTCTCGGCCGACGTCGTCAACGTCTCGGGGTCGTCCTCGAGCGTGGTCAAGGGCGAGACGCTCATCGACACGGCCCGGAACCTCGAGGCGATGAGTCCCGACTGCGTGGTGATCCGCCACGCGGCGTCGGGCGCGGCGCACATGCTGGCGCGGGCGCTCCGGTGCTCGGTCGTGAACGCCGGGGACGGGATGCACGAGCATCCGACCCAGGCGCTGCTCGACCTCCTGACGATCCGCGAGAAGCGGGGGCACCTGGAAGGCCTCTCGGTCGCGATCGTGGGCGACATCGCCCACAGCCGGGTCGCCCGCTCCAACATCGCCGGGATGCGGAAGATGGGGATGAGCGTGACGGTCGCCGGGCCGCCGACCCTGATCCCGCCCGGGGTCGAGGAGCTCGGCGTCAAGGTCGCGCGGCGGCTCGAGGACGCGCTGCGCGACGTCGACGTGATCATGATGCTGCGCCTCCAGCACGAGCGCATGAGCGCGAACTACATCCCCTCGCTCCGCGAGTACTCGCGCCTGTACGGGCTCTCGCTGGAGAAGCTGCGCGGCGCGCGCGACGACGTCCTGATCATGCACCCCGGTCCCGTCAACCGTGGCATCGAGATGGCGCCCGAGGTGGCCGACGGGCCGTACTCGGTGATCCTCGAGCAGGTGGCCAACGGCGTCGCGGTGCGGATGGCGATCCTCTACCTCCTGGTGGGCGCCAAGAGCGGGGAGGCCTGAGCGATGGACCTTCTGATCCAGAACGGCCGCGTCGTCGATCCCGCGAACGGGCTGGACGCGCCCGGGGACGTGCTGATCCAGGCGGGCCGTGTCGCCCGGGTCGGGCCGCGGCTCGACGCGCCGGCGGGCATCGAGACGCTCGACGCCGGGGGGCGGGTGGTCGCGCCGGGGTTCATCGACATCCACGTCCACCTCCGGGAGCCGGGCCAGGAGTACAAGGAGACGATCGCGAGCGGCACCCGGGCGGCGGCGGCGGGCGGGTTCGCCGCGGTCGCGTGCATGGCCAACACGCAGCCGGTCAACGACACCCGCGCCGTCACGGACTACATCCTCGCCGAGGCGCGCGCCCGGGGCGTCGTGCGCGTGTACCCGATCGGCGCGGTGACGCGCGGGCTCGCCGGGCGCGACCTGGCGGAGCTCGGGGAGCTCGCCGAGGCGGGCTGCGTCGCCTACTCCGACGACGGGCGGCCGGTGATGAACTCGGCCCTCCTCCGGCGGGCGCTCGAGTACGCCCAGGCGTTCGGCCGCCCGATCATCTCGCACGCCGAGGACGCCGCCCTCAGCGAGGGCGGCGTGATGCACGAGGGCTTCGTGTCGACCGACCTCGGGCTGCGGGGGATCCCGGCGGCGGCCGAGGAGATCATGGTCGCGCGCGACATCGCCCTCGCCGACCTCACCGGGACCCCGGTCCACATCGCCCACGTGTCGACCGCGGCCGCCGTGCGGCTCCTCCGGGACGCGAAGGCGCGCGGCGTTCCCGTCACCGGCGAGGTGACGCCTCACCATCTGCTCCTCACGGACGAGGCGCTCCGCGCCTACGACCCCAACGCGAAGATGGCGCCGCCGCTCCGGTCGAAGCGCGACGTCGAGGCCTGCCGCGAGGCGCTCGCCGACGGTACCCTCGACGCGATCGCGACCGACCACGCGCCCCACGCGCTCACGGACAAGGAGGTGGAGTTCGACCACGCGGCCAACGGCATCGTGGGGCTCGAGACGGCGGTCGCCCTCTGCCTGACGCATCTGGTCCGGGAGCGCGTCGTGGACCTGCCCACCCTCATCGCGCGGCTGACGGTCGGGCCGGCGCGCGTCCTCGGGCTGCCGGGCGGGAGCCTCGCCCCGGGGGCGCCCGGTGACGTGACGGTCCTGGATCTGGCGCAGGAGCACGTGATCGAGCCCGCGCGCTTCCGCTCGAAGGCCCGGAACACGCCGTTCGGCGGCCGGGCGTGCGTCGGCGCCCCGTGGCTGACGGTCGTGGGCGGCCGCGTCGTGATGCGCGCCGGCGCGGTCGCGGGGGAGGGCGGGCCGTGATGCCGCGGGAGCGGGCGGTCCTGGCCCTGGCCGACGGCCGGGTCTTCGAGGGCGAGCCGTTCGGCGCGCGCGGGGAGACGGTGGGCGAGGTCGTGTTCAACACCGCGATGAGCGGGTACCAGGAGATCCTCACGGACCCCTCGTACAAGGGGCAGATCGTCTGCATGACCTATCCCCACATCGGCAACACGGGCGTGAACGAGGAGGACCCGGAGTCGCGCCGGCCGTGGGCGGAGGGCTTCGTGGTCCGCGAAGCGTCGCCCGTGGCCTCGTCCTGGCGGGCGACGGCCACTCTCGACGCCTACCTCCGGGGGCACGGGATCGTGGGGATCCAGGGCATCGACACCCGCGCGCTCACGCGGCATCTCCGGGACCACGGGGCGCAGGAGGGCGTGATCGCGACGGGCGACGTCGACACGCAGGCGGTCGTCGCCAAGGCCAAGGCCTCGCCGGGGCTCCTCGGGCGGGATCTGGTCAAGGAGGTCACGTGCCCGGCGCCGTACGCGTGGGGCGAGTCCGTGTGGCGCCTGGGCGAAGGCCACACGGCCCCGCCGCCCGCGCGCTTCCACGTGGTCGCCTACGACTCGGGGATCAAGCGGAACATCCTCCGCCAGCTGACCGCGGAGGGCTGCCGGGTCACGGTGGTGCCGGCCTTCGCCTCGGCGGACGAGGTGCTCGCGCTCGCCCCGGACGGGCTCTTCCTGGCCAACGGCCCGGGCGACCCGGAGGGCGTGCCCTATCTCATCGAGTCCGTGCGACGGCTGGTCGAGCGGCTGCCGACGTTCGGGATCTGCCTCGGCCAGCAGATCCTGGCGCTGGCGCTCGGCGCCCGCACCTTCAAGCTGCCGTTCGGCCACCACGGCGCGAACCACCCGGTGAAGGACCTCGGCACCGGCCGGGTCGAGATCACCTCGCAGAACCACGGCTTCGCCGTGGATCCGGACTCGGGCGCCGCGGCAGGGTTCGAGGTCACCCACGTCAATCTCAACGACGGCACGTGCGAGGGGATGCGCCACCGGAGCCTGCCGGTCTTCGCGGTGCAGTACCACCCGGAGGCGGCCCCGGGGCCGCACGATTCGCACTACCTGTTCCGGCGGTTCGTCGAGCTCCTCACGCAGTCGAGAGGCAGGTGAGAGGATGCCCCGGTATTTCATCGCCTACCGGAAGACCGAGGAGGCCGGGCAGAAGCCCGAGTGGGCCTCCTTCACGACCGAGTCGCCCGCGGCGCTCGAGGCGCACGCCATCCGCGAGCGGGTGGACAAGCGGCTCGGTCTGTTCGGCGAGCGGCTGACGGGCGCGGGCGAGGTCCAGTTCCTCGGCTCGGCGCCGCTCGTCGAGTTCCTCGTGCGGCGGGAGGAGGCGCCCGTCGGCGTCTCCATCGTCTACGGCCTGCTCGAATAGATGCCGAAGCGCACGGACATCCGCAAGATCCTGCTGATCGGCTCGGGGCCGATCGTGATCGGCCAGGCGTGCGAGTTCGACTACTCGGGCACGCAGGCCTGCAAGGCCCTCCGCGAGGAGGGGTTCGAGGTCGTGCTCGTGAACTCGAACCCGGCCACCATCATGACCGATCCGGAGATGGCGGACCGCACCTACGTCGAGCCCCTCACGCCCGAGGTGCTCGAGCGCATCATCGCCGTCGAGCGGCCGGACGCGCTCCTCCCGACGCTCGGCGGGCAGACCGGGCTGAACCTCGCCGTCGCGCTCGCCGACCGCGGCGTCCTCGAGCGGTTCGGCGTGGAGCTGATCGGCGCCAAGATCGAGGCGATCCGGAAGGCCGAGGATCGCGAGCTCTTCAAGGCGGCGATGCAGCGGATCGGCCTCGAGCTCCCGCGCTCGGGCTACGCGCGCTCGATCGAGCAGGCGCGCGAGGTCGTCCGCGACGTGGGCTACCCGGCGATCATCCGGCCGTCGTTCACGCTCGGGGGCACGGGGGGCTCCATCGCGTGGAATCCGGACGAGCTGGAGGGGGCGATCCGCTGGGGCCTCCAGCAGAGCCCGGTGGGCCAGGTGCTGGTCGAGGAGTCCGTCGTCGGGTGGAAGGAGTTCGAGCTGGAGGTCATGCGGGACCTCCGGGACAACGTCGTGATCGTCTGCTCGATCGAGAACTTCGACCCGATGGGCGTCCACACCGGCGACTCGATCACGGTGGCGCCCATCCAGACGCTGACCGACAAGGAGTACCAGCTGATGCGGGATGCCGCCCTCGCGATCATCCGCGAGATCGGCGTCGAGACCGGCGGCTCGAACATCCAGTTCGCCGTCAACCCCGCGGACGGGCGCCTCGTGGTCATCGAGATGAACCCCCGCGTCAGCCGCTCGTCGGCGCTCGCGTCGAAGGCGACCGGGTTTCCCATCGCGAAGATCGCGGCCAAGCTCGCCGCCGGCTACACCCTCGACGAGCTGCGGAACGACATCACCCGCGAGACGCCGGCCTCGTTCGAGCCGACGATCGACTACTGCGTGGTGAAGATCCCGCGCTGGGCCTTCGAGAAGTTCCCCGAGGCCGACCAGACGCTGACGACCCAGATGAAGTCCGTCGGCGAGGTGATGGCCATCGGCCGCACCTTCAAGGAGGCGCTCCAGAAGGCGGTGCGCTCGCTCGAGCAGGATCGCGCCGGGCTCGGGCTCGACCGGCCGCCTCCGGATCTCGAGACGCTCCGGGACCGGCTGCGGGTCCCGAACCCCGACCGCCTCCTCTACGTCGCGGAGGCGATGCGGCGCGGCCTCGGGCGCGAGGAGATCGCCGCCCTGACGCGGATCGATCCCTGGTTCCTCGCCCAGATGGAAGAGCTGATCGCGTTCGAGGAGGCCTTCCGGCAGGCTCCCGACCTCTCGCGCGAGACGCTGCGCCGGGCGAAGCGCCTGGGCTTCTCCGATCGGCGACTGGGCGAGCTGGCGGGCCGCCCCGAGGCCGAGCTCCGGCAGGCGCGGGTGGCCCACGGCATCCGCGTCACCTTCAAGGTGGTGGACACCTGCGCGGCGGAGTTCGTGGCGCACACCCCGTACCTCTACTCGACCTACGAGGAGGAGGACGAGGCGCCCCCGACCGCGCGCCCGAAGGTGGTGATCCTCGGGTCGGGGCCGAACCGGATCGGCCAGGGCATCGAGTTCGACTACGCGTGCGTGCACGCGGCCTTCGCGCTCCGCGAGGCGGGCGTCGAGGCGATCATGGTCAACTGCAACCCGGAGACGGTGTCGACCGACTACGACACGTCCGACCGGCTCTACTTCGAGCCCCTGACCCTCGAGGACGTCCTCAACATCGTCGAGAAGGAGCAGCCGCTCGGGGTGATCGTCCAGTTCGGAGGGCAGACGCCGCTCAAGCTCGCGGTGCCGCTCGAGCGGGCGGGCGTCCGGATCCTGGGGACGTCCCCGGACGCGATCGACCGGGCGGAGGACCGCGAGCGCTTCGCCGACCTCCTCCGGAAGGTCGGCCTCCAGCAGCCGCCCAACGGCTCGGCGCGCTCCGCCGACGAGGCGGCCGGGATCGCGGACACGCTGGGGTATCCGGTGCTGGTGCGCCCCTCCTACGTCCTGGGCGGGCGGGCCATGGAGGTCGTCTACGAGGAGGCGCGGCTCCGCGAATGGATGCGGGAGTCGGCGCACGTCTCGCCCGATCACCCCATTCTCATCGACAAGTTCCTCGAGGACGCCCTCGAGATCGACGTCGACGCGCTCTGCGACGGCCAGGACGTCCTGATCGGGGGCGTGATGGAGCACATCGAGAAGGCGGGGATCCACTCCGGCGACTCGGCGTGCGCGCTCCCGCCGTACTCGATCGGCGACGACCAGGTGGAGCGGCTCCGGGCGCAGACCCGCGCCCTCGCCCTCGAGCTGGGCGTGGTGGGCCTGCTCAACATCCAGTTCGCGATCAAGAGCGACACGATCTACGTGCTCGAGGTCAACCCGCGCGCGTCGCGCACCGTGCCGTTCGTCTCGAAGGCCATCGGGCTGCCGCTCGCCAAGCTGGCGACCCGGGTGGTGCTCGGCGCCCGGATCGCGGAGCTCGGCGTGCGCGAGGTGTCCGATCTGCCCTACGTCTCCGTCAAGGAGGCGGTCTTCCCGTTCGTGAAGTTCCCCGGGGTCGACGTGATCCTCGGGCCCGAGATGCGCTCCACCGGCGAGGTGATGGGGATCGGGCGCGAGTTTCGCACGGCGTATCTGAAGTCGCAGCTCGCCGCGGGGTCGACCCTGCCGCGGGGCGGCAAGGCCTTCCTCTCCGTGCGGAACCGGGACAAGCGCGCGATCGTCAACATCGGCCGGAACCTCGCCGAGATGGGATTCCGGCTCGTGGCGACGCGGGGCACCGCGAAGGTGCTCGAGCGGCACGGGCTCGCGGTGGACGCCGTCCACAAGGTGGCGGAGGGCTGGCGGCCGAACATCGTCGACTTCATGAAGCAGGGCGAGATCGCGCTGGTCATCAACACCCCGGAGGACGGGCGCGCCCGGAAGGATTCGTACCTCATCCGCCGGACCGCGGTCATGCAGAACATCCCGTACTACACGACGATGGACGGGGCGCAGGCGGCCCTCGAGGCGATCGAGGCGCAGCGGACCGGCGTGCTCGAGGTGCAGCCGCTCCAGGCGTACTACGAGGGCCTGAAGACGTGACCGGAGGCGAGAACGGCGCCGGGCCGCGCGCGGCGCGCGACCGCCTGATCGTCGCCCTCGACACCCCGGGCCTGCCCGCCGCCGAGGCGCTCGTGGAGCGGCTCGCGGGGGTCGCCGCGCACTTCAAGGTGGGAAGCGCGCTCTTCACCGCCGCCGGCCCGGCCGCGGTGGAGATGGTCCGGCGGCGGGGAGGACGCGTCTTCCTCGACCTCAAGTACCACGACATCCCGGCGACGGTGGCGGGCGCCGTCGAGGCGGCCGCGCGGCTGGGCGTCGGGCTCCTCACCGTGCACGCCTCGGGCGGCGCCGCGATGCTGCGGGCCGCGGCGGAGGCGGCCCGGGCGGCCGGGCGCGACCGCCCGCGGATCGTCGCGGTGACCGTCCTCACGAGCCTCGACCGGGCGGCCCTCCAGCGCGAGCTGGGCGTGCCGGCCGCCGTCCTGGGGCACGCGGTCCAGCTGGCCGTCCTCGCGCGCGAGGCGGGGTGCGACGGCGTGGTGGCCTCGCCCCGCGAGGCGGCGCGCCTGCGGGCGATCCTGGGGCCCGAGGCGCTGATCGTCACCCCGGGGATCCGCCTGGCCGGCGGCAGCGCCGACGATCAGGCCCGGACCGCCACGCCCGCCGTCGCGGTGCGCGCCGGCGCGGACTACCTGGTGGTGGGCCGGCCCATCACGGGGGCCGCCGACCCGGCCGCCGCGGCCGCCGCGATCCTCGCCGAGCTGGCCGCGTGAGCGAGCCCGGCCAGGCGGCGCTCGTGCGGCGCCTCCACGAGATCGGCGGCGTGCGCTTCGGCGAGTTCGTGCTGAAGTCCGGGATCACCTCGCCCTTCTACATCGACCTGCGCGTGGTGATCTCGCACCCGGAGGTGCTGGCCGAGGTGGGCCGGCTCATGGCCGCCGAGGTCGCCCGCTGCCGGGTCGATCGGATCGCGGGCATCCCCTACGCCGGGCTGCCGCTGGCCGTGGCCGCGAGCCTGGCGGGCGGCGTCCCGCTCGTCTATCCCCGGCGCGAGGAGAAGGCGTACGGCACGCGAAAGCGGATCGAGGGCGCGTTCCACCCGGGCGAGCGCGTCGTGGTGATCGACGACATCGTCACCGACGGCGCGTCGAAGCTCGAGGCGATCGAGCCGCTCGAGGCTGCGGGCCTCGTGGTGGAGGATCTCGTGGTCCTGATCGACCGCGAGCAGGGCGGGCGCGAGCGGCTCGCCGCGAAGGGCTACCGGCTCCACGCCGTGCTCACGATCTCCGCCTGCTTCGACGCGCTCGAGTCGGCCGGCCTGGTGGATGCCGCCGTGCTCGCGCGGGCCCGGGCGTTCGTCCACACCACCCGCCTCGCCTGACGCGCGCGGCCCCTCGGGGCCGATCTCGAAGATCTGGGCGTGCTCGAAGGCCGTGACTCGCGTGACGCCCGGGGGCAGGCGCTCGAGCGCCGCCTCGAGCCGGGCGCGGGGCTCCGCGTGGTACTGCCCGAGGTACACGACCACGTAGCGGACGTGGATCGTCCGGAGCCGGGCGACCGCGGCCGGGGCGGGGAACGTGTTCAGCGTGCTGACGTCGGCGGTATAGCCGGGCGGGAAGACGCCCGCGTAGCCGTTGACGAGCGGGCGCCAGTGCGCGGTCGAGGCGAAGAGGCGGAGACTCTCGAGGTGCACCGCGTGCGGCTCGTACATCGGCAGCACGACCACGGCGTCCGAGCCGGGCTGGGCGGCCAGCCACCGGTCGGCGGGCCCGGGGTCCGGCGCGACGCTCATGAAGGGGAACGGCACGGTCCAGGTCTCGAGCACGGCGAGGGCCCCGATGGCGCCCAGCGCCACGGTCCGCCATCCGGGCGGGCGAAGCCGCCGCGCGATGGCCGCGGCGCCGAACCCCGCCAGGACCGTGAGACCCGTGGTGACGAGGATCCCGAAGCGGCCCGGGACCCGGAGCGCGTCGAAGGCGGGGACGAGCCCGTAGAGCTGCGCATAGAGCGGCTGGAGGCTCCGCTCCCGGCCGAGCTCGAGCCGCGGCCCGAAGGAGGCGATCACGCCCACGACCGTCAGCGCGACGTAGTACCCCGGGGCGTTCGGCCACCCTAGCCGGCGGAGCCAGCCGAGCCCGCGGATGGGCCGCGGGCCGCCCTGGACGATTCGCCGCACGGCCAGGGCGCTTGCGAGCGCGACCACGGGCCAGCCGAAGTGCCGCTGCGACAGGCGGACCGGCCCCAGGTGCCCGGAGAACCCGCCGACGAGGAGCCAGTTGACGGCCGTCACGACGATGGCCACGGCCAGGGCGACGTCGAGCGCGGCCGGCCAACGGCGGCCGCGCGCCCCGTCCGATCCGGGCGCGCTCGCCGGCGAACGCCAGGCGAGAACGGCGCCCGGGAGCGCGAGGGCCAGCACCACCAGCCCCGGAAACAGGACCGCCTCCCGGGCCCGGAAGCGTGTCGTGGCGCTCCCGAGCCACCGGTTCTCCGCCGGCACCGCCAGATAGGACGTGGGCTCCGCGACGTAGTGCTCGACCTCCTTGAGGTCCCGGACCATCCCGATCTCGGCGCGGATGAACCGGTACGGGAGGAACAGGGGCAGCAGGAGGAGAGCGGCCAAGGCCCCGGCCAAGGCTCCGCGGGCGACCAGGCGGCCGAGGGGCGGCCGGGCGGCGGGCAGCCCGAGCCAGACGGCGAAGACCGCCCCGGCGATCGCGGCGAAGAACGCCTGATAGCCGGACGACAGGGCCTGGAGCGCGAAGGCCCCCGCCGCGAGACCCACGTCCCGCCAGCGACCGTGACTCCGGGCGGCGCGGTGGAGCCCCAGGAGCAGGAGCGGCAGCCACTGGTGGCTCAGCACCTGGACGTGGCCCAGCTGGCCGAAGCGGAAGTGCGAGAAGGCGTAGAGGACCGCCGCCACCGTGGCTGCGCCGGCATGGCCGGTGAGGTGCCGCACCAGCCAGAACATGGCCAGCCCGGTCAGGGGGAACGTGGCGAGCCACACGAGGTTGTGCGAGAGGAGCACGCCCGCCCCCGCGAGACGCGGGAGCGCGACGAGGGGCACGAGCCCCAGGAGGTGCTCGGTGTAGGCGAGCGTCCAGCGGTGCGGGTGAAACATGTTCGCGTCGAGGAACCGGAGCGGCGCCGTCGTCAGCGCGTGGACGTCCCACGCCAGGATCCACGTCGTCAGGAGCGGGTCTCCGAGGTTGACGACGACGGAGCCGAGATGCGCCGCGGCCGGCCACGTCAGGACGACGGCGAGCGCGGTGAGAAGCAGGAGGACCAGCGCGCTCTGGCCCGCGCCTCGCCCCCGGCCTGGCGCGGCGCGCGGGTCGCCCGGGCGGGCCGCCGGCGGGCCCGCGCCCGGCGCGAGCTCCCGGCTGTCAGCCACGCGCCTGGTACTCGGGGCGCCAGCGGAGGAGGCGCGCCTCCACCTGGTGGATGCCGAGCGCCAGGACGATCCCCGTGAGACCGAGGACCAGGAGGGCGACCATCATGTCGGCGGCGTTGAGGTTCCCGAGCGAGGCGATGATGAGGTAGCCGATGCCCCCGCCGGACTCCCCGCCGATGAACTCGCCGATCACGACCCCGATGAGCGCGAACGACACGGACGGCGTCAGGGAGGCGAAGGTCCAGGCGAGCGCCGACGGCACGATCACCGTCCGCATCACCTGGCGCTCGGAGGCGCCGAGGAAGCGCGCCGAGTGAATGAGGTCGGGATCGACGCCGCGCGCCCCCTGGAAGGTGTTGAAGAAGACGATGAAGAAGACGATCAGCCAGGCGAGCACCACCTTCGCGAGGATACCGAAGCCGAAGATCATCGTGACGAGGGGCACCAGCGCGATCCGGGGCAGCGAGTTGAAGGCCACGATGTAGGGGTGCAGCACCGCCGCCAGGCGCGCGTTCCGCCCGAGCACGAGGCCGGCGACGAAGCCGCTTCCGACGCCCACCCCGAACCCGAGCAGCGTGGACTCGAGCGTCGAGATCAGGAGTCGCCAGAGCGGTACCCGCACGGCGCCGGAGTTCAGGTGCCAGAACCGGCTCCAGATCGCCGAGGGCCGGCTGATGAAGAACGGATCGACGAAGTAGACGACCCGCGAGACCGATTTCGTGATGGCGGGATGCGTCAGGCCCTCCCACAGGCCGAGCAGCAGGACGAGGATCAGGAGCCGCCAGGCGTTCACGCGGACGCGGTCGGATGGTCGGGATCGGCAGCCGGGACTATACCGGGACGCTTCGGAGCCTGTCAACGCCGCAGCGCTGCGCTGGGCGCGGCGTGTCAGTCGCGCC
This sequence comes from uncultured Candidatus Rokubacteria bacterium, assembly GCA_963749975.1. GTDB lineage: Bacteria > Methylomirabilota > Methylomirabilia > Rokubacteriales > DASRDR01 > DASRDR01. Next base: position 92,329 of record CAVVOZ010000031.1, on the reverse strand, counting down.
GCGTGCCGGGCGGCGACGGACTCGGCTGCGGGACGTGGAACCCGTAGCGCTGGCGCAGGAGATCCACCAGCGGCGTCGGGAGGATCTCGGTGGCGCCGAGGCAGTACTGGCAGATCAGGCGGACGTCACCCGTCCAGAAGTCGGACCAGAGGGCGACCTTGTGGAACATTTCGATCTGGTTCGTGTGCGTGGTCCAGGACAGAAGGTGGAGATGGCAGGACGGACAGACGTACTGCTTGTGGTTATCCGGGCTCGGCCGCCGCTCAGACTCGCTCCCCATCCCCACTCCCGGGGCCGGGTTCACCCCGTGTCCAGTAGTGCCAACCAACTCCTCCTAATAACGTAGAATGCGCCGGTCTGGCAAGAAGCGCCGCAGGGGGTCCGGGCGGCTGCCCGACGCGCCACGCCGCCGGCGCGTGGCATAGTCATTGTAACCATCCGTCGATATTGGTGTTTTCTTCGTCAGATCGACCGCAACGTCCGCGCCGAGCGCGTTGACACCCCCGGACGGCATCGGCTAGCATCAGAGGAATTCCCATGGGCCTGGTCGTGAGCATGACGGGGTACGGGCGAGGCGAGGCCCGGGGTGCGCGCATCGCCCTCATCGCCGAGGCGCGCTCCCTCAACCACCGGTTCTTCGAGACCAGCGTCAAGCTCCCGCGAGGACTCACCGCGAACGAGCCCGAGCTCCGCCGCCTGGTCCAGGGCCGGATCGCCCGCGGCCGCGTGGACGTGACCGTGACGCTGCGCCGGACGGCAGCGGCCGCGCCGAGCGTCCGGACCGACGTCGCGCTCGGCCTCGCGTACGCGCGCGGCGCGCGGGCGCTGGGCGAGGCGGCCGGGATCCAGTCCGAGGTGTCGGTCGCCGATCTCCTGCGTCTCCCCGGCGTCGTGACGGTCGAGGAGACCGAGGAGGAGGACGGCGAGGGCGCGATCCTCCTCAAGACCGCCGCCGCCGAGGCGCTCGACGAGCTCTGCCGGATGCGCCAGACCGAAGGGGCGGCGCTGGCGCGAGACCTCGGGTCTCACGTGGAGGCGCTCGGCGCCTGGATGCGTGCGGCCGAGGCGCTGCTGCCGGCGGCGCTGGCCCGGATCCAGGCCCGGCTCCGGGATCGCGTCCAGGCCATCCTCGGCGAGACACCGGCGGATCCCGGCCGGCTGGCCCAGGAGGTGGCGACCTTGGCGGCGCGGAGCGACGTCGCGGAGGAGCTCGCCCGGCTCGGCTCGCACCTCGCGCAGTTCCGGGCGCTCCTGTCGGAGGGAGGCGCCGTGGGCCGGCAGCTCGACTTCCTGACCCAGGAGCTCCACCGAGAGGTCAACACCATCGCGTCGAAGGCGGACGATGCCGAGCTGGTCACACGCGTCCTGGAGGCGCGGACGCTCGTGGAGCGCATCCGGGAGCAGGTGCAGAACGTCGAGTGACTGCCGCAGCGTCGCGCCGGGGCATGCTCATCGTGGTCTCGGCTCCCTCGGGAGCCGGGAAGACGACGCTCTGTCGGGACATCCGCAAGACCGTGGCGAACCTCGCCTACTCCGTGTCCTACACGACGCGCAGCCCGCGGCCGGGGGAGATCGAGGGGCAGGCGTATCATTTCGTCTCCGAGCCCGTCTTCCAGCAGATGGTCGATCGCGGCGAGTTTGCCGAGTGGGCCCGCGTGCACGGCCATCTCTACGGCACGGCCGCCCGGACGCTGGAGGCGGTGCTCGACCGCGGGGAGGACATCCTCCTCGACATCGACACGCAGGGCGCCCGGCAGCTCCGGGCCCGCTACCCTCAGGGCCTTTACATCTTCGTGGTGGCGCCCTCGATGCGAGAGCTCGAGGCCCGGCTCAAGGAGCGGAAGTCCGACGCGCCGCGGGAGATCGCCCGCCGCCTCGCGCGGGCCGTGGACGAGATCGCCGCGTGGCGTGAGTACGACTACGTGATCATCAACCGTCATCTCGACGAGGCCTTGCGGCAGCTCGCGTGCATCATCGAGGCCGAGCGCTGCCGAACGTCTCGTCTCACCCTGAGCCTGCCGGATCTCCCGGTGGGCGGGGGGGTCCAGGCGACCCTTCCAGGAGGCACCGCGTGATGTCGTTCCCATCTCTCGAGAAGTGTCTCGAGCAGATCTCCAACCGTTACGTCCTGGTGGTGCTGGCGGCGAAGCGAAGCCGGCAACTCAACCGGGGCGCGCAGCCCCAGGTCGAGACGAAGCGCCGGAAGTGGACGTCCGTGGCGCTGGAAGAGTGCATCGCCGGCAAGATCCAGCTGAAGAAGCCGGAAGAAGCGGACAAGACGCCCGCCCCCGCGGCCTGAGCCCGGCGGGCACTCCGGGAGGCGTGCGATGGCGCTGACCGGTCGCGAGCTGATCCTCGCCGTCACGGGCAGCATCGCCGCCTACAAGGCGGCCTACCTCCTGCGCGAGCTTCGGCGCGCGGAGGCGGGCGTCACCGTCGTGATGACCGCCCACGCGCGCGAGTTCGTGGCGCCGCTCACCTTCCGGACGCTCTCCGGCCGGCCCGTCCTGACGGACCTGTTCGACCCGCAGGAGCCCGCGGCCGTGGAGCACGTGGCGCTGGCCGAGCGCGCCGACCTGCTCCTCGTCGCGCCCGCCACGGCGCAGGCCCTTGCGCGCGCGGCGCTCGGGCTCGCCGACGACTTCCTGGGGACGCTTCTCCTCGCGATGCGCGGGCCGGTGCTCTTCGCTCCTGCCATGGACGGCGGCATGTGGGAGCACCCCGCGGTCCAGGCTCACGTCGGGACGCTCCGGGCCCGCGGGGCCACGGTGCTGGAGCCCGGAGAGGGCGAGCTCGCATCCGGCCTCCGCGGCCAGGGGCGGTTTCCCGAGGTCTCGGACATCGTCGAGGCGGCCGTCCGCCTCCTGTGGCCCCGGCGTGATCTCGCGGGCGACCACGTCCTGGTCACGGCCGGGCCCACGCGGGAGCCGCTCGACCCCGTGCGCTTCCTGAGCAATCGCTCGTCCGGCCGCATGGGATACGCGATCGCCTCGCAGGCCGCGCGCCGGGGCGCCGCCGTGACGCTCGTCACGGGGCCGACTCACCTCGCGCCGCCGCCCGGCATCCGGGTGATCCCGGTGCAGACCGCCCTCGAGATGCGCGAGGCGGTCCTCCACGCGGCCGACACCGCGACGGTCGTGATCAAGGCCGCGGCGGTCGCCGACTACCGGCCGGGTCGCCTCGCGACCGAGAAGATCGCCTCGAAGCAGGAGGGGCTCACGCTCGACCTCACCCCGACCCCGGACATCCTCCGGGAGCTCGGGGCCCGGAAGGGCGCGCGCTTCCTGGTCGGGTTTGCCGCCGAGACGCACGAGCTCCGCGAGCGCGCCCAGGCCAAGCTCACCGCCAAGGGCGTGGACCTCATCGTCGCGAACGACGTGAGCCGGGCCGACATCGGCTTCGACGTGGCCGACAACGAGGTCGTCCTGCTCGATCGCTGGGGCGGCGTCGTTGCGCTGCCCCGCCGGAGCAAGGTCGAGGTGGCCGACCTCATCCTGGACCGGGTCCAGGAGCTCCGCCGCGCGGTGCGCGAGCCCCAGGCGCGGCTGACGTGACGAGCGACCCCGGCGCTCTCGCGGACGCCGCGCGCGCCCTGGCGGATCACTTGCGCTTTCAGCAGGCTCTCGGGACCCGCGATCTGCCGCTCACCGGCGAGCCGCTCGGCGGGTCGTCCTCCGCCCTCCGGCGGGTGGAGGCGGCGAGCGCCGGGTGCACGAAATGCAAGCTCTCCCAGGGGCGCAACACGATCGTCTTCGGCACCGGCGACCCGGCGGCGCGGCTCGTGATCATCGGCGAGGGGCCCGGCGAAGAGGAAGACCGCCAGGGGAAGCCCTTCGTCGGCCGCGCCGGCCAGCTCCTCACGAAGATGCTCGAGTCGGTCGGCATCACGCGCGAGGAGGTCTACATCTGCAACATCGTCAAGTGCCGGCCGCCGGGGAACCGGAATCCCGAGCCCGAGGAGATCGCGGCGTGCGCGCCGTACCTGGCGGGCCAGCTCGCCGCCATCCAGCCCGGCGTGATCTGCGCGCTCGGGACGTTCGCGGCCCAGCAGCTCTTGAGGACGCGGGAGCCGATCAGCCGCTTGCGCGGCCAGCTCCATCAGCTCGGCGGCGCCGTCGTGGTCCCGACCTTCCATCCGGCGTTCCTCCTGCGGAACCCCGGCCCCGCCTACCGGCGCCAGGCGTACGACGACCTGAAGCTCATCCGGCGTGAGCATGACCGGGTCCGGGGCCGGGCGCCCGCCGGCGCCTGAGGCCGGACCTCCTGCTCGCGCACGTCGTCACCGACCTTCCCGTTCCCCGCACCTTCACGTATCGCGTCCCGCCCGAGCTGGAGGGGCGCGTCGCCCCGGGGCAGCGCGTGCGCGTCCCCTTCCGCGGCCGTCCCCGTCCGGGGGTCGTGGTCGCGGTCGAGCCCGGCGCGGGCCCGGAGGACCAGAATCTCGAGCCGCTGGCGGCCGTCCTCGATCCCGTGCCGGCGTTGACCCCGGCGCTGCTCGAGCTCACACGCTGGGCGGCGGCGGAGACGGCGAGCGCGTGGGGGGAGGCTGCGTTCCGGGCGCTTCCGCCGGGCATCCGATCGGGCGCGCCGCCCGCGCTGACGCCGTTGCCGCCCGCCTGTCCGTCCGGCCCTGCGGGGCTCGTCACCGGCCACGACCGCGGAGACCGCGTCGAGCGCCGGATCGGGGAGACGCTCGCGACCGGCGGCAGCGTCCTGGTTCTCGCTCCGGAGATCGAGCTGGCGCGGGCCTGGGCCGCTCGGCTCGAGACGCGCCTCGGCGAGCCGGCGCGGCTCGTCACGAGCGCCGCCTCCCCCCGCGAGCGCTGGGCCGCGTGGTGGGCGTGTCGCCAGGGGCAGGCCCGGCTGGCGGTCGGGACGAGGACGGCCGCGTGGCTGCCGCTGGCGCCGCTCGGCCTGGCGGTCGTCGTCGACGAGGAGGATCCCGCGCACAAGTCCCCCGATGCACCGCGCTGGCACGCCCGCGACCTCGCCCTCGCGCGCGTCCGTCGCGAGGGCGGCGCGAGTCTCCTCGCGAGCCCCGCGCCGAGTCTCGAGAGCTGGGTGGCCACCCGAAGCGGCGCGCTCGCGTGGGACCCCGGCGCGCGGGGCGCGTGGCCGACCGTCGAGCGCGTGGCCCTGGGCGCCGAGGACGCCGCGGCGGCGAGCCTCTCACCGGGGCTCCGCGACGCGGCGCGAGCGGCGCTCTCCCGCGGGCGCTCCGTTCTCCTCGTCCTCAACCGGCTCGGCTTCGCCCGGACCCTGACCTGCGCGGACTGCGGGACCGTGCGGCGCTGCGGGCGCTGTCGCCTGGCGCTCCTCTACCATCGGGAGACGCGGGCGCTCACGTGCCGGCTCTGCGGCCGCCGGGTACCGGCGGCGAGCCTCTGCGGGCGCTGCCGCGGCCGGCGGCTCCAGCTTCTCGGCTGGGGCACGGAGCGGCTCGAGGCGGAGGCGCGGCAGGCGTTCCCCGAGGCGCGGGTCGTTCGATACGACTCGACGGTCGCCCCGCACGACGCCGAGGCGGCGCGGGCCGCGTTCCAGTCGGGCGCGGCGCGGGTCCTCGTGGGCACCACCATGGCGCTCCGTCTGGCGGAGGAGACGCCGGTCGCGGTCGGCGCCCTCGTGCTCGCCGACGCGACGCTCAACCTGCCCGATTTCCGCGCGGCCGAGCGGACCTTCCAGCTCGGATGGCGTCTGGCCGAGGCCGTCGAGGCGGGCGGCAGCGTGTGGCTCCAGTCCTTGCTGCCGGAGCATCCCGCGCTCGTGGCCATCGCGCGCGGCGAGCCCGCGCGCTTCTACGAGCCGGAGTGGGCCGAGCGCCAGGAGCTCGGGTACCCGCCGGCCCGCCGGATGGCGCGGCTCCTGGCCGAGGGCCGGGACGCCGCCGGCCTGGCCGAGGATCTGGCGGCCCGCGGCCGGGCGTCGGGGGCGACGGTGCTCGGGCCTGCGACGCTCGCGGGGGGGCGGGTCCAGGTGGTGCTCCTCGGCGGGCCCGAGCTCCCGGCGACCGTGACCAGCGTCCTCGAGCCCCTGCGGGGCCGGCGCCGGCTGGGGGGCACCCGGCTCACGGTCGACATCGATCCGGTCGAGCTTCCGTGAGGCGGTACAATGCCAGGACAGGCCAATTGGGCCAGGCGGGTCCGTCTGCCAAGCGGGCTGGTGTGAGGGAGGGACACATGGCGGTCCTGGAGGTACGGCTCTACGGAGACCCGGTCCTGCGGCGCCGGGCGGCGCCGGTTCGCGAGGTGACGCCGGAGATCGAGAGCTGGCTCAGCGACATGGTCGAGACGATGCACACCGAGGTGGGCATCGGCCTCGCGGCCACCCAGGTCGGCATCGAGCTCCGGATGCTCGTCATCGACGAGGGCCGGGGCACGGGGGGGCGAGCCTACCTCAACCCGGTGATCGTCGAGCAGGGTGGCGAGCAGGTGGGCGAGGAAGGCTGTCTGTCGCTCCCCGGGATCTTCGCCGACGTGCGGCGCGCCGAGTGGGTCGTGGTGGAGGCGATGGACCGGACGGGCGCGTCCTTCCGGCGGCGCGCGTCGGGACTGCTGGCCCGCGTGCTCCAGCACGAGATCGATCACCTCGACGGCATCCTGTTCATCGACCGCCTCGACAAGGTCACGCGGGACCGGCTGAAGCGGCAGATCAAGCGTGAGGGCTTCCCGGCCGAGACCGCCGCGGCGGGCGGGGTCAGACTGTGACCTCCAGACATTCGCCGGAGCCCGGCCGCGGCCGGCACTGAACCCGGCCGCTCGCGGGGGGAATCGTCCAGAAGTCGAAGTCTGACCCCATGCGCGTGCTGTTCTACGGCACTCCCGCCTTCGCACTTCCCACGCTCCAGGGCTTGCTCGCCCGCCACCGCGTGATGGCCGCCGTGACGCAGCCGGATCGACCCGCCGGCCGCGGGCAGCGCGAGCAGGCCTCGCCCGTCAAGGCGCTGGCGCGCGAGCACGGCATCCCGGTGCTCCAGCCCGCCCGGATCCGTGATCCCGGCTGGCCCGAGCGCCTCGCCGAGCACGCGGCCGACGTCGCGGTCGTCGTGGCCTTCGGCCAGATCCTCCCGCAGGCGGTTCTCGACGTGCCCGCGCGCGGGTCGATCAACGTCCACGCGTCGCTGCTGCCGCGGTATCGCGGCGCGGCCCCGATCGCGTGGGCCATCATCCGCGGCGAGCGCGAGACGGGGATCACCACCTTCCAGATGGATGCCGGGATGGACACCGGACCGCTTCTCCTCCAGCGACGGACGCCGATCGGCCCCGAGGAGACCGCCGGGGAGCTCGCCGAGCGTCTGGCCGTGCTCGGCGCCGCCGTGCTCCTCGAGACGCTCGACCGCCTGGACACGCTCGCACCACGCCCGCAGGAATCCCAGGCGGCCACGCTGGCGCCCCGGCTCCGCAAGGAGGACGGCCTGCTCGACTGGACGCAGCCGGCCGCGACCCTGGCCGCGCGAGTCCGCGGGTTGAATCCGTGGCCCGGGGCCACCACCGTCGCGCCCGGCGGCCGCCTTCTGATCTGGCGCGCGCGAGCGATCGCGGGCCGGGGCGAGCCGGGCGTGCTCACGGCCGCCGAGGAGCGGCTCGTCGTCGGGACCGGGGCGGGTCTTCTCGAGCCCCTCGAGGTCCAGCCCGAGAACCGACGCGCGATGGGCTGGGACGCGTACCTTCGAGGCGCGCGGCTCGGCCCGGGAGCGCCGCTTGGCGAGACGGTCCCGCGCGCCTGATGCCGGCCGCACCGCCGTGGTCGGCGCGAACGGGCCCCGCGCGGCCCGGCGGCGGAGCTCGGCGCGCGGCGTCGCGCTCGAGGTCCTCGTCCGGACCGAGACCACGGACGCCTACGCGGATCGCCTGCTGGAGGCGCTCACGGACCGGGCCGGGCTCGACTCGCGGGACCGCGGCCTCGCCACGGAGCTCGCCCTGGGCACCCTGCGCTGGCAGCGGCGTCTGGACTGGACGCTCGCGCGCGCGTCGCGGCGCCCGCTCGAGGACCTCGCCCCCTGGGTCCGCGCGCTTCTCCGGCTCACGGCCTACCAGCTTGCCTTCCTCGACCGGATCCCGGCGTGGGCCGCGGTCCACGAGGCCGTGGAGCTCGCCAAGCGACGGCGATCCGCGGGGGCGACCGCCTTCGTGAACGGCGTGCTCCGCGCGATCGCGAGCGCGCCGCGTCCCTGGCCCGCCCCGACGGCGGCGGACCCCGTGGAGGCGCTCGCGCTCCGCGCGTCGCACCCGACGTGGCTCATCGAGCGCTGGTGGGCCCGCTACGGACCCGAGGAGACGGAGGCGCTCGCGCTCGCCATGAACGAGGCGCCGGCGGTGGTGGTCCGGGCCAACACGCTCCGGCTGGCGGTCGACGCGGTGGCCGCAGCCCTTCACGCGGCGGGAGTCGGCGCGGCGCCCACGCGGTTCGCGCCCGAGGGCTTCTCGCTCGAGCGCGTGGGCGATCTCCGGCAGCTCGCCCCCCTCCGGGAGGGGAGTGTCACCGTCCAGGACGAGGCGGCCATCCTGGTGGGGCACGCCCTCGGACCTCTCCCCGGGGAGACGGTCGCCGACGTGTGCGCGGCGCCGGGGACCAAGACGACGCACCTGGCGGCGCTCATGGCCAATCAGGGCCGGATCGTCGCCGCCGACCCGAACGCGGCCCGGCTGGAGCTGCTCCGGACGGCGTGCGCCCGGCTCGGAGCCGCGATCGTCGAGCCGCGCCTGGCCGACGCGCGCGCCCTCGCCGTGGACCTCGGGCCCACGTGCGACCGTGTCCTGGTCGATGCGCCTTGCTCGAACCTCGGCGTCCTCCGGCGGAACCCCGACGGCAAGTGGCGTCGGCAGCCCGGCGACTTCGCAACCCTCGTCCCCGCCCAGGCCAGCATCCTCGAGTCCGCCGCGGCACTGGTCCGGCCCGGTGGGGTCCTCGTCTACGCGACCTGCTCGCTCGAGCCCGAGGAGAACGAGGCGGTCGTGGCGGGGCTCCGGGCGCGCCGGCCGGACTTCTCGCCCGACCCCCTCCCGCCCGTCGTCCCCGCGGCGTGCCGGGCCGCGCCCGACGTCCTCCGGATGACGCCACACCAACACGGCTCCGACGGCTTCACCGCGCATCGCCTCAGGAGGCGCGCATGATCAAGATCGCCCCATCGATCCTCTCGGCCGACTACTCCGCCCTCGCCGACGAGATTGCGCGGGTCGAGGCGGGCGGCGCCGACCAGATTCACATCGACGTGATGGACGGGCACTTCGTGCCGAACCTCACGATCGGCCCGCCGGTCATCGAGGCGATCCGGAAGCGCACGCGGCTGCCGCTCGACCTCCATCTCATGGTGGACAACGTCGACCCGTACCTCGAGACGTACGTCCGGGCGGGCGGAAACACGCTCACCGTCCACGTGGAGGCGTGCCCGCATCTTCACCGGACGCTCGGGCGGATCCGGGAGCTGGGCGCGCGCGTGGGGGTGGCGCTGAACCCGGGCACTCCGACCACGATGCTCGACTACGTGCTCGACGTCGCCGATCTGGTCCTGGTCATGTCGGTCAACCCGGGGTTCGGCGGCCAGACCTTCATCCCCGCGACCTACGCGAAGCTGGTGGATCTGAAGAACCGCGTCGGCGAGCGGCCGCTCGACGTGTCGGTGGACGGCGGCGTCAAGCTCGAGCACTGCCGCCCGCTCGCGATGCGCGGGGCCACGACGCTGGTGGCCGGCTCGGCGATCTTCTCGGCGACCGACCCCGCGGCCGAGGTGCGCCGCTTCCGAGCCGCCGCGCTCAGCGCGGCCACCACCTGAGGCGAGGCGCCCGGCGGGCCGGCCCGCAGGTCGGCCAGGGACTCGGCCAAGGGATCCGATGGTCCACGTCGGCACGTCCGGCTTCAGCTACCCCGAGTGGCGGGGCACCTTCTATCCCGAGCGCTTCCCGCCCGCCCGGATGCTGCCCTACTACGCGGAGCGCTTCCACACGGTCGAGCTGAACAACACCTTCTACCGGATGCCGACCGCGAAGACGATCGCCGGCTGGGACCAGGACAGCCCGGCGGGGTTCGTCTTCGCCCTCAAGGTCCCGCAGCGGATCACCCACTTCGCCCGCCTGCGCGACGTCGGAGAGCCCCTCCGGTACTTCCTCGACACGGTCGGAGGGCTCGGCGCGAAGCTCGGTCCGCTTCTCCTCCAGCTGCCGCCGAACTTCCGGAAGGATACCGGCCGTCTCGGCGACTGCCTCGCGCTGGTGCCACCGTCCGTCCGCATGGCCGTCGAGTTCCGCCACGCGTCGTGGCTCGACGACGAGGTGTACGGCATCCTCCGCGCCCGGAACGCGGCCCTCTGCGTCGCCGACACCGAGGAGGGCACCACGCCCGTCGTCGTGACGGCGGACTTCGGCTACCTGCGCCTCCGCGACCGCGCCTACGGGCCGGACGAGCTCGGGTCGTGGGCGAGGACGGCCGCGCGGACCGAGTGGCGTGACGCGTTCGTGTACTTCAAGCACGAGGAGTCGGGGACCGGTCCGGCCCTGGCGCGGGAGCTGGTGGGCTTCCTCGGCGCCGCGGCGCCCCCCGAGCTCCCCTCATAACCGGATGGCAGCGCGAGCTGAGCACCGCAAGGTGAGAGGAGCGGCTGCCGCGACACTGCGCGCGCTCGCACGCCTTCGCGACCAGTACGCGTCCGGATTCGGCGTGCGCAAGCTGGAGGCGCTCCAGACCCTCGAGCACGCGCGGCTCGGGACGGCGCGCGAGGTCGAGGCGCTCCACGAGATCCTCTGCTTCCTCCGCGCCTACCCGGACTCCCGCGAGCTGCTCGCCGCGGTCACCCGGCTGCTCGAGGCGTTCGACCGGCGGCCCGACCTCCGTCGGCACGCCCGCGCGCTCGAGAACCGCGGCATTGCCGGAACGGCGCTACGTGACCGCTTCTTTGCTCCGCTGGTGCGCTGGCTTGCCTGGCGCTGGCCGGAGCGCCTTCGCATCGACTGGAAGGAGCTCAAGCACCCCGAACGGCTCGAGGCCCTGCTGCCGCTCCTCGCGGAGCACGCTGAGTCGCCGGCACTCGACGAGCTGGAGCACGACGCCCGGGCCTGGATCTCGAAGCTCAAGCCCCCCGGCGAAACCGACGCGGCCTGGCTCGCCCAGGCGCTCTTCACACGCCTCCTCGCCCCCTGGGAGCTCATCGAGAAGCTCTGGGACGACCTCGACCCGACACTGGTCCTCGGGCCGGGGCGCGACACCCCGTCGCGCACCCGGGCGTTCCTCACCTCTGCGCCACGCGGCGTCTGGCAGCGGCGGCCGCTCCATCGCGGGCGGCCCGACCTGGCTGCCGAGCTGCGGCGCCCGCCGGTCTCGGTGCGGCTGCTGACGCCCGCGGCCGGGGAGCGCGTCATTGATCTGGCGCGCGCGGCGATGGTCACGCGCCAGCGCGACCTCGACAACTTCTCCTACGGCGATCCGCACGACGTGCGGCTGGTGGACTGCGGCGACGGCCTGGCGTTCGCCTGCATCGGGCTCCTGCCGGAGCGCCGCCTCATGCTCGAGGCGGTGTACGCCTTCCTGACGCTCAAGAACGGCGTGCCGATCGGCTACGTGCTGAATAGCGCGCTCTTCAACTCCGCCGAGATCGCCTACAACGTGTTCGAGACGTTCCGTGGCGCCGAGGCCGGTCTCGCGTACGGCCGCGTACTCGCCACGGTGCGGCACCTGTTCGGCGCGGACACGTTCACGATCTATCCCTACCAGCTCGGCGACGGCAACGAGGAGGCTATCGAGTCGGGGGCCTGGTGGTTCTACCAGAAGGTGGGGTTCCGGCCGAAGCATCCGGCGGCGCTGAGGCTCATGGATCGCGAGGTCGTGGCCATGCGACGCGATCCGCGCCACCGCAGCTCACGCGCGACGCTCCGCGCGCTCGCCCGTCACAACCTCTATTACCACGCCGGGCCCAGGCGCGACGACGTCATCGGGCTCCTGCCGCTCGCAAACGTCGGGCTCCACATGATGCGATTCTTCAACGAGCGGTTCGGCGGGGATCGCGCGCGCGGCACCTTCGAGTGCGCCCGCGAGGCGAAGTCCCTCCTGGGGCTCGAGGAGCGTCGCGCGTGGTCGCGCGGCCAGACCATGTGGTGGCACCGCTGGGCGCCGCTGGTCGTGGCGCTCCCCGGGATCGGGCGCTGGAGCGCGGGGGAGCGCCGCTCGCTCGCGGAGCTGATCCTCGCGAAAGGCGGCCGGCGGGAGTCCGACTTCGTGTGGCACTTCGACGCTCACGCTCGGCTGCGCGCCGCGTTGCGGGCGCTGGCCGAGCGCCCGCCCGACTGACGGGCGGTGGCCCCAACCTGTATCTTTCTCCCGAACGAACTACTGATCAACGATTGTCCGGACGGCTGGTTCCTGCTGGCGCCGTCATGCTCGCGGTTTCGCCCATGTGACGGCTGCCCTAGACTCGTGGGTGTCGAGAGAATGGGCGGGTCGACTGCAGACCGCACGGTCGACCGTGTCTCGGGAAGAGTTCCGACGCCCCGCGGTTCACTGCCAGCGGGTTGAGGAACGCATCTCGCCGGAGATTCATGGGAGGGTTTCATGGCCCATCAGCTCGGAAGTCGGCGCGACGAGGAAGCAATAAGAGCTGCCATTGTGGAAACGACCGATGGCTTCAATGCCCACGATGCCAAACGCGCTACGCAAGCCTACATGCCTGAGTCCGATCTGGTCACCGTCCGAGGGGATGTCCTGAAAGGCAAGGTCGAGATAGAACGACGTCTGGCAGAAATGTTCGCCACACGAGGGAAGAACGCGACCCAAAAGATGCTCGATGTTCGAATCAGGTTCATCAGTGATGATGTGGCGCTTGCCCATGTCGGCGTCGAGATGAGTGGGCTTGTCGCGCCCGATGGTCAGGCGCTTCCGCCCCATCAAGAGCTGAACTTGCGAGTGTTCGTTAAGGACGGGGGCTCGTGGAGAGTCGCAGCCTTTCACAATACGGTCGTGGCCCTGCCGGTCGCTGCGAGATCCGGCTGAAGATCAAGAGCGCCGAATGATCGGGGCGCTGAGCCGCTGACGATCCCTCGAGTCCACGGAGGAGCTCCCGAGATTGCTCGCGCTCATTTCGGTGCGCTTGGGCAAGCGGCAATGAGCGGACATGGATCGGCCTGAGGCCGCTCAGCTGAAGACGATGACGCCGCGCGCAACCTCGCCGCCCCGCATCGCGGCAAAGCCCTCGTTGATCTCCGCGAGCCGGTACGTCCGGCTGACGAGCTGGTCGATTCTGAGCCGGCCATCGAGATAGAGGTCAACGAGCCATGGGAAGTCGACGTTCGGGCGCACGCTGCCGTACATCGTGCCCTTGATGACCTTTTCCTGGACGGCCATGAGATACGGATTGATCGGAGCCCGCACGGCCTGTGGCGCCATGCCCACGATCACGGCGGTGCCCCCCGGCCGCACGGCGTCGACGATCTGGAGCGTGGTCTTCTCGCTCCCGATGGCGTCGAACGCGTAGTCGGCGCCGCGGCCACCCGTGAGGCCGCGGACCGTCTCCACGACGTCCGCCTGGACCGCATTGACCGTGTGGGTCGCGCCGAACTCCCTGGCGAAGGCGAGCTTGTTGTCGAGGAGGTCGCACGCGACGATCATCCGGGCCCCGGCGAGGCGCGCGCCCTGCACGACGTTCAGGCCGACCCCGCCACACCCGATCACCACGACGGAGGCGCCCGCCTCGACCTGGGCGCACCGGGTCACCGCGCCGACACCGGTCGGGACGCAGCAGCCGAGGAGCGCGGCCTGGGCCCAGGGCATCTCCTTCCGCATCGGCACCAGCATCTCCGCCGGACAGACCACGCGCTCGCCGAAGGTGCCGATCCGCCCCATCTGGTAGATCCCCTGGCCGTTCCGGTGGAGCCGGTACGTGTCGTCGAGCTGCAGCCCGCGGGTTGCCGTGTGGCCGTCGCAGAGGATCGTCCGGCCCGTCGAGCAGTAGAGACACTGGCCGCAGTGGGGACGGAAGGAGAAGATCACGTGGTCGCCGGGACGGACGGTCCCGACGCCGGCGCCGACCTCCTCCACGAGCCCGGCCGCCTCGTGCCCCAGGACGATCGGCATGGGCGATGCCCAGTCGCCGTTCATGATGTGCCAGTCGCTGTGACAGACGCCCGCCGCCATCACGCGGACCCGGGCTTCACCCGCCTTCGGGCCCTCCTGCTCGACGTCGACGACCTGGAGCGGCTTGTTCGCCTCGTAGAGGATCGCAGCCTTCACGGTGTTCCCTTCCGGTTCCGCCAAGCTGGGATGTGCGGACCCCGCCCGTTCGAGTCGCGCCGACGACGTGTACGGCATCCTCCGCGCCCGCGGCACGCGGCCTGCTGCCTCGCCGACACCGGGAGGGTACCACGCCCGTCGTGGGGACGGCGGACGTCGGCTTTCGGGCTCGAGATTCTCTCGGCGAGGTGCTTCAGGGTGTAGGTCCCCCGCTCGCCCCGGTCACGAACGTCGGCGGACGGTAGGCTCCCCGGCAAAGGATCCTGGCGCGCGCGGCTCCGCCGACTGCGCGGCCTCGGCCGACCGTCGGGCGGCGCGGACCACGTAGCGCAGCGGGCCGCCCGGCACCACCGCGTCGAACGGGAAGCACGTGACGAGCGTGAGCCGCGAGTCACCCATATCCCACAGGATCTCCACGTCGCGGGCGTGAACCACCAGGGTGTCGGTGACCGCGTAGTCGTGCCGCGCCCCGTCCGCGGTCTCCAGCCGGACCCGGTCGCCCGGGGCGAGGTCCTTGAGGAAGCGGAACTGGGTGTCGCGGTGGCCGCTCAGGACCGTGTTGCCCGGCGCGCCCGGCGGGGCGCTTCCCGGGACGTGGCCCGGACCGAACGCCATCGATCGGCCGCTCGCATCGGCGAGCACGATCAGATCGACGCCGCGATCCGGCATCGAGAGCCGGGCGACGGGCCACGTGTCGGCCCACGGCCAGGGCTTGACAGGGCCGCCGCTCGCCTGGGTCGCGGCCCAGGCGCGGTGGAGCAGGCGCTGCGCGAGCCACGCCTTGGCGTAGATCCGGCCGCCGGCGGCGCCGAAGCCGACCGCCAGGGCCATCAGTCCGAGACAGAGAAGCCGGGCGCATCGCCGGCTCATTGCCCGACTCCGGCCGCGAAGGTGCGCCGGAGGAGACACAGGGCGCCCGCGAGCGAGGCGAGACCGAGCGCCAGGTAGAGCGGGGCGGGCGTCGCGCCCTGGGGCAGGGCGCCGAAGACCTTCTCGTAGACCATCCCGGCGGGAAGCGCGACCGGCACGTTGGCCGTATGGCCGGGCGACCCCTCCGGCCGGGTCGGCGTGACGTCGACCGCGACCAGGCTCGTGTAGGCGGACACGAGGTGGTGCTCGAGCGCGACGGCGACCACCGCCTGCCGCACCTCGCCGCGGTCGGCGCCCTCGCGGAGCCGATCCATCAGCCCGGCGATCTTCTTGCGCGCCCAAAGCTTGTGGATGCCGGTCTCGTCGGGCCCGGCCTCGACGCGGAGCCTCGCCTCCCACGGCGCCACGTCACGGCGCCCGGTCACCGTGAGCTCGGCGCTCGCCGTCGCACCCAGTCGCGCCAGCAGGACGACCGGCTCGCCGAGATAGAGGTCCGGGACCCGCGTCGGCCAGGACTCGACGTCCTCGCCGCCCCAGCTCACCGCGACGTCGCCGAGGACCGGGTGCTCGAGCTTCCGGAACAGGGCCCCCATCTTCTCGCCGACCTCGCTCGGGCTCCCGATGTACGTGTACGTCCCCCGGCCAAACTGCGCGGCCTTCGTCATGAAGTGGCCGTTCGGGGCGGCGCCGATCCCCACGGTGAAGAGGCGGCTCCGCCCGAGACTCCGGGAGAGGTAGGCGAAGAGCTGGTCCTCGTTCCCCACCAGCCCGTCGGTGACGAAGACGACCTGGCGGACGACCCCGGTCTCGGTGTCGCTCTCCAGCGCGGCGCGGAGTGCGGGGAGCATCTCGGTGCCGCCGTTGGCCTGGAGTGCCTGGACCCACCGCCGGGCGCGCTCCACCTCGGCGGGCCCCGCCGGCACGCTGGCGGGAAAGAGCTGCTCGGTCCGCGAGTTGAACTGGATCACGTTGAAGCGGTCCCCCGGCGCCAGGGCCGCGAGCGCCTGGTCGAGCGCGAGCCGCGCCTGCTGGATCGAGGCGCCGGCCATCGATCCGGAGGTGTCGACGACGAAGATCACCTCGCGCGGCAGCCGGCTCCCGGCGGCGTCCGTCGCGGTGGGCGGCAGGAGCATCACGAGCGCATACGGCTCGCCCGCGTGCCATTCGGTGAAGACGGCGGCCGCCGGCTCGGTGCCGGGGTCCGGAGCCCACACGAGCTCGAAGTCCCGGTCCGCCGGCACGACCCCGTCGACGAGGGTGATCGAATGCCGGGTCGCCGACACCGGCGTGGTCACGATGGCGTGGTACGGGCTGGCGAGCCGCCGGAGCGCGAAGCCCGCGTCGAGCTCGACGGCGAGGCTGAGCGGGTTGACGACCCCCTCGGCCGGATGGCGCACCGGCGGCGTGATCCGCTCGGCGTCGGGAACCGCGGTCGTGTTGACGCCCCAGCCCGTTCCGGGGGCGCCGGGGATGGGGTCGGTGCCCGGAATGTAGCGTGGTCCCACGACCATCGGAAAGCGGAGCCGGAACTCTCCCTGGTCGTAGCGCGCGACCTCCTGGTACTCGATGTCCACCACGACCGCCTCGCCGGGGCCGACGTTGGCGACCGAGATCGTGAAGATGTTCGGACGCTCCTGCTCGAGGAGCGACGCCTTCTTGCCGGCCTGCTGGGCCTGCTGGTACACCTGGCGCGCCTCCTCGCGCTCCCGGATCTGCCCTTCGATCACCCGGGTGCCGACCTGGAGGCGCATGGCGTCGACGGCGGCGCCCTCGGGGAGCGGGAAGACGTAGACGCCCTCGAGCCACCCGGCGGTGGGATTGAGGAACTCCTGCGTCACCGCCACGCGCGCGATGGGGCCGGTGACCCGCATCCGGACGTCCGTCCGGACGGCGGGGACCTCGCCGGGCGCCCCCGCGACGTGCGTCTTGAGGAGGAGGCTGCCGTGGGTGACGCGCGGCGGCGATTCTTGGGCCAGGGCGCTCGAGGCCCCAACGACCGCCAGGATTCCCAACAGCCCGCGGACCAGTCCGAGTCGCATGACGCACCTCCCTGAGTCGAGTGGGGGGTAGGGGGGAGCCCGTGTTCTCGGCCTGTTGTAGCGAACGCGCGTGGCGGCGTCGTGCCCGCGCCAGGGAACGTTCGTGGCGAATTGTGGCGAAGGTGTGGCAGGGAGTTTCCTTGACGGCCGGTCGAACGCGGTTCCATGCTGGCTGTCATGCCGGCGGGGGACGCAGGTCTGGTCGCGGTCGTGGACGACGAGGCGTCGATCCGCGAGACGGTGGGCTTCGCGCTCCAGCGCGAGGGCTACCGGGTGGAGACCTTCGCCGACGGCGCGGCCGCCTGGGAGGCCTTCGAGCGGCGGCTGCCCGATCTCGTCGTGCTCGATATCCTGATGCCGCGGGTCGACGGCCTCGTGCTGTGCCGCCGGCTGCGGGCCCGGAGCGACACGCTTCCGATCATCTTCCTCACCTCGCGCGACGAGGAGCTGGACCGGATACTCGGCCTCGAGCTGGGCGCGGACGACTACCTGTGCAAGCCGTTCTCGATGCGAGAGCTGGTCGCTCGGGTCCGGGTCCTGTTCCGCCGCACCGCGCTGGGCCGCGAGCCGGGGCCGCTGCCGGCCGCCAACGCGCTCACGCTCGGCGCTCTCACGCTCGACTTCGACCGTCACCGGGCGCGCTGGAAGGACGCCGTCGTCGCGCTGACCGTGACGGAGTTCCTGATCGTGGCGGCTCTCGCGCGCCGCCCCGGCCACGTCAAGTCCCGGAAGCAGCTGCTCGAGCAGGGGTACCCCCACGACGCATACGTCAGCGAGCGGACCGTCGACTCGCACATCAAGCGGATCCGCGCCAAGTTCGCGGAGATCGATCCGACATTCGCGGCCATCGACACCGTGCACGGCCTGGGCTACCGCTACCGCGACGACTCGCCGTGAGCCCGCGGGCCGCTATCAAGGCCGTTCGATCAGGGTCGTTCGATCACTTCCGCCCGACCTGCGCCCGCGGCGCCCGGGTCGCCCCGTGAGCTGGGTTCTTCGACTCGTCTCGCGGATCTCCGTCCGCCTCCTGGCCTTCAACCTGCTCCTCGTCTTCCTGCCGGTGGCCGGCATCTACTATCTCGACGTCTACGAGCGCCAGCTCCTCGACGCGCAGGAGCGGGCGATGGTGCAGGAAGGGCGGATCCTGGCGGCCGTCCTGTCGGAGCGCGGACCGCTCCAGCCCCGGGAGGCCGAGGGGCTCCTCACGCGGCTCCGCCAGCGATCCGAGGCGCGGCTCCGCGTGGTGGGCCTCGATGGGCAGGTCCTCGCCGATTCGAGCCGCCTGGGCCCGCGGCTGGAGGACGCCGCCGCCGAGGCGTCATCGCGCCCGGCCCGGGTCCGGGACGAGCCGCTCTATCGGGCCGGCGCGTGGCTCTACCGCCAGTACGATCGGGTCTTCGGCGCGCCGCCCCCGGCCGAGCCGGAGGCGGCCGACCTGGCCGACGTCGTGGGCACCCCGGAGATCCGGGCGGCGCTCGCCGGCCGGTACGGCGCGCGCACCCGAGCGTCGCCGGGCGGGCGCCGGTCGATGACGCTCTTCAGCGCGCTGCCGGTCTGGGACCGGGGGCAGGTGGTCGGGGCCGTGGAGGTCTCGCAATCGACGACACGGCTCTTCCGCGCCCTCGACCAGACGCGGCTCGGCGTCTTCAGGGTGTTCCTCGCGTCGGTGGGAGTGGCCGCGGTGCTCAGTCTCCTCGTCTCGACGACCTTCGTCCGGCCGCTCCGACGGCTGCGCGACGAGTCCCGCGCGATCCTCGACCGGCGCGGCCGCCTACGGGGCCGCTTCCGCGGGTCGCGGCGGCGGGACGAGATCGGGGAGCTCGCGCGGGCTCTGGAGGAGCTGACCCGCCGCCTGGAGGACCACGCGCGCTTCACCGAATCGTTCGCGGCCGACCTCGGCCACGAGCTGAAGAATCCTCTCGCCTCGATCCGCAGCGCCACCGAGGTCCTGGCCGAGGTCGACACCCCGCTCGAGCGCCGCCGCTTCCTCGAGCTGGTGCAGCGCGAGGTCGCCCGCATGGAGCATCTCGTGACCGGATCGCGCGAGCTGGCCCGGATCGACGCGGGGATCGAGACCGAGGAGCGCTCGACGGTCGATCTCGGCGGGCTCCTGTCCGCGATCGTGGAGGGCTACCGGCTGCGCGCGGGTGCGGGGCCGCGCGTCGAGCTCGGGCCGGCGCCGGAGCCGCTCCCGGTGCGCGGCGTCCCGGAGCGCGTGACCGCGGTCTTCGAGAACATCCTCGACAACGCGCTGTCTTTCTCGCCGCGAGGCGGGACGGTGCGCGTCGAGCTCACCCATCACGCCGCCTGGGTGGTCGCCACCATCACGGACGAGGGGCCCGGGCTCCCGGCGGGAAGCGAGGAGCTGATCTTCTCGCGCTTCTACAGCTACCGACCCGGCGAGGGGAAGAGCGACGACGGCCACACCGGGCTCGGTCTCGCGCTCGTGAAGGCGATCGTCGAGGGCTACGGAGGCTCGGTCGGCGCCGCCACCCGGCCGGAAGGCGGCGCCGTCTTCACCGTTCGCCTGCCGGTCGCGTGACACTCTCGCCGGCTCACCGGTGCGATCGTCCTCCGCGCCGGCCCGGAGCCGGTGGCGCCGGAGCCGCTTGCCGTGGGCGCGCGGACTCGCTCAGCCCCACCGCCTGACGGGTCGGCGCGCGCGCGGCGATCCGGGCTTCCATTCGCGCCAGCACCGCGGCCATCTCGATCCCCGCTCCGAGCACGGGCCGGAGCGGGTCGGGGCGCCGCGCGAAGCGGCGCGGCACCGTGCGAATGGTGAAGCGGGCAGGGTCGAGCCGCGCGGTCACCTCCCGCCAGTCGAGCGGGCACGAGACCGGAGCGCCCGGGAGCGGCCGGACCGAGAACGGCGCGGCGATCGTGCGGCCGTGGCCGTTCTGGCCGAAGTCGACGTACACCTTGCCGCCGCGGGCGCCGAGCGGCCGGGCGAGCGTGGCGATCGCCGGCTCGGCCTCGACGACCAGGACGGCGAGGAGGCGGGCGAGGGTGCGCGCCTGCTCGTGCGTGTACCGGGCGCCGAGTGGGACGAGAACGTGGAGCCCGGTGGCGCCGGACGTCTTCGCGTGGCTCGGGAGCTCGAGATCGTCGAGGAGGCGATGGACCGCCTGCGCGACGCGCACCACGTCGGTGAACGGCGCGCCCTTCGGATCGAGATCGAGGACGAGCCAGTCCGGGCGCTCGAGCGCCGGCACCCGCGCGCTCCACGCGTGGATCGGAATCGTGCCCATGTTGGCCACGTACCGGAGCATCTCGGCGTCGTCCACGACGAAGTAGTCGATCTCCCGGTCGGTGTCCTTCGAATAGACCCGCTCCGTCCGCACCCAGTCAGGCGCGAACTCCGGCGCGTCTTTCTGGAAGAACGACTTGCCGGCGATGCCGTCGGGATAGCGGGTGAGGACGATCGGCCGGTCGCGGAGGTACGGGAGCATCACGGGCGCGATCGTGTCGTAGTAGCGGATCAGATCGCCCTTGGTATAGCCCTCGGCCGGCCAGAAGACCTTGTCGAGGTTGGTGAGGCGAACCCGCGACGCCGGCGCGTCGCGCGGCCCGGCCCCGGCCGTCGCGGGGGGAGTCGCGGCCTCGACCACCTCGGCCTCGGCCCGGATGGGCTCGGTCTCGTCGGGCCAGGCCCCGGTGTCCGGCGTCTCGCGGCGGCAGTCCTCGGGGCGGACGTCGTCGCGGAGCCCGAGGTACGTCGGGTGGCGGACCCCGCCGTCCCGGGTCCACTCCGTGTACCGCACCTCCGCGACGAGCTGCGGCTCGACCCAGTGGTGCCCGCGTCCCGCGGGCGTGCCCACCTCGAACGGCGACGTCTCCCGGCGGAGCGGCTCGAGCCGCCGCCAGAGCCGCTCGAGCTCGGCGCCGTCGAAGCCCGAGCCGACCTTCGACACGTAGACGAGGCGGGCGCCGTCGTAGAGGCCCATGTGGAGGGCGCCGAAGCGGGCCCGGCTGCCCTGGGGGTCGGTGTAGCCCCCGATCACGAACTCCTGCCGGTGCTGGCACTTGATCTTGAGCCACGCGTCCGAGCGGCGCGCCACGTAGGCGCTCTGGGCGCGCTTGGCCAGGATCCCCTCGAGCCGGGCCTCCGCGGCGGCCTCGAGGAAGGCCGGCCCCGCGCCCTCCACGTGGTCCCCGTAGCGCGCGACGCCGAGCGGTGGCAGGACGCGCTGGAGGCAGGCCTTGCGCGTGACGAGCGGCGCGCGCCGGAGGTCGTGGCCCTCGAGGGCGAGGCAGTCGAAGAACACGGCCTCGACGGGGACCGTGGCCATCGCGCGGGCCACATCCCCGGGGCGGGTGAGACCCATGCGCGCCTGGAGCCGCTGGAAGCTCGAGACGCCCCGCGCGTCGAGGGCCACGATCTCGCCGTCCATCAGGAAGCGATCGAACGCGAGCGCGCGGAGCGCCGACACGATCTCGGGGTAGCGGCCCGTGACGATCTGGCCGGACCGACCGACGAGGGTCACCGCGTCGCCCCGGCGCTCCGCCAGGACTCTCACCCCGTCGTACTTGATCTCGAAGAGCCAGCCCGCGCCCTCGGGGGCCTGCTTGGCCAGGGTCGCGAGCATGAAGCCCTGCTTCCGGACCGGCACCTCACTGACCGGGAGATCCAGGTCCCGGAGTCGCGCCCGGAGCGCGTCCCGCACGGCGCCCGCGTCGCGCATCTCCTCGAGCGTCAGCCCGGAGCGGACCGACCGGGGGTAGCGCTCGGTGGCTTCCTCCGCCGGAACCGCCTGGCCGGCCTTCCGGATGAGGAGCCACTCCTTCGCCTTCCCGCCCATTCGCGCGAGGGTCCAGCGGCCCCGCAGCTTGTAACCGCGGAACTCCACCTCGACGAGCCCGCGCGCGAGCTGGGTCCGGGGATCTTCCGGCTTCGCCGAGCGGTAGCGCCCGTGGTCCCAGACGATGACGGCGCCGGCTCCGTAGTTGTCCTTCGGGATCACCCCCTCGAAGTCGGCGTACTCGAGCGGGTGGTCCTCGACGTGGACGGCCAGGCGCTTGACCTCCGGCCGGACCGACGGCCCCTTGGGGACGGCCCAGCTCTTGAGCACCCCGTCCATCTCCAGGCGGAGATCGTAGTGGAGGCGCCGGGCGGCGTGCTGCTGGACGACGAAGAGCCCGCCCGTCCCCGGCCGCCCGCCCCCGAAGGGCTCGGGGGTGCGGTCGGGGTCGCGCTTCCGCCGGTAGGCGTCGAGCTGGGGTGGCCGCTCGTCGATCACTAGGGGCTGGCCCTCGCCGGCGGGACGACCCCAAGTGGTAGGGCAGCCCGCGGGCGCTTTGAAGCATAACGGGCCCCGTGGTACGGTGCAAAACGCTTCATCACGTCGAGATTTCCGGGCCGGGAGGGCGCGTCATGCCACCGCATTCGATCGGGTCGGGGACGATCTCCTTCGGGCTGGTGTCCATCCCGATCCGCCTCTACACCGCCGCCTCGTCGGCGGGCGTGAGCTTCAACCTCCTCCACGCCAAGTGCGGGAGCCGCATCCGCCAGCAGACCTACTGCCCCGTCGCAAGGAGGTCGTCGAGCGGACGGCCCTGGTCAAGGGCTACGAGGTCCAGAAGGACGAGTACGTCCGGTTCACCGACGAGGAGCTGAAGGCCCTCGAGGGCGAGGCGTCCAAGGTGATCGACATCGCCGAGTTCGTCCCCCTGGGGAAGGTGGACCCCATCTACTTCGAGAAGACGTACTACCTCGGGCCGGACAAGGGCGGGGAGAAGGCCTACCGGCTCCTTGCCGACGCGATGGCCCGGACCGACCGGGTGGCGCTCGCCAAGTTCGTCATGCGCGGCAAGGAGAGCCTCGTCCTCATCCGCGCCGCCCAGGGCGGGCTCATGCTCCACACGATGTACTTCGCGGACGAGGTCCGGGACTTCGGCGAGATCGAGAAGGGGCAGACCGCGAAGATCAAGGACGGCGAGCTCGACCTGGCCGTGCGCCTCGTGGACGAGCTGTCGCACGAGGAGTTCGCGCCCGGGCAGTACGAGGACGATCACCGCCAGCGGGTCCTGGCCGCCGTCGAGCAGAAGGTGGCGGGCCGGGAAGTCACCGCGGCCGGCCCCGAGGCGCAGCGCGCCCAGGTGATCGACCTCATGGACGCGCTCAAGGAGAGCCTCGCCCGGCGGCCCGCCCCCGGCAAGAAGCCGCCGGCGAAGGTCGAGCGCCCCGCGGCCGCGGCCTCCTCGAAGGTCGAGCGCGTCGAGAAGAAGGCTCAGGCCGGGCGGAAGTGACCGCCGTCTCCGAGGAGGGGTGAACCCTTCGCGCGAGAATCGGGCCGGGCCGTCCGCCGCCGTCGTCTTCGCTGTCGCCCTCGCCCTCCGGGTGGGCCACGTCCTCGCGCTGCGGGACAGTCCCTACTTCGCGCGCCCCGTTCTCGACGCCGAGACCTACTACTGGGCGGCCCGCGCCGTGGCGGCGGGGGAGGGATGGGCGGAGGCCGTGTACTGGCAGCCGCCCGGCTATCCGTACTTCCTTGCCGCGATCCTGCGGATCGCGGGTCCGGGGTTCCTCGCGCCTCGGCTCGTCCAGGCGGTGCTCGGCGCCCTCACCGCGGCGCTCACCTGTGCCATCGGGACCCGCGTGTTCGGCCGGGCGGTCGGGCTCGGCGCCGGCCTCGTCGTGGCCCTCTACGGCGTGCTCATCTACTACGATGGGGAGCTCCTGGCGCCGTCCTTGGCGATCTGCCTCCAGATGGCGACCCTCTACTGCGCGGCCCGGGCGCCGGCGGAGCGCGGGGGGCGCGGCTGGCTCGCCACGGGGCTCCTGGGCGGCTTGACGGCGGTCGTGAACGCGCCGGCCCTCGTCCTCCTTCCGGTCCTGGCGATCGCGGCCCGGCGGCGGGCCGCCTGGCTCCTCCTGGGGGCGGCCATCGCGATCGCGCCGGTGACGATCAGGAACTGGACCGAGGGCGGGGAGCTCGTCCTCATCTCGTCGAATACCGGGATCAATCTCTACCTCGGCAACAATCCCCGGTACGACGCGACGGTGGGGATGCGCCCCGGCCGCGACTGGCAGGCGCTCGTCCGGGCGCCGCGGCTCCACGGCGTGTCGGGCGCGGGTCCGGCGTCCCGCTTCTTCGTGGAGCGCGTCACGGCGTATGCCGCGCGCGAGCCCGTCGGGTTCCTCCTCCTCCAGGCCCGGAAGCTCCGGCTGCTCCTCGGCGGCGCCGAGATCCCCCGGAACCAGGAGCTCTACCCGGCGCGCGCCTGGTCCCCCGTTCTCCGGGTGCTGCTCTGGAAGGTGCCGGGGCTCGCGTTCCCGTTCGGCGTGCTCCTCCCGCTCGCCGTCGTCGGTCTCGGTGTGGCCTGGCGGCGGGCGCCGGTTCTCGCCGCCTCGGTCGTCCTGCTCGGACTCACCGTCGCCGCGTTCTTCGTCACGGGACGCTACCGCGCGCCCCTGGTCCCGCTGCTCGCGCTATTCGCGGCGGCGGGCGTCCGGTGGGCGGCCATCGCGGCGAGCGCGCGGGCGCGCGTGGCGGCGGGCGTCGTCGCGGTGGCCGTCTATCTCCTCGCGAACCTCGGCCAGGGGCCGATGCCGCTCCGGATGAATGCCGACGCCGAGCAGGGCCTGGCCCACTGGCTCGAGCGCGAGGGCCACCGCCCGGAGGCCTTCGCGCTCTACGGACGGCTCGCGCGGGAGGCGCCGGCCTCGTTCGACGCGTGGTACGGGGTCGCCCAGCTGGCGAGGGTGCTCGGGCAGCCGGCCGAGGCCGCCGCGGCGCTGGCGAGGATCCGCGGGCTCGAGCCGGAGTTCCTCGACACCGCGCTTCTCCTGGCGCGCGCCGGGCTCGAGGCCGGGTGCGGGGCCGAGGCGGAGGCCTTCGCCCGCCGCGCGATGGCGCTCGACGGCCGAAGCGATCTGGCCCGGGCGCTCCTCCGGGAGGCCCAGGCCCTCCGGGCCGGTCGGCCCGGGGGGCCGCCCGGCGGCTGCCCCGACCAGGTCTTCGTCGCCCCGTTCGCGCTCGCGTCGTAGGGGGCGCTCCGGGCCCCCGACAGGCCTCACTCGGCCCGGCCGACGGGGTATTTCGGACCACGACTTTGCCGCCGGCTTCCTTGACGCCGCCTCGGATGTCCTGTAGCCTTAAGTGCTTTTCGCGATTCCCCCACGAGATTCCGAGAGGATCCAATGTTCGAAGCCCTGACGCAGCGTCTCGAGGCGATCTTTGACCGCCTCCGGGGCGCCGGCCGCCTGACCGAGGAGAACATCCAGGAGGCGCTCCGGGAGGTGCGGGTCGCCCTCCTCGAGGCCGACGTCAACTTCAAGGTCGTCCGGTCCTTCGTCGAGCGCGTCCGCGAGAAGGCCGTGGGGCACGAGGTGCTCCAGAGTCTCACCCCGGGTCAGCAGGTGGTGAAGATCGTCCACGGCGAGCTGGTCGACCTGCTGGGCGGCGCCGCGCACCGGCTCACGATGGCTCCCCGGCCGCCGACGGTGATCATGGTCCTGGGCCTCCAGGGCTCCGGCAAGACGACGAGCGTCGCGAAGCTGGGACGCCACTTCCAGCGCGAGGGCTTCCGGCCCCTCCTGGTCGCGGCCGACGTCTACCGGCCCGCGGCCATCCAGCAGCTCCGTGTCCTCGG
Source organism: uncultured Candidatus Rokubacteria bacterium (assembly GCA_963749975.1). Lineage (GTDB taxonomy): Bacteria > Methylomirabilota > Methylomirabilia > Rokubacteriales > DASRDR01 > DASRDR01. Next base: position 66,620 of record CAVVOZ010000031.1, on the reverse strand, counting down.
CGGCGAGCTGGGGCTGCCCGTCCACGGCGCCGAGGGGCAGTCGCCCGTCGAGATCGCGCGCGGGGCCCTGGACCAGGCGGCGGCCAACGGGTGGAACCCGGTCCTCCTCGACACCGCCGGGCGCCTCCACATCGACGAGGCGATGGTCGAGGAGCTGAAGGTGCTTCGGCGCGAGGTCAAGCCCCATCACGTCCTCCTGGTCGTCGACGCGATGACGGGGCAGGACGCGGTGACGATGGCCCAGCGGTTCAACCAGGACGTCGGCTACGACGGCATCGTCCTGACGAAGCTCGACGGGGACGCCCGCGGTGGCGCGGCGCTGTCGATCCGCACGGTCACCGGCAAGCCGATCGTGTTCTGCGGCGTCGGCGAGCGGGTCGACGCGCTGGAGCCCTTCCATCCCGACCGGATGGCCTCGCGCATCCTCGGCATGGGCGACGTCCTCTCGCTCGTCGAGAAGGCCCAGGCGACGGTGGACGCCTCGAAGGCCGAGGAGCTGGCCCAGAAGATCCGGGAGGACAGCTTCACCCTCGAGGACTTCGCCGAGCAGCTCCGGCAGCTCCGGAAGATGGGGCCGCTCGACCAGATCCTCGACATGGTGCCGTTCTTCAAGGGCGCCAAGCTGGGCCGGCCCGAGATCGACGCCGAGTCGAAGGACCTCGGGCGATTCGAGGCGATCATCGGCTCGATGACGCCGGGCGAGCGGCACACGCCGGCGATCATCAACGGCGAGCGGCGGTCGCGGATCGCGCGCGGGAGCGGCACGTCGGTGCAGGACGTGAACCGGCTGCTCAAGCAGTACGCGCAGCTCAGGAAAATGATGAAGGACATGAAGGGCATGAGCGGACGGCTCGGGCGCAAGGACCTGCGCCGGGCGATGCCGTTCTTCCGAGGCTAGGCCAAGGGCAGGGTAAAGAGGAGACTCACATGGCGGCACGGATTCGGCTACGACGTACGGGCACGACGAAGAAGCCTTCCTACCGGGTGGTGGTGGCGGACGGCCGGACGGCACGGGACGGTCGGTTCATCGAGCAGATCGGGTTCTACGACCCGCTCACGGAGCCGCCGACGATCCGGATCGACACGGCGAAGGCGTCGGCGTGGATCCGGAAGGGCGCGCTCCCCTCGAACACCGTGCGGCACCTCCTGGCGCGCGCGGGCATGCCGGCGAGCTAGGAGCGGCGCCCGGGAGAACGGGGATGGGCGAGTCGGCGAACGCCACGGCGCTCGGCGCGGGCGCGCGGCGGGCGACGCGTCGCTGGTCGCGGTCGGCCGGATCGTCCGGACCCAGGGCCGGCGGGGCGAGGTGCGGGTCGAGCCCCTGACCGACGCTCCGGAGCGGCTGGCCGAGCTGCGGGAGTGCTGGCTCGTGCCGCCGGCTGCGGGGGAGCGGCACGACGTGGAGGCCGTCTGGTTCCAGGGGCGGGTCCCCGTCGTGAAGTTCGCCGGGAGCGCCACCATGACGGACGCCCAGGCGCTCGTCGGCCGGCTCGTCACGATCCCGCGCGCGTCGGTGCGGCAGCTGCCGCCGGACCGCTACTACGCGTTCGATCTGGTGGGGTGCGTCGTGGAGACCCCGGAGGGCGCGAGCCTCGGCACGATCACGGAGGTCCTCGCGGGCCCCGAGCACGACTACTGGACGGTGCAGCGCGGCGATCGGGCGTGGTCCCTCCCCGCGGTGACGGCGCTCGTCGAGCGGGTGGACCTGGCGGCGCGGCGCGTGGTGGCGCGGCCTCCCGAGGGGCTCGTGGAGCTCGACGCGTGATGCGGATCGACGTGGTGACGCTCTTCCCGGGGATGCTCCCGGCGGTGCTCGACGAGTCGATGCTCCGCGTGGCCCGGGAGCGGGGCGCCGTCGACATCCGGGTCGTGGACCTCCGCGACTACACGGAGGGCCGGCACCGGGTCGCGGACGACTACCCGTTCGGCGGGGGCGGCGGCATGGTGCTGAAGCCCGAGCCCCTCTTCGCCGCCGTGGACGCCCTGCGCGGGCCGGAGAGCCGCGTCGTGCTCCTCTGCCCGCAGGGCCCGACGTTCACGCAGCCGGCCGCGGAGCGTCTTGCGAAAGAGACGCACCTCGTCCTGCTCTGCGGGCACTACGAGGGGGTCGACGAGCGCGTCCGGGCGCAGCTCGTCGACGAGGAGCTCTCCATCGGCGACTACGTGCTGACGGGCGGGGAGCTCCCGGCGCTGGTCGTGCTGGACGCGGTGGTCCGGCTCCTGCCGGGGGTGCTCGGGGATCCGGACGGCGCGGCGCGGGAGTCGTTCGCCGCGGGCCGGCTCGACTACCCGCAGTACACGCGACCCGCCGAGTTCCGCGGGTGGCGGGTGCCGGAGGTCCTCCTTTCCGGGGACCACGGCCGCATCGCCCGGTGGCGGCGCCGCGAGGCGCTCCGGCGCACGCTCGCGCGCCGGCCGGACCTGCTGGCCGCCGTGCCGTTGACGCGCGAGGAGCGCGAGTGGATGGACGAGATGACGCGCAGCGGTGAGCTGACGCGGACGGGTGAATGACGCCCAGCCGGGCGAGTGACGCACCGAGGAGACGAACATGGCGACGGATGCGATCGCGGTGGTGGAGGCAAGCGCCCTCAAGCGGGACCGGGGCGCCTTTGCCCCCGGGGACAGCGTGCGGGTCCACGTGAAGGTGATCGAGGGCGAGAAGGAGCGGGTGCAGATCTTCGAGGGGACCATCATCCGCAAGCGCGGCGAGGGCGCGCGCGCGACCTTCACGGTCCGGCGCGTGTCCTACGGCGTCGGCGTCGAGCGGACCTTCCCGCTCCACTCCCCGCGGGTCGAGCAGGTCCAGGTCGTGAAGTCCGCGCACGTCCGGCGCTCCAAGCTCTACTACCTCCGGGCGCGCACCGGGAAGGCTGCGCGCCTGCGGGAGAAGCGGCAGGAGCGGCCGACTGCGGCCCCCGCGGCGCCCGCCGCGAGCGACGAGTAGCCGCGCGACGAGCTCCCAGACCCGCCGGCGGCACGCCGGCGGGTCGCGTGGGCGACCCCCCGCGTGCGCCAGCGCCGCTCCGGTCCCCTCCAGACAGGGCTGTTCGAGCTCGAGGAAGATCTCTACGCCCAGGAGCGTGGCGCCTGGGCGCGGGGGCTCTGGGTGGCGGGGGTGGACGAGGTGGGGCGCGGGCCCCTGGCTGGACCGGTGGTCGCCGCGGCCGTGATTCTCGACCCGACGGCGCCGGTCGACGGGCTCCGTGACTCGAAGCTCCTCAGCGCCCGGCAACGGCGGCGACTCGCGCGCGAGATCCGCGTCCGGGCGCTCGCCTTCGCCGTGGGACGCGTCGGCCCGCGGCGGATCGACACGGTCAACGTGCTGCAGGCCACCTGGTGCGCCATGCGGGCCGCGCTCGAGCGGCTACGCCTCGCGCCCGGTCTCGTCCTGGTGGACGGCAACCTCCGGATCCCCGGCGTGACCTGCGCCCAGCGGGCGATCATCGCCGGCGATCGTCGCTCGGCCTCGGTCGCCGCCGCATCGATCCTCGCGAAGGTCACCCGCGACTCCTTCATGCTGCGCGCCGACCGGCGCTATCCCGAGTACGGCTTCCGGCAGCACAAGGGCTACGCGACCGCCGCGCACCTCGAGGCGCTCGCGCGGCTCGGCCCGTGCCCGCTCCACCGGCGCTCTTTTCATGGAGTTGGCCATGGGGTTGATCACGGCGTCGGGAGCGAGCGCGGCGATCCCTCCCTCGAGCTTCGGCTCTTCTGACGTGAGCCCGATCGCGCTCGAGCGCCCGCTCGTCCCCCGCTTCCTCCTCGCGGGGTTCGCCGACGCCACCGGCCAGCTCATCGCGGAGCGGCGGGACCGCACCCGCCGGCGGCTGGTCCTGGTGGACGCCGCCGTGGCGGAGCTCGGGCGCTATGCGCTCGTGGCCGACCGGACCGATGCCCCGGCGCTCGCGCGCCTCCTCGCCGAGGTGGAGGCACGGGGGGCCGAGGCCGTCCAGCGGATCACGGCCGGCGCGTTCCCGCCACGCGAGTCCGATCGGGCGAGCCTCGCCCTCGTCCTCGCCGCGCAGCTCCTCCTCGGGCGGTATCACCGGGCCGAGGCCGGGCGGATGGCGACCCTCGTCGGCCAGCTCATCGTCTCGACCATCGAGGAGTCCGAGGAAGACGAGGAGGAGGCCGAGGTGGCGGAGGAGGCCCCTGAGGAGGCCCCTGAGGAAGCCGAAGTGGACGAGCCCGAGAGCCCGGGCATGGAAGGCCCGGCTGCCCCGAAGGCCCGGGCGGCGCGCAAGCCGGAGGCAGTCGGCGGCGCGAGTGCGCCGGACGTGATGCTCCCGGGCCGACCGCCGGTCGGGCGGTCGCTGGCGTCGATGCCGGCGCTCGCGCGTCAGCTGGCGGCCCGCACGTGGCAGGTCGTCCGCTTTCCGGCACCGGTGCTCCTGACCAGCGACACGCCCGTCGTGCTCTGGGCGCCGTCGGCCGCCGCGAAGCTCTACCAGGTGGGGCTCGGATCCGCCCACGAGGTGCGGGTCCCGCTCGATGCCCGCCACGCCCTGATCGTCGCGCGCCGCGCGCCGGCCGGCGAGATCGTGCGCGACCTGGGCGAGCGCCAGGCGCGCGCGCTCAACCGCACGGTCGCCGAGGGCGCCGCCGAGTGGATGTACTACCACCCGGCGTCGGATCCCCTCGAGGGCGTGGAGCTGCCCTCGCCGGAACCGGCCTGACGCCGCCGGTCGGCCGTCGCGTCCGGGCCGTGAGCCGTCTCGTCGGGCTGCTCCTGGCCGGCCTCGTGGCGCTGCTCGCGCCTCGCGCCGGCTTCCCTCAGGTGCCGCCCGGCCCGGACGAGATGCGCGCGTACACGGGGCTCCACGGGGCGGCGGCCCGCGGCGACGCGATCGAGATCCGCCGGCTCCTCGCGACCGGCGCGGATCCTGGCGCGCGGGACGGCCACGGACGCACGCCGCTTCACGTCGCCGCGTTCGCCGCGCAGGCCGAGGCGATGCGGGCCCTGGTGGCTGGCGGCGCGGACCCCGATGCCCTCGACGCGCAGCGCTACGACGTCGTCACGATCGCGGCGGTGCGTGACGACGTGGCGACGCTGCGAGCTTGCCCTCGCGCTCGGCGCGAGCCCGCGCACCGTCACGAGCCCCTACGACGGCACGGCCCTCATCGCGGCGGCGCATCTCGGCCACGTGGAGGTGGTGCGGGTCCTCGTCGACGGCCGGCGCCCCGCTCGACCACGTCAACAACCTCGGCTGGACGGCCCTCCTCGAGGCGGTGATCCTCGGAGACGGCGGGCCGCGCCACGTGGCCGTCGCGCGCCTCCTCGTCGAGGCGCGGGCCGCCATCGATCTCGCCGACCGCCAGGGCGTCACGCCGCTCGCCCACGCCCGGGCGCGCGGCTACGCCGAGATGGTGCGGATCCTGGAGGGCGCGAGCCGGCGCTGACCGCCCGGACACGACGCGCATCCGCGGGCAGCCGCCCGCGATGAGCGCCCGCGAGTGCCGGCTCGACATCCGGCGGGCTTGCCGCCTGGTCGGGTCCTTGCACGGTGACCGGCATGCGGTGGCAGCGCGATCCGCCCCGCGCCACGACACGGTCCGTCGGCCAGGCGGGGGAAGCCGCGGCCGTGCGCTATCTCAAGCGGCGCGGTCTCGTCATCCTCGCGCGGAACCTCCGGTCGCGGCTGGGCGAGATCGACCTCCTGGCCCGAGACGGCGCCACGCTGGTCTTCATCGAGGTGAAATCACGGCGCGGCCTGTCGGGCGATCCGCCCGAGGCCGCGGTGGATGGCCGGAAGCGTGCGCGGCTCGTCCGGCTCGCGCTCGGCTACCTCGCGGCGCGGCGGCTCGGCGAGCAGTCCTGCCGCTTCGACGTGGTGGGGGTGTCGCTCGACGAGGCGGGCCGGGTGACCGGCGTGCGGCACCTCAAGCACGCCTTCGACCTCGACGGCTGGACGTCCTGACGGATACGCCCCGTATGACGTTGACGCGGTCGGGCCGCCCGCCCGAGCGAACCGCCCGCAACTCGGCGCCCCGGCCGCGACTGTTTCGCGGGCACGCCGAGCGCCCGGCGGCGCCGCCGGCCGGACGTCCCGAGACGATCCGGTCCGGGCTTCGCCTCTGGTTCTGGGCCGGGCGGGGAGGTCCGACGACCTCGATCTCGCGGACATGCGGTGTCACGCGGGCGTGAAGCGGGCACTGAAGGTGATCACGCCGGGCGGCTGTCCCGGTGGGGCGGGTCGCGGCGTGGTCATCGTTCCGGTCAGTCGAAGCACTCGAGCTCGGCCACGATCCAGGGCGTCGGCGACGGACGCGAGGGACGGATCCGGAGGATCCGCACGCGTGCTGCCGGGAATACGAACGACCAGCCCTCTTCGCTGTTCCGCAGGAGCTCGGACCCGGTCCAGTAGAGAGCCCCGGCCCACGTCGGCGGCCCGAGCGCGGTCCAGGTGATTCCGTCGTCCGAGCCCTCGAGGCCGAGCGCCAGCGGTCCTCCCGCCTGCGAGCCAGGGGTGAGGCGGATCCCGGAGATCTCTCGGATGCGTCCCAGGTCGACTGTGAGATGGTCTTGCGGCGATGCCGGGCCACCGGATATCCAGTGCGTCCCTGCCTTTCCGTCGATCGCGCGCTGGGCGTTGGCGGCATCGACGCTGGCCGTGGCCCGCCATCCAGCCCGGTCGAGGAGGCGAGCCTTCTCCGTGGTCTTGAAAGTCAGCAGCTGATAGGGTCCATCGACTCGCGTGTCCACCGGCACACCGCGGGCCGCGAGCATGGCCCTGACCCCAGCCGCGTCCGCGTCCTGGCCCAGCAGGATCACCCGCCCCGGTTCGATCCGGAGCGGTTCCAGCCAACGGGGATCCGGCAGGTGGTGGCCGTTGTTGTTGGTGAAGTAGTTGGATTCGGGGACCCGGACTCGGTCGCCGAGCTCCGTGTGGAGCCGCGCCGCGAGCCAGGGACCGGTGTAGACGAACTCGGGACGACGATCCCGGAACAGCGGCTCGATTGGCGGCACGTCATCGCTCGGTGGCGGCCCTGGGGCGTAGACGAAGAGCTCGCGCGCCTTCCACGAGCGGTAGGAAACCGTCCCGGTCTGCACGATCCGGAGCCACCGCGTCGTGGTGGGCGGAAACACTGCCTGCACGCGGCCGTGCCGAACCTTGAGCATCGCGTGGTGTTCGGAGAAGAACAGAGGACCCCAGTAGCGCGGCACCGTAAGGACCGACTCCCATCGTTCGCCGTCCCGTGATACATCGATGCGGAATCCGGCCGGGACTTCCTGCCAGTCGACCACGAGCAGATCGACCCGCGTGACGAGCGCGTCCCGCCCGAGATCGATGACGATCTGCTGGCCGGGCTGCTGGCCGCGACCGGTCGACCAGCCGGTCGCTACGTCGCGATCGGTGAGGCTCGTGATCGCGGGGCCGTTCGGGCTCGGCGCTCACGCGCCAGCCGTCGGGAGGCAGGGCCACGAACCCGGATCGGCCCCGGGCGCTGGTTTCGAAGACGGCGTACCGGCCGACCCGCGTCTCGCGAACCTCGAGGCCGAGTGCCGGAAGCGTGTCTCGGAGTTCGTCGACCTCATCGGCCCCATCCGGGGCGACGAACGGTGGCGCCTTGCTCGCATCGACCTCGCGGGCATAGGGCAGCGCCAGCTCACGCCACGCGTCCGCGAAGACTACGCGCCCTGCGGCGAGGTAGGTCATCTCGTAGCTGGGGGGCAGGCCGCGGAACGCCCAGTACGCATGGTCGATGCCGCGCGACTCGAGCCAGACCAGCAGCGGCTCGAGCGCGCGCGTGGTCGGGCTCCACCGCCATTGGGCGGAAGGGGTGCCGCCCGGCCCATGCGTCCAGTTGTGCCAGCGCATGGATGCCGATCAGCGCGCCAGCCACGATGACCGCGATGGAGCGGCGGCGGCGCCACAGCCACGCGAGCGCAATGCCGGCGAAGGCGGGTAGCACCGCGTAGAGCGGGTGGAGGTAGCGGCTTCCGACCGCGCCCTGCGGGGCCGCGATCACCACGACCAGGTTGCTGACCAGCACGATCCACAGGATGACGCGACCCGAGCCTCGAGCGTCGCCGAGCGCCAGGAGCCACCGGAGCTCGGCACGGTCCCAGCAGAGCGCGACGGCAATGCCGAGGAGGACCAGCGATGCGGATACGGCCAGCGTGCTCGATTGGAGCGATCCGAACTCCGGAACGCCGAGCAGATCGGGGACGTGCGTGCCGAACACCGTCGCCGCGCGCACGAGAACCGGATCGACGGGGATGCTCCCTCCCGCATGGACGATGAAACGCGTGGACGGAAAGTACACGGCCTCGTATACCGCTGTTGGGAGGCTCCCGAGAAGCGCACCCCCCGCGAACCAGGCGACCTCGCGCCGCCAGGCCAGGCCGTGTCGGAGCGCGAGCCACACGAATGGCGCCAGGTACACGCCGAACAGCGGGCTGTTCCAGCAGCCAAGCCCCCCCACGAGGCCGAGGCCGAGAAGAGCCCGTCGAAGCGGGACTCTTCGGTAGAACACCGAGTGCGTGCCGAGCATGAAGAGCTGGCCAAGCACGAGCAACGTCGGGTAGTCCAGGCCGCCGTTGAGGCTCCGCGACGCCAACGGGAGCGGCGGCGCGACGAGGACCAGGAGGGCGGCAATGGCCGCATCCGGGGGGAGGAAGCGCCGGATCACGAGCCAGCCTGTCCAGAGAAGCACGAGCCCGAGGACGTAGGCAAAGGCGTCCAATGCGTGGGTCGACGACCCGACCAGCGCGAACCATGCGGCGAGAGGGTAGGCGGCGGGCACGCCCTGGTATTCGTTGCCGAGGAAGTAGACCGGAAACGTCCCGGCGAGCAGCTGGATGCCCCACACGCCGGTCGCGGCTTCGTCCCACTCGTACGGCTTCAGGAACGGAGCGGCGAAGCGGAGCGCCCGGACACCGGCCGCCACGACGAGCAGGACGAGCGGCAGCCAGGCCCATCGGGCGCCCCGATTCGGCCGGTCGCGCGCGGCTCTCCCGAACATGCCGATCAAGATAGGTGCCGTCCGCACGGTGCGCTACACCTTCGGGCGAACGGTGAGCGCCCGCTGACCGGATCCGACGGAGAACACTGGGGAGGCATCACGCGGTGGCCGCTCGGGGTTCGCCTCGATCACCGGGCGGACCAGCAAGGCGCGCCGTCATGGTACCCGTGACGCCAGGGGGGCAGCCGGGCACCGGGACCGGCGTGCTGAGCCACTTCGGACGCGTGAGGATGATCCATGTCACGGCCCCGATCATCATTGATCCGTGGCGGCGGTCACTCGAACACGGCGATTTCCTCGATGTCCCACCTTGGTGCGGATGCCGCTGGGCGCAGCCGGAGGTATCGCACCGTGGTCGGCGGAAACGTGACCGCCCACTCCCGGAGGCTGTTCCGGAGCAGCTCGTACCCCGTCCAGTAGAGTTGACCCGCCCACTCCAGAGGTTCCAGCCGTATCCAGATCACCCCATCCGTCGATCCCTCGATCGTGAGCTTGCTGGGCCCGCCCTCGCGGGAGCCGGGCAGGATGCGCACCCCTGCGATCCGTCGCGCTACACCCAGATCGACGGTGACGTGGACGGAAGGATCGACCGCGCGTTCCGCGCTCCACCGTGTCCGAAAGTCCCCGTCGAGCATCCGCCCCGCCTCATCCGTCCGCAAGGCCGCGGACGCGCGCCACCCGTGAGGTGACAGAGGGCGTTGTCGTCTTGGGGCGGGTCAAGGCCAACAGCCGATACGGGCCGATTCCCGTCTCGTGCATCGGGACGCCGCGCCCGGCAAGCACCTCCCGTATTCCGGTGAAGTCGGTGTCCCCGCCCAGCAGGAGGCCGCGCCCCTCCTCCAGCCGGAACCGCTCGAGCGTGGTCGGCTCGGGCCGCGTCCGCCCGTACGAGTTCACGTTGATGTTCGAATCGAGCGCTCCCAGGGTACCCCGGGATCCCGCTAGGACGCGGGCCGAGAGCCACGGCCCAGCGTAGACCATCCGTATCCCGGCGCGGTGCAGCGACCATGCGAGCCCTTCAGGCGAAGGGTCGGTCGACGACGGACGAGGCGCGGCGGGTCGGTAGACGAAGAGCTCTCGCGCAGCCCACGCATGGCCCGATTCGCCGAGTTGAACGATCCGCAGGAAGCGGCACTGCACTGGCGAAAAGATCGCCTGCACCCGGCCGTGCCGGGCTCTCAGAAACGGCCGGCCCTCCGACAGGAAGAGCGGACCCCAGTATTCCGTGACCGTCACCGCCTCGTGCCACTGCCGGCCGTCCAGGGACGATTCCACCCGAAACGCCGCGGGCACTTCTTGCCAGTCAATCGCGAGCAGGTCGACGCGCCCGACCGTTTCCGCCCTTCCCAGATCGACAGTCAACCATTCGCCGGACCGCTGCCGGTCCCCTGTGCTCCAGCCCGTGGCGACGTCCCGGTCCAGCAGGTTCCCGGCTTCGTGCGTCCGATGACTGGCCGTCACCGTCCATCCGTCGGGCGCGAGCGGGGCAAAGCCCCTCGACGCAGCCGTGGGCTCGACCACGACGAAGCGACCTACCCGGGTTTCCCGAACCCCCAGTCCCAGGGCGGCAAGGCTCGCGCGTAGGGGACCAAGCTCCCGCTCCCCAGTCACGATGAGCGGCATCTCCTCCGCATCGACTGCCCATCCGTGCTGCACCACCGCTTCATGCCAAAGCTGACTGGCGATCACCCGGTATCCTGACAGGAATGTGAGCTCGAAGGATGCGAGGCTCTCGTCCTCCGCGGTCCACTGAACATGGCGGATGTTGCGGGCCAGGAGCCAGTCGATGAGAGGCCGTGCGGTGGCCTCGAGCCGTGTCCAGCGCGGTGCCGACGCGGCGGGGCTCCCCAGCGATGCCCCAAAGTTTGCCCAAAGGTGCCACGCGACTAGGACGGTGACCGCTCCGCCCCCGAGCCATCGGCGACGGAGCCAGAGCCAGGCCAGGGCCTCCCCCGTCCAGATCGAGAGCGCCGCGTAGAGCGGCACGCAGTACGTCGCTCCAAGCGTCCGGTGCGTGAAGAGCATGAGGCCGATGTGGCCGACGACCATCGCCCAGAGGAGCCCGAGTCCCGATCTCGGCTGGCCGCCCGCCCCAACGAGCCACCGCAACTCGTCCCGGTCCCGTACGACCGCGCGCAGAACGGCGAATCCGCCAATCGCCACAACCAAGACCTGGACCAACAACGGCGGGACGGATCGGAGCCCTTCGGGCCTTGCGCCGAGCAGCTCGAACGCAAGATACCCTATAAGCTCTGCTGCTCGCGCGCCGACCGACTGGGCCGGCAACGAACCCGCCTCGTGGAGCATGAACCGCATCGTGGGAAAGTGCGTGACCTCGTAAAGCCAGTCCGGTAGCCCGCCGAGGAGAACGCCCAGCGGGACGAGCCAGAACGTCGGCTCGAACACGAGGCCTCTCCGGAGCGCCAGGACGGCGAGCGGAAAGCAGTAGGCGACGATGAGGGGGTTGGTCCACCAGCCGAGGCCGGCCACGAGCGACACCGCCAGGATCGTTGTCCCCCGCATGGGGTCTCCGCGGTACAGCCGATGGGTACCGAGCAAGATCACATGGCCGAGCAGGAACGTGAGCGGATAGTTCAGGTTGGCACTGAGTGACCACCGCGCGACGAGCAATGGCGGCACGGCGATGGCCAGGCCGGCCAGGATCGCGGCCGGCGGCTGCAGCAGGCGACACGCGAGCCAGTACCCAGTCGCCGCGCCCGCCAGCCCTATCAGGTAGGCGAAGACATCGAGGCTCCCCGAGGATACGCCGACCAGCGCGAACCAAGCAGCGAGAGGATAGGCCGGAGCCGCGCCGTGGTATTCGACCCCCACATGGTGGACTGGAAACGTACCCGCCAGAATCTGCAGGGCCGGGATGGCGACGCGCGCCTCGTCGACGTGCGCGAACGTCACGAACTCCGCCCAGAACCGCAGACCGCGAACCGCCGCCGCCACGGCGAGGATCGCGATAGGTAGCCACAGACCTCGCCGAGCGCCACGGCGGCTGGTCACTGCGCGCCTCAGTTGCTCGAATGCTCTTGGCTCGCCGACACCGCGTCACTATAGGGAGGGCGCTCCACGTCAGTCAACTGTCGCTGATCACCCACAGGTGCGCCTTGTGTTGGGTACGACACAGTCGGCGCTTCGTCACCGGCCTCTTCGCCAGGGGTCGCCGCACGCGGCGGTGCGTGCCCGTTCGGCGAGCGGGCTGGCGGCCTTGCTTGGCGTAGCGCTGGATGCGGCCCGCGGCGCGACGGGCGGGCGACCGCGTCAAAGATGTGTTCGACCTCGGATACCGCCAAGAACTCAGACAAGAGACGAGTTCTGATAGCTCCGGTCGCGGCTCGGCAAGATCGACCTTCTCGCCCGCGACGGGTCGACGCTCGTGTTCGTCGAGGTGAAGGCCCGGCGGGGCCTGTCCGGCGATCCGCCCGAAGCCGGGGTGGATATCCGGAAGCGCGCGCGGCTTGGCCGGCTCGCGCTCGGCTACCTCGCGGCGCGGCGGCTCGGCGAGCAGTCCTGCCGCTTCGACGTGGTGGGGGTGTCGCTCGACGAGGCGGGCGGGGTGACCGGCGTGCGGCATCTCAAGCACGCCTTCGGCCTCGACGGCTGGACATCCTGACGGATACGCCCTGTATGACGTCGACGCCGCCAGGCCGGCTGTCCGCCTGAGCGAACCGCCCGTCACTCGACGCCCGGCCGTGCGGCACCTCTGGGAGCGCGGCTTGCAGTGCCTTCGCGCATGGGCCGGACGGATCAGGGGACCGCGGGGGCCCGAGCGTCGAGGTCGCCGTTCCGGCGAGGCGGGTAATGCTCGCCCGGGTCTTCTCCGCCTGCCTGGCCGGCGTCGACGCGGCGCTGGTCCGCGTCGAGGTCGACGTGAGCCAGGGGTTGCCCACGTTTGCGACGGTGGGCCTGCCGGATCCGGCGGTGCGTGAGAGCCGGGAGCGCGTCCGCACGGCGATCCGGAACTCCGGCTTCGCGTTCCCCCTCGAGCGCGTGACCGTCAACCTCGCGCCGGCGGACGTGCGGAAGGAAGGCGTCAGCTTCGACCTGCCGATCGCGCTCGGCCTCCTGGCGGCGACGGGCGCGGTCAAGCCCGAGCGGCTGGAGCGCCTCCTTGTGGTGGGGGAGCTGGCCCTCGACGGGGCGATCCATCCCGTGCGCGGGGTGCTCCCGATGGCGCTCCGGGCGAGCCATGCGGGTCTCGACGGCTGCCTTCTCGCCGCCGGCAACACCTCGGAGGCCTCGGTGCTGGAGGCCCTCGCCGTGTACCCGGTGACCTCGCTCGCGGAGGCGGCGGCGTTCCTCAACGAGGAGCATCCGATCGCCCGGACTCGTGGGGATCCGGGGCAGCTCCTGGCGGTCGCGCCGCCCGACGACGTCGACCTCGGCGACGTGCGCGGTCAGGCGCACGCGAAGCGCGCGCTGGAGATCGCGGCGGCCGGCGGCCACCACGTGCTGCTGATCGGCCCGCCGGGGACGGGCAAGACGCTCCTCGCGCGGCGGCTGCCGACGATCCTGCCGCCCCTCACGCTGGCGGAGGCGATCGAGGCGAGCCGGATCTGGAGCGTGGCGGGGCTGCTTCCGCCGGAGGGCCTCGTGACGCGCCGGCCCTTTCGCGCGCCCCACCACACCGTCTCGCCGGCCGGGTTGGTCGGCGGGGGCCGCGTGCCGCATCCGGGCGAGGTGAGCCTGGCCCACCTGGGCGTGCTGTTCCTGGACGAGCTGCCCGAGTTCGCTCCGCACGCGCTCGACACGCTCCGCCAGCCGCTGGAGGACGGCGCGGTGACGATCGCCCGGGTCGGCGGGGCGGTGCGGCTGCCGGCGGAGGTCCAGCTGGTGGGGGCGATGAACCCGTGCCGGCGGGGCTGCCGGAGCGTGGACGGGTGCGCGTGCACGCCGGGCGAGCGGGCGCGCTATCTGGGACGGCTGTCGGCGCCGCTGCTCGACCGGATCGACCTCCACGTCGACGTGGGGCCGGTGATGCCGGAGACGTCCATGTCAGGCGACGGCGCGCCGCCGGAATCGGCGGCGGTCCAGCAGCGGGTCACCCGCGCGCGCGAGCGCCAGCGGGCGCGGCTCGGGCGCGGGCCCGTGCGCGTGAACGCGCGGCTGACGCCGCGCCAGCTCCTGCGCCACTGCCCGCTGCCGCCGGCGGGCCGGGCCCTCCTCGCGCGGGCGGCGGCGCGGCTCGGCTTCTCGGCGCGCGCCCACGACCGCGTGCTCAAGGTGGCGCGGACGATCGCCGACCTGGCCGGGGCCGATGCGATCGCGGTCGAGCACCTCGCGGAAGCGCTCGCCTACCGCACGCTCGACCGCGGGATCCTCTGAGCCCGCCGGCCAGGCCCGGTGGCCCGACAGCTCGACTCGGTCGTTGCCGGTCCCGCCAATCGAGGCTCGATCGACGGTGACACCCGGGGCGGCGGTGCGACATCGAGGCCGCCGGCCGCGTATCGGCCACCATGGCGCCCGGCGCCCGCGGCGGGTATCTTGCCGCGCCCGGCGGCGGCGGGGTACGCTCTCGCCCGGTGAGCCGCACCCGGACCTTCGTCGACCCGGCGACCGCGCGATGTTCCGGGAGATCACGCTGATCACCGCGGGGGAGGAGGGCGGGAAGGGATGCACGCCCCCGCACCTCGGCTTCCAGCATCTGACGCGTCCCAAGAGCTTCCACCTGGGGACGTGGCGCTGACGAGCTCGCCAGCACGCTCTCTCGTGGCGGGCGCTGTGCCGAGGCGAGACCCGAGACCATGACCTTTTCCTTGCAGGTCCTCAAGATGGGCGAGTGCGACGTGGCCGGTCCGGAGGTCTTCTGGATGAGCCACTGGCACGAGTGGGTGACCCTCCACTTCTGGATGGTCGTCATCCGCGGCCCCGGCGTCACGGCGATCGTCAACACCGGGCCGCCGTCGGATCTGGCGGATCTCAATGCGCGCTGGCACGCAGCCTTCGGCGCGCGCGGCGAGATGCGCCGGGAGGAGCGCGAGCGGCCCCTGAACGCGCTGGCGGGCCTGGGCGTCCGTCCCGAAGACGTGACGCATGTCCTGGTCACGCCGCTGCAGTCGTACGCCACCGCCAACATTCAGCTCTTTCCGAACGCGCGGGTCTGCCTGTCCAAGCGGGACTGGATCGAGGATTTTCACGCGGAGAAATTCCCGATGCATGTCTCACGGTGGCACCGCATTCCGCGCGACACGCTCCAGTACCTCATGTTCGAGGGATGGGAGCGGGTGCACCTGCTGGAGGACGAGGACGAAGTCGTCCTGGTCTACGCGCCTTCTGGGTCGGGGTGCACCACCGCTCGTCGATGTGTTACCTCGTCGACACGGCGCGAGGCCCGGTGGCGATCAGCGACTCGCGTGTTCACGTATCGGAATCTGGAGGCCGGCGAGCCCCTCGGTGCACAGGAGAGCCTGGAGGAGTTCCACCGCGCATGCGCCCGCATCAAGCGGGAGTCGACGCTCTTCATCCCTCTGTACGAGCCCGAGGTCTGGCGGCGCCACCCCGGCGGGCGCGTGGCCTGATCGCGGGCAAGCTCGTGGGCGAGCGCCTCAGCGGCAAGGTCGCAATCGTGACCGGCGGCGCGGCCGGCATCGGGCGTGCGACGTGCGAGCTGTTCGCCCATGAAGGCGCGCGCAGAGTTGTGGCGGACGTGGATGTCCTGGCGGGGGTGGAGGCCGCTGCCGCCATCGTGGCTCAGGGCGGCCAGGCTGCTTTCGTCCGGGCCGACATCGCGCACGAGGCCGACGCCCGGCGCCTGACCGAGGAGACCGTCGCCCGCTTCGGAGGCGTGGACGTCCTCGTCAACAACGCCGCGGTCTTCGTGCTCAAGGGCCTGGACGCCACGGTCGACGACTGGCCGCGGAGCCTCGGCGTCAACGTGATCGGGACCGCGCTCGTCACCCGAGTACGCGCAGCTGCGACCATGGAGACGCCGCGGCGCCTCGACCGGGCGGCCAGCCCGTGGAGGCCTTCGAAGGCGTCACGCGCTGAGTGCGCGGCCGGCAGGCGGGATTCCGGCAGATGCGCGTCGGCCTCGAGGGCGCGCGGAATCGATGTCCAGAACCTGCACGTGGGCAACTGAGAAACGCTCCCCCCAGTGGAGAGTGAGGGGCTAGGATGCCGGCACAGTTCGGAGTGTGCTCCGTGTGCAAGAAGCCGATCCCGATGGGGACGAAGTACTACCGGTGCTCCGTGTCGACCTGTAACTCCGGACGGCTGAAGCTCACGTTCTGCAGTGTGCGTTGCTGGGACATCCACCTGCCGGAGGCGCGTCACCGCGACGCCGCCGCGATCGAGGCGCTGGCCCGATAGCCGTCCAACCTCGCGATAGCCGCCTGGCCGCTTCTGGAGCGCCGGTCGGACGCTCGACGGGCCGCTCGCCGAGACACGGCGGACGCGGCCGACGCCAGCGTGGAGGCCCCGGGCCGCCGGGCTGAGTCCGCGTAGCTGATCGAACCGGACTCTCACCATGGGGCCCGAGGACGGGGGCCGGACGACATCCTTGCCGTCTCGGCGCCCCTTGTGTCGAGAGCACCCCGGTGAGAACGTCTAGGAGAGCGTCGGTTGCGGACCGCGAGGTCGGAGGTAGGCGTGAGCATTCGAGGGTTCCGGATCTCGAGCCGCGGTCTGGCGGCGCTGCTGGTGACCACCGCTCTCCTGGCGGGGTGTGCGGCATCGGTTGCCGCCGCGCGGCCCGCCGACTTCCCGCTCCACAGCGAGGCGCCCCCGGTCGACTTCCACTGGCGCTTGAGCGTGACCCCGAACGCCGTCCAGGCTGACGGGCTCGTCGAGCGGCGCAACCACCTCATCGCGGGCGCCTGGCTCCAGCTGCTGGGCCTCGACGCGACCGGCCGCATCGTGAGCTTCACGACCCCGACGTGGGTCCGCTGGAGGTCCGAGTCGGACGTGGAGTCGTTCACGATCCCGCTCCGGCCTCGAGGAGGGGAGCAGCGGTTCGAGGTGCGCCTCTACTCCTTCGAGTATCCGGAGGAGAATACCCCCTAGCCCGTTTATGCGTGAACGCACGTGAAGTGGAACACAAGGTCCTGGGCGCATCCGAGAGCCGCGTTGGGGAGGCCATCGAATGGTCGCGCCGCCACGAGAGCGACGCGCGGACGCTCGCGACCCGGCGGCACGCGTTCACGGCGGATTCTCCACGGACCGCGGAGAGACACGTCTCCCGGGGGGTCGGGCGGGCGGTGGCGGCGCGGCGACTACGCCGGGGCCGCGCCGACGGCGACGGCGATCTGGCGCCAGGTGGAAAGCCAGGGATAGGTGGTGGGCAGATGCAACACGATCCGCCGCACCGAGCGCTCGACCCAGGCCGCCAGCTTGAGCAGCCGCTCGCGCAGCGTGCTGACCTGGGCGTCGGCACACGCCGTCCCCTGAGCGTGGGCCTGGAGGGTCTGGAACAAGATGTACGCCGCGGCCGTCAGGAGCACCCGGAACTGGTTCGCCGTGAACCGTTCGCAGCTCGTGCGATCCAGTTCGAGGCCGTGATGCAACTCCTTCAACCGGTTCTCCATATCGCCCCGCCCGCAGTAGACGTGGTAGACCGCCTCGGGCGGGTCGAGGAGGTTGGTGACCACGAAGCGCGGGTTGTTTTTGGGCGTGCGCCCAGGATGGCGCACGACCTCGGCCTTCATGATGATGCGTCGCTTCCGCTTCCACTTCCGGGCCGCGTACCGAGTCTCGCCGTAGAGGTGCTCGGTCGCGCCACTGGCCTTGGAGAGCATCCGGGCCCGCCCCATCAAGCGGCGGCTGCGCTTGACCAGGCGCGCATTGCTGGCCATCGCCACGACGTACTCGACCCCCCCGGCGTCCAAGCCGTCCAAGACCTCGGGGCTGGCAAAGCCCCCGTCCAGCCGGACCCGGAGGAGGGCCCCCGGGAAGGCGGCGCGCAGCCGCCGACACAGGCGCGTCAGCAGGCCGAGCGCGCCCCGCTTGGCCGGGCTGTTGCCCGGCCGCAGCACGGCGGCGACCAGGTACTGCCGCGGCTCGGCGTTGAACGTCAGCGTCGCCACCAGTGGGAGGTAGCACCAGGTGTCGTAGTGGCCATTGAAGAAGCTGAGCTCCTGCTGGCCGTGCGTGGGGTCGTCGGTCGGGTCGAGATCGATCGTGATCCGCCGGGCCCGCCCCTGGAGCCGTGCGCGATGCTGCGCGATGACCAGGTCCGCGAGGGCGACGCTCGCCAGATACAGCGCGTGCCAGCCCACGCCGTTCTCGAAGCGGGAGAGCGTCGGCTGGGAGGCCAAGGCCGGCCCGGTCAGCGGATCGCGGTCGAGCAGGAGCTTGTAGACCGGGTCCTCGGCCAGCCGCGCGCTGTCGTTGCAGTCGGCGTAGCCGCAGGCGATCCCGAAGACGCGCTGCTGCACCAACTCGAGCAGCGCGTGCTGGACCTTGCCGGGCTGCCTCCGGTCGGTCAGGCTGGCCGCCACCCGCCGCGTCAGGCCCAGGTGGTCGTCGAGGGCTTTGAGCAAGACGGCCCCGCCATCCGAACTCGCGTGGGCCTGGTCGAACCGCGCGACGATGGGCTGCGACAGCCCTTGGCATTCGAACGTCACCTGCGCTATACAGTCTGTAGCCATCGAGCCTCCTGGCGTTCGGGCGACGAAGCGTCTCGACACCGCTTCTATAGCTAGGCGGCCCACGCGGGTGGATCGGGGAGCCCGCATGAAGCTCGACTCGTTTGCCCGGTATCCGTTCCTCTTCGGTCCGTCTCCCGTGCATCCGCTGGAGCGGCTGAGCGCCCACCTCGGCGGAGCCCGCATCTGGGCGAAGCGCGACGACTGCAACAGCGGGCTCGCCTTCGGAGGCAACAAGATCCGGAAGCTCGAGTACCTGGTGGCGGACGCGATCGCGCAAGGATGCGACACGCTCGTCTCCATCGGCGGGGTCCAGTCCAACCACACGCGCCAGGTGGCGGCGGCCGCGGCTCGGGTGGGGATGCGGTGCGTGCTGATCCAGGAGAGCTGGGTGGACTGGCCCGATGCCGTCTACGACCGCGTGGGCAACATCCTGCTCAGCCGGATTCTCGGCGCGGACGTCCGCCTGGTGCAGGCCGGGTTCGGGATCGGGTTCAAGGAGAGCTGGGAGCAGGCGCTCGCGGAGATCGAGGCGTCCGGCGGGCGGCCGTACGCGATTCCCGGCCGGCGCGTCGGACCACCGCCTGGGCGGCCTCGGCTTCGCGCAGTGGGCCCGGGAGGTCGAGCACCAGGAGCGTGAGCTCGGCGTGTTCTTCGACACGGTCATCGTGTGCTCGGTCACGGGGAGCACGCAGGCCGGGATGATCGCGGGCTTCGCGGCGCAGAAGCGGCCCCGCCGGGTCATCGGGATCGACGCCTCGGCCAAGGCCAAGGAGACCCTCGAGCAGGTGACGCGCATCGCGCGCCGGACGGCCGACCTCATCGACCTGGGACGGGACCTGCGCGACGAGGAGATCGTCCTGGATGACCGCTACCACGCGGGGACGTACGGGATTCCGGATGAGCGAACGCTGGAGGCCATACGGCTGGCGGCGAGGCTCGAGGGCATGCTGACGGACCCCGTCTACGAGGGGAAGTCGATGGCGGGGCTCATCGATCTCGTGTCCCGGGCCGAGATCGAGAAGCGCGCGACGGTCCTCTACGCCCACCTGGGCGGTCAGCCGGCGCTCAACGCCTACAGCGCCCTCTTCCGCTGAGCGGAGCGAGGGACGCGGAGCGCCGCCTACCGGCTCGATCGCGGGACCCGTGCGGATGTCGGCGCTCGGGTCGCCGGGGCTCATGAGCGCGGCGCGGCTCACCGGTCCTCGAGGCCGATCGGCGGGCGTCGGTGAGCGCATGGTAACGATCTCTGTGGGTGGCCGAGATGATCCCGGCACCGTCCGGCCGACGTGCGTGGCGCCACGCGATGGACTGCCGTGCCCGCGCGGGGCGCGTGATCGTGACCGCGATGCTCGTGATCGGCGTCCTCGTCACGAGCGTCGGGGCCCAGGTCTACCACTGGGTCGACGACCAGGGAGTCGTTCACTACACGACCGGGATCGAGAGCGTGCCGGAGCGCTACCGGGCCGCCGCCCGCGCGATGGCGGTGTCCTCCGTCGAGCCGCCGCCGCCCGGGGCGCCGGCCGCCGCGCGGGCCGGGACGACCACCATTCCCTTCGTGGCGGGCGCGCCGATCCTGGTCGCCGCTCGGATCAACGAGGCCGGCCCGGTCACGCTGATCCTCGATACGGGGGCCGACCGGACGATGGTGGCCCCGGCGGCCCTCGCCCGCCTGGGCATCGTCACGCCGAACACGTATGGGGCCGAGGTCCGGGGCGTGACCGGCGTGACCCGGGCGGACGTGCTGTGGATCGAGTCGCTCGACGTGGGCGGCGCTCGCGCGGGCCCCCTCGCGATCGTGGCCCACGATGCCGGCCTTCCACAGGCCGACGGTCTGCTGGGCCGGGATTTCCTCTCGCTCTTCTCGGTGACGATCGACACGCGCGCGAGCATCGTCACGCTCGAGCCGAACTGACGCATGCGAGGCGGCCGACCGGTGCGGCGCGCCTTCGCCGGCCACCAACTGCACCCGCGATCGCGCGAGACTGGTCAGCCGCGCCCCGAGCGCATCTCGTCGTTCCCATCGATAGCCACAGTGGAGGTAATCGGAGCATGCCGAAGACGATCCAGCAGAGCGTGACGCTGCCGGCGCCGGCGGCCGATCTCTACCGCATGTATCTCGATCCGAAGCGCCACGCGGCGATCACCGGCGCGCCGGTGAGGATCGGGGCGCGGCCGGGCTCTCCCTTCCGCGCCTTCAACGGCGCGCTCTCGGGGAAGATGCTCCTCACGCGGCCCGGGCGGATGATCGTCCAGACCTGGCGCTCGACGGGCTTCGGCGCGAAGGACATCGACTCGACGCTCGTCCTCACCTTCTGGCCCCGCGGCAAGTCGGGCCGCATCCGGCTCGTCCACGTCAACGTGGCGGACCGCGACGCGCGGGGGGTGACCGAAGGCTGGAGGAAGTACTACTGGAAGCCCTGGCGCGCGTACCTCACGAAGAAGCGCCGGGCGCGCTGAGGCGAGAAAGAGCCGCGACGCGTCGCCGCGTCCGAGGTTCGGGGGGCGGCGTCGACGAACCCCTGCGGTGCAATCCCAATCGGGAGGCCAGACGTGACAGCACATCCAACGGAGAGCCCCGGAGAGACGCAGGCGAAGCGACTCGAGCGAGTCTCGGACGAAGTGGCGAAGCTGCTGCGAGAGCCCAAGGTGGCCTCGCGCCTCCGCGCGTCGCCGGGCGAGAGCGAGTGGTCGGCGATGCAGACTCTGGGACACATGACGGAGATGATCCCGTACTGGCTGCACCATTGTCGCGTTCTGATCGCAGCCGACGGGAGAGGTTCCCACGTTTGGGCGCACGCCCGGATCGCCCGAACGACTCGCCGGGGTGGCGCGCGGCGCCGCCGCCCAGCCCGACGAGATGCTGGCTCAGCTCCAGGAGGAGGTTCGGCGAGCAGCCGGCACGATCCGGGGCCTATCGAAGGCCGAACGCAGCAAGCGAGGCATCAACCCCGGGCGGGGTGAGATGAGCGTGGCCGACGTCATCGAGTCGTTCATCGTCAGCCACGCCGAGGAGCACCTGGCACAGGTGGAAGGCGCCCTGCGGACCTGAACCGGTCGCATCTCCCGTGCGGCCGAGACGCGTGCCCGCGCCGCTGATGCGGGTGTGAGAGATGCGACATGAGCCCCATCGTCCGACGGGTCCGACCTGACGAGGGCCTTCGCCTGCGAGCGCTCCGCCTGCGGGCCCTGGCGGATGCGCCCTGGGCGTTCGGGTCCACGCTCGCGAGGGAAGAGGCGTTCGCCGAATCGGTCTGGCAGGAACGGGCCGCGCGGGGCGCCGCGGGGGAGGGCAGGGTGACGTACGTCGCCGAAGACGGCGACCGCTGGATCGGCATGGCGACCGGTCTCGTGGCCGATGGGCCTCGGCTCGACCTCGTCGGGATGTTCGTCGAGCCGGCAGCGCGTGGTCGGAGGGTCGGCGGTCGCGCTGGTCGAGGCCGTGGCTGCGTGGGCCCGGGGGCATGGCGCGGCGCGTCTATACCTCTGGGTGACCTCGACGAACGAGGCGGCGCTCGCGCTGTATCATCGCTGTGGCTTCAGGACGACCGGCAGGAGCCAGCCCCTCGATCACACGCCCTCCCTGCTGGAGCTCGAGATGATGCGGGATCTGTGACGGGCAGGGCAGGGTTGGGACGCCGGTGAGCCGCGGGGTCAGTCACGCGCGAGGCGCGGAAGGGGAGCCTTGATGGACGTCTTCGAGACGATCCGCACGATGCTGGCGGTCCGGCGCTACCAGGACAAGCCCGTTCCCGAGGCGACGCTCCGGCGCGTCGTCGAGGCGGGGCGGCTGACCGGCAGCGCCAAGAACCTCCAGCCGTGGCACTTCATCGTGGTCGAGGATCGGAAGACCCTCCAGAAGCTCGGCGCGCTCGCGCGGACCGGAGCGCACGTCGCCCAGGCGGGAGCCGCGGTCGTCGTCCTGGTCGACAAGACGCCCGTTCGCCGTCTCGGATGCGAGCCGGGCGATCCAGTCCATGCTGCTCGCCGCGTGGGCGGATGGGGTGGGGTCGAACTGGGTTGGCTTCGGAGGGCTGGAGGAGGTCAAGGCGCTCCTCGGCATCCCGGCCAAGCTCGACGTCCTGGCGATCCTGCCGCTCGGCTATCCCGTCGGACCCGTGGGGCGCGGCAAGAAGGACCGGAAGCCGCTCGGGACGGTCGCCCACCGGGAGCGATACGGCCAGGCTTTCGAGTGATCCCGTCGCGCGGCGACGGGAGCGACGCGAGCGATGGCCGGCGCCCGGGCAACCCCGGGTGCGGCCCGAGGCCGCGGTCGGGCTAGAAGCGCCCGGCGGCGGGCGTGGCGGTACGGGGCGGCAGGTTCGTGAAGGTGAGCGTGCCGTCTTCCGCGACGGCGCGGTAGATGCGCTGGGGCGCCGTCACCAGGGCGAGGGTCCGCGGCGCCAGGGACGTGCCGCCGTCGTACATCGCGCGCACCCGTCGGACGTAATCGCGGGTCTCGGCGAACGGAGGAACGCCTCCGTAGCTCCGGACCGCGGCCTCGCCGGCGTTGTAGGCCGCCAGGGCCAGGGTCACGTCGCCCCCGAAGCGCTGGAGGAGGTCCCGCATGTGCCGGACTCCGCCGTCCACGTTCTGGGTCGGGTCGAAGGAGTCCCGCACCCCCAGCTCGGCGGCGCGCTCCGGCATGAGCTGCATCAGGCCGCGCGCGCCCTTCGGTGACACGGCCGTCGGGTTGCCGGCCGATTCCGTCTGCACGATCGCCTCGACGAGCCGCGTGTCGACGCCGTAGCGCTCGGCGGCGGCGCGGATGATGTGGGCGAATGCGCGGAGCCCGCGCGAGAGGCTCCCCCCCTCGGCGGCCGGTCTGGCGACGGCCGGCTCCGGGTCCTTTCGGACGAAGCTGTACCGCGGGTCCCCGGGCACGTTGGTGTAGTGGATGACCCCCTGGTCATCCACGAACTGGTACATCGAGCCAGCCCCCGCAGGGGTGGCCACGACGGCCAGGGACAGAAGGCTGACGCAGAGTGGCACGAGACGAGCCATGGGCGCTGAACCGGGGGCCAGTCTACGGAGCCGCCTCCGGCCTGTCAATCCAACGCCGATCTGCCCGTCAGGACGTACCTTTCCCGACCAGCTCCAGCTCCAGTTCCCCGTCGAGGGGGCTCCAGCGCGACGCATCGGGCAGAGCAATGTGCAAGACCTCGGCCACGTCCCTGACCAGATGGACCTCGAGCTGCGCCCGGACCTCCGCCGGGACGTCCTCGAGGAGCTGGCGCTCGTTCTGCCGGGGCAGGATCAAGGTCGTGAGCCCGGACCGATGGGCGGCCAGGACCTTCTCCTTGATGCCGCCGACCGGGAGGACCCGGCCGGACAGCGTGATCTCCCCGGTCATCGCCAGCCCCGGCCGGATCGACTGGCCCCGGAGCAGGGAGACCAGCGCCGTGGCCAGCGTCACGCCCGCCGACGGGCCGTCCTTCGGGATGGCGCCGGCCGGAACGTGGAGATGGAGGTCGGAGCGCATCCAGAAGTCCGGGGCGATGCCGAGCTCGGCCGCGTGAGCCCGCACCCACGAGACCGCGGCCTGGGCGGACTCCTTCATCACGTCGCCCAGCTGGCCCGTCAGCGTGAGTGACTTGCCCCCGGCCATCCTCGAGGCCTCGACGAAGAGGACGTCTCCGCCGGCCGGCGTCCACGCGAGCCCCACGGCCACGCCGGGGGTGCGGGTGCGCTCGGCGATCTCCTCCTCGAGGAGGAAGCGGGGCGACCCGAGGAGCGCCATCACGCGCTCGGGATCCACGGTCACCGGCTGGACGTCGCCCTCGGCGCGCCGCCGCGCGACCTTCCGGCAGAGCGCGGCGATCTCCCGCTCGAGGCTCCGCACGCCGGCCTCGCGCGTGTAGCTCCGGACGAGGAGCCGGAGCGCCGGCTCCGTGAACGTGATGTCCCCGTCGAGCCCGAGCCCGTGCTCGGCGGCCTGCTTCGGCGCGAGGTGGCGCCGGGCGATCTCGACCTTCTCGTCCTCGGTGTACCCGGGCAGCTCGATGATCTCCATCCGGTCGCGGAGCGGCGCCGGAACCGGATCGAGCATGTTCGCGGTGGTGATGAACAGGACCCGCGAGAGATCGAAGGGCACGTCGAGGTAGTGGTCCCGGAACGTCGAGTTCTGCTCCGGGTCGAGCACCTCGAGGAGCGCCGAGGCCGGGTCCCCGCGGAAGTCGAAGCCGAGCTTGTCGATCTCGTCCAGCATGAACACGGGGTTCTTGGACTCGGCCCGCCGCAGTCCCTGGACGATCTGCCCGGGCAGAGCGCCGATGTACGTCCGCCGGTGACCGCGGATCTCGGCCTCGTCCCGCATCCCGCCGAGCGCGATCCGGTGGAACTTCCGCCCGAGCGCGCGCGCGATCGACCGGCCGAGCGACGTCTTGCCCACGCCGGGGGGGCCCACGAAGCAGAGGATCGGCGACTTGCCCTCGGGCCGGATCTTCCGGACCGCGAGGTGCTCGAGGAGCCGCTCCTTGATCTTGCCGAGCCCCCAGTGATCCTCGTCGAGCACCGCGCGGGCGCGGACCAGGTCGATGTCGTCCGGCGTCTCCTTGCGCCACGGCAGCGCCGTGAGCCACTCGAGATACGTCCGGGCGACCGAGTACTCGGCGGCCGCCGGCGGCATCTTCGTGAGCCGGTCGAGCTCGCGGATGGCCTCCCGGTGCGCCTCCTCGGACATGCCGGCCGCCTCGATCTTCTCGCGAAGCTCGGTCAGCTCCTGACCCCGGTCGTCGCCCTCGCCGAGCTCCTTCTGGATCGCCTTCAGCTGCTCCCGCAGGTAGTACTCCCGCTGGGTCTTGGTCATCTCGCTCTGGATCTGCGAGTGGATCTTCGACCCGAGCTCGAGGACCTCCGCCTCCTTCGTGAGCGACTCGACCAGCGTCTTGAGCCGCGCCTTGACGTCGGGCGTCTCGAGGAGCGTCTGGCGCTCGACCGTGGTCAAGGAGGGCAGGGTGGCGGCGATGAGGTCGATCATCCGGCCCGCGTCGCCGGCTCCGGAGACGAGGGGCAGGAGATCGTCGGACAGCGCCGGGGACAGCTCGACGATGCGCTCGAAGAGCGTGTGGGCCTGGCGCCCGAGCGCCTGGGCTTCCAGGTCGTCGGCCGCCGGCATGATGTCCGGCACGCGCTCGATCCGGGCCCGGAGGTGCGGCGTGGTCTGCGTGAATTCCACCACCCGGAACCGCTCGAGTCCCTGGACGACCAGGCGGATCGTGCCGTCGGACTGCTTGAGCATCCGGTGGATCATCGCGACCGTGCCCGTCCGGTGAAGGTCGTGGGGGGCGGGCGCCTCCTGCGCGGCGTCGTGCTGGGTCAGGACGCCGATCAGCCGGTGGCCGAGGACGGCCTCGTCCACCGCGCGCACGGACGACGGCCGCGCGACCGCCAGCGGGATGACCGCCTGCGGGAAGAGCACGGATTCCCGGAGCGGCAGGATGGCGAGCTCGTCCGGCTTCTCGCCGTCAGGACGGACGGCGTTCGCCGGGCCCGGGCCGGCCGGGCTCGTTTCGATTCGGATGTCGTTGTCGCTCACTGCGCTTCCTCGATCCGCACCAGGATTGTTCGGGTCATGGGACAGCCTTCGGTCTGTGATGCCCTGTTCGGTCATGTGGTCTCTTCGGGGATCGCCCGACTCCGGGCTCCTCCCGCCTCCGCGCGCGACTGGTCGCGCTCCCATATCTCCTGGCACCGCGTGCAGCGAACCGCGAAGGGATGGGCCCGCAGCCGGGCCGGGGCGATCTCCTCCTCGCACGCCTCGCAGCGCCCGTAGCTTCCTTCGTCCATCTTCTTGAGGGCCAGATCCACCTGCGCGAGCATGCCGGCCCGCCGGTCGGCCACCGCAAAGCCCATCTCGTCGTCGGGCGACAGAGCGGGGCGGTCGCCGAACGGCATGCCCTCGACCTTCTCGCGGCGCGCCGTCGCCTCGATGCGACCCTCGCGCTCCTCTCGGAGCTTCGCCACGAGGTCGGCGCGTTTCTGCAGGAGCAGCGCCTTCAGCTCCGCCTGCACGTTGGCGGGTCGCTTGCTCGATCGTGAACGTGCCATTCTCGCTCCCGTCTAGCAGACATCGAGTTTGCGAAGTTGCCGGTCCGCGACCCGGACCAGGCCGCCGCGCGCCGCGGCCGCTCCGTCAGGGACGGGGCTGCCGGGTTCGTGGCGCAGGGGGGAGGCCGCTGCCTCCAGCTCTTGCTGCATCGCCTGCATCTGGCGCCGCATCTTTAAGATGATCTCGATCCCGGCAAGATTCACGCCGAGCTCTCGCCCGAGCCGCAGGATCAGCCGGATCTCCTCCACGTCCTCCGCGGAATAGACGCGGGTCCGCCCCGTCGTCCGGCTGGGCCGGATGAGGCCCTTCTTCTCGTAGAGCCGGAGCGTCTGCGGATGGAGCGCCAGCATCTCGGCGACCACGCTGATGCGGTACAGGGGCCGCCCGCGATCGCTCAACGCGCGCCCTCCGCACGGGCGCCCCGCCGGCCCGGGGGCCCCCAGAGCTCCGCCCGCGGATTCTCGGGGAGGAGCCGCCGCAGCGCCTGCAGCACCTCCTCCAGCGCCGGATCGGGATTTCGCGGGATCACGACCCGCGTCTCCACGAGGAGATCGCCCCGCCCCTCGCGGTCCAGCCGGGGGCAGCCCTTCCCGCGAATCCGCAACGTCTGGCCCGTCTGGGTCCCGGCCGGGATCCGCACCACGACCGGCCCGTCGGGCGTGGGGATCTGGATCCGCGTCCCGAGGGCCGCCTCGGGCACCGTGAGGGGCACCTCGCAATGGAGGTGATCGCCCTTCCGGCTGAAGAGCGGGTGCGGTCTCACGCGCGTGATGACGATCAGGTCGCCCCGGCGCCCCGGGGCCGGGGCGGCGTGGCCCTCCCCGACGGCGTGCACCTGGGCCCCCGTGTCGACGCCCGGCGGGATCGTCACCTCGATCCGGCACGGCCGGGCTCGCGTGCCCCGGCCGCCACAGCCGGGGCAGGGCGGCGGCAGGCGCCAGCCCGTGCCGCCGCAAGCCCCGCACCGGGTGGCCACCGGCCGGTCCCGGTGGAGAGTGACGCGGACGGGGCGCCCCTGGCATGCGGGGCAGTGCTCCGCCGCCTGGCCGCCGCTGCCCCCGGACCCGCCACAGGCCTCACACGGCTCCAGTCGGGTGACCTCGATCTCGACCCGCACGCCTCGGAGCGCCTCGTCGAGCTCGAGCTCCATCGCGTAGTGAATGTCCTCGCCGCGCGGGGCGGGGCCGACACCCGGTCCGTCTCGGGCCGGCTCGAAGGCCTGGTGCCCGAGCCGGTCGTAGAGGGGGCGCGCCGTCGGATCGCCGACCACGCGGTACGCCTCCCGGATCTCCTCGAACAGCGATTCGGCCCGCCCGTCCCACAGATTCACGTCCGGTGAATAGCGCCGGGCGAGCCGCCGGTAGGCCCGGCGGATCTCCGAGACCGGGGCCTCTCGCGAGACCCCGAGCACCTCGTAGTAGTCGCGCTTGCTCACCGCTGATCCCTCGTCCGCGCGCTCGCCCGGCTGTCGCTAGTTCTTCGGCCCGAGGTCCTCGAACTCCGCGTCCACGACCTCGCCCTCGGCCGTCTTGGTCCGCCCGTTGCCGCCGCCGGCGCCGGGATCGGCGCTCGCGCCGGCTCCCTTGGTCTGAGCGTCCCGGTAGAGCGCCTCCGCCATCTTGTGCGACGCCTTGGTCAGGGCCTCGCTGGCCTGCTTGACGCGCGCCACGTCGTTGGCCTTGAGCGCCTCCCGGACCTCCTTGATGGCCTCCTCGATCGCCGTCTTGTCGGCCGCCGCCACCTTGTCCCCGTGCTCGGCGAGCTGCCGCTCGATGCTGTACGCGAGGGAGTCCGCCTGGTTCGTGACCTCGATCTCCTCGCGGCGCTGCTTGTCCTCCTCGGCGTGGGCCTCGGCCTCGTTGACCATCTTGTCGATGTCGCTCTTCGTCAGGCCGGAGGACGCCGTGATCGTGATGGCCTGCTCCTTGCCCGTGGCGCGGTCCTTGGCCGACACGTTGAGGATGCCGTTGGCGTCGATGTCGAATGTGACCTCGACCTGCGGCACGCCGCGCGGCGCCGGCGGGATCCCCACCAGGTGGAACTTGCCGAGCGTGCGGTTGTCCCGCGCCATGGGGCGCTCGCCCTGCTGCACGTGCACCTCGACCGACGTCTGGCTGTCGGCCGCGGTGGTGAACACCTCCGACTTCTTCGTCGGGATGGTCGTGTTCCGCTCGATCAGGCGCGTCATCACGCCGCCCAGGGTCTCGATGCCGAGGGACAGCGGCGTCACGTCCAGGAGGACGACGTCCTTGACCTCGCCGGCCAGGACCGCAGCCTGGACGGCCGCGCCCACCGCGACGACCTCGTCCGGGTTCACGCCCTTGTGGGGCTCCCGGCCGAACAGGTCTCGCACCAGCTCCTGGACCTTGGGCATCCGGGTCTGGCCGCCGACCAGGATCACCTCGTCGATCTGCTTCGTGGTGATCCCGGCGTCCTTCATCGCCTGCCGGCAGGGCTCGGCCGTGCGGTCGATGAGATCCATGACGAGGGACTCGAGCTTGGCTCGCGTCAGCGTCACGACGAGATGCTTCGGCCCGCTCGCGTCCGCCGTGATGAAGGGCAGATTGATCTCGGTCTGGAGCGTGCTCGACAGCTCGACCTTGGCCTTCTCGGCCGCCTCCTTGAGACGCTGGAGGGCCATCCGGTCCTTGCGGAGATCGATGCCGTGCTCCTTCCGGAACTCCTCGGCGATCCACTCCATGACCTTCTGGTCGAAGTCGTCGCCACCCAGATGCGTGTCACCGTTCGTGGCCTTGACCTCGAAGACGCCCTCGCCGATCTCGAGGATCGAGACGTCGAAGGTGCCGCCGCCGAGGTCGTAGACCGCGATCGTCTCGTCCTTCTTCTTGTCGAGCCCGTACGCGAGCGCGGCCGCGGTCGGCTCGTTCACGATCCGGAGGACTTCCAGGCCGGCGACGGTGCCCGCGTCCTTGGTCGCCTGCCGCTGGCTGTCGTTGAAGTAGGCAGGGACCGTGATGACCGCCTTCGTGACCTTCTCGCCCAGGTAGGCCTCGGCGGCCTCCTTGAGCTTCCGCAGGATCATGGCGGAGATCTCGGGCGGGGCGTGCTGCTTGCCGCGGATCTCGACGCGCGCGTCGCCGTTCGGGGCCTTCACGACCTTGTAGGGCACGAGCTTGATCTCGTGGAGCACCTCGTCGTACCGGCGGCCCATGAAGCGCTTGATCGAGAAGACGGTGTTCTCGGGGTTCGTGATGGCCTGGCGCTTGGCGACCTGGCCGACCAGGATCTCTCCTTCCTTGGCGAAGCCGACCACGGACGGAGTGAGACGGTGGCCCTCGGTGTTGGGAATGACGACCGGGTCGCCTCCCTCCACGACGGCCACGACCGAGTTGGTGGTTCCGAGATCGATGCCGATGACCTTGGCCATTGCTTGTTGTCTCCTTGAATGTCGGGCGCGCCCCGCCGGGCCCCCGTTGGTTCCTTCCTAGCCGACCTCGATCTTGATCTCGCGCGGCTTGACCTCGTCCAGCTTCGGGAGCCGGATCTCGAGGACGCCGTCGCGGTAGCTGGCCCGGATCTTGTCCGCCTGGACGGGGATCGGCAGCTGGACGTGACGCTCGAACGTGCCGGACCAGCGCTCGATCCGGTGGTAGTTCTCCTCGCGAGCCTCCGCCGCGATGCCGCGCTGCCCGCGGAGGCTCAGGACGTCGCCGGTCATGGAGAGGTGGATGTCCTTCTCCCGCGTCCCGGGGAGCTCGACCGCCACGACGAGGTCGTCGCGGGTCTCGTAGACGTCGATCGGGGGAGCCCAGGCGCGCTCGGGCGATCCGGCCCGGGGCCGGACGCCGAAGTAGGCGTCGAAGGCCCGGTTGATCTCGGTCTCGATGTCCGTCAGCTGACGGAAGGGATCGAACCGCTGAATCCGCCATCGATCCATGGAAGCCGTCCTCCAGAAGGTGATTGAGTCGCTAGTTCATATACAAGCTGATATGACTGTTGTCAAGCTTGCCCATGGCCGATGGAGCCCGTATGGTGACGGCCATGGACCGACTCGGCCCCCGGCGGGGGCTGCTGATCCTCGTCCTGGGAGCCCTGCTCGTCGGAGTGGGCGGGGGGCTCGTCCTGGTCCGGACCCTCGCCTGGCCGAGCGAGGCCGGCCGCCCTGCCTCCGACCCCCAGGCGGGCCTTCGCGTTCAGAGCGTCCTAGCCCAGCTCCTGCTCCGGGAGGCGGGCCTGAGCTCCCGCCAGGATCCCCTCGTTCTGACGGCCGCCGAGGTCAACGCGTTCCTGCTCGAGCATGTGCAGATACGGGATGCTCCGGTCTGGCCGGTCCGGGTCCAGATCGAGCCGGATGGGGTCGAGCTGGGCGGCGCCACGACCCTCACGCAGCTGATCACGTCGGCGGTGGGATCGGGGCTGGGAGGTCTGGTGCCCGGGCCGGTCGGCGGGCACCCCATCTGGGTCGCCGCGCGGGGCCGGATCGTGGTGTCAGCCGGGGGCCGGACGGAGTTCCGGGCCCACGCCGGGACGATCGGGCGTCAGGCGGTGCCGTTGGCGCTGCTGTGGCGAGTGGTGGGGGGCCGCCCGCCGGCGCTGGTCTGGCGGATGCCGCGGGTCGTCGACCGGGTCGACATCGAGCCAGGGCGACTCGTCATCCACACCCGGCGCCCCGGGGCGAGCCGAGCCTCCCCGGGCTAGACGTCACCGGGCTCAGCGGTTCCCGCGCCGCCCCTGACTGAGCTGCACGTAGCCCATCCGGAGGGTGGACAGCATCTCCTCCAGGACGGCGCTCTCGTCGGGCGTCCGGTTGCTCCGAGTCTTCTCCTGCAGCATCGCCAGGAGGTCGATCGCGAAGCGCGCCTGGTCGAGATCCACGTGTGGCCGCCCGGTCGTCGGATCGGGAGCCTGACCGAGGTTGGCCATGGCATCGCTGTAGAGCATGACCAGGAGCGCCGTCAGATCGGCCTTGGGGGCGCCGGCCGGCCCGCCAGCGGCCGGGCCGGGTCCGACGATGGCCGACTGAGCTGGCGGCGCCGGCGACCGCGGGGGTTCCACTATTGGCGATGGGGGCGATGGCGCGGGCCGGGACGGCGGCGCCTCGTCCTCCTCGCCTCGCCGGCGACGGTCCACCACACTGAAGCCAGGTTCGGGCTCGCGCTCGGACACGGATGCTCCTCCTCGGGTGCCGGACTCGGGTGCGGGGCTCGGGGCCGAGCCCGCGGAAGTACCGTGACGCTAGCACACCGGGCCAGCGCGGACAAGCCGCCAGGGGCAGAGAGACGCCCATGCTATACTGGCCGCGCCCTGCGGGGATCGCGTGTTGACGAGCCTGCAGAAGGCCCCCCGATGTCGAGCCCGGACGCCGGCCAGCGTTTCGTCGAGTTGTTGACGATGATGACCCGCCTGCGTGGCGACGGCGGCTGCCCCTGGGACCGAGAGCAGACCCGCGATTCCCTCCGCCCATTCCTCGTCGAGGAGACGTACGAGGTCCTGGACGCCCTCGACACTGGCGACCCGCGGCACATCCGCGAAGAGCTGGGCGATCTGCTGTTCCAGGTCGTCTTTCACGCGGAGATCGCTCGCGAGCGGGGAGAGTTCTCGATGGCCGATCTCCTCGAAGCCCTTGTCGCCAAGATGACACGCCGGCATCCGCACGTCTTCGGGGATCGTCCGGTCGGCTCCGCTCGGGAGGCGCTGGCCCAGTGGGAAGCCATCAAGGACTCGGAGAGCCATGGATCGCCGCGGTCGGCGCTCGCGGGCGTGCCGCGCGCGCTGCCGGCGCTCCACCGCGCCCAGCGCGTCCAGCACAAGGCCGCGCGCGTCGGCTTCGACTGGGCCGACGCCGCGGGGGCGCTGGAGAAGGTCCGCGAGGAGCTCGGGGAGGTCACCGAGGCGCTGCACCAGGGCGGCGGAGAGGCCCTCCGGGAGGAGCTGGGGGACCTTCTCTTCTCCGTCGTCAACGTGGCCCGGCTCGCGAGCGTGGATCCCGAAGGCGCGCTGCAGGTGGCCGTCGATCGGTTCAGCCGGCGCTTCGCGTCGATGGAAGAAACCGCCCGGGGCGAGGGCCGGGAGCTGGCCGGCCTGTCCCTCGACGAGCTGGAACAGCTCTGGTCCCGGGCGAAGTCCCTGGAAAGACCGGCCTGAGCAGGAGCAAGGGGAGACTGCGATGAGGGTTCGGGTGGGCCCAGCCGACATCTATCTCGAGCGCGGTGACATCACCGAGTACGAGGTCGATGCCATCGTCAACGCCGCCAACAGCGACCTCTCCATGGGCACGGGCGTTGCCTCGGCGATCAAGCGAAAGGGCGGGACGATCGTCGAGGAGGAAGCGGCCCGCCAGGGTCCCGTCGAGGGCGGGGATGCGGTCGTGACCACGGCCGGCAACCTGCCCGCGAATTACGTGATCCACGCCGCGGTCATGGGAGTCGACCTCCGGTCGAGCGCCGACCTCGTGCGGCGGGCGACGCTCAACTCCCTCCGGCGCGCCGAGGAGCTTCGACTCCACAGCATCGCGTTCCCCGCGTTCGGCACCGGGGTCGGGCGGCTGGCGCCCAAGGACTCGGCGGATGCCATGGTGGGCGCGCTCCGGTCCCACTTCGCGGAGGTGGCGGAGTCCAGTATCCGGCGGATCCACCTGGTTCTGTTCCAAGAGGACACTTATCAGGCGTTTGGCTCTTTGCTAGGAGTGGCGAAGGCACGGCGGGCGAGCTGACCGCGCCAGCCGAGCAGCCTCGGCTGGTACGGCCTTTGCTCCTATTGGCCGCCGATGACAAACATTTGCTCGTTTTGGCCTCGAGGCTGCCAGAATCCACCCATCCAAACCTGAGATGGCACGCATCCTCGTTGCCGACGACGCCCCGGCTGTTCTGGATGTCCTCGATGACATCCTGACACTCGAGGGCCATCAAGTGATCCGGGCGACTTCCGGCCAGGAAGCCCTCCGGAAGTTCGAGGAGTCTCCTCCCGAGCTGGCGGTGCTCGACATCATGATGCCCGACATGGACGGTCTGGTCGTGCTGGACGCGATCCGGCGCACGAGTGGCGACCTGCCCGTGATTCTGATCACGGGGCTCGTGGGGGATTCCCTCGCCAGGAAGGTCGCGCACCACAAGGCAGTCTCCTTCTTCGAAAAAGGCTCGGGGCTCGATCGCTTCATCGAGCTGGTCAACGAGACGCTGGGCCGGAAGGCGGAAGCGTGAGCGCGCTCGGTCGACAGGACACACCATCGTGAACCCGCGGCTGCTCGATCTGCTGGTCAAGGAGAACCTGCTCACCCCGGATCAGGCGCAGAAGGCCGTGACCGACCAGCGGCGGTCGGGGGAGCGGCTGGCGACGGTCCTGACGCGGCTCGCCTTCATCACCGAGGACGAGCTGCTCGACTTCCTCAGCCGGAAGTACGGCATCCCGGTGATCAACCTCGGCCGCGTGGAGGCCGACCCCGACATCCTGCGGCTCGTCCGCAAGGAGATCGTCCAGAAGTACCAGGTGTTCCCCGTCCGGAAGGTCGGGAACACGCTGACGCTCGCCCTGTCGGACCCGACCGTGGTGCTCGCGATCGACGACGTGCAGTTCGCCACCGGGCTCCACGTCATCCCCGTGCTGGCGGCCGAGAGCGCCATCCGGGGCGCGATCGACCACAACTACAGCTCGGGTGTCGACGACATCAAGAAGCTCATCGACCAGGAGTCCAGCGGCATCGACACCAACCTCGAGCTGGTGGACAAGGGCGCGAAGGTCGACATCGCGGAGCTGGGGCGGGAGGCCGAAGAGGCCCCGACGATCCGCTTCGTCAACCTGATCATCGCCGATGCCATCCGGAAGCGGGCCTCGGACATCCATCTGGAGCCGTACGAGAAGGTCTTCCGCGTCCGGTACCGGATCGACGGCGTGCTCCACGACATGATGAACCCGCCCAAGCAGATGGAGCCGGCCATCCTGTCGCGGGTCAAGATCATGTCGAACCTGGACATCGCGGAGCGGCGCCTGCCGCAGGACGGCCGGCTGTCCGTGAAGTTCCAGAACCGCGAGATCGACCTGCGCGTCTCGTCGCTCCCCACGACCTTCGGCGAGAAGATCGTCATGCGGGTCCTGGACAAGGGGAGCGTCGTCCTCGACCTCACCCGCCTCGGGTTCGAGGAGGACGACCTCAATCGGTTCAAGAAGACCATCACGACGCCCTACGGCATGATCCTGTGCACGGGGCCCACCGGCAGCGGCAAGAGCACGACGCTCTACGCGGCCATCGCGACCATCAACAACCCCGACATCAACATCATCACGGCGGAGGATCCCGTCGAGTTCAGCATCGCCGGGGTCAATCAGGTGCTCGTGCGCGAGGACATCGGCTACAACTTCTCCGCCGCCCTGCGGGCGTTCCTGCGGCAGGACCCGGACGTGATCCTGGTCGGCGAGATGCGCGACCTGGAGACGGCGCAGATCGCGATCCGCGCCGCCCTCACCGGGCATCTGGTGTTCTCCACGCTGCACACCAACGACGCCCCCAGCACGGTCACGCGGCTCCAGGACATGGGCATCCCGCCCTTCCTGATCTCCTCGTCGCTGCTCCTGGTCATCGCGCAGCGCCTGGTGCGCCGGACCTGCCTCGAGTGCCGCGAGCCCGTCCAGGTGCCGGTGTCCGCCTTGATCGACATCGGGTTCCGTCCCGAGGAGGCCGAGGGCGTGCGCGTCTATGCGGGGAAGGGATGTGCCACCTGCGCCAACACCGGGTACAAGGGCCGGATCTCCATCCACGAGATCATGTGGATGATTCCGGAGCTCCAGGAAGCCATCGTCCGCCAGCGGCCCGCCAACGAGCTCAAGGACATCGCGGTGAAGGCCGGGATGCGGACCCTGCGTCAGACCGGGCTCCGGAAGGTGGCGAACGGGCTGACCACGATCGATGAGGTCCTCCGCGTGACGTTCGCCGACTGAGGGCCAGGGGGGAACCAGACGTGAACCAGAGTGTGTCGATGCGAGATCTCCTCGTCGCGATGGCGGAGAGGGGCGCGTCGGATCTGCATATCACCGCCGGGGCGCCGCCGACGCTGCGTGTCCACGGACACCTGGTGGGGCTGGACTACTCGCCGCTCGACGGGGAGCAGACGAAGGCCCTCGCCTACAGCCTCATCAACGCAGAGCAGCGGGAGCGGTTCGAGTCGAACCACGAGCTGGACTTCTCGTACGGCGTCGTCGGCCTCTCGCGGTATCGCGTCAACGTCTACCGGCAGCGGGGCGCCGTGGGCGTGGCGATCCGCTCCATTCCCCACCAGCCCAAGAGCTTCCAGGAGCTCGGGCTCCCGGCCGAGATCTGCACCCAGCTGATCCAGCGGCACAAGGGGCTCATCCTGATGACCGGGCCGACGGGGCACGGGAAGACGACCTCGATGGCGGCCATGCTCGACCGCATCAACCGCGAGCGCGACGTCCACATCGTCACCGTCGAGGACCCTCTCGAGTACCTGTACCAGCACCAGAAGGCGCTCGTGAACCAGCGCGAGGTGGGGAGCGACACGCACTCCTTCCCGGCCGCCCTGAAGTACGTCCTTCGCCAGGACCCGGACGTCGTGCTCATCGGGGAGATGCGGGACCTGGAGACGATCCAGGCGGCGCTGACGATCGCGGAGACGGGCCACCTCACCTTCGCGACGCTGCACACCAACTCGTGCGCCCAGTCGATCGACCGCATCATCGACGTCTTCCCGCCGCACCAGCAGTCCCAGGTGCGAGCCCAGCTGGCGCTCGTGCTCGAAGCCGTCTTCAACCAGCTCCTCGTCCCGCGGCGCGACGGACGCGGCCGGTCTCTCGCCATGGAGATCCTGATTGCGACCCCGGCGATCCGCAACATGATCCGCGAGGAGAAGGTTCACCAGATCTATTCGGCGATGCAGGCGGGCCAGAAGTTCGGGATGCAGACCATGAATCAGTCGCTCGCGAATCTCTATCTCCGCGGCCACATCTCGCGGCCCGAGGCGCTGTCCCGGAGCTCGTATCCGGAGGAGCTGCTCCGCATGATGGACCAGCCGGTGGCGGCGGCCACCCGCTAGAGCCGACACGGGGGAAGCCATGCCGAACTTCACGTATCGAGGAGTCACGTCGGGCGGAGGGCAGGTGCGGGCGGAGATCACCGCGCCGGACGAGCGGTCGGCGGCCCGCCAGCTCCGATCCCAGGGGATCGTCGTCCAGAACATCGCCGTCAAGCGCGGCGCCGGCGGCAAGATCGAGCTCGGGGACCTGCCCGGTCTCAGCACCTTGCTCGGCGGAGTCCGCGGCAAGGACATCTCCGTCTTCAGCCGCCAGTTCGCCACGATGATCGCGGCGGGGCTCCCCCTCGTCCAGTGCCTGCAGACGCTGGGCATGCAGATGGAGCGGAAGCGCTTCCAGGACATCATCGCGAAGGTGGCGTACGACGTCGAGTCCGGCTCGACGCTCTCCGACGCGCTCGGGCGCTTCCCCCGGGTCTTCGACGAGCTGTACGTCAACCTGGTGCACGTCGGGGAGACGGGCGGTGTGCTCGACTCCATGCTGTCCCGGCTCTCGACGTACCTGGAGAAGGCCCAGGCGCTGAAGCACCGGGTGCAGATGGCCATCGTGTACCCGATCCTGGTCATGACCATCGCGGTGCTGGTCGTGGCGTTCCTGATGATCTTCATCATCCCGATCTTCGCCGCCTTCTTCGCGAACGCCGGCGTGCCGTTGCCGTTGCCCACCCGCATCGTGATCGCGGTGAGCAACGGGGTGACGCGGTACTGGTACATCGTCCTCGCCGTCTGGGCGGGCGCGATGTTCGGCTTCCGCGCCTGGTACCGGACCGAGGCCGGGCGGCTGGCGGTCGACCGCTTCTTCCTGCGCGCGCCCATCTTCGGCCCGCTGGTGCGCAAGATCTCCATCGCGCGGTTCACGCGGACCCTGTCGGCGCTCCTGGGCGGCGGCGTGCCGATCATCGACGCGCTCCGCATCACCGCCAAGACGGCGGGCAATCGCGTCGTGGAGAACTCCGTCATGGCGGCGCGCGAGCGGGTCATGGCGGGGCACACCCTCGGCGAGCGTCTCAAGGACAGCGGGGTCTTTCCGCCCATGGTGGTCCAGATGGTCATCGTGGGCGAGCAGACGGGTGCGCTCGACAACATGCTGGCGAAGGTCGCCGACTACTACGAGGACGAGGTCGACGTGGCGGTCTCCGGCTTGACGGCGCTGCTCGAGCCGCTGCTGATCGTCTTCCTCGGCGTGGTGATCGGCGGCATCGTCATCGCGATCTACCTGCCGATCTTCAAGGTGGTGACGCTGGTCAAGTAGGCGCCCGTCAGGCGCGGTGGGGAGCGGGATGGGCACGCCACCCGAGGGGCAGGGGACGGTCCGGTGGCTGGTGTACGGCCGGACCGGCTTCGTCTCGCTGCTGGCGGCGGCGCTGGTCGGGTCGCATCTCAGCGGTCTGCCCCTGTTCCCGCTCCCCCCGGTCCTGACGCTGCTGGCGGCGACCTATCTCCTCTCCGCCGTCTACCTCGCGCTGCTCGGGCGGGTCCGGAACCCCACCTGGCTGGCCGAGGTCCAGATCTACGGGGACGTCGTCCTCGAGACGATCCTGATCTACCTCACGGGCGGGCCGTACAGCGTCTTCCCGTTCCTCTACCTCGTGTCGATCCTGACCGCCAGCATCATGGTGGCGCCCCGCGAGAGCTTCGGCGTGGCCACCGTGGCCGTGCTCCTGCACGGGGTCACGCTCGGCGCCCAGTTCTACCGATGGCTGCCTCCCGCCGTGGACCTTCCCCTCGCGCGCAACGTCGGGATGGAAGGCAGCCTCACGATCCTTCTCATCAGCGCGAACTTCTGCGCCTGCTTCCTCATGGCCTATCTCGGGACGTACCTGGCGGGCCGCCTGCGCCAGGCGCGGGGCGAGGCGCATCGCAGCGAGGCGAGCCTGGCCGCCCTGCGGGCGCTCCACGAGGACATCGTCCAGAGCGTCGCGAGCGGGCTCCTGACCTTCGATCGCCGCGGCACCGTCACCTCGGTGAACCGGACGGCGGAAGCGCTGTGCGCGCGGCGCGAGGTGGAGCTGCGGGGAGTGCGCTGGGAGACCCTGTTCCCGGGCGCGCCGCCGTTTCCCACCGTCTGGGAGGGCCTGGAGGGCGGCGCCGCGCGGCGGGCCCGCTCGGAGACCGAGCTGGTCCGGTCCGACGGCTCCCGGCTCCCGGTCGGGATGAGCCTCTCCTTCCTGCGGCGCGGGCGCGGGGCGATCTGCTCGTTCCAGGACCTGACCGACATCAAGCGCATGGAGGAACAGGTCCGCCAGGCGGACCGGCTCGCGGCCATCGGCCGCCTGGCGGCCGGGCTGGCTCACGAGATCCGCAACCCGATCGGGTCCATCCGCGGCTCGGTCGAGGTCCTGGGCGGGACCCTCGATCTCCAGGGAGACGACCGGCGTCTGATGGACATCGTCCTCCGCGAGTCGGACCGGCTGGACGCCATCATCCGCGACTTCCTCCAGTTCTCCCGGCCCCCGCGTCTCGTGCGGGTGCCGACGGACGTCCCGGCCATGCTCGACGAGATCCTGCTCATGCTGTCGAACCACAGTGGCGTGCAGGGGGCGGAGACCCCGCGCGTGCAGATCCGACGGGACGTGGCCGAGTCGACGGTGAAGGCGGACGTCGACCCGGCGCAGATGCGCCAGGCGCTCTGGAACCTGTGTCTCAACGCGGTGGAAGCGATGCCGCAGGGCGGGGAGCTACGTGTGGGCGTGCGGACGATCACCTCAGAGGCAGGGCGGACCCTCATGGAGATCACGGTCGAGGACACCGGCGTGGGGATCGCGGCGGCGGAGCTGACCCAGGTCTTCGAACCCTTCTTCACCACCAAGCCCCAGGGCACCGGGCTCGGGCTTGCCATCGCGCACCGGATCGTCGAGGACCACGGGGGCGAGATCCGGGTGCAGAGCGAGCCCTGGCGGGGGACCCGGTTCACCATCTCGCTCCCCGTGAGCGAGGGCTAGACCCGTGATCGAGCGCATTCTCGTCGTCGACGACGACCAGAGCCTGAGGGAATTCCTGACGATCACGCTCGGCCGGGACGGCTTCGAGGTCGTGGCCGCGGCATCCGGTGCCGAAGCGCTCCGGGCCATGACGGAGGCGCCCGCCGACCTCGCCCTGGTCGATCTCAAGATGCCCGGCATGGACGGGCTCGAAACGCTGCGGCGCCTGAAGGAGCTCAGCGAGACCGTGGCGGTGGTCATCGTCACCGCCTTCGCCACGACCGAGACCGCGATCCAGGCCCTCAAGGAAGGCGCGTACGACTACCTGATCAAGCCGTTCAAGGTCGACGAGCTGAAGCTGGTCGTGCGGAAGGCGCTCGAGGAGCGGCGGCTCCGCTGGGAGAACCAGCGGCTGCGGCGCGAGGTCGAGCTCCGCTACACGCTGGGCAACATGGTGGGCAAGAGCGCCAAGGTGCAGGAGCTCTTCTCGACCATCAGCCGGCTGGCCGAGTCCCGGGCGACGGTCCTCCTGACGGGGGAGAGCGGCACCGGCAAGACGCTTCTCGCGAAGACCATCCACTTCAACTCGAGCCGGAAGAACGGGCCGTTCGTCGGGGTGAACTGCGCCGCCATCCCGAGTGAGCTGATGGAGTCGGAGCTCTTCGGACACGTGCGGGGCGCCTTCACGGGGGCCATCGCCAACAAGCAGGGCCTGTTCGAGGCGGCCGACGGCGGGACGCTGCTCCTCGACGAGATCAGCGAGATGTCCACGCACCTCCAGGCGAAGCTGCTGCGCGTCCTGGAGGACCGCGAGATCCGGCCCGTGGGGGGAACGAAGCCCGTGCGGGTGGAGGTCAGGATCGTGGCGGCCACGAACCGGGACCTGGCGCAGGCGATGGCGCGCGGCTCGTTCCGGGAGGATCTGTTCTACCGGCTCAACGTCATCTCGGTGGCCCTTCCGTCGCTGCGGGAGCGCCGGGAGGACATCCCCCTGCTGGTCAATCACTTCCTCCAGAAGTTCACCGAGCTGGCGGGCGCGCCCGCCAAGGTGCTCTCGCCCGAGGCCCTGACGTGCCTCGAGGCCTACCCGTGGCCCGGGAACATCCGGGAGCTGGAGAACGTGATCGAGCGGGCGGTCACTCTCGAGCCCGGCCCGATCATCCGTCCGGAGAGCCTGCCCGAGTCCTTGCGACGCCCCCGCCAGCCGGATGCCTTCCACGTGGAGTTTCCACCGGAGGGGCTCGACCTCGACAAGCTGATGGAGCAGATCGAGCGGGACCTCATCCGGCGGGCCCTCGAGCGCGTCGACGGCGTCCAGAGCCGGGCGGCGCAGCTCCTCGGCACGGGCTTCCGATCGTTCCGGTACCGCCTCCAGAAATACGGAATGATCGAGCGCGGCACGGGACCGGACGGGGGCCCTGACGAGCCCGCACAGTGACAATTTGCGAAGAACCCGTGGCCAATCTTGACAGGAATGAAATTGATCAATATCGACGTGAAGTTAGGTCTCAAAACAGGGCGAATCTCCCCAACCCGGGACATGGCAGGGGGCTCCGGGAAGGCCTCAGAAGGGCCGCCAAACCACTCCAGGGGGTCGGCACCGGAATTGCTCTAGTAACCGCCGTGTGCGTAGGTAGACGTAAGCGGGACAGAGATCCGGTGCAGTTCACCCCAACCCAGGGAGGTTCACAGATGTTCAGGCAGCTTCGGAGCCAGAAGGGCTTGACCCTCGTCGAGCTCATGGTGGTCGTGGCGATCATCGCCATCATCGCCGCCGTCGCCATCACCGTGTTCCAGGACATTCAGAAGAAGGCCAAGCTGGCCGCCGACCAGGGCAACGTGGCCGCCATGCGGTCCGCCGTCGCCATCTACTATGGCA
Source organism: uncultured Candidatus Rokubacteria bacterium (assembly GCA_963749975.1). Taxonomy (GTDB): domain Bacteria; phylum Methylomirabilota; class Methylomirabilia; order Rokubacteriales; family DASRDR01; genus DASRDR01. The sequence continues at coordinate 25,212 of CAVVOZ010000031.1, read as the reverse complement.
AGAACAACGGCATCTTCCCCGGCGCGGTCGCCGCGGTGGAGGCCCTGGTCACTCCGGCCCCGACGTGGCAGTGCGGCACGCAGCCGACGTACACCGCCGCCAACGGCAAGGTTGACTTCACCGCGTCCGTTACCGACTGTCCGTAAGCGTTGCAGCAGCGCGAGCGGGGGAGGACGCCCAGAGTGACCAAGATCGAGGTCTCGGTGATCCTGCCGGTCCTCGACGAGGTTGAAAGCCTGGGCGTCCTCCACCGCGAGCTGACCGAAGCGCTCCAGCGCCTCGGTCGTTCGTACGAGATCATCTTCGTGGACGACGGGAGCCGCGACGGCTCCTTCCAGCGCATCGAGAAGCTCCGACTCGAAGATCCCCGCGTCCGTGGCATGCAGCTCCGGCGAAACTTCGGCAAGGCCGCCGCTCTGGCCGTGGGCTTCGGCGAAGCCCAGGGAGACGTGGTCGTCACCCTCGACGCCGACCTCCAGGACGACCCCGCCGAGATCCCGAAGCTCCTCGCCCGTCTCGAGGACGGGTTCGACCTCGTGTCGGGATGGAAGCAGGACCGCCAGGACCCGCGGTCAAAGACCTGGCCGTCCCGGCTCTTCAACTGGGTCACGGGCTTCCTGACCGGCGTCCGGCTCCACGACTTCAACTCGGGCTTCAAGATCTACCGCCGGGAGGTGGTCCGGGAGATCCGCCTGTACGGGGAGCTTCACCGCTTCATCCCGGCGCTCGCGGCATGGCGCGGCTTCCAAGTGACCGAGATTCCCGTGCATCACCGCGCGCGACGATACGGCCGGACCAAGTTCGGCTCGGCCCGGCTCTGGCGAGGCTTCCTGGACCTCCTGACGGTCCTGTTCCTGACCCGGTACACGCGGCGGCCGCTTCACCTCTTCGGAGGGCTCGGCCTGATCGCGTGGACCGTGGGGTTCGCGGTGAACGCGTACCTCACCGGGATCTGGCTGTCGGGCGCGCAGCCGATCGGGCACCGCCCCCTCCTCGCCTTCGGCGTGCTCAGCATGCTCGTCGGCGTGCAGTTCTTCGCCGTCGGTCTCCTCAGCGAGCTGGTGCTCAGCTACCAGACGCGGACCGACGACGTCTCGATCCGGCACCGACTGGATTGATCGCCGAAGCCCAGCGGAGCGATAACGAAGGGAAGTATCGGTCCAAGAATCCGGTCGTCCGGCACCTGGTGGGGCGTTTCCTCCACCGGGTGTCGGAATTGGCCGCTGTAGAGCGCCCTCGCCGCATACTGGAAGTCGGCTGCGGCGAGGGCATCGTGTTGGCAACCCTGGCGGCTCGCCTGCCGGGGGCGCAGCTCGACGGACTCGAGCTCGATGAGGCGGCGCTGGAGGAAGCGCGCACGCGCTGCCCCGACGCCACGCTCGTGAGAGGGGACGCATGCGCGCTGCCCTTCGGGGACCAGAGCTTCGACCTCGTGGTGTGTCTCGAGGTCCTGGAGCATCTGCCCGAGCCGGCCCGCGCACTCCGGGAGCTTCGCCGGGTCGCCCGGGCCGGATGCCTCCTCAGTGTGCCGCATGAGCCGTTCTTCCGGCTCGGCAACCTCCTGCGAGGCAAGAATGTCACCCGGCTCGGCGATCCCACAGACCATCTCCAGCACTGGGGGGCGCGAGAGTTCGCCGCGTTCTGCGGGCGCGAGCTCGCCGTCCGCATCCGCACCGGGGCCTTTCCCTGGCTCATCGTCTACGGGACGGTCTGAGAGAGCCCTCCGCCTCGGGCTTCTCCTCGTTCTGGTCCTCGGTCTGGCGCTCCGGGTGTGGAGCGCGGCGTACGGCCTTCCGGACCTCTACCATCCCGACGAGCCGCGGATCGTGGAGCGGGCGGTGCGCTTCCACCAGGGAGACCTGAACCCGAGATTCTTCAACTGGCCCAGCCTGTACATGTACGTGATGGCCGGCGTGTACGGGCTCGCGTTCGGCGCGTTCCCCGGCGGCGTGGCCGGGGCGTTCGGCCGGGATCCCGCGCTCTTCTACCTCGTCGGGCGCCTCGTCACGGCGCTGTTCGGCACCGCCACGCTCGCCATCCTCTATTTCACCGGCCGGATCGCCTATGGCCGCGCGGTCGGGATCCTGGCGGCGGGACTCCTCGCCGTCGATCTCCTTCACGTCCGCGATTCTCACTGGGTCACGACGGACGTGCCGCTCACCTCCCTGATCACGCTCGCGACCTTCCTCGCCCTTCGCTACTGGCGGGACGGGCGCCTCGCCGATGCCGGCGCCGCCGGCCTGGTGGCAGGCCTGGCCACGTCGATGAAGTATCCGGGCGGGCTGGCCTTCCTCGGGCTCCTGGCGGCCCATGCCGCGCGGCGGCCGGCCCGGCCGGCCTGGCGCCGCGTCGTGGGACGGGACACCGTCGCGGCCGCCGGTCTCGCGGTCGGAGGCTTCGTTCTGGGGACGCCATTCGCGCTGCTGACGCCGGTCGCGTTCGCGCGAGGTGTGCTCGACGAGCTCCGCGAGGTCCACACGGTGCAGTTCGGGAACGAGGCGGACGCTCCCGGCTATCTCTTCCACCTCGCCTACTCGCTGCCGGGGGCCATGGGCTGGCCCCTGTACCTCCTGGCGCTGGCGGGCCTCGGGTGGGCGCTGGCCCGGCGTGGCGCGCGCGAGGCGGTCCTCCTCGCGTTTGCCGTGCCGTATCTTCTCGTGATCGTGAGCTGGAGCTCCCGCTTCGAGCGCTACGCGATCCCGCTCCTGCCGTGCCTCACGCTCCTGGCCGCGGTCGCGCTGGTCCGGGGCGTGGCCTGGCTGTCGGCGCGCGCGCGGCTCGTCCCGGGGCCATGGCCCGCCATCGCGCTGACGGGCGCCGCAGTGGTGCTCCTCGCGCCGGCGCTCGCGCGGGTGGCCGCCTATCACCGGCTGCTCGCGCAGCCGGACACTCGCGAGCTCGGCTCCGGCTGGATCGAGCGCCAGGTGCCGCCGGGGGCGCGGATCGCGCTGGAGCCCTATAGCCTGATGCTGCCCGTCGCCCGCCGGCAGCTCAGCGAGGCGCCCGGGAGCCTGGCGCATCTGCAGCAGGCTCGTCCGGAGACCCTGCGGCCGGGATCCACCGGGCGGGAGGACGGCTACTGGCTGGTGCGTCTCGACACGTACGACCTCGACCGGCTGCTGGGAGACGGCGTCCAGTACGTGGTCCTGTCGGGCTTCGTGTACCAGCGTTACCGCCAGGCCTGCGATCGTCATCCGGCCCCGTGCCGCTTCTACGGGGAGCTCGAAGCGCGGGCGCGGCTCGTCTTCAGCGCCTCACCCGGCATCGAGGACGCCGGGCTGCTCGTCGGCGACATCTATTCGCCGCTCACGCGGATCCGCGAGCGCCAGCACCCGGGCCCGCCGATCCGGATCTACCAGCTCCCGGCCGGAGGCCCGGCATGATCGGGTCCGGGCGCGCGATTCCGGCCGCGTTCCTGGCGGCGGTGGGACTGACCGCGCTGCGGCCGATCGACGACGCCGACTTCTGGTGGCTGCTCCGGGCCGGGCGCTACATGGTCGAGACCCGGAGCTTCCTCACCGCCGACCCGTTCTCGGCGACGGCGCAGGGCGCGGAGTGGCTCAACCATGCCTGGGGCTTCGAGCTCCTCGTGTACGGCCTCTACGCCCTCGCCGGCACGACGGGAGTCATTCTCCTCCAGGGGCTCGCCGCGTCGGCGACCTTCGGGGTGCTCTACGGTCTCCTCCGGCGGGAGGGCGTGGGGCGGGGATGGTCTCTCGGCCTCTTGAGCCTCGGCACCCTGGCGACCCACGGCTTCTGGTCGCCGCGCCCGCAGCTGGTCACCTACCTCATCCTGGCCCTCTTCGTGCGGGTCCTCGCCGACTACCAGGCCGGGCGGCGGAACCGCCTGTGGTGGCTCCCGATCCTGACGGCCGTGTGGGCGAACCTGCACGCAGGGTTCCTGGCCGGGCCCGCGCTCGTGGCCCTGTGCGCGGCCGGCGAGCTCGTCGGGTGGACGCTGGGCGACGACACCGGGCGGGCCGGCGGCCTCGGCCGCGCGCGGGTGCTCGCGTCCTGGTCCGCGGCGAGCGTCGCGGCCTCGCTGGTGAACCCCTTCCACTACCACGCCGTCCTGTTCCCCTTCCAGGTGATGGGGGAACGGCTGTCCCAGGCGTGGATCATCGAGTGGGCTTCGCCGCCGTTCGGGCACCCGCAGGTGCTCGTCCTCGAGCTGATGCTGGGCCTGATGCTGGTCCTCGCCCTGGGGACCGCGCGGCCGATACCGTGGCGCGATCTCGTCGTGCTGGTGCCGCTCGTGCACCTCGCCTTCCAGGCGACTCGCAACACGCCGCTCCTGGTGATCGTCGCGACGCCGATCCTGGGCCGGGCGCTCGCCTCGTGCGCCGGGGCCCACTGGGCGCGCCTGCCGGGTCTCGGCCGGCGCGCGGTCGCGGCGGGGGCGCTCGGCCTCGTCCTCTCCGCGTGCAGCCTGGTGGCGGGCTCGCGCCAGCCCGCACAGGTGTGGAGCGTGTTCCGCCCGGCCTTCGGCGTCGCCGACACCCTTCCGGCCGGCGCAGTGGACTTTCTTCGCCGAGAGGGTCGCCGGGGTACGCTCTGGAACGAGTATGTCTGGGGGGGCTACCTGATCTGGCACCTCTATCCGGACCTTCGGGTGTCGATCGACGGCCGGATGGCCGTCTACGGCCCGGCACGCTTCCGGGAGCACCTGATGGTGTCCGAGCTGGAGCCGGGGTGGCAGGACGTCCTGGCGCGGCTCGACGTCAACGCGGCGGTCGTGCGGAGCGGGTCTCCCTTGGTGTCGGCGCTCCGCGCCGCGGGCTGGGTGGTGCGCTACGAGGACCGGGTCGCGACCGTGCTCGACCCTCCGGGGCGGACCGGATGAGCGCCGGGCGGGCCGCCCGCGGCGCGCTCCTCGTCGTCACTCTCCTGGCCGTGGCGACGATCGCCCTGTCCTCGCTGACGGTCTTCGACTTCTGGTGGTATCTGGCCTCCGGTCAGCGCATCCTCGAGACGCGCTCGGTGCCGGCGACGGATCCCTTCTCCTACACGGCCGAGGGCCGGCCGTGGATCAACCACATGTGGGCCACGCAGGTGCTGTTCACGCTCCTCTGGGAGCGCTGGGGGCGGCTCGCGCTGATCGGCCTCAAGACCGCGACCGTGGTGGCCACGTTCTGGGTGGTCCTGAGGACGATGCGCGCCCGCGGCGTGCACCCGCTCCTGGCGTCGGCGGTGACGCTTCTGGCGGCGTGGACCGGCGCCGAGTTCTGGCACGCGCGGCCCCAGACCTTCACGTACCTGTTCGTGGCGATCCTGATCTGGCTCCTGCGCCCGGGCTGGGAGCGCCGCCCCGCCACGCTGGTCCTCGTGCCCGCGCTGGTGGTCCCCTGGGTCAACCTCCACGCCGGCTTCGTGATGGCGTTCCTGGTGATCGGGATCGCCGGGCTGGGCACCGCGCTCCCGCTGCTCGTCGACCCCGAGCGCCGCCCCGCCGGGTGGCGCGTGGTCGGGCTCACGGCGTGCTTGGGGGTGGCGGCGGCCGCCGCCAGCCTGCTGAACCCGTTCGGCGTGCGGGCGATCCTGTTCCCGCTCGAGGTCGTCCGCAGCGTGCCCTTCATGACCTCGACGATCGAGTGGTTCCCCCCGAACTTCCACCACGCGGGCTTCCGGCCGCTCGAGCTCATGCTGCTCCTCCTGTTCCCGGCGTTCGCGTGGGGTCGGGGTCGGCTCAGCGCCGCCGACGTCGGGCTGGTCCTCGTCTTCGCGAACCTCGGGCTCACGTCGGTGCGGCACGTGCCCCTGTTCGCCATCGTGGCGGCGCCACCGCTCGCGGCGGCGCTCGGGGCGGCCATGGCCGAATGGCGTCGGGTCGACTGGGCCCGGATCCGTGACGCCGTGCGGGGACGCCTGCCCTCGCTCGCGCCCGCGCTGACGGCGCCCGACATGCCGGTGGTGGCCGGCGCCGTGCTCCTGCTGACCGCGGTGTCGGCGCACTGGGCCGGCATCGCCCGGGTGCCCACGAACCCGCTTCGCCTCGACCTCGAGGAGAGCCGGTACCCGGAGCGGACCATGACCTTCATCAGGGAGAACCGCCTGCCTCATCAGCTCTTCAGCGTCTACGCGTGGGGCGGATACGAGCTCTGGCGACTGTATCCCGAGTACCGGATGTTCATGGACGGCCGCACGCACGTGTACGGGCCCGACGTGCTCAAGGAGTTCCTGGACGTCGTCAACGTCAGCCCGCGCTGGCAGGTCGTGCTGGACAAGTGGCAGGTACAGACCATCCTGGCGCTGCGCTCGTCGCCGCTCAGCGAGACGCTCCTGGCCCAGGGCGGCTGGCGGCTGGTCTTCACCGAGCGCGAGGCCGTCGTCTTCGTCCGCGAGACCGACGCGAACCGGCCGCTCCTGGCGCGCCTCGCCCGGCTGTCCCGCGAGGACGTCTCCGACGATCGGGTGGCGGCCACCGGCCATGGCGCCCGGCCCGCCGCCGCGGATGCGGGGGTCCTGGCCTGGGCGCCCCGCGTGGAGGGGATCCGATGACCGCGCGCGGCGCGGTCGACGCCGTCCAGGCGGGGGCCGCGAGCGCCGGCGGCGAGCGCGTGCTGGAGCTGTTCCTGCGCGCCCTGATGGCGGCCCGGAAGTCGCTCAGCCTGTACCCGGCCGGAAGCGAGATCGCCTCGACCTGGGTCCGGCGGCTCCACCGCTCGCTGGCGGACTTCTTCCAGCAGGGGCTCTCCTTCCCCCTTCGCGTGGAGCCGGACCGCTTCGTCTGGGCAGGGCCGGACATCCGCACCGTCGAGCCCGCGCTGGAGGCCTTCCGGTTCGACCTGGAGAGCCGCGGGATCCGCGAGCTCGAGATCGATAGCGCCGTCGAGGAGTGGGAGCTCCAGGCCTTCCTCGAGCTCCTGAACATGCCGGGCGGGGAGCTCCGGCAGCTCGGGGGAGCCAGCGGCTTCCTGTCCACCCGCGGAGTCTTGCGGGTGCGCATCGGCGCTCCCGGCGATGGCGAGGAGGCCGAGGCCGACACGAGCGAGGTCACCCGGCAGGCCCTCCAGACCGGCCGGGACGCCGTGGACCTGTTCGTCGAGACGGTCGTGGGGCTCGTCGAGGCCCGGTTCGCGGACCTCACCTATGACCGGACCGCGCTGATCGCCTGGCTCCGGGACACGGCCACCGTGGGCCCCGACCGCCTCTACGCGGCGACGCGGATGATCCACGGTCTGGTCGAGCAGGCGCCGGATCGAGAGGTGAGGACCCGGACGCTGGTCGAGGCGCTGCTGGGCCTCCCCGAAGAGCTCCTCCGGCCCTTCTTCGCCGACCACCTCATCCCGCTGGCCGGGCGCGATGTCCTCGCCCTCAACCTCCTCAGCCAGATGACCGAGGACGAGATCCGTCACGTGGCGGCGCGCCTCGTGCCGCAGGAGTCCCTCCTGGCGCTGAGCTCGGAGCTCCTCGAGTTTCCATGGGAGGAAGTGCAGCGCCGCCGCCTGGTCGAGGCGATCACGTCCGCGGTCCAGGCGGACGACTCGCCGAGCCTCCTGGGGGACGAGGGCGTCGTGCTCGAAGCCGACGATCCCCTCGTCGTGGAGCTCCGCGAGGAGATCCTGGCATCGTGCCAGCCGGACGTCCTGCTCGAGCGCAGCGCCCAGATCCTGCTCGCCCTGCTGCTGCACGTCGACGGCGAGGAGCACGGGACCTCCGCCGCGGATGCCCTCGAGGAGATTCTGGGCGAAGCCCTCGCCCGGGGGCGGATCGAGCTGGCCACGCAGGTGCTGTCGACCCTCGAGGAGTCCGTCCAGGCAGGCGGAGCCCGCAGCCCCGAGCGCGTCCAGCACCTCACCGTCCTCCAGCAGCGCCTGGGGGGGCGCACGCACGTCGCCCTTCTGGGTGGACTGCTGCGTCAGCACGGCGGCAACGAGCGGCAACTGGCCCTGGTCGCCCAGTACCTCGGCCTGGTCGCCCGCGAGGCGATCCAGGAGTTCACCTCGCTCCTGGCCGAGGAGCGCGACCGCCAGGTTCGGGCGAGGATGTGCCAGGTCCTCGCCAAGGTGGGGCCGTCCATCGTGCCGACGCTCGTGGAGTGGCTCGAGGATCCGCGGTGGTTCCTGGTGCGCAATCTCGTCCACGTCCTGGGCAAGATCGGAGACGAGGCCGCATTCGGTCCGGTGGTGACGCTTCTCGGCCATCCCCACGTCCGGGTGCGCATCGAGGCGGTGCGGGCGCTGGCCCTGATCGCCCCGACCCGCGCCGCGCCGCCGATCCTTCCGTTGTCGGGGGACGTCGACCCGGAGGTTCGGCTGGAAGCCGTCCGCGCCCTCGGAGCGCTCCGGCGGGACGAGGCCGTACCGGTCCTGCGCGACGTCGCAGCCGGGGCGGCGGGTGTGGCCGACGTCCCCCTGCGCCGAGAGGCCGTCGAGGCGCTGGCGGCGATCGGGACCGCCGGCTCCTGCGAGGCGCTGGCGGGTCTGGCTCGGCGCCGCGTCTGGCCCTGGAAGCGGACCGAGCGCCGGCTTCGTGAGATCGCCGCGGCCGCGCTGGCGGCGCGGACGGAAGACCAGGATACTCCCGATGAGTGACGCCCTGCGACCCGATCCCCAGCTCATCTTCACCTATCTTCACGGCATGTTGCGTGCCGCCGGACTCTACCTGCCGACCCATCCTCAGACGCACCGGGCCAAGCAGACGCTCTTCGAGGCGCTGACCGCCTATCTGGCCGGGCAGGGACGGCTGACCTATCGCTTCATGGGCGATCTCCTCGTGGCCAACGACCGCATCCTGCCGCGCGAGAGTCTCCTGTACCGGCGCTTCCTGGAGACCTGCCAGCGCGAGCGCGGTCTCGGCGCCATCGCGTTCACGGCGGGTCTCGAGGATCGAGAGATCGACGCCCTCCTCGAGGCGCTGACCGAGGGGGTGGGCGCGTCGATCGGCGAGTGGACCGCCCGCCGTCGGCTCACCCATCTCCAGCTGGCTCCGCCGAGCCAACCTGACCGGCAGAGCGGCGAGGGCGTCGCCCGGCGGGCCTATTACGGGTCGATCGAGGTGCTGCGCGACGTCGAATCGACGATCCGAGACCGCCGGGCCCTCAGCCTCGAGCACGTCGGAACGCTCCGCGTGTACACCTCCACGATGTTGGAACAGATGCTGCAGGCTCCTGGGCTCGTGTTGAGACTGGCCAGCATCAAGTCGTACGATGAGTACACGCTGTATCATTCCGTCAACGTCGCGGTGATCTCCATGGGCATCGGTCTCGCGCTTGGTCTTCCACACGAGCTCCTGCGGGAGTTCGGGATGGCCGGGATGCTCCACGACCTGGGGAAGATCGCGATCCCGCTCGAGGTGCTGCGGAAGCCCGGCCTGCTCGATGCGGAGGAGTGGCGGATCATGTGCCGCCATCCCGTGCTCGGGGCCGACCTCCTCGCGCGGCTCCCGGGGTCGAACCGGCTCCCGTTGATCGTGGCCTTCGAGCATCACATGCGCTACGACGGCAAGGGCTACCCGTTCGTCCGGGAGGGCTGGCGGCAGCACCCGGTGAGCCGCCTCGCGTGCCTCGCCGACGTCTTCGACGCGATGACGTCGCGCCGCGCCTACAAGAAGGCGATCCCGCTGGATCAGGTGCGGACGTTCGTGCGCGACGAAGCGGGCCGCACCTTCGATCCGCGGCTGGTGAAGGTGCTGGACCGGACGCTGCGGATGATGCGGGATCGAGTCCCCGAGCAGGTGCCTGCGTGAAGGCCTGGGTCGACGCCGTCAGCCTCGCGGGCTCGACCCTCCGGGTGACCGCGCCGGGCCCCCTGCCGGCCGAGCAGGGCACGCTGGCCGTGGCGACTGCCATCCGCGTGTTCGAGCGCTTCCAGGCGCTCGACGGCCTGGTTCTGGCGGGATCGGATGGCGAGGTGACGGTGACGCGCGGCGACGTCGAGCGGCTGCTCGCTCCGGAGGGCTTCGCGGCGCTCCGCGAGCGGAGCCGGTGGCCCCAGGTGCTGGCGCGCGCCGTCCAGCGGTACGCCGCAGCCCATGCCGAGGGCGGGGCATGACCACCGCGCTCCCGCCCGTCGTGGCCTGGCCCGCCGGGGTGATCCTGGCCGCGCTCCTCGGCAGCTTCCTCAACGTCTGCATCTCCCGGCTGCCGCGCGGGGAGAGCATCGTCCTGCCCGCATCGCACTGCCCGAACTGCCAGAATCCCATCCGACCGGTGGACAACATCCCCCTCGTGTCCTACCTCGTCCTGGGCGGGCGTTGCCGGGCGTGCGGCGTGGCCATCTCCTGGCGGTACCCCCTGGTCGAGGCGCTCGCCGTCGTGCTCGGGGTCCTGGTCCTGTGGCAGCTCGGGCCGACCTGGGACGCGGTGCGCGCATTCCTCCTCTGCCTGGCGATGGTGGCGACCGCGTTCACCGACCTCGAGACGCGGCGGATCCCGGACCGGATCACGCTGCCCGGCGTGGTCGCCGCCTGCATCCTCGCCCCCGAGGGGCTCGGCCGGGGAAGTGTCGGGGCGGTGATTGGCGCGGCGATCTTCGCCGCGATCTCGATGGCGCGCGCCCGGGGCGCGGCGTCCCGCGGGGCGCCGCCCCCGCCCGTCGTCGAGGGGGAGGACGAGGTGGATCCCGCCGAGCGACGGCGGCTCGACGTCTACTGGGCGGCGACGTGGGGCGCGCTGATCGGACGGCAGCTCGCGGTCGTGAACCTCGCGGCGTTGACGGCGCCGGGCTGGCCGCTCACCTTTCGCGTCCTGAACCAGGTCGACCTCCCGGTGGCCGGCTGCATCGTCACGGGGGGCCTCTTCTTTCTCGTGGCCTGGGTGAGCCACGCCGCGCTCGGGCGCACGGGCCTGGGCGGAGGGGACATCAAGCTGGCGGGGCTCATCGGGGCCGCGCTCGGCGCGGGCGGCGGGATGGTCGCGGCGTTCGTGGGGATCATGCTCGGGGGCGTGGTGGCCGCGGCCCTGCTCGTCTCGGGTCGCCGGCGGTTTGGCGAGTACCTGCCCTTCGGGCCCTTCTTGGCCGTCGGAGGGATCGTGGCGGCCGTTTGGGGCCGCCCCATCATGGAGTGGTACCTTGGCTGAGCCGATCAAGACCGCCCGACGCGGCTCCTTCCTGCCGGGGCGAGGTGTCCGGAAGAAGTTCCTGCTCGCCTTCCTCATGGCGGGGCTGCTTCCGCTGCTGTTCCTGGTCTACCTGGGATTGCCGGTCCTGCTTCCCAGCACGGTGACGGCTCCCCTCTACCCGAAGGGTGCGCCCGTCTTCTTCTTGCTCCTCGCGTTCCTGGCGTTCCTCGAGCTGGCAGGCTTCTACATGATCTACAGCGACGTCCTGGGTCACATGCAGCGGAACCTGGACGACGAGCTGGATCGGCTGAGGGCGAGCGGGGCGAAGGCCGACGGGATCGTGGAGGAGCTCCGGCTGGCCAACTTCCGCCTCCGGGAGATGTCGCACACGGACGAGCTCACGGAGGTCGGCAACCGGCGGAGCTTCGACTTGCGGGTCCGGGAAGAGATCAGCCGGTCCAGCCGGTTCGGGCACGCGTTCAGCCTGCTGATGATCGACATCGACGGGTTCAAGAAGTTCAACGACGAGTTCGGCCACCCGAAGGGAGACGCGGTGCTGCGCGCCCTCGGCGCGCTCATGCGCTCGGCTTCGCGCGAGGGCGACGTGCCCTGCCGGGTTGGCGGCGAGGAGTTCGCGTTCATCCTGCCCGAGACGGGCAAGCCCGACGGGCTGGTGTTCGCCGAGCGGTTCCGCCGGCGGGTGGAGTCGAGCGTGATGGCGCCCGACAGCCTGAATCCGATCACGGTGAGCATCGGGCTGGCGGCGTTTCCCCAGGACGGCCGGAACCCGGACGAGATCGTGTGGGCGGCCGACGAGGCGCTGTACGAGTCGAAGCGAGCCGGTCGGAACCGGGTGACCGCCTACCCGCGCAAGAGCGACGAGGTCGCGGCCGGCTGACGCCGAGCACTTCGAGCCAACGGGGAGAGACGATGAGCACGACCATGTCGCGTGTGGCAATCGAGAGGTCGGCTTGACGGTGTTCGATAGGAGGGCGTGGCCTCGGCAGCGGAGCTCAACGCGGGCTGACCGCCGTGGAGCTGATGGTCGTTCTGGCTATCATTGCGATCCTTGGCTTCGCGGTATACCCCTGGCTCTCCAACGTGCGCGAGGTGCTGATGGTGAAGGGCGCTGCCGAGAGACGTTGCGGGCGCGATCCGAATGGCTCGACAGCTCGCCATCACCCAGGGCTCGAACCACTGCATCGAGTTCGGGCTGGGCCAGTATCGGATTCGCCAGGCGGACTACGACCCCGGCGTGCACCGGGGCGGTCGTCTCCGGCTACGACTGGCAGAACTTGTCCGAGAGCGGAACGGTCGTGTCGACAGCGCCGACCCTTGCCTTCGATCCCGATCGGGAATCGGATCCTTCCGGGCGGCGTGTCCGCCACGACCTTCACCGTCGACACCTCTCCCGCGTCCTGCCTGAATACCATCACCGTGACGCTCTACGGAGGCGTCCGGGTGGCGGGCTGTTGAGAACGGAGGCCCCGATGCAACGAACCGGATCAGCGCGGCGTCACCATGGTCGAGCTGATGGTGGCGATGGTCCTCATGGCCGTCGCCCTTCTCGCCCTTGCGGCGTCGATCCCCTATGCCTTGTACGGCGTGGTCGCAAGTGGATTCCAGACCACGGCGACCCTGCTGGCTCAGGAGGCGATCGAGCGCGCCAAGGCGGCGGACTATGGAAGCATCCCGAGCCTGAGCTTCGACGGGTCGTCGGGGACCCTGCCCACCAACTGCAGCGGCACTTTGCGCCCGGTGACGGCGTTCGCCGGGTTCGGTCGCTGCGTGGCCGTCCAGCCGGGCACGCCGACGAGCACCACGACGACGATCACTGCGGTCGTGGAGTTCAGCGGGTCGGTTCCGAACCCGATCTACAGGACCACGGTCGTGACCATCCGGGCGAATTGAAGGGGCCGGACATGTCCCGCAAGGCGACGTCCTTGCTGCGCGACGGGCGTGGACTCAGCCTGACCGAGCTGGTCGTCACCCTCGCGCTCTTCGCCCTGGTGATGGTCGGTGTCGTTGGCACCTGGGGCAAGGCGCAGGAAGCCTACTTCATCGGGTCGGAGTCGGCCGAGGTGCAGCAGAACGTGCGCGCCGCCATGGACTTCATGGTCCGCGAGATCCGATCGGGAGGCCGGGACGCCACCGTCTGCGCGTTCGACTATGCGACGTCCTCGACCGTCGGACTGTGATGGGGTCAAGGTGGCGAACTGCACCGCCAGGCTCGCCGGGACGGGCACTCCGACCTGGCAGACCGGCAACGGCGCTCGGCGGTCCCGGGTGCACCGGGCTCTATGCGATCCCCTTCGGGCAGGCGACGGCGACCACCCTGCGCATCCGCTCGGACCGCAACCACAACGGGCGGATCGCCGGGCTGGGCAATGCCATCACCTCACCGGCATCGGCGGCCGACCGCGGCGAGGAGGACGTGCTCTACGCGCTCTCGACTCTGAACTGCCCGCCGGGGGTGCCCCAGTGCATCACACGGGACGACGGGACGGGACCTGTGGCGATGGTGGCGGTGGACATCAATGGCCTGACGTTTACCTACTACCCTCGGGCGAACTTCGGCCCCTGCGCCGGCCAGCCCAACCCATGCAACATCGCCTTCGCGCTGCCGCTGTCGAGCCAGTCCCAAGCGGACAACATCGGGCGGGTCCGCATCTCGGTCCAGGCGCAGCAGCAGATCGCGGGCCAGACGGTGAGCCGCACGCTTATCACCGAAGTCACACTCCGAAACCGCTCGTAGCCGAGGAAGCAGCACGAAAGCGAACCATGAGACCAACCCTGCACAGCCAGCGCGGATCGGTCCTCATCATTGCCGTCATCGCGATGCTCATCCTCGGCATCCTGAGCTTCTCGTTCGCCCTCCTGTCGAGGATCGAGATGACGACCGGAGTCAACTACAAGTTTCAGGCGCAGGCCGAAGCCCTGGCCGAGGCCGGGCTCGAACGGGGGCGGGACGAGGTGCGCACCGCGGCCGACGAAGGATGCGGGTTCACGAAGTGGACCGACCCCGGCAACTCGTCCTCCTACGGGTGTGGTGCCGGCCTCGCCAAGCTGCTCTTCAACGGGGTCGGCTTGGGGGCCGGGAGACTACTCGGCGGTCATCGACAACGACTGCAGCCCTCTGGTGCCCGTGTCGATCCAGGACCCGAGCTGCGGCGGGGGGTCGGCGGGCCGCGACACGAACGAGACGGCGGTCCTTACGGCCTGGGGGACGGCGGCGAACGGGCTGGGACGGGCCCGGGTGCGAGCGGTTCTCGGGATCGACAACCCCTGGAAGCACGTCTGCTCGAACTCGAGCCAGGACAATCCGCCCGGCTACTGCAACGAGCCGGCGAACCGGAACGGAAACCCCACGATCGTGCCGGCGGACCCGAACGAGTACCCTGGCGGCCCCGCTGCGTACGACGAGCTGCCCCGGCCCCAGCTGGGCTGCTCTGCAATCGACGTGACCCTGCACGGTGAAACGGTCGGCAACTGCCCCCTGGTCAGAACTACGGCTACCCCTATCCGGGCGGCAAGCGGCTGGTCGTCGCGGGCGACCGGAGCAAGATGAACTGTGACGGGGGCGGGCAAGCATACCAGGGATACTTCGATTGCGCCCTCAGCACGCCGTGCGATCCCGCGGTGTTCTCCAACGCCATTTGCGGCGGCTCCTCGTGCGGAAGGCTTGCGTGAAGGACGCTGACTCGCGCCGGACCACCACTCCAACTCTCTATGCGTCGAATCTCAGTGGCTGTGGCACGAACACGGGAATGGTGATCCGGGGATCCAGTCTGACCTGGAACGTGGACTACACCCCGGCCGGAACTGGCGTCGTGGTCTATGTCATGCGCGGGACGCGGCCATCCTGGACGGGCAGCGGTTGCTGTGATTTCACCATACAGAGCCAGGACCTCCATGGAGTGGTCGTGGTGGAAGGGAACGGCTCGTCGGGGTGTGGCGGGCAGCCGGGACATCTGGCACAAGAACGGCTCGAGAATCTGGACGACAGCCGCCACTATACGGGTATCCGTTGGCTTACCTCTTGTTCGATCCGGTTGACGCCGTGAACCTCGCGCCGCAGCCGACCGCCAATCCCCTCAACCCACAGGGGGTTTGCGCGGACATGGGGAGCGCCTCCGGGACGGAGATCCACGGGCTCGTCTACTCGGGCGGCCACGTGGAGTTCAACCCCATCATCATGGACGGGGGCGTCGTGGCCTTCGAGATCCAGACCCAGTCCACTGCCTCGAGCTACGGCTACAACCCCACGTACGGCAACGCCGCCCCGCCGCCGGGCTTCCCGGTAGGGGTCGGGCAACACGGTGGTCCTCGTCCGGAAGTCGTTCCTCGTTTGCGTGGACTACGCCGCCGACACGGGGGGCGGCACCTCCTGTCGGTAGGCCTTCGAGGCCTCTGGCGCGGCAGATGCCGAATGTTTCACAACATCTCGGAGTCTACGCTCCCCTGCGTATAATGGCGCCATGCCACCGCCCTCGAGCAGCACGTACAAGGTAGGGCTGGTCGGGACGGGGATCCACCTCGTCCAGGCGATCGAGGCGCTCCGGGCCGTCCCGGGAGTCACGATCGCCATCGTCGCCGACGCGAGTGACCGCTCCGAGGGGGGCAAGCTCGCGAAGAGCCTCCACCTTCAGGTCGTCAAGAACGCCATGGAGGTGTTCAAGACCGAGGCCAACCTGGTCCTCGAGGTCAGCGGCGACGAGCGCCAGTACGAGCGTCTCCTGTCGATCAAGCCCCCGGGCGTCGAGGTGATGAGCGTTCGCGGCGCTCGCCTCCTCATGGATCTCCTCAAGAAGGCCGAGGTCGTGCCGGGTGGGGGGGAGGCCGGAGGCGCTGCGGCGGCCGGACCCGTGGTCTCCCACGACGGCATCCACCTGCTCGAGCCCCTGACCGCGGCACTCGAGGACGCCGCTCCGCCACACGGGGGCGCCCGGGGTGACGCGGCCAAGGCGATGCTCCCGGGAGTTGCCCGCGCCACGGGGATGGAATGGGCGGCGCTCGCCATGCCGGGCACGGGGGGTGCCCTCTCGTGGATCGTCGCCGCCCCGGAGAGCATGGCGCTGTCCCGACTGCCGGCCGACAAGGTCCGGCAGGTTCTCGGGCGGGGCGAGCCCCTCTGGCTGACGCGGCCGAGCAAGGGTGTCGGGACCGCCGGGGTTCTTCCGCTACGCGCGGGCGATGATCTGGTGGGCCTCCTGCTGGTGGGTCGATCGGGTGACAGCGCCGCGACGCCGGCGGAGCTCCTCGCCTCCCAGCTCGCGGCGGGCGTGGTGTCCTCCTCCCTGCGGGCCGCCCAGCCCGCCGCCGCGGCCTCTCCGGTCGAGGTCGTGAAGGAAGTCGTGCGAGAGGTGCCCGTCGAGGTCGTCCGCGAGGTGGAGGTCATCCGGGAGGTGCCGGTCGACCGGGAGGTCGTCCGGGAAGTGCCGGTGGAGGTCGTGAAGGAGATCGTCCGGGAGGTGCCCGTCGACCGCGAGGTCGTGCGCGAGGTGGTGCGGGAAGTCCCGGTCGAGGTGATCCGCGAGGTGGAGGTCGTCCGGGAGGTCCCGGTTCAGGTTCCCGTGGAGTTCCTGAAGGAGGTCGTGCGGGAGGTGCCGGTCGACCGGGAGGTCGTCCGGGAGGTGCCGGTCGGAGGTCGTGAAGGAGGTCGTGCGGGAAGTGCCGGTCGACCGGGAGATCATCCGGGAAGTGCCGGTGGAGATCGTGCGGGAGGTGCCGGTCGATCGCGAGGTCGTGCGCGAGGTGGTGCGGGAAGTCCCGGTCGAGGTGATCCGCGAGGTGGAGGTCATCCGGGAGGTCCCGGTTCAGGTTCCCGTGGAGTTTCTGAAGGAGGTCGTGCGAGAAGTCCCGGTCGAGCGCGAGGTCATCCGCGAAGTGCCCGTGGAGGTCGTGCGGGAAGTGCCGGTCGACCGCGAGGTCGTCCGGGAGGTCCCGGTCGAAGTGGTGAAGGAGATCGTCCGGGACGTCCCGGTGGAGATCATCCGAGAGGTGCCCGTCGACCGCGAGGTCGTGCGCGAGGTCGTCCGTGACACCACTCGGATCGACGAGGAGGAGTTTCGGCGGCTGCGCCGGCGGCTCGAGGAGCTGGAGACGACGCAGGACCAGCTGACCGCGCGGGCCGGCCGGATCCCCGTCGACGAGAAGATGCAGGCCCTCCTCAACATGGCCGGCGGGGTAGGGCACGTCTTCAACAACGTGCTGGCGGGCATTCTCGGCCGCACCCAGCTCCTGGTGAAGCGAGCCTCGCGGGAAAAGTCCCGGGAGATCGCCTCGGGCCTGCACGAGATCGAGTCCGCCACTCGCACCGGGATCGACGCCCTCTCGCGGATCCAGGAGTTCAGCCGCTCCCGGCCGGCCGAGCCGTTCGGCCCCGTCGACCTGAACGACATCGTCCAGCGTGCGGTCGAGCAGACGCGGGCGAAGTGGCGGGACGAGCCCACGGCGCGTGGCGCGCCAATCGAGCTGATCACCCACTTCGGGCCGCACGCGCAGCTCATCGGGGCCGAGTCGGAGCTCCTCGAAGCCACCGTGCAGTTGCTCCACAACGCCGTGGACGCCATGCCGCGGGGCGGCACGATCACGATTCGCACCGGGCTCGACGCCGGTCGTGGCACGGTGTCGGTGTCGGACACGGGCGTCGGCATGTCCGAGGCGGTCCGCCGGCGGGCGTTCGAGCCGTTCTTCTCGACCAAGGGTGAGACCGGCCTGGGCCTCGGGCTCTCGATGGTCTACGGAGTCATGGCCCGCCACGGAGGCGATTCCACGATCGACAGCGAGGAAGGGCGTGGCACGACGGTCACGCTGCGCCTGCCGACTGCTGGCGAGGGCGCGCCCCCTCCGCTCGCCGTCGCCGAGACGGATCGCCCGCAGGTGCTGCTGGTCGACGATGACGAGACCGTCCGCACGGCCGTCGGCGACATGCTGCGCGGCGCCGCCTACTCCGTCACGCTCGCGGGCTCGGGCCTCGAGGGCATCGCCAAGGTGCGTGAACGCGAGGGCGCGTACGATCTCGTCATCACCGATCTCGGCATGCCGGACGTTCCCGGATGGGAGGTCGTCGAGGCAGTGAAGCAAGTCGACGCGACCACGCCAGTCGTGATCCTCTCCGGGTTCGATCGGGCGCGCGCGACACGCCGCGCGCGCGAGCTGGGCGTCGATCTCGTGATCTCCAAGCCGTTCGACATTCAGGAGTTCCTCACGACCGTCCGCGGGCTTCTGGCCGGCCGCAAACGCGGCTAGGCCACTTCTAAGTCAGCGTAATCGTTGGCGTTTTAAAATGTTGACTCACAATTGCGCGAGAGTCATACTCACCAACCAGTAATTACTACAAAGACCTGTAAACAGAACGATGGAAGAGCGAAAAAAAATAGTTTTGGGGTTTCGCGGGTGCTGCGCGAGACTCGCGGGCAGTGAGGAATAACCCATGACGTTCTGGAAGAAGAAGAAGCGACCCGAAGTAGTCGGCCTGGACATCGGCACGAGCGCGGTCAAGGTGGTCGAGCTCAAGCCGAAGGGGTCGGCCTACGAGCTGAGCGGATTCGGCATCGCCCACGTGCCCGCCGGCGCGATTCAGGGCGGCGAGGTGAAGCAGCCGGACGCGGTGCAGCAGGCGATCCGGCAGGCCCTCGTGCAGGGCGGGGTCCAGGCGACCGAGGCCGTCATCGGTGTGTCGGGAGGCTCCGTCATCGCCAAGCGCGTCAATCTCCCCAAGATGTCGGAGAGCGAGCTCGGCGAGTCCATCCGCTGGGAGGCCGAGCAGCACATCCCCTTCGACATCGACGACGTCAACATCGATTTCCAGATCCTGCGGCAGGACGGACCTCAGCTGGAAGTCATGCTGGTGGCGGTGAAGAAGGGCAAGGTCCAGAGCTACGCGGACGTCGTGGAGGCGTGCGGGCTCAACGTCGTGGTGGTGGACGTCGACGTCTTCGCGCTCGAGACGCAGTACCAGCACAACGAGCCTGGCCAGGGCAACGAGGTCGTGGCGCTCGTGAACATCGGGCACGAGACCACGAACACGAACATCCTGCAGGGCGGGGTGAACGTGTACGCCCGCGACATCTTCGTCGGGGGCCGGCAGTACGCCTCGACGATCGCCCAGCGGTTCGACCTGGCCCCGGCCGAGGCCGAGGCCATCGTGCGGGGCGAGCAGGGGTCGGTGAGCTGGGTCGAGGTGGAGCCGGTCCTGGACCTGGTCTCCCAGGAGATCGGCCAGGAGATCCAGCGAACGCTCGACTACTTCGGCACCACTGCCGAGCACGAGCGTATCCAGCGGATCTTCCTCTCGGGCGGCTGCGCCCTGATCCCGGGTCTCCAGGAGTTCCTGGCCGGGCAGTGGGGGATCGAAGTGATCCGGGCGAACCCCTTCAAGCGGGTCGACGTGGGCACCGGGACCGATGCGGGCATGGTCGAGAAGCTGGCGCCGCTCGCGAGCGTCGCGACCGGGCTGGCGATGCGCTATCCGGACGACCGGAAGTAAGGACGGGATACCGTGGCGATCAAAATCAACCTGCTCCCACGGGAAGCGCGCGCGGCCCGAACCGGGCGCGCGGCGGCTCCAACCTCCCCCCGCGCCGGGGTCAGCGCCGGGCTCCTCACCAAGATCCTGGGCGGCGTCTTCGTGCTGATGCTGCTGGCCATGAGCCTGCTCGGGTATCGCGCGTGGTCCACGAAGCGCGACTACCAGACCCAGATCACGAGCCTCAAGGCCCAGAACGAGCAGCTGAAGGGTCAGCTCAACGAGCTCGACCAGGCCGAGAAGGCGAAGGTCGAGATCCAGCGGCGGATCGAGGTGATCGGCAAGGTCGCCAAGAGCCAGGGCGTGCCGCTGGCGATGCTCAACGGTGTGCTCCGGGCGGTGCCGCAGGGCGTCTGGCTCTACGGGGTCGACATGAAGCCCCAGGAAATCAAGGTCCGTGTCGAGGAGCAGACCGCCGCCACGATGAGCGAGACGCTGGGGCGGCTCGAGGCCAAGCGCACGGAGGTCGAGGGTCAGGCGGCGCGCCCGCCGCAGCGGGGCCAGGCCGGCCACGAGAGAGGTCTCGCAGCTCGCGGGGTACTCCGTGGTCATCAAGGGCGGGGCGTTCAACAACTTCCAGATCGCCGACTTCATGGACAACCTGCGCAAGGTTGGCATCTTCGCGGACGTGGACTTCGTGGTGACCGAGGCTGAACGGGTCGATCAGACGCGCGTCGTGTCCTTCGAGGTCACGGCGACGGTCAAGCTCTGATCGGAGAGGGTTAGAGGACGATGGACCGCGCGGAACGGCAGCAGATCATCCTGATCTGCCTCCTCATCCTCGGTGTCGGCTACTTCGCCTGGTCTGGCATCGCCGGCTTCGCTGGTGTGAAGGGCCTGCGCGACGAGACCGCAAAGCTCGCGGTGGAGCGGGACGGCCTGCAGAGGGAAGTCAGCAACGCCCAGCAGATGGTCGCCAACCTCGGGCGCATCAAGCGTGAGCGGGAAGCCCTCGAGGTTCAGCTGCGCGAGCTGTCTCGCCGGCTGCCGACCGAGCACGAATCGGCGGCGGTGCTCCGGAGTGTGGAGACGCTGGCCGGCAAGTCCGGTTTGACCGTCGGCCAGGTGCGGCGCCGGCCAAACCGCCAGCAGGAGCTCTACGTGGAGATCCCGATGGAAGTCGGGGTGGGCGGGGGCTACCACGAGCTGCTGAAGTTCGCGGATCAGCTCGCGCAGCTGCCGCGCCTCGTCACGCTCAACGAGGTGAAGGTCCAGGCCCGGCAGCGCGCGGGGGCTCCGGCCGCCCCTCCCGGCGGCCGCGGCACCGATCTGGCGCCGGGGACCATGCGCGCCGATCTCGTCGCGGTGGTCTTCCAGGCGGTTCCCATTCCTGCTGCGGCGGCGACGCCCGGGCCGGCAGCGGCCCAGCAGCCAGCCAAGCGCTAGCGGGCCACGATGGAGGGGATGATGCACCTTCCAGGCTTGTCCCGGTCGGGGTTGGGTGGGCTCCGGCTGGTGACAGTCGTCGCCGCGAGCCTCCTGACGGCCGCGGCGTGGGCTCAGTCCCAGCCGAAGTTCCCGACGCCGCTGCCGGTGCCGAAGGCGCCCGCGCCGAGTGCCGCGCCGTCGGCGGCCCCGGCGCCGCAGCCCCCGCAGCCCCGGCGGCCGGCGCCCCGGCGCCCACCGGCCCCCGGGACCCGTTCGAGCCCCTGGTGCGGAAGCTCGATCCGGGGGAGGAGCGAAAGGTTCAGGAGGTCGCGAACCTCAAGCTCGTGGGCATCGTCTGGGACGTGAAGGATTCCGAGGCAATCCGGGCGCTCGTGGAAACGCCCGATGGTCTCGGCTACTACCTGCGCCTCAACGAGGAGAAGTTCGGCGGGAAGGTCGTGGCGTTGGAGCGGGATCGCGTCCGGTTCGTGGTCCGGGAGGAAGTCCCGGGGGTCGGCACGCGAGAGCGGACCGTCGAGCTCCGGCTGCCGAAGCCGGACGGACAGTAAGGAAAGCCTGTGGCTATCGCGGCCCGATCGCGACGGTCGAGGATGGGGGGGAGCGGCGTGGCTAGACGAGGAGTCCTGGTCCTCCTGGGCTTTGCCTGGACGTTTGCCCTCGCGGGGGCGGCGAGGGGCGGCGAGGTGGTGGGCAGCCCCGTGCTGCTGGCCCAGCTTCGCGCGCCGATCGTCGCCCAGGCGGCCGGCGGGCTGCAGCGACCCCGCCTCATCTCGCTGGACTTCAAGGACGCGGACATCAACAACATCCTCCGCATCCTTGCCGAGTTCAGCGGGCTCAACATCGTGACGAGCGAGGACGTCAAGGGCAAGGTGACGGTCAAGCTCCAGAACGTTCCCTGGCAGCAGGCCCTGGACTCGGTCGTGCGGGCGGCCAAGCTCGCCTACGTGCAGGAAGGCAACATCATCCGGGTCGACAAGCTCGAGAACCTCACGAAGGAGGCCGAAGCGGCCTTCAGGGCCGAGCAGCGTGAGGTGGAGATCTCGCAGCGGCGCAAGGAGGGGGACCTCCGGCTCGCCGAGCAGGAGCGGGCGGCCGCGCTGGCCCGCCAGGAATTCGAGGTCAAGCGGCTACAGCTGGAAGGCTTGCTGGCCCCGCTGGTCGAGGAAGTCGTCAAGCTCAAGTACGGGCACGTCGGCATCAAGCGCGTCCAGACCATCGACTTCTTCACGGATGTCGTCTCCACCCAGGAGGAGAAGGGGGTCGAGGACGCGATCACGGGCGGGATCAAGAAGGAGGAGGGCAAGCCGGCCGGCATGCTCTCGCCGCGGGGCTCGCTGACCGTCGATCAGCGGACCAACTCCCTGATCGTGCGCGACGTTCCCGACAACCTCGGAAAGATCAAGGAGTTCGTCGACAAGGTCGACCGTGCGGCGCCATCGATCCACATCGAGGCCCGGCTGGTGGAGATGGCCAGGCAGGACGCGCGGTCCCTCGGTATCATCTGGGGCGGCGCGTGGACTCCGCGCACCTCGTCCAACGGGCCCATCGTCGACGTGCGGGGCGCCCCCCCGGGCGGACCGGTCTCCGGCGAGACGGCGGGGGCCGCGACGCCCACGACCGCCGCCAACTTCCCCGCCGTCGCTGGGCACGATTGGCGGCTTGCTGGCCGGCGCGACCCCCTTCGGTCTGGGGCTCGGCTGGCTCGCGTCGAACTTTGCGCTCGACATCCAGCTCCAGGCCCTGGAAGGGCAAAAGCGGGCCCGGACCCTGTCCTCGCCCAGTCTGATGACGGTCGACAATCAGCCCGCGACCGTGGCCAGCGGCCAGAAGTTCCCGATCATCAGCGTGACGGTGGTGGGCGGCGCCCAGCAGGCGTCGGTCACCTACACGGACGTGACGACCCGGCTCCAGGTCACGCCGCGCGTGGTCGGCGATGGCCGGATCCTCATGACGATCGCCGTGAAGGACGACGTCTTCCTCCAGCCAGTGACCGGCGCGGGGCTCACCGCTCCGGTCGTGAGCACCCGCAACACCATCACCCAGGCTGAGATCGTTGACGGCGGCACGGTCGTGATCGCGGGCCTCCGCCAGGAGCGCTTCAACAACGACGAGCGCGGGATTCCCTGGCTCTCGAAGATCCCGGTGCTCGGCTGGCTGTTCAAGAACGACCTGACGGAGACGGAGCGACGGGAGCTGGTGGTGTTCCTCACGGCGAAGGTCGTGTCGAACCCCGGCCAGGCGGGCGTGGCTCCGCCAGCGCTACCGGCCGCGCCCGGCGTGCTGGCACCCTCCGGGACCGAGCGGCCAGGCTCCGACGACCATCCCGAAGACGGTCTCGGCGGCGGCGCTGGTGCCGGCGCCCGTTTCCGCCCCCGTCGTCCGGCCCACGGCGCCGGCCGATCAGGCGGGAGAGCGATGATGGACATGCGGGCGGTGCAGAGGCTCGCGGTCGGGGCGGCGGTCGGTTTCGCCTTGCTTGCCGCCGCGGTGTCGCCCGCGCTCGCCCAGGAGTACACGATCCACCTTCACGGCCACACCGTGCCCGTGAAGGCGAGCTTCTACGCCGAGGAGCCGCCCTGGATCTTCTTCCGGGACGACGACAGCCAGTACGTGTTTGCCGTGGGCTGCGACCGGGTCCAGCGGGTCGAGCGTGGCGGGGCGCCGATCCCACCCGCTCCGTGCCCGGTGGAGCGGCTGCCCACGACGATGCCGCGCGTGTACCTCGGGATCATGGACCTCGAGGCCAAGCGCCTCGACGACTCGATTGCCCGGCTCCGGGAGCAGACGCGCGCCTATGCGCAGGCGGTCGTCGGCACCTTCGCGGCGACCGGCGAGTTCGCGGCCGACCCGAACGCGCGGGCCGAGGCGGAGCTGGCCCGGCGGCGGAACCTCGACGCCGTGGCCTTCCTGCAGAACCAGATCCAGGACACCTTGTTCGAGATCCGCCTGACGGAGACACGCGTCGGCACGCTCCTCGAGGCGTCCAAGACGTACCCAAAGTCCGAGCGGCAGCGGTTCTACTTCTTCACCAAGTAGAGAGACTAGCGAGGCGGTGCGGGAGGTCATGGTGCACCTCGGGGCCCGGAGCTACACGGTCCAGATCGGGCCGGGTCTTCTCGACGCGGCCGGGCCGGCGTGCGCCAAGCTTCGCCTCGGCCGCCGGGCGGCGGTCGTCACGCAGCCCGCCGTCGCGCCGCACGCCGCGCGCGTGACGGAGAGCCTCCGGAGCGCCGGCTTCGAGCCCGCGGTCCTCGTGGTGACGGAGGGCGAGGAGAGCAAGAGCCTCCGGGAGGCCGAGCGGCTCTGGGACGGGTTCGTCGCTCACGGCCTCGACCGCTCCTCACCGGTCGTCGCGGTCGGGGGCGGCGTCGTGGGCGACCTGGCGGGGTTTGCCGGGGCGGCGTTCATGCGCGGCCTGCCGGTGGTCCAGGTGCCGACGACTCTTCTCGCGCAGGTCGACGCGTCCATCGGCGGGAAGGTGGCCGTCAACCATCCGCGAGGCAAGAACCTCATCGGCGCCTTCCACCAGCCCCGGCTGGTCCTCATCGACCCCGAGGCGCTGGGGACGCTGCCGGAGCGGGAATACCGCTCGGGGCTCGCCGAGGTCGTGAAGACCGGCGCCGCCCTCGACGCGGACCTGTTCCACTCGCTCGAGACGGGCCTGGACGCGCTCCGGCGACGGGATGCGGCCCTCCTCGAGGCCGTGGTGGCGACCTGCTGTGCCGCGAAGGCCCGGATCGTGGAGCGGGACGAGCGCGAGGAGACCGGCCTCCGCATGGTGCTGAACTACGGACACACGGTCGGCCACGCGCTCGAGGCCCTGTCCGGCTACCGCCGCTGGCTGCACGGCGAGGCCGTGGCCATCGGGATGGTCGCCGCCGGGCGTCTCGCGGTGCGGCTCGGCTGGACGGACGCTGGCGCGGCCGAGCGCCAGGAAGCGCTGCTCCAGGGGGTCGGACTCCCGACCCGGTTCAGCGGCGTCGACCCGCGCGAGATCGTCGATGCCTTGCGCCACGACAAGAAGGCTCGGGACGGCCGCGTGCCCTTCGTTCTGATGAAGAGCGTGGGGCGGGCGGAGGTGTGCCACGAGGTCCCGATGGACACGGTTCTCCAGGTCTTGCAGGGGATCCAGGAATGACCCGCGCTCGAATGCGGGCTACGGAGAGGGAGCCGATGCGAAGGATGCCGTGGGGACTAGTGCTGTGCGTTCTCATCCTCGGAGCGGCTCTGGCCAGCTGCGACGGGCCCAACCGGGGCTCGGGGCACGCAGCCCAGCGCCGCCTCGGGCTTC